>JALWLD010000057.1:174496-437021 GCA_027081115.1 Sulfurovum sp.
AGAGTCATAGCAGACAGATTCCTGTTGGGAAATATACCGCAAACTGTACCTACAATGTATTTGAGCGAAAAGATATTCCCGTAGAGGTTAAAGCGGGAGAGATGGCACATGTGGATGTGGTGTTCCCATACTTCTTTGTGGAGTCGAAATGTTCAAATCCTGGTGACAGGGTAAGTTATGAAATCTATGCACAAAGTGGGGAGTTGGTTTACGACAAAAGTACCACTTGCACGAAAAAGATAAAAGTAACACTAGGCGAGGGAGCATACAGCATTGAAGGTAAAGTAAAAGATGCAAAGGCTACGACTAAAATAGATATTGGTTCCAAAGAGAATCAGAGTGTGGTTCTGGACTTTACAACGCAAAATCACGAAGAGGAGATACAGGCTGACACACCGGCACAACCGAGTAGCGAAGAGACAAGTAAAAGCGGCACACAAACAATAACCATCGGAGATAAAGTGATCAATATAGATGGATTGAGTGATGACGAGATCAAGAAGCTAAAAGAGATGCAAAAAATGCTTCAAATGTTTGGAAACAGTAAATAGAGGAGAAAAAAATGATAAAGATACTACTATCGGGGTTACTCTGTTCTGCACTCTTTGCAGACTTTACACTGGAGTATCAAATAGATGGCAATGCAAAGCAGATCGTTCAGTATAAAGATGCACAGCATATCAGGATCACAACCAAGGTACCACAAGGCGGGGAGTCCGGTACTCAGCTGATTGTCGGTGACAAAAAGTATTTGGTGGTGAAAGATCACGGCAAGAAGCGTTATATGGATATGGATATGATGATGCAGCAGATGAAACAGATGCAAAGCATGATGGGAGGTGCAGTGCAAGCTGATATAGCTGAGTACGAACCTGAGTTTAAAATTGTCAAAAAAGGTACCAAGAAAAAAGTAGCAGGTATAGATGCTGAAGTGTGGACCATAGAGGTTACGTATGATGGGCAGAAAGAGCGTATGAATGTCTCTGTGACCAAAGATAAAAATATAGTGGATGCCGTACACAAATATACCGAAGTGATGAAATCTTTGAGTGGAATGGACGGGGGAGGTCAGGAGAGCCTTGCGAAGCTTATGAATATCTCCGAAGGGTATGTAGCCATAGCATTTGACGGTATGAAACTGGTCAAGTATGATACATCCGATATTCCTGACACACTCTTTGCCTTGCCGGCGGGTATGAACATGGGTGATAAATTGCAAACAGGCAAACAGAATAGTACTGTCCAAAAGCCGCCATTTTGTCCTTTAGTGGGTGCTCACGGTAAAGCAAAACAGCTCGATGCCATGACAAAAGAGCGTGTGCAGGGATGGAAGCGTATTGAGAGTGCCAGCTGTGGCAGTATGATGAACATGGATATGGAGAATGTGATTTACCAGAAAGGAGATGCCTACATACATTTAAGCCTCTCGGTCAATGTGCATGGAGAGAATGGGATCATTGCAAAATATAGAACCAATAACATGAAAATTTCAGAGCTTAAGAGAGGGAAAATAGAGGGTATGCGCTATCAGGCTGCCTTTCTTGAAAGGGTAGGTCAGTCTGCTATGGATATAAAGCTTCCAAATGCCATGCTTACTTTGACAGCGACTAAAAATGTCAAAGGGGCATTACCTGACTTTGCCAAAGCAGCATTGGATCTGAAAAAATTCGTGCCTGTAAAAAAGTCAAAACCCAGTGCAGACGATACACTGAAGTCACTTGGAGCAATGTTCGGCGGACAGGGAGGGAGCCAGCATCCATCAGGAAAACAACCAAGTCAGGTAGATATGCAAAAGGCAGCAGAGATGATGAAGAATCTCTTTGGGAAGTAAAACTTAAGGAGCTTTGCTTCTTAAAAAGGAGAAAAATTTAAAATGAAAGTAACATATAGTATTCTTATCATTATTCTATTGAGTTCATATGCATTTGGCCTCAAAGGAGATAGTCCAGGGGGTAAAGTGCCTAAAAACTACGGTAAAGATATGGGAACGAGTAATAGACAAAAAATGAAAAGCCCTTATTATAACCCAGCAGATCACGGTTGGGGTTGGGCTCTCAGGCAGTGTCAATGTTCAAAAAGTGATAATCCTTGTTGTACAGCGGAGTGTCGCCATCGATATTGTTTAAAGACAAATACCATTTCCAGTACGGTTTTTCCTCCGGAATGTGCTCCCACTGTGGCAGCTTTAAATACGTGTGAGAAAGAATATGGATTGGCAAGTCTTGCATATAAAAAAAGTAGTAATGAGGAAGAAGCAGATGGTGGAGAAAAAGGTAATATCCTTGTCGAAAAACATTCGGAATCAACTTCAGGAGAAAAAGATGAGCCTATAAAAATATATGAGGTGGAAATAAAGCAGGGGTTGTTTGTTGGCAGTAGTTTAAAGGCAATAACATTTACCATGGATGACTCTCTGGGAAAACAGATTAGTTTCCGATATAAAACATATGATTGTACAGATGACACCATAACAGATAAAGAATATGACACATTTACATTGTCTGAAGTGAGTTCAGTTGGTGATCATGGTATTGCAAAGAGAAAAGTATTGAAAAAAATACAAGTTCCTTTTGTCTGTCGAACGCCATATTATACTGTGACAACAATTAAAAGAGTAACTACTACTCTGGAAGCAATTGAAAGCTATAGAGGTATTGGTAGTTCTCTTAAAAGTTATGAAGAGGACAAGCATATCTACTATATCTATGTCGATGTAGATAAAGCAAAAATAGAACAGTTGCATATGGATTCTAAATCGACACGTACGATACATAAAGAGCGTTATGAACTCAATATGAAGAGTTGTAAATACGAGGTACAGAGTAAAGATAAGGTAGTGAAAAACCTGGGAGGCTCCCCTGTGTTGAAGTCGGAAGATGCAGGCTGGGGCTTTGAGGATGATACGAAGTTTTATGTAGATTTGCCGTCAACGCAAAAAGAACTAAGTTTTACTTGGGGTAGATTGAAAGAAGACGGCTATTACAGTAATCATATTTCATACAAAGAAAAGATACCCCAACTTGCAAAAACGATATTGGGGAAAGCTAACGATTTGGCAACAGAGTATCGAAATGAGGCAAAAAATTCCAAGTTGATAGCAATTTGGAAAGCACAGATTGATGCTTTTGAGCCTTCACCAGAGAATCGATGTGGTGGAAAGGTGGCATTGGAAAGTGCGCTTATTCCACCTGTAGATGGTATGCAAGATCCAGAGATTGAATTTAAGATCTATATTAGGCAATCTACTGAAGAGGAGAAAGAGGTGATGAAAGCCTATTTGAAAGGAAAATTCTAAACTATGGGCTTTCTATCGATATCCATCAAAGCAAAAGGAGAAAAAATGTTTGAGAAAAAAAGAGTAACAGCGGCAGTGGCAATTGTGATATTGAGTACATCAATGGTGCTTGCGGCAGATGTGAATCCAAAGGATTACAAAGAAGTAAGAATACAAAGCAATCTCTCTAAAGCGATCATTAAAAAGAGTATGCAAAAGATAAAGGCAAATGGGCTTAAAGCAGTTGTGGATCCGAAGTTTGACTGTAAAAGCATTGGCTACAGCAGTAAAGATGTAGTTGCTTCCGGCACGATGTACGGTACGAATAGAAAAGATGGTGGCATCAACATTAGCGGTACGGGTGATTTTAAGGCGTATAGCTATGCACGCTATGCAAAAAACGGAAAAGAGTGCAGAGAAAAGAGCTATACCAAAGCGTATGATCCTGACAGGTACGGCAAGCATAGTATTGCAATCCTGTTCAAATAAAGTCGAATGTAAACACAGTGAGATCAGATAGTAAAAGAGGCAGAAATGAAGCGAAGATATTGCCATGCGTTGATTGAAAAGTCAACTGTCAATTAAAACAGGAGGAGAGAAAAATGAAGAAAGTAAAAACGGTAGGGTTGATTGTAGGTTTAAGTGTAAGTCTGTTTGCCGGAAGAGCAGATATGTATATGGAAGAGTGTAACAACGGAGAAGCTGAGATGTGTCAAATGGCGGCACAGTTTCTTGCCTCTGAGCATAAAACGGCAGAAGCAAACAGATATTACAAAAAAGTAGTAAAACTTACGCGTAAAGCATGTGATGGTGGTGACTGGAGTGCCTGTGACAATATGGGCACTTTTTATACGAAAGGGTTAGTGGTGAAGAAGAGTAAAGCAGAAGCAAAAAAAGCATACGAGAAAACACTAAAAATTTTAAATAAAAACTGTAAAAAAGGTGACCAAGACAGCTGTGGTGCTATTGAATATATCAATAAGAAAATGAAAAAACTATTATCTGTCTGACAAGAGAGGGGTAAAGGAAAGAATGTTCATCAAAGTATTATTCATAACATTATGGCTGATGTTGGCAAATACACTTCAGGCAAAAGAGTACCCCACGCTTACTATGGGAGTAGAACGTGTTTCAGGTTCCTATATCGGCAGATGGGAGAGAGACAAGTTTTTAGATGGTCTGGAAAAAGAACTTTCAAGAAGAGGCCACATACAATTGGAAAGAGGTGCTCCTTTTTTGCTGGCCGTCAGCATCTCTGGTTACTCCAAAAACTTTGGAAAAGCCACGGGTAAATTTATGGGCAGCAGACAGTACCGCTTCAAACAAAGTGTACGACTAAAGGCACGTTATGAAGTCTTTGAGCGTAGGGGACGAGAACTTTACCACGGGACACTGCCGTACAATGTTCGTATGGATACCGGTTTATCCCTCTCATACCAGGATGCCATGATGAAGGCCCGTGAGCGTATGCTTGAGGGCTTGGGTGAGCGTGTGGGAGAGCGCATCAATGAGCGTTTTCATTTCATGGTAGATTTTGAAGATCAGATGGATGGTCAATATGGCTCTCCTCAGCCAAAGAAGAGAAAGAATGCACATAAACGTTCCGGTTCTGCTACGCTCTCATCAGGGGGCAGCCTTGACTTTGAGAGTGAAAAAACAGCTAAGAAAAATAGCTGGGGAGACCTGAAATGGGAGGCGATGTATGGTAAAACAGATATGCATTTCTTCAGGCCGCAAGGGCGTGCGCGTTTTACTGTGGTGAAAGGGAAATCTTACAGCAGTATTGACAAATCTTATGTGAAAAGAAAAAAACTTTCAGGAGCCCCTGTAACGGTGCCTGACCATAGTCGGGAGTTTAGAAAAGGAACGGTACTGGTCTTCAAAACGCAAGAGGGGCATTACGGGAAAATGAAAATAGTCGGATTCAAACGTAAGGGTGATGTCAAGCGCTATGCTCTTCGTGTGGAGTGGAGACTTTTTTAAAAGGGAAAGAGGGATAAAAAAGATGATAAAAACGATAGTGGTAGTCATGTTGCTTGGCAGTTTGAGTGCCATGGCACAGCCAAACAGTGTAAAGTTGGAGCGGGGTGAGAAAAAGTTTAAACCTTTTTCTCACTACAGCACGATGAAAGCGTATCATCTCTCTTGGCCTATTGTCCATTTTGATGTTGTGGAATATGATGTGACAAAAGAGCTTAAACCTAAAAAAGAAGGGGTATTCAGGACGCTGTTCAGAGCAGGTCCGGTGCAGATGAACAAGACCCGAAAAGCGGAACTTGTATGGCTCTCCAAGGCTATTCTTAAAAAATCATATTTTTGGAAAAGAGAGATACCGCTTTTTGCCGACTACGTTTTTTACAGCTTGCGTTTTATAGAGAAGGGGGACCCCCGTTTTAAAGCGATTGAAACTCTGCAGGAGGTCAAGGAGATGCTTGGAAGCATTGACACAGAGGCTAAACTGCTTTTGTGGATCACCGCAAGTGAGAAGTGGTACCCTGCACCCTATAGTTACAAAAAAG
Organism: Sulfurovum sp.; assembly: GCA_027081115.1. Taxonomy (GTDB): domain Bacteria; phylum Campylobacterota; class Campylobacteria; order Campylobacterales; family Sulfurovaceae; genus Sulfurovum. The sequence continues at coordinate 180,290 of JALWLD010000057.1, forward strand.
AGGGAAAGCTTTATCGTGTCAGGTTCCTCTTTAAGCAGAGCTGCGATACCTATGAACTGCTGTGTTATTACAACAAAAATGGTGATGTGGTAAAAAATAAAAAGATCAATCAGAAACACATCAAAGAGTGTTCTGAAATCATGATATAGAAGGCAGGTTTCCATGAGAATTTTGATGATTGTGTTGCTGTTCTGCCTGGCACCATTGGGCGCATCCTCTTTTTTAAGTTACCAAAAAGCTTGCATAAATGGTAATAGTGCAAAGTGTTATGCGCTGGGAGATATGTTTCTCAGAGGGGAGCAAGTACGGCTGGACCATGCAGAAGCAAAGCGTTATTTTGAAAAGAGCTGTAATGAGGGATTTGCAAAAAGCTGTGTGCGTTTGGGTGACATGTATGAACGCGCACTGGGTGTCGAAAAAGAGCTGAAAAAGGCAAAGGCCTATTATGAAAAGGGTGCCGAACTTGGTGACGGTGAGGGGTATTACCACATTGCCCAAATGAAAAAAACTCACAATAAACTATACTACTATGCCCTGGCATGTGAATATGGAAGTGCCAATGGATGTTTTCAAATGAAGATGGCGTATCGGTACGGAAAGGGTGTAAAAAAGAGTGAACAACTTGCCCTGAAGTATGCTGAAAAAAATTGCAAGCTATCCAAATACGCCTGCGCGACGCTTGGCAGCATATATGAAAAGGCAGAACTTGGAGTAAAAAAAGAGTTTAAAAAAGCGGTTTTTTATTACCAAAAAGCATGTGCTGTAAAGAGTGCAGAGGGGTGCTACAAACTTGGCAATATGTACTACTTTGGCAAAGGGGTAAAACAGAGTCATACAAAAGCGCTGAAGCATTACAAACAGGCTTGTGATAAAACAGGTCAATATGGTATGCCAAAAGGGTGTAACAACCTTGCTGTTTTGTATGAAAAGGGCAGGGGTGTCAAAAAAGACAGACAGAAAGCATACGCTTTCTATAAGAGGGCTTGTGACTATGGGTATCAACTGGCCTGTATGACCTTGAAAGGATTTAAATGAATTTAGGTAAAACAGTTTTCATGTTATGTTTGAGTTTTGTTTTTCTGGAGGCCAGTGCCAATTGGCACAATGCACTTTTTGCGAGTGTCGTAAATGTCAAAAGTAATGATAGACTCAATGTCAGACAGAAAGCAGACTACAGGTCAAAAAAAGTTTCAGAGTTGCCACCTGGAGCCTATGTGGGGGTAGAGAGGTGTGAAGCAGTCAAATCTTCAACCTGGTGTCGTGTCTACCCTTTGGTTATTCAGCACTATGAACATTTTGCAGAAGAAACTGATGCTGGCTGGGTGAATGCAAAGTATCTCTCGTTTTCAGATAGAGGCTATGTACTGGTGGACGGTAAAGCGAACTGTGACTATGTCATACAGTGCAAAGCGGACAAGTGTGAGTGGGTACGTGACTATGAAACAGATGATGCCAACGAGATAAAGCGCCTTAAAACGGAGTGGATAGAGAGAAAAAGGCTGCGGGGAGAGAGCCGTTTTGGTGCCTCCTCTTCCGATCCGAAGATCAACCCGGAGGGTGATATCTGCAATGCTGCCATGTATATTGACGATTATCTGGAAAACAGACGTTTGAAAGTATTCGCCGATCAAACGCAGAATGAAGCATATCGGGTACTATTGACATTTATGAAAACATTTTCTCACCTTGAACCACAGACGATCGCAGCATTTGTCCACCCGACAGCCGGACTCACATTGAGTTACTACACAGCTTTTGGCAGGGGTGACAAACATTTTACAGCTGAACAGATCAGAAAGATTAATGTACTGAGCGAAGATAAACAGTTTTGGGGATATACCGACGGCAAAGGGGATGCGGTCTATATGACGCTCTATGACTTTCTCAGCTTTCTGCCACATGAGACTGAGCATATTCGCGAGATCAAGCCTCTCAAGGCACTCAAGGGCTTTCACTGTGCTAAAAATGCCGAATGTCAGGGCTACGAAGTGTTGTGGTATGACAAACCCAGAGAGGAGGATCTCTCCTGGAAAGGGTTGGTAGTGATCTTGCAGAAGTATCAGGGGAAGTGGTATGTGACTGCACTCCTTAAGGATCGATGGACCATTTAGCCTTTAATAAAATAAGAGTAAAATACACACCAAGTTTCAATTATACAAAGGAAAAACCATGGAAAACATCCCTAATTGTCCAAAGTGCGGCAGTGAATATACTTATGAGGACGGCAGTCTTTACATTTGTCCCGAGTGTGCGCACGAGTGGAGTAAAGAAGAGGCAGCGGCTGAAGAAGCGGAAGCAGTACTGGTTGTAAAAGATGCCAATGGTAATATCCTTGAAGAGGGTGATACGGTTACTGTCATTAAAGACCTTAAGGTCAAAGGTAGCAGTGATGGGATTAAAGTCGGTACCAAAATCAAAGGAATTCGACTTGTTGAAGGTAATGATGGTCACAATATTGACTGTAAAGTACCCGGTGTAGGTGCAATTAAACTCAAGCAGGAGTTTGTAAAGAAGGCATAAGCTTTTTTTATGATGGGTAATGTCTTATGTTTAATCTTATTCTCTTTTCCATTTTGGCGTATATTTTTTACCGAGTATTTAAAAATTATGTAAGTTACAAAATATACTCCTCTGAAGCGTTCAAGAACTTTGCTGTCTCATATGAGGCAATTGCAAAGAGTGATTTGGGACTTTTTGTTGCACTGGTTGCAAAAGTTGCTAAAGCAGATGGACGAGTTGATGCATTGGAAGCTGAACTTGTGAGTATGATGTTTGATGATATCTCCAAAGTATTTCCTGAGCCGTCAAAAACAAGGCAGATTTTAAAAGACATTTTCAATGAAGAAAAACTACGAAATGACAATACAGAACAGATTGCACTTGCTTTTGCCCAATCACTAAGAAGAAAAAAAGCACAGCAGATACAATTTATGGGCTTTTTGATCCAGCTTGCATTTGTAGATGGGGAAGTTTCTCCTAGTGAAGAGAAGATTTTAAAAACTATCGCTGAAGCATTAGAGTTTGACCCTAAAGTCTACCATGAGATATTTGATAGATTTGAAAATATGATGCACAATGTGCAGCCCAAGTCAAGTCTTGATGATGCTTATGCACTTTTGGGTGTAAGTGCAAGTGATGAGATGAATAAGATTAAAAATGTCTATAGAAAACTGGTAAGACAATACCACCCTGATATTATTGCCTCACAAGGTAAAAGTGAAGCATATATGGAAGAATCCACTGCAAAAACACAAGAGTTGAACCAAGCATATGAGATGATAAAAGCAGCAAGAAAGTAATATTTAACGTATCATTGCAATAACTTTTCAATATCTCCTGCAATCTCAGCAGGCTTTGTAGTGGAACCATAACGTTTGATGACATTTCCCTGCCTGTCTATAAGAAACTTTGTAAAGTTCCATTTTATGGATTCTGTCCCAAGAAAACCTGGTTTTTCTTTTTTAAGAAAGACATAGAGAGGATGAGCCTGCTCTCCGTTTACATCTATTTTTGTAAAAAGTGGGAAAGTTACACCATAGTTTATTGAACAAAAATTTCGTATCTCTTTTGCTGTACCTGGTTCCTGGTTTTTAAATTGGTTGCAGGGGAAACCTAATATCTCAAAACCTTTGTGTTTGTAGGTTTTATAGAGTTTTTCCAAACCTTCGTATTGGGGTGTGTAGCCACACTTGCTGGCTACATTGACCACAAGTATCACTTTGTTCTTGTAGGCAGACATGGAGAGTGTTTCCCCCTCAATAGTTTTAGCACTAAAATCATATAAATGTTTCATACTTTCTCCTGCATTCAGTGTACATATCAATAAAATAACAGTAAATAATTTATACATGGATATCCTTTAGATCAGTATAACATAGAATAAACAGATATCTCTGTTATAGCCCTTTCATTACAATCTCAAAGAGATACTCCACTTCATGATCTTCTAAAAAGACGGTTTTCTTACTAGCAAAGAAATCCAGTATTTTCTTAGTAGGCAGTGCAGCACTATAGATACAGGAGGGGTGTGCAGGTTTGAAGGATTGCATGAGGGAGATCTCTTCTTCTATACGTTGTTCACATATATAGCAGTTCTCTTCGGGATAGAGTCTGCCCTCGAAGTCCAGCAACTCAATGTAAGACTCTACTGCTACACGTTTGGGGTTTTGTCTGTCCCACTTTTTGGCAGCCCTGAGTAGGAGATTGAAGTAAAAAGAGTCTACCTCTTCTGTATCTTTAAGATGGGGTTCAAAACGCTTAATAAAGTTATGCCAGAGTAGTAATTTGTTTTTGTCAAAGAGCCATGGAAAACCTAAATGGGAGAGGGAACGCAGTCTTGGTAAGAAGCTCGAACCTTCTCCTTCTACTTCAAAATCCACAAGGTTACCCAGCTGTAAAATGGAGTGTCTTGCACCAAAAAAACGGTAGTAAGTACGTACTTCATTTTCAGATAAAATAAGTGCAATGGAGTCTTCATTTTTGGCTTTTCTAATAGATAATATAAACCCTTTGATGCAAACTCCTTTATTTTTTATGCATTATAGTCAAAAGCGCATTAAAGATTTAGCCACCGTCCACGCGCAGTTGAGCGGGCCTTAAACCATTCTTAACATATTCTTAGATATAATCCTCTCCATTTGGACACGTTATATGACGGGTCATCGATATTTTTTTAAGGTTGGAACATGCAAGATTTATTTACCTCATTTAAGGATAATTGTGGATTTGGACTTTTAGCTTCCATTGACAATACACCTACCCATAAAAACCTAGAAGATGCAGTGACTGCACTGTCACGTATGATGCATAGAGGTGCTATTGCAGCAGATGGTAAAACTGGTGACGGATCAGGTTTACTCCTCTCTATGCCTAAGTCATTTTTTGAAAAAGAAGCAGCAAATGAAGAGGTTTTTCTTCCTGAAACTTACGCAGTAGCTATGGTGTTTTCAAACAATGAGAGTGACTTTGAAGTCATAACAAGAGTCTGTAACAATAACGACTTAAAAGTTATCTATACGCGTACTGTACCCGTTGATACCAATGCACTAGGAGAGCAGGCACTTGCATCACTTCCAACCATGAAGCAAGTTTTTGTTGCACCAAGTTCAGCAGTTGCTGTAAACAGACTGGATGCTTTGGTGTATCTTTCACGTAAAGAGATCGAAGCAGAATTGATGGATGATGAAACTTTCTATATTCCATCATTTTCAACTTCGGTAGTGTCGTATAAAGGGCTTGTAATGCCTACGCACATTAAAGCGTTCTACAAAGACCTTGCAAATCCTGATTTTAAAATCTCATTTTGTCTTTTCCACCAGCGTTTTTCAACAAACACGTTGCCTCAGTGGAAACTTGCACAGCCATTTAGAATGATCGCACACAATGGAGAGATAAACTCGGTCACGGCAAACCGTTTTAATGTGGCAGCAAAAATGTCCGCAGCCAAATCAGATGTCTTTACCGATGATGAGATGGAGAGATTAAAAAATGTTATTCAAAAGGGTATGTCTGATTCAGCATCTTTAGATAACTTCATGGAGTTCTTGCGTATTAATGGTGTTGATTTCTTTAAAGCAGCACGTTCACTTGTACCTGCACCATGGCACAATGCTCCACATATGGATTCTGATCTGAGAGCTTTCTATGAGTATGCTTCTACCTGTTTTGAGCCATGGGATGGACCAGCAGCAGTAAGTATGACAGATGGTCGTTACATCGGTTGTGTACTTGACAGAAATGGACTTAGACCTTCTAAATATATCATTACAACAGATAACAGACTGCTTATCTCTTCTGAGTATGGTGTACTTCAAATACCAGATGATGAGATTGTTGAGCGTGGAAGACTTCAGTCTGGTGAGATGATGGGAATAGACCTCAAGTATGGTAAAGTACTTAAGACTACAGATATTGATGATTACCTCAAAGTAAGTAACCCTTACGATAAATGGTTAGGTCAAAATATGTCTTATTTACAAGAGAATGTACCAAATACTCTTGCTGCAGAGTGTGTACAAGACAGTAACGAGATGGAAGCCAAACAGCGTTACTTCAACTTTACACTAGAAGTGATGAGAGAGGTCATTAGACCGATGATTGCTGAGGGTAAAGAGACAACAGGCGCTATGGGTGATGATACACCAATTGCTGCATTCTCAACAGAACAGAGAAACTTTACAGACTTCTTCAAGCAAAAGTTTGCACAGGTAACAAATCCACCAATTGACCCGATTCGTGAAAAGACAGTCATGTCTCTCAATACTGGGTTTGGAGAGGTACATAACATTCTTTCTGATGGACCAGAACATGCAAAAAGATTGAAGACAGTTTTACCTGTGATGTCAGCAGAGAAGTTCACTTTAGTCCAGGAGTTTGGTAATGAAAAGGATGAGAAATACGACCCGGCATACAAAGCGGGACAGTACGATACAACCTATACCAATGATTTAAAAGCAAGTCTTGAAAGTCTTATTGAAACCATAGTAATTGATGTAAGAGACAATGGTGTAAGAACGATCATTTTAGATGACAGAGCGTTAAATGCGAACAATAAAGTGATTCCTATGCTTATGGTCATCGGACGTTTGAGTACAGTGTTACTTGATCAACAACTACGACATCTTACAAGTATTTTGGCAGTGACAGGAGAAGTCTTTGACCCTCACTCGGCAGCAACGATGCTTGGTTATGGTGCTGCAGCTATCTACCCTTATTTGCTGTACTACACAGTAGAACAACTTGAAGAGGGCAATCCTGAGATGAAGGCTATCCTGAAGCGTTTCAGACGTGCCATGGGTGCTGGTCTCTTGAAGATCATGTCTAAAATGGGTATTGCAACACTTTCATCATACCGTAACTCACGTCTTTTTGATGTGATAGGACTGAGCTCTGAAATGGTAGAAGAGTGTTTCTCTGGTACTGTAGGGCTACTTCCTGGTCTTGGTTATGAAGATATAGATGCGCGTTTAAATGCAAACCATCAGCGTGCCTATACTGATGATTTTGAGGGGAAAAAGAACTCACTCTATAAAGGTGGATTCTATAAGTATAAAAGAGGGGAAGAGTTCCATGATTTCTCCCGTCCAACTATTTCAGCGATTCAAAAATGTGCAGAGAGCGGAAGTCAGGAAGATTACGCAGAAGTTAAAAGACTGGTTAATGAAAGAGATAAAAAGTTCATTCGTGACTTCTACGAGCTTAAAAGTGACAGAGCACCTATTAGTATTGATGAAGTAGAACCACTTTCTGAGATTTTTAAACGTTTCTCAACAGCGGCTATGTCTATGGGGTCTATTTCTCAAGAGGCACATGAAACGTTGGCAGTGGCGATGAATACCATCGGGGCTAAGTCAAATTCAGGAGAGGGTGGCGAAGATCCTGCACGTTATGGAACTGAGAAGAATTCGTCCATCAAACAGGTGGCTTCAGGTCGTTTTGGTGTGACACCGGAGTATTTGCGTTCGGCAACAGAGATACAGATCAAAGTAGCACAGGGTGCTAAACCAGGTGAGGGTGGACAGCTTCCAGGTTCTAAGGTAAGCCCACTCATTGCAGAGCTTAGATTTACCAAACCGGGTGTAACCCTGATTTCTCCACCACCACATCACGATATCTACTCTATTGAAGATTTGGCACAGTTGATCTTTGATATGAAGCAGATCAATCCAAATGCAAGAGTTGCTGTTAAACTGGTATCGACAGCGGGTGTTGGAACGATTGCAGCGGGTGTGGCAAAAGCCTATGCAGACAAGATCATTATCTCAGGTGGAGATGGTGGTACGGGTGCAGCACCTATAGGGTCTATCCGTTTTGCAGGTAACCCTTGGGAACTTGGACTTATTGAAGCACACAATGCACTTAAAGCAAACAATCTTAGAGGCAATGTAACACTTGAGACAGATGGTGGGCTCAAGACGGGTCTTGATGTGGTCAAGGCAGCTATTCTGGGTGCAGAAGAGTTTGCATTTGGTACAGGTGCTTTGGTTCTTGTTGGATGTATCATGTTAAGAGTATGTCACTTGAATACTTGTGGTGTGGGTGTGGCAACACAGGATGAGCATCTCCGTAAACGTTTTACAGGAAATGTTCAAAAAGTGATCAACTACTTTACATTGATGGCCCAAGAGGTAAGAGAAATTCTTGCAGCACTTGGATATAAATCATTAGAAGAGATCGTAGGAAAAAATGATCTTCTGGAAGTAATAAACGATGAGTTTGCCAAGAAATTCAATCTTGAAGAGTTACTCTATAAACTTGATGGTGTAAATACATGTCAGGTAGCATTCAACGAACCATACGATCAGAATGAGTATGAGCAGGAGATTATTAAAGAGTTGATGCCAACGATTAAAGATCCATCAAAACCGATTGTTCTAAATAAAGAGATCTCAAATCTGAACAGATCTTTTGCAACACGTATTTCTGGAGAGATTGCAGCGATCCATGGTAATAAAGGTCTACCTGATGGTACGATCACGTTGAACATGAAAGGAACAGCCGGTCAGTCTCTGGGTGCCTTTATGTCCAAGGGGATCAACATTAACATTGAAGGTGCAGGAAACGACTACATCGGTAAAGGGATGAATGGTGGTCAAATTGTCATTACTTCAGATAAAGCCGGTGCAAACTTTGCCCTTGGTGGAAATACGTGTCTTTACGGTGCTACAGGCGGTACATTGTATGTACATGGTCAAGTAGGTGAGCGTTTTGGTGTACGTAACTCAGGTGCAACAACAGTGGTTGAAGGTACAGGAGACCACCCTTGTGAATATATGACAGGCGGTGTTGCGGTCATTCTTGGTAAGACAGGTGTGAATTTTGGTGCAGGTATGACAGGTGGTAAAGCATTTGTGTATGACACTGAAAGAAACTTCTACGAAAAAGTGAACCCGGAGTTGGTTGAACCACTTCGTATCGACACTGATGAGTGGGACAGTGAAATGTTTGAACTTAAAGCTTTGTTAAAAGACTATGTATCTAAAACAGGTTCAAAGAGAGCATCTTATATTTTAGAGCACTTCAGAACAGAGATTAGAAAGTTCTGGATGGTAGCACCACGTGGTATTAAGCCAACGATTGTTGCCAATAAAAAAGGCGAATAAGAGAATCTATGAATGATTTTCTTCAAGCCTGTATCCATGCCAATGAAGAGATAGCCACGGCACTTCAGTCCGGTTTTGATGCTTCTTGGTTTGAAAAAACAGAAGTAGGTGCAGGTGGTGATATCTCTACCAAGTTAGACCTTTTCGCAGAGGCTGTTTTTGTAAAACACCTTTCTGTTTTTGGACAGATCCAGTCTGAAGAGTCAGGGTTTATAGGAGAAGGAAAAAGCCAGATCATTATTGATCCTATAGATGGTTCTGCCAATGCACTCTCCCTCTTTCCTTTTTATGGCACTTCTGTTGCCAAAGTGAATGCAGAAGGTATTTTAGATGCAGCTGTGGTGTGTAATCTTGCCAATAATGATGTTTTTCTTAAATCTGCACAGAGTGAAGTACAGCAAGGAAAACTCTTCTCTTCTACTTATCATACCCCACATTCAGCACCCAACCCGGAGATAGGACTTTTTGAAAAAGCCTATGCAAATCCAGTTTTGGTGGATTCTTTGGACAAAGCCAATCTTAAATTTAGATCCCCAGGTGCTATTGCCCTCTCTTTGGCTTATGCCCGAACTGTCAATTATGTACTTTTTGTAGGGGCGTTTCGAATCTACGACTTTGCTGCAGGTTTGGCACTTTGTGAAGGACTTGAAGTGATTGTTGAGGCGGATTATGTTATAGTATCGAAAGATAAGGCCGTTGCCGCACAGATAGAAAAAATAATTCATACTTTATAGGAGCAGATATGTTTGGTACCCTGTTTAACAACATTAAAAAAGAGACAAAAGAAGAGAAACCAAATCAATGGATAAAATGTCCTAAATGTACATCATTGATGTTCTACAAAGAGGTAGAGGCAAAACAGAATGTCTGTCCAAAATGTAACCATCATTTTCGTATCTCTGCAGAGAAACGTATCGCGTCTATTGCAGACAGTGGTTCATTTGTAGAGTTTGATACGACATTGGCACCTGTAGATCCTTTAAAGTTTTCCGATAAAAAATCATATAAAAAACGTTTAGAAGAAGCTAAAGCAAAAACAGGAAAAACCTCTTCGGTAATGAGTGGTTCATGTACCATCGGTGGTAATCCTGTTGAGTTGGTTGTCTTTGATTTCTCTTTTATGGGTGGTTCTTTAGGTTCTGTCGAGGGTGAAAAAATTGTTCGTGCCGTGGATAGAGCTATTAAAAATAATTCCGGTGTGATCATTGTATCTGCTTCAGGTGGGGCAAGAATGCAAGAGAGTACCTATGCACTGCTTCAAATGTCTAAAACCTCGGCTGCCTTAAATAGACTGCACCATAAAGGGTTGCCGTTTATCTCTATTTTGACTGACCCTACGATGGGTGGTGTTTCTGCCTCCTTTGCAATGCTGGGTGATATTATCATGGCAGAGCCGGATGCACTCATAGGTTTTGCAGGACAGAGGGTCATCAAGCAGACTGTTGGTGTGGATCTTCCTGAAGGTTTTCAGCGTTCAGAATTCCTTCTTTCTCATGGGCTTATCGATATGATCGTAGATCGTGGTGATATGCATCAGACACTAAAAGATCTTTTAACTTTATTTGACAAAGACAGTAAACTGACAGCTATTCAGGCTATGGATAGTGGTGAACATGCTCAAGCTGCAGAGCTTGCAGCAGAAGAGGATTAACTCTCTTTTTCTTCCAACATAGAAAGATATACTCTTTCTATCTTCTCCCTTGCCCAAGGAGTTTTTCTTAAAAATTTTAGACATGAGTTAATAGATGGATCAAAATGAAGACAGTTTATTTTTATAAAACTTGCCAGCTTCTCCCAACCATAATACGCAACTAGTTCGTTCATAATGATCTTTAGGGTTTTTCCGTGTAAAGGGTTATTGTTATGTTCTTCGCTCATATCTGTATCCTGATGTCTATAGGGAGAATAGTATTGTAATTGTTTCTTTTTGTCAACCGCTTGTATTTATTTTTGAAGTAGAGAATTATTGTCTATCTTCCCTACTGCACAGGAGACAAAACTTTTGAATTTTGCGGTAGTGTTATCTACCATACCCAGCTCATCTGTACTGAGTGGATAGCCAAGATTACGAAGTGCTGTTTGAAGATCCTCCAGCTTATCTTCTTGCATTTCCAATGTGATCTCTCTGGGTTCTACTTCAAGATTGACTTCAATATTTCCAAACTCTGACAATAGTTTATTTTTAAGTGTAGTCGCGCATCCGTTGCATTTCACATTTTCAACTTGAAATGTCTGTCTCATGATAGTCCTTTATATTTGGTAGCTTATTTTAAGAGAGTACTGTAAACATGTGTAATAAAAGTGCATATTGTATCATGCTTTTATTTTGAGATGGGTTTTGTTAACAAGTAGCCACCTATCAGTACGGGGATGATTCCCATTATCTGTCTTACTTGTGGTATTTCATCTAGGTAGAAGTAAGCAAACAGTAGTGTCATCATAGGTACCAACCCCATCATCGCAGAGACTTTGGTAATAGAGATACGATGCAGAGCTTCTATCCACATGATCTTTGAGATCACGTAGATAAATATACCGATGAAGAGTAGGGAAGGAAGAGCCAAAAGAAAATTCTCATAAGAGACCGTAGGTTCAAAATACCATGCCAATAGTATAATGAAAGGTAGACCAACAACAGTTCTAAAGCCTAGTATCGTCTCAGAAGAACAGTAGTTACGTGCTCTTTTTTGGTAGAGGTTTGCAAAAGGTGCAATAGCAGCTGCGATAAGTATGAGAAGGTCACCTTTATTAAAAGTAAGATTATCAGGTATCAGAATAATTAAGGCACCCACGCCCATAACTACTGCACCGATAAGATGAAGTCTGTCTATCTTCTCTTCCCCTAATACATTAAAGTACAGGTAAGAGAAGAGTAGTTGTAAAAAGATGATGACTGCCATATTTCCTGCCGTAGTATACTGCATCCCTATGAATACCAATGTAAAGAGTGATGTGATCCAAAAACTTGTCAGTAATAGGTCTTTATAGGCGGCTCTGTTTTTCAACTCTTTAAAGCGGTCTCTTTTAGCCATAATAGTAATAAAAAATACTAAAGCTATGAGTAAAGAGTAAGTGTATGTATGCAAGGCCCCTATGTAAGCCATAGAGACGATAGAGAGTATAGGAAACCATGATTCGATCAGAGCGAGTCCCAACATTAAAAACTCGCCTTCGCGCACTTTTGTCATCTATTTCCTTTTTTTGCTATTATATCCTTTTCAATTGTATTGGAGTGTATAGCAAACGGAAATTATCCTGTTTGGAAGAAAAACAGTATTTGTTTTTCGAGGAGGTCTAAAATAAAGCAACGTTTGTTTTAAAGTTTTAGAACACCTTTTACTCTTGCTACGGTATCTCCCTTATGTAGGCTGAGACGCACTACAGACTCTTCTGTAGCTTTTAGTTCATGCATGACATTGCCCTCAAGTGTAATGACATCTCCAGCATGGAGTACAAACATCTCTTCCCCTACACCAAATTCAATAGAGCCTTTTAACGTCATAACGGCAATGGGAAATTTGGTTTTATGTTCTTTCATGATCTGACCTTTTTTAAAGGCAATACGGATCTCTTTCCCAAAGTCACTCTCCAACATAGGGGTAATAACGACACTCTCGTCTGAAAATCTCAAGTCTGTAAAAAATGATGCTGTCTTCATAATATTTGTCCTGTTTTTGTGTGAGTATATCTGTAATAATGAGCATAGCTATTGATTTTTATCAACTTATGATGCTTTTCAAGCATTGTCAGTGTACACTTATTAAAAAATAGGATAGTTCATCATGCAAGCTTTGATCATAACTTTAAAACATGCACTGCAACAAGAGCATGGCCTTCATACTGCTTTAGAACATGCAGACGAAAATTGCTGGCAGGTAGTAGCTGTTGTACATGAAGCCAGACGTGTGAAAGAACCTAAAATTCTTAGCACATTACAAGAACAGTATTTACTTGATAGATATAGTTTTACGCCTGCTCTTTGGAATAGTAAAAAGATAGCATTACTTCAAAAGTTAGCATCCAAATATAAATAAAAGTGAGAAATAATGCATAAACAGAATCCCAACGCAAAAAATGTTTTAGGAGAGCCTTTAGAGCCTTGTTCTCTTAAGCCTCTTACCGGATATTACAGAGATGGTACCTGTTTTTCAGGTGAAGATAATCCGGGTTACCATGCCGTATGTATTTACGCAACCAAAGAGTTTCTTGAGTATTCTAAAAAAGTAGGGAATGATCTCTCAACACCTATACCTGCTTATAATTTTGCAGGTGTCAGTGAAGGGCAAAGCTGGTGTCTTTCGGGACCCCGCTTTGTGGAAGCTGTACAGAATGGTATGGCTCCACATATTTTCATACATGCGACCCATGAACGTATGTTAGAACTTATAGATCTCGATACTTTGAAAAAGTATGCTATAGACCTTTAATGATAAAAGGAAATGTTATGAACTTTGAAACTATGGATACCTATATTTTAAGTAAAGTGGGTGCAGGATTTGACTATCCGTTTGATGAAAAAACACGGGTTTACCGAATTGGTGAGAAGATGTTTGCTTTAACTTCCAAAGAGAGTCCTCTCTGTGTAAATTTAAAGTGCGACCCCATCTATGCATTGGAATTGAGAAGTTTATATGAGGGTATTGTGGCAGGATATCATATGAACAAAAAGCATTGGAATACAGTCACGGTTGAAAATTCAGATGTGGATGGTGAAACAGTCAGAGAACTTATAGATCATTCGTATGAGCTGGTGTACAAGAGTTTAACGAAGAAGCAGAAGGCTTTACTTTTACAATAACATAAAAACGAACAGGTGGAAATATGCAAGAAAAAGAACAAGAATATGCCAAAGCATCGTTTGAGGATGTAGCAAGTAAATATGATGAAATACTTTTTTTCAAGATTTCTGCGGATCATGTAGTTAAGATGATCCAAAAACATATGCAAAAGAAAAATATTCAAGTACTTGATGTTGCCTGTGGTACCGGAAATGTTGTTCTTTCCTGTGCTTCATGTATGCCTCAGGCAAGTTTTGATGCGATGGATATCTCTGAAGGAATGTTGGCCAAAGCAGAACAGAATGCCAATGCGGATAATTTGGAGAATATAGAGTTTCATCTACAGGATATTACCAAACTTGAGACAACAAAAAAGTATGATGTCATCACCTGTGCCTATGCACTCTTTTTCTTGCCTGATGCACATAAAGTACTGAGAAAACTTCTCTCTTTGCTCAAAGAAGATGGCAGGGTTATCTTTAGCAGTTTTACTGCCAATGCCTTTGCCCCTTCCAACGAGATACTGCTTACCTTACTTAGAAAATACGGTTCTCCTACAGCCCAAGCCTATGAGATGGATAAATGGGAAAATTTAAAACATACACAAGATATAGAAAAACTTTGTCAACTGGCAATGGTTAAAAGTGTAGAGATCATTTCACAAGAGATACGTTACGGGATGTCAGTAGATGAATGGTGGGAATTGTTGAACAATACCGGCTATAAAGGGATGTTAATGGAACTGAATGATGAAGATTACGAATGCCTTAAAAATGAGTATTACGAAGCTATGTTTAAACATTGTGACATGGATGGAGAGGTAGGGTTGATCGCCGATAGTTACTTTGTGGTAGCGTCATAAGTCACATAGAAGATAGTTACGCTATTTGATAGGAAACTACATATGCTTCTTTGTTTTAGAAGTAGCCTGAGCCTCTAAAGGGTCATCAGGCCAATAGTGCTTTTTGTACTTCCCCCGTAACTCTTTTTTGACTTCATCATAAGTGTTTGCCCAAAAACTCTCTAAGTCCTTCGTCATCTGCATGGGACGTGAGGCTGGAGAGAGTAGGTGTAGCATGAGTCTTACTTTGCCACCCATGATAGAGGGGGTCTCTGTAGTACCAAACATCTCTTGGAGGCGTACTGCCAAGATGGGTTGGGTGGGGTTAGTGTAGTCTATGGCTATGTTTGAGCTACTTGCAACTTTTAGTTTGGCAGGGGCTAGAGTGTCCAGCTTTTGGGTTTGTTCGTAGCTTAGAAGTCCTAAAAGTATGTTGTGTAGGTCTATCGTTTGTACGGCTTTTAGGGTGCTTATATCTGTAAGGTAGGGTGCCAACCACTCTTCTAGATTTTCTCTCAAGTAGTCATCTGAAAAGTCAGGAAAACTCTTATCGTAATGGTGTAAAAAGTTTACCCGTTCTCTTAGTTTTGTTGCTTCTTTGCTCCACCGTAAAACTTCCAAACCCATGGCTTCTATTTCGTCTAAAAGGACTTCAGTTATTTCAGGATTATTTGTACTTTTGAGTTGCATTTCTTTGAGGGTAAGTTTGCCTAGCATCTCTACTTTACGTACTTCTACACGCTCTTGCTCTTCGTTCCATGTGACTCTCTCTCTGGTGCTGGTTTCTAAATGCTCTTCAATCTGCCCAAGGCTAAGTGAAAGAGCCTTGTATATGGTAGCATTGGTACTTTTGGCATCTAGATCGCTTATGACAAGGTAGGCACTGTTAAAAAGAGTATCTTCACTGTGTAAGTGAGCACCTTTACCGTTACTCAGCAGGTAGGTACTTTCATTGGTATGGCGTAGTTGTGCCACACGGTCTGGGTAGGCAAATGCCAGGAGTACGCCTAACAGTTCTGTATTTAGCGTTTTGGATTGTACTTTTTCTATACGTTTGGCATTGGCCAGTAGGTAGTTACACTGTTTGATGTTTACAAATCTACTATTTACAGTTCGTTTTAGTGCTACATCATGGAGTATCTGTACACGTTCACGCAGATCTGCATTGGCATAGCTGTTGGTAAGTATATCTTTCTCGGTGATGAGAACTGCCAAAAGTGAAGCCTCATACGAGAGGTTTAGCATTTTTGCTTTGAGCATCATATGTGCCAGACGAGGGTGCAGTCCATAACTGCTCATGGCTTCACCATGTGGGGTAATGTGTCCCTCTTTGTCTAAAGCGCCTAGCTCTGTGAGTAAGGTCTTGGCATGGTGTACAGCAGTAATGGGTGGCATGTCTAACCATGAGAGGGTACGTACATCATCACAACCCCAAAGTGCTAGTTCTAAGACGAGTTGGCAGAGGTCTGCAGAGAGTATCTCAGGAGTGTCGTGTTTTAAGAGTATTTTAGACTTATGCCATAAGTGGTAGGCTTTACCGCTACTAAGCCGTCCTGCCCGTCCTGCTCTCTGCGTTGCAGAGTCTTGTGATATGAACTGAGATTCTAACTTATTCATGCCAGAGAAGGGGTTAAACACAGAGACATTTTGAATCCCTGAATCTATGACTATCTTTATGCCATCTATGGTGAGTGAGGTTTGTGCAATGTTAGTACTCAGTACCACTTTTCGCTTGCCTTGTGGGGGTGCTTTTATGGCTCTGTCTTGTGCCTCTTTGCTTAGGTTCCCGTAGAGAGTGGAGATGTAAACATCTTTGAGCTTAGCTTCATTAAGTAGTTTTTCCACACCTTTTATCTGCCGTACACCTGCCAGAAAGACTAAGATGTTTCCCTCTTCTTGTTCTAAGCATTTGAGTATGAGTCTAGCTACATAAGAGGAAAGTTCTTTAGGTTTGGGCTGTGCAGTAGTGGCATCGAGGTACATACGCTCCACAGGGTAGGCTCGTCCCTCACTCTGTACGATGGGAGCATTATCAAGTAACCCTGAGATGGCAGTAGTATTGAGAGTAGCAGACATGATGAGAAGTTTTAGGTCTTCACGTAGTACAGACTGAGACTCTAGTGTTAAGGCTAAAGAGAGATCAGCATGCAGTGAGCGCTCATGAAACTCATCGAAGATAACCAGTGCTACATCTTCTAGGCTAGGGTCATGTTGGAGCTTACGTGTGAGTATACCCTCTGTGACTATGAGAATACGTGTCTTTTTACTCTGTACAGAGTCCATCTTTACTTGGTACCCTATACGATCTCCCACCTTTTCACCCAAAAGTTCAGCCATGCGAGCAGCAGAACTTCTTACAGCCAAACGACGAGGTTCCAGCATGAGTATCTTTTTGCCTTCTAGCCATGGTTCATCAAGGAGTGCCAAGGGGAGTGCTGTAGTTTTACCCGCACCTGGAGGTGCTTGGAGTACGAGACGGCTATGTGTTAAAAGTTTCTCTTTGACTTGGGGTATGACATGGGTGATGGGTAGGGTTTGCATAGTGTGATTATAGCTATATTTTTGTTATAATTTGACAAAAATTATGGGGTATACTATGACAATGTATGGCATTAAAACCTGCTCTACCGTAGGTAAAGCAAGAAAGTTTATGAAAGAACATGGCATTGACTTTGATTTTGTTGACTATAAAGCAGAGTCGGTAGGAGAAGAGAAGATCAGAGAGTGGCTTAAACAGGTAGATATTGATCTACTCTTTAACAACAAAGGTAAGAAGTACCGTGATCTTGGCTTGAAAGAGCTTAACCTTGATGATAAAGGCAAGATAGCATGGATGGCAAAAGAGAACTACCTGATTAAACGACCTGTAATAGAATATGGTAATGGAAAAGTACATGTAGCTTATGATGAGGAGATATATAAGGAGTTGTTTTTATAAAAAAATTTCATATGAAAAGTAGTATAGTCGGCATCATCATCTTGCTGTTCTTGGTTTCTTGTACTGAAAAACCTAAAGCAACTGTACATGTCGGTGAAAATTTGGTATTACCTATTTCCTGTATGAAACTCAATACTATAGGTGTGGAAAAACCATTTGTCAAAATATTAAGAAGTCTCTATACCTTTGATGAAAGTTGTCCCTACAATCTAACCATTTCGTACAAAAAAGATATAGTCTGTAACAGTAGCTACAACTCCTTAGCTAAAAGTACAGGAAAGTTCCCTAAGAGTTTTTTGAAATTTGAGTTAAGAAATGGTTTTGATATGACATATAGTTACTATATTGACCTTTTTGATAATGTAGAGAGTGTGGATATAGAGGCAGGATTTAACAGATTGAAACATGATATATTGGAAACAAGATAAAAGAAAATATAGTTACAGACGACTCTTTACAAATAACACAACAGCAATACCCATAGCCACCATCGAGACCAAGAAAAACAATATCTGTATGCCATAGGCAGAGACGATAGGCTCAAAGAGTATAGGAGAAGCAAACTGCCCCAAGAAGAAGCTGGAGGTAAGTACGCCCGAGGCACGACCGCGTTTATGTGCGGGTACACGTGAGAGAAACCATGCATTGGTATTGACAAACAGCAATCCAAAGCCCATGCCTATGGGTGCTGTGGCAAAGAAGAGCCCTGCAATACTCGTAGCCTGAGAGATAATGAACAAGCCCAAAGCAAAGAGTGTAAACGTCGCTGCGTAGATCTGTATGTAGGAAAATCTGCCTTTTATCTTGGCGTACTGCATAGAGGTGAGGGCGTTGAAGGTCATAGCTGTAGCGATGACAAAGCCCACCGTTTGTGCTTTACCTCCAAGTGTATTTACGATGAGGTAGGGAAACTGTGTGGGTAGCATGTAAAACAGCACCATCACAAAAAATGCTGTGAAGTAGACAGGTAAAAGTTTGGGCTCTACTTCTAGGTCTTCTACATGTTTGTGTTTTTCAGGTTCGTAGAGTGACTTTAGTAGAAATGGCACAAAGAGTATGGGGATGAGGTAGATGGCAAAAGGGTACGACCAGTGGATCTGTGCCAAAAGCCCACCAGTTGAGATAAACACGATGCCTCCAAGCGCAGTAGTCATCCCTTGTTTAGACATAAACGTATGCCGTACCTCTTCGCTAAAGTAGTCTCCTATGAGTGCCGTAGAGCTAGTCATGATGAGTGCCACCCCAAACCCAAGTACCGCGCGCCCTACCAAGATGACATAAAAGTCATGCAAGTAAAACCCAGAACTCCCACCAACTATGAAAAGGGCTATGCCTACATACAAAGGCTTGAGTCGTCCCCATTTGTCTATGATATACCCTGCGATGGGTGAAAACAGTGCGATGATAATGCTAGGAATTGTCAACATCAACTTAGAGAGAAACTCAATGTTTGGGATGTCTGAGAAGGTATGGCTGATGAGTGGTAAAGAAGAGACAATAGTAATGCCAGACATGATGCCAAGTGTGGCTACCATTAGTAGGGCTATTTGTAGATTTTTGTTTGTGTTTTGCATGGAGGTATGATACTCTTTGTTTATTGAAGGTGGGGTGTGTAGGTATTTATTTGTCTATAAGGTTATTTTTGTAAAATTGTGGAAAGGGTACACAGAAGTATAGAGAGTTGTCGCTCTCTATACCTTGTGAGATTAATTTCTTAATCTGTGTCCTTGTGCTTCTTACACTTTTTGCAATCTCTATAGTTAATCCACATAAGCGTGACCTTTACCATTGATACTACTAGTGCAAGTACGGAAATATATTCCATTACGTACCCTTTCTTGTAAGATAACCCAACCGCCTTAGCATTGCTAAAACAACAAACAGTAAAACTGTTTCAAGCCCACCTATCTACAAAAAAGAGCAGAACACTACCCTATAACCTAGAAGGTTACATGGGGATTATAGTAAATATATTTTGGGATGTTTGAAAATCTTGCATATTGACATATTTTTGAGTTAAGTCTAGTTCCCATCGTCCCCGATGGGAATTCATACTTTAGTTTTTATGTATAGTGAGTTTGTTTTGTTTATTGAATTGAAGTATGCGTTACCACCGAGGATAGAAACGAGTTATGAGTTATTATTTTAATGTTAGTCATTAGCCCATGTACTACGTAACCAAGTAAACATATTTTTCTTTTCATTATTCGGTCCACGACCTGCCCAAGAATTGAAATTATTTTTTACTTCCATAACCATTAATCTGTTAGAAGTTAATTCTCCTATATTATCTCGAATTACAACTGATGTGATATTTTTGTCTTTGGAAGTTACAAGCCACATACTATCTATCCAATGCCACCATCCAAAATTATTATTGCTAACATATTCCGTAACTTTATCTTCAACTTCTTTGTCGACTGAATCAATTACAATAATAAAAC
The DNA here is from genome assembly GCA_027081115.1 of Sulfurovum sp. Lineage (GTDB taxonomy): Bacteria > Campylobacterota > Campylobacteria > Campylobacterales > Sulfurovaceae > Sulfurovum. The sequence continues at coordinate 200,392 of JALWLD010000057.1, forward strand.
GCTTTTTCATCTTCCTTCCTCTGTATAATTCTCAATATAATTTTGTTCTATCTCTATAGATTCATTTGATATACCTGTAATATTATCACCTTGTATACCTTTCTGAATTTCCATTTTCTTAAGGGTAAAGCTTTCTGAACGAAGAGCGTCAGGATTTTTCAGCATAAAATATAGGTAAGCACCTATATATAAGATTATCATAATAACACAAAGAGCAATAAATATTTTTGCTATCCATTCAGGTGCTTTTATATAGAACACACCAAGTGAACTAGTTAATAAAAGTCCAATAATCCAAGCTAAAGGTTGCATAGCAGTTGACTTAGAACCTTTAGCGGATGAATGTTGTAATAGGGAATGTAATAGATTATTATCTGGCACATATATCCTTTATTATATATTTGTTAATGGAGAAATTATAGCATAATAAAAAACTTATTATTTACTACAATAAATTATGATTGCTTAAAATATAAATACTATTGTCATTGATATAATAGATAAGACTAAATAGTACACACTATAATGCCAAAATAAAACAAACCACAGCACTAAACATACTGAAATCGGGTTAAAATGTCTTTATTCAAGGCTTAGTAGGAACGGGTGAGACTTATTCGCTCAACCCCTAAACCCAATTATCCAAATCAAGTCCAACAACCCTCTCAAACTCTTTCATATTATTGGTAACTACAGTCATGTCAAGTGACAATGCATGACCTGCTATTTGCATATCCATATTGCCAATGACTTGTCCTTTTTTCTCTAAGTCTGCACGTATTTTCCCGTAGGCTAGGGCAGCACTGTAGTCATAGTCTACTATGTCAAAGGGCATGAGGAAATGCTCTAGTGCTGTTAGGTTTTTTGCCGTATGTTGGCTTTTGTATGCACCATACATGAGTTCTGAGACAGTAATGCTAGAGATACAAAGCTCACCTATTTCAAAGGACTCAAACTTCTCTTTGACACTTTGAGGTCTGTTTTTGATGATGTAGATGCAGATATTTGTGTCTAGTATTAACCTGCTCAAAACAAATCCTCACGCTCTTGTGTTGGCTGTATGCGTGTTTGCATGAAGTCATCAGAAAATTCATTAAGATTGTCGTACATTTTACCCCAGACACTTTTGTCTGATTTGGGTATGAGTACTACCATGCCGTTTATTTTCTTTATAAAGACTTCTTTGAGATTGTCAAATCTAAACTCTTTAGGTAAACGTACTGCCTGACTTTGACCATTTTGAAATAGTTTTGCTGTAGTCATGAAACACTCCTTTAGTTAAATATATATTATTAAGTATATACTATTTTTATAGCTTTGTCAATATATCTAAACGCTATAATACCACCCATGAAACAAACCACAGCACTAAACATACTAAAATCAGGTAAAAATGTCTTTATCACTGGGTCGGCAGGGACGGGTAAGACGTATTTGCTTAACCTCTATACAAAGTACCTCAAAGAGCGTAGGGTGTACCCTACTATTGTTGCACCTACAGGCATAGCGGCTTCGCATTTGGGTGGACAGACGATTCACTCTTTTTTTGCTTTGGGGATACGTGAGAGTATAGACGAAGGGTATGTGGAGTTCTTGATGGAGAAGAAGTACCTAAAGACGCGTTTTTCTAAGCTTAAACTTCTCATTATCGACGAAGTTTCTATGGTCTCTCCTGAACTCTTTTCGGCTATGGACCTGGTGTTACGTGCTTTTAAGGGTAGAGATGCTCCTTTTGGTGGGGTGCAGGTGGTGATAAGTGGTGACTTTTTCCAGTTACCCCCTGTAAGTAAAGAAGCAAAAGAGAAGCGTTTTGCCTGGCAGTCAGCTGCCTGGAAAGCGTTAGAGTTGCAAACCTGTTACCTGCAAGAGAAGTTTAGACAGGATGACAGCAGACTCATACAGATACTCGATGACATACGTGTGGGGAAGATCTCTGAGAGTTCGGAAAAGCTTTTGGCAGAACGACATGAAAAAGAGCTTACTTCACACTTTACGCCTACCAAACTTTATACACACAATGTAGATGTTGATCGTATTAACTTAGCAGAGTTGGAAAAACTTCAAGGGGAGGTAAAACTTTTTGTCTATGAGTCCAAAGGCTCACAAAAGAACATAGAGAAGATCTTTAAATCTTCGTTGGTTTTAGAAGAGTTGGCTTTGAAGAAAGGTGCGGTGGTCATTTTTATCAAGAACAATATAGAAGAGGGCTATGTCAATGGTACAACGGGTACTGTAGAGAGCTTTTCTCCCATAGACAATATGCCTATTGTGAGAACTACCGAGGGGAAAAAGATAAAACTTGACCTGGAGGACTGGTCTTTAGAGAATGAGAGTGGTACGGTAACTGCTACAGTATCCCAAGTGCCTTTGCGTTTAGCATGGGCTATTACAATACACAAGTCTCAAGGAATGACACTGGATGCAGCAGAGATAGACTTAAGTAAAACTTTTGAGACAGGGCAGGGTTACGTAGCACTTTCACGTATACGAAACATAGAAGGCTTGCGTCTGATGGGGTTAAATACGATGGCACTAAGAGTAGATCCACTTATCTTACATGTAGATGATCGTATAAAGCAGGCTTCTGCCAAAGCAGCAGATACTATAGAATCTATGTCTAAAGAGGGTATGGAAAAACTTTTCGATAGTCATATCTCTGCACTTGGGGGTATTGTCTCCAAAGAGAAGATAGAAGAAGAGAAAAAAAATATAAAAGAGGGCAAGCCTTCACACTCTGCGTATGTAACGCCTACACACACGAAGACAAAAAACCTCATAAAAAAGTCAGATACACTTATGAAACTGGCACAAAACAGAGGTTTGAGTAAAGGAACAGTCATTCAACATCTTGTACTCATAAAAGATGAAGATCCACAGTTTGATCTAGATAAGTACAAACCTGACGGAGCACTTATAGAACGTGTAGAGAATGCTGTTTTGAAGTTGGAAACAAAGAAGATGAAAGAGAACTTCACAGAAGAAGGAAAACTCAAACTCAAATCTATTTTTGATGCTTTGGAGGGTGAGGTGAGCTATGATGACATTAAAGTCTGTATGTTATTTGTAGACACAGAGAGCTAGAATGACCTTTGCCAAACAGATACTGGATTTTTATTTTTATTTACCAAAGGAGTTGCCGCTTCCTACTTGTGTAGAGCTTATTTACCCTTTTGACAACAGAGAAACCAAAGCAGTGATGCAGCAGTTTTTTAACAAGTATTACGATGATACAAAACCACGTACATATCTTGTTGGCATTAATCCTGGAAGACTTGGTTCGGGGGTAACGGGCATAGGGTTTACCGATGCTTATCATCTGGAAAATGTCTGTGGCATAGCCAACAGCTTTGACAAGCGTGTGGAGATCTCTGCTTCATTTATGTTTGAAGTCATAGAAGCATATGGCGGAGCAGAGAAATTTTATGGAGATTTCTTTTTTACCACGACCATGCCTCTGGGCTTACTCAAAGAGGGTAAGAACTATAACTACTATGATGACAAAAAGACACAAGAGTATTTAGAACCATTCATCACAGAAACGTTACTCAAACAGATGTCATTTCCTCAGGCCAAAGCAAATATCATCTGTATAGGGCAGGGTAAAAACCTAAAGTATCTTCAATCATTCAACAAAAAATATAACTGTTTCTCAAGTATAGAAGTTGTACCTCACCCACGTTGGGTCATGCAGTATAGGCGTAAAGATAAAGAGAAGTATATTGGTTTCTATGTAGAGTTATTGCAAAAAATACGGTAAAAGCAGTTTTTCAATCGTTAATGAAAACTGGTTATGATAAAGCTATGAACATATAAAGGAGTATAGTATGATCAAAGCGTTACCACAATCCAATGGAAGTAATCTGGCCTATGAAGTTACAGGAAAAGTTACTCTTGAAGATGAGCAGGCATGGATCAAAGAGCTTGATATGCTTAGTGAGAAATATGGAAAATTCAATGTTATGGTAGTACTTGGGGAAAATGCCTCCTGGGGACTTGATGCGGGTATAGAAGATATTAAGTGGATTGCCAAACATATGGATAAATTTAATAAAATTGCTATTGTTGCTGACAGTCAAGTATGGAAATGGCTTATTAAAGTAGACAGTTTCTTTGCGCAGTTTGTTGGTATAGATGAGAAATTTTTTGAAGTCAAAGATATGGATAAAGCCTGGGAGTGGGTATCTGCATAGATACTAAAACATATGACCTTCATTTTAAGAAGGTCATTTAGCAGGTTAATCGTGCTTTTTTGCTCCAAAAGTGTCACTTGGAATCAAGACGAGGCATAGAAAAACGATCATGTCAAAGACTTGTACGACTACACTGGTGGTAGTTGACCTTGCTGCCATTGCCGAGGCAGAACCATCTGCTGTTTGTATAGAAGCAGCTGCCATGGTTACTTCTTGTGGAGGGAAGAGCACATTTAAAATCATAGAGAGAGCAATAATACCCAAAATAGTCCATAGTATAGGCAACCCCATATCTCTCAGGCGTTTTCCAAGAATATTGATCTGACCAAGGATCGTGGCAAAGATAAGTATGACGATACCGATGATACCGAGTATTCCCATTTTCTCCAAGAGCATAGTCTGCGTCTGAACTATAGAAGCCCCCACCATATTTTCCATAGCTCCCATAGCCATAATACTTCCAAAAATGATTGCTATCACTAGTACCATTAAGAGTATATGATAGCCAAGGTATGGAAGCCTTTGCAGCCGACCATCTCCCCATTCTCCAAAATATATTTTTAGCATTTTTTAATCCTTTGATTGTATGATTAGATATTGTATCGAAGAAGAATTAATGAGGAATATACTATGGGAAAACAGTATAAAGCATTGACAGAAGATGATGTCTCGTTCATACATGCACAAAAGCTTTTTTATCTTGCCAGCAGCAGTGGGAAAGAGGTCAACCTGTCTCCCAAAGGCTATGACACTATTCGTGTTTTAGATAAACATCGTCTACTTTACCTTGACTACCCTGGCTCGGGCAATCGAACCTATAGAGATACTATGGGTAATGGAGAGTTTACTTTGGTCTTTAATGCATTTGAAGGTGCTGCAAAGATCTTGCGTATTTTTTGTAAATCAGAAGTCATAGAAAAAGAGAATGTTGATTTTGAGAGCTATTTCTCTCATTTTGATGTAAATACCGCACATATACGTAACCTTTTTCTTTTTGACATCTATGCGGTAGAAAGTTCCTGTGGAATGACCGTACCCTACATGGAGTATGTTAAAGAGCGAAAGTCATTGAAAAAATGGGTTAAGAATATGGCAGAAGAGGGTCGGCTGACACAATATATTAAGGAACATGAAACCCCACCTGATTTAAAAGAATTATAATTGATCAAAATCGTGTTGGAGCGTTTTGGTGTGAAAGTTACTTTGGTAGACAATGGGAAAGCTGTCTATGAAGCACGGGTAAATAAAGCTTTATTTTAAGAATGCTTGTATATAATTTTACCTATGAAAAAACTATTAATATTCCTAATACTTGTTTTCGTAGGTATGCAACTTGTACCTATGAATGTCCCAGCTGATTTGCCTGTAAAAGAAGGAGATGCTCTTGAAGCACCTGAAAATGTACAAGCAATACTTAAACGTTCATGTTTTGATTGTCACTCTAGTCATACTGTATTTCCTTGGTACAGTAATATCGCCCCTGTTTCCTGGTTTACAAAAGACCATGTAAAAGAGGGTAGAGAACATTTGAACTTCTCAACATGGAATTCTTATGAAGATAAGAAAAAATTGAAGTATCTTGAGAAGCTTCCAAAAGCGATCAAAGAGAAGATGCCGATGCCTAGCTACCTGATTATGCATAAAGATGCGAAATTGAGTGAAGCAGATAAAAAGGCCATCGCAGAATGGGCAACTGAAGCAGCATTCGATTTAGAATAGGCTTTTAACAACGAAGACAACGGTTATTTCACAGTATATACCGTTGTCGAACTTCTTCTTTTTTCAACAACTCTCTTTTTTAGCATTTTTTTATTTTTTGTATGTATGATAGATATAGTTAAAATGTAGGAGAAATAATGCACGATAATAATCATGACTCAACAGAACATATAGAAGGTATTGGTAAGGCCGGTGATGGGTTGAGTAAAGGACGTGCCTATTTTTTGAGACATTTTGGATTTCCTTTTGTCAATGCTGTTATCTCCTGGGAGAGAGCACTGGACATTTTCGAGAAGGAAGGCAGAAAAATGCTTTCTTTGTCTTTATCTTTGCCAAAAGAGAAGTGCTTTGAACGGGTGTTGGTACCAAGACTTTTTGGCTTGGAAGACAATTCACGTTTCTATTCTGTATCAATGGTTCTCAAACATCTATTGACAGTAGGAAATGCTTTACAAAACAGGGTACCACTTTTAAGTCAGGGAAAAAAGCTTGACAAAGAGGTCAAAATAGAAGATTATAAACCTTATGAAGAGATAGGGATTGAGATCATAGAGGAGTATGAAGATTTTTTAAATGGTTTTGTAGATATACTGAAATCTGAAGTTGAAGATATCTATTTGGAGAACAGGCACGAGCACCCATGGTTTGGAAATTTAAAAGCCAAAGAGTGGGCGGTTATGGGTGCCATACATCAGATCGTACACAGACGTCAGATTGAAGCGATCATTAAAGATTTGTCTATGGATGAAGAAGGAAAATAGAGTCTATGTCTAAAAATATCATTTATATTCAAACATACAAGAGTCCGGTGGGCGACATGATATTGGGTGCTTACGACAATGTACTCTGTATGGCTAACTGGAAGTATGGAAAGACAAAAGAGCGTATAGATCGTAAATTGGAAAATGCTTTAAACAGTAATTATGTAGAGGCATACAGTGAAGCCATAGAAGAAGCCAAACAGCAATTAGATGAGTATTTTACAGGGAGTCGGATACATTTTGATATACCTTTGCTAATGGTTGGTACAACGTTTCAAAAGTCTGTTTGGCATGCATTACTTCAAATACCTTACGGTAAAACAGCTTCTTATCTTGAACAGGCAAAACAAATAGGCAATGAGAAAGCAGTACGTGCAGTGGCCTCAGCCAACGGTACCAATGCAATCTCTATCTTTATCCCCTGTCATCGTATTATAGGAAATAATGGTACATTAACTGGGTATGCTGGTGGATTGGATATAAAAGAGAAACTTCTGGAACTTGAAAAAAGTGTTATGAAGAAAGAAAATACATGAAACAAGTTTTTGAGATAAAAGATAAAGAAATTATACAAGCTGTTTTTGACCGTGCGGAATATGGTACATTGGCTTTGAGTGAGGATGGAAAGCCGTATTCTGTACCTGTAAATTTTGTAGCTGTTGAAGATGTAATTTATTTTCATGGGGCACAAAAAGGGCGGAAGATGAGTATGATATCCAACAATGCGAGTGTCTCTTTTTCTGTGGTAGAAAATTATGCATTGATTCCTTCTTATTTCTCAAGTCATGAAGGTTTGGCTTGCCCTGCTACGCAATTTTTCAAGTCTATTATTATTGATGGAGATGCTGTAGTTATTGAGAGTCGGAACAAGAAAGCTAAGATGTTCGATGCTTTGATGAGAAAGCTGCAGCCTGAAGGCCAGTACCGTTCTTTTGATGAGGAGGTGTATGATACAGTGTTGTCTGCCACAGCTGTAATCAAAATAGTACCCAAAGAGATATGTGCCAAATTTAAATTTGGTCAACACTTGAATGAAGAACGCTTTATGATGATCATCGAAAAATTAAGAGAGCGTGGTGATACTTTAGATATGGAAACGCTGCATTTGATGGAAGCACTTAGAGATAACAGATGATGCAACTTCCTACAATACTGTACAGTATATCTGAAGCACTGAAAAACAGAGGAGCCAAAGCTATTGTAGTTGGAGGTTCTGTAAGAGACCATTTTTTAAAACTCCCGATTAAAGATTATGATATTGAAGTGTATGGGCTTGAGAGTCTTGATGTACTTGAAAAAGTATTGTTAGAATTTGGTCCTGTCAATTTGGTAGGTAAGAGCTTTGGTGTGTTGAAGTTTGTACATGATCATGAGGAGTATGACTTCTCTTTTCCACGATTGGACTTAAAGGTCGGTATAGGGCATAGAGGATTTGATGTAGCCGTTGATGGGAAAATGGACTTTAAAATGGCTGCCAAGCGTCGAGATTTTACTGTGAATGCTATGGGCTATGATATAGAAGAGAAAGTCTTTTTAGATCCATTTAATGCGCAAAGAGATATAAAAGATACCGTACTAAGGCATATTGATGATGACTCTTTTGTAGAAGACCCGCTTCGTGTTTATCGTGCTGTACAATTTTCTGCGAGATTCAGATATACACTGGCAGAGGAGACAGAGATACTTTGTCTCAGGATGGTAGCTGGAAATATGCTTGAAGAATTGCCTAAAGAGAGGGTTTATGGGGAGTGGAAGAAATTATTGTTGAAAGCAGAACAACCCTCTATAGGGTTTGAATTGATGAAAAGCCTGGGTGTATTGAAATATTTTCCTGAACTTGAAGCGATCATTGATGTCCCTCAGTCTCCTAAATGGCACCCTGAAGGTGATGTCTGGATACATACTCTGATGGCTTTAGATGTTATGACAGGGCTTTGTATGTCAGGATGTCCCGACTGCGACAAAAAAAATGATGAGAAGAAAATGTTAAAGTACCTGTTTGCTATACTTTGTCATGACTTTGGGAAGGCAGTAGCTACAACGATAGAAGATGGTGTTATTCGATCTATTGGGCATGAAAAAGCCGGACTTGAACCAACTATAAATTTCATGTACCGGCTGACAGATGAGCATGGCTTTATTACTTCCCTTTTACCTTTGGTGGAGCACCATTTGAAACCTTCACAGTTTTATGCTCAGGGTGCCAAGGCAGCAGCGATTAGGCGCCTGGCTACAAAAGTCACTATAGAAGAGCTTGTTTGTGTAGCCAAAGCAGATTTCCTTGGACGTACGACCGAGGAAGCTAAAAATGGTGTATATAAAGCAGGGGAGTGGTTATATGAGAAAGCAAAACATTTAGCAGTTGAGCGAAAACCTCTGGGCAATATTTTACAGGGAAGAGACCTTATTGCTTTGGGATTAACCCCATCTCCCTGGTTTAAAGAGATCTTAGATGCAGTCTATATACAACAGTTGGAAGGTACCATAGAGAGCAAAGAAGAAGCACTCGAGTTTGTACAAAATAAAATGAAGGAAGCGTAATGAAATATTTGAAATACCTCATACTTGTCGTGTGTTTTACACTGTTGACATGGGCAAATGAAGGAATAGCCAAACCGTTTTTATGGGAAGTAGAAAAAGGAGATACACAGTTTTACCTTTTTGGTACTATGCATTTAGGTGATCCCGCACTGCAAATACTTCCTGAAGAGCTAAAAGAAGCTATAGATAAAAGTGATGAAGTCCGTACAGAAGTGCCTATGGATGCAAGTCTGCAAATGAAGAGTGTGAGTTTGATGATGCGGAGTGATACAAAGCAGTTAAAGCAGATACTTTCACCTTTGCTGTACCAAAGAACTGAGGCATACCTTGCTACGATCAACCCTCAACTCAACCTGATACCTTTTGAGAAAATGAAAATTTGGGCACTCTCTACGGTGGTGGCAATGTTAAAAAACCAACTCAAATACCCTACTTTACAGGCCATAGATGCAGAGATCTATACTTATGCAGAGCAGAAAAATAAAGGTGTAGGGGGTATTGAGACGGTCGAAGAGCAGATAGGGGCTATGGAGAAATTTAATTTAGCAGAACAGATCATAGGCCTGGAGTCAACATTGGATTATCTGGAGACAAATCCGAATTTTGTTGAAGAGATGAAAAATCGTTACAAATCCGGGGATGAGAAAGTGATGATGGTATTTATTGAGAATACAATGTTTAAAATAGAAAAGTATAAATCATTTGAAGATAAGTTTATGCAGGTTCTTTTATATGATCGAAATAAAAAAATGACAGAGCGTATAGAGTCTCTTGTGCATACGAGTCCAAAGAAGCAGTATCTGTTTGCTTTTGGAGTGATGCACTTTCTTGGAGAAAAGAGTATTTTGAGTTTGTTACAAACCAAGGGGTATCATATCAAGAGGGTACAATAACCTTTGACTTTTTAGTATATTGGACATATTGTAAGTGAAGTAGTGAATTTTTTCATATGTAAGTCCTTTTTTAAAATGTAAAGTTTAACTTAACGTTATTGTATCGATGAGATCTTAGAGTTAATTTAAAACTTCTTTTTTTAATGTGTGGAAAAATGTTTTGTAGGTGTGCCGGTTAAAGATATATGCTTTTGCATTGAAGAGTGTTTCAAAGACGATCTTCCAGAGTGTAGAGAAGTTTTCATCATTGCGTACATCACAGAGTTGTGTTTGCATTTGATGTTCCAACATGCTTAGTGCTTTGGCATGAAAAACATAGAGTTTTAAGATCTCATACTCTATACCAACTGTTGTAAAATAGGAGACCAATTGTATAATAGAAGCCTCTTTTTTCGTAAAATCATTCTCCTGTATAGGTATCAGTATCTCATCTTTAATAAGACGTTCAAGTAATGCTTCATCAACGTTATAAGCTTTGATAAAAGCTTCTTTTGTGTAGTGTTTTGTATCAGAAGGAATAGCTGTTAGAGTATTCATAAGTGGTGTGATCATACTGGAAGATGAAGCAAAAGATTGGTCTTTGTTATTCAGTATATCTTTAAGTTGTTCATTGCTACTGCCAAAGTGCTCTTTCATATAGTTAATGTATTGGATGCGTTCTATATGTTCATTGTTGTATCGATGGACATTTGACTTAATTTTTTTTGCTTCTGGAAGTAAACCTTCTTTAATATAATAGAGTATTGTTGATTTTGGTATTTTGGTTTTTTTTACTACTTCAGAGATTTTGTATTCCATATCTATCCTCTTAATGATTGTCTTAAGAATTATATCATATAATTAAAAACGTTAAGTTTAACTTTACATTTTAAGATAATAAGGAAAAACCATGGCATATATTGATTTACCGGAATTTGAAGAGATGACACCTGCGATACAAGATAAGGCAAGGCCTATCTTGGAAAAAACAGGGAAACTGGGAGAGATATTTAAATTGCTTGCAATTGATGAGAAGATCTACTTTGCAACAGATGAGATGATACAAAAATATCTGCTTGATGAAACCACACTTTCGTATGAAATAAAGGAAGCTATTGCACTGCTTATCTCCAGAGAGAATGGCTGTAAAATGTGTGTCGATGTCCATAAAAGCATTGCTAAGATGTTAGGACTGAGTGATACCATGATAGAAGAGATATTGCAGGGAGTTGAGGCCATAGATACAGATAGTAAAGACAAAGCATTATTGAATTTCTGTATAAAGGCTTCAGGGAAAGAGAACTATAAAATTCTCAAAGAGGAGATCGATGCACTCAAAGAGATGGGTTGGTCTGATGTTCAAATTATTGAAGCTGTAGCAATCACAGGTTATTTTAACTATATCAATACACTTTCGAATGTTTTTGGTTTGGGACAATAGTATGCTTAAACTTTGTATGGCAGCGATAATGTGCTTCTCTATTTTAGGTGCGGATGAATATAAAGCTGTATTTGACTGTAGTTCAAGTGATGCTTCTTATATTAAAAGTCGTATGTGGTTACTTGGAAAAACCTGGGATATGATTGAAAACAAAGGAGATAAGGCAAACTTTGTACTTACAGTACATGGAGGATGTGTTCCTCTCATCTCAAAAGTATACGATGAGATAGTGGATGAGAGTGATGAAGCAACTATGAAACAGGCACAAGAGAGTTTAATACATCTTGTAAAAGGTAAGAAAGTAAAAGTTATTGTGTGTGCTATGTCTTTGGCTGCAAATACGGTTGAAAGAAAAGAAGTATTGCCTTTTGTGATCATTTCTGAAAATAGCTTTGTCGATACGATCTATTATCAGAATCAGGGCTATGCATTGATGATGTTTAAATAGTAATATTTTGGCCTCATAAATACTACACAAAAGAATCGTTATGATATAGTTCTATAGAATACGTTTACATTTTAATTTTTCAAAAGGATTGGTATGTTATACAAAGTCAAAGCAAAGATTGATAAGCTAAAAATGAGAGATTTTTATACAGTATTGACAGATGGTACAGTGGCCGATCAAGATCCTGATGGAGCAGAGATTGTAAATGCTATGCAAAAGGCGATTATGATAGACAAGGATACCCTTGAGTGGTATGAGACCTGTCATTGTGCTACACCATTGAAGCATGAGCGAGAAACAGTATATGACAAATATCTGAATATTGTTGAAACAACTCTGGTCGATGAAGTGAAAAATGATATTAAAGGAAATTCGTTTTGGAACTGTCTTGAAGATAAACATTTCCCTGAAGAGTTTCTCTATGAAGAGTTCGAATAGAATATTGAGTATTTAAAGTATGGATAAGAGGATTAGGTAACTGTAGTACTGTAAAGTATAGTACTACGGTTACAAATATATGTTATATCTTTTTTGTGCTTGTCCAGATACCATGAAGGTTACATCCAGACCTTGCCTTAAGCTCCTTTACTGAGTCAAGTTTTACGGAAAATGCAGTTGCCCCACGTGAGATCTCTGGTTCTAAAGTACTTTTACCTACAAGTTTACCATCTGCATAGAGTTCAATGAAATCGATCCAGTGATCTGGTGTACTTGGGTGTATAATTCCACCTTGCCCTATAGTGATCTCTACTTGGGTATAGCCATTTGCATCTTTCTCTTTAACTGTAATAAGTGGTGTATGTTTTAGTTCACCTTTTTCCAGTTTTTTTGGATCTTTTGGTTTCATCTCCATACGGTTCATATTTGTTTCTGCCATCTTTGCTTCTGCACCTACTGCAGCCACCATAGCCACTATACCAGCTACTTTTATTGCTTCTCTTCTGTTCATATTATTATATCCTTTGTATATTTTGTTGAGTATAGTATATCCACCCTTAATTAACCTATTTTCTATAGAATATGTAATGAACGTAAGTTGAAAAGGTAACACATAGGGAAAGAGGAGCTATGTATGGGTATTATAAGTGTGGGGTTTAAATTAAAGTAATATCACTACACGAGCTTTTTTTCAATAAAATCTTTAGTAGTTAAGTAAACCATCTCATAGACTTTTTCAAAACCTTCAAACCCTGGAAAAAAGTAAGGATCTGGTACATCTTTGCCACCATACCCTCCAAAATCTCCCAGTTTATATACTTTGGGGAAACCAAAAGAAAGTAGCTCTTCTCTGTTTCTTTCATCCATAGCCACAACATAATAAAAGTCATCTATGTCTTTTTTTGAAATGGGGCGTGAGATTTGCTGGCTGATGTCTATACCATGTTGTTTGGCTATTTTGATAGAGTTACTGCAAGGATGCTCTCCTTTATGCCAGTTGCTTGTTCCTGCAGAGTCCACCTCTACATTAAGTTGCATATCTGCAATATGTTTCTGTGCGATACCTTCTGCAAGGGGGCTGCGACAAATATTACCTAAACAGACAAAGAGTATTTTTTTCATGAGGATCCTTTATTTTACTTCTGTATCTATCCATGACAGGTAAGCTTCATTTGCATCTACTATTGTTGTCATGATAATTTCTGGTATGTCATAGTCATGCAGTGTTTCTATTTGTTGTTTTATTGCTTCAAAATGTATGCTTTTTGTCTTCATTTGAAGGAGTATTTCATCATCACAGGCTATGGTATTTTGCCAATGGTATTGACTTTGTATTTTATATTTTTGTACACAGGCAACCAAATGCGCTTCCAGGAGTGCTTGGGTAATTGTATTTGCCTGTACCTGAGAGTTGACAGTGGTGCTAATGATACAATAGGTACTGTTTTTCATCTTCTTATTGTAGCAAATAAAGTGTAAACTTGTCATAGTATAATGTAAAGATGAAAGAGAAGTTTTCCCTTAAAGATACCCTATTCAATGTAGAAAAAGTAGAAATGCTTGCCAGTGAAATAGTCACTGTCTATCCCCCATTTTCAAAAGAAGCCTTTGTGAAAGCATGTGTAGATGCTTTTCCAAAACTTGAGCTAAAAGCACGTATTTCACATATCTCTGAGGTTTTGTTTAGGTATTTACCCTCCAGGTATGAAGAAGCAACTGAGATCATAGAAAAGGCTTTGCCTGAAGTTTTGGATGAAAAAAAAATAGATGATGATTTTGGAGACTTTATCTATAGTCCCTATGCAGCGTATGTTGAGTGTTATGGCTGCACTTCGGAACACTTGATACGTTCTTTGGCGCTTTTGAGAGAAGTTACCAAGCGTTTTTCTGTAGAGTTTGCCATTAGAAAATTTATCAATACCTTTCCCAAAGAGACTTTAGCCATGTTGGAAGCCTGTGCATTGTCAGATAATTACCATGAAAGGCGTTTGGCAAGTGAGGGCTTAAGACCCAGATTGCCCTGGGCTACTAAATTGACAATTGATTACAAGGTGGCTGTGCCGATACTGCAGAGACTTTATGCGGACAAGACACGGTATGTGACACGTTCCGTAGCTAATCATCTAAATGACATATCCAAGATAGATGCTACTTTGGTACTTGATCTACTCGAACGTTGGCAAAGTTCTCAAAAACAGGAGAGTAAAGAGATGGTGTATATGGTATCCCATGCACTTCGCACATTGGTTAAAGAGGGAAATCTAGCGGCACTGGAGATGCTAGGGTATAATCATTTTGCAGATATTTCTATTTCAAAGCAGAGGCTGACACCATTAGATGTTAAAATAGGCGAAGCTGTGGCATTTTCATTTCAAGTAGAAGCAAAAGAGTCATGTGCTTTGATGTTGGATTATATACTTCATTTTAAGACAAAGCGTGGCAAAAGCAGTCCCAAAGTACATAAGATAAAAAAGATACAGCTCTCAAAGGGAGAGTCTTTAGTGATTAGAAAAGAACACCTTTTTAAAGCCAATATGACAACAAGGAAACTTTACGCTGGGAGACATGAAATTGAGCTACAAATTAATGGAATACGGTATACTTTAGGTACATTTACACTACATGTTTAAACATAGATAATTTGGTTTCGTCCTTTGGATTTTGCCTGGTAAAGGGCTTCATCTGCCAGTCTGTAGATCTCTTGATGTCCCAGTTCTACATCTGGAAATTTGATGTAAACACCCACGGAAGCAGTTAGTTTACCTTCGATGAGATTACCATTATGTTCTATGTTTCTCTTCTCAAGTTTTTCTGTAATTTGATTGATAAGGGTATGAATATGTGCTTCGTCTTCATCTAAAAAGATACCTGCAAATTCTTCACCGCCCATACGAAAAAGGTAGTCGTCACTTTTAGAAAAGACCTCTTTGAGTATGTCTGATACTTGTACTAAAGCCCAGTCTCCTTTTTGATGTCCATAGGTATCGTTGTATTGTTTGAAATAGTCAAGGTCCAGTGTAAAGAAAGTTAAAAACTCTTGATTACTTCGTGCACGAAGTATTTGTCTGGGAAAGATCTCTTCAAAGAAGCGTCGATTGTAAAGAGAGGTAAGTGTATCGGTAATGGATAGTTTTTCAAGTAGTTTGAGTTGTAGTTTTTCTTTTTGTCTTAGTTTTTCAATTTTGATGTTTGCCCGCTCATTATTATTTTGAATAGCATAAATGACATAAAGCATTACAAACATGGCAGTACTCACACGAAAAAATGTTTCAAGATTCCATCTGCCATGATCCCAGCTGTTCAGACCGGTATAACATATAGCAATAATGATGGTCATGAATACAATGGTCAACATGAGCCCTTTACGTGCACCCAAAGTTAAAATAGAAAAAGGGGCAAAGAAAAATATCCATACCATTGAGTAGTTTTCAGATTGTTTAAAAATGACAATAGAGATAAAAGCAATGAAGAGTATGCCATTTCCAATATAGCTAGCAAGCTCATATTGGCCTTTTTCTCTTAAAATGTAGAGAGCATACCCCAAAAATGAAACAATAAAAAGATTGACAAAAAATATAATATAGGTTTGTGTGAAAAAGAGGTTGATGACCATAAATATGAGGTTTATCATAATAGTAATGAAGAACATTGCATTGAGGAGCAGTACTTTTGTGTCTTGTGGATTATACTCTTCGTATTCAAATGAAGCTAACAGTAGCTCTTTAAACTTTGGTTTCATCCATTCCCCTAAGATATCTTATGCAAAGTATAACTTAACTAGATAAAATCTAATCTAATGCGTAGCCTTAAACCAACGGGTTAAGAATGTTTTACGTTCATAAATTTTTGCACCCAATGCAAGTTTGTAAGACATATAAGGTTGTCCTAAATTCCAAAATGCAAATCCACTTGTCTGTAGATATTGGGCAAGTAGTACAAGTTGGAGTGTACCATAGTTCCTGTAAGCTTTTTCTCTACTACTGAACCCACTGAGTGAAGTATATGTCTCTCCGATGATATATCCTATCTCTCCTGCGATTAGTTGACCTTTTCCCCGTATGGCTACAGAGACGAGGTTAAAGTTGTCATCGAGTCCTTTTGTCGCATTGAGCATTTGTAAGTAGTTTGGAGAGAGCCAGCAGTTCTTATGTGAAGCATTGATATGGGCTACCACTTCATCAAGCTCTTGTGTTATTTCCAGGTGCACTTCTTTTTTAGCCAGTATAGTTTTGACTTTTTTACTAATATGCAGATCTTTAAAATCAAGCAGGGCATAGGTAAACTGTATCTCTGGAAGCAGTAGTTCTTGATCCTCATAATAGTCTGTCACTGCGATAAAACCGGCTTTTGCCTGAGCTATGTAGTACTCAGGAGAGAAGTTGTCACTCCAGTAGTAGTTCTTGTACATATTGGGATAGATGAGCTCATTTAATACAAGGGGGTCTTGCAGGTATTCAAAGGGAAGATGGTGTATGCCTAAGAGTACATTTTCCATGGTCCTACTTTGTCTTCTCCATTTTTATATCAATATGCTGTTTTGCCATTAGTTGCTGTTCTTGGTACCATTTGCTAGCCATGATCTTTGGAAAAACCTCATGTATCACTTCTAAAGGTGTCGGGTCCCAGTCCTCTGTACCGCTGGGCATACTCCAACCAAGCTGTGCAAGTACATAAGAAAATATCTGGTTCATAAGTTTGTATTGTTGTGTGGTGTCTTCTTTTTTTTCAGCGTCCAAAAGAGAGTTGACAAGTTGTTTACGTATCTCTTTGCTGTATTGTGATTTGAGGGTTTCAATAATTTCTTCTTTTGTCATTTTTCGCCTTTGTTTAGGATATTGGATTCTCTAAAATGAGTTTGTATCCGCGTGAAGAGATGGTTTTTATAAATTTATGTTTTAGTTTTTGTCTTAACCTTTTTACTAAGGTACGTATGGTATTTGTATGGATCTCTTTATCTGGCCATATGATATTTTCAATGCTGTAGAAATCTACAAGGTTGTTTTTATTGTTTAACAAAAGTGTTAAAAGTTCATTTTCTTTTTTTGTTAAGTTGATGATTTCATTACAATAAAGCAGTATAAAGTTAACAGGATCGTAAGAAAATTCGTGGTCAAGTATAATATTTTGTTGCGGTATTGTATCTAATGAAATATTTTTATCGATTTTATGAATGGCTATTTTTAAAAATACACGTAATTCTTCTCTGTCAAAAGGCTTAGAGAGGTAGGCAATGGGGTTGAGTTCAATGGCTCTGTCCACATTGTAGTCATCTAAATGTGCAGTTAGAAAAATAATTTCTATATGTGGGTATCTTTTTTTAATGAGCATAGCTGCTTCGATACCATCGATCTCCCCTTTGATACAAATATCCATCATGATAATATCAACGGCTTTATCTGCAAGTACCGTGAAGGCATTCTCTGCATTGGAACAGGTATCAATGACTGCATAGCCTTGTTTCTGGATATAGCTTTCTAATTCCATAGCAACAATGCTTTCATCTTCAACGATGAGAATGCTGGCTTTTTTCATAGACTGAACCTTATAGTGTATTTTGTATGTTTATTTGTGGATATCTCCATGGAACCTTCCAGTTGATCATATACCAGTATTTTGATCAGTTTTGAGCCTAAAGACCTACTGTTTTTATCTATAACAAAACCTTTACCGTCATCTTTTACTATAAGTATATAGTTTTCTTTCTCTCTTTCTTTTTTAAAGGTTACACTGATCTCTCCTTGCTTGTGTGAAAACGCATGTTTGTAAGTATTGGTAACAAGTTCATTGATGATCAAGCCGATATAGACGGATTGTTTTAAGGGAATCATAGCTTCAATATTGGTTTTGGTATCTATATGATGTTGTCTGAAATCGTAGGATTTTGAGATATCTAAAAGAAGTGACTCAATATATACTTTCATATCGATCTTTTCAAGGTCATCTGTAGAGATAAGCATACTGTATGTTTTGGCAATAGCATTGATGCGATGTTCCAAGTTTGTCATCTTCTCTTTTGTTTCTTTGTCTTTCATATCGTCATTCTCTAAACGCAACATGGAAAGTATAATTTGTAAATTGTTTTTTACTCTGTGATGTATCTCTTTTATAAGCATTTCTTGTGTGTCTAAAGCATGATTGAGCTCTTTTGTTTTCTTACTTACTTCATTTTCTATAATGGAAGTACGGTTTTTTGTCTCTTTTAATATACGGGCATCTACAAGTACTTTCTCTTTTTGTAAAATGGTGTATCGGTCTGCAAAAGCCAAAGAGAGTATGAGTGCTTCAAATGCTGTGCCAAACATGAGAATATTTCTGGCCTCATTCATGATAGAGGTAAATCCAAGTGCATCTAAAATCATCAATATATAAGAGGCAAATACAATGAGAAAACCTGCAATGAAAAGTCTAGCTTGTTTGTAGCCGTTGAGGTAGGTATGAATACCTGCAATAAGATTGAATACAATAAATAAAGTACCAGTAATGATGACAATGTCTAAGTTATACATACCTGGAAGTGCCAGTATAATGATTTCAAAAATGGCTATACCAATAAAGAATTTATAGATTTTTTGCAGTATGGGTTTATTTTGTGTCTTTAAAAAATGCATGGCAAAAAGTGCAGAGGTAATGAGAAGTATGTTTACCTTAAGTACGGGAATGGCTATATCTATAGCAATAAAATAGGAGGGGAAATAGATTTGTGTAAGTCCCAAATAGGTTAATTGCTGAAAGACAAGAAAGAAAAGATAAAAGCTGTAGTACCTATAACTTCTATCATTAGTATAGAAAGAGACCAAAAAACTGTATATCATTAAGGCAGCTACCATACCTATGAGTAAAATATTGATAAATTGTTCTATTTGATCCTGGGAGAGGTATGCTTTTTCATCCCAAAGGGTTACGGCAAAATCTATAGGTTCATATTTGGACCTTATCTCCAGATAATAGATCTGTGAACTGTGGGCGGACAGTTGTATGTTGAAGTACGGCAGGAGTGTTGAATGATCCTGTGGTATGTTCACTACCCCTTTGATACGTGGAGAAGAGGATGTATTGTTTTCATAAAGTGCTATATGCTCAAGCAGAGGAGAGGTAAGTATGAGGATTTTTTTTTGTACAGTATTGCTTGTGTTATCTAGTTTGATTTTAATCCAAATAGTTTTTCGTGATGCACCTATATTTAGATAAGGTTCTTTATATGGTTCAAAGAGATTTTTTTCCAGGATCTCCTGTAACTTGAGATTTTCTTTATCAATATAGATACGACTATGTTCTAAAACAGAAACTTTGTTTTTTTGTGATATATCAATGGACAAAGCAGAAGATGAAGTTGTAAAGAGTATAAAAATAATAATACTAAACTTTTTTATATAATCTAAAATCATAATAAATTTTATCTAAAACTATGTAAAAACTTCATGTCATCTCTTTGCCACACTATATGGTTATATTATAGTGTGAGATTATATAAATACTAACAGATGCTGTTATGAAGCCACCTCTTTCTCCTATTACGGGGAGATATGGAGATGATTAAGGGTCTTTTTGGTCAATAGAGATCAAAAAGATAATTGTAAGTGTAATGAGTGGTATGTTTAATGCCAAAGCTGAAGGTGGTGTTGGTAAAGGAATTTTTGAATATTGGAAAGAAGACAACGTAACAGAGATGGTTGTTTTAATATTTCAGAGAAATGTAAAAGGTATGGGAACGTGTAAATAATGAAAAATACACTCTATTTTAAAAACATATGATAGAAAAAAAGGACGGTTTTGAATTTTATGATACAATGATATTTATCTAAATAGTACTGCTCTGTTGGGAGCCTAAGGAAAAGTATGTTGTTCAGTATTAAATTCAAGACTCTTTTTTTATTTTTCATTATGGGAAATACTCTACTTTTTTCAGCCAATCTAAGTGATAGAAAGTTTGATGTAAAAACAGGTATGGTTACCTTTGAAATTACCGGTGCAGGTCAAATAACGGATGAGGTAAATATAAGTATTCAAGGTGGAGGTAAACTTCGTTTTAGAGATTGGGGTGTAGAAGCACTTCTTGAAGAAGATTATGAAGAGATTACTACAGGGGTACTTAGCGATATCAATAAGATACAGCTTTGTGAAAAGTTTGAAAACAAACAACGTTTTGATGTAGATTTTGAGACAGAAAAAATCTTGGAACGTCCTATGCCAAAAGGAAATTTCAAAGAGTATTTTTTAAAAGGTATGAGTAAAACAGGAGAAGAAACTATTGCTGGATACACATGTGATATCTGGGAAGGAAATGGTATACGAAAATGTCTTTATAAAGGTATTCCTTTACTTGTCGAACATTATGTTTTTGGTATCTATTATCAGAAAAAAGCTGTACAGGTGCAACTGGATATTGCACCTTCTCCATCAAAATGTACTTTGCCTAAATTTCCTGTAGAAAAATTTTCACTTTTTAAAACCAATATTAAAACAAAAAGTATTAAACTGCCCAAAGAGTTCTCTCAAGTTATCTTGAATATTACCAAAGAGATAGAGAAAATGGGAAAAACCGAAGATACTTTGAGTCCTCAGCAGAAGCGTATGTTGTTAGATAAAATGGGTCAAAATATTTTTGAAAAACAGAAAAAATTTCTACCTGATCTTTTGGCTACCATGAAAGAAGCACGTATATGTCTACAACAAGTAGAGAGCAAAGATGACGCCAATATCTGTTTGACTAAAGTGGTTGAAATGAAAAGTAAAGTTTCAAAGGATGTCGATAATTCAGTAGATGCATGGTCTCCAGAAGAGAGAGATAAAATTTTAGATCATTTTGAAGACAATATTTCATTTTTGGAATCAAAAATGAAATGTATTAGAGCATCACAGAATATCTCAGATCTTTCTACCTGTATGAAATAGTCAAGTGAAGTTTTACCGTACTTATATAGAGATTACCAATGTTTGTGGTTTGAGTTGCAGTTTTTGTCCAACGAAAGAGTTACCTGTCAAACAGATGGATCTGGCATTTTTTGAAACCATTGTCAAACAGTTAAAACCCTATACCAAAGAGATAGCCTGTCATGTTCTGGGTGACCCCCTTACCCAATCAAACCTTCATGCGTATCTTGATGTTATCTATAAACATGGTTTAAAAGCAATGTTGACAACCTCGGGCTATTTTCTTAAAAAACATAGTTATGAAACCCTTTTCCATCCTTGTGTAAAACAGATAAATATTTCATTAAATAGTTTTAATAAAAATGATACTTCTTTGACTTTAGATCAATATATCAAGCCTGTGTTGGCACTTTGTCATGAAAAACTGGCACGTAAAAAAGAGTTGTTTATTAACCTGCGTATATGGAATTTAGATGAGCTAATGAGTGAAAAAGCATTTAATACATTACTCT
The DNA here is from genome assembly GCA_027081115.1 of Sulfurovum sp. Classification (GTDB taxonomy): domain Bacteria; phylum Campylobacterota; class Campylobacteria; order Campylobacterales; family Sulfurovaceae; genus Sulfurovum. The sequence continues at coordinate 222,185 of JALWLD010000057.1, forward strand.
TTGAGAAGCTCTCTGGTAGTTTTGATCTACTTTTGTCTTTGGACGAAGTGTATAAAGAACGTCCCAAGTCCATACGTCTGGAAAATAAAGTGTTGTTGCATTTTGACAATTACTTTGAGTGGCCATCTCTTTCTAATGAGCTGTATGGAGACGGTACCTGTCAAGGATTGCAGTCACATATCGCCATATTGGCTTCAGGGAAGGTAGTGCCTTGTTGTCTTGATTGTGATGGTATCATAGAACTTGGCGACTTGCATGAAGAATCTTTAGAGAGAATTTTGACAAATGAGAGAACAGTTCAAATGATAGAGGGTTTTAAAGAGGGGAAAGCAGTAGAAGAGTTGTGTCAGAAATGTTCTTATAAAGAGAGATTTAATGAAAAACTATAGGTCGGGATCTTCTCGTCCCGACAATTTTTGGAGATAAAAATACAATTATTTTGTATATTTTTGAAGATCATCATAGACTTCTGTTTTACCTGGTTGAATCCTTGTAAACTTTGTACCTTCAATGGAGACACCACCCATGATCCCCTTGGCATTAAAGACAAAAGCATAGATAGGTTTTTCAAAACTTAGTGAAGCAATATCTTTAGCTGCACCCCAGTCTACAACGGTAATGGTCCCGTCAACACCGGCTTCCCAACCATTGCTTTTTTTGAAGTTCTCTAGTGCTCTTTGCGAAGCAAAAGCGATGATGTAAGAGGCTTTTTGTGCACCAGCCTGAAAACCTGCAGAAGCAGAGGCTATACTATAGTAGGCTTGTGATTGACCGTTGACACGCAGTACACCCTCACCATATTCACCACCAAAAATGAATCCTCCTTTAAGCACAGAAGGGAATACAATGTATCCTGCTACTTCTGAGAGAAATTTGGCAGCGCCTGGTTTTTGTTTAAAGACCTGAAGTACTCTGTCTGCTTTTGCATTAATTTGTGCAGCACTCTCTGCCATACTTGTCGTTGAAAATAATACTGTAAGCAGTGCAATATATATAATCTGTAATCTTTTTTTCATCTTTATTCCTTTATTATTCTGGATTTATTTTTGTAAATTTGGTACCTTTAAAGGTTAGGTTGTACATAAAGCCTTTTGCTCCAAATACAAATGCATAGATAGGTTTCTCAAATGAAATAGAACCAATATCTTTACCTGCTCCCCATTTAGCTACAGTGATAGAACCGTCGGCTCCGGCTTCCCAACCATTACTTCTTGTAAAACTGTCGTAGGCTTCTTTAGATCCAAAGGCAAAGAGGTAAGAGGTTTGCTGAAGGCCAAGTTGGAATCCAAATGAACCAGAAGTAATCCTATAATAGGCTGTTGTATTTCCATCTACTCTCATAGCTCCTTCACCATATTCTCCACCGATACCAAACCCGCCTTTGACTACAGAAGGAAAAACAAGTACGGCATAGGCTCTTGATAAAAAGTTTTTAGCCCCTTTTTGTTCTTCAAATTTCTTGAGTGCTACATCTACTTTTGCATCAATAACTGTTGGTGCTTCTGCAGATGCTAAGGTAGTGAAAAGTACTGTAAAGAGTGCAATAAGTGTAAATTTAGAGAAAATGTTTCTCATGAATGATCCTTGATTTAATCCCTGGGGATATTTAATTTTCATGATTATATCAGACAAATGTAAAGCATTTGTGTATAATTAAATATGAGAAGCTTATTTAGGAGTTATGAATGGAGAGAATGACCATAAAAGCGTATGCTGTTAAACATAAATTGAGTATGTTCAATGTAATGAAAATGGTAAAGTCTGGTAAAGTGAAGAGTGAAGTTACTGAGGAAAAGGGTCGTGAGATCACTTATATTGTATGTGATGAAGAGAGTGAAAGTGGCATAGAAGAACAGATCATACCTATAGAGAACAAAGAAGAGGTACAGATACTTGAAACACTCAGGATTTTAACGCAAGAAGTGCAGGTATTACGCAAGGAAGTTGAAGCTTTAAAGCAGAAGATATAATACATATAGCATAAAGGAGTGAGTATGCGTGTAGGTTACATTACAGATGATATCTACTTGGCACATGATACGGGAATGGGCCATCCCGAGTCAAAAGAGCGGCTTATTGCTATAAACAAAGCTATCTCAGAGATGAAAGAACAGCTTGTATTCAAAGCACCTATTGCAGTCTCTGAAAAAATACTTGAACAGATACATACACCAGAACATATACAAAGTGTTTTAGAAGCATCAGAGTATGGTTCATCTATTGATGCTGATACCATTTGTTCTACTGACTCTTATGATGCTGCACGGTATGCGGTGGGGGCGGGTGTGATGGCTTTGGATGCCGTAAAAGAAGGGGAGTTTGAGAGAGCATTTTGTGCAGTCAGACCTCCTGGACATCATGCAAGACCCCAGCAGGCGATGGGTTTTTGTTTGTTTAACAATATTGCTATTGCTGCACGTTATGCGCAAAGCATAGGGTATAAAAAAGTAATGATCATCGATTTTGATGTCCATCACGGAAATGGTACACAAGATGCTTTTTTTGACGATGACTCGGTTTTCTATTTTTCAAGCCATCAAGCTTTTGCTTACCCTGGTACAGGAATGGAGAAAGAGAAAGGTATAGGTAGAGGAGAAGGGTTTACCAGAAACTTTCTCATGATGCCAGACAGTGGAGATGATGAGGTTTTGGACATTTATACCAATGATCTGCCTGTCTATGTAGATCAGTTTGATCCGGATATTGTACTTGTATCTGCTGGTTATGACTTGCATGAGAGTGACCCTTTGGCACAACTTAATGTCACTACAGAAGGTATACGAAAGATCATCCGCCTGATACTTGAAAGTAAAAGAGGGATTCCCTATCTTTTCTTTCTTGAAGGTGGGTATGATGTGAATGCTTTGGGAAAAAATGTTAAGGTAACACTTGAAGAGATGTTGATAGGGTAAGACAAACAGGAGTTTATCTTACATACGCTTATTTAACCAGTTTTTCCAGTTGTGTCTCAATAGCACCCGGTACACTTGAAATCTTCATGAATTCCCCCATCGTTAATTGAGGGTATGAGATCGCAAGATAGTATTTTGCGTGTAACGCATATGCTTTTCCTCCTTCAATGAGGATAGTGTAGGGAAGAACCAATGCTTTGTCCTCCCCTATTTTAGAGATGAAGCTTTCTGAACTTCTAGACATTTTTACACCATAAAGTGTTGCACCATTTCGAAGTTTTATAGAATAAAGTGCATTATTAACAGATTTTGCACCATTTTTGAGTTCAAGCATATCTTCATAATATGGCATACCCATCATAAAGTGGTAACTTGAAAGTTTACTGTTGCTTAATGTGTCAGAAGTTGGTTTAAGTTTACCAAGTGCTTTGGTTAAAGAAGCGGTAATCGCAGTATCTCCACCTCTAAAATCTTTTTGCAGGAATGCTTTGAGCCAGTATGTTGGATTTGTTGCAAGCAGTGTTTTTGTTTTAGAATTTACAAGTACTTTCTGTACTGCAGCAAATCCTCGTTTTGGTTTGGAAGCCATACTTGTCAACTTCGCATTTGTAAAACTAAGGACTTTTAGGTGACTCTTATTGGCAGGTGAGTAGGTATTCAATACTTTGAATCCAGCTTTGCCAAGTGCTGATTTTACAGAAGCAGCATCTTTATATGTTGCAGAGTAGTATGCTGAGATGCCTCCTGCATGAAGAGATATAGCAGAAAATAGAAATAGTGCTAAAGATATTGTAATTCGAGATAGGGTATTTTTCATAGAGATCCTTTTAAATATGTGTGTGGTATTATTACATACTAAACTTAGAAATTAATTTTTTTTAATAATTTATACTTATTGTTATGGATTCTTTAGATAGAATAAATGAATGGAAGTTTATAAAATAAAAAACATTGCCGGGCACTTGGCAAAATCATTTTTAAGTAATCCTCTTACACCCATACTTGCGGCTGCCATTTTAATGCTGGGGTACATCTCTTTGGAAATTATGCCGAGAGAAGAAGACCCTCAGATTGAAGTGAGTGGAGGCTCTGTTCTTGTTGCTATACCTGGTGCTACACCACGGGAAATAAACAACGTAGTTATTAAACCTCTGGAACGTAGGATACGTGAAATTAAAGGTGTACAACACGTTTACGGTACAGCAATGAATAATTTTGGTATGGTCAATGTACAGTACTTTATTGGAGAAAACAGAGAGTCCTCTAACCTCAAACTTTATGATAAAGTGATGCAAAATATGGATCAGTTGCCAAAGGGCACAATGCCTCCTTTGGTAAAACCATTTGATATCGATATAGATATTCCCATACTTACAGTTGCCTTTTACAAAATAGAGGATACACCTAACAGACCTGAAGAGATTTCCAGGCTTTATAAAGTTATTCGTGATCTACAGCAAAATATTAATGCTTTGGATAATGTCTCAAAGACGACACTCAAAGGTGTAAAACGTCCTCAGTTCAATGTACTTATAGACTTACATAAACTCTCTGGTTATCATATTTCATTAGGTCAGGTAGCTCAATCTATTAAGTCTATTTCCTCCAATGCACCGCAGATCGATACACAGACAGCTACTGGGAGGCTGGTGGTATTTGGTGTGAAGAATGCTATTGATGATATCGATGACCTAAGAGATCTTATTGTCGCACAGTATATGGGGTCTCCAATTTACCTGAAAAATATTGCAACAGTGGAGTATAATTTTGATATACAGAACTACCGAACATCGTATATTACCTATCAGGAAGGTATGAAAGAAGCTGAGCATACCCAAGAGGAGAAAGAAGCACATGCAAAAGTTGCAGATCCACTTTTTCGTGATGCCGGTCATCAGATTACTATGACAGTCTCTAAACTCAAAGGTACCAATGCTGTACATATTGCAGAAGCTGCAATTGAAGAGATACAAGCTGCAAAACAGGAGCTGCTAGATCATGGTATTGGCTTTATTGTGACACGTAATTATGGAGAGCGTGCCAATGAGGCAGTTAATGAATTAGTACACCACCTGTTGATCACGATTTTTATTATTGCCTTGATCTTGATCCCTTTTCTTGGATGGAGAGAATCACTGGTGGTTACGATCGCAGTTCCAATGATCTTGGCAGCCACACTTTTCATTGCATTGATGACAGATCAAACCATTAATCGTATTACGCTTTTTGCTTTCTTACTGAGTCTGGGATTGATTGTGGATGATGCCATTATTGTGATTGAAAATATTCATAGACGTCTGCATCTTAAAGAGTCTGAAGGTCTTGAGTTTGATGAGATCATTATACAGGCGACCGATGAGATAGGACCTTCGACTAATATTGCTACTATAGCTATTATGCTGACGATGATCCCTATGGCGTTTGTAGGTGGTATGATGGGACAGTTTATGAAACCGATACCACTCAATGTACCTGTTGCGTTGGCTGTTTCCCTTTTTGTCGCTTATGTATTTGCTCCCTATCTGGCACGTAAATTTATTAAGTATGAGAAACATGAACATCATCATGATGATGAAAAAGCAGTAGAAAAGAAAGAGGAGAGTACAGAATAATGGAAGATTTTGTCTATAAGATCCTTTCTACCAAACGCAATAAATTCATTGTTATTATGATAGTATTGATGACAATGGTCGGTTCTGTGATGATGATTCCTACAAATCTTGTTTTGGCAAGGATGCTTCCTGGTAAATCAGCCAATACATTTACTATTTATGTAGATACGGCAACCAATGCTTCCATTAAAGAGACCAAGTCGGTCACGACCTGTATTGTCAACTATATGACAAAAGAGAAAGAAGTAACCGATATGGAGGTTTTTTTGGGGCAGGGGGCACCTTTGGATTATGCCGGTCTTGTGAAAGGTTCTGCACTTAAAGCACTGAAAAATCAAGCAGAGATTGTTATTAACCTTACAGATAAACACCATAGGGACGAACCTTCGTATATGATGGTGCATCGTATTCGTCCTGAGATCAACAAAGCCTGTGGTTCTTTGGTACCAAATACAAGTATCCGTTTTACTGAAATGCCTTCAGGACCTCCAACGCTTGCTACAATTGTGATAGAACTCTATGGAAAAAATGATGAAGTACTTCGCAAGACAGCGAAAAATGTTTCTTCTGTATTAAAAGAGACAGAGGGACTTGTAGATATTGATATTATGCAAGATGACCTTTATACAAAGTATGATCTTGTTCCCGATAAAGAGAAGATCATTCGTAGTGGTCTCTCTGTTGATCAAGTAAATCAAATTATTTTTCTTGCTTTTCAGGGGATGCCAATTGCTGTGAAAAATACACGTGACCAGCAAGATCAAATACCAATTTTTCTACGTTTGGATGAAAAGACACGTATGGTAGAGTTCGATACAGAAGATGCTTTACTCAATAAGCTCTCTTCATTGAAGTTGATGAATATAAAAGGGATGATGGTACCATTAAGTGAGATTATCAAGGTCAAATCTTTAAATTCAAGTCCAACTATTTTTAGAAAAAATCTTAAAAATATGGTTACGATCACGGCTGAATGTGATATGGTATCGCAAGTCTACCCTCTGCTTGAAGCTAGAGATATGATGATCAAGAAGTTGTGGAAAAAATATGATGTAAGTAAAGTAGAGGGTATTAATACTTTTATGTTCGATCTTAATCTTGTAGATCGAAAAACAGGTGCAAAAATGTTACTACGTTGGGATGGAGAGATGAAAGTTTCTCTTGACACTTTCCGAGACCTGGGTGGAGCATTCATATCTGCACTGGTATTGATGTTCCTTTTAATGGTGGTCTACTACAAATCATTTGCATTGAGCGGGATTGTTCTTATTGGATCATTCCTTTCTATTATAGGGGTTATTGCGGGGCATTGGGTGGCAGATAAGTTCTCACTTTTTATGACAGATGTAAATTTCTTTTTAACAGCTACTTCTTTGATAGGGTTTATTTCACTGATGGGGATCTCAGCACGATCATCTTTGCTACTAATAGATTTTGCCAAGTCTCTTATTGCTGATGAAGGGTTAGAGAAAAAACGTGCCATTGCCATCGCTACAGCTACTAGAGCCAAACCAATTATGTTGACAGCTGTAGCTATTATCTTAGGTTCTTTACTTCTTGCTACCGATCCTATTTTTGGAGGCTTGGGTGTGGCACTGATCTTTGGTTCTATGGCAGCTACTTTGGTTTCTCTCTTTTTTATCCCTGTACTCATGGACAATGCGAGAGCCATGATGCCTGACGATCATGATCACAGTTCAGGTTGTGAAGATGAGGAAGATGAAGGGACTTGGTGTAGATTGGCAAATAATATTAAATCTTTTTTCCCTAAGAAAAAAGAGGATTGTGAGTAGGAGTGCATTTCCTTTTTGGAAATGCATAAAAACTTTCTTATTTTAAAGATTCATCATAATCTATTTTTAGTTTCGCATACATTCCCGGGAAGATCTTTTTATGACCTTTGTGAAAAGAGACACGGATGGTAAAAGTATGGGTCATAGGATTTGCAGAAGGTACCACAGATTTTATGCGCCCTCTTGTTTTAAATTTGATAGAAGGGATGCTCACATCGATGAAATCTCCTTTATTGACACGTAAAAGGTCTGCTTCTGAGATCTGGCCTTCTATTTCAAGGTGATCCAGGTCTACAAGTACCATGGCCAACATACCAGGTACAATAAGGTCTCCAACACGGATCTGTTTTTGTACAATGATACCATCATTGGGAGCTTTGATCTCAAGATAGTTGGCAATGGTCGCAATCTGTTTTACTTTCTCTGCAGCATTTTTTACCATTGTTCTCGTAGCTGCAAGTCCTGCTTGTATATTTTCTGCGGTAATGTCGAGATTGTTCCAGTCAACGGTATTGTCTTTCCCTCTTATGCGCAGCAGGGCTTTCTCTCTACGGATACTGTCCAGTCTGGTTCTGTACATGTCAACCATGATTTCTGCCTGCTCTAGAGCCAAGTCTGCCTGGTTTTTTAAAATATCAAATTCGGCAGATTCCATTTCAAAGAGAGTATCTTCTCTTTGAACAGAATCTCCAATGTTATAGTAAATGTGTTTGACATAACCCATATAACGTGCACCAATCATCTTCTGATTGTCTGAGACAACAGTACCTGTTATATTGAGAGAAGAGGAGAAAAGAGTAAGGGTAAAAAGTGTTAAGATAAAAAAGAGTCGAATCATAATAAATGCCTTTTTAGTTATATTGATGATATTGAACAGTTTAGATAATAATATTTTATACTAATAATGTTAAAAGTTTGGAGAAAATTAGCTTTAGAATGAAAAGAGAATGAGAAGTGTTACGAGAGAGTAAAAAAATTCCCACCACAAAGGTGGGAATCGTACATTAAAATGAGTATGTAAGTTGGAAAGAGAGTGAATCTTCCTGGTGTGATGTTGAAATGGTATTCATCCCAAGACCAGATATATCGAATGTTTCTGTTGTGTCTGGTGAATAAACATAAGCAAAATCAAGTGCAAATGCCTGTGTTAATGCATATGTCCCACCTACAGTAAAATGTTGTTCAGCAGTCGCTGGAAAACCAAGAAGGTTGAAAAAGTTCAGTCTTGGATCTGCAACTTCCACAACTGCAGAAGAAGCATAGTTATATCCGGCTCTTAATGCCCAGTTATCTTGTGAATACTGGTAACCAAAAGCAAAGATATCTTGATCCTCCCAACCAAAGTCTCCATATCCTGCAGCAGAAGACCATTGAATTTGTTTATAATCAAATGCAATAGTATGTGTTCCCATAGTATAGGCAAAACCAACACCGAATTCGGCAGGTTGTTCCAGTGAATCTCCTTCCGGAAGAGTAAGACCAAATGGTGCAGTTGCAGTTGTAAGTTGACCATCATAAGTCATATTAATAGCTGATTTATACACAGCACCAATAGTTAAACCTTCTACTCCATTTTGGTTAAAGTCATAAGAAACACCTATTGACCAACCAAAACCAAAATCTTGTGCCAACCCAGCACCTACAACGGAACCACCCATAGGAGTAGCATCATAATTAATGTCAAGGTTACCATATTGAAGAATAGGTGCAACTGCAATACTAAAACCACTTGTTTTATATGCAAGAGGCACAGCAAATTGCAAAAGTTGTAAATTGGTTACCATGTTAAAGTTACCAAGATTTCCTGTCGCAAGATCCATACTATCTCTATAGTCTGTACCCATTCCTGCAGTACCAAACATACCTGCACCTATATACCAACTTTCATTGATTTTATGTGCGATAGACACTTCTGGGATAATATTTGTATCAGCGGCACTTACCAAATTAGGTTGATCAAAAGGTGTACCTGTATCATTTGGAATAAGTGAAATGTCTGTTTTAATTTCTGGCATAAATACAGTACCTCCAAATGAGATTTCTGTACCTTCTATTGAAGTAATCAATGCCGGATTATTCAATGTTGACTCTGCACCATGGCTCAAGGCAATACCAACACCACCCATACCTCTTGCTTTTGTACCAACAGAAATTAGGTTATCTCCGTTTGTTGCATGTAGTAATGTTGAAGTCAAAAGAGACAATACAATTCCATTTTTTATGAGTGTTGATGTTTTTTTCATCGTATTCCTTGTTTTTATAATTTGAATATTAGAAGTATAGTTTAATAGAAAGTTAATGTCAAGAATATATTTAAATATTGATTAATTATCAAAAATAATTATGTAAGTGTGTATAAAAGGAGTTTTATTTACTATCATACTAAGGTAAAAAGAATAATGTATTTACAGTTTACTTGCTAGAACTTTTAGTTCCAAAACAAGTATTAATGTGAGTTCATCAAACTCTTTTTCTGTAATAAAACCATGCTCATATCCGCATTCAAGTTTACGAAGTTTATGTTCTATTTTTAATATTTTTTCAATTTTTTCAGTCATATTTGAAGTCCTTTTCATTTTATTGATATAACTTTAACCTTTTATGAAAGAAAAGGTAAGGGCATATGGTAAGAAAAAAAAACTATTAAAATGCCTAGTTTCCATCTAAGTCAAATTTGATAGATTATTCATATCACTAAAATGGGGGGGGAGTGTTGTATGTTTAGATGAAATATAGTCAGATAATAGAAGCTCATTCTTTTAGTACAGGATAAAATAAATTTTGATCTATTCTTCTCTTTTTTATGTGATTAAACAGAAGAGCAGACAATTATTTTTTGTAAGACTTTAGACTTTCTTGATAGCCAATTTTAAGGTACCTCTGTCCAGTTTTTCCCACCATCAATACTTTTAATGGCATGCACCGTTGTTTTAGCAACAATAGTGTCTCCTTTTATATGTTTCATAGATTCAATGAATGCTTCATTGTATCTCTCTTCCCATGTATCTCCTGAATCTTCCGATAAAACGATAAAACCACCTGCACCTTCTATAGAGGATGCTATAACAATACGTTTACTATCTAGTACTATAACGGTATTGTGAGGAACACTTGACTCGAGTTCTTTCCCTATCTTACTCCATGTTTTACCTCCATCAAGGGAACGTACAATAACCGCTTCATGATGTTCATCCATAGTTTGTAGTTTTCTAGTTTCTTCGGAATCATCTTCTCCTACGGCAATAACCAGATCGTCATAATAATTAAGATCATAAATAGAAATATCTTTAATGTTAATAGCATCCATGAGTGCTTGTTTTTTCTTTTCACTTTTTATAAAAGTATGTGAAGTAACTGCAGGGAATGATGTATCTGAAGATGTGAGGAGATTGCTATTTTCACATCTCAGCAGTGCATTGTAGGATGCATGATCATTCAGATATTTCCCAAAATGTTGTGCTTTGATACTTTTACATACCTTGTTGTGTCTTATGCATCCATGATACATGGTCTTCTTAGCTTCTTTACTGTTTTTTGCTTTCCATGTGTAACATACATAAGGCAAATAGTTCTCTTGTGTATTTTGTAATATGTAAGGTTTAGGACACACTGTTCTAGAAGTTCTGGTAAATTTATTTTTTTTAGATTTTATCTCATGCATAATGGGATCATCAGGTGTGTTGGTCAACCTGGCATACTCTACATTGACTTCTAAATCGTAATCATCTAGGCGAATAGTCATATGACCACTGTCACAATCTCCTGAACACTCATAGGTATTTGAAGTTTTATTTTGTTTCGTACAGTAATAGCCAAACTTTCCATCTGCATAGGGTATAGGTAAAGCAGATACAAAAGAGAGGTATATCCAATTTTTACTTTTCAGGTTACTAAGATCAAAAATAATATCATATGAGGTATTCGATATTTGTTTAAAGTTATTTTTATTGGCTTTGTAACAGAAATCCTCTGCAAACAGAGGATTTATCATCAAAATGAATGAAATACTCAAAAGTATGATATAAATTATTTTGTTCATTTTATGCCTTTTTATTTTATTGCCTTTATATAGTGTACTAGTATTTAACTAAAACATCATACAATATATAATTATAGAGAGAAAAGATCTAGGGAGGAAAAAATGAATAGATGGTTGATGCTATTGGGGTTTATATTGGTCTCACAAACTGTAGAGGTAAAGGCAGAATGCAGTGTTGGATCCCAACAGGAAGCAAAGCAAATATATAAAAAAGCTTTAAATGCTGATACCGTCTCCAAACAATTGGATTTTTTACAAAAATCTTTGAACAGTTGCTATTCTCCAGAGATTGAAGTACAAATATTTTTACTAAAAGGAGATATGGCTTTTGATAAGAAAAATTACAAAAATGCTAAAAATTATTATAATAAGATGTTGATTTTGGTAGATCAGATCAAAGATCCAAAAAGTAGGAAAAGGCTTCATTTGCTAAGCTATGAATGTTTGAAAGATACCTATAAAGCTATGGGAGAAGATGAATTGGCTTCCATTATGCAACAAAAATATGATATGCGTAAAAGACAAAAAGAAAGTAGTGTTACTAGTAGTATTGTTTCTTCTGGAGATATTGTCAAAGGGTTACAGCTTAAAAGTGTAGGTGGCTTTAGAGGAGTTAGTATCAAACAATCTGTTAGTTTACATGTAAATTTTGAGTTTGATAGTGTTGCTTTCAGTGATGAGGGTAAAAAACAAGCTCATGAGTTGGCAATTGCGCTCAAGGAACTACAGTTTGATTATCCGAATGCAAAAGTAGATATTGTCGGCTATACAGATACAAAAGGTAATGCAAAATATAATTTAAATCTATCAAGTAAACGTGCTCGAGCGTTAAAAAAGTATCTAACAACACGTTTTACTTTTAATAAACTTCATTTTACCTCCACGGGTAAAGGAGAAAGTGAACCTATATGCAGTAAAGGTTCTGTAGAAAAATATGATGGAGAATATGGCTGTACGGGAAGCGAAGATACAATAGCAAGCCGTCGTGTTGAGATAATTTTTGGTTATTAGAGGAGTATGCTATGTACAGTAGATTATTGCTTATGGTATGGGCTGCAAGTATACCTTTATTTTTATGGGCTAAAAGTTATGCGCTTATTGTAGGAATAGATAATTATAATGAGGCGGATGACCTTCACGGTGCTGTGGCAGATGCAGTGAGTCTGAATAAAACTCTGTACACACAGGGGATTGATACAATTACCTTGTTAAAGAATGCAGAAGCAACAAGAGAGAATATACTCTTCTCTTTGCACGATATAGCGAAAAAGATACAAAAAGAAGATCGTTTTTATATGTTTTTCAGTGGACATGGTACAAGTTTGCAGGATGCTTCTTTTGCTGAAACTTTTCAAGGAGATAAAAAACTTCTTGCAATGATGGAGAATTCAGGTGCATTGATTCCTGTGGATTTTAGTAGAAAAAATGTAAGAGATAGCCTCATTATAGGGCATCGAGATTTAAGACCTGAATTTGAAAAGATCGATAACAAAGGTGCTACGTCCATTGTTGTTTTTGATGCATGTTTTTCAGGATTGACATCCCGAAGTCTTCCTTCACGGAGTACAAGAAGAAGACATCTTATTTTACCGGATGAAGTACATTATGATAATGGATCGCAAGAGAAGAAAAAACGTATATTACTTCCTTTAGATAAACTCTATTTTATACCTAAATTGGAACATCCCTATAAAAATTTAATCTATATTGCTTCAACCAGTAGTTCTGATTGGGCGGTAGAAGACAGTAACACAAGAAGAGGGTATTTGACACAACAGGTTGAAGAGTGTTTAAGAGGTATAGGTGATTACAACAAAGATCATAAGGTCTTTAAAAAGGAGCTTGACAGTTGTCTTAAAAATTCCAACCTACCTCAGGCACCCCAGCTTTATCCACAAGATGAAACTATAGATCCTTTGATCATAAATTATACGAATGTGACAGGTACAAATAGTGCTTTAAATATCAATAATAACTCCGGAATATATACTATTTCAGATAACTTTTCACAGCTTCAGACATTTGATAACCTAAGTGATGTGGAGCGATTTAAAAAATCTTACCATATTTATGAATTTGAAGGAGATGATAGTTTCAATATGGTGGCATACGATAGCAGCGATATGGATAGTGTCAAAAAGACATTTGCAAAAGGGGATGAATTTGTCATTATGTTGGAGTCAGAAAGAGGAGGGTATCTGGCCCTTTTCAGCATAGACGCTAAAGGTAATTTTTACATACTTGAACCCAATGAAGATGCGATAAAATTACAAGCATCAAAGCCATATATGTATGCAGCAGTAGAAGCGGGAGAGCCATTTGGTACAGACTTGATGAAAGCCATTCTATTTGAGAATAAAAAAGATCTTGATGGGTTGAGGGTATTTCATACAGACAGTTACGGAAGAGTAAGGGAGAGTGAAGAGGTTGACAAAATTTATGCATATTTGAAAAACTTACCTAGAGAAACTTTTTCGACTGCATCGTTGAAATTGTTAACACATAAATAAAGGAGTGAAAAATGAAAAAAATAATGATATTACTAAGTATGCTTGTTGTATTAAGTACATCGGTTTATGCAAAAAAATATGCGTTAGTCATAGGGGTACCCTCTGGTTTCCCTCCAAATTCCGGAATTGAATTGGATATGGCACTGATGAAAGATCTATGGAAAGAGTATGGATACAGCGTAAGGGTTATGACAGATCCTAGACCGGTGGATCTGAAAAAACTGTTAAATTTATATAGTGAAAAATTAACACCTAAAGATCATTTTATTTTTTATTATACTGGGCATGGTGCACAGGTTCCTGATGGCAACAAAGATGAATCAGATGGAAGAGACGAGGTTTTGTGTTTAAAAGAAAAAGTCAAAGGGGAGTTAAATACAGGAGACTGGTCTAGTCTATTTGTCGATGATGAACTCTATATGCTTCTTTCTAAGATCAATAGTAAAAAGTTTATATTTTTTGATAGTTGTAACAGTGGAACAGCATTTAAAGGTGCAAGTGACACAATTAGCAAGTCTAAAGGGTTTTTCCCAAACTATGTAGCGAAAGGGGAGCTTGAAATGCAACCCATTCCCAAAGGTCAAGATGAAGTGATGGCTTCTTTGATGTTTTTTGGTGCGGCTAAAGATGGTACTTCTGCACAGGCAACAAGAAAAGGAAGTATGTTCACTCTTTCAATTGTTGATGCACTCAAACATAAAAAGGGTGACCTAAACCATGATGGGAAAACAACCTTTAAAGAGTTAGAGAAATTTACAACGGAAAATATTAAAAGACTTTGCAGAAACAATCTGAATTTACTTTTTACGCCTGAAATACATACAGAATCTTTTAGTCTTGAATCGGATGTTGTTACAACATTGAAAGCTGAAACTGCATCTTCTCAAAGTGTAGCAGAAACATCATCTGAAGCAATACCCTCAGAGTTGGAAAAGGCCTTGGAAAAACTTTTAGAGAATGGTATAGCCAAACCGTTAAAAGTAAGTGCAAAAGCAAGTTATAACGATGGTGATAGCATTACGATGGAAATTGATGCTAGCAACTATAAAGGATACCTCTATGTGATCTATACAGATACAAAAGAATATACAGTGCTGTATCCCAATAAATATGCATCCGAATTAAAAAAGGTGGGAGGTGTCATAACCTTTCCTGGCAGACAATTTGGTAATTTCAATTTAAGTGCAGGTAAACCTTATGGCAGAACTGTTATCTTTACTATTCTTTCAGATGAACCATTAGACCTTTATGATAAAGGTATGTTCGGTATTTTCAATGTTTTTAAGCAAAAGAGTCCAAAATCAAAATCACTGCTTCGTGGAGTCAGTGTTGTTAAATCGAATCGAATGTTTGTTGGGAAAACGGTATTTGATGTAAGACCATAGGGTAAATGTATAGAAAATATGAAGTGAAAAAAGAAGGAGTATTTGATTTTGGTATTTCAAAAAAATAGTATATAAAAGATTTGAGGTATAAAAACAATTTAAAAATAAAGGAATGATGGAGCTATAATGAATAGGGGGCATTGCAGGACTCTTTACCTATGTACTCACAGAAGGGCTTAATGGGAAAGCAGACAGTAATAATGTGATGGATATATTAAAACCATTGAACTTGCAGAGGAACTCTTTCACAGAGCACAATACCCTGTGGTCTCCCCCTCTGGTCAGGCATTCCCTATTGCTAAGATTAGAGTAAAGAAGGAAGATTGATATTTAATATAGGGTAACAGTATAGACATCTTTTACTTGATGGTAGTCTCCAAATTTAAAATAGGAACAGGTAATGGGGTAACTTACTGTTTTGGATTTCCCTGTTTCTACAAACTCTAAATACTGTGCTGTGAAATCTATACTTCCTTCACATCCTATAAGTTCTGCAGTGTAGATACAGTCATATATTTTTTCTATGGTCAAGTTTGCTACTTTGTGCCGAGAATTTCTGATACTTACGCTGATATTGAGTGCATAGATATCTTTTTTCTCTTTTTTAGTTATGGATTTTTGGAGCTCCGGATTATGTGTAAGAGTAATATCTTTTGCTTCTAAAGTATCATTAAAAGAGCGTATTTTAAAAAAGAGAGAGATAAACCAAAGGATTAACTGTATGACGATCAAAGAGAAGAAGATATAATAGAGTATCTCATAGCTATGGTCCAAACCTTCACTGTATCGTTCTCTAGACAATAGAATAATGGGTGTTGGTACAATCATAAATAATAATGCTTTGTATGATCTTGTATACATATAGATGAATAAAGTAGTGTAAAAAGCTAAAAAAAGTACTGTATAGACAAAGAGACTAGAGTAGACAATTTCTCTTGTGGGTACAGAGAGTATCCATTCTCTAAAGAGATAAAGAAGAGGGATAAAGAGTAAAATTCTTCCTTTGTAAAAATAGTGTTCTATAAAATGATCCAAGTTATATACTCCTTTTTTATAAGGTTTGCATTTTTGGTAGGAACGGTGTACATTGCAACATACTTGACTGTATGTTATGGTTTGGATTGCAAGAAGATCCCTCTTTACTCATAGAAATAACAACGTCAGTACAGTCTGCATTATTGTTGAGTACTTCACAAATACATCTTAGGGAATGATAGCCTTCTTTACGAATGATAAAGGAACGTGAAATATACCAAAGACCACCCATTGGAGTTCCTATGCCTAGTTCTGTTTTGGCAGGAAGTATAAAATGTCCCTTTATATCGGTTTGTATATTTTTTGAAAGTACAATACCTTCAATGGGTGCTTTTGTATCTTTATCAATAATCTTTCCTTCAATAGCGGGTACTGTGGTATGCACCTTTGGTACACAGCCAGATAAGAAGAGTGCTGTTCCTATATATATGCTTGTACATAGTGATTGTTTCATTTTAGTTCTTTTACCAAAGCCATTTCGGAAATTTTTTGATACTTCCTGCAGAGGCATTCTCCAGTAAATTTGTCATAGCGTGGGTAATACTTTCAGAAAGAGCAGTTTCAGATAATGATTTATCGAATAAGTTTACTTTTGTCTCATTGATATCCCCATTCTTTTTATAGGTCATGAGCATTTCTCCTTTGTCTTTAAAAATAATTTTTTTAGGTTTATTTTGTGTATTATATAGATAGCTTACTTCATATTTGTCTGATTTGACATGTGTTATATCTCCATTGTCATCATAGTGAAGTAGAATTTTGTTTGTCGGTGTTATAATGGAATTGAGATGATGTTTCTTGTCTTGTGTATAGGCATAGTGATATTCTGAACGTTTTTTTCCTTTATAGACAATAGAATCTTTGAGTTTATTGTATGCATTGTAAGTCACGGAGATATTGTGATCTTTTTCACTATAGAAATTGACATTACCCTGTGTATCAAAACCATATTGTGTTATATCAGACTGGGTAGCAGCAAGATGCTCTTTACTCGTATCGTAGTATCTAAAAGTATAAAGGCTCATATCTATCTCTTGGTTTGTTATACAGTTGTTTTCAGAGTACTCTGTAAGAGTATTGACAATAACTTTAGTCTCTTTAGGTGTGAGATATTGATAACTGGTGGCAGTCTTTAGGATATGATCATTATTTTGGCTATAGTCTGTTATACGTAGCACATTTTTCTTTTCTTCTGTCGTGTAAGATACAAAGTCATAGAGTGGTGTAGATGCATTATTTTCTGGGTAATAATGTACATGATCCAGTGTAGTATTTTTAGAAGACTCTTCTTCCTCTGAATACTCATAACTAAATATACGTTGGTCTTGATCTGTTATATGTCTTAAAATATCATTTGGTTTTATAAAGTGAATCTCTTTTTTCAATGTATGAAAAGTAATACTGATAACACTGTTCTGGTAGCTAAATGTAAGATAAGGGCTTATTTTATTGTCGTGAGACTCTTTTATCTCTATGAGACGGTCATTGTTGTAGTGTAGGGAATAGGATTTGTCAGGGTAGTGAATGTTTATAAGTTTGCCGGCCTTATTGAAATAATACGTAGTATTACTGCAGTCAATTTGGTAACCGCTATTGTTTTTTACAATCTTATTGTGTCCCGCACGTAAAAATATATAATTATTGTGAGGGTCTCTTTTATATAAAGTTTTTTTACCTTTTTTTGCATCAAAAAGCATAAGAGTTTCTTCGTCAATCTGTTGAATAGAGTCTTCTACCCCCAGTGACCAGAAGTACCCAAGAATACCCTTTCTATAGCTACGTTGATTATAGACCAGTGGAAGAGAAAATGTATTACAGAGGCACTTTGAAAGATTATGTTTGACTATGAGACTATTGTGTTCATAGTCTATTTTATAGTTTGGTAGTTGTAAAATGGCCAAAGTATCTATTTTTTTGCTTTCTTCCTTATATCCTTCTTCTGTATAAGAAAAAATACTTTGCCAGGTACTTCCCTTGTCTGGGCTTACAAGTATGAGATTGTCTTTATCCATGACAGTAATAAGATCTCCATATTGGTAAAAAGAGATATGCTCACCTAACATTTCTTCCGTATATTGCCATTTGTCTCCACCATCTGTAGAAAAATTCAGTGTTTTATGGGCATCAAGGTCATTGGTTGGAATGATAATAATATTTTTTTTATTGGTTACAAGCAGTGTGTCTCCGGGGGCATAACTAAATGCGGCATCATCGGATAATTTTTCCCAGGAAAGACCTCCATTGGTAGTACGAAGTACAATAGACTCAAATAATGTTTCTCCATGTTGGCATTTGACATTTCGGGCATGTCGTTTGTCTTCTTCTCCTACTGCTATGGCAAAATCTTTGTAGTAGGCTAGATCATAAAGTATAATATTCTCATGTTTAATAGATTTTAGCAACTTCTCCTTTTTACTGCCTTTGGCAAGATTGGGTACTTTAATGAGAGGTTTTCTATGAAGATCACAGGGTACTTTTTCTCCTATTGCATATGCATCACTTTTGGATTGTACTGTTTTTATGAGAGATGAATCTTTAGCAACAAACTGCATATAGTCTAGATGCAAATACATCTTATTGTTTTCAGTATAAATTTGGGCAGGAATTTCTGGATAACTAAAACACAAGTCTGCACATTGTAGACAGGTTAGCGGAATCTCTTTGTTATCAGGAAATTGAAAATGTAAAAAGAGAGATGCTGGTTCTGGGTCAACTTCATCTACATCATAACTTACAATCATATCTTCTGGTGCCCCTACAGAAAATATAAAATCATCTTTACTAAAACGATAACAGCTATATTCAATTTTTGTAAGGTTATCCTCCAAGGTAGTATTGTTTTCTTCATTACATGAAAAAAGAGATGTGGTAAATAAAATGTATAGTATGAAGAGTTGTGCAATATGTCTCATAGCTTTATCCTTTTTATATAGTACTGTTTTTTCACTGATAATCAGACGTATTAAATATGTAGATAAGATAGATTACTCTTCTGACTAAGATCAGTTTATGTAGTATATAGTCATCTTTTTCAATAAACTTTTGATAATCATTATTTCTATATTTTTCTAATGCAAGTATCATTTTTTTATAGGTCATAGGATAGCCGTAAGTTTCGATATGTTTACTATTTATATTTACCAGATAGGGTTTCCAATATATTATAGTTTTATGATGACTTCTAAAAAAGAGTAAGGCTATATCTTGATACATACCCAACCAATGGGTTTAATAGGTAGATGTGATGACGAGAAGTATGCATATGACACTTCTCATTTTATTTTTATCTTCCAATATACCAATGTATCTTTTAGCTTTTGAATAAGTGTTTTTTCTCTTTTCTGAGGAGGTAGAGATTTGAGTATCAAATCTTTTAAGTCAGTAACAATGATCTCTTTTTCTGCAAAATAAGAGTGTCCTAGAAGACTGGTATCTACACCGGTTGCATCAACAGTGGTCAAACCTTTAAAGACCAATATCCCATCGTCACCCTGACCCACTCGTGTTCCCCCATGGAGGGTATTGGATACTTTAAGAGCACTGTCATCAGAACTGGCATAAAGGGTAATCTGATCGGTTGTTTTCTTAATATATGGGAAGAGGTTAACTTCAAATACATCTCTGTCTATATCTGGAGCTGCCAAAATGATATTTTTGAAAACATGTTTTCCAGGGTAGACAAAAGAGATCTCTTTAATGGCATTTGTCAGAGCTCTTGTACCCATACTATGTCCTATAATATGTATATTGGCACCATTTCTATGCTCTATGATCTCTTTAAGAAATGTAACTAAATGAGGTGTTGTATATTGGACAGAAGATTCATCTTTCATATATTCAGATGTTTTTCCCGCACTTGGCCAGGAGTAGGTAATTGGAACCCCTTTAAATTTAAGATCATAAGAGAGTTGAGCCGTTCTTCTGATGGCAGAAGCAAAGGTGACATTAAAGCCATGAATGAAGATCAGAATATCTTTTTCTGATACATTTTGCAGTTTACTTCCAAGAAATTGTGAAAAATCATTTTTAGTGATATTTTCTAGTTTTACCACTACAACATGTTCTCCAATTTTTTCTTTTTCCCAAAACAAGTATGGATTTGGACGTTCCATCTCTCCAAATTCATGCTTTTTAGGGATACTGACTTGTGCAATACCAAATTGAAGGTTCCCTCTATTTCCACTATAATAGTCTTCAAAATCTTCTTTAGGATTCATCTTTCTGTCTGTTCCATAGAGTATATCAACAATAGTATGATTGCCTTTTTCATAAAAAACTTTACTATGTTTTCCTTCTATATTCTTTTGTTGAGGAGGAATGATAATACCTTTATGTAGAACTGTGTCTTTTTTGCTTTGCTTGAGAATCTCTGTATCGAGTAGTATCTCTCCAAATGCATTGCTGATCTCTATACGAGAGAGATCTTTTATATAAAGGGTAGGTATTCTAAAAAATGTTTGAGGATTTTTCTGATTGACAAACTCTTTTATTGTTTTTCCATTTGCTTGTGTCACTGTTATTCTAATGGGTAAAGGTGCATAGGTTTTACTGTAAACAATGAGCTCTTTAGCCTCTTTAGATAAAACAAAACCTTCAGTTTTTTTAGAGTGGGTAGGAAGTACAGCTATACTGCTTTTATTGGAACTAATAAATTTTTCAAGATTAAAGTTATCTTTGAGTGGAAGTTGGAAGCAGTTGTTGGTTTTGTTCTCAAAATAGTTACGTTTGTTGATGCTCACTATCCCGTTTCCATCTATCAAACATACCATACTCCCCTCTGCTAGAGTAATACTCTGGTCTTGTTTTATATCCTTCACCTCTCCGTTGATCAGTAGTGTAACATTGCCTTCTTTTACCATTAAGACATCAGCCAAAAGAGTGTGTGCAAATAAAAGTATTAACCATAGTATTTTCATCATATCCTCCATGCATATTTATATACTTAATATACTCTAGAATTCATTTTATCTAGATAAAATCATAGGAATGAACTTAGAAGACAAACATATTTCCCTGTTCTGTTTTTTCATATATTTAGGGTAATATAGTGGCAAGGTATAGAGAAGTTATTGATAGCTTTTTAAAGGATATAAATGATTGTACGTATATGGGTTATTGTATATATTGTAATGGTGACATCTTCTTTAGCGGAGGCTGAAGATCATTGTGTTTTACCTAAAGAACTCTTTCCCTTTACACAGACAAATTCTCAGAAATCTCTTTTAAAATACAGTGATATAAAGAGAAATACAAAATATTTAAGATCTTTATGTACCCATAAAATAGTTTTTACTGAAGGTAGATTCAAATGGGAGATGTTATTGGTATATAACCCTAACCATAAAAAAGGACCCTTCTGGTTTTTACCACACGACAATGAAAACAGTGCCTTTGATGCAGCCATATATGCTGTAGATAAATATGGTGGTGGACTATTGTCTGTATTGTCTTCGGGAGATAGGTATTTTCATGGGCAAGATCCAAACCGAAACTTTGGAACTGATATCCAGACAGCTCAGATTTGTAGTAAACAGAAATATCCGGCACCACTCTACAGTAAAGTAGTATTTAATATCATTGATACCTATAGAGGATCAGGATTTCCTTACCTGGCACTTCATAATAACAGTGATGGCTGGATAGGCAATGGGGGGAGTGGTACGATCTCAATTTTAAAGTCAAGTGCTTCGGTTCAATCTTATCCCTCAGGAACTGTCTATCAAGGTAAAGCAAAAGGTATAAGTGATGAAGATAGCCTTATCTATATTGCTGGAACAGAAAAAATACCGCCACAGAAAAAACTTAAAGTACTTAACCATTCTGGTATTCATATAAAGTATGAAGTTGTCAGTAAAAAAAATAATGATTGTTCTATGTCAAACTATGTAGTACTGAAGAAGGGTGGTAATTATTATAATATTGAAACAGAACATGGAGATGTACGTTCTCAAAAAAAGATGATAGACAAACTCATGAATATATTGAATATACATAGTAGATAGAAAATGCCTGTCTGAATTGGAAGAGAAAAGTCTTAGAGACCTTGAGAATCAACAAACTTTGGGTTACTTCTCTGGCATCGCAGTAAGGCATTTTTGGCCTCTCTTTTACTACTGTATTTACCAAAGTGAAGTTTACCAAGTGTATTACATGGTGTTTCTGATCTTTTACATCCTTTGTAAATCGAGGTTTCCTGTGTCAGAATTTTGTTGTTATAGCATACATACAGACCTTCTGTAGTGGTAGACTTTGGATTATTTTTAATACATCGTAAAAATGCGCTGTGGGCTTTTTCATCATTGGGGTATTTACCAAAGTGCTCTTTTTTGAGATTGTTACATGCCTTGTTTGATCTGATGCATCCTGTATAGAAAGATTTTCCATTGTTTGTTGAAAACTTTTTACTATAGCAAACATAAGGATAATAATGTTTTGAACTATTTTTATAACCATAACTGTCTAGAGTGGAACCATTTCCTGTAGGAGGAGTAGAGTTAGTTGTGATACTCTGCCTTTGTGCCGTACGCTTCTTCTCATCTTCTTTTTTTTCTTGCATAAACTCCTTGAGAAGTTGTTTAAGCTCTGCATAATCAGCATTTTTATTATTCTCTTTATCGCTGTTATTGCTTGATTGTATTGGATCAGAGGTATTGGCTGTATCATCCAACTGAAAATAAAAGTTACCTATAACAGAAGAGCTTGTCCATGGGAGTTGTTTTTCATGACTCTCGTTATAAACAGATATTCTTGTTTGTTTAAAGACTTCATTCAGGGTTAGTCCATTTTTTTTAATATTGTCAATAAGATGTTTGGTAAAGAGGCCATTTCTGCCATTAACACCATCACTTGCGGTTTCTCCTGGTGCTGTAGCAAAGGCTATGTACATTCCTTTTGCATTGTTTATCTGTGCAAGTCCTCCGCCTCCCAGTGCTCTAGAGCTGCTAAAAGGATCATTTCTACAGGCATCCAATACAATGATATTCAGTCTGTTATGACTGTCTTCCATCTTTTTTATCACCAAGTTTACAGGGAGTGTTTCAAACTCTACTTCTGTTTTATCTGGAATATCTGCATTGACAGGTATAAGATAGTTCTGACCATTTACCTCTACCCCATGACCTGCATAGTAGAAAAATCCTACACCTCCATTTTTAAGTTTATGTGCAAATTTTCTTACAATTTTCTTCATACTTCTAAGATCACCATCTTTTAGGTAGAGTACATCAAAACCTTTCTCTTTAAGAATATTTTGTATATCTTCCGCATCATTGAGTGTATTCTTGAGTGGGCTGAAGTTGTTGTAATTGGCATTACCTATGACAAGTGCTACTTTATTTTCGTTGGCATGCTGTTTTCTATAGATAGCACGGTCATTTGATGCTTCAGTAAAGAGTGTAAAAAGGATGAAAAAGAAGAGGATTTTACTATATTTCATTGAGTATCTTTTTATTTTTATATTAGTATGATAATTATAACCTATTTATCATAAAGTGGAACATTCCAGTATTTTTTCTTTTCAGTATCATAGTAATATGGAATATTTTTTATGGTTTTTTCTAGCCCCTCTAGTAGTGTGATTTTAGGTTTAAAGTGCATTAGGTTTTCTACTTTAGTGACCTAATGAAGAGAGTATATAGTACTCCCAAGTAAAAGTTACTTGGGATGAGAAAAAATTAGATTTTACTTAGTACAAATGCTTCCATTTCAGCAACTACCTCTTCAAGTGTTCTTTCACCATTGATGATAGTAAGAAGTCCTTTGTCTGTATAGAATCTTTGGATAGCTCCTAGAGGTTCTGTATAGATATTCATTCTGTCGTTAAATACCTCTTCTGAGTCATCTGAACGCTCTTCACCTGGTGCAGCTTCTGCTCTACGTCCGAGGATTCTCTCTCTTGCACAGGCTTCAGTCACTCTTACTTCAATCACTGATGCGAGTTCAATATTGTCTTCTTTGGAAACCAATTCATCAAAAGCAGTCATCTGCTCTTCACTTCTTGGGTAACCGTCAATGAGTACATTGTCAACAGGTGCATTGTTAATGGCTGATACAATGGTGTTTACGATGATCTCCAATGGTACAAGTGCACCTCTTTTAATATAAGAGTCGATCTCTTTTCCTAATTCAGAGCCAGAAGCAACTTCTTCTCTTAACATATCTCCTGTAGAATAATGTACAATTTTGTCAGCATTATTTTCGGCAATGATACTTGCATCTGTTGTTTTTCCTGAGCCAGGTGCTCCGATGATTAAAAATAGTTTTTTCATAGTGTTTTCCTTTATAGTATTATGCTGTTGGTGCTTGTTGTCTGATTCTAAGACTCAACTCTTTAAGTTGTTCGGCATCTACTTCGCTTGGTGCCTGTGTAAGAAGACATTGTGCTTTTTGTGTTTTAGGGAAAGCAATTACCTCACGAATGGAGCTTGCACCTGTCATCAACATGATCATCCTGTCAAGACCAAGGGCAAAGCCACCATGTGGTGGAGCACCATATTTGAGTGCTTCAAGTAAGAATCCAAATTTATCATTGGCTTCTTCTTCATCTATACCAAGCAGTTTAAATATCTCTGCTTGCATATCTTCTTTGTGGATACGGATAGACCCTCCACCAAGCTCAGTACCGTTAAGAACGATGTCATATGCAATAGACTCGATCTCTTCAATGTCATCAAAGTCTAGTGATTTTGGTTGTGTGAATGGATGGTGCAATGCTTTGACTTTTCCCTCTTCCACTTCGAACATAGGGAAGTCCATAACCCATAAGAATTCAAATGTATCTTCAGGTATGATCTCCATGATCTCTGCAAGGTAGATACGGAAACGACCCATATAATCCCATACCAATTTTTTATCTCCGGCACCAAAGAATACGGCATCTCCGACTTCAAGTTCACATCTGTCGATGATTGCCTGAAGATCATCTTCAGTAAAGAACTTTGCCAATGGACCTTTAAGACCTTCCTCTTTCATCTGGAAGTAGCCAAGCCCTGATGCTCCAAATTTACGTACATACTCTTCAAAACCTTTCATCTGGCGTTTAGAGAAGATCTCATCACCTTTTGGTACTTTCAGTGCTTTAATACGGTTCTTTTTAGGTGTAGCTGCGATTTTAGAGAATATCTCATTATCACATCTCTCAAAAATATCGATAACGTCTACCATCTTAAGATCATAACGCATATCTGGTTTGTCTGAACCGTAATTTTCCATGGCATCTGCGTAGGTCATACGTTTGAATTTTGTTGGTACTGAGTCAAATCCACACTTGTGGAATACATCTGAGATAAGTTTTTCTGCAACAGTAATGACATCTTCCTGATCACAGAAAGACATTTCAACATCAATCTGTGTAAACTCCGGCTGTCTGTCTGCTCTAAGGTCTTCATCTCTAAAACATTTTGCAATTTGGAAGTAACGGTCAAAACCACCTACCATAAGCAACTGTTTAAAAAGCTGTGGTGACTGTGGCAGTGCATAGAACTCTCCACCATGTACACGACTTGGTACAAGGTAGTCTCTGGCACCTTCTGGTGTAGACTTGGTGATGATTGGTGTCTCTACTTCAAGAAAGTCAAGTTCATCAAGAGCATTTCTTGTAGCAATGGTTGCTTTTGAACGTAATTTGAAGATATCATAAGACTTTTGTGTTCTTAGCTCAAGGTAACGGTGCTTGAGTTTGATCTCTTCATTTACTTTCTCATCATTGAGTTCAAAAGGCATAGGCTTTGAACGGTTTTCAATAACAAGCTCATCTACAACGATCTCAATTTTACCAGTTTTGAGTTTTGGATTTTCAAGTCCTTCTCCTCTGGCACGTACTTTACCAGTGGCAATGAGTACAAATTGGTCTCTTACCTCTTCAGCCCTTTTGTGTGCGGCGGCATTGTCTGCAGGATCACAAACAAGTTGTACTACCTGGTCTTTGTCTCTAAGGTCGATAAATATCAATCCACCATGGTCTCTACGGCTTGATACCCAACCGGCTACGGTCACTTCCTGCCCAATATGTTCTTCATTTACGTTTGCACAATAGTGTGTTCTCACGAGCGATCCTCATAATTAATTAGTTCGCGATTATAGCTAAAAGTTGTTTATATATTCGTTTCTATAGAAAAGACTGTGCATAAAGTATGCATTGGTATTTTAAAAAGATGACAATGTGACATATTTTTGGCGCATACAAACTTATTTATGATAATCTAATACTAATATTTAAGTGTAGGACAATTATGAGTAATCAAAAATTAGCACAGATCAAAACGGCCGGCTTTATACTCAAGCCTAATGACCCTGAGATTAAAACACTTTATGAGCGTATCAAAGCTGAGTTTGAAGCCAGAGGAATTACGGTACTTCTAGCAGAACGTTCAGCCAGTATGATAGAGACAGAGGGGATACCTTTCGAATCTATGTGTGAACAGTCTGATTTCCTGGTCTCCTTGGGAGGAGACGGAACCTTACTCTCCTTGGTACGAAGATCATATGGTTATCACAAGCCTGTGATGGGGATAAATGCAGGAAACCTTGGGTTTTTGGCTGATATTACCATTGATGATGTCGATAACTTTTTAGAACAGCTTTTTGCAGGTGTATACCGTATAGATGATCGTATGATGATCGAAGGATGCATTAGAACAAAAGAGGGAGACGAAAAACAGTTTTTTGCTTTTAATGATGTTGTCATTACCAGACCGGCCATCTCTAAAATGGCGAAGATCAATGCTTCAATTGACGGAGAACAGTTCAATACCTATAGGGGGGATGGTCTTATTATCTCGACACCGACAGGCTCAACAGCATATAATCTGGCAGTAGGAGGACCGATGGTCTTTCCTTTGACTCAGGCATTTATTTTGACACCTATCTCAGCACACTCCTTGACGCAACGACCTCTAGTATTACCTGCTGACTTCACAATTGAGCTAAATTCTCCTGATGAAAAAGTAATTGCAGTCATTGACGGACAAGACAATTATAAGATGCATGAAGGGGATATACTTATTGTAAAAGGAGCCTTGGAAGGTGCAAAGCTTTTACATAGAAAAGAGCGTAACTACTTCTCTGTGTTGAGAGAAAAACTCAAATGGGGTGATGAGAGTTGATCGAGAGACTTTATTTTCGTGACCTGGTTACCTTTACAGAGGTTGAACTTGAATTTGACCAGGGTCTGGTTGTCTTTTCTGGACCAAGTGGAGCAGGTAAATCGGTACTAATGTCGGCCATACTTTCAGCTTTCGGATACACTACAAAAGGTGCAGCTACCTTATGTGAAGTAAATTTGCATAAACCTTCAAATCTACAGAGTGATGCTTTTGAACTTGAGGATGATTTAACCATTAAAACGTTAAAAAAAGAGAAACTGCGTTATTTGATAGATGGACAGAATATCTCAAAAAAAGTTTTGAGTGAGATGTTCTCCTCCTATGTTAAATATCTTTCTGTACGTGATAGAAGTGGTTTTGAATCGGAAATACTTATCTCGTTAATAGACAATGCATTAAAAGAGAAAGACAAAGTTTATAAAAAATCACTCAAAGAGTATAAAAAACGTTACATGAACTACAAATCTAAAGTAGAACAACTCAATAAGATAAAAGAAGATGAAGCCAAGCTTGCAGAACTTATTGAATTTACTACTTATGAGATAGAAAAGATTAACACTATTAACCCTCAAACAGGAGAAGAAGCATCATTGATCCAGGTAAAGCAGCAACTCTCCCGTATTGATAAAATTAAAGATGCTCTCAATACAGCAAACAGTATATTTACAGTAGAAAGTGCTGTAGAAGAGGTATATAGATTATTAGATAAAGATGCTTCCCTGTTTTCTGAAATGATGAATCAGCTACGTGCTGATTTTGAAGAGACCGAAACACTGGCAGAAGAACTCGAAGAGACAGATGTAGAAGAGGTGCTTGACAGACTCTCTGAACTGACTGCTTTAAAAAACCGTTATGGTTCTATCGAAGAGGCATTGTCCTACAGAGATGCCAAAGTCAAAGAGTTGGCCGGATACCAAAATATTGAGCAGGACAAAAGTATGCTGGAAGCTTTTCTACAGATAGAATATACCGAACTCAGCATTATTGCATCAAGACTTTCAGGATCACGTAAAAAAGAGGCAAAGGTTTTAGAAACAGTATTAGAAACTTATCTGGAAACATTGAAGTTACCACCTCTACGATTTTTGTTTAACCCCACCGGTTTGGGAGAATTAGGTATGGATAGTCTGGATGTGATGTTGGGTGAGTCAAAGACTGATACACTCAGTGGAGGGGAGTTTAACCGCGTGCGTTTGGCATTGATGGCAGCTACGATTCCAAAAGAGTCCGATTCTAAAGGTATATTGATTTTAGATGAAATTGATGCAAATGTATCGGGAGATGAATCTATAGCTATTGCAGAGATGATCTCTAAACTCTCCAATGCTTATCAGATATTTGCTATTTCACATCAGCCTCATTTGTCTGCAAAAGCACAACAGCATATTGTAGTGACGAAAGAGGGTTCTTTTAGTCAGGCAACAGTACTTAGCGATGAAGGAAGGGTACTGGAGTTGGCACGAATTATCGCAGGGGAAAATCCAACTCAACAGGCATTGGAATTTGCTAAGAAGTTGAGGGCCTAAATGGAACTTAGTGAGTAAATTGTATTTTTAGTGCTTCATAGTAGTGTTCTAAGTGATCAAGGTATGTCTGAGCTATCTCTACATTGTCACCACTCTTTAAGTAGGTGTTAAAGTCAACCAAAAGGTCTGAGATTCCTCCTGTTCCTATGGTGGTAGATGAGCCTTTAATACTATGTGTCAAACGCTCCATCGCATGAAAATCTTTTTTCTCCAAAGCCTCTTTTATGAGAGGTGTCTGTGTTTCTATCTGTGGAATAAGCTCTTGAACAAAAGCATCTGCCTCTTCAATGGAGAGACCCATTTTAACTAGTCTGTCATAGTTGAACTTTGGGTATTTACATTCAGGAAGTACTACGTTTGGTACCTCCTTTTGAATAACTTTTTCTTTAGGAGCCTCTTCTGGTTCAAGAAGAGAGATCTTCTCTTCTTGAACACTCTCCTTTTTCTTCTGGGCACTAATTTTCTCTTTTGCACCCGGTGTTTTCTCTTTTAGTTTGGCAGCTTTCTCTTTTTTTTCTATATGAGGTTTTTGAATTTTTTCTTTGGGGTTGTAGGGAGGTTTCGTTTTTTGACGTTCTGACTGTCGTTTCTTTCGCTCTTTCTGATATAATTTTTCGTTTCTGTATTCTACATAGATAATAACAGCGATGATAAGCACAAAGACTGTAACAACAATTAATGCAAACATATAAACTCCCCACATTGTATTTGTAGACTATATCTTATTTAATATTAGAATTACCTATGGAGGCCTATATAAACAATTAATTTTGATATAATTTCTGTATAAATATAGAGTTAGGTACACGAATGATTATAGATACACATTGCCATTTGGATGATGATCGTTATAAAGAAGATCTTGATATTGTGATAGAAAATGCAAAAATGAAGGGTGTTGAGAAGTTTATTATTCCTGGTGCAGATCCCAAGAGTTTAGAACGGGCTGTTGAAATTTCTGAGCAGTATGATGATGTCTTTTTTGCAGTAGGTGTACACCCGTATGATGTACAACATTATGACCGGAGTTATTTGGAAAAGTTTGTGACACATTCTAAATGTGTTGCTATTGGAGAGTGTGGTTTGGATTATTTCAGGCTTCCCGAGTCAGAATCTGAAATAGAGGCTGAAAAAAAGTTACAACGAGAGGTCTTTATAGACCAAATATTATGGGCAAAGACTGTAAAGAAACCGCTTATTGTTCATATACGGGAGTCAAGTGCAGACTGCTTGGCACTGTTGGATGAATATGCAGGAGAAGAGGGAGGTGTACTGCATTGTTACAATGCAGACGAGTCGCTTTTAAAACTGGCGAATAAAAATTTTTATTATGGGATAGGTGGAGTTTTAACTTTTAAAAATGCAAAAAAACTCATTCATGTATACCCGAAGATACCCAAAGAGAAACTGCTTATTGAAACAGATGCTCCCTACCTTACTCCACACCCACATAGAGGTGAGAGAAATGAACCCTCTTTTAGCACATTTGTAGCAGACAAAATGTGCGAACTCAGTGCTGTTTCAAGAGTAGAGATAGAAACACTTACTACAATGAATGCTGCAAAGCTTTTTAGAATCTAAAGAGTATGGTATGAGATTACGTCACTTACTTGTGCCGTTTATTTTTATTCCGGTATTGCTTTTCTCCATCTCACTCAATGAAAAATATCCCTTTTATTCGTATGTGTTTTCAGAATTTGGTATAGATGAGTCATATATCTATGATGAAAATTTTGAAAAATTTGTCTATGAAAATGAAAAGAAAATAGAAAAGTTCTATAAGGGTGCAACACAAAGAGGAGAGATAGTCCTTCCTTTGGTTAAAAAACATCTGATCGATAATGATCTTTCAGATCTCTTGGCGTACATTTCTATGATAGAGTCTGGTTTTACCTCAGACATAGTTTCACCTAAAAAAGCAGTAGGACTCTGGCAGTTCATGCCTGCCACCGCAAAACACTATAAACTAGAAGTGTGTAACGGTTTTGATGAACGTTGTGACCCTGATTCATCTACCAAAGCAGCTATGGTGTATTTGCGTAAACTGCACAAACAGTTTGGTAAGTGGTACCTAGCAGTTATGGCATATAACTGTGGGGAAGGACGATTGTCAAAAGCCATAAAAAAAGCAGGCAGTAAAGAGTTAAATATACTGATAAACCCTTATGATAAATATCTCCCTCGTGAGACCAGAGAGTATATACAAAAAATACTGCTTATAGCGATGATAGGAGAGGGTGAGATACTTGATTTTCAAAGCAGTACAGAGTGGGTAGAGGTAGAAGGTGGGACAAAACTCTCCACCATTGCTAAAATGCTAGATATGAAAATATCGGCCCTGCAGAGACTAAACAGGCAGTTTAAAAAAGGTGTAGTCCCTAAAAATAAAAAACAGTACAAATTAGTTATTCCTGAAGAGAAGATGGTACTTTTCTATATGAAGTATGCGTTTCCAGAGGAAAAAAAAACAATAGTGAAGCCTTACTTTATTTCACACTATGTGATCTTAGGTGATACCTTAGAACATTTAGCCGATGAATACAATAGTAGTGTTGATGAACTCATCATGGTAAATCAACTTGAAGATGATACTTTGACTCTTGATAAGTTTTTACTCATACCTGTGACAAAGAAGGCATTTGAGACCTACTTAAATGAATAAGAAGAGAGAATATATTTGACTTAATAGCACTACACTGGAATAATCTAAACATTCATACTTACTTCACATTTCTATTTTATACTACATAGTAATTAAAAGATATTTAAAAGGATTACTTATGAAAAATAAAATTAAGAATCAAAGAAACTTTTTATCTAAAATGCTAACTATAGGTGCAAGTGGAGTGGCTATACTTTCATCATCTGCAAATGCAACAGCTAAAGTATCACTGACCGAACCTCAAAAAGATGAACTTTTTTTCATTTATGAAGAGGAGAAGTTGGCTCGTGATGTATATATTACTTTAGGAAAAATCTACTCTGATGAAAATACTTTTGGAACGATCCAATTTTCAGAGCAAAGATATATCGATTCAGTACAGGAGCTGTGTGAAAAATATGATATAGATATCTCTGAGGTGCAGAAAGATAAAGTAGGCTACTTTGTCTCTCCATTACTTCAAACACTTTATAGTGACTTAGTGACACAAGGAACAGAGAGTTATTATGATGCTTTGGAAGTGGGTGTTTATATTGAAGAGCTTGATATTGAAGACTTGACTGAATTGATAGAAGCCAAAGGAATGCCAGAAGATGTGCTAAATGTATATGAGAACCTTCGAGAAGGTTCCTACAATCATCTTGCATCATTTCAAGGTGCATTGCATAGTGTGTAACGGTCTAATATCATGTCACTATTAGCCTATAAGGAGATGTCTCCAGAAGATATTGTAATGTATTATTATCATGCACTTTCTACAGGTAATCTACAAAGTTTAAAGTTTATAATGACACAAAAATCGTACCTCATGATACTTGAAGTCTGTGGTTGGCGACTTTCATTTAAAGATCGTTATTTCAAACGTATGTTATCCCAGGCAGAAGAGGATGAAGAGATCCTGTATACTGTAGAGCAAACATTGACTAAAACGGGTTGTTTTTCCAAGTCGTTTCCTTCGCTTGCTATTGATGAAGTGAAAGATGATGGCTTCGATCGTAAAATTGTACAGTACACCGAAGAAGGTATTTCCAAAAAACTCTATTTTTCACATGAAGCCACAGGTTGGAAAATCAACTATTATGCCGGCCAAAACAAAGATTCGTCTCCTAAGCGGTTTTAGTTAAAATATACTCTTTGACTTCATATATACTTCATACTTTTTCTCTATACTTTAGATATAAATATTTAAAGGATAGACAATGAAAAAGACAATATTAATCTTTAGTGTTTTAACACTGTTTGGTATGACTTCAGCAGTTGCAGATAATTTACAAGACCATTTGGATATGGAGAAAAAGCTTCAGTCTCAGCAAAGATCACAGTACCAAAATGGAAATGGTTCAGGTGAACAGCATCGTTACAGAAAACAAAATCAGGATCAAAACAGTCATAGCTATAGTGGTTCACAAGGTAGCAGGTCTGATGGTAGCATGGGGTCCGGTGGTGGAGGCAGAGGCGGAAAAGGGCGTTAAGCCCACACTCTGCAAGCAAATATAAAGTCAAATAAAGAGATAATATATACCTAAATTAAAGTTTACAATTGGGGTATAATGAAGCACATTTTTTCCTTCACACTTATTATTGCTTTACTTGCATTTTCTTCGTTCTTTTCGGGATGCTCCTCTAAAAAAGTACATAAACCCTACAAAACAAAATATACTTCCAAAGCAAGACACAAATCTACTATGAAATGTTATACCGTACGTGGTAAAAAATACAGCCCAACCTATGTAAAAGTAGGACAGGTGATGAAAGGCATTTCAAGCTGGTATGGACCAAATTTCCATGGGAAACATACCTCTAACGGAGAAGTATATAACATGCATGCCAGAACAGCAGCACATAAAACATGGCCGATGGATACCATGGTCAAAGTAACTAACTTGCAAAATGGTAAAACAACAATTGTACGTATCAATGACAGAGGGCCTTTTGTAAGAGGGCGTATTATAGACTGCTCATACAAGGCAGGCAAGGAGATCGGGCTTGACAGAATGGGAATTGCGAAAGTCTCCATTAAAGTGGTCGGTTTTGCAGGAAAAGTACAGTCTGAAGCAAAAATTGCACAAGCTAAGAAGAGTAAAACTGAGACATGTGTGATGTTGAGTAACTTTGGTGTACAGGTAGGTGCATTCAAACGTCGTGAAGGTGCCGAAGTTACAAGAGACATGTTTGCTAAACGCTATGCAAAGTATCAGCCTGTGGTCAAAAAATTTAATAATATAGATGGAAGTGGTGAACCGCTTTACCGTGTATGGCTCATGGGCTTCAACTCAGAACAGGAAGCAAGAGACTTTAAAGAGTGTAATGCACTTAAGGGTGCGTTCATTGTGAGAAATTAAGAAGAAGAGGGACAGATGATTAAAGTAAATAGAGAGACAAAAGAGACACAGATAGCTGTTAAGCTGAACCTGTATGGTAAGGGAGAAGCAAAGATCAATACCGGTGTAGGTTTTTTTGACCATATGCTTGAAGCATTTACCAAACATGCACATATAGACCTTGAAGTAAGCTGTACAGGAGATGTACATATTGATGACCATCATTCAGTTGAAGATGTAGGGATAGTCATTGGTCAGGCACTCAAGCAAGCCATTTACCCAGTACAGAGTATAGAACGTTTCGGAAATGCAACAGTAGTCATGGATGAAGCAAGCATTACGTGTGATATTGACCTTTCCAACCGTGGTTTTCTTGTCTATGAACTGCCTATAGGTGGAAAAGTAGGTAATTTTGATGTAGAATTGGTAGAGGAGTTCTTTAGAGCTCTGGTCTTTAACCTTCCAATGACCTGTCATCTCATTTACAACCGTGGTAAAAATAAACATCACATTATTGAAGGTGCGTTTAAAGCTTTGGCAGTGGCATTGAGACGTGCAGTCGTTATCAATGAAAATGCAGGTATCCCAAGTACCAAGGGTGTACTGTGAGTATAGAGCTGATTGTTCTGGATGTAGATGGAACGATGACAGACTCTCGTATTACTTACACCGAGAATGGTGATGAGGTCAAAGCTTTCAATGTAAAAGATGGGTTGGGCATTGCATCCTGGCGAAAGCTTGGAAAGCAGGTGGCTATTATTACGGGGAGAAGTTCGAATATTGTAGCAAGGCGTGCCAAAGAATTGCATATTGAACACTTTTACCAGGGTGTACATAATAAAAAAGAAGTACTTGAAGATTTACTTGAAAAACTGGATCTAAGTATGGAAAATGTTGCAGCAATTGGAGATGATCTCAATGATTTGACTATGCTTAAAGCTGCAAAGATCTCTTTTGTTCCTAGAGATGCTTCTGCATATGTAGATAAAATAGCTACGGTCATTCTTTCCAAAAAAGGGGGGAATGGTGCAGTACGTGAAATGATTGAGTACCTGATAAAAAAAGAGGGTCTGGAAGAGAAGTATTTGAAGTTATGGGTCTAAAACTAGAGTTTTTGCTTATTGTATTTGTAATGGCTATCTTAGCTATGGCAATGACTGTAAAGATCAGTAACTCCAATGCTGTTGCAAAAAAACAGACAGTAGAACTTGAATTTACCGATACTACCACCATAGAGGTAGATACCAACAAAACACTTTCTGTAACGTATGGTACCTACGGTATTCGTGATGCCGGTGTATTAAAGATCGACAATTTACAGTATTACACCGATGGTATCAAACTTCTTAGAGCTAAAAAAGGTACACTCAAAGGGAATAAGCTTTACCTTGATTACAATGTGATACTCAATAAAGAAAAAGGGTCAGACTACTATACAGAGCATGCCATCTACAATAAAAAAACAGGCATTTTGCTGGTTACTTCTCCTTTTAAAGCTATCATGGACAAGAATATCATGCACGGTGCTACACTTCGTTACGATACGAAGCAGAAAAAAGTGTTTGCCACAAAGGTAAATGCAGTCGTATATACGGCTGAAAAATGATATAATTACGAAAAAAGGTTTAGCATTGAAAATATTTACATCGCTATTGGTATTGCTGTTATCAGTGGCACTGCATGCACAGAAGATCAATGTAACGTCTAGTTCAATGACTGCAGAAGATATGAAAAAAGAGGTGCATTTCATTGACAATGCAAAGGCTGTACAGGGAGAGAGTTGGATTCATGGAGATGAGATCATTGTCTACTTTGATGAGAACAATCAGACCAAAAAGTATCAAGCCATCGGTACAGTAACATTTGAATTTAAAGAACAAGAGAATCACTATACCGGTTCAGCTGATAAAGTGACCTACTATCCGGTAAAATCAACGTATGTCTTGGTAGGTAAAGCGATCATTGATGACGTAATCAATAAACGTCATGTCAATGGCGATGAAATTACGCTTGATATGACAACGGGTAATGCCAATGTCAAAGGGAGTAAGAAAAAACCTGTGAAGTTTATTTTTGATATGCAAGAGAAGAAAGACAAGAAAAAGAAAGATACAAAGAAAACAACAAACAAGAAGGACAAGAAGTGAGTACACCCCGTGTAGTGGAGGCTGAATTTATAAAGTCAGCACAAAGTATAGCAGATTCTTTACCTGAAGATATGAGTGAAGTGGTATTCCTTGGTCGCTCTAATGTAGGAAAGAGTTCAACCCTGAATGGCTTGACGCAAAGAAAAAATTTGGCAAAAAGTTCAGCAACTCCCGGGAAAACGCAATTGATCAATTTTTTTCAAACACGTTATTTGTACAACGATAACTCTTATCCTGTTCGTTTTGTAGACCTTCCTGGTTTTGGATATGCCAAAGTTTCAAAATCCCTCAAAGAGGTATGGCAGAAAAACCTTGTGGAGTTCATTCATCATCGTGTCTCCATCCGACTCTTTATTCATCTGCGTGATGCACGTCATCCTCATGCCAAGATAGATGATGATGTAGAGAACTATATTTCAGAGTTCATCCGTCCCGATCAGAGATATCTGACTGTTTTTACCAAAATAGATAAACTCAACCAAAAAGAGCGTGCCAAGTTAAAACGAGAATTTCCTGGTTCCATTACACTCTCTAACTTGAAGAAGAATGGTTATGACAGAGTACACCATATTATTTTACAAACTATTTTTGATGTAGACAACGAAACAGCAAAGAAAAATGGGGCTGTAGAGTGATAGAGTTAGTTAAAGCAACCCTAAGTGACATCCCTCAGATGCTTGCTATGGTTGTCACTGAAGTAAAAGATGGGGTCATTTTAAATAGAACTGAAGATGAAGTGGCTACCAATATACGCTCTTATGTTTTGGCAAAAGAGGGTAATACAATAGTAGGATATACAGCGTTACATATACATTCGACAAGGGTAGCGGAAATACGCTCTTTGATCGTAGATGCCAAATATAGAGGGCAGCATATTGGACAGCGTATGGTAGAGTTCACCCTTAAAGAGGCAAAATCTTTGCAAGTGAGTGAAGAGGTACTGGTCTTAACCTACCTACCGCTTTTTTTTGAAAAACTTGGGTTCAGTGAGATCCATAAAGAGAGCATACCTGAACATAAGATCTGGGCAGATTGTATCAAGTGTATCCATTTTCCTGTCTGTAATGAGGTGGCATTGGTCTATAAGTTGAATGAGGACAAGAAGTAGATGTCACTCTATGAAATCATCAAGGTACCGTTGATCTGGGCTGTTGTTCTGGGCTTTATTGTCTTTTACCCTATGCTTATATCGATTTATGTCTTTTTGCCCCTCTTGATCGGTGTGATGGGGTACCTCTTTATGCGAGGGGTGGAGGACAACAAATTAACATACATCTTGGTTTCACTTGTCTATTTTATAAACCTTGAAGTAAATCTCTCTTTGCCTTTCTTTTTGATGATTATTGCTTCTATGTTGGTCTATATTCTTTTTTATAGACATTTGAATTATTTTAGAAGGTGTGCAGTATGTAGACCGATACTCTCTGTGATACTTGTAGATTCTGTTTACCTTGGTTTACTGCTTTCATACGATTTTGTTTTCCAGACCCACAGTATTATTCTGGATAATATTTTGTTGTATTCTCTGGTCATTGATCTTTTAGTGGTGGTGTTATTTTGAGATATAAAATTACACTATTTATATTCATCGCAGTGTGGGCCTTAATGGTTGCACGGCTCTATCATGTAAGTATTAAATCCAACTTCTATTATGAAGGGCTGGCAAAAGACAATGTGGAGAGAAAAGAGTATATCAAACCTGTAAGAGGAGAGATCACAGACTCCAAGGGGAACCTTCTAGCCATGAATCAGATTGGATTTTCTATCTCTATTATGCCGCATTTACGTTATAGTCATAGCAAGGACGGTAACCAAACCAAACTTGAGAAGATCATCGAAGTGCTTGTTGAAACATTCCCTGATCTCAATGCCACAGTAATGCATAAAGTCTATAAAAAAACCTCTTCAGCCTATAATCACAAATATATCAAAGTGGTTGATTTTATTCCGTATGCCGCTATGATGGCAAAGTATCCAAAATTGAGTATTCATGATGAGATCAAAATAGAAGCTGAGACGAAACGCTATTATCCGTATGGAAAATACGCGGCACATATTATCGGATATACCGGACGTTCAAATAAAAAAGAAAATGCAAAAGATGAGATTGTCGACAAGGTAGGTAAAGTAGGGAAAAGTGGTTTAGAAAGATACTATAATTCTACTTTGCAGGGTCAACTGGGATATATTGTGAACAAGGTGACTGCTACGAATAAAGCAGTTGCCTTGATTGAACATGTCAAACCAAAAGACAACCAAAACCTTAAACTCAATATTAATATTGAACTTCAGCAGATGATTCATGAGTATTTCAAAAAAGCGACAGGTGTTGCGATAGTTATGCGAACCAATGGAGAGGTCCTGGCAGCAGTCTCTTACCCTTCTTACGATCCGAATCTTTTTGTTGGAGGGATCAGTTCTAAAGACTGGAGAGCATTGCAGGAAGATCTAAATCATCCTTTTACCAATAAGATTATACATGGAACCTATCCTCCGGGTTCAGGGATCAAAATGGGTATGGCTTTGGCTTTTGAGAAATCAAAACCGGGTATTTTGGGGAAAGCAGAGTATTGTAATGGCTATATGACTATAGGAAACTCTTCACACCATTTTAGATGTTGGAAACACAGTGGCCACGGAAAGGTGGCTGTACGTAAAGCAATTATGCAGTCCTGTGATGTTTTCTTCTATAAAAAAGCACTTCAGGTTGGGATTGACGATATGTCCAAATACCTGCATGAGTTTGGTCTTGGTGTGAAAACAGGGGTAGATATGCCTCGTGAGTATTCTGGTGTCATTCCTAACAAAGCATGGAAGATGAAACGATTCAAACAGCCTTGGTACTTAGGGGAGACAGTTATTGCAGCTATTGGACAAGGATATGACCTTGTTACACCACTGCAAGTGACACGCTATACAGCACTTATGGCAACAGGAAATCTGGTCACCCCAAGGATTGCCAAGATTGTCGATGGCAATGTAACAAAGCCTGAGATCAAACCTATTAAGTTTGACAACTACATCTATGAAATACGAAAAGGTATGTATGACGTTTGTAATAAACTGGGTGGTACCGGGTATCGTGTTATGCATGATCTCCCTATTGTTGTTGCAGGGAAAACCGGTACTTCTCAGGTTACTTCTATTCCTCAGGGTGTTTCAAAAAGACTCAAAGAGTCACAGCTTGCCTATTTCCATCGTTCACACGCATGGTTTACCTCTTATGCACCCTATGACAACCCTGAGTTTGTTGTAACTGTTCTGGTTGAACATGGTGGACACGGAGGAAGTACTTCTGCGCCTTTGGCAGCAGAAATATATAAGTGGCTCTTTAAAAGAGGCTATTTCAATAAAAAGCCGGACAAGGGAACAGTCAACACCGATGTGGGTGATTATAACAAGGTTGCAAATAGTGACAACAATGGCTCAACTGCAAAGCCAGAAGAGTCCAATATTATTATCGATAGTGAAACGATCAGAAGGAATAAAGCGATACGTCAGAAGGTACAGGAATCAGTAGACCTGTTCTAAGCAACAGGGTTTGTTTACAAAGTATATAAATATTTATATACTTTGTAATGTATGGTTTAAAAAGAGTCCTAAAATGATGATGAGTGAAATACCTGCTGACTTGGTATAGAGTTTGTTGGCTGTAAGAAATACAAGAAGAAGTGTTGCAACGATCATTGTTGTAATGTCAAACATATAGGCAGATGCTTTGATAGGCATAGGGTTTACCAGTGCTGCAGCACCTAAAACCACTGTGGTATTGGCCATGTTTGAACCGATGATATTACCGATGGCCATGTCTACTTTTCCCTTAACTGCAGCAGAGATACTGACTACCAGTTCTGGTAAAGATGTTCCCAGTGAGATCATGACAATACCAATAACCCACTCAGAGATACCAAATGTTCTGGCAATCTCAGAAGCACTTTCAACCGTAAAATGTGCTCCGACAATGACCAATACAAAACCCAGTCCCAAAAGTGGAACTACTTTGACCCATGAAAAATGTTTTTCCACCTCTTTTGCATGTTCTTCAATCTCTTCGAGTTCAGGAATATTTTTTGCATCCTGCAGTAAAAAGAGTAGATAGGAGCCCATAAGAAGTAACAGCAAGGCGGCATCAAATCTTGAGATGATACCATCGAAGATCATCAAGAGGAATACCAGTACGGGTACCAATGCCCAGGTACTGTCTTTTGCAAAGAAGTCTCTTGCCGGGTTAATTTTTTTGGATATGAGGAAAACTGTTGCAAGCACCAGTGTAATATTCAATATATTGCTTCCGATGACATTGGCAATAGCAATGTCCGGCTTACCATTGAAACTTGCAGCAATAGAAGCAGCCATTTCCGGGAGAGAAGTTCCCAAAGCAATGAGCGTAGCACCAATGATAAACTCAGGTATTTTGAACTTAAGTGCAATATGCTCACTCTGATCAATAATGACATCTGCACCCCAAATAAGTACACCCATGGCAATGACAAAAATAACAAAATCCATTATAACTCCTCAGTTCGTATGATAAGACTAGATGGTAACGCAAATGCTTCAATGATTTCTTTCTCTTTGGCTCTCATCTCGCCATTGTCCACTTCATGGTCAAAGCCGAGAAGATGAAGTAGACCATGGATAAAGAGTAAAGTAAGTTCTGCCTCTTCACTGTGTCCAAGAAGATTTGCTTTCTCTTTGACAAATGCCTCTGAAATGACAATAGAGCCTAAAGGCATTGCCTCCAGGGGCACTCCTGAAAAAGCAGTTTCCATAGGAAAACTCAATACATCTGTAGGCATCTCTTTGTTACGGTGTTCCGCATTGAGTGATGCAATACTCTCATTGTCTGTAATGATCACTTCAATACTCTGAGTACTCAGAGATTGTGCAATCTTTTCAAGTGTATCGATATTGACATTGAGTGTTGTTTGGTTGTCCAAGTCTATAATATACATGTCGAAGTTTACCCAAAACTTGGTAAAATAGCAGTAAATCACGGTACGTAGGATAGATCAATGAAAAAAAAAGCTGTATGTATCATATCGGGGGGCATGGACTCTGCCTTGTCTGCAAAAATAGCACAAAAAGAGGGCTATGAGATCATTGCCTTGCATTTTAACTATGGACAGAGAACGGAAGCCAAAGAGTTGGTATGTTTTCGCAAAGTAGCCAAAGATGTTGAAGCAGTTGAAGTGTATGAAGTAGATCTGCCATTTTTTGAGCAGATCGGTGCATCTGCTTTGACAGATAAAAGTATAGAGGTACCCACGGGTGGTATTGAAGAGGGCGTACCTGTTACCTATGTTCCTTTTAGAAATGGGATCTTCCTCTCTATAGCTGCTTCTGTAGCTGAGAAACATGCTGCAGATGCACTTTTTATTGGTGTAGTGGAAGAGGACAGCTCCGGATACCCTGATTGTAGAGAGAGTTACATAGAACAGATGCAAAAATCTATCAATCTAGGTACGAAAGATGAAACAGATTTAAGTATAAAAATGCCACTTGTGGCGATGAATAAAAGTGAAATAGTGCAAAAGTCCATAGAGATGGATGTGCCGCTTGCTTCTACATGGAGTTGTTATAAGTCTGAAGAGAAGGCCTGTGGTGTTTGTGATTCGTGTAGATTGAGGCTGCGTGGTTTTGAACGTGCAGGTATGAAAGACCCTATTGCATATCAATAGGGCTTATAACTTATGAATATTGTTGAAACCCGTTTGCAATAAAGCCGAACTCATACTCATGACCTGGGTATCTTGATATACCTTCAGAAATAAACTGAGATCTTGTGATCTGTCTGTCCCAGTAGCGATACATAAGCATTTTAAACCACTCTTTGTCTTCTGCTCTAATGGCCATTTTCTTATAGTTTGGATTACTTCTTGTACTCAATGCAACTTGAGTCATAACAGGTTGAAATTTAGCCATTTTAGCTTCCGTAGGTGCCTGATAGACATTTCTAGGTGTAGTCGATGACATAGGATCTGTACAGCCTGTAAAGGTGAGTGCAGCGAGTACAGTTGTAATCAATAGTGTCTTTTTCATGGGTATATCCTTCATAGGTAATAATTGCATAAGTATATCGAATTTAACTAAATTAGACGTAAATAAAGCGACCCTTGCTTCTCTCTTTTTTGATTTTATCATATTTCTCGAAGAGACCATTCATGCTGACATATATGCCATCTTCTTCTAATATCTGCATAGTCCCATAAGCCGAAGAGAAGTTTGCCGTGGCTTCTACCGGATCTATGGCATAAGGTACCATGGCACCGGTTATAATGACACGTTTTTCCAGGTCAGAATCGGCAAGATACTCTGCTGTTATTCCCATAGTGTCGGTACCATGAATGATGATAATGTCATCAAAAGAGGATTGTGAGATGATGGCTAGAAGTTCAAGACGGTCATGTGAACTCATGTCAATACTGTCTTTGCCTATGATATGCATGATTTCAAAGTTACAGAGCCATTTTAAAGCAAGCTCTTCTAGTGCGAGACCCTGTTCGTCCACATAAAGTGTACCTTTTATCGGATCATAACGCTTATTGAATGTCCCACCAGTATTGATGATTAGTATTTTGTTTTTC
Organism: Sulfurovum sp.; assembly: GCA_027081115.1. Classification (GTDB taxonomy): domain Bacteria; phylum Campylobacterota; class Campylobacteria; order Campylobacterales; family Sulfurovaceae; genus Sulfurovum. The sequence goes on from JALWLD010000057.1 coordinate 264,816, forward strand.
TTAGCCAAACTTGTCTCTCCAAAATTCTGTGCTATATTTTACCTCAATGATGATAAAATAAGGGAATTTATTTTAGGAGAGTACAGATGGTCATGAAGGGTAAAAAAGGTGTTATTTTAGGTATCGCCAACAAAAAATCAATTGCATACGGTATTGCAAAAGCATGTCAAGAGCAGGGTGCTGAGATGGCTATCACTTTCTTGAATGAGAGATTTGAACAGAAACTGGCACCCATTGCCGAAGATCTGGACTGTGGTACAAGACTCTACCCTTGTGATGTCTCTAAGCCAGAAGAGATCAAAGCACTCAAAGAGTCTCTTGAAAAAGATATGGGGCAGATAGACTTTATTGTACACTCTATTGCTTTTGCACCTAAAGAGGGCTTGAGTGGTCGTTTTATAGATATTTCAAAAGAGGCTTTTGATGTGGCTATGGATATCTCGGTCTATTCTCTTATTGAGATCGTAAGAGAACTTAAACCTATACTCTCTTCAAATTCATCTGTGTTAACTCTCTCTTATTACGGTGGAGAAAAATGGATCCCGAACTATAACCTTATGGGTGTAGCAAAAGCAGCACTTGAGATGACAGTCAAATATCTTGCAGAAGATCTTGGAAAAGATGGCATTCGCGTTAATGCCATCTCAGCAGGACCAATTAAAACACTTGCAGCAGCAGGGATCGGTGATTTCTCTTTCATGTTGAAGTGGAACAAAGCACACGCTCCAATGAAAGAGAATGTAACCATTGCACAGGTAGGAAACTCAGGAATGTATCTGCTTTCAGATCTCTCTTCGGGTGTCACAGGAGAGATTCACTATGTAGATGGCGGGTATAACATCATGGGGATGCCGGCAGTAAAGTTTGACGAAGAAGGTAAACCTCATATTGCATGGAACGGGGAGTCTAAATAGACTGCCTATGAAAGCTGATTCTCCTGAATACCTGGCCAAAAAGGCATTTTTTGACAAAGTCTTAACGATTTACGGACGTAATGCTGTTATGGAAGCACTGGAAGATAAAGCAGTGTCTGTTCATAAACTGCACCTCTCCAAGTCCAATAAAGATGCCACTGTTCTTGAACAGATGAAGTCTCTGGCCAAAAAGCGTAAGATTGAAGTAAAGTATCATGATAAACAGTCTCTCTCCCGTATCTCCAAAAATGCAAAGCAGGATCAAGGCGTGGCTCTAGACCTTGTTTTAGAACATTTTGGTGATGAAGAGAGTTTTAAACAAGTGCATAAAAGTTACCGTATTGTTGCACTTGATGGTGTGACCAATCCTCAAAATCTGGGTATGATCATACGTTCCTGTGCCGCAGGCAATATAGATGCCATTTTACTGCCTACCAAAGGTGCAGCGCAGATAAGTCCTTTGGTTATCAAGGCGAGTGCAGGCACACTTTTTAAAATGCCTATTATCAAAACAACCAATCTTAAAAAGACACTGGCATCTTTTAAAAAAGAGGGTGCAGAGGTTTATACCCTTTCTTCTCATGCTAAGTCTAACTATAAAGAACAACACTATAACTCTAAAACTATTTTTGTATTGGGAAATGAAAGTGAGGGGGTAAGTAGAGAGATAGAAGCATTGTCCACTCAGAGTATCGCTATCCCTATGCAAAGGGGTGTTGAGTCACTCAATGTGGCTGTGACCGCTTCTTTGCTTGCATTTCTATAAACTTCAAAGTCACATGTTATAATAACAACGGGTCTAGTAAACTTTAAGAAGCAAAAAGGTATCTTAAAGCATGGCTACACCGAACAAAGACAAGTATTCAAAAGGTACGCACATTTCAGAGCGTAAATTTAGGCAGTTAATTAAGTGTTTTTCGCTTGATTTAAATGCCTATGAAACATCCAAAATAACAAACATATCCCATACAACATGCAAGAAGATATTTCAAAAGCTTCGCATCTATATCTATAAAAACCTACTTAATAAATAATGCTGACGATGGAGAATTTGAATTAGATGAATCTTACTTTGGTGCAAAACGTATTAGAGGTAAACGTGGACGAGGTGCAGCAGGAAAAACACCTGTCTTTGGATTACTTAAACGTGATGGTAATGTTTATGTACAAATAGTAAAGAACTGCTCCAAAGACGAACTGATGCCTATAATAGAGGGTAAAATACTAGAGAGAAGCACAATTCACACAGATGGATGGAAAGCTTATGATGGTTTAGTTCTTAATGGGTATGACCACTATAGGGTCTTTCATTCTAAAGATGAATTTGTCAGAGGAAAGTCTCATGTAAACGGTACTGAATCTTTTTGGAGTTTTACCAAAAGAAGATTAGCACAGTTCAACGGACTTAGAGATGAGATGTTTTATTTGTATTTTAAGGAGAGTTAATTTAGATTTAATAATAGATATAACAATGCTTATGTTATACTATTGAAGAATTTTAGAAAAAATAACCTCTAAAGTTTACTAGACCCTAACAACAATATAAATTTAAGGATTATCTATGCAGCGACACAAATGGAGACAATGGCTACTTATGGCTACCCTAACACTTATGATGAGTGCTTGTGGTGGTGGTGACTCTGATGGTGCTGAGATAGCAGCAGGTTCAAACCCTTTAGATGCAAGTTCAACTTTGAAAGATACCTACTTCATCATCACTGTTGAGACTAACAATACAGGTACATCATCAGACACAGAGTTTATTATCCCTACTTACCCAGATGAGAGTTATAACTACAATGTAGACTGTGACAATGATGGTATAGATGAAGCTATAGCTGTGACGGGAGACTATACTTGTAGATATGATAGTATAGGAGTATACACCATAGCCATCAAAGACAACACAGGTAAAAGAGAAGGTTTCCCAAGAATCTATTTTAACTATGAAAAAGACAGAGAGAAACTCATTGGCATCAACCAATGGGGAGCAGGAAAATGGACTTCGATGGAGAGAGCTTTTAGGGGATGCTCTAAGCTCAATGATGCAGGAGGAGCAGCTACAGATAAGCCTGATCTTTCTGCTGTGACAGATATGTATGCTATGTTCTCTGGAGCCACCGCCTTCAACCAAGACATAGGCGTATGGGACACCAGTGCTGTGACAAGTATGGCTTTTATGTTTTATAATGCCTCCACCTTCAACCAAGACATAGGCGCATGGGAGACCAGTGCTGTGACAGATATGGGTTTTATGTTCTATCAAGCCACCGCCTTCAACCAAGACATAGGCGCATGGGACACCAGTGCTGTGACAAGTATGGGTTATATGTTCTATGAAGCCTCCACCTTCAACCAAGACATAGGCGCATGGGACACCAGTGCTGTGACAAGTATGTATAGTATGTTCCGTGAAGCCACCGCCTTCAACCAAGACATAGGCGCATGGGAGACCAGTGCTGTGACAAGTATGGGTTATATGTTCTATGGAGCTACTGCCTTTAACCAAAACATAGGCGCATGGAACACCAGTGCCGTGACAAATATGCGTTCTATGTTCTCTAATGCTACCGCCTTCAACCAAAACATAGGCGCATGGAACACCAGTGCTGTGACAGGTATGTATGGTATGTTCTATGGAGCCACCGCCTTCAACCAAAACATAGGCGCATGGGACACCAGTGCTGTGACATATATGGGCTTTATGTTCTCTGGAGCCACCACCTTCAACCAAGACATAGGCGCATGGGAGACCAGTGCTGTGACAGATATGCGTTATATGTTCTATGAAGCCACCACCTTCAACCAAGACATAGGCGCATGGGACACCAGTGCTGTGACAAATATGGGTTGGATGTTCAATGGAGCCACCGCCTTCAACCAAAACATAGGCGCATGGGACACCAGTGCTGTGACAGATATGAGTTATATGTTTTATTATGCTACTGGATTTACAAATCAAGACTTAAGTGGCTGGTCTGTTGATAATGTGGCTAATCATGATAACTTTATGACAGGTGCAGGTACTGGTAATACTGAGCCTGTTTGGCCGTAAGGGGAGGAAGCATAAAAAGGGGTGTTGAGTCACTCAATGTGGCTGTGACCGCTTCTTTGCTTGCTTTTTTGTAATATTTACTTTATGTTATAATGGATTTGGCAATATCATAAAGGAGTTCTTATGCCTCAAGAAAAAGAAGAAATATTTAAAAAGATCGGTGTTGATATTAGTGAAAATAACATCAACATTGACCTCACTAAAACAAAAGATTTTTTCAATACCTTACAAAATACACTTCAAAAAAAAGCAGAAACGATCGAAAAAGATATTTCAGAAGGGAAGATAGACCTGGAAGAGAATGTGGGGATCAAGGTAGATAATGAGCATATCAATATTGATTTAGAAAAAACCAAAAGCTTTATAGAAAGTTTTGGACAAAAGATAGAAGGTTTTTTGGCAGAACTTGAACATACTATTGGAAAGTTAGATAAATAAATTATAGTTCTATGTCAATTTGATATATTTTAAAAGTACCTATACAAAAAAAGGATGTAGACATGTATAAAATAATTAAATTACTTTTTAGCACATTAGCATTACTTATTTTAGTATCTTGTGGCAGTGGTGAAATTGTAAACAGTGCTTCAGATGCAACACAAAAAGAAGCCATCGAAACTATAGCTACATATGCTCAAGAAGATAGTACTGTAAAACCTACAGTAAAAGACTATATAGATGCAGGTATATTGGGTGTTACAAATACCAACTTAATAGATATCAATAATGCAATAAGAGCACTAAACTACGATGATGTCAATGAAAGAGCTGAAATACAAGCGGTAGTAGATGGCATAATACAAGGTTGTGCACAAGTCATTACGCATGCCTATAACCCTGCAACTTTAGAAGAGAGAGATTTCCCTACGCCTTGTGCTGTTCCTGAGGGATGGATACTTGGAAGTTTTATAATAAAAACGCCTCATAGTTATGGTGAAGACGGAGGACATCCTGTGTCTCATCATGATGAGGTAGATGCCAATATGACTACAGTCTATTACCCTGCCGACATACCAGATGGTGTAAAAGTACCCGTCGTTTTCTTTGCCTCTGGGTATGGTTCGGCTGATTCGAAAGACTATGAGTCTCTTTTAACATTTATCGCCAGTCATGGATACTATGTCATCTATGCCAAACATGCATGGAGCAATGTCTTTGCCAATATGGATAAGATGCTTGATAATACAAATGGGATACTTCCCAAGCTAGACACAACACGTATAGGGGTACTGGGGCACTCTTTGGGTGGAGGGTATACTTTTAATATACTCAAACATTTTTCAGATATGGGGTATGGTACAAATGGTAGATTTATCATGGTGCTAGAGGGCTATTATGCTTATGATCTCACTAAGCAGGAGATGCAGAATCTCCCTTCCAATACCAATGTAGTGATGCAGCAGTATGGTGCAGGAGGAAACAACGGGGTAAACGATACTGACCCTCGCATCACACTCACAGAGTTTTATATGCTCGACTCCATACCGAACAATCAAAAAGATTGGCAGATAGTAGAAAATGCAGACCATCGCTATCCGTATGGCAGTGGGGCATACAGTTCTATGCAGGGTATTTTAAAACCATTGGATGCACTGATGGAGTATACATTTAAAGGTACAGCCTCAGCACATAACATTGCACTGGAAGTAGGGAGTGATGATCCTTATGCACATGGTAATGGTATACAGGTTGTGAACCCTATATCCGACTATGGCTACAAATGCGACCATGATATTAATGTAGCGATAGATTATTGTGATATGGCACAGTGGTACAGTAACAAACAGCTGATTCTTCACCAAAAAGGGCACTGGCTCCCTAGTATGGCAGGCAACTTTTCTTCAAGGGCTGCATACATTAACACCTTACCTTTTTCTGGGTTTACCATGGTGGGTAACTCTTATACTGACAGGGTAATGGAATCCAATACTACACTGCTGACTTACTCATATATTTGGGATGAAGTCAAAAATGTAAAAGACTTATACCCTACAAAATCAAACTTTTTAACGGTACATATGCATTACCCGGGTGACTTTTGGGATGATGCTGTATGGAATAATGTTATAGAAAACTTTAAAACTCTGGCTAAAGTAGCCAAAGATTTAGGCTACAGAGGCATCCTCTATGATGATGAGGCCTATGATGTAGAGAGCCATAAGATGATTAACTACAAGCATGGTGATGCGTGGTACGATGATGATGCCTATAAAAATCCTAACTATACGTTTGTAGAACACTCAGCCAAGATTACAGCACGTTTCCAGCAGATTATGGAAGCAATGGTAAGTGAGTACCCTGCTATAGATGTACTCTATTATCACTCTCCAGTAGAAGGACATATAGAAGCCAATGATGGTATCAACGGACACCCTGTGGTAGTAAATGTAGGACTTGAACGTCAACACGAATGGATGGGTGCTATGTTTACAGGGTTTAAAAAAGGACTCTCTCATCAGGCTACACTGCATGACATGGGAGAGGACTATAGACTGCGTACACAGGCTCATTTTGATGATGCTTACGCATGGCGTAAATACACAATAGCGTCTGATGCTACCAATGATGTCGTAGATGCCACTCAGCACTGGATACTCCCACAAGAAGAACGTGTCTCATGGGCTACAGAAGTACATGTAAACTTTATGGTTTCAAATGAACCATTGGCAAGCGACTCCTACCCTGAGTTTGACACTACAAACACTGTAGGACTCAATGATATGAAGACGACACTCGAACGTGCATTAGACAAGAGTGATACATATGTTACTTTCTACTCTGCCTCTTCATCTGATAATAAAGGAGGGCTTATTCCGCTAGATTGGCTCAATGACCCTGCTACACATGCAGATGATGGTTCGGCTTATAGTCTAGATCCAGATTGGAAAGCTATGGTGGAAGATGTCTATACTAACAAGGTGCTAAAGGGCACCTCTAACAATAGGTGATACCCATAACATCACTAGCTTTTCTCTAGGCTAGGCACACTTTTGCAGTCCTAGCCGTAGCTAAGTCAAGAAAGAGTAACAACGCATAGGGGAAAGCTAGTGTTGCCCAAGGGGTGGGCTTTTCAAACGCAATTTTGCACAAAATATTTACTTCGTCTTAGCTAAGGCTAGGACTCATAAATCTTTTGCACAATCTTACGTTTGTAAAGCCCATTGTGGGTATTACCTATTATTAGAGTTGCCCTAAAGTAACTTTGCTATAATCGCTCCATATAAAAATGGAGTGATTCATGCAAAACCTCACGGCACTTTTAGCCAAAAAAACCACCCTCAACCAAAACCAAATCAAAAACATTTTAACCTTGCTAGATAAAGGCGATACCATTCCTTTTATCGCACGTTACCGTAAAGAGCTTACAGGTGGTGCTGATGATGAGCAGTTGCGTTTGTTTCATGATGTCTACCTGAGTGCCAAGCGTCTGTTAGAGCGTAAAGAGGAGATACTGCACATCTTAAAAGAGCGTGAACAGCTAGATGCCAAGTTACAGTCTCAAGTAGAAGAGGCTGAGACTATGACAGCCTTGGAGGATATCTACAGACCTTATAAAGAGAAGAAAAACACTAGAGCTCTGACCGCCATCAAGCAAGGGTTGGAACCTTTAGCCAACATACTTCACTCTGCCAAGCTGAGCAAAGAGGAGTTTACACGTAAAGCAGGGCAGTTTGTACGTGCTGAAGTAAAAGATGTAGCCCATGCCATCAAAGGGGCGCAAGACATCATAGCAGAGCGTTATGCAGAGCAGCCCAAAGAGCGTGAAGTGCTTCGTGACATGGTGCAACGCCATGGAACCATAGAGGTTAAGGGTACAAAATACTTTACGCAAAACGGAAGTTTTAAAAACTACAAATCTCACTCTGAAAAAGTAGCCTACATCCCTTCTCATCGATACCTAGCCATCAAACGTGGAGAGAAAGAGAAGGAGCTGAGTGTCAAACTTAGCATAGACACAGACAGATACCTCGAAACCCTCAAACGCTACAAACTTCGTGACTACATGGGAAGCTCAAAATCTTTGCTTTTAGAGGCGTATAAAGATGGCTTTAAACGTCTGCTTTACCCTTCTATAGAACGTGAGGTCTTTGCACTGCTCAAAGAAAAAGCAGATGCCACTGCCATAGGTGTATTTGGTAAGAACATGACGCAACTCTTTATGACGCCGCCTGTGACAGGTAAGGTACTTTTAGGGGCTGACCCCGCGTACCGTACAGGGTGTAAACTTGCTGTCATAGATGAAAATGGAATGTACCTAGACCATGCAGTCATCTACCCTGTACCTCCACGAGACGAGTATGAGAAGTCTAGAGATGTGGTAGCAAAGCTTGTCAAAAAGTACAACATCCAAGGCGTAGCCATAGGTAATGGAACTGCGAGTAACGAAACCCAAGCCTTCTTTTCCAAGCTCAATGACGATGGCTTGCACCTCCCTTATACGGTAGTTTCAGAAGCAGGGGCTTCGGTCTACTCTGCATCTAGCATCGCAGCATGTGAGTACCCAGACTTAGACGTGACTATACGTGGAGCCATCTCCATCGCTGGTCGTTTGCGTGACCCTATGGCAACACTGGTTAAGATAGACCCCAAGTCTCTAGGCATAGGACAGTACCAACACGATGTAGACCAAAAGCTCTTAGAGCGTAAACTTCATGAAGGTGTAGAGAGTCTGGTTAACGCAGTGGGTGTAGATGTCAACTCTGCTTCGGCTTCTCTGCTCTCTTATGTGGCAGGTGTGGGTACTAAGGTAGCAGAGAACATTGTCAAGCACCGTGAGAGTGCAGGGGTGTTTGATTCTAAAAAGGCATTGCTTAAAGTTAAAGGCTTAGGAGCCAAAGCTTATGAGCAAGCCGCTGGTTTTATGCGTATTCGCAATGGTAAAAGTGTCTTTGACAATACAGGTATACACCCTGAGAGTTACGTAGTTGCCAAGGCACTAGAGAAGTATAGTGACTTAAGTGACACGAAACGCATTGCTGAGGAATTAAAGGTGGGAGAACCCACCCTACGAGACATTATCAAAGAGCTAGCCAAGCCAGGTTTTGACCCTCGTGAAGAGTTACCAAGCATCCCTTTTAAGCAAGGACTCACAGAGATAGAAAACCTCAAAGAGGGAAGCATTGTCTCAGGTGTGGTACGAAACATCGCTGACTTTGGTGCCTTTGTAGACATAGGACTCAAAAATGACGGGATGATACACATCTCACAGATGAGCCAAAAACGCATCGCCCATCCTTTGGAGGTACTGAGTGTCAATCAGTATCTGCCTCGCATAGAGGTGATAAGTATAGACTTAGAGAAGAATAAAGTGGGATTGAGTTTGAAAGAAGTATAAGTAAAGTATATTATACTATCTATTAAACTATATAAATAATATAAAGTATGCTATAATATTTTTAAAGGATAATGTATGCATACACTCAATACCCCTAAAGAGCTTATAACAAAGCTCTCTACCCTTATAGAAAAAGAGCGTCGTGCTCAGGCAATGAAACAAAACGAACTGGCTTCATGTGCTGGCATACCTCTACCTACCTACAAGCAGTTTATCTACCAGCAAAAAATTTCGTTGGAGAATGTTTTTAAACTACTCTTTGCGCTCAAGCTACATGACAACATAGCAGGTCTTCTACAAGAGAAAGAGTACAACTCACTAGATGCATTAAAGAACAAAGATACCCTACCCAAGAGGATACGTTCATGAACCTAGAGATACATCCACATATCTATGGGCATAAGATAGGGACATTACTACTTGATGCAGGACGAGTCTACTTTGAGTATGATGAGGCTTTTAGAAGCTTGGGATTAGAGATTTCTCCTATGAAGTTACCTCTACAATCTACCAGGCTTTACAGTAACAGTGATGATGTAGCATACTATGGAGGGCTTGCAGGGGTATTTCATGATTCTTTACCCGATAGATTTGGTACAAAGGTCATAGAGCGATACTTTGAATCTAAGAACATCCCACCTCATGAACTTAATGTCATTGGGAAGCTTATGTTTGTAGGGCATAAAGGTATGGGAGCCATACACTATGAACCTAGTGAAAATTTGCTAGAACATCATGCACTACAAGAGTCCATAGAACTAGAGGCTTTTGTTCGTAATGCACAAAAGGTTGTAACAGGTGAGTCACTAGAAGTGGTAGATGGGGTACTGGCTTTTATGGATAGTGCTGCTTCAGCAGGAGGGGCTAGAGCCAAAGCTGTTGTAGGTTACAACCCTCAGAGTAAAGAGATGATTTATGGACTTAGAGATACCCTACCAGAGCCGTATGAACATTGGTTACTCAAGTTTGATGTAGCCAATGAGCAAGGTGCCAGCTCTGATTATACGAAGTTAGAGTATATCTATATGCAGATGGCAGCAGAAGTAGGGATAGTCGTACCAAAATTAGAGTTACTAGCCCATGGTAACCTTGCACACTTTATGATAAAACGTTTTGACAGGGTAGACAATGAGCGTATACACCTACACTCACTTTCTGGAATGACCCACTCAAACATACATCTGCCTAAGCACTATAGCTACGATAACCTGCTACGTCTTACACGTCACATTACAGGGAGTCAAGCAGAGGTTGCAGAACAGTATAGACGTATGGTGTTCAATATCATTGCCAGAAATCAAGATGATCATGCAAAAAACTTCTCTTTTATGATGGACAAGCAAGGCTCTTGGAGTATCTCTCCAGCCTATGACATTACCTATGCCAATGGTAAGGGCTATACCAAAGAGCATCAGCTTTCACTCAAAGGTCAAACATCATCGTTTGACCGTAAGATGTTAGTAGATTTTGCAGTAGAGCAGTCACTACGTAAACAAGATGCCTTGCATATCATAGATGAGGTACAAGAAGTCCTTTCGGGCTTTAGTAAAAGAGCTAGAGAATTAGAGGTAAACAAAGAGAGCATAGAGCGTATTGCTAAGGCTCATTTGTTGGAAATATGATATGTTTTATAAAGTATTGTTTTTTACGATAGAATATATAAAAAAACTGGACAAAACAAGTGAAGATCATACATTTTTCAGACACTCATCTAGGATTTAGTGATTTAGATGTCACCAATGATAAGGGTGTCAACCAGCGTGAAGCAGACTTTTACGAGGCATTTAAAGATGTAATTGAAGCGATTATTCTTGAAATGCCTGATTATGTCATCCATACTGGTGATCTCTTTCATAGGGCTTCACCTTCCAACCGTGCTATTACCTTTGCTCTGACACAACTCAAAAGACTTGAAAAGCTTAATATTCCTCTTATTATCATCGCAGGGAACCACTCTACACCTCGTACAAATACATCTTCGCCTATCTTAGAGGCATTAAGCACATTAGATAATGTAAGAGCATCATTTGAACAGCGTTATGAGATGATTACGTTTAAAGATATTGTTTTTCATGCTATGCCTCACATTAATGATGAACGTATTGTTCCAGATGAGTTAGATAGGATGGAAGCAAATATTGACCCCAAGAAGAAAAACATTATGATGATGCATTGTTCTGTAGGTGCACATTATTTGATGCATGAGTTTGGGGAGTGGGTGTACCCTAAAGAACGTGAAGATATTTTTGAGAAGATGGATTATGTGGCTTTGGGGCATTGGCATGGGTTTGGCTCTGTAGGAAAACACCCCAATGTATATTATGCAGGCTCGACTGAGCGAACCAGTAGTGCGGACAAACGAGATGACAAAGGGTATGTGATTTTGGAGCTAGGTGATGCTGTTACTATAACGCATCATGGCATCCCATTGCGTAAGTCACTCAGTTTTAGTATCGACACAGACAAGTATGAAGAAGAAGCTGCATCTTTGGAACTCTCAGAAGTTAAAGATGCCTTGGTAGAGGTAAAACTCTATAACCTTACTGCCTCTAGTTCTATAGACATAACCAACAAAGAGATAAAAGAGATATTTAAAGATGCACTACATGTAAAAATCAAGCGTGAGTTTAAAGTAGTTGAGGGTGAGCAGATAGAAGGAAATATAGAATCTATCTCTTTAGAGGCTTATTTTATCTCTCATATACAAGAGAGTATAGTAGATGAAGAAGAACAAGAGAGATTGACCCATAAAGCTAAAGAACTTTTTGCACTCTATGAGGAGACTGACGATGATACTCATTAGCCTACATATGCAAAACTACAAAAAGTACCAAGAGCACACCCTTGAATTTGCAGAGGGATTAACTGGAATTATTGGTCGTAACGGTTCGGGTAAGTCGACTATATTTGATGCCATAACTTTTGCTTTGTATGGTGATGTACGAGGAGAAAAACAGACTATACGTAATGCCAAGGCAGGAGTGAAAGATACTGTCTCTGTTACGCTTATATTTGAAATAGATGGAGTGAATTATAAGATAGTACGTGAGATGAGAGGTAAGACTTTAGTTGCTAAGGCAAATCTTTATGATGCCAATGATGATTTGCTTAGTGAAGGTTCACGAGAAGTGACGAAACATATAACTAAACTCGTTGGTATGAATCAAGAGGCTTTTAGACATACGGTATTTGCATCACAAAAGGAACTCACAGCTCTTAGTACTCTGAAAAATGAAGATAGAAAGAAGATCATCCGTAAGCTTCTTGGCTTGGAGAAGATAGACAAGATAGAACAGGAGATACGTTCAAAACTCACACAGCTAAATCGTGACATCAAGAGTTTTTCTGAGATACTGCTTTCAGAGATTGAGGTAAAAGCGTTAGAAGAGCAAAAGGCATATAAAACTAAAAAGGCTGAAACTCTACAAAAAGAAGTAGATAAAATAATAAAAGCGTTTGAAGTTAAAAGTAAAGAGGTAGAGAGTTTAGATAAAGCACTTAAAGCCTTGCAAGCACTTAAGGATGCATTTGTCAAACTTGGTTCTGACCTTGACTTACTTCAAAAAGGACTGGAAAATCAAAAGGCTAACTTAGTCAAAGGAAAAGAAAAATTCCAAGCCTTACAACTTAAAGCCATGCAGTATGAAAAAGAGAAACCTCTCATAGCAGAGTACAAGAAGCTTGAAGTGACTATAGGCGATTTACAAAAGCAAAAAGAATTGTTTTTAAAGAAAGAAGGTTTGGAGAAAGAGCAAGTAGTGTTACGTGATCAGTACAAACAAGATGAAAAAGAGATACAAAACCTCAAAAAAAAGCTCGAAATAAAACCAGAACTACTTAAAGAGAAAATAGAGAAAAACAAACTACTTCAAACATCTATATCTACACTCAAAGAGTTAGAGAGTAGTGAGAGTAGACTCAAACAAGACATAGCCAAATATAATGGGCAGATAGAACACACCAACAAGCAAGTAGCTAACATAGAAGCCATAGGCAAATGTTCAGACTGTCCTACCTGTACGCGTCCACTACTCGATGAATATGATAATGTCATTGTATCACTCAAAGCGACTATTTTAAAATTGCATAATGATGAGATAGCTAAGAGAGAAACAGAGCTTACAAAGATAGTAGAGCTAAAGAATAAAGAACAAGAGAGTAAAAGTAAGCTCGAACAAATGTTACAAAAGCTTAGTGGAGATTTACGTGTACTAGAAGCAGATGAAAAAACACTTTCCCAAAAAGAGAATGAGTTTAAAGGTATTACTGAAAAAGGTTTGGCTAATAAACAAGCCCTAGAAACACTCAAAGATGTGACATATGATGAAAAGGCTCATACTATTGTGCTAGAGAAAAAGCAGAAGTTAGAGCCTAAGTATAAAGAGTTATTAGGGCTTGAAACGCTTATAGCTCAAATACCTGATTTAGAGAGTGAACTTAAAAGCATAGAAGCTAGCATTATTCTGAGCCAAAAGAACATCAAGAAACAAGAAAAAGCCATAGCCGAGCATAGTTATGATGCTAAAGCACATGAAAAACAAGAGAAGCTTTATGCTGAGGCATTGACTGCTAAGACCACTATACAAACAAAACTGTCTGATGCTAAAGTGGCATTAACTACGGTAGAGGGTGAGATAAAGACGCTAAAAAGTAAACTCAGTAGAAATGAAGAGCAAAAGAAACAGCTCCAAGTAAAACTAAATGACAAAAATGACTACGACAAACTCAAAGCATTCATGGGTGAGTTCAAAAACAAGATAAACTCCCAAATCTCCCCACGCATCAGCCAACTAGCCTCTGAAATGTACGCGACCATCACCAGAGGAAAGTACCAACATATAGAAGTGAGTAACGAGTTTGACTTCTTCATTTATGATGATGGAGTTAAGTACCCCATAGAGCGTTTTAGTGGAGGGGAAGTAGACCTTGCCAACCTTGTGTTGCGTATAGCTATCTCTAAGACACTGAGTGAGCTTAGTGGTAGTGGTGGGGTAGGTTTCTTGGCGTTCGATGAGGTGTTTGGTTCGCAAGATGAAGAACGCCGTTACGAGATTATGGAAGCGTTCCACACCATCAAAGAGCAGTATCGGCAGATATTCCTTATTTCTCATGAGAGTGAGATTAAGGAGATGTTTGAGAGGGTTGTAGAGTTGTGAATGAAATTAAAAGGATATAAATGAAAATAGAATTACCAGATAACCATGGGTTAACTCAAACTATGATTGATAATCTTGTTCATCGAGATAATGGAGAAATTGCATTAACTAATATTCAATATAAAGCACTAGAAGAAGGTGTTGCACTAGGACAAAGTTCATTAATAGTTTCTCCTACCTCTACAGGGAAGACACAAATAGCTATTTGGACAATAGCTAAAAATATTGAAGAGGGAATTAATACGGTTTATTTGGTTACACATAGGTCACTTGCAAAACAAAAATTCAATGAATTTAAAGAAACTTTATTAAATATATATTTAGATGGAGATAAAACAGCATTAGCTATTTCGACAGGTGATTATTCTATGGATGCTAGTGGAGAAGCTCTTTCATCACCTTTAGAGGTGCCTCTTCTTATTGCAACATATGAAAAATATTTAGCTTTATTATCATCGAGTGGTGTTCCTTCAAGTATGTCATCTACGACTATAGTTTGTGATGAAATACAATATGTTGGTGATAAAGGTCGTGGACAAAATATTGAAGTGTTACTAACACTTTTATTAAATGCAAAGTGGAAACAATTTATAGGTTTGTCAGCTGTACTGAAAGAGGAAGATGCAAGGGAATTGGCAAATTGGTTAAATATTAAATTAATCTATAATAGAGAGAGGGAAAAACATCTTTCTTATGAACTATGGACAGAAGATAAAGTTTTACATACAAATACCGAAACACCAGGTGATATAAACACGATAAATAGAGAAAACAATATATCAACATTGGACATTGTCGAAAATTTATTAAATGAAACCAATCCACCAATACCAATTATTGTTTTTTGTATGAAAAAAGATGATATATATTCACTTTCAGAAGAGTTTCTTAGAAGAAATAAATTAAAACCTATTCAAAAGACATTTGACTTTGATAATTTACCTAAAACATCTGTTAATGAGTTTTTAAATGAATCATTGATTAAAAAGATAGCGATTCATAGTGCGGATCTTCTCGATGAAGAGAGAGAAATTGTAGAACTTCAAGCAACAAATGGAGAAGTAAATGTTATTTTTGCAACTTCAACATTAGCAGCTGGTGTGAATTTTCCTTTTGGTGCAGCTATATTTCATACATGGACACGTTGGGATTTTGAACAAAGAAAGCATCTACCAATTGATACTGCTGAATTCCATAACATGGCGGGTCGTGTAGGTCGTATGGGATTTGAACATGAGTATGGAAAGATAATATTTTGTGCTAACACTCCTCATCAATTACGAAGTAGTAAGAACTTTTTAATTGTTGATAATATGCCGACTTTAAAATCACGTATATCCACAAATAGATTTGATCAATTAGGATTACAGTTGATATCCTCTAATTTATGTAAAACAAATGATAGTGTAGTAAAATTGATTAGTACCACATATAGTGCATTAAAAGAAGAAATACAAAATACAGAGGCCTTTCTAACTTGGCCAACTAAAATCCAAACTAATTTAGAAAAACTTTCAAATGAAAAATTAATTTTGATGAATGATGGTGGGGATGTAGAAGCTACTGCAATTGGAAAAGCTGTTTCATATAGTGCTTTATTACCAGAAACAGGAGTTTTTTTATTAAATTATGTGGCTTCAAAATACAATGTTTTTTTAGATATATTTGAATCAGAAGATAAAAATAATGATAATGTTTTGTTTTCAATAATACATGCATGTTATTCATCTCCTGAGTTTTCAAAAACACGTTTTATTCCATATCAACTTGAAAAAGGGTTGTTGTTTAATGCTGATGACTTTTCATATTTATTATCTGATACTAATTGGGAAATTAATATTAAGCCTGTTAATGCTGCATTTTTAACTATGGAATGGATTAATGGGAAGGAATTATCAGAACTTGAAAAATATTTTCCTGGGTTAAGAGCTGGAAATTTATATGAAATGTTTCGAAATCTATCTTGGATTCTCCAAGGGATGTCTTCTATACTTTTTGCTGCAACAGATATAAGGGTTCCAAATAGTTGTAAGCCCGAATACATTGTTTCACTAGGTGATGATGGATTATATGATTTACGAAAATTAGTAAGATTGATTCGTCAATTAACCTTTCGTGTATCAGAAGGCTTACAAGAAGATGTTTTATGGATGAAGTCACTACATTCTGTTAATACTACATACAATTTGACAAGAAATGAAATATTATCATTAAGAAAAGAATCCTTTTCTTCACCAGAACAACTTATGTTAGGTACTCAAGAAGCAGATGTCATTAGGAATAAAGTTTTTTCTAAGATAAAGCCGAGTCCTCAAGTAAAGTCTAATTGGTTACGTGATACATGTAAGGAATGGAAGACTCTTCAACGAATAAAGGCAAAAGAAAGACATACGAAAAGAGCAAAAAATAGTCCGTTATCAGGAGTTATTGAATCTTATTATGATGATAAAGGGACAGTATTTGAAGATACATTTGAAAAAGTATTGAATATTTTAGAGATAGAATTTGATAAACTTGACAATCATAGTGTTGTTGGTGCTCCTGATTATCTTCTAAAATTAAAAAAATCTCCACCTTTAGTGTTTGAATTAAAATCTAAAACAGGAAAAGGACTAGTTGATTATAATGGTGCCACAGAAGTCCTTGCTGCATCAGAAATACATGGATATAGAGATGCATTTTGTGTTACATTATGTCATCCTGGCGTAGATCCTAGTGTACCATCTGTGATTGTAAGATGTGGACGACTCTCTGTGGTTGAAAGTCATGACTTGGGCGAAGCATTTATTAGAATAATGGAAGGTCGTTTAACTCAAGAACAATTTTGGCATTGGCTTGCAACACCTGGACAAGCTTTGGCTTCGGATATTCCATTTAGAGAAAACTAATTTGCTCCTCTCAAAATCCCTCTATACCCGAGCCATCCAATGCCCAAAATCCCTCTGGCTCAAAAAATACAAACCTGAGGTACTCACACCTCCTGATGCCTCCGCTCAGGCAGTATTTGACACAGGAAATGCTGTAGGAGAGTTGGCGTGTGAGCTGTTTCCTGATGGGGTAGAGGTAGAATTTACCAGAGAGTATGCTCAGATGGTGGAGACTACGGCTAGGTTACTGGAGGAGGGTGTGCAGAATATTATCTATGAGGCTACATTTTCGTATGACGGTATTTTGGTAATGGTAGATGTGTTGCATGTGGAGGAGGATGGCTCTGTTTCTCTTTATGAGGTCAAGAGTTCTACCTCTGTCAAAGAGATATACCTGCATGATGTCTCTGTGCAGTACTATGTGCTGCATGGTTTAGGGATGAGAGTTAAGGGTGCTTATGTGGTACATATAGACAGTAGCTATGTCAGAGGGGAAGAGCTGGAGGTAGAGAAGCTTTTTAGTGTTGTGGATGTTACTGCCGAAGTGGAGCAACTCCAAGAGCAGATACCATCCAGACTCTCAGAGTGGGAAGCGTACCTCTCAGACACACAGAACGAACCCGACATAGACATAGGCTCACACTGTAAAAAGCCCTATGAATGTGATGCCAAGCACTACTGCTGGAAAGTACAGCGAAACATCCCCGACTACTCTATCTTCAACATATTCAATCTTGGAAGTAAAAAATAAAAAGCCCTCTACGAACAGGGCATCATCCACATTACTAACATCCCCGATGATTTCGAGATGACACCCAAACAACGCCAAGCTGTAGAGAACCACAAAGCCCAAACCACCCACATCGACAAAGAAGCCATCAAAGCCTTTTTGGACACACTCAAATACCCCATCTACCACCTAGACTTTGAAACCTTTCAGCAAGCCATCCCACAGTGGAAAGGTATCAAGCCATTTATGCAGATACCCTTTCAGTATTCGCTGCACATCGAACATGCAGACGGCAGACTTGAACACTGTGAGTTTTTGGCAGAGGAAGGCAGTGACCCACGAGAAGTACTGGCAAGACAACTCTGTGTAGACATCCCCACCGATGTCACCGTACTGGCGTACAACATGAGCTTTGAAAAAGGGGTGCTTAGAGGACTGGCAGAAGAGTATGAAATGCTCCGAGACCACCTGCTGGCGATAGCCGATAATATCAAAGACATCATGACCCCGTTCCAACAAAAACACTATGTTACCCCAAGCATGAACGGAAGTTACTCCATCAAGTATGTTTTGCCTGCACTCGTACCTGAAATGGCAGATGCATACACAGAGCTAAATGGTGTACAAAATGGTAGTGAGGCGATGAGTGCATTTGCAAGTATGTCAAAACTAGAAGAAAATGAAAAAGAGAGATTGAGAAACTCACTTTTAGAGTATTGTAAGCTTGATACATTGGCGATGGTGAGGTTACTGGAGAAGTTGAGAGAAGTTTAATATATATATATGGATTTGACAAATTAAACTATATGGTATATAATGACTATATATATACTAGATAAGGTTATTTATGTATAAATGGAACGAAGATAAAAATAGCATCTTGAAATCTCAAAGGGGTTTTAGCTTTGATGATGTGTTGCAAAAGATGAAAGAAGATGGTGTGTTAGACAACTATAAACACCCAAATGTTGAGAAATATCCAAATCAATACATCTATGTTGTTGAGCTTGGAGGATATATACACTATATACCGTATGTGTATGACGGTGATGATATATTTTTGAAAAATATCATACCGAGTAGAAAACTACACAAAAAATATGGAAAGGATAAGTCATGAAATATACAGATGAAGAACTAGAGTTGTTAAATGCCCTAGAAGAAAAAGAACCAACAACAGTTAGTTTCGATAATGAAGCTATTAAAACCATGGCAGGTGATACGCTAGAGTATCTTAATGAAAAAAAACAAATTAGCATCAACCTAAAACGTTCAGACCTTGACTTCATAAAGCAAAGAGCAAAAGATATTGGTATTTCCTATCAGAGTATTATCCAGTCATTGGTACATAATTATAGTACGAATAAGTTGGAATTGAAGTTATAGCTTGTTATTTGAAGAGGATGTGTAAATGTGTACGATTACGTTCACCTGACAGCTATACTTGCCTATACTCCTATACTTTGGATTTAAATTCGGGGTATTAAATAAATAGGAAGATTACATTCCCTTATTCTCGAAAAGGAAAACTCTATGAAAATTATCAAATTATTTTTCTTGCTTTGTTTGTGGGCATGGGCAGATTTTAAGTTAGATGTTCCAAAGACTATTAATGTCACACAGCTTGAAGCAATAGTGAAAAATGGTTGGAATGAAGATAATAAGACTTTTAATGATTTGATTGTTTCAAATGCAGAGAGAGTTATGCCTGAGATTTTGGAGAAGATTAAGAAACCTTTTGAAAAAAAGAAAAATACCAAAGAGAATTATCTCCTTGCCCCTAAAATAAATTTAAGAAGAGAAGATTATTGGTTTATTGTTGCATATACTAAATATTTGGAAGTTGATGGCAACATAGACAAATCATTAAAGTTAAATATTGAAATACTTAAGGGATTAAAAAATATAGAAGATACATCTATGCTTAGTGTGATTTATTCTTTGGTTGTTGAAGAGATAGTTAGAGATGGTTTATCTCAATTATTGACTACACGTAAAGAATTAAAAAATACCATACTCTTTAAAGAGATACCACATCTTTTGACTTTAGAAACAAGTGCTTTTTTCACTGCAATGAAAAGAGAAAGAGATGTGTTGTTAAATATAGATTTATATAGGAATACTAAAGAAAAATATTTAGCACAAGAAGTTGGAAAAAATTATAAATTTTTTATAGAAGACATACAGAAATACATTAAGATATACCAGAATAGTTTTTACCAGAAAATGTTTGATGCAATGAAAAAAGAGACACCAGAGGCAATAGATATTTATGAGAAAGAAATGATTAAAATGAGAAAATCACATACCAGTAATATAAACAGTATTCATTTTCTTGCAAGTACATTATGGATAAAAATTAAAAGTTTACTAGGCGTGGAAATCAAAGACTTTGGCTATGCTTCACAATATATAGCACATAGTTTGGTTTTTGTCGCAATGCCTAAATTGACATTGACATATAAAGATTATCTTAATCATATAAAAAAGAATAAATTATTTTTGGAAAAGTTAAAATATTAGGAGAATACTAGAAAACAAATATAGAGAGAATTATGCTACTATTCTGCTTTTAAAATAGAGGATAATACAAATGCCAATTTTTGCTTTACAATCATTTGTCGGAGGTTTTTTAGATGAAGATCTGAAAAATTTCAATAAAATTTTTGACGATTGGTGTGTACAGTTTGAGAGTATAGAAGACGCACAGCTTATACTAGATACCCTTGAAAAAAATGAGCAGATAAAGATAGTTGAAATTACACCGTTAAGTTACCCGAAATACTTTTTCCCAAAACTACAGGGCATCATCCATGCTACACGAGAATATGAAGGAAAAATCATCTGCATTGTCGAGCCACAAATGGGTATGAGCTTTCGCATAGCTATATGTGATTTGCAGACTAAAAATGTAAGAGTACTTGGAACACGTTATAAGAGTACGGTAAATGTCGAAGGGGCATTTGCCAACCTCTCTTTTGACTTATAAAATTAGGGGTCAGTAACTAAATTTTAAATCTATGAGTAAAATTACTGAAAAAAAGTTATCATTATCACCTGAGACCTCAATTATAAAGTGGGTGTTACGATGTTGGCTAAGATAGTGGGTATCTCTAAGGGCAAGGTAAAGGTGTGATGATGAAATATTGTTAGAATTGGTGTGTTAAAAAAGTAGCCTGTTTTCATTATTGTCATTATGTACAGACTAAAGAGTTAAGGACCATACAGGTCACATGTCCCGGAGCGATGAAGCCGGGAGATGAGGGTACCTCAAGTACTTTTAAAGTTTTCTATTGATAGTGTATAATCACTTTTTCAACAAA
The DNA here is from genome assembly GCA_027081115.1 of Sulfurovum sp. GTDB lineage: Bacteria > Campylobacterota > Campylobacteria > Campylobacterales > Sulfurovaceae > Sulfurovum. Next base: position 286,196 of record JALWLD010000057.1, read on the forward strand.
AGGCATCTGCTTTTTAATTTCATCTTCTATAGTATGAGCAACTTCATGTGCTTCTTTTAGTGAATCCGTGTTTAATACAAGGTCAAGTTGTACAAACTGGAAACTTCCTGCATTTCTTCCTGTTATAGTAATAATATCTTTTATTTTTGGTTCATTTTTAAGAATATCTTTAATATCCTCTATAGTCTCATGATCTAAGGATGCATCTAACAGTACTTTAATTGCCTCTTTTAGAATTTCAAAACCACTGTGGAAGATAAAATAAACTACTACTACAACAGCTATTTTTTCAACAATTGGATATCCGAAATATTGACCCAATACGCCTACAAGTACCACTAATGCCGTATAAAAATCTGTTTTTATATGCTCTGCATCTGCTAAAAGACTAGGAGAGTTTAACTCTATAGCTTTTTGTTTCTCCCAGCGAGAGTAGAGAAAGGTAATCAAAACTGTTATAGCGATGACGCCCATAGCAACTGTAAGGTTTTTGATAGGTTCGGTCTCTCCAAAAAGTACGTCTTTTGCTATCTCATATCCAGCAAAGAAGATAGCAAAAGCACTTACGAGTGCTACAAGATTTTCTACTTTATAAAGTCCATGAGGGAAAAGGTCTGATTTTTTATTTGAAATAATTATTCCCACATAAACACTGAGCGATGCAGCCAGGTCAGAAAGGGAGTGTACACCATCTGCTGTCAGTGCCGCACTTCCTGATACAATCCCCCCAAATATTTTGATTAAAGAGAGTACGAAGTTTATTCCAATTGAGTAGAGTGAAATTTGTTTTTTTTCACTGTGATTTAATGATTTTACATTTTCTTTATTAGTTTCCATCATTTTGTTTCCTTATAGTATTATTAGCTTGGGATTATATCTTTTTTATCGTTAAAACACCTATAGCCAACAGTACTGTAGCTGAAACCATAGAGATGGCACCTACAAGTACTAGATAGTAAGGTAGACCCAAATAAACCTCTGCCATAATCCCTAAAGGCATTAAAAGCCCAGAAAGAGCAAGTCTAGAGACCCATTTTGCATAATTTGGTGCAATAGGTAAGGTTAAAAGTAAATAACCAAAGATGATATTTAGTACACTAAATAGATTTCCATGAACATGTGCCAAGCGTGACTCAAAGTGAGCACCTATATGACTTGCTGCAATCCATGCCTCTTTGTTTGGATGAAAATCCCTCATATAAATAAGGAAAAATCCATATACCATAAAACCTGCCATTACAGATAATCCAATACCTACATTCCATTTTCCGATACTATTTTTCATTTGTTCTCCTCCATCACTTATAAAATATGTTGTTAACAATAATATAGTTAAATGGGATGAACCAAGTGTGAATTAATCTGTTTTTAAATTGAAGGATAATACAAATGAATATTTTTGATGATTGGTGTGAGTGGTACTAAATACCCTTGAAAAAAATGGGCAGATCAAGATCGTTGAGATTACACCGCTAAGTTACCCGAAATACTTTTTTCCAAAACTACAGGGTCTCATCCATGCCACACGAGAATATGAAGGAAAAATTATCTGCATTATCGAGCCACAAATGGGTATGAACTTTTGCATAGCTATATGTGTTTTTCAGACTAAAAATGTAAGGGTACTTGGAACACGTTATAAGAGTAGGGTAAATGTCGAAGGGGCATTTGCCAATTTGTCTTGTAATCAGAAATTTGACAAAATTAGAAAAAGTAGTTAATATAGTATTAAATTAAGTACCTAAAAGGATATTATTATGACACAGATTTTATCGAACTATAGTGCTAGTATCTCAGAACTGAAAAAAAGCCCTTCTTCTCTCATTGAAGAAGCAGGAGGAGAAGCAGTGGCTATACTTAACCACAATAAGCCTAGTGCATATCTGGTGCCTAGTGCATTGTATGAGAAAATGATGGATATTATTGATGATTATGATTTAGCTAGAGAGGTTAGAGAGCGACTTGACTACGACGAAGAAGATTTGATAAAAGTTTCTATAGAAGATTTATAATATGACTTATAAACTTATCTTCATCAAGCAGTCTCAAAAGGAGTGGAAGAGGCTTAATGCTCCTATTAGAGAACAGTTTAAAAAGAAGCTTAAAAAAAGACTCGAAAATCCACATGTACCACATGATAAATTGAGTGGTTTTTCTAATGTTTACAAGATAAAGTTAAGAAGTTCTGGTTTTAGGTTGGCTTATGATGTAGTCGACGAGAAAGTTATAGTAGTGGTACTATCTGTAGGCAAAAGAGAAGATAATGCTGTTTATAGTGAGATTAAAAATAGAATGGGTGAATAATTGAACTGTATATTACTACCCAAAAACAGCAAAACCATTAGCGATGAACAGCAACTAACTCACATAAAAGAGGTACTAAAATCTAAGGTAGGTGATACTCTAACCATTGGGGAGATGGGTGGTAACTTAGGTAAGGCTACCATAGCCGAGATAAATGACAATGAAGTACTTCTTTGTGATGTTACACTAGATCAAAAACCACCAGCTAAACTTGACTTGACTGTTGTTCTTGCTTTGCCACGTCCAAAAGTGCTGCGTAGATTGATTATGGATATGACATCTCTTGGTGTCAATAAACTTATCATCGTAAACTCTTACCGTACGCAAAAAAGTTACTGGCAAAGCCCACTGCTAGAGCGCATAGATGAGTTTGTGTTTGAAGGGCTACAACAAGCCATAGATACCGTGCCACTAGAGGTTGAGTTTAAAAAACGTTTTAAACCATTTGTTGAAGATGATTTTTCTGCTTTAGTTGCAGGTAAAGAGCAAAGTGATGCAGTGATTGCTCATCCTTATGCTTCACAGTCTTGGAAAACCTATCTTGATGGTCTAAAGAGTAAGGACAGCGATAAAGAGACTATGCCAAATGTACTATGTGTCGGAGCAGAAGGCGGTTGGATAGACTACGAAGTAGACCTGCTTTGCAAATACGGTTGTACAGCTGTGAGTTTAGGAGAGAGGATCTTGCGAACCGAGACTGTGGTCAGCGTGTTGCTTGGTCATTGGTTAGAGGAGAAGTAATCATGCTAAAAATATCAAACACCGTCACCCTAGATGAAAATGAAGTAGAGATAAGTGCTATACGGGCAAGTGGTTCTGGTGGGCAGAAGGTCAATAAGGTCTCAGCAGCGATACACCTGCGGTTTGATATAGAGGCTTCATCTTTGCCTGACTACTACAAAGAGAAGTTACTCGAATGCAAAGATAAACGCATCACCAAAGAGGGCATCATAGTCATCAAGTCCCAACAACACAGAAGCCAAGAACAAAACAGAGACGAAGCGCTTGAGCGTTTGGTAGAACTCATAAAAAGTGTGAATGTCGTGCAAAAAAAGCGTGTGCCTACCAAGCCTACCAAAGGCTCAGTTGGCAGACGACTTGACTCGAAGAAGAAACAGGCCAGTAAGAAGAAACTACGTGGGAAGGTGGAGAGGGAATAGTCATATACCTGACTATTTAAAACCATTAAACAGTATCTTCTGTGCTTCACTTGAGAGAAAATATCACCCATGCCTAGTTTTTTAATGACAAAGGTTTTGAGTACTCCGTTTGTTAAAAGTCAGTTCACATACCACCTGTGCATGGTCAGAGGTGAGTAACGAGCCATCTGGTTTTCCTTGCAGGTGCTCATCCAGGACGATATAGTCTGTAACTTCTGCAATATGTTCTTCATGCGTTTTACTCAAATGCTTTGAGATGAAGATGTAGTCTAAGACATTGCCTTTTCCTAGAAAATAACTTGTAGCTTTACGTTCGGGTTCTTTGGCTTCTGGGTGAGGGTTGTATACCTCTGGTGTATAGTGATAGCTGGCATCTTCTAAGAGGTAGCTCTCTTTTCTATGGTTATCATGGTATTTGATGTTGCTAAGTGCCTCGATGGTGAGGGAGAACTCTTTATCGTTCAAGTCACACAGGAGTACAGAGGGTTTGTTTTTGGACTTATGTATATCAAAGAAGAGCGATGATGCCTCACAGAGTCTCTGCTGTAAGGCCACAGAGTGTTTGTCTGTGAGGGTTTGAAATACAAGATCTTTTTTATGTGCTAGGTTATGCTCTTGCCTAAATACATACTCAAAAGCATTGTCTCTGTTAGATTTGAAGTGGCAGACATAGACTAAAAGCTCTTGCCTATCAGGTAGGGTGATGGTCGCCTTTATAGGGAGTCTTGAAAACGTAAAATGCCCTTTAAATGTGTGACTTTTAAGACTTGGGGTGTGAGGTCTTACTTTTTGTAAGTTGACTATGGGGTACTTGGAGGCAATGGCTACGGTGGTAGTGATATATTTCATAGGGTTGTTGGTACTGAGTTTTGCCTCATCAGCTGTTGCAAAATACGCATAGCCTAACTCTTTGACTAGCTCTTCTAAAGCATCTTTGGAAAATACCTCTTGAAAGCCTATGATATCACAATCCATTTTGTGTATCTGCTCTTTTATCCATGTAGTTTTTTCTTCCCACTGTCTGTCGTTGAACTTCTCTTTTTTAGTGTACCACGAGTAGGGAGGCCTGGCAAACTGAAAAAGGTTAAATGTACCTAGTCGTATCTTCATAAGAGGGAGTATAACAAAATAGTCATAACGGTAAGAGTAGAACAAATGCGTTAATATGCTTACAAAGAGAAAGCATAAAAAGAGAGACCATGCCTGGAAGTAAGGTTCAGCTTATAATGACAACTTTTCTCTTGATTGTATTTTGGTTGTCATGAGGCATAATAAAAATTAGCTATAATCGATAGTATGAAATATATTTTTACATTTATCACAAGTATACTGCTACTATTGGTATTGAATGCCTGCAATATATCTTCTAGTACGCAAACAGAATCAAAATTGCTTTTTAAATCTGGGTTTGGAGAGGGTGTCTACATTGACCCCATTGTTGTCAAATATTCAGAAGACTATGACTTTATTCGTGGGACAGATACGCAGACAGGATACAGCTGGCCTATAGAGATATTGGGAGCCAGTGAAAGTGCACTGCACCGTGTGTCAGATGATAACCAGACAGCATTGTGGTCTGAGATACAGACAGTAACGGGCTTTGACGGTAAACCGACCAGAGCCCTTTACAATGAAGAGACACACAGGGAGAGCGGAGATACACAATTGACCTATGAAATCCTCAATATCACGCAGGGACGCTCTGATCTGTATGTGCGTTATCGAATGAAAATAGATAGCAATATGTTAGGTACGCTTAACAAATGGCGAGCACTTTTTGAATATAAGACCAAAGACTATAAAGATCCTGGTGAAGGTGGTACGGGTTTTAGGTTGATCGCATTTGTCTATACCAATAACGAAGGTAGAGCCTCATGGCATATGCAGGGAGACAAAGATTCTGCTACCCCCATATGGGAGTGTGATACTCTGGAATTGAATGCAACATGTCATAATGAGTATGTACCTGTCATTACGGATGAGTGGTTTCTTACTGAATACTACTGGCACTGGAGTAACGGGGATGATGGTCGGGTCATCTGGAAGATCAATGGGAAAGTGGTTGCCGATCATAGTGGCCCTACCACGCGAAATGACAATCCAATAGATTTTATTCTCTTTACACAGCTTTATGGAGATGTGACACCTAAACATCAATGGATAGATGATATTGAAATATGGGATGGGTTACCACCTCAGTAATTCAGATTTAACAAACAGTATCTATTATATAGACAGCATATATTTTTACCTATGTGCACTTTTCTGGTTATTATCTTGGGTGCAAATGCTTATAGTTTTGTTATAATCACCTATCTAAAAGAAGGCTATACCATGGCAAAACGTCCAACACTTTTACAACATTTCCGTTCTTTTGCGTATCAAAACAACATTCGAGACTTCGATACTGCATTAGAGTATTTTACAGTATTTGGTGGTACCGGGTGGGACATTGATACTTCTAAAAGTCTGGACAGACTCATAGAAGAGAAGATACTGCGTAACTATGAGCCTCTGCATAACGGTATTGTCCGTTATACACACGGAAATGGCTTGTACCATATGTTGTTGTCTATCATCGCTTTGGAACAGAGTCATGAAGATGCTGTGTTTAAAAAAGCCAGAGTCGGTAGAGACAAGGGTGAAGAGGCAATGGATTATTTAGAGATGAAGAGTTTGTTGAAGTTTGAGGTTTCCGTAGAGAAAGCTCTGAAAAGTTCGGATGCCCTGTCCGATAGAGTTTATTTCGAACTGCCTTTTATGCGTTTTTGGTTTGCGGTGGTCTCTCCTTATTATAAGAGTATCTCTGAGGGTGATTTTTCTGAGTTTGAGCAGAAATGGAGTACTTTAAAAGGCAATTTTTCTATCTTGCTGAGCAATCTGTTGCTGCGTGAACTGGTGAAACAAAATGCTACTGCAAAATTTACAGATGATCCCATAGACTCTATAGGTTCATACTATGACAAACATGTACAAATTGAGATACTTGCAAAGCGTAAATCCGGAAAGATATTAGCAGGTGAGTGTAAATACTCCCAAAAACCAGCCAAAACAAATATGCTTACAATGCTTAAAGAGAAGTGCAAAAAAGTAGAACTGGACGTGAGCGAGTATGTACTCTTTTCTAAAAATGGTTTTGATGCTGAAGTTGAAGCACTGGAAGATAGAGACCTGACACGTTTAACGCAACAAGATTTAGGTACGTTATTCAATGATTTGAGTGAAGATGATCTATTGAAATATAGCAACAAAAAGTACTAAGGGAAAAAGATGCTCATACGAAGCGGGAAAGTACAGTTTTTGTTCTGGACAGCATTTTTTGCAGTGATGCTTTATCTTTGGCTTATCACAATAGGAGTGCAGACCTTTGTATTGCCCGATGAGATGCCTTTGGAAATGCCTCAGAATGTAGTTACACTGATGTTCATACTGTATGGACTTTTTATTGTTATTGTACTTGCAGGAACAGTAATCTCAGCTATGATCGATAATAAATTCTATAGGAACTTTTTTGGAACCATGATCATCATCGGGCTTGTTTCTGTATTGGCAGCAAAAGGAATGTTTGGCTGATATGGCACGTATTGATCAAAAAGACTTTTATCAAAATAATTACAACAGATATGGTGTATCTGCTAAAGGTGTGGCGTGGGCTTCTTTACAGACACAAAAACGCCGTTTTTCTGCCATCGTCTCTTGTCTTGGAGATATAAAGAACGATACACTTGTCGATGCGGGATGTGGGTTTGGTGATTTTTATGTGTATCTCAAAGAAAAAAATAATCTGCCAAAAACGTATATAGGACTTGATCTTTGTGAGCCGATGGTCAAAGAAGCTAAAGTGCGTACATGCTGCAAGATAGTGCAGTGTGACATCTTGCATCAGAGTATCCCGCCGGCAGACTGGTATATTGCCAGTGGGTCGATGAATCTTTTAACAGATCTTGAAACGCGTATTTTTATACAGCGCTGTTTTGAAAAAAGCCGTAAAGGGTTTGTTTTTAATTTGCTTGATGGTAAAAAATGCGAAGGAGATTTCAGCTATTGGCATCCACATGATATACTGAAATTTTGCTCTACTTTTAGTAAAAATGTAGAGCTGAAAGAGGGCTACATGGAAGGGGATTTTACTGTAATCTTACTGCCTTAATGTAGCGATCATACGTTTTGGGTTGAGTGTGAGTTCAAGTGCATCTTTAATACTTGTACAGATAATATCAGAGCTTGTCACTGTGCGGGTGCTGCATCCTTCATTGCCGATCAGAGCGATCCCCAGCGCTGCATTTTGTAGCATCAGTCTATCGTTGCTTCCGTTTCCAATGGCAATGCAGTGTGTGGCTCCAAGTGAGTGTATGAAGTCTGATTTTTCTTTAGTGTGGTCATCACTGTGAAGCACCTTGAGTGTGATATCAAGTGCTTCTAGCTGTGCTTTGACTGTACCAAAAGTATCGGAAGTGATGACATGGATGGTATAATGTTCTCCTAAAGCATACAAAAGGGGACTTGCCTCTTTGATCAGGATACCGTCTTTGGCGAGCGTGCCGTTATAGTCAAGGACAAGATGCTTCAGTTCCAATGTTTTGTAATAGGGAATTTTGATCGTCATTGTATTCTCTTTTTGAAATGATAGCATTTTCCCTAAAACTTAATGGAACTGTTGAAAATTCTCAGCGCTAATCTCTGGGTATTTACCTTCTTGAAACTCTTTTACTGCTTCTAAGAGCAGTTTTCTTTCATCACCACAGTAGTAGAGTTTCATACCAAACTGGACAGCAGCCTTCACTGCTCCCGGACCTGCATGAGGGGTGAGAAGTACATCTACATTATGTCTTTTCAGCTCTGAAAAGATGGCGGGACCTCCTGTTTCATGATTCTCTATGACTTCCAACTGATTACTGGCATCATCGTAGATACCAAAATATTTTGCTTTTCCTAACACTTTGGTTATCGCACTGTCTTCTTTATTCATCTTAAAAGGTGAAGCGTATTTCATGATAATATATCCTTATGATTTGTATAAAGTAGTATTATATTATGATTTTGTTAATGAATGTTTAGTTTTAACATATTTTAGTGTATCAATGAGGTTTTTTGGGATAAAACAGATTTACATAGATTTTCCAATGATGTGAGTGTGAGATAAGATATAATAGTATACAGGAGAATAGATGAAGATTATTGCACACAGAGGTTTCAGTGACGGGTACCCGGAAAATACACTGTTGGCATTTAAAAAAGCTATTGAAACAGGTGCAGACGGCATAGAAACAGACTTGAGATTGAGCCTAGATGCTCAGATCGTACTTTTTCATGATAAGGATCTCAGGAGTATTCATAACAGTAAAGGAAAAGTTGAAGCATACTCTCTGAAAGAATTAAAACAACACGTGATCATTGAAAATGAACCTATAGCCACTCTTGATGAACTCATCGCTTTAGCTGAGGGAAAACTTACGCTTATTTTAGAAATAAAATATAACCCCGAAACTTATGAAAAACTCTGCGATATTCTTGTGGAGAAAATAGCAGATAAATATGACTGGATAGAGGTCTCCTGTTTTGATGACAGAGTTTTAGCCTATATGTATCGTTTAGACTCCAATGTAAGACTGCATAAGCTTATTGCAGATGAATGGGTCCTGAAAGAGAATGAACTTACGGAAAAATATACCTATGTCAGTTATCTGGATATTAATATTTCACTTTCAAAAATGGCATTTGAACTGGGTTTGATGAGCAAATATAAAGTGATTTTATGGACTGTAGACAAGGAGAATATCTCTATTGAAAAAAATGCAGGTTTGTATGGTATTATGGTAAATAATATTTTAGAGTATAAAGGGAAATATGAATGAATAAGAGCCAGATACAATACTATTTTTTCTATTTGTCGGCGATTGTGATTATCATTGGTGGGTTAAAGATGGCAAGCAAAGCGGCTGTGATCATTTTTTTATCTATTTTCATTGCTTCTATTCTCTCTCCTATAATGAACATGTTACAGAAAATGAAGTTTCCAAAGTCGATCTCTTTGATATTGGTGCTGATGCTTGTTTTTATCCTTCTGTTTGGAATCTTTTATATTGTCAATACCTCTCTTGAAGCCTTCATCGGAAATATGCCTTTTTATGAAGAACGTTTACGGGGTATGGTGCTTCACGGTTTACAATGGCTCGATACGATGGGTGTGCATCTAAAGCCAAAAACCATCCTTGAAGGGTTGAATTTTGGCGCACTCTTCAACATGACTGCATCGACTGTTGGGAATATTGGTCTTTTTGCTTCTAAAATTGTACTGGTGATTATTGGTGTAGCTTTTTTACTGGTGGAGTCTCGCAACTTTGAAAATAAAGTAGACGTTATTTTTAAAGACGATGAAGTCTCAAAAAAGAATTTTGAACTTTTTACACATACCATTCAAAAATATTTTACCATTAAGACAACGACGAGTCTATTGACAGGGGCTTTGATAACGGGTACCTTGCTGGCTTTTGATATTCCTTATCCTTTTTTATGGGGATTTTTGGGATTTATGTTAAATTTTATTCCTGTGGTTGGTTCGATCATTGCCTCTGTTCCTGCTTTGCTTTTGGCACTGATCCACTGTGATATAGCAACATTTGCCTGGTTGGCTTTGATCTATGTGATCATTAACAACCTTATATCCAATATTATTGAACCAAAGATCATGGGAGATGGCTTAGGACTCTCTCCTGCAATGATCTTCTTCTCTTTGATCTTTTGGGGGTGGGTACTTGGACCTGTAGGTATGTTCCTGGCAGTACCGCTGACCATGACACTAAAGATCGCGTTTGATTCCAATCCTCAAACCAAATGGATAGGAGTACTGCTCTCCAATTTAAAAAAGACGTGAACCTATGCGTATAGGGTTTGCATTGATTGTCATTGTGGGAGCATTTTTCACCTATGGTCTCTTAGATAATGTGGCAATCGCTTCTTCTAAAGTGCTTACCGAGAGGAAGAGGCTACCTATGGATGTTTCTTTTGAAAAGGTACAGTCGGCTACACTGCTCAACACCATACGTGAAGCGATGCAGATGCAACGACTCTCTTTTAACAGTCATCTGGAAGTCGCAGCGCAGCTTCATGCTGATTATTTGGTAGCCAATCATGCATCCAGTCATGATGAAATAGCAGGGTACAAATACTTTAGAGGTGTCAAACCACTTGATCGTGCACTTAAAGCAGGCTATAGCAGCTCATATATCAGTGAAAATCTTTCAACTAAAAATTGGGATGCAGAAGATTCGATCAATGGTCTTTTCTCTGCGATCTATCATCGTTTTGGTTTTTTAAGTCCTTCTATTGACGAACTTGGAGTGGGTGTGACACAGCAGAGCAATGAGACACAGAACAGTGCTTTTGTTTATGTCATGGGAAACAGTGAACTAAACAGACTCTGTACTATGAAAAGTTTTAGTGGGTTTGGCAAATATGTTTTTGGTGTCTGTAGAGAAAAAGAACATCGTATTGCAGAAAAAAAGTTTAAAGAAGCGTTGAATTTTAATAAAAAGAATAACCCTCAAATCATTCTCTACCCATATAATGGACAGAGTGAAGTACCTCCTGCATTTTATGCTGAAGTACCTGATCCTTTGCCTGAGTATGATGTGAGTGGTTTTCCTGTCAGTATTGAGTTTAATGATTATTTCTTCCATGATGTTACGCTATATTCATTTGAACTTTTTAAAGGGAAAGAACGGGTCAATAATGTACAATTGATGGATAAAAACAGTGATCCGCATATGCGTTTTACAGATAAACAGTTTGCGCTTTTCCCTTTAGATAGACTGGCATACGATCATACCTATACCGCTGTAGTGGCCTACAGCAGTAAAGGTGTCAATAAAGAGATACGTTGGACATTCAATACTAAAAAACCTAGAGAAGAACTTCACATTATTACACAAAAAGAAGAGACCATTACGATAACAGCAGGTAAAAGTCACATGATATATTTCAAACCACTTCATGCACATGATATTGTGCAAAATATTAGATTTCCAAACAGTATGGATATAGAGTTTCTGGACAATAATACTTTTAAATTGACTTTGAATAGTAACAGTGATGAAAGCTTTGATATCGAGAGTGACTCTCGCATACTACATATCAATATAAATTCACAGTAAATTAATATTGGAAATCTATAATAGTTTTAGTTTAAAAATAAGAAGAAGGATAGTTCTATGAAAAAAATAGTATTGCTTGCAACTCTTGTAGGTACGTTAGGGTTTGCTAACAGTGGGGAAGCATTGATCAAAGAGAAGTGTGCCACCTGTCACACACTCGAAATTCCACAGATGGAGATGATGCCGGATTTTGTTGCACCACCAATGGATGCGGTGATGTTTCATATGAAAGATGTAATCTCAGGAAACGATAATCTTAAAGCATTTATCGATGACTATGTGTTTGACCCGGATGTTTCAAAGTCTGTCTGTGAATCAAACAAGGTACAGAAATTTGGTGTGATGCCTTCTCAAAAAGGTAAAGTAACTAAAGAGGAGTTGGCAACAATCTCTGAGTATATGATCGCAACGTATCCTAGAGAACAATTTGTCCGTCATCTTAAAGAGATGTTGAAAAATGATGAGATGACAGCATTGAAGTCTTCTCCCTTTCTCATCAATGCAGAGTATCTTCCACACTTTACCAAATTGCTCATAGAACACTGGGACAAAGCAAAACTTGGTTTGACTGACGATCAGAAGAAAAAGCTGCTTGTTGTACGTAAAGAGACAATTTCCGGTGTAAAGAAGATAAAAAAACAGACCAGCTTTCTTGAGTTTGAAATCTCTGAAGCAATGATAGACAGAGACTCTGTAGATAGTGTAGAAAAGCAGCTTGATGAGTTGGCGCATCTTAAAAAAGAAGCTACAAAGATTCATTTGAAATGTATCTCAGATACGACATCTATCCTCAATGATGATCAGGTTGCTTACCTTCTGCCAATGTGGCAGTAGCGATCAGCTTCTGATCTCTAAGAAATTCTTTGTGCTGATGTCATCCCAGGGTTTATTGAGCTTTTCAAAGGCTTGATAACTTGCCAATACTTTTTTAAAGTCAGCACTCTTTTCACTCTCATCACGAAGTACATCATGCAGTGCGGATTTGGCTGCTTTCATCATCTCTTCAGGGAAAGTTTTTATCTGGACATTTTTAGGCAGGCTTGCCATAGCTTTTGCATTTTCATAGCGAAACTCTTGGAGCATATTGCCTGTCATCTCTGCTGCTGCTGCTGTGATGATGGCTCTATGTTCTTTAGAGAGCTTTTCCCAACGTGCTTTGTTGAAAGTGATTTCCAAAATTGAACCGGGCTCATGCCATCCTGTATAGTAGTAATCTGCTGCTTTTGCAAAACCCATCATAGAGTCAAGTGCCGGTCCAACCCATTCGGTAGCATCGATGGTACCTCTTTCCAGGGCAGTATATATCTCTCCGGCAGGGAGTAGTACAGGGTTGACTCCCAAACGTTTCATAACCTCTCCACCAAGACCCGGAATACGCATTTTAAGACCTTTCAGGTCTGCCAGAGAGTTGATCTCTTTTTTAAACCAACCACCCATTTGTGGGCCTGTAGTACCACCAATGAGAGGGTAGAGGTTAAATTTTCCGTAGAGTTCACGCCAGAGTTCATATCCACCGCCAAATTTGAGCCAGGTTATCATCTCCTCAGAGGTTAGTCCCAGTGGCATACCACCAAAAATAGAAAAAGAGGGGTTTTTACCTTTCCAGTAGTAGACACCGGAGTGAAATGCGTCAATTTGTGCAGCAGAGGTCGCATCAAAGACTTGCATTGCGGGTACGAGTATATTCTTCGCAAAGACTTTGATCTCGAGTGTGCCATCACTAAGTTCACCACAGCGTTTTGCAAAAGTATCTACCCCTGTACCCATGATGGGGAAGTGTGCAGGCCAGGAAGTTGCGAGTTTCAGGGTTACTTTTTTAGCTTTAATGACATGAAGATCACCCTTTGATTTTTCTTCGGCTCTATGACAGGCATTGAGTGCCAAAGCAGATGCACCCAATGCAGCGCCGGTTATAAATTTCCTTCTTTTCATCATCAGATATCCTAATATTAATTAATAAAATAGTAACATAACTATGATGATATTTAAGCCTAGAATGAAAGAGTTGTAATGAGATGCCATATTTGTGATGAACCTACGTTAATGTTTATGGACCAGAAGCAGCAGATGCTCTATCATCATTGTCGTGACTGTGAGTACATTTTTAAACACCCTTCAGTCTATCAGGATTTGGCTGAACAGAAAGCACGTTATGATCTGCATGAGAATGAAGAAGAGAGTGAAGGGTATAGAGCGTACTTCCAGCGTTTTCTTGATTTTGTTCTGCCGTTGGTACAAAATCCGAAAAGTGCTTTGGATTTTGGTTGTGGTGAGAGTATTTTACTTTCATGCATGTTGGAAGAGCAGGGTATAGCCTGTGATTACTATGATCCACTTTACCATCCGGAGGGCCTCAGTGATGATAAAAAGTATGATCTTATAGTAAGTACAGAAGTGTTTGAACACTTACATCAGCCAAGAGAGGTCTTTGAAAGCTTGATGAAGCGTTTGAATGTGGGTGGGTTTTTGGCCATACAGACTGAATTCCATCCAAATGAGATGGGTGCTTTTATGCATTGGTATTATACGAAAGATCCCACACATATTGTATTTTTTACCGCAAAAACATTTGAAGTCCTGAGTGATCTTTCCAAATGTCGCTTTGTAGATGACAATGGTAAAAATATGCTTGTTATAAAGAAAAAGTAGGATGAGAAGAGATGTTTAAAGCAATTAGAAATATGTTTAAAGGTAAAAAAGAAGAAGTTACTACAGATCCTCCGGGAAGAACATTTAAAAGAGTATTGACGGGAGATTATTTTTCCTGTGAAGCCAGTGAAGCTGATGAAGCTATGATTGAAGAGTCAAAACATTCTAAAATAGAGCAGATCAAAAATTTGGGACTAGAGCCAAAATTTGTACGTTTTACATATAAAAATAATGATATCGACACGGCATATGTTGCATTTCAAAAAGAGGTATTTGCAAAAAAGTGGAATATGATCCATGTCACAGAGATCTCTTTTACCATCAGGGCAAACAATATTGCTGAGTTTGAAAAAATGGCGGGTGTTTCACTAAAAGATGATTTTAATGATCTGACAGAAGTAACATATGATGGACAAGAACGCCGAAAAGAGGAGAGAAAGTCTTAAAAAAGGCTGTACTCTTCTTTGATGGTATGTAAGATGCTTTTGTCTGCATTGTAGATGAATGCGTAGTTAAAGTGAACACTTTTGAGTATTTCACGTACTTCTTCTTCGGTCTTGAACCAGTGTGGGTGGTCAATATTTGGTACTTTGGTCTTTGGTGGTGTCAGTACAATACTTTTTACCCACATATTACTTCTCATGACATACTCTCTTGCCTTGGCTATATCGGGTAGATTGTCTGTAAAGATGGCAACTCTGTCTGAGTTACTTGGTCTTGTACTTTTGAGTTTCATATCTATGAAAACAGGCTGGAAGTGTTTGGTGTATTTGATCTTGTCAATGTTATATGGTAACTCCTGTTCATCACAAAAATCAACGACACGAAGCAGGTACTCCAAATGGAAAGGAATAAGTTCTTTTTCCTGATAGACAAAAGAACCTACTTTAAAAGTGGTTCTAAAGAGTGTATCGGAGACTGCATAGCCGTCTACTTCTTTGTTGAGTCTTTTTGCATCGGGTTTAATGAGCTGCATTAACTCTTTGTCCGTGCCGATAAAAAGAGAATCGTCGGCATTGAGTATCTGTTCAAAGGCTTTACGCCAGTCATTGGCAATGAAAGCAATGTTTGTCTTATGTGAAAGTATCATCTTTAAGAAAGTAACTTCATGCTCTGAGAGTAAGAAAAATGAAGACTCTTTTTTAATGACCACATAACGGATGAGTTTAAAAGCAGCCAGTTGAATATCGGAGACTTTGATCCAGGCGATCTCTTCATCTTTACATATGATATTTTCATCATCATATACGATGGCATAGGCACCGTTTTCTATGGCTTTGTCTATCTCTTCCTGGTTGGAAGAGAAGAAGAGGTCACCATGGTCTACTTTGGAAGGGTAGACCGTTGCAGACTCAATGGCCTGTACTTTTGGAGTGTTGCTGAGTTTACCCTCTGTGAGGTTTAAAATATCTTCTATTTTCATCTTTACCCTATAGGTGTTCCAGCCGTTTTTGGCTTTTCGGGACGGATCATACATAGACCGTTCTCATCTTTGGCAGCTAAAAGCATACCTTCACTTTTATAACCCATCAGTTTGGCCGGTTTGAGGTTGGCAACGACACAAACCTGCGTGTCCAGCATATCATCAGCTGAGTACCACTCTTTGATGCCTGCGACTACTTGTCTTGGTTCCTCTTCACCTACATCTACCTGAAGTAAAAGCAGTTTCTTACTTTTAGGTACCTCTTCGGCTTTTACTACAGTTCCTACTTTCAATGAAGTTTGGAAAAACTGGTCAATACCGATAAGTGCAATACCTTCGGTCTCTTTGGACTCAGACTTTTTTGCTTCTTTTTTTGTGTTTTCTGAGTTTTTTGAAGGGTTGTCTTTTGGTTGGGCCTGTTCTAACAGAGGCTCTTCTACACGGGGGAAAAGAGGTTCAATCTTTTCAAGGGTAAATGTCTCTAACAGCGCTGTACCTTTTACCATCGCATTCCAAGAGTTATTGTCTATTTTGAAGTTGAGTGCAGATGCGATCTTGGTACATACTTCAGGCATGACAGGGTAGAGCATAATACCTACTTTGGAGAGGATCGCAGCAATGAGACCGTTGAGTGCCATTGCTTCTTCTTCTTTTCCCTCTTTCATGAGTGTCCAAGGCTGATATTTGTCAATAGATTTATTGGCAACAGCCAATGGTCTCCAAAGTTCTTCGAGGTAACGGTGCAGTTGCATATCGAAAAGCAGTGGCTCCAGTTTTTCAAGTGAGGCATGGACTTCATCCAACTCTGTCTGATAATACTTCGCGACGTTAGAAGAGTCTACTTTGCCTTCAAAGTATTTACCTGACATACCAATCAGACGGTTTAAAAGGTTTCCAAGGTCATTACCAAGGTCAGAGTTGATTCTGTCAATGAGTGCTTTTTGAGAGAAGTCTCCGTCTCCGCCAAAAGGTACTTCTCTGAGCATAAAGTAACGGAAGTTGTCCAGGCCATATGCATCTGCTACTTCTTTTGGGTTTACTACATTTCCTTTTGATTTTGACATCTTTTCTCCATCACGTGTCCACCAACCGTGTGCTGCGATATGTTTGGGTAAAGGAAGCCCAAGAGACATGAGGAATGCAGGCCAGTAGATAGCATGAAAACGTAAAATATCTTTTCCTATCAGGTGTACACGTGCAGGCCAGAAATCCATATCTGCCTCATCGGTGCCGTAACCAAGTGCTGTGACATAGTTCATAAGGGCATCGAGCCAGACATACATGACATGTTTAGGATCATTCAGGTCAGCAGGGAGTTTTACACCCCAGTCAAAAGATGTTCTGGTAATAGAGAGGTCATTGAGTCCACCTTCTACAAAACGGATCACTTCATTTCTTTTGCTCTTTGGTAAAATACAGTCCGGGTTGTCATTGTACCATGCAAGCAGTTTGTCCTGATAGGCTGAGAGTTTAAAGAAGTAACTCTCCTCTTCAACAATGGTTGTCGGTTTTCCACACTCCGGGCAGAATTCTCCATCTACGAGTTGTGTCTCAGGAAAGAAAGTTTCACAAGAGATACAGTAGTGACCTTTGTACTGGTCTTTATATATGTCTCCATTGTTGTGCATGACTGAAAAAGCTTTTTGTACTCCTTTCATATGATCTGCGTCAGTGGTTCTGATAAATTTATCGTATGAGATGTCAAAGTCATCCCAAAGATCTTTAAAGGTTGCAGAAATTTCGTCTGCATAGGCTTGGGTGCTTTTTCCTCTTGACTTTGCAGCCTCTTCGATCTTTTGACCGTGTTCATCGGTACCTGTAAGAAAGAAAGTATCCAGACCGGACATACGTGAGTAACGTGCAACGGTGTCTGCAATGATGGTTGTGTAGGCATGACCGATATGGGCAATGTCATTAACATAATAGATAGGGGTTGTGATATACGCTTTTTTGTGACAAGACATGTTTTGTATTTCCTTAAACAAATGAGTTTTTGGTTTTACATGGGAGTGTAAAATTATAAAAGAGATTCTACCCAAAATGTGCTGTATTTGGGATGATTTTGTTATGATACATTTATGTGATATAATTATATAATAAAAACAGATTTATAATTTGTGAAGGAAGGAACATAGACGTGGAACTTAAAACAGCTCAGGAGCGGGAAGCCTTTTCTCAGAAGAATACCTACAGTGCTGATGAAAAAAAATACATCATGGAACGCTTAAATGCTGAACGTCGTGTGAAGCAAAAGAAAGAAGATATTGCACATAAGTATACAAACTTTACAGAAGAAGAGAAGAAGAATATTTTAAATGAGCTCAATGAAAAACGTCTTGAATTACAGATCTACGATGAGATCAAAAGACAGCGTACCTTTAAGAAAAAGATCTATATTTATGATTCGTATAAATTTTACAAAATAGTAAATATGGAGAGAGAATATTTTATCCGTATAGAGGATGTAGAGTCCCTTACAGCACGACCGGTTATTTTGACATTGTGTTATCGTAGTTTTGGAGAGTTGAAAAAAAGAGACTTTCTTATGAAAGTGATGGTACACTCCAATAAAGTTTATATTTCAAATGATATGTTAAGGGTCTATTTCAAAGCCTATCAACTTGAAGATGAGAGGTAGTTACTAGTCGTGTATTATGTGTATATCGTACGTTGTGCAGATGAAACCCTCTACACAGGGATCGCTACGGAGTTGGAACGTCGTATAGAAGAACACAACTCTTCTCAAAAAGGTGCTAAATATACACGAGTGAGACGACCTGTGAGTTTAGTGTACCAAGAAAAGTTCCCAGACAGAAGCAGTGCCTCAAAAAGAGAATATGAGATCAAAAAGAAGATGAACAGGTCAGAAAAACTTAAACTTATTGCACGCTAAATACACACATTTACTCTATACTTTTCATACCTAAGTGTCTCAAGGAGACCGTATGAAAAATAGTTTTACTCATTTTGGTGAATTGTATCATCTGTTAGAAAAGAGCTCGCCTAAAAAAAACTTTATCCATGACCTTGAGACAAAGGAGTGGGTAGCACTTTCAAAAGAAGATTTTTTACAAAATATACGCTATTTGACACTTGCTTTTTTTGAAAATGATTGGAGTGGCAAGCAGGTTGCCATTTCTATCTCCTCCTCTTCATCCTGGCTTATGCTTGATTATGCCCTGATGCTTTCAGGTGCAGTTTCAGTCCCGCTTTTTACCAATATCTCATCCAAAAACCTACGTTATCAGCTTTTAGATGCCAATATCCAGACTATTTTTATAGAAGACGAATCGCAGGAGTATGCAATACAACAGGTAGATGAGAATTTAGAACTCATCTATATAGATCAAAATATAAGTGGCTATAGAACACTTGATATGTTTTTGGTTCAAGGTAAAGCTTTGGATGAGGGAAATCCTACTCTTTTTTCAGAACTGCTTGGACGTATTCAGGCAGATAACTTGTCAACGATTGTCTACACCTCAGGTACTTCGGGTAATCCAAAGGGAGTAGAATTGAGTCATCGTAACCTAATCTCCCAAATCAAAGCGACAGCAGAAAATTACTATTTTGAAAAAAATGAAGATATTGCTTTCTCTTTTTTACCTCTTGCACATATTTTTGAGCGTATGGTTATGCACTTTTATATTTCACAAGAAGTAAGCATCTACTTTGCAGATGATGTCAAAAATGTAGGACTCCTCTTAAAAGAGGTCAATCCTACCGTGATGACGGTTGTACCTAGACTGTTAGAAAAAGTGTATTTTAAGATGAAAACAAAAGCAATGGAAGGCAATGTGTTAAAAAAAGGGCTTGTTATGCTGGCTTTTTATCGTGCTGGGACAAAAGATCCTACAAAGAAAGTGAACGTTTTGGACCGCTTACTTGACAGGCTTGTTTATAAAAAACTCCGTTTGGCTTTCGGAGAGAGAATGCGTATGATGATCTCAGGAGGAGCAGCACTCTCCGATACTCTGTATCGTTTTTATCTCAATATCGGTGCTTGTGTCTACCAGGGGTATGGTTTGACAGAATCTAGCCCAGTTATTGCTTCCAATACGCCTAAAGAGAATAAAGTAGGTACATGTGGTAAGCCTTTCCCCGGAGTAGAGGTCAAGTTGAGTCATACAGGGGAACTTTTAGCCAAAGGACCCAATATTATGTTGGGTTATCACAATAATGAAGATGCTACAGCCAAGGCCAAAGATGAACAGGGGTGGCTACATACTGGAGACCTTGCCAAGATAGATGAAGAGGGGTATATCACTATTACGGGACGTGCTAAAGAGTTGCTCAAAACATCAACAGGCAAGTATGTCTCTTCTGTATATATCGAACAGGAGTTGAAAAAGAACGGATGGTTTGAACAGGCTATGGTTGTAGGTGATGCAAAACCCTATGTTGTTGCACTACTTTTTATTGAGCATGAGTTCTTAGGCAGTTTGGCTAAAAAAATGAATACTACACCACTCAAAGCGTTGCAGTCAAAAAAGTTTAAAACTATGGTAGAAAAATATATTAAAAGTATCAATAAAAAACTGAACCATTGGGAAAAGATACGGGAACACAAAGTGTTGGCTGATGAATTGAATATAGAAGAGGGATTTTTGACACCGTCTATGAAGTTGGCAAAAGAAGCTTTACAAATGTACTACAGTGTGGAAATAGATGAGATGTATAAGGATCATGTATGAAAAGCAAGAAAATGAGTAATAGAAAAAACAAAGAACGTATTGCTATTGTGACAGCATTACGCACGCCTATGGCAAGAGCAGGTGGAAAATTCAAAGAGATGCAGGCAGATCAGCTGGGAGCCATACTCTTTCGTGAGTTGATGCTACGTTCCTCTATAGACTTTGATGAAGTAGATGAAGTGATCATAGGTAATGTGGCTCAACCTATCCATGCTGCCAACATTGCTCGAGTTATTGCGCTAAGGGCAGGATTTCCTGAATCTACCCCGGCACTAACGGTACATCGTAACTGTGCTTCAGGCATGGAGTCCATTACTACTGCGGTTTCACGTATATATGCAGGAGAAGGCAAGGTGTATGTTTGTGGAGGTGTAGAATCCATGTCTAACATTCCTTTGGTCTATTCTGAGAAGATGACCTCACTGTTTGGAAAACTTGCACGTTCAAAATCTGCTTTAGACAAAGTACGTACGCTTTTAGGTTTTAGACCGGCATTTTTAAAACCCATTGTAGGATTAATGTCTGGTTTGACAGATCCTGTTTCCGGATTGCTCATGGGGAATACAGCTGAAGTATTGGCTCAGGATTTTGGTATAAGCAGAGAGGAACAGGATATGTTTGCTTTGCTGAGCCATCAAAAAGCAGCCAAGGCTAAAGAGAGTGGAAGATTTGCCAAAGAGAGTATGTCTGTGGTTTATGATACATACCTAGGAGAATATCTGGACTATGATGATGGTATACGGGAAGGACAGACTTTAGAAAAATTAGCAAAACTCAGACCTTTTTTTGACAGAAAAAATGGTACGGTCACAGCAGGAAACTCCTCGCAGATCACAGATGCAGCGGCAGGTGTAGTTTTAATGTCTGAGAGCGAAGCAAAAAAAAGAGGTTTGGAGCCGTTGGGATATTTACGGGATTATGCCTATGCGGGACTTGAACCTAAACGTATGGGCCTTGGACCTGTGTTTGCAACCCATACACTTTTTAAGCAGACAGGGCTGAGTATGGATGATATTGAGATCATAGAGATCAATGAAGCTTTTGCTGCGCAGGTCATTGCCTGTGAACGTGCCTTTGAGTCAGATACTTTTGCACAGAAACATTTAGGTAGAAAAAAAGCCTTAGGTAGGATAGACCCAGACATACTCAATGTAAACGGTGGTGCAGTAGCACTTGGCCACCCTGTAGGTATGACGGGAACACGACTGGTGCTTTCTGTACTGTATGAACTTCGGTTAAGAGGTCAACAGAGAGGTTTGGCAACCTTATGTATTGGTGGTGGGCAAGGTGCTGCACTGCTATTGGAGGTAGAGTGATGATGTATTTTAACTTTGGTAAAGACGAAAGAGGTGTGGCAACACTTCTATTTGATACCCCTGAAAAACCTGTCAATGTACTCTGTTTTGATGCTTTGTATGAGCTGGAACAACAGATAAAAGAGATGCAAAATGACAGCAGTATCAACATGCTTTTTATAGAGAGTGCCAAAGAGACAGTGTTTATTGCCGGTGCGGATATTAAAGAGATCAAAGCGTTTAAAGATGCTCATGAGACCATAGAAAAATTAAGCCACGGTCAAGAGATATTCAATAGCTTGGAAAAACTTCCTTTTCCTACGGTGGCTGTTATTGATGGTGCCTGTCTTGGTGGTGGTCTGGAGCTTGCTATGGCTTGTGACTACCGTTTGGCTACCAATGATGAGCATACACGTTTGGGGCTCGTTGAAGTAAGTCTGGGGATCATTCCTGGTTTAGGTGGGACACAACGATTGCCCAAGTTGGTAGGGTTTACCAAAGCCATTGAACTCATTACTGCTTCCAAACGTCTCAAAGCAGATAAAGCACTTAAGCTTGGTCTTGTAGATGCTTCTGTCCCTAGTGGCTACCTCGATTTTAAAAAAGAGGAGTTTACTAAAGAGATACTTGCGGGGACATTGGAAAAGAGAGTTGCTAAAACACGACAAGGCATCAAGTGGTATGAAACCTTTGCACCTTTTAAAGTACTTATTGCCAATATGGCAAGAACACGAGTGAAGCAAAAAACAGCAGGACATTATCCTGCACCTTTACGTGCTATTGATGTGTTGGAAAAAACACTTTATATGCCACTTGAAGAGGGGCTGAAAGTAGAGATAGAAGTTTTTGAACCTCTTGCTACTTCCGCAATATCAAAAAATCTCATAGAACTCTTTTTTACTTCTGAAACGTTAAAGAAAGAGACCTTTTCGAGAGCTAACCCGCGTGATATTGAATCTGCCACAGTAATGGGTGTAGGAACTATGGGTTCAGGTATTGCCTGGGCTTTGGCAAACAGAGATATACCGGTAAGACTCGGTGCCAGAACGATGCAGAGTATTGCCAAGGCACTTTCAAAAATGATGAAAAGTTTTGGGCGTATTAAGAGAAGAGGACGCTTGAATGAGAGAGAGATCGGTCTAAAGATGGACAGGGTGACCTATACGACTGATATGACAGGTTTGGGCTCTTCAGATATTGTGATAGAAGCAGTAAGTGAAGACACCAGCGTTAAAAATACAATTTATCGGATGCTAGAAGAGAGAGTTTCTGAAAATACGATTATCGCGACCAATACTTCTTCTCTTTCCATTACAAATCTTGTAAAAGGGACGGTACACCCTGAACGATTTATAGGCATGCACTTTTTTAACCCTGTTTCTCAGATGCCTCTGGTAGAAGTGATTGCAGGGGAAAAGACTTCAGCCAAGACCATAGCAACAGTAGTTGGTTTGGCAAAACGTTTAGGGAAAACACCTATAAAAGTGAGTGAGTGTGCAGGTTTCCTTGTGAACCGTACGCTTTTGCCGTATTTGAATGAAGCAGCCAAAATGTTTGAAGAGGGTGAGAGTATAGAACGTATAGATAAGGTACTGACAGGTTTTGGTATGCCGATGGGACCCTTCACTCTTGCTGATGAAGTAGGTATTGACATAGGAGTGAAAGTTTCTGACATCTTGTTTGAAGCTTATGGAGAACGTATGACTCCTGCATTGTTGCTTTCCGAAATGACAGAAAAAAACTGGTTGGGTAAAAAAACAGGGAGAGGGTTTTATGTGCATAAGGGAAGAGAAAAAAAAGTTCATGATGCGATGAAAAGATTGCAAAAACAAAGTACGCTACTTGATGAAAAGATCATTCTGGATAGAGCAATTCTGATCATGATCAATGAAGCAGCACGTTGTCTTGAGGAAAAGGTTATAGCCAATGCACGTTATTTGGATATGGCAATGGTTATGGGAACAGGATTTCCTGCATTCAGAGGTGGGTTGTTGCGGTATGCTGATAGTGAAGGGTTGTTATCGATAGTTAAAGGACTAAAGTCTCTTGAAAAAAACTATGGTTCCCGGTTTGCACCTGCTAAGCTACTGCTAGAGATGGTAGAAAAAAATAAAACGTTCTATGGAGGTGTGTAATGCTATTTATTCTTTCTTTTCTGCTGGTTTTCTTAGTATTGGGCTATTTCTCAGTATCACTATGGGTATGGTTTGCCTCTTTTGCGGTTTTTCTTTTACTCTGCAAAGCTTCCTTTTTATGGTGGATCATTGTTATTGCCTTGGCTGTAATACTACTGTCTAAAGAGATACGTATCAAAGTAATCACAACGCCTCTCTTTAGTTTTTTAAAGAAAAAAGGTTTGCTTCCTAAAATTTCTGAAACAGAAAAGACAGCACTTAGAGCAGGTGATGTATGGGTGGAGGGAGAGCTTTTTTCAGGAAAACCTGATTTTAAAAAGATCTTTGACAACCCCTATCCCAAATTGAGTTCACAGGAGCAGTCATTTATTGATAATGAAGTGAATATTGTCTGTAGTATGACTTCTGACTGGGAAGTGTTTGAAACACGTGATCTGTCTCAAGAGGTATGGAAGTATTTAAAAGAGAAGAAATTTCTGGGGATGATTATTCCCAAAGAGTATGGTGGACTGGGATTTTCAGCGTATGGACACTCCTGTGTCATAGAAAAACTGGCATCTCATTCTCAAGTACTTGCCATTACGGTAATGGTACCTAACTCTTTGGGACCGGCTGAACTGCTTTTACATTATGGTTTAGAAGAACAGAAAAAATATTATCTACCAAGGTTGGCGGATGGTCTTGATATCCCCTGTTTTGCTCTAACTGAATCTGAAGCGGGTTCTGATGCAGGTTCTATACAGTCTGAAGGTGTGATTTTTAAAGATGAGAATGGCGATACAAAGATACGGTTGAACTTTGAAAAACGTTACATTACACTCTCTTCCATTGCTACGGTTATTGGTTTGGCTTTTGTCCTGAAAGATCCTGAAGGAATTCTTGGTCAAGAAAAAGAATTAGGTATTACCTGTGCTTTGGTCAAGGCAAAAAGCAAAGGTATTGATCAAAGTAAACGACATGATCCTATGAATGTACCTTTTGTAAATGCACCTCTGCTTGGTAAAGATGTCATTATAGGCATAAATGATGTCATAGGTGGAGAAGATGGGTTAGGAAAAGGTTGGCAGATGTTGATGGAATCACTTGCTGTGGGACGAGGTATTTCACTTCCTTCTACTTCTACGGGTGGTTCAAAACTCGCAACCTATGTGGCTGTAACCTATGCTGTGGTACGTTACCAGTTTGGACTCAGTATTGGAAAGTTTGAAGGTATTGCTGAAGTGTTGGGACGTTTGGGTGCAAGTACCTATATGCTTGATGCTGCAAAGACCTTTACTTTGGGTGCTATTGATGCAGGTTCCAAACCGGCAGTTGCCAATGCCATTATGAAATATCAGAGTACAGAGATGTTTCGTAAAAATGTGATGGATGCAATGGATATACAAGGGGGAGCAGCTATCTCCCGAGGTCCAAGAAATCTGCTTGCTCATGCGTATTTTGGTGCACCTGTTGCCATTACTGTTGAGGGTGCCAATATTATGACACGTACACTCATTATGTTCGGGCAGGGAATGATACGTTGCCATCCTTATGCCTATGCACAGATAGAGGCATTGGAACAAGGAGATATCAAATCTTTTGACAGACTTCTTTTTTCTCATATAGAACATGTGGTCCGTAATAAAGTACGTACTATAGTTCTTTCATTAACAAGAGGATATCTACATCCTTCCGTGAATCAAGGTAAGACAAAACGTTATGAACAGAAACTTGCTTGGGCTTCTGCAAAGTTTGCATTTTTCTCTGATATTGCTTTAGCTTTGATGGGTGCTTCTTTAAAACGAAGAGAGTCTGTTTCAGGACGATTTGGAGATATCTTGGCACAGATGTATTTCATAACGGCGGCACTCAAACGTTTTGAAGTTGAAGGTTCTTTAGAGAGTGATGAGGTTCTTTTGCACGTTGCTGTAGAAGATGCTTTTGGAAAGATTGACCTTGCCTTTAGAGGTATGCTTGAAAATTTGGCACCGGGTATTTTAGGTGTACCGTTTAAATTTTTAGCCTATTGTTCCCGTCTAAATCCTATGGGAGAGACACTTAAAGACAGTGATCTGCATAAGATTGCTGTTTTACTGAGTGAAGAAGACAATGTACGCGAACGGGTTTGTGCAAATATTTATATGGGAGAACGGCTAAAACAACTTTTTGAAGCTACCCATAAAATGCAACATATAAAAGAGATACTTGGTAGAGAAAAAAATGGAGAATCTTTAACAAAAGAAGAGCAAAGAGTACTTCAAGAGGCTAGAATTTTGCAGCGTGAGATCATTACAGTAGATTCATTTAGCCATGATATGTATATGCGTAGAAAGGGCTAGGGATGGGTTTGATGTTTGGTCTCTCTTCTGTTTTGATTGGTTCTGTTACTAAAATCACAGGTGCCAATATTAATATTACAGGAGAAGAGGTACCTGACTCTCCTGTACTTTTTGTTGCCAATCACTTTACACGTTTTGAAACCTTTTTACTCCCTTATATCCTCTATGAAAAGTATGGACGTACTTCTCGTTCTTTGGCAGATGATTCTGTATTTGTAGGAACATTGGGAAAATTTATGCGTCGACTGGGAACCATTTCCAATAAAAACAAAGCACGTGACTCTATTATCATTGAAGATCTTCTCAAGGGGATTTCTGATTGGGTTATTTACCCTGAAGGATATATGGTCAAGAATAAACGAATCACTTTTGACAATAATGAATTTTGTACACACTCCCCACTAAGAGAAGGTCCTATTCATACGGGGGCAGCTGTGATGGCTCTGAAGACCAGGCTGGCACAGTATCGAGCACAATACAACCATGTAGACCAACATAAACAGTTCTGTTCCTCTATGGGTGTTGATGCAAGTTGTATGAATCAAGGTTTGGAATTGAAGATAGTACCGGTGTCTATAACCTATTATCCTATCCGACCCGGTGAAAACAGACTCTTGACACTACTAGATAAAATTTTTCATTTGAGAAATACCCGGTTTTTTGAAGAATTGGAGATAGAGATCAATCTTTTGACGGACGCACAGATCAATATGCATTTTGGAGAAGCGATCACTCTGGATACGTATCTTAGTGAATTTATGCAGGATGAGCAAACACTCTATAATAAAGAGAAACTGAATGAAGCCATCGATAAGCAAAGAAAGGTATTGACCCGTGATGTCATGCGCCGGGTCTATTCTCAAATGCAGATTCATTTCGATCATCTTTTTATCTTATCATTAATGACGATGCCCAGTTTGAAAGTCTGCCCTTCCTATTTGAGAACATTGATCTATAAAAATTCTCGTTCATTGCGTATATTCTGTGAATACAATTTACATCCGGAACTTAAAAATGAGCTCTTTAAACTGATCCTGGATGAATCCTATGGACCATTTGTTTCGGCTATTGAACTGGCAATCAGACAAAAGATCCTCTTTGAAGACAGTGAGGGAGAGTATCTTTTTGACAGAACAAGACTGGAAAAAGAGTACCCGTTCCATACAGTACGTGTCGAAAACACGCTACAGGTAATCTT
Source organism: Sulfurovum sp. (assembly GCA_027081115.1). Taxonomy (GTDB): domain Bacteria; phylum Campylobacterota; class Campylobacteria; order Campylobacterales; family Sulfurovaceae; genus Sulfurovum. Next base: position 313,525 of record JALWLD010000057.1, read on the forward strand.
AAATGAAATTCGCTGGCAGGAGCCTATTGTAAAGATGGCTGAAGAGAACAGTAAATTTAGTGAAGATCAATTGCGAGAAGACAACTTTGAACACTTGCGTAGAAAGTCATGGGAACACTTTGAAGAGGAGTATCAGACACACTTAGGACGCAAGCCCCATCAGGAGGATGTGGGTGCACCTATTATCCTTTATGACCCTTCTTTTGAATCGGGTGTGGTCTTTGCACATGGATATATGGCAGCTCCAAGAGAGATACAGACCCTTGCAGAGTATCTGTTTAGAAAACATATCAATGTGTATGTCCCCAGGCTTAGAGGTCACGGGAGTAGCCCTGAAGCACTTTTAACTGTACAGACCAGTGATTGGGAGCTTGATTTTCAGAGGGCTTTTACGGCTATGAGACAGGTATGTAACAAAGTGTTTATCGGTGGTTTTTCAACGGGTGGTCTATTGGCACTTATCCATGCAGCACAATACAGGGTCGATGGTGTAATAGCACTGAATTCTGCTTTAAAATTACATGACCTTCGTGTCTCCTATGTTGTACCGACACTGTACTTTTTTAATGAGATGATTTCTCATCTCAAAGCAAAAGGTATTATGGAGTGGATAGACAATTCTCATACTGAACAGCCTGAAGTAAATTATCATAAACACCCCTTGTCATCTGTTTCGCAACTTGAAAAGATAATGTCTAAAACACAAAAGACACTAAAAAATGTAAAAGCACCTATACTTGTCATACAGGGAGACAATGATCCGACAGTAAAACGAGAGAGTGCAAAACTTATCTATGATGGTGTAAATTCTAAAGATAAACAGTTGATGATACTACCGAGAACACGGCATAGCATCTTGGCTGATGAGGGTTGTGATGAGGTATTTTCAGCCATTTATCATTTTATTGACTCACATAGCAAGGAAGCATAAAATAGTTATGATATGATTGCAAAACTAGCTGAAGAAAGAGTAAATATGGATAGATGTTATTGTAAAAGTGGATTAAAATTTTCAGAGTGTTGTGAGCCTATCTTGCGAGTAGAGCAGATTGCACCTTCTGCTTTGGCGCTGATGCGATCTCGTTATTGTGCCTATTGTCTGGGAGATGTAAATTACCTTCAGGCAACAACCCATGATCATACATGGACAGATGAAGAACTTAAGTTCATACAAGACTGGGCTGACAACAGTTTTTGGCAACATCTTGAAATTGTAAATTCGGGTTATGATACGGTAGAGTTCAAGGCGTATTATATTTTTGAGAAAAAACAGCACGTCCATCATGAAAAATCACTGTTTAAAATAGTCAATGACATGTGGAAATATGTCGATGGCGAAGTGATGGAAGATAAAGTGACATTCTTGAGAAATGAACCATGTATTTGTGGGTCTGGCTTAAAATACAAACGTTGCTGTTTTAAGAAGATAGAAAATTAAGCAGATCTTTGACCACCTTTTTATCGTCAAGTATACTTCGATGACCTAATTCTTCTGTTGTTATTAGCTTTGCACAAGGCCACATTTTAAGAATCTGCCTAGAGTGTTCTATACCTATCTCTTTATCGTCTTTATCATGAAACAGTAAGGTTGGCACGCAGAAATTACTTTGTACAATATTTTGCCAGTTTTTTCCATATTTTCCAAAATGCTTTTTGTTTGTTTGCCATGTGTAGTTTCGCATATTTTTTATAAGTTCTTTTTTTATGCCAAAATGTACAGCAAATTTATCGGCTACCGAAGATATATCATGAATAGGTGCTATAAAAACCAGTCTTTTAGTTTGCAGACCCAGTTTTGAAGCTACTGTGACTGCTGCTGCACCAAAAGAGTGTGCCACAATGCACTCAACTCTGCCAACTTCTTCCAAACTGGCTCTTACTGCATCGGCCCATGTTGCCAGGTCTGCAAATTTTTTTTGACTTTTCCCATGTCTTGGTGCATCATAGCTGATAACAGAGTAGCCCTGTTTTAATAGACTGTGGATAATAAGGCTCATCGATCTTGAGGTGGTAGACCAGCCGTGTACCAAGAGTACTTGTGGGACTTCTTTTCTCCCCCAGCGATATCCTTGAAGTATCCAATCATCGTAGAGTGTGATGGTGAATTGTTCAGCTTTAGGCAGAGGTACTTCGTCTCTATTCTTACGTGTGGTATTGACAGGGTAGTGAAAAAGTTTGTGTGCTGAGTAGACAGCCAATTTGGGGAAAAGGATAGAAAGAAGGAAAAAATAAAAACGGATTAATTTAAGTTGCCATTGACTATGCATTATATCTCCTCTACACTTTGCTATAATTCTACCATTCATTTGTGGAGTAAGTATGAAAATTAACGTTATTATCATCGATAAAAAAGGCAAAGACAAACTCTATGCCGGTTTGATTGAACACTATATAAAAATTGCCAAACCGTTTGCAAAAGTGGAGGTCATTGAACTTTTTGATAAAGAGATCAGCAAGGCACAGGATATCTCTCCTCAGGCTGCACAAAAATCTTACACACAGGCATTTGAAAAATATTTGAATAATGGTGTAAATATTGCTTTAGACCCGGTATCAAAAGAGGTTGATAGTCATGAATTTGCAAAAACGCTTAAGGATAGCATGACTGTAAATTTCTTTATTGGCGGTGCATACGGCTTTGAGAGGGATTTTTTAAGCAAATGTAATAAAGCCATATCATTTGGTAAAATAACGCTTTCACATAAACTGGTGAAAGTTGTTTTATTGGAGCAGATCTTTCGGGGACTGACCATTAACAATAATCATCCATATCATAAATAGGAAGAGTACAAAGAATGCTTACAAAAAAAGAGTTAGATGATTTCAACGAAAAATTGACAGCGAGAAAAATTCAAATAGAAAAAAACCTTACAGGTACAGCACTTGAATTAGACGGTATGAGAGAGTTGGAGCTAAATGACGAAGGTGATTATGCTGCAACATCTGCAAAAACCATGGTCGACAGTGCTATTTTGGTACAACAGCGTAAAGAATTAAACGAAATTGAACTTGCTTTAGATAAAATAAAGTCAGGAACTTATGGTATCTGTGAGATGTGTGAAGAGCCTATAGGGCTACCGCGTTTGGAAGTGAAAAATTTTGCACGTTTCTGTATTGCATGCCGGGAGATCACTGAAAAAGAACAACAATAAAGGATAGAATATGAGACTGGGGTTATATATCTTTGCTGCACTTACACTAATAGGGATTGTCGGTGCACTTACCTATACGGTAAATCCAAATAATTATCTGTTAGAGATCATGGGGATCAACTTTAATTTTCCTGTGGCAGTATGGATCGTTTTACCTATGGTATTGCTGCTGATATTTACAGTAATACATATGATCTTCTACTCATTGAAGAGTTATTTTAAATTGAAAAAATGGCTCAGAGATGCAGACACTTTGGATGATGCCCTGTACTGGTCTATGGTCAATGAACCAAAAGAGCAAAAATATGCGATACCTGAGATTGCAAGTTCAGCTCTTCTTTTAGGACAGTCTAAACTTGAAGTTGTTGACAGTGTTGAAGGGTTGAGCCCAAGACTTTCCAAAGTATGGAATATTATTAATAAGATCAAAAATGGTGAATATGTTGATCTCAAAGAGAATAAAATGGCTAAAGTTTTCTCTGAGGGAAATCCGCTGCTTATTCAAAACAGATTGAACCGTTTACTTTCGGATGATAAATTTGTTGAAGATGTCATGAAATCTTCGACTTCATATTCTGACCCGGTTCGCGTGAAAGCATTAGAGATTTTTGCCGCTAAAGAGACTTTTTTTAAAGCACGTAAATATGCAAAGACTTTCGATGTAAAAAACCTGTTTGTGATGCTTGAAAGATTGAATAAAGAAGAAGATATGGAGTTGACAACTGAAATCTTAGATGATTTTGTGGATGCTTTGAAACTCACATGTAATGACTATACGAAAATTGCACATATTACTAAAAAACAGTTCTCTCCAACTGAAAACCTGGCACTGTTTAAAAAGTACCAGAGTGAAAATGCAAAAGCGCAGCATGCCTACCTTTACCTTCTCTTCGAATATGAATTGATGGATGAAGTCGGTGCTTACCTTGAAGAGTGTGATGAGCATGAATTTATTAGAGCAAGAGCACTCTATGAGTTGAAAAAAAGTAATAAAAATTATAAAATTGACGACCTCGTAGATATCAATAAGATCTGTCTCTAATCAGACACATAACATGGCAACCATAGACTTTTCTACCCCATTGTATGTATTAGCCCCGCTTGCGGGCTTTACAGACCTTCCTTTCCGTTCTGTTGTTAAGAAATTTGGAGTAGATCTTACTGTCTCAGAAATGATCTCTTCGAATGCACTTATCCATAACTCTAAAAAAACATTTAAAATGTTGGAAAAAGCCTCTTCTGAAGATCCGTACTCTATACAAATTGCCGGTTCTGATCAGGCTGTGATCCAAAGAGCAGTTGAAATACTCAATGAGCAAGAGGGTGTCAGTTGTATTGATCTGAACTGTGGCTGCCCTGCACCAAAGGTAGTCAATAATCTTCAAGGATCTTCACTGCTTACTGATCTGCCTAAAATGGCTGAGACGATCCGTACGATTAAAAAACACTCTACCAAAGAGTATACCTCCGTTAAAATGCGTTTGGGGTTCAATGAGAAGAACCATGTGGAACAGGCAAAACTTTGTGAAGACAATGGTGCAGATTTTATCGCTGTGCATGGCAGAACCAGAGCAGGGCGTTATAAAGCAGCAGTAGATTATGATGCGATCAGAGAGATCAAAGAGGCTGTTTCTATTCCTGTCATTGCCAATGGTGATATAGATTCTCCCCAAAAAGCAAAATGGGTGCTGGAGTATACCGGAGCAGATGGTATTATGATCGGCCGTGCAGCAGTAGGAAAGCCGTGGATATTTAAACAAATCAAAGAAGGTATAGATGAAGTGACACCAGAACTCATCAAAGAAGTGGTACTTGAACATTATGATCAGATGATCTCCTATTATGACCAATATGGTGCTATCATGTTTAGAAAAAATCTACACTCCTACTCTAAAGCGGGGTATCAAGGGGCTTCTGCATTTAGAAATGAGATCAACCGTATGACTGATGTTGCAGAGATGAGAGAAACAATAGAAGCATTTTTTTCCCAGTCCTTTGTGGGAATGGTTTGATATATATCAAAAGATTTGTTACAATTTATACTATAATCCCATAAAAATTACAGAGTGAGGTCATTATGTTTTTTGTATTGGTTAAAACCATCCATATTTTTGCAGCATTTATTTATGGAGGATTTCTCATTACAGATAATCTCTTTTTAACCAAAATTAAAAAGTCCTATTCTGAAGAGGAACATAAAAAGATCCGTGAATCATTTATGAAATATGTACGTAAAGTGGTACCTCCTTCACTCATCGTAGCTGTTGTAACCGGACTTTACCTTATCTCTCAGGTGTATGGTCCTGTTGGCCCAGACGGATTAAGCCGTTTTCAGATACTTTTAGGACTCAAAGCATTCCTTGGTATCTGGCTTGGATTAAGAGGTGGACTGCAGGTTTATCTTGGTATACAGCCTTTTGTCTTTAAAAGTCATGTCCTGCCTTTTGCTTTTGTCTTGACTATTATCTTCCTCTCTCAGTTTATGTATATTTAATCATACAATACAAACAATAAGTTTGTTGCAGTAAAATACATACAATTTAAATATGAAGGATAACAATGAAAAAGTTTTCAAAAGTTTTCATGGGACTATTTTTAGTCGTAGGTATGGTACAGAGTTTTGCAAGTTCTGCAAACAATCAAGTATTTTCTGTTGACAATGCAAAAGGTGCGATCAATGCTAAAAGTATAGAGAAAGCTTTTAATGAAAATGGTATGCAGGTGGATGTCAACAATGACATGAATTCAATCTTTGAAAAAAGATATAAAAAAGTACACCATAAATCTTATAACCTTGCTATCTTCCGTAACAATGATTTTGTTACTAAATTGGCTAAAAAATATCCAAGTATCGGGTTGATCACACCACTCTCTATGTCAATCTATTCAGATGATGAGAAAAATACGATCAATGTTTCTACGCTCTCTTTGGAAGGTATGGCGAGAATTACAAAAATACCTGCAACCGATCCTGATTTGATTGCCTATGCACAACAATTGGATATAGCACTCCATAAGGCACTGCCAAATGGTAAATATTTGCCAAAGGGAAAGAGTACAAAAGATTCGGATAAAAAACTGACAACTGATTTTACAACAGAGTTTGAACTTGAAGACGGTATGACAATTGTTGAAGCAAAAGAATCATTTGAAGAAGAATTTGCAGGAGAGATCGGACCGGTAGGTTTCTTGGTACCAAAATTGTACAAACTTCAGGATGATGTATTTAAAGAGAATGGAGATTATGATTTTTATGATACATACTCTATCATTCGTTTTAATGTGATCTTCCCAGTCTCAAAAGATCATCCCGATGCAGGATCTTACGCACCTTTCTCCTTGGCTGTGTATAAAAAGAAGGGTGATGATACTGTACACATCACTTATCCCTCTATCGATAACTGGATCGCTGATCTTGGTATCACTGATGAAAAGGTTATCGCTGAAGTGAAAAAGACACAAGAGATGATGTCCGGTATACTTTCTGAGTTAACCGAATAGCCCGTTTGTAGTTTAGGCGTACAGTTTTGTTTATAGAACTTATACTTGTTGGTATCTTTATAGGAACCATGGCAGGTTTTTTTGGTATCGGTGGAGGAATGATCCTTGTACCTGTACTACTTGCCTTGGGTTTTGAGATCAAAGATGCTATTGGTATTTCGATTATACAGATGGTATTCTCTTCGGTCTTTGGTTCTTACCTGAACCATAAAAAGGGAACTCTCATCATAGGTGAGGGGATCTTTGTTGGTATCGGTGGGTTTGTTGGTGGTTTCATTGGTGGAAAAGTGACCCACCTTGTTTCTGATGCTGTCTTACAATTCCTCTTCCTTGGACTGCTTCTTTTTGCAATGTTCAGACTTTTTTTCTCTAAAACACATACGGATGATGCTGCAACCAAAACACTCAATAAAGGCCTGCTCTTTTTCATAGGTCTGGTTATTGGTATCTTCTCTATTACCCTTGGTGTCGGTGGGTCTATTATCCTTACCCCTATCTTGGTAGGTATTTTGCATTACCCGATTAAAAAAGCGGTTTCAGCAGGTCTTTTCTTTGTTGTATTTTCTTCTGTTGCGGGAATGATCAGTCGACTAAGTATAGGTACTATCGACTTCCATAATGGCTTAATAGTTGCCATTGCCTCACTTGTAGGCGTCACTTTGGGAATTTGGATGAAAGAACATGTGAAAGATACCCATCATAAAACAGCACTGGTTTTACTGTATGTGTTTGCAACGGTAATGCTTATGAAAAAAATGTGGTTTTCATAAAACCCATCGCCAAATCTTGATTTTCTTGTAAGTGCTGAGATAGCAAAAATATTTATTTATTTTAACGCGTAGTTATATATGAAATATTTTTACGATATCCACCCCTTTAGATGAGGTCTAACTATGCTATAATATCCGATTAATTTTTCAAGCAAGGCAAAAAGAATATATGGCAAAAAAACAAGATATGATACACGTCTATGGGGCAAAAGAGAATAACTTAAAAAATATTGATATCTCTATTCCTAAAAATAAGTTGGTAGTCATTACCGGTATTTCAGGTTCGGGTAAATCTACACTGGCATTCTCAACACTTTATGCGGAAGGACAGAGACGTTACATAGAGTCTCTCTCTTCTTATGCACGACAGTTTTTAGGTCGTGTGGGTAAACCCGATGTCGATAAAATCGAAGGTTTGACTCCTGCCATTGCTATTGATCAAAAAACCACTTCTAAAAATCCACGTTCAACGGTAGGAACAATTACTGAGATCTATGATTATCTGAGACTTCTTTTTGCCCGGGTAGGAGAGCAGCATTGTCATGAGTGTGGCAAACCGATCTCTGAAATGTCAGCTTCAGATATTATTGAAGAGGTTTTACGTCTCCCTGATGGTGCAAAGCTTGTTATTATGGCACCACTGGTGAAAGAGAAGAAAGGTAGCTTTGCAGATATGTTGGAGTCTCTTCGGCATAAAGGCTATATACGTGCCATGATAGATGGTGTGATGGTACGTTTGGATGATGAGATAGAGCTTTCTAAAACAAAAAAACATACAATTAAAGTAGTTATTGACCGTGTAGTGGTAAAAGAGGAGAGCCGTGACCGTATCGGTCAGGATGTGGAGAAGGCACTGAAAGAGTCATATGGTGAATTGGAAATAGAAGTACTGAATTACGAAGAGGTTAATTTTGAACGTCAGCATATGCACTATTCTGAACACTTGGCATGTTTTGACTGTAAACTCTCTTTTGAACCACTTGAACCTGTAAGCTTCTCTTTTAACTCTCCCAAGGGTGCTTGCCCCACCTGTGATGGTTTGGGTATACGTTATGCTATTGATTTGAAAAAAGTGATAGACCGGGAACTTTGCATCGACAAAGGTGCTGTGAAGATCATGTATGGATTTAATAAAAGTTATTACACCAAGTTTCTCAATGCTTTTTGTGAACAGAATGATATTGATATTAAAAAACCTTACGGAGAGTTGGAGACCCATCATCAAAAAGCCATACTCTATGGTAATGGTGGTACGGTAAACTTTACATGGAAACGCCATAAGCTGACACGTGAATGGCCGGGTGTTGTGAAATTTGCACATGATATGTTCAAAGATGAAAAAGATCTCTCAGAATATATGACAGAAAAGATCTGTGACAAGTGTGATGGTCATAGATTGAGACCGCGCTCTTTGGCTGTAAAGATAGAAGGGAAAAATATTGCAGATATTATCTCTATGCCTATTGAAAAATCTTATGCCTATTTTTCTGACTCCCAAAGTTTTTCACATTTGAGTGAGCAGCAGAAGATGATCGCCGAGTCTATCTTGAAAGAGCTGTATGAACGACTCTTTTTCTTGCATGATGTGGGATTGGGCTATATCACACTCAATAGGGATGCACGTTCTATTTCTGGTGGAGAAGCACAGCGTATACGTATTGCCTCACAGATAGGTTCAGGGCTTACCGGCGTAATGTATGTACTTGATGAACCAAGTATAGGGTTACATGAAAGAGATACCATGAAGCTTATCCGTACACTTAATTCTCTTAAAGAGAAAGGAAACTCTGTGATTGTGGTAGAGCATGATAAAGAGACTATCATGGCAGCAGACTATATTGTTGATATTGGTCCTGGTGCAGGGGATTTTGGTGGAAAGATCGTCTTCTCTGGAGATGCAAAGAAATTGGAAAAAGCTAAGACATTGACTGCTGACTATCTTTATGGTCGAAAAGATATTACCTATTCTCATGATAATCTTCAAGAAGAGTGGATAGAGATCAAAAATGTAACCATTAATAACATTGAAGCGTTGAATGCAAAGATACCGTTACGAAACTTTGTTTGTATTACGGGTGTGAGTGGATCAGGAAAATCTTCATTGATACTTCAGACATTGTTACCTGTAGCAAGAGAACTACTTAACCGTGCAAAGAAAGTGAATAAAGTTGATGGTGTAGAGATCACAGGGCTTGATAAACTCGATAAAGTAATCTATCTTGATCAAAGTCCTATTGGTCGAACACCACGTTCAAATCCTGCTACCTATACAGGTATTATGGACGAGATACGTAAGCTTTTTGCACAGACCAAAGAGGCAGAACTCAGAGGCTATAAAATAGGAAGATTTTCCTTTAACGTCAAAGGTGGACGTTGTGAGAAGTGTCAGGGAGATGGTCAGATCAAGATAGAGATGCACTTTTTACCGGATGTTTTGGTAAGCTGTGATGCCTGTGACGGCACACGCTACAATGCTCAGACCAGAGAGGTATTGTACAAAGGTAAATCTATCGCAGATGTATTGGCTATGTCAGTAGGAGAAGCGTTGGAGTTCTTTAAAGCGATTCCTGCCATTGCAGTGAAATTAAAAACTTTAACTGATGTGGGACTGGACTACATCACTCTAGGGCAAAATGCTACCACCCTTTCAGGTGGAGAAGCACAACGTATTAAACTTTCTAAAGAGTTAAGCCGTAAAGATACAGGTCAAACACTCTACATTTTAGATGAGCCTACTACAGGACTTCACTTTGCAGATGTAGACAGATTGACAGGTGTGTTACATCATTTGGTAGAACTTGGAAATTCTGTGGTGGTCATAGAACATAATCTTGATATGGTCAAAAATGCTGACTACATCATTGATATGGGACCTGAAGGTGGGAATAAAGGTGGATTGATCATTGCTACGGGATCTCCGGAAAAACTGGCTGCTGAGTATAAAGAGAGTGGTTCTTATACGGGAGAGTATTTGGCTAAAGAGCTAGCCTAGGATAATTTTTTGTTATACACACTTTAAGGTCTTTTAAAATGTGTATTTCTTCCTTTCTTACTATTTTCAATAGAAAATGAAATAGCACTTTTAACAATGGCTAAAAGTGTCAGTGTAGCAAGTATCTCATACCCAATAGCCCATGTTAAAATAAACGAAGATTGATCATTGAGTGATAAAAAGAGTTCTACTTTCCCCCCTGCCACATAAAAAAAGAGGAAAAGAAGCCCTGCAATGTAAGGTAAAAGAATAAAGTAAAGTGCTAAGAATATTTTTTCAAAACCTTGTGGGAAAAACAGGGGTGTTTCTGTTAAATCAACTTCTTGTTTTCCAAAACTATTTGCTTTTTTGATAGCATATCCTTTAATCAATCAATATAATATATAGTTTATTATAGCCGAACTTAATATTAAATGAAAAGTTATATATAAAAGGGTTGTTATAGGTATGGAGTGTGTAGGGTAAGCTATAACAGAGAATTGGTTAAAATGGTATAAAAATAAAAATACAGGTCTTTCATTGAAAACTATAACAGTCATAGATACATTCGGTTTTTTCTTTCGCTCTTACTTTGCTTTGCCTCCTTTACGGAATTCTGAGGGCTTTCCTACGGGATTACTTACGGGGTTTATTAACCTTGTCGACTCTTTGCACCGTGACCATGCTACAGATTATCTGGTCTTTGCGCTAGATAGTAAGGGAAAAACATTTCGTAACGATCTCTACCCGGAATACAAAGCAAACAGGGATGCACCCCCTGAAGACTTGACAAAACAGTTGCCTATTGCCATAGAATGGGTAGAGAAGATGGGTTTTGCCAATCTTGCCAAAGATGGATTTGAAGCAGATGATATTATTACTACCGTAACTAGGATCGCTAAGAATCAGGGGATGAAAGTCAAGATCATTTCTCATGACAAAGATCTCTATCAGCTTATTGATAATGGTACAGTAGTAATGTATGACTCTGTAAAACGAAAAGAGATCGATGAGGAAGCATGTATTGAAAAATTTGGTGTGAATCCTAAAGATTTCATTGATTTCCAGGCGATAGTGGGTGACAGTTCCGACAATGTGCCAGGCGTTAAAGGTATAGGTGTCAAAGGAGCAGCCAAGCTTATTAATGTCTATCATACACTTGAAGCAATTTATGATGATATTGAAAATTGCGGTACACCTCGCATTCAAAAACTCCTTTTGGAAAGTAAAGAACTGGCATTCCTCTCTAGAGAACTGGTAACTATGCGGACAGACGTGTATGAAACACTGGATCTGGAAAGTTTTGTATTTGAAAATAAGAACTATCTCTCCTGTTTGTTAGATGAGTTTGAAAAATATGAAATGAAACGTGCAGTAGCAAAAGCAAAAGTATTTAAAGGTGAAGCAGGATGTGATGAGATCGCCCCTCCTGAGCCTAAAAAACCAACACTTGAATTTGATGCGATTGTGTTAGACAGCAAAGAGAAACTCGATGCCGTCATCGCTTCTATAGAAAAAGATACTATTGTCGCACTTGACACTGAAACCACAGGATTAGACACCAAAACAGATAAAATGGTTGGTTTCTCTTTTTGTACCTCAAGTGACAAAGCCTATTATGTGCCAATTGGACATAGTTATCTGGGAGTAGAAGATCAAGTAGGTATGGAAGATGCGATAGAGGCGTTAAAAAGACTTTTAAAACAGCCGATCGTGGGACAGAATCTAAAATTTGATCTCTCTTTACTTTACAGTCAGTATGGTTTTAACGAAGTAGATGTTTTTGCCGATACTATGATCATGGCATGGCTCTCAGACCCGGGTTCCAAAGTGGGCCTGGATGCTTTGGCAAAGAAGTTTTTCAAATATGATATGAAACCTTTTAAAGAGATGGTCAAAAAAGGAGAGAACTTTTCTAATGTGGCGATCTCAGATGCTACTTTTTATGCTGCCGAAGATGCATGGATGACTTTTATGCTTTATGGTGCGATCAAGAAAAAAATGGAACTCTCTTCTTTGACACATTTGTTGAAAGAAGCAAAAAATGTCGAGTATCCATTTATCAATGTACTTATTCGTATGGAACGTCTGGGTATTAAGATAGATCAGGACAAACTGCTTATGCTACAAAAAACACTCAGTAGAGATTTGAAAGCATTAACAGAAGATATTTATGAACTGACAGGTTCAGAGTTCAACATTAAATCTACCCAACAGCTCGGAGTGGTACTGTTCCAACAGTTAGGGCTTAAAGGTGGTAAAAAAACCAAAACAGGGTATAGTACCAATGAAGCCGTACTTCAGTCTCTCAAAGGAGAACATCCTGTCATAAAGAAGATTCTCTCGTACCGTGAATATCAAAAGATTCTCTCTACGTATGTAGATCCTTTATTGAAACTGGCAAAAAAAGATGAAAACAGCCGTATCTATACCTCATTTGTACAGACAGGTACAGCTACAGGTCGTTTAAGTTCCCGTGATCCAAACTTGCAAAATATCCCAGTACGCTCTGCTTTAGGCCGTTCGGTAAGAGAAGCGTTTATAGCCAAAGAAGGATATAAACTGGTAAGTATTGACTACTCACAAATAGAACTCCGCCTCTTGGCACACTTCTCAAAAGATACAGCACTTTTAAAAGCATTTAATGAGGGGGTTGATATTCACTTGGCAACATCAACCATACTTTTTGGAGAAGAAGAGGCAAAAGAGAAGCGAAACTTTGCAAAGTCTGTAAACTTTGGTCTGCTTTACGGTATGGGACCAAAAAAGCTTTCTGATGAATTGGGTATTACATCTGCTGAAGCCAAAGAAATTATCACGAACTACTTTGCTTCCTTCCCGACAGTAAAATCTTTTCTTGAAGGTATACAGGAGAGAGTGAAGATCGATGGTTATGTAGAGACTATACTGAAAAGAAGACGTATCTTTGACTATGAAGCCGCCAATGGTATGCAAAAAGCCGCTTATATGCGTGAGTCGGTCAATACAGTCTTTCAAGGCTCAGCAGCTGACCTTATAAAGCTCTCTATGAACCAAATAGACTCTATGATACGAGAAGAAGAGTTAGATGCTTTTATGCTTCTGCAGATCCACGATGAACTCATCTTTGAAGTAAAAGAGGAGAAAGTAGAAGAAACAGCAAAACGTTTTGTACATATCATGGAGAATGTTCTTAAGCTTGAAGTACCGTTGGAGTGTTCTGTCTCTGTGGGGGATAGCTGGGGAGAATTGAAGTAATATTTAGAGCTAAAAAAGTAAAATTAACAGTACGTTAACAAATCATCCGATATAATCATTTTTTATTAGAAAATAAGGGGTTTTGACGATGTTAAAACGAATTTTATCCATGAAAATGGCTGTACTTATGCTGTTTCTTTTTGGTGTACTTGTAGGCGCTGCAACATTCATAGAGAATGATTATGGTACACAAACAGCACGTGCGCTGATATATAAAGCAAAGTGGTTTGAAGTCTTTCTTGCCTATTTTGTAGCGATATTGGTCTACCAGATTATGAAATATAAAAGTTATAAAAACAAACTTCCTGTTTTTCTTTTTCACTTTTCCTTTCTCATTATTGCAATCGGTGCGCTTGTAACACGTTATATCGGTTATGAGGGGATCATGCATATTCGTGAAGGTCAAGAGACCAATAAAATGGTCTCTGATGTAAAGACCTTACAGATTATTGCCATCAATGAAGACAAAAATGCTTCTTTAGAGCGTCCACTCTATTTCTCTACAATGACAAAAAATAGCCTCTCTGAAAGCTTAAGTGTAGGCGATAAAACGGTCAATGTTGAATTGGTCAAATATCTCCCTACCTTTTCACAGGAAGTAGTAGCTGATCCTAACGGTTCAAAAATACTTGAAATGAAGATATCAGCTAACGGTAAAGGTGAAATTCATTACTTTAAACAGGGTAAGATTAAGGATTTCGGTACTTTCTATGTGGCATACAATGCCAAGAAAACATTGGCAGACAAACCTACTTTTGGTATTACGGATAATAATGGAGAACTACGTGTGAAGTTCCCTTATATTCTTAAGACACTTGATATGGGGACAAAAGAGTCAGGAGAGTTGAAATCTGGGGATAATATTTTCCATAGAAGAATGCTCTATCGTTTTGGACCTAATGCAATTGTTTTAAAGAGTATCCATGAAAAGGGTATTTTAAAAACAGTTTCCCATGATATTAAAACCAAGTCTGGTAAACCAGAACTTGTAAAACTAAAAGTCAGTGTAGGTGACAAGAATAAGATAGAGACTTTTAAAGTCTTTAAAGGACAAACCGGTGAGCTAAAAACATTTACTTTGGATGGTGTACAGATACAAATGCGTATTGGTGCCAAGATCATAGAATTACCATTTGCCATCAAGCTGGAAAAATTCAAACTTGAACGATACCCAGGTTCTATGACACCTTCTTCGTATGCTTCAGATGTTGTACTTATAGATAAAGAGCAAAATATTACCATGCCGTATGAAATTTATATGAATCATATTTTAGACCATAGAAATTACCGTTTCTTTCAGTCTTCATATGATCAGGATGAAAAAGGAACAATATTGTCAGTTAATCACGATCCTGGAACCTGGCCAACATATATTGGGTATATACTTTTAACACTGGGTATGATTTGGAGTCTTTTCATCCCAAATGGTAGATTCCAAAAACTACTTAAAGGTGCTAGAAAATTGCAAGGCAGTGCAGCAGCAGCTCTTATAGCACTCTTCTTGGCTTTTTCGCCTCAACAGGCAGACGCGGCTACTCCAACACTTGATGCTTCCATACAAAAGCAGATACAGGCCTACGAGAAAGAGCATACCAAAAAGTTTGGTATGCTTGCTGTGCAAGACCATATGGGGCGTATGAAACCTATGGATACCATTGCGCATGATGTCATCTCTAAAATCACAGGAAAATCTTCTATATTTGGTCTTGAACCAAATCAAATGCTCTTGGGTATGATCATGCAGCCGGAGATCTATCAAGATATTCCTATGATCAAAATAGGGCATAAGAAGATCGCGCTTGATCTAGGGCTTCCTGAAGATACAAAATATGCAAAATTCTCAGACTTTTTTAATAAAAAAGACAGTGGATATAAACTTTTTAACCAAGTCACTGCATCAAGTAGAAAGAAACCTCTAGAGAAGTCTCAATATGACAAAGAACTGATCAAGATCGATGAACGTGTCAATGTATCCTACATGGCATATCAGGGTACTTTGATGCGTATATTTCCTAAACCAAATGACCCAAATAACAAGTGGTATGCACCTATGGAGGCTCTCAAGACTTTTGATAAAGAAAATGCAGAAAAAGTGAAGATGAGTATCTCGGCTTACTTTATGATGGTGGGACAGGCACTTAAAGATGGTAAGTGGGAGAATGCAGATTTGGCTCTGCGTGGTATCCAAAAGTTTCAAAAGACTTATGGTGCTGCCGTACTGCCTTCGGCAAAACATATAGAAATGGAGATATGGTACAACAAACTGGGTCTTTTTGGAAAACTGGTACCCCTATACCTGTTACTGGGACTTGTCTTGTTGGTGTTGGCATTTATTAATGTTGTTAAACCTAGTTTCTCTATGAAGTGGATCATGCGTGTTTCATGGGGTATTCTCTTATTTGGATTTACCTTACATGTTATTGGTATGGGGATCCGCTGGTATATTGCCGGGCATGCTCCTTGGTCCAATGCTTATGAATCTATTGTATTCATTGCCGGCTCTACAGTATTAGCCGGGATTATTTTGGCAAGACAGTCACCATTTGCTTTGGCGGGAACAGCCATCCTTGCAGGGGTTACCATGGGTGTCGCACATATGAACTTCATTAACCCGGAGATTACCAATTTGGTTCCGGTACTAAAGTCTTACTGGTTGATGATACATGTGGCAACGATCATCTCTGGAGATGGTTTCCTTGGTTTGGGTTCCATTCTTTCATTGATGGTACTTATCTTGTTTATTATCAGAGGTAAAAATGGCAATGAAAATATTGACAGATCTATTAAAGAACTGACAAATCTCTCTGAAATGGGATTGATTATTGGTCTTATGCTCTTGACAGTAGGTAACTTTCTTGGAGGTGTCTGGGCGAATGAATCTTGGGGACGTTATTGGGGTTGGGATTCAAAAGAGACTTGGGCAGCGGTAACTATTCTTATCTATGCTTCTGTATTGCATATGAGATTTATCCCATCACTCAAGTCTACGTTTACTTATAACGTAGCAGCAGCATGGTCATATTCAACAGTACTTATGACATATTTTGGAGTGAACTATTACCTTTCGGGTCTTCACTCGTATGCCGCAGGAGATCCTGTACCGATTCCTATGTGGGTTTATTATGGTATTGCAGGATTGTTTATATTGACTGTGGCTGCAGCAAGAAACCGGCATTTAAAATAATTTTATTTTAAATGCCTCTTTAGAGACTTTATTAAAAAGAACTATTTTTCTAAGCTTTATTATATTCTATTTTATTATAATTTATTATCTTAGGTTTATACACAAAATGATTAAAAGGAAAAAAGATGTTAGAAGAATTTAAAAAGTTTCTTATTGCCGGTAATATGGTAGATATGGCAGTAGGTTTTATTTTTGGTGGTGCTTTTGCTACCGTCATTAAGTCAATGGTTGCCAATGTGATTATGCCTCCTGTTGGTATGCTTATGGGGAAAGTTGATTTTTCTCAACTTTTTATTGCTTTAGATGGTAAAGAATATGCATCAATGGAAGCACTTGACAAAGCAGCTGCACCGGCTATAAAATATGGAATATTCATTAATGATATTATTTCATTTGTGATTTTAGGGTTTGTTGTGTTTATGTTTATTAAGGGATATAATAAATTAAAAGAGCCCGAAGCAGAAGCGGAACCTACGACAAAAGTATGTTCAGAATGTGCAATGGAGATTCCAATAGAAGCAAAAAAATGTGGGCATTGTGGGAATACAAACGTATAAAAACAGTATATGGTATGCGATTGCATGCCATACTATGATCAAATAATCTTCTCTACTATATCTTCAAGAACAAATGGCTGACCCCAAAGCGCCTATGATATTCATAAAAGACCCTTTATTATTGTAAGTAAAACAGGAGAGTGAAAAACTATCGTATTCTCTCTTCTTCTGGAGCATTCTTGGGAACCAGCCCATATTGTGAAAGGTCAATGAGAATCTCTTTACGTTTATCTTTGAGCATCTTTTGTACGACAGGGTTTCTATCCATTTTATACTCTTCAGTTCGAATGACTTTTCCTTCTTTGTTGAAGTATTTCTTCATCCCAACCTTGTAGTTGTTCTTGTAATAGACCTCTGAGGTTTTATAACCTTCCTTATCCCACTCTGTCATGACACCTTCTCGTCTTCCATTGATATATTTAACTTCAGATCCTACCGCACCATTGTCATAAAAGATCTTTTGTAATCCATCTTTTTGTCCATACTTATAATTGACCATCAGACGTTTTTCTCCATTGTCATAGTAGGAGATATAGGGACCTTCTTCTTTACCCTGAACATAGTTGACTTCAGATTTTATTTTGCCATCATCTCTATACCACCAGGTTATGCCATGTCGTTGACAATTCTCATAACTTGCTTTTTGTGTTTTGTCTTCTTCTATATGTTTAGAAGGATTGCTGCAAAGAGGTTTCTCTTGCTTTGCTGTAAGTATAAGTGGTAGAGAAAATATCAGGGTTGAAATAAGTATATGTTTCATAGTCTATTCCTAGTTATTTTTAATGATTCTTTTAATGGCTTCAGAGCAAACAGTCAGACCTACTGCACCTGTTACTGCAACACAGGAACCTTTCTCTTTACACTTGTCTTCTTCCGGGGAGAAGACAACGGTAAAGTTTCTGTCAAACTTTGCTTTTTTAAGTTCATTACGGATCTTACGTGCCAAAGCATCTCCATGGGTTTTCCAAATGGAAGCTACTTCAATTTTGTTGGCATCAAAGCGCTTGGCAGAACCCAGAGCCATAATGAGCTTTTTAAAACATTTTTTTGCCACCGCAATTTTAACTTTGGTTGTGTCTGCTGCATCAATGACAATGTCATAAGGTTCAAAATCAAAGGCTGCTACCCATGCCATATCCATTTGCTGGTTAATAGTTGTAACACCGGGATAGAGTTTTTCTAAAGCATCCACTTTAACTTCACCCACAGCATCTGAGCCTATCTGTCTGTTTTGGTTACTCTCATCAAAGACATCATAGTCTAAGATCGTAATGTCACTTACACCTGAACGGTAGAGGCAGTCTAAGGCATACGAACCTACACCACCTACACCCAGTATGAGTATTTTAGTATTTTGGATCTTTAAAAAATCTACTTCACCAAATAGCATACGACATCGTTCAAAACGCATCTTAGATCCAACCTTCCAATGTGTTGATGTCATCATACGAAGTCATATCGAGATGTATAGGTGTAATAGAGATATAGCCTTCACTTACGGCTTCAAAATCAGTGATGTGACCTTTGGTATTGAGCCACTCTAGTTTAGGCAGGCCTATCCAGTAGTATTCTAAACCTCTGGGATTATAGTGTATTTCTGCATGAAAACCATACTGTTTGTTTCCTGCACGTGTGATCTTAAATCCTTTACACGCTTCTGGAGCAATGGGAGGGATATTTACATTTAAGAATTTACGTTCAGGAAGTGGAAAATCCTCTTCGAAGATCTTTTTGACCAAATCTACAATACTTTGTTGTGCCAGTTTGTATCCATGAGCTTCGATACTTGCTTTGTTATTGCTGTAGACTTGTGAGATAGCAATAGCAGGGATACCCTGTAGTACAGCTTCCATTGCACCTGCTGCTGTACCAGAATAGGTAATATCTTCTCCCATATTTGCACCAATATTAATACCTGAGATGACAATATCCGGTTTATTCTTTTCATCAAAGAGCTTATTGAGAGCCAAGAATACACAGTCTGTTGGTGTACCGTCATCAAGTTTATAAAAATCTTCTGTAAGTTCAACAAAGTGTAAAGGTCTTGTCAGTGTCAGAGAGTGGCTGCAGGCGGATTTTTCTGTAGTAGGTGCAACAATGGTTACATGTCCAAGTGTTCGAAGTGCTTCGGCAAGTGCATGGAGTGCTTTTGACTCGAAGCCATCGTCATTAGTGATGAGTATCTGTTTCATAGAATGTATACTTTATAAATTATTTTAATGCTATTATAACCTTTTTGGTATAATACTTGAAATTAAAACAGAATATATTATTTTAAAGGATAATCGTGCAAAAAGAGCCGATGTTGAGAATCACATATACAAAACTTTCAGAAGAGTTAGAACAGTTAAAAACCCATGAGCGTGGAATTATTGCAAAGGTTATTGATGAGGCAAGAGAGTTGGGTGACTTAAAAGAAAATGCAGAGTACCATGCAGCAAAAGACAAGCAGGGACTTATGGAAGCACGTATTGCTGAATTGACAGATGTAGTGGGAAGAGCACAGGTGGTTGACCCTTCTACTTTGGCACATGAGCGTATCTCTTTTGGTTCCACAGTTGTTTTAATAGACCAGGAGTCAGATGAAGAGATAAAATATACTATTGTAGGAGGAAAAGAGTCCAACCCTCACAAAGGACTTATCTCCATGCAGTCGCCTATGGCAAGAGCACTGTTGGGAAAAGAAGAGGGGGATGAAGTAGAACTTGTCCTTCCTACGGGTAAAAAGATATATGATATAGAAGAAGTACTTTACGAAGAGATCAATGTAGATCATCTCATGTAGAGTTTTGCAGGCTCACTAAACAGTGTAGTCAGTTTGAATAGATAGAAATCTGTTCCCTGAGTTTATAAAAGGGGAAGAGGGTAAAAAAAAGGAAAAATTATGCTAAATGTAGGTGTCGTAGGGGCAAGTGGGTATACAGGACTTGAACTGGTAAAAATGTTGGTTACACATCCTAGATTTACTTTGACCTATCTTGCAACAACACAGGGTGATACAACAATAGACCAGTTGCATCCCTCATTGCAAAATGTGATCTCTTTGAACGTAGATAAGGCAGATGCTTCTGTTGTTGCAGGAAAATGTGATCTTGTATTTCTTGCTTTACCACACAAAGCTTCTATGGGCTTTGCCAAAGAGCTACTTGCCAAAGGTGTGAAAGTCGTAGATCTCTCTGCTGATTACCGTTTAGAACTTGATACGTATGAAGCACATTATTGTGAACATGAAGATAAAGCACATTTAGATGAAGCGGTCTATGGACTGATAGAATACTATAGAGAAGCGTTAAAAAATACTAATCTTGCGGCAGGGCCGGGATGCTACCCAACAGCCACGCTACTTGGTATCTTGCCGTTCATTCCTTATATCGATACCTCTGCACCTCTTTTTGTAGATGCAAAATCCGGTGTGAGCGGTGCAGGTAAAAAACTCTCAGAGAGTACACACTTTGTGACCGTAAATGATAATATTTTTGCCTACAATCCGTTGAAACACCGTCATGCACCAGAAATTTCCGAAAAGATAGAAAAAGTGCATGGTATAAAAATGAATGTCAATTTTGTGCCCCATCTTATTCCTGCAACACGTGGTGAGCTGGTATCTGTATATGCAACATTAAAAGATCTCGATATTGATCCTTTGGAGATCTTAAAAGAACATTACAAAAATGATCCGTTCATCCGTATAAGTGAAACACCGGTAAATATTAAAAGTACGGCAGGTACACACTTTTGTGATATTTATGCAGCCAAAAATGAGAATGGACTTTTTGTCTCTTCTGCGATTGATAACCTTTTGCGTGGCGCAAGTTCACAAGCTTTGGCATGTGCAAATTTAATGTGTGGATTTGAAGAGGGCTTAGGGCTTCCCGTTATCTCTTATATGCCATAAAGAATGTCATGAATGATTGAAATACAAGAGCAAGCTTTATTTATAGCCGATTCCCACTATCCTCATCATGGAAAAACATTCCTCAGGCTCTTGAAACAGTTGCAGAAGGGTGAAATACAAACCTCTCAATTGTTTCTTATGGGAGATAACTTTGATCTTCTCTTCGGATATAACGATTACATTAAAACATTTGCAAATGAGGCTATAGGGCTTCTTCAAACACTTTCAAGGCAGATGGAGATCTATTATTTTGAAGGTAACCATGACTTTTGTCTTCAAAGACTTTTTCCAGATATAAAGGTATATAGTAGGGAAGAACAACCTGTCACATTTAGATTAGATGAAAAAAAAGTGGCTATCTCTCACGGAGACAAGTATGCTACAGGTTTTGGCTATGATCTTTACTGTAAGCTGCTGCGTAATAGATTCACACTTAGACTTTTAAAGCCATGTGAAAAAGCAATTATAGATCACCGTATGCGAAAACTTTCAGAAAAAAATATCTGTCATACCTTTCAAGGTTTTGAGACAAAAGTGGAAGCCATATTGGGCCACTATGATTCTGTTGATCTTGTGATAGAAGGGCATTACCATCAATCGCAAAAAATAGGCAAATATATCTCTTTACCCTCTTTGGCATGTCAAGGCAAGGTTGCCCTTGTAAAAGAGGGAAATATAGTGTTTACAACGCTTTAAATGGTTTATCTTACACTTTTTACAGTTGCATTCCTCTCCGCAACACTTTTACCTCTAGGTTCAGAAGCACTGCTTCTTTATGATATTTCTCAAGAGCAGACAGTTTTACTACTTTGGATTGTCGCAACCATAGGCAATACCTTAGGAGCTATGTTAAATTATTGGCTAGGGCTTAAAGGGGAGGTTTATCTTGAACGTAAAGGCTATCTGTCTGTAGAAAAGATGGAGAGGGCAAGGGGTACATTTGCTAAGTATGGAGGATGGACACTGCTTTTGTCCTGGGTCCCTGTTATTGGAGACCCTTTGACATTTATTGCAGGGGTATTGCGTTATGACTTTAAAATGTTTGGCATCATCGTGTTTTTTGCCAAAGGTCTGCGTTATGCAGTCATCATTTTTCTAGCTAACAGTTTGTCTGTATAGAACGAACCAAAAGGAATGAGTGACATTAGCGTGTAAAAACCTGTCTCTTTAAGTGTAAAACCAGCTTCCTTTTTTGCCTCATAGATCTGATATAAGAAGGCAAAAACAAGTATACCGTGGATCATACCAACAATTTTAGTAGCGATGGGGTATCCAAAGCTGTATTTGAGTGGCATAGCTATGAAGATCAATATAATAAAAGATATCCCTTCTATTTTATTGATAAGACGGAATTTTTGTAATTCGGACATGAATACTCCTAATAAGTTTTTTGGGAGTATAGCAGAGTAACTTTAATCAACCTAACCAATGAGCTCGGAACATAGGTCAAACCGGTTATGTGTCATGAGATGTACCTTACCATGTACGTCCATCATCTTATCAAAAATACGTTTTGAAAGTGCAAAACCAACTTCCTGCTCTTTGGTTTCACCATCCATGGATGCCAGATTCATTTCATCAATGATTGCTTTAGGTACAGAAATACCTGGTACTTTATCATCTATAAAGTTTGCTGTTCTGGCACGGACAATGGGGAATTGTCCCAGTACTAGGTGTGCCTCTTTTGCAGTGTCTCTTATGCTGATCTCTTTAGCCTCTTCAAAAAGAGCCAACAGTTCTTTGGCATTTTCCAAATCATAGACAGGTTGGGTAATGATGGCTCTGGCACCATAGTTTAACTTTTTTACCATACGTTTTTGAAGACTTTTCATATCTTTGGCTGTAGCATTACTCACTGCAAAAGGGTAGATAGGTTTTGGTGCAGGTTTGAGTGCTTTATTTGAGTAGTCCACACCTTTATTTAAGTGGTGGATAATACTTAGAAGAAGGGTAGAGTCTCGCTCTAGAACCCCCTTGACATCGGGCTGGTCTGAAAACTTGGCAGGATCACCTGTGAGTGCCAGGATACAACGCAAGTCAAAGTCATTGGCACCAAGCAGGGTAGACTGTAGTGAGAGTTTGTTTTTATCTCTCATACTCATCGTGGCTATAACCGGTTTATTAAATGTTTGTTGTATCTTAATAGCAGAGAGTACACCAGACATTTTAAGTTTTGCCAGAGGGTTGTCTGTACATGAAAAACCTGTTACCTTCTCATCTAGTTTATGTTTTTTTATGTCTGCAATAATTGCATCAACTGATGCTCCATGAGGAGGGTTTATTTCTACAGTTATAAATTTTTTTTCAAGGCACAGCACATCACAAAATTTTTCAAACATATTAACTACTCTTTTTTAATTTATTAGTTATAATTCTATCCAAATAATACATAGAGGTATATGATGTCTAAACTTGCAGTCTTTGATTTTGACTCAACACTTATGGATGGTGAGACCATCGATTTTTTTGCAGAGGTCCTGGGCTTTAAAGATGAAGTCGTAGCTATCACTGAACGTGCCATGGCAGGAGAGCTAGACTTTTATGCTTCCCTCATAGAACGTGTAGCACTACTCAAAGGCTTACCACACTCAAAAGTAGAAGAGATATGTAAAACCCTTCCTATGATGCCAGGAGCCTATGAAGTGGTTGCAGGACTTAAAGAGCGTGGCTATACGGTAGTCTGTTTCTCTGGTGGCTTTAGAGATGCGACTAAACCAGCATGTGAAAAACTTGGTATAGATGCAGACTTCTCCAACTTCCTACACGCAGAAGAAGGTATACTCACCGGTGCAGTAGGTGGAGAGATGATGTACTCTAATGCTAAAGGGGACATGATAACCCGTCTTCAGGCGTTACTTGGCATAGATCGTAAAGATACATTGGTTGTTGGTGATGGTGCCAATGATCTTTCTATGTTTGCACATGCAGATACACGTGTGGCATTTTGCGGGAAGCCTGTGTTGCGAGAAGCAGCTACACACTGTGTGGATGTCAAAGACTTAAGAGAGATATTGAAGATAGTTTAATTGTACCAGTGGTCACTTTATAAGTCATATGGGTATACTTTAAATGACATACAATACAAGAGTTCTCCCTCTCCCCAATTAAGTATGATACGGGAATGAGGGAAAAAATGGCAACAATGGAAATATATGAATAACAGATGCAGTATCAAAAGTATAGTACAACAACTTGTATCACATAAAAGAGAGTTAATATTAGGTAATATGATAGCGATACTGGCTACGCTTCTGGTGGTGGTCATACCTCTGTTTATTCCCGTAATTGTGGATGAACTTCTTTTGGGTAAAGACCATGGGTTTATTACTTTTATTTCTACCTATATATTTACCTCTGATACTAAAGGGTATGTACTTTTTATTTTGGTCATTATTTTGGTACTTCGTGTATTAAGCTCGATTCTCTCGATACTTCAGACAAAGATATTTGTTTCCATATCAAAAAATATTACATATGAAATGCGTGTAGCTTTGCTACGTCATTTGAAACATGTTTCTCTTAAAGAGTATGAGATGATGAGGGTAGGTGCAGTGACATCTAAGCTTGTGACCGATGTCGAGACGATTGACAGTTTTGTATCTACAACGATCTCAAAACTTATTGTCGCCGTGCTTATTCTTATTTTTTCAGCAGTAGTACTGATTGCTATTCACTGGCAGTTGGCACTTTTTATTTTGATTACCAATCCTATTGTAGTACTTTTTACAGTGAAACTCTCGCGTAATATCGGTAAGCTTAAAAAAGAAGAAAATAAAGCAATTGAACTCTTTCAGTCAGCCTTGACAGAGACTCTTGAACTCTTTCATCAGATACGTGCAGCCAATAAAGAGGAGTATTTTTTCAGTCAGAGTGAAGAGAAGGCAAAAGAGTTAAAAGAGCATTCTGTCAATTATGGCTATAAAAGTGATGCAGCCATTAAGCTCTCTTACCTTGTTTTTCTTTCGGGGTATGAGATCTTTAGAGCAGTGAGTATTTTGGCTGTAGCATATTCCGATCTCTCTGTGGGATTGATGTTGGCGATCTTCTCGTATCTTTGGGTTATGGTCTCTCCTACACAGGATATCATTAATTTTCAGTATGTTTTGGCAACAGCTAAGGCAGCGTGTAAACGTATCAACTCTGTGTTTGAAATGGAGCAGGAACCTTTTATAGATGAAAAGACTAACCCCTTTAAAGATAAAAAAAGTATAGATATAGAAGTCAAAGAGCTCTCTTTTGAATATCTGAAAGATAAATCAATATTAGAAAATATTAATATGCATATTGTGCAAGGGTGCAAAGTTGCTATTGTTGGTGCCAGCGGTTCTGGAAAGACAACACTTGCCAACATACTTGTAGGGTTTTACCCTCTGGATAAGGGGGAAATACATTATGGTGGTATCTCAAACAAAGTATTGAAACTTTCGACAATAAGAGAAAATATTCATCTTATCTTGCAACATCCTAAACTCTTTAATGATACAATGTTATTTAACCTGACGCTTGGTAACGAGTATAGTAAATCAGAGGTGCAAAATGCACTGCATATCGCACAACTCGATGAAGTTATAGCGCGTCTGGATAATGGGCTTGATACCCTTGTGGGAAAAGATGGTATCAAGTTGAGTGGGGGACAGCGACAGCGTGTTGCTATTGCCAGAATGGTATTAAGTGATCCTAAAGTAGTCATTTTTGATGAGTCTACTTCAGCACTTGATGTCCATACCGAGGCAAAACTCTTTGAAGCATTGTACAGTTTTTTAGAAGAGAAGACAGTGATTACCATTGCACATAGGTTAAGCACTATTAAGAGTGCAGAGTTCATCTACGTATTGGAAGATGGAAATGTTGTTGACAGTGGTACGCCACAAGAGCTGTTGACCAAAGATGAGAGCTATTTCAGTTCTATGATTTAAGGAATCAATTTGGATATTATTCAAGCGATAATCATTGGTATTATCGAAGGATTTACAGAGTTTTTGCCTATCTCTTCAACAGGGCATATGATCGTCGCGAGTAAATTTTTGGGTATTGAAGAGTCTGCACTCATGAAAGCCTATGAAGTGATTATCCAATTTGCAGCTATCTTGGCTGTAATGCTCATCTATCGTGAGAAAATCACATTTAAAAAAATAGATCTTTGGATGAAACTCCTGGTCGCTTTTCTTCCTCTTGCTGTTGTTGGTTTCATTTTCAAAGATGTCATTAAATCACTTTTTAATGTACAAACTGTTGCCTGGATGTTCATCATCGGAGGTGTTGTTTTTCTTATTGTGGAATATTATTATAAAGAGAGTGAGAGCCATGTTAACGATGTAGAAGACGTGACCTATAAGCAGGCATGGTGGGTTGGTTTTGCACAAATATTCTCTTTGGTACCCGGTACAAGCAGGGCAGGGGCAACTATTGTTGGTGGCTTGCTCACAGGGCTTGATAGAAAAACATCTTCAGAATTCTCTTTTTTATTGGCAATTCCGGTCATGGGTGCAGTAAGCGGGTATGACCTCTTGAAACATTATCAGGATTTTGCACATGTAAACTGGGGTGCTTTTGTGGTTGGTTTTGTGGTCGCTTTTGTGGTCGCTTACGTTACGGTAAAGCTTTTTCTTGTATTTATCCAGCGTTTTACTTTTGTACCATTTGGTATATATCGTATTCTATTTGGGATTATCTTATTGATGATCATTTAGCTTTGCAGAGGCTTGGATTTATAGAATCTCCTATGGGAGGTTCTATTAAGTTCAAAAACATTTTTTTGGACATCTATTTATGAAGGTAAACTATGAAATTTAGTGAATTTGATTTTCACCGTGATCTCGCCAAAGGTGTAAAGATAGCAGGCTTTAAAGAGCCAAGTCCTATCCAGGAGATGGCGATACCGATCATTGCGAACGGCAGTGATATGGTAGGACAGGCACACACAGGAACAGGAAAGACAGCAGCATTTGGACTTCCAATGATGGACAAACTTGCCAAAGGTGAGATAGAAAGAGCATTGGTCATTACACCAACCAGGGAGTTGGCCACACAGGTAGCAGATGAACTCTACCATTTGGGACGTTTCGCAGGTATCAGAACATTGACTGTATATGGTGGTGTAGGGTATGGTCGTCAGATCGCACTTATACACAAAGGTGTACAGATCGTAGTGGCAACACCGGGAAGATTAAAAGATCTTTATAAAAAAGGGAAGATTGATGTTTTCAACCCTGAGATCGTTATTTTGGATGAAGCTGATGAGATGCTCGATATGGGTTTCTTGGAGGAGATCAAAGAGATCTTTGAATATATTCCTCAAAACAGACAGACATTGCTTTTTTCTGCAACTATGCCAGAGCCTATTAAAGAGCTTGCTTCAGATATATTGTATGAACCTGAGTTTATTTCCGTTATTGGTGATGAAGAGACGACCAACAACGTCATTGAACAGCGTTACTATGTGATCAATGAATCTCAACGAGATGAAGCAGTAGTGAAACTTCTTGAAACAGAAAATACCAACAAATGTATTATTTTCTGCCGAATGAAAAGAGAAGTAGACAGACTTACAGAGCATCTACAGGCATTGGGCTTCAACGCTGCAGGCTTACATGGTGACCTCGAGCAGCAAGACAGAGAAGTGGTCATTAAAGGGTACAAACGGGGGCAGACGAAGATCATGGTAGCCACTGATGTGGCAGCACGTGGTTTGGATGTGAAAGATGTGACCCATGTCTTTAACTACCATATTCCTTTTGACCCACAGTCTTATGTACACCGTATTGGTCGTACAGGACGCGCAGGAAAGAGTGGTCAGGCAATTACTCTGGTTACAACAGAAGAGTTTAGAGAGTTGCAACGTATACAAAAAGAGGTAGGTGCAGAGATGCGTCTGGCAACCATCCAGGGTGGTGATGATCTTGATGAGACAGGTCTTGAATACCTGGCAGACAAGGTGAGAGATATGCAGGTACATAAGCATGCAGAAAGCCTCATCAACTACATGGGAGATATAGACAAAAATGTACTGATTGAGAAGCTAGTATCTTGTTTTATTGAGAAAGAAGATCAGAATATAGGTTCACAAATAGGCTTTGATCAAAATACGGTTGATAGTATGATGCAGAGTTATGTAGGTGAACAAAAAGCTACCCGAAATAACAATCGCAGAAAAAAGCGAAGATAATTTGCTCTTTTTAGCAAACAGAAAGAAAAACTGTTTTAAAATTTGTAAACTTAATGATAAGGTGTTCAAATGGAATATAGTTTAGTAGGCGAAAGCTTTAAATTCATGATTTTGGGGATGTTGATCGTCTTCGTCTTCTTGGCTGTGCTTGTTCAGGTAATGAAGCTTCAAGCTAAAATTATCGGTAAATATTTCAAGGAAGAGGCACCTGTAACTGCTACTCCTCCTGCAAATGCAAATGCAGACAGTGAAGAAGAGTCTCGACGTGTTGCAGCGATCATCGCAGCAGTAACAGACTTTCGTAACAATAAATCGTGAATAACAATCGTAAATAAGGGTATTTTAAATGGCTAAAAAGTATATTGATGTAATGGACACAACTTTTAGAGACGGGTTTCAATCTGTTTTTGGAGGTCGTGTACTTATGGATGATTTTTTCCCTGCAGTTGAAGCAGCGAAAAATGCAGGTATAACACACTTCGAATTTGGTGGCGGAGCAAGATTCCAGTCACTCTACTTCTATCTTCAAGAAGATGCATTTAAGATGATGGACGGTTTCAGAGAGATCGTTGGTCCAGATGCAAACCTTCAAGTACTTTCACGTGGTATTAACACAGTAATGCTTGATACCGGGTCTCGTGAAATGATCGATCTTTTTGCAAAAATGTTTAAAAAACATGGTACATCTACTGTACGTAACTTTGATGCCCTGAATGATGTGAATAACCTTGCATTCTCTGCAGAGATGATTAAAAAACATGGTTTGAACCATGAAGTTGTAGTTACTATGATGGATCTTCCTCCAGGATGTAAAGGTGCACATGATGTAGCATTTTATGAAAAAACATTGAGAAATATTTTGGATTCTGGTATCGAATACGATTCAGTATGTTTCAAAGATGCTTCCGGAACGGCCAATCCTCATAAAGTTTATGAGACCATCGCTATGGCAAGAAAACTTCTTGGTGATTCTGTACATTTAAGACTGCATACACATGAGACGGCAGGTGTTTCAGTTGCTTCTTACCTCGCAGCGCTTGAAGCGGGTGCAAATGGTATCGATATGGCAGCATCCCCTGTAAGTGGAGGTACATCACAACCGGATATTTTGACTATGCTTCATGCAACCAAAGGTACCAACTATAACCTCGGTGATCTTAAACTTGATAAAATCCTTAAATATGAAGAGAGACTCAAAGAGTGTCTTGCTGAATATATGATCCCACCTGAAGCAACACAGGTGTCTCCTCTTATTCCTTTCTCTCCTATGCCTGGTGGCGCATTGACAGCCAATACACAGATGATGAGAGATTCTGGAGATCTTGGCAAGTTTGATGAAGTGATAGCAGCGATGAAAGAGGTTGTTGAACGTGGTGGTTACGGTACGTCTGTAACACCTGTTTCTCAATTCTACTGGCAGCAGGCATATGCAAACGTTATGTTCGGACCATGGAAACAGATTGCTCCTGGTTATGGACGTATGGTACTTGGTTACTTTGGTAAAACACCAGTTGAAGCAGATCCGGAAATCATTAAATTGGCAGGAGAAAAGTTAAAGCTTGAGCCAACAACAGAAAATCCTCTTGATATTGCTGACAGAGATGAAAATAAATCAATTGCGCACTGGACTAAAGTACTTGAAGATGAAGGTCTTGAAGCAAGTGATGAAAATATTTTCATTGCAGGTGCATGTGATCAAAAAGGTATTGCGTTCTTGAAGGGTGAAGGCCCTCTCATGGTAAGAAAAGGTAAACAAAATAATAATAACAGTGGAGAAGCAGAAATGGCAGGAAATTATACAGTAGTAGTAGATGGTAAACAGTACAGTGTTCAAGTAGCAGAGGGTGAGGGTGATATCCAGGTAGCACCGGTGGCAGCATCGGCAGCTCCGGCAACAGCAGATATCCCAGCTCCTGTAACTGGTGGTACAGGTTCTGAAGAGATCCTTTCTCAAACTCCAGGTAACGTTTGGAAAATTCTTAAGAATCCGGGAGATACAGTGGCTGAGGGTGATATTATTATGATCCTTGAAGCGATGAAAATGGAGATCGATATTGCTGCACCTAAAGCAGGTAAAATCGTCTCTATCAATGTCAATGTCAATGATTCGGTTGCGGATGCACAACTACTAGCTACAATGGAGTAATCATGAAGATCAAACATCTTTTACTCTCTCTGCTGTTCGCATTTGCCTTTTTGTCAAATACAGCAACAGCGAGTGAACATGGCGCAGCATCTGCCGCACCAATGACTCAGGAAGAGTTGATTGCCGCAGAAAAGGCAAATTACCATCCTAAATCTGTAACAGAACTGATCGTCTCTTTCTTTCATACTACAGGAATGGATGCGATTATTAACCCTGTTGAGGGTATGAAAAATGCACATGGTCAAGAGATCTCTACTTTTGCACAGAGTTGGGGACGTGTGATCATGTTCATTATTATCTTTATACTTTTCTATCTTGCTATTGGGAAAGGGTTTGAACCACTTCTCCTTTTACCTATTGCTTTTGGTGGACTCCTTGCCAATATTCCTATTGCTGATATGGCAGCACCGGGACATATGCTGGGTATCATTTATAGTATGGGTATTCAGAATGAATTCTTCCCTCTGCTTATTTTTATGGGTGTCGGTGCGATGACAGACTTTGGTCCATTGCTCTCGAATCCTAAAACTGCACTTTTGGGTGGTGCAGCACAGTTTGGTATTTTTGGTTCTCTGGTAGGAGCAGCAGCACTTTCACAGTACACAGGTATGGTTGACTTTACCTTGCAACAGTCAGCAGCGATCTCGATCATTGGTGGGGCTGATGGTCCAACTTCCATCTTTATTGCATCCGCATTGGCACCTGAACTTCTTGGGGCGATTGCTGTTGCCGCGTACTCATATATGGCGTTGGTACCAGTTATTCAGCCACCAATAATGAAAGCATTGACAACACTTGAAGAACGTCAGATCGTAATGAAAACTACAAGAAAAGTACACAGAATGGAAAAGCTTATTTTTCCTCTAGTTGTTATTATGATGATTGCACTTATCTTGCCTGATGCTGCACCGCTTATGGGTTCATTCGCATTTGGTAACTTTGCAAAAGAGTCCGGTGTAGTTGACAGATTGTCAAATGAGATGCAGAACTCTCTCATTAACATTGTTACAATTTTCTTGGGTTTTGGTGTAGGTATGACACTTCAGGCAGACAAATTCCTTGTTGCTGAAACACTGGGAATCATGGTGATTGGTCTTCTTGCATTCTCAGCAGGTACAGCAGCAGGTGTATTGATGGCTAAATTGATGAATAAAATGTCAAAAGAACCTATCAATCCGCTTATTGGTGCGGCAGGTGTTTCTGCTGTCCCAATGGCAGCCAGAGTTGCCTCAAAGGTCGGTTCTGAAGCAAAACCTGGTAATATTCTACTCATGCATGCTATGGGGCCAAATGTTGCGGGTGTTATTGGTTCAGCAGTTGCAGCAGGTGTCTTGCTGTCGATCTTTAAATAAGATCGCTACTTCCCTTTAAGGGAAGTATAAATGAGAAAACATCTGTTTTTTCATTTATGCTTTAGCATTGATAAATTAACTGTACAAAAGAGGATACAATGAGTACCAAAACGCCTAACGGACTTGACAAACTGGGATTAAAAGATATTAAAGATGTCTATTATAATTTAAGTTATGACGAGTTGCAAGCGCATGAAGTAAAAGCTGGAGAGTGTAAAATCTCTACAACAGGCACAGCAATGTGTGACACAGGTATCTTCACAGGACGTAGTCCAAAAGATAAATATTTCGTTGATCAACCACCTTCAAACCAACATATTGCTTGGGGTGATGTCAATAAAAAAATGGATAAAAAAATTTATGAAGAGTTATTGGATTTAACGCTTACACAGCTCTCCGGTAAAAATATTTATGTCACAGATGTTTATGCAGGAGCAAGTGCTGCAAGTAAACGTTCGGTTAGATTTATTACGGAAGTGGCTTGGCAGGCGCACTTTGTTAAAAATATGTTCATTAGACCAACAGAAGAAGAGCTTGAAACATTTGAGCCTGATTTTACAGTCTATAATGCATGTAAGACTGTGGATGAAAAATACAAAGAACATGGTATGAATTCAGATGTTTATGTTGTCTTTAACATCGAAGAAAATGTCTCTATTATTGGTGGTACCTGGTATGGTGGTGAAATGAAGAAGGGTATCTTCTCTATGATGAACTATTGGTTGCCACTAGAGGGTAAACTTTCCATGCACTGTTCTGCAAATGTAGGTAAAGATGATGATGTATGTCTTTTCTTTGGTCTCTCAGGTACAGGGAAAACAACACTCTCTACAGACCCTCACAGAGCACTTATCGGAGATGATGAACATGGTTGGGATGATGAAGGTGTTTTTAACTTTGAAGGTGGATGTTACGCAAAAGTGATCAATCTTGATGCAAATTCGGAACCAGAGATATTTGGTGCTATTGTTAAAGATGCATTGCTTGAAAATGTTGTATGTGATAAAGATGGTTTGGTAGATTATACAGATGGTTCAAAAACAGAAAATACACGTGTCTCTTACCCTATAGAACACATTGAAAATCATAAAGAAGATCTTCAGGCAGGACATCCAAATAACATTATCTTCCTGACAGCAGATGCTTTTGGTGTTTTGCCTCCGGTATCTAAGTTGACCAAAGAGCAGGCAATGTATTACTTCCTTTCAGGGTATACAGCAAAAGTGGCTGGTACGGAAAGAGGGATCACTGAACCCGTAGCTACATTCTCTGCTTGTTTTGGAGAAGCATTCCTGCCTCTACATCCAACTGACTATGCAAAATTGCTTGGTGAGAAGATTGATAAACATGGTGTAAATGTCTACTTGGTAAATACAGGTTGGACCGGTGGAGCGTATGGTGTAGGTAAACGTATGAGTATTAAAGATACACGAGCATGTATTAATGCAATTCTTGATGGCAGTATCAATGATTCAGAATTTGATATTACAAGAACTTTCCGTTTACAAGTTCCTAAAACGTTAGGAGATATTAATCCTTCTCTTTTAAATCCACGCAATGCATGGCCAGATAAAGAAGAATTTGATGCACAACGTGACAAACTTGCAGTAATGTTCATAGAAAACTTTGCTCGCTATGAAGGTCATGGTGGAGAGTTTGATTGTGCTTCGGCAGGTCCACAACTTTAATTTATTTTTTCAGCCTTACCTTGGAAAGGCTGAAAACTCCTTCTCTTTTACAATTATTCATTAAAGCTATAATTAATATCAAATATAGTATGGTTGCACAATTATTTTAAAGGAAACAGTATGGATGTTAATAAAATTAGAAAAATATGTAGACCTATTAGAATTGTGATTGGACTTGCTCTTATCGCTACGGGATTCATCACAGGAATTAAGTGGTTTTACCTTGGTGTAGTACCACTTATCGCAGGGTTGGCTGATTTTTGTCCACTTTGCCTTATCACAAAACAGTGTGATATCCCTCAAAACAAATAAACAAGTATTTAGATTTACTTTGTAAAAGGAGTTCTCTCCTTTTACCGCTTACCTTTTACTCCTGTATTTTAATGTCTTTTCTATTTCCATTATTCAATAAATTCAAGTATAATGCCACTCTATTACGAAGAAAAAGGGGAATTTCATGAATAAATTAAAAGCGTATCTTGACACACAGCATCATGATGAACTGCACCCCTCCGAGATAGCCAATCTTCTTAAAGATCTCAATGAAAAAAGTTTTGAAGAAGCGGTACAATCCATTCCTAAAGAGCTTATTGCAGATGTAGCCCTGGAGTTACCAGACAGATATTTTGAAGATGTGGTTGAGTCCTTTACTGCGCAAGAGATTGCAGAGTCTGTTTCAGAACTTGAGTCAGATGACCAAACAGACTTTATACAAGAGCTTGAAGAGGTTGACCATGAGATAGCGCAAGAGGTCTTTGAACAACTTGATAAAGATGACCAGGCAGATATCTTACATCTTAAACAGTATGATGAAGATGAAGCCGGTGCCTACATGCAGACTGAGGTTTATACGGCCAAGCTGCAGCATACGGTAAAGGATGTCATCAAAGAATTTGCCAAACTTCGAAAACAGGATGAATTGGAGAATGTCAATTATCTTTTTGTAGTAGATGAAAAGAATATACTACGTTACGGTGTGGGGCTTGACAATCTTCTGGTCTTTGATTTTGACAAGACCTTGCAGGAGAATATTGAAGAGAATCCCGAAAAATACAAACCTGTCGTTGGATACAATCATGAAAAGATAGATGATATTGTGCAGAAGTTTCAGGAATATGATCTCTCTTCCATGCCGATTGTTGATTACAATGGTGTGTTGCTTGGACGAATTACTTCAGATGATATTTATGATATTATCAATGAACAGGCCACAGATCAGATGTATAATCTCGCGGGGGTAAATGATGATGCCGAAGAGGATGATGATATTATCAAAGCAGGTAAATCTAGAGCTGTTTGGTTGAGTGTGAATCTTGTGACTGCAATTGTCGCTTCACTGGTCATTGGGATGTTTGAAGAAACTTTGCAAAGTATCGTTGCTTTGGCGATCTTGATGCCTATTGTCGCTTCTATGGGTGGCAATGCAGGAACACAGAGTTTGACCGTTGTTGTTCGTCAGCTTGCACTGGGAGATATTGCCAAACATGATGCTTATAGAACCATTAAAAAAGAGGTGCTTCTCTCTCTTGCAAATGGTCTATTTTTCGCTATAATCATGGGTATAATAGCCGCTATCTGGTTTGACAAGGGATTGTTGGGTGTAGTTATCGGTCTTTCGATGATCATTAACCTTTTAAGTGCAGGTTTTTTTGGCTCTATGGTACCACTGTTGCTAAAAAGACTGGACATAGACCCTGCCATTGGAAGTACGGTTATTTTAACTACAGTAACCGATGTAGTCGGTTTCATGAGTTTTTTAGGGCTTGCGACCCTTATATTATTATAAACCCTTTAAAGGGTACAAAGGATTTTTCACTTAAATGGACTTGTTAATTACCTATTTTTTAGCTGCTGTTCTTATCTCATTTATCTGTTCTGTATTGGAATCAGTATTACTTTCAGTCAATATGCCGTATGTCTCTATATTGGAAAAAGAGAAACCAAAAGCAGGAAAGCTACTTAAATCACATAAGATAAATATCAATAAATCAATTGCATCTATACTTATTTTAAATACAATTGCCAATACGCTTGGTGCTGCAGCAGTAGGTGCACAGGCTGAAAGTATCTATGGTACAGGAGCAGTATTTTATGTCTCTATTATATTAACTTTTGCCATTTTGTTTTTCTCTGAGATCATTCCCAAGACCATTGGGGCAGTTTATTGGAAATCTTTGGCTCCTGTAGCTGCTTATGTTATTCACTTTTTTATTTTTATTACCTATCCTATTATTCTCTTAACACTTTTTGTCACCAATAAAATAAAGAAAAATGATGATGGGATGTCATTGACCAAAGAAGAGCTCATTGAGTCTACATTAATGAGTGAAGATGAAGGTGTATTGGATGAAAAAGAGTCTGATGTGATTGAAAATATCTTACTTTTGGATAAAATTAAAATTCATGAGATCCTCACACCAAGAACAGTGGTTTTTGGGCTTGACGGCAATCGAAATATTAAAGATATTATTGAAAATGAGCCGGCTATTTTTAAATTTTCAAGGGTACCTGTTTTTGATGAAAATATAGAAAATATTACCGGTATGATCATGACAAAGAAGATCTTTAAGCAGGCACTACTTGATGATACAGTTCCTTTGAAAACGATACAAAAAGATATTTATAAAATTAATGAAAATATTCCTGTTTCTATGGCACTTGACCTCTTTATTAAGAAGAAAGAGCACATGTTCCTGGTTCTTGATTCTTATGATCAAACGGAAGGTATTGTAACACTGGAAGATTGTGTAGAGACTATTTTGGGTGTGGAAATCGTAGATGAATCGGATTCTGATGCCGATATGAGAGAAGTGGCCAAACATAAAATGCGTATGAAGCGACGTTCGGCAAACACTCATAACGATAATGAAGCGATCTAATGTCCTTAGCCACACTTGGACTCTCTGCGCCTATTCTTAAAGCCTTAAAAGAGAAAGGGTATGAGTCTGCCACACCTATACAAAAGGCATTGATTCCTGAGATGTTCAGTAGACGTGACATTATGGCAGGTGCGCAGACGGGTACAGGAAAAACGGCAGGGTTTGCACTGCCTATACTGCAAGAGTTGTCAAAAACATTTATTGAGGGAAATCATTATCCTAAAGCTGTAATTTTAGTACCTACAAGAGAGTTGGCACGGCAGGTACATGCTTCATTTGAAGTATACGGTAAGTTTCTTCCTTTAAAAAGTACAGTTTTATATGGTGGCTCAAACTTGACATCTCAGG
This sequence comes from Sulfurovum sp., assembly GCA_027081115.1. Classification (GTDB taxonomy): domain Bacteria; phylum Campylobacterota; class Campylobacteria; order Campylobacterales; family Sulfurovaceae; genus Sulfurovum. The sequence continues at coordinate 350,370 of JALWLD010000057.1, forward strand.
CAAATAGACTTAAACGTGGTGCCGATATTATTGTTGCTACTTCAGGAAGACTACTGGAGCATATCCATCAGAAAAACATTAATTTGGAATCCGTTGATTATCTTGTATTGGATGAAGCAGATACTATTTTAGACATGGGTTTTGTGCATGAAGTCAGTAAGATTCTTCAACACTTGCCAACAAGACGACAAAATGTATTGATCTCTGCAACGCTGTCGGGCTCTGTTAAAAGATTGGCAGAACAGATACTCACCAAACCAAAGCTTATAGAAGTAGATAGTATGGGTACTTCTGCAGACAATGTAGAACAGATCGTTTATCCTGTTGACAAAGAGAAGAAGGCCGAATTACTCTCATATCTGATAGGTTCACGTAACTACAAGCAGGTACTGGTATTTGTCCGTAAAAAAGAGTTGGCAGACGAAGTAGCTACAGAGCTCAACCTCTCTGGTTTAAAAACAGCCGTGATTCATGGTGCCAAAAGTTCAGGGGAGCGGGCAAGAGCACTGGAAGGTTTTAAAGAGGGGAAGCTACGTGTTCTAGTGGCTACCGATATTGCAGCACGAGGTTTGGATATACCGGCACTATCTGTCGTGATGAATTATGATATCCCACATGTTACGGGAGACTATATACACCGTATAGGGCGCACCGGAAGGGCAGGAGCCAAAGGTTTGGCAATAACACTCATCTCTCCTACAGAGATGGTGGCACTCAAAGATGTGGAGCGTCTTATGGGGAAAGCTTTGCCCAAAGAGAGACTTGAAGGGTATGCACCCAAGGTACTCACAGAACAAAAAGGTGCACGTAAAAAAACAAATGAACATAAGAAAACTGATGGGGCTTTTGGTAAAAAGAAGAAGTCAGCAGGCGTAGTACCTAAAAGTAAAAAACGTAAAACAACAAAGCGTGATGCATTTAAAGCTTATGATGCAGCAAAACCAAAAGCAGACAAAAAAGATAAAAAACGTGGACGTGGCAGAAGATAGTGCTACACAGATTAAATTAAAGGATAAAGCATGGCAGCAGTTGCAGAAGATATTGGGTGTTCAAACGAAAATTGTAAAGAGTCAGATAATTGTCAACGTACCGTTATATGGCAAAATGGTACAGCAAGAGAAGTAAAAAGTTTTGGTGGTACACCCGAAAAGGGATGTGGAAAGTTTTTACCTAAGAAGTAATTATGATACTGGATAAATGAAACACAAAAAAGTCAAATCTCTGAGCTTCACAAGGGACTTTAAATCAAAGTCATCTCTCTACTCAATGCGTTTTAAGTGAAAACTTTCCTATCTCTTCTAAAAATGTAGTAGCATATGAACCTTTTGGAAGAGAGAACTCAAGGGTCAGTCTCTTATGCTCTTTCTCATAAACCGTTTCTACCTCTTTTGGCCAGATCCAGGCAAAACGTCTATCTCCTTTTAGTGCAGAGAGTTCTGTATCGTCAAAAGGCTCTTCCAAATAATAGGCATCAGATTTGGCACGTTCAGTTTTTGCACCACAAAGCAGACCTGTTGGTGAGATTTTCTTTTGTTCAAAAGCTTGTGCAGATTGTGTCATATCTTTTAGAAAAATGAGTTTACCATAAGGATAAGCCATCATCACATCACCTATAAAGAGTTTGAAAAATTGAGGTTGTTTGGCTAACACTTTGACAAGCTCTATAGGATATTGCAATTTTTTTGCTGCAAATTTTGTATCATCTTTAGCGATAATAGTAGAGAGTTTGACCCTTTGACCCAGCCACTTGTTAAAGAGATGACTCTGGTAGGCGGAAACTAAAAGTTTCTCTTTGCTTCCTTTGAGTTTTTTCCCTGAATGTGCTATCTCTTTTCCTTGCAGATAGGAACGACTGTCTTCTCCAAAGCGTTGATACCCATAATAGTTGGGTATGCCTTTACTTTGCATCATTTTAGCGGTGGTGTTAAAAAACTTTGCATCGCTCTCACTGATCTTGTGGAGTATGATGGAGAAGCGGTTGCCTTTGAGAGCACCTATCTTGATAGCGGCTTTGTTATAGGTACGTTCCAGTATCTCTATCTTTTCAGTCGTAAGATTTTTGTTGAGTTCTCTTTCGGCTTGTTTTGGCAGAGAAATATACTGGATAGTTGTGGCATTTTTGTCTTTAAGTCCGGCATATCCGATGTCACGTTCTTGTAAGCCTGTAGCCTTTGCCAGGACAGTAATGAGTTTCCATGTACTCATATCTGTTTTTTTAATTTTGAGTATGAGGAAGTTTCCTGTACCTGTAAAGCTGTAGAGGGGGATCTCTTCAACAAAAAAGCGTTCAATAGTTTGTTGAAAGTCAAACTTTAGTGGGGTATGGTCGTAGGCGTAGTTCTTAATATGATTCATATGCGAATTATAGCCAAATAGTTTGCTATAATAAATGTTATTGTACAAGAGGAAAATATATGATCATTTATATACACGGTTTCAGTTCTCATGGTTACGGAGGTAAAGCCAAAATGCTTAGAGCATATTTTTCAGACAAAAAGGAAAGTTTTATAGCCCCGTCACTCTCCTACGTTCCAGAACTTGCCATACAGACATTAGAAGAACTCGTTACGACTTGTGATGATATTAAGCTTATAGGGTCATCTTTAGGTGGTTACTATGCTATGTATTTGGCTGAGAAATATGATTTGAAGGCTGTACTTATCAATCCTGCAATGCATTCAGCTAAAACACTCAGTAGAATGTTGGGACAAGCACCCAACTTTTATGATGGAAGTCTTTTTGAATGGAAAACATCACATTTGGAGATGTTGAAAAAATATGAAACTGAGGTATCAGATCAGTCAAAAATCATGTTGATGGTACAAAAGGGAGATGATGTGTTAGATTACCGTGAGGCGGTTGAAAAACTAGCTGATGCAAAACAGATCGTGGAGGAGGGTGGAGACCATGGTTTTGTGGGAGCGGACAGGTATTTTGATGAAATCAAGTCATTCTTGAAGTAAGATCACCCACATTTTCCCGGGGCACACTTCATGCCACCACATTTTCCATCCTTAGGGCTGCTTTTCATACTGTCGATCATCTCTTGCATTTCATTGGGATGTGCGACGAACTTATAGCCTTTGTACATAGTAAAGAGGCCGTAGAAAACTACAAGCATGGCTGCTAGCTTCATCATAGTGCCACGTAGAGAACCTTTTTGCAGGAACTTGGTAATACTTCCTAAAAAGAAAAGGGCAGGAATCGTTGCCAATCCAAAGGTAGCCATGACGATGGCACCCCAGAGTGGGCTTGCTGTACTGGCCGCAATAATAGCAAAAGAGTAGACCAGACCACAAGGAATAATACCGTTTAGCATACCTAGTAGGTAAAAACTTGGGAGAGACTTGGAGCTTATGAGTTTTCTAAAGGCATTTTGATACCAGGCATTTTTTGAAACAGACCATTCTGCTGAGTTGAGGAACTTAAGGTTTCCCAGTAAAGAGAGTCCTGCAAGAATCATCAGAACACCTGTAAGTAAAAAAAGTACACCTTTGGTAGTGGGGGTAAAAGCAATAGCTTTACCCAAAAGTCCAAAAACAGCTCCTAAAATGGCATAAGTGGTCACACGACCAAAATTATAAGAGAGATGTGAAGCCGTCTGCTTTATCCAAGAGTCATTCTGGTCTACTTTAGTTGAAGAGTAGGCTACGACTATGCCACCACACATACCGATACAGTGTCCTACAGAACCTAAAAATGCTGTACTGAGTATGATGACTAGGTCAATGTTGTTCATAGGTAACTCCCCAAAAGTGAAAAAAGTTTCTAACTATAGTAAAATTTTGTTAAAATGGTGTTAATTTTATCAAGGCATTCTAAAATAGCCTGTAAGGAATCCAATGTTTAAAGCATTGAAACGTAATGTAATGAAAATGTTTCGTGAATTTTTGGTCTATCATAATAGTTCGTTAGAGTTTCGTGCCAAACTTTTGACACTGATGGTCTCATCCAATGGTGAAATATCTGATTGTGAAAAGCAGAAGCTCAAAGAGATCGCATATAAAATCTACGTGGAAGATGATGAAAGAGCAGAACTGCTTATAGAGACCGTTAAAGAGTACCATGACAAGATTATTACCAATAATGGTCTTGACTTTGAACACCTTATACAGCTGGTAGTAAAAGAGGTACGTGAAGTAAAACGCTTTCATCAAAAAATTGATATTGGACTTCTCATGGAATTGCATGATTGTGTATGTGAAGATGACGAGGAGGATAGACTTTTCCAAATACGTATTATTGAATTTTTACAAAACTTGAAAGAAGAGTATGGTGAGGCTGTATAATGGAGTGGTATAGATTTATTGTATCAGGAAAAGTACAGGGTGTCTTTTATAGAAAATCTGTTGCTCAAGCTTTAATGAAAAAACAGTTTAAAGGCTACATTCAAAATCTTTCCGATGGAACGGTTGAAGTGGTAGCAGAGATATTTGATGATGATTTTGATACATTTATAGATATACTCAAAGAAGGCTCTCTTTTGAGTAGGGTTAATGATGTAAAGTATGAGATCATTGATGATGCAGAGTTCAATACAGATGGTTTTGAAATAAGGTATTAAAGGAAAAAAGATGTCAAGTGGTTGGGGATGTCAGTTTATGGGAACAAAGGGGGATGACAGAGAGTGGTGTCTGAAACTTCATCATCATTGTGAGCCTGGATGTAAAGGGTGTATTATTGCCGGTCAGGTAGAGTTCTCTCAGCCTAATATTTCTGAAGAACAGGAGAGGAAAGTCAAAAAACGTTCAGATAATCCTCTTAAAAGATAGCCTTAGGCTATCTCTTTGGAAAATTTTGCCTGTAGTTTTTTGATCTTTGGTGGAATGACGGCCATACAGTAGCCCTGCATTGGGTTTTGTCTATAGTAGTCTTGATGATATGCTTCAGCGGAGTAGTAGATATCTAAAGGTTCTATGGTGGTTACAATAGGGTCACTGTAGTCCTCTTGTGCTGCTTCAAGAGAAGCCTCCGCTGCCTCTTTGGTCTCTTCATCTGTATAGAGGATGGTGGAGCGGTATTGCGTACCCCTGTCTGCACCTTGCTGGTTTAGTGTGGTTGGATTGTGTGTTGCAAAGAAGATGTCAAGTAGTGTATCGACAGTGATAACAGAATCATCATATGTGATCTTGATAACTTCAGCATGTCCTGTCTCTCCGGTACAGATGTCTCTGTATGTTGGGTTGAGTGTCTGCCCATTGGCATAACCGCTCTCTACATCACTTACACCTCTAAGCAGCTCAAATACAGCTTCTGTACACCAGAAACATCCGCCACCTACAATTAATTCTTTTTTAGCCATGAATATCCTTTATAAATGTTACTTTAGTTCAATTTAATTTTCTTACGATGTGCTATAATATCCAAGAAAATAAAAAAGTACATAATTTCTGGAGGTTTTTTATGAATGTTAATGTTGTATGTCCACATTGTCTCAAAGTAAATCGAATTCCAAAGAAAGAGTCTTATGCAAAAGCTAACTGTGGTTCTTGTAAACAGTCACTTTTAGATGCAAAGCCTGTACCGGTAAATGCCGATAAACTTGCAACGTTCCTAGCTAATTCAGAGATCCCTGTAGTAGTGGATTTCTGGGCACCTTGGTGCGGTCCATGCTTGCAGATGGCTCCGGCTTTTGAAGAAGCAGCACTCTCTATGCCTCTACAGGCACAGTTTTTGAAAGTGAACACAGAAGAGGAACAGACGCTGGGTGCGCAGTATGGTATTCGCAGTATCCCGACACTGATCGTCTTTAAGAATGGAAAGCAGGTAGATCAGCTCTCCGGTGCATTGAGTGCAGGACGTTTACAGTCATGGGTAAAACAGTTTGTCTAAAATACTTTTACTTGAAGATGATGCCAATCTGAATGATACCGTTACAGAGTTCTTAGAAGATCAGGGGTACGATGTTGTCTCCGTCTATGATGGCGATGAAGCGCAGGAAAAACTCTATGAGAGCAGGTATGATTTGTTGCTGCTTGATATTAATGTACCAGGTATAGATGGATTGAAACTTTTAAAAGAGAGTAGAGAGGGTGGTGTAGTTGCTCCTGCCATTTTTATTACTTCTATGGATACCGTGGATGACCTTGAGAAAGGTTTCAACTCCGGATGTGATGACTATATACGTAAACCCTTTGCTCTTAAAGAGTTGCATATACGTATTGAGACACTGCTCAAACGTGATTTTTTTCATAACTCTAAAGAGTTGATGCAGATCGCTGAGGGTATCTCTTATGATATCAAAAGTAATGAACTGCTAATTAACGGAGAAGATATCTCCTTGGGAAACAAAGAGTCCAGACTGTTAAAACTTTTTCTTAAACATGAGGGAGAAGTGATTGCACATGAACGTATCTATGAGAACTTGTGGGACTATGATGAAGAGCCAAGCGATACAGCGCTTCGCACCTACATTAAGAATCTTCGTAAAATTATAGGGAAAGAGCGTATTGTTAGTATCAAGAAACAAGGCTACAAATTCAGTACTCAAAAGTGAAAAAACATCTCTACTGAGATTTTTTTCACTCTATGTTACGATGATCATGCTATTGATCACGCTCTCTTCACTCTTTTACTACCAAACACAAGAGAAACTCTTTTTAGCACAACAACGTGCAACCCTCACAAAATATGCTTACATACAAACCAAAAGACTAAAAGTTTTGCATCACTACTTTTATGAGAGAAAAACTTATCCCAGAGATGAACGTTTTAAATCGGCCATTTACGATATTGACCTCAAAAAGATTTTTTCTTTACTGGAAAATACAAATATTAGATTTGATGAGGATATCTATATAGATAATAACTATATACATTTTGTCAAGAGTTTGGATGTCTATTTTTTAGGTGCCAAGTATCTGGTACTTGAGATAAAAGATGACGGGCTTTGGCGCGATACTATTTGGAAAACAATCTTGGGGTATGGGACACTTGCATTTATACTCTTTATGTTGTTTGGACTCTATTTGGCAAAGCTTTTTCTTAAACCCATGCGTGACTCTATCATGTTATTGGACAGGTTTATTAAAGATACAACACATGAGCTCAATACCCCACTTTCTGCTATTTTGGCAAATATTGAAATGATGGATACCCATGTGATGGTTGAGAAAAACAGAAAAAAACTGACACGTATTAATATCGCAGCTAAAACAGTTTCTACTCTCTATAAAGATCTGACTTATCTGACTTTGGAACAGGAGAAAGAGAACAACGATGAGAAGTTGAATATCAAACATATTATTCTAGACAGGGTAGAGTACTTTGATATTTTGGCAAAGTCTAAAAATATCAGTTTTAAATTAAATCTTGACAACTCTACTATTGTGATGGACAGACGAAAATTTGTCAGGGTGGTAGACAACTTTCTTTCTAATGCTATTAAATACAATATACGTGGTGGTAAGATAGATATTCTTCTTATAGATAACGTACTGAGTTTTAAAGATACCGGTATAGGGATTTCTGAAGAGAAAATACCATTTATGTTTGATCGGTATATGCGTTTTAACCAAAGTGAGGGTGGTTTTGGTATTGGTTTGAGTATAGTAAAAAAGATACTGGATGAATATCATATAAATATAGAAGTACAATCTAAAATAGGAGTAGGTACCAAAATGGTGATATCATGGTAAAGTCGGCAATCGTTTTCATATTTTTAACACTTTTTGTGCAGGCACAAGATATTTATACACGTAACTGCATTCCTTGTCATAAAAATCTACCAACCTCTTTGCAGCAAATGTTTATGTCTTACCTGGCCGCTTACAGTGGAGAGACAAATGTAAAAGCTGTTTTACGGTTTTATTTGACCAAACCTACAAAAAGTATCTCTGTGATGTCAGATCTGTTTATAGATAACTATGGCATAAAAGAGCCGACAACATTGAGTAAAGAAGAACTTAACGAAGCTATCGATATCTATTGGGAAAAGTTTAAGGTTTTTGATAAGTTGAAGTAGCTATAATATTTTCATATATTAAAAAATAATAAAAAGGCTTTATATGAAAAGACTATTCACCGTATTGGCATTGGCATTTTTTGTTCTTGCAAGTACACCATCTATTGTATCTGCAGCAAGTGCAAAAAAAGGGCAAAAACTGTTCAAAAAGAAGTTCCGTAAGAAATGTGGTTTCTCAGGTGTGCGTTTTGCAAGAAATCATACACAGGCTGAATGGGAAAATATTTATGAAAAAGGCAAGTTTCCAAGTGAAGCAAAAAAGATCTGTCCACGTTTAGATACAAAGAAGATTAAGAAAAAATGGTGGAAAGATGTTTATAAATTCACTAAAAAATATGCAAGCGACGGTGTTGTTCCTAAATGTTAAACCATTTGTACTTTTGCAAATGTAACTTCTTGAAGCAGTAATTTTCTTACTGCTTTTTTTTTCACTTTTCCTCACAATCTTTTCACAATTACATGTTATCATCCTTCTGTACTAAAAATTAAAAGGATAAACATGACTAAAATGACTAAAATTGCACTAGCTGCATTACTTGGACTAGCGGTACTTTCAACAACTGCATCTGCAGACTCAAACAAAGGTAAAAAGATCTATATGAAGAAAATGAAATCTTCTTGTGGTTTCTCAGGTGCTAAGTTTGCTACAAAACACACACAGGGTGAGTGGGAAAAGATCAAAGGTGCTGGTAAATTTGCTACTGAAGCTGCAAAAATCTGCCCAGGTCTTAAGTTGAAAGACAAGTATGTAAACGATGTTTATGATTTTGCTTATGAGTATGCATCTGATTCAGGTAACGTACCTTCTTGCTAATTTGGCTTATGCATAATTTTTTATGCATAAAGTTATAAAAAGTATAATCATAACTTTTAAAGTTACTATGTTATACTTCACACTGTAAACAAAATATAAAGGATAGAATATGAAAAAAATCGCAATCGCAATGTTATTCGCTGGATCTACACTACTTATGGCTGACGGAGCTGCTGCATATGCTAAATGTGCTGGTTGTCACGGAGCTAATGGTGAAAAAGCTGCACTTGGTAAATCTGCAATCATTACAGGTCAAGATGCTGCTAAAACTCTAGAGCAACTTAAAGGTTACAAAGCTGGAACTCTTAACCAACACGGTATGGGTGCAGTTATGAAAGGTCAAGTAGCTTCTATGGATGATGCTGCTCTTCAAGCTGTATCTGATCATATTGCTGCAATGAAGTAATCCTTCTTTTCAAAAGCCTTTGGCTTTTGAAAGCCTCTTTCTCTTTTTACACTTTCTTTATATCAACCGTTAGAACATTTTCCTGTAGCACATTTCATTTTATTTTTCTCTTCTTTTTTTGGTATTTTTTTCTCTACAGCTTTAAATGTATGACTTTTTTTCTCAATGCTTAACCTACCTGTCTCTGGGTCACGTACACAGTTGTATAGGGCTTTGGTTGTTCTAGCTTTGAGTACACAGTCTCTACGTTTATCCTTTTTACTGAGTTGATCAACAATATTCATCTTTTTTTTCACAAGTACAGCAGAACCATCTACCATACTTGAGCCACATTTTCCGACACCACATTTCATGCCACCCTCTGTGAGAGACTTTTTTTCCTCTTTTTCAGTACATCCTGAGAGGAGGAGACTCATTACAAACAGTGAGAGTAAAATGAACCTTATATGGGTTTTCATATTATTTCTCCTTCTTTTTTAATAGGTGTTTCTCATACATATCGTAAAAGATAGGTATCAAGAGTAGGCTTAAAACAGCAGAGCTTACTACCCCACCTATCATAGGTGCCGCAATACGCTGCATGACTTCTGAACCAACTCCATGTGTATACATGATAGGTAATAATCCTGCCAAGATGGCAAAAACGGTCATAAGCTTTGGTCTTACTCTTTGTACTGCACCTTCATAAATGGCATTATCTAAATGTTGGACATTAAAGGTATCTCCATACTTGTATTGTGCTTCTTCTATAGACTCTTTGAGATATACGATCATGACTATTGCAGTCTCTGCAGCCACCCCAAGCAGGGCCATAAACCCAACGATGATGGCGATACTCATATTAAATCCAAGTATATCTACATAGAAGAATCCGCCTAAGAGTGCAAATGGCAGTGTAAAGAAGACGATCAAAGTGGGTATGAGTTCTCCAAGTGCAAAGTATATGAGTACAAGAATAACCAATAAGACAGTAGGAATGATCCATATAATCTTTGCCATAGCGGACTCAAGGTATTCAGATTGTCCTGCCCACTCTATGTAGTAGCCTGCTGGAAGTTTGATCTTCTCCAGGGCTTTAATAGCCTTTTCTTTATAAGTCACTACAGACATACCCAGTTGTGGAGTAATATAGATGAAAGTTACCGGTGTTGCCATTTCAGACTTGATGACTGAGGCAGATTGTCTGTATTGTATTTTAGTAAAAGTAGAGAGCGGCACAAAACCAAGTGGAGTTTTGACCTGTATATTTCTGATCTCATTCAGGTTTCTACGCTCCTCCTCTTCAAAACGCAGGGCAATAGGGTAACGCTCCAAGCCTTTGTACATCGTTGTAACCTTTTTACCACCAATGGCAGCAGAGGTATACTCCAATATAAGTGACTTGGAAATGTTGTAACGCTTTAACGCTTCTGTATCGATATTGATATCTATGAAGAAACCTGCAGATGCCTGATCGGAGATGACAGATTGTGTACTTTTTAAGTCACGCAGTGTACTCTCTATTTTTTGTGCCACTTCCTGTAAACCTTTGGCATCTTTACCATAAAGCTTGATCCCCAGAGGTGTTCTGATACCTGAAAGGAGCATATCGATACGTCCACGAATAGGGTAGGTCCATGAATTGACAAGTCCTGGTACCTGTAGAGCTTTATCCATCTCTGCCATAAGCTTTTCGGTGGTCATTCCTTTACGCCATTGATCTCTTGGTTTAAAAGTGATGATTGTTTCTATCATCCCCAGTGGTGCAGGATCAGTGGCTGAGTTTGCACGTCCTCCTTTACCAAAGACAGTTGCGACTTCAGGAAAGCTTTTGAGTATTTTGTCTGTCTTTTGTGTTAAAGCTTTACTCTGATCAATAGATATCCCATAAGGAGTTACAGGCATGTACATTACCGTCTGTTCATCCAGCATTGGCATAAACTCCCAGTTGAGCTTTTGATAGAGTGGCACAGCCAGTAGCAGTAGTCCTACTGCAAAGGCTATGACAATGTATTTGAGTTTTAAACTGTAGACCAAAATGGGGTGATAGAGCCAGATAAAGAATCTGTTTAAAGGATTCTTTGATTCGGGGATGATCTTTCCTTTGACAAAGTAGATCATCAACACAGGAACAAGGGTAACGGCCAAGATCGCCCCTGCGGTCATAGCAAAGGTTTTGGTAAATGCCAGAGGAGAAAAGAGTAGTCCTTCTTGACCAGAAAGTGCAAAGATCGGTAAGAAAGAGACCACAACCAGTGCCAAGGCAAAGAATATGGGACGTCCTACTACTTGGGAAGATTTCACTATGGCAACTATACGCTCATTATCTTCAAGGGAGCGTTTGAGTTTCCCCTCTTCTTTATGCAAAGCTTTATGGGCATTTTCTATCATGACAATGGAGGCATCTACCATAGCACCAATGGCAATGGCAATTCCTCCTAGAGACATAATGTTTGAACCAATACCAAATAATTTCATAAGTAAAAAGGTTAAGCCAATAGTAAGTGGTAGGACAATGAGTACAATCAGTGATGAACGAAAATGCATTAAGAAGAGCCCAATGATGATGACTACAATAATACTCTCTTCAATAAGGGTTCCTTTGAGTGTATCTACGGCTTTCCCAATAAGTTCAGAACGGTCATAGGTAGTGATAACATCGACACCTTCTACATTTAGCTCTTTCATCTTACTTTTTATACGTTTTAGTGCGGAGTAGACATCTTCTCCATAACGCAGCATTACAATACCACCAACTACTTCACCTTCACCATTTAGATCAGCCATACCACGTCTTGCTGCAGGAGTTTTTTCTACACGGCCGATGTCTCCTAATGTGAGAGGGATACCTCCTTTGGTGGTAATGACAAGATTTCGCATTTCATTGAGATCTTTAATGTATCCTTTTGCCTGTACCATCCACTCATAACCATTCTGAATGACAATCCGTCCACCGGTATCATTGTTGTTTTCCTTGAGTGTACGTGTAATATCTTTAATAGAGAGATTATATTGAACCAAGGCATCATTGTTAACCGTGATCTGGTAGGTAGGTATGAACCCACCGATGGTTGCTACTTCAGAGACACCATCTACACCCATGAGGGCATACTTATAGTAGTAGTCCTGAAGGGTACGTAACTCTTCAAGTGTTTTGGTTTTGGAGGTAAGTGCATACTCATAGGCCCAGCCTACACCAGAAGCATCTGGTCCGAGTGTTACTTCCATATTGTCAGGAAGTTGTGACTGTATAGATGCCAACTGTTCCAGTACACGAGAACGTGCCCAGTATAGGTCTGTCTCTTCTTTGAAAATGATATAGATGAGTGCATTTTCATAGGTAGAGAAACCACGTACTGTCTCAATATTGGAGATAGCAAGAAATTGTGAAACCAAAGGGTATGTCCCTTGATCTTCAATGATCTCAGGACTCTGACCTTTCCATGTGACCTGTACGATCACTTGAGGTGGAGAGAGGTCCGGAAGTGCATCCAGGGGGGTGTTTTTCATGGACCATACAGAGCCCATAATAATGAAAATCGTTGCCATGAGGATAAGGAAACGGTTTTTTACGGAAAAGGCTATAAGTTTTTCAATCATAATGATCCTTGATTGTTGTTGCTGTGACTAGTCACATAAACCCACTGTTGGAGTGAACCCAGTGTTAACGTTGCAAAATGTACTTTTTTCATATTAGATCCATTATTAGTAAATACTATTGATCTGTGCATCTGAATCCATCATGAACAGTGCATTATTAACTATATTTTCATTTTCAAAAAGCCCTTTTTTAACCAGAAAATAGATATTGTCAAGTGGTTCAATATCGATCTCGACTGGTTCATACTCACCTTTGAACTCCGTAGCAAGGAAGGCATACCATTTGCCATCTTTTCTAAGTGCTGCCGTACGGGGAATGACAAGGCTGGTCTCTGTTTTGGCAGAAGTATGTACTTTGGCATACATTCCGGGTTTGAGTACTTCATTGGTGTTGTCTACAATCAAACGTAAAGTGGCTGTTGCTTCTTTGGGATCCAACATAGGATAAAGCAGTGCTTTTTTTGCTTTAAAAGTTATTGCCACCCCTTTGACTTTCACTGTAAAGTTTTCTAGTTTGTCTAAGTTTTGCAATTCATTTTGAAAGAGTTTTGCTTCCAGCCAAACTTTATCCAGATTAATTACTTCAAAAAGCTTCTGTTGTTTTTTGAAGCTTGATCCCAGATTAAGATTTTTCTTAAAGATCCAACCGGAAATAGGGGCATAAATGGTGGTGAACTCATCTACTCTTCTTGTTTTTTTAATAAGGTCTATCTCTTTTTGACTCACATTGAGCAGTCTGAGTTTTTCTTTTGCTCCTCTGAGCATACCAAGAGTTGCTCTTGTGTCATTAAATTTAAGTGCATTAAGATAATCCTGTTTTGCTTTGTATACTTCCGGAGAGTAGACTTTTACCAGTGCATCTCCTTTTTTGACTTTTTTGTAGAGTGTATCTGCATAAAGTGTTTCGACATAACCGCTGTACCAGGAAGAGACTTCCACTCTACGTGAATCTTCTATTACAATATAACCGTAGTTAACCTGCTCTTTGGCTGCTGTGAGCTGTTTGACTTTAACAGTTCTGACATTAAACAGCTGTTGGATGACATGTTTGTTTGCACGTGCTTTGATTTTTTCAGGTGTATTTTTTGCTGCCTCTTCATCTTTAAGCATTTGGGCATGTTCTTTGGGTGACATTTTTGTTGAGGCTTTTTCTTTCTCTTCTTTTTTTAGCATTTCTGTATGCTCTTTTTCTGTCATACCTCCGGCATTTTTTGCCTTTTCTTCAGGTTGAGGAAGAACTTTTTCTGTACTCTCTTTTCCTGTAGAACATTTTCCTGCTTGACATTTCATCTCTGCGTGAGCACAGAGTGTTAAAAGTACACTGAGTGTAAGAGTTTTGATGAGTATCTGTTTCATTATTGTATATCTCCGATGAGTGATTTGAGTTTGGCTACGCCTCTGAGGTACTGTGCTTTAGCAACAGTACGCTCTTCATCCAGATCCAGTTTCTGTTCTAGCAGTGAGGTATAGGTAAAGAGGTCTTCACCACTTTCTATAGAAGCTTCGTTAAGTTCGAACATATGTTGAAGCTTGGGAAGACTGTCATTTTGAATGATCCGGTAAATACGGTATGCCTCTTTCATTTTGGCATAAGAGACGCGTATTTGACTCTCAAGTGCAGCATGGTAGTCCAGTGTTTCACTTTTAGCCGCAAGTGCATCTTTTTTAGCTGCTTCTGTTTCTAGCTTTTCTGAACCAAATATTGGCATAGCAAAACCTATAGAAATACTGGCATAATCCTCAAATTCCTGACGGTTAAAGTAACCAACCTGTACAAAAGGATCGGGGTTGACATCAAGGGCTTTCAAGTCTCTGTTTGCATTGGCAACTTTAGTTTTTGAAAGCATTCTCTTATAGGCAGGATTGTTAGAGAGTTTTGAAAGGTAATAACCCAGAGACTTTGGTTTTTTCATACGCAGTCTGTCTGAGACATATGCATTTTTTCTCTGTACTAAGTAAACCAGTTTTGCTTTTTGGGAGTTAAGTACAGCTCTGTAACGTTCTGATCTAATGTGAAGTCTGGAGAGTAAAAGTTCTGCAGACATAGAGCTGGAGTGGCTCATATTGTCTGTAGAAGCGTAGGCATCATATAAGGCAATGTTCTGTTTGGTCAGTTTTTCATATTCTCTTACTATACGGATACGCTCTTGAATCTCAAGTATAGTATAGGCGGTGATACGTATCTCTTCAGCAAGTTTTACTTTGGCAATGTCGTAAGAGGCAAGTATGACAGATTTTTGTGCACGGGTAAAACTTTCTCTTGCATCGATCTTTCCAAACCAGGGAAAACGCTGTTTGTAACTGGCTCCCTGAGTCTGCATTGGTTCGATACCTCTATTTGTTATGTCAGAAAACTGAATATCATTCATGTTGAGGATAAGTTCCGGATTAGACCAGTTTTTACTTTTTTCTATACGGGCATCCATAGCAGAGAGACGGTACTGTATAGTCTGTAAAGAGGGGTGTTTGTTCAGTGACTGACCAATAAGCTGGTTAATACTTTCTGCCTGACTGAGGCTACTCAGTGTAAAAAGAGTTAGAAAAAGTTTTGAAATAGTTTGCATCTCTTGTCCTTGTGGGTATCTCTAAAGTGCTTCCCTTAATATTACATAAGTATAACGCATTTTCCGTGCAAGTAGTGTGTACATAGGCTTTGCACACAATCTGCACAGTAGTTAAACTATACTGTTGTTATAAAAATATAGATGAAGGTTTATCATGCAACACAGAAAAGTTTTATTATCCTCTTTCTTTTTACTACTCTCTACAACGCTACTCTTTTCAGCTACCCAAGGTGCACCAAGTGCAGAGCAGGGGATACTCTCTTTGGCATTGGGCTCTTTTGCTGCAGGTCTTTTGTTAACATTTACGCCTTGTGTATTACCTATGGTTCCCATTCTTTCAAGTATTATTGTAGGACAGGGGAAGGATATCTCTAAAATAAAGGCTTTTTATCTCTCTTTAGCATATGTATTGGGTACGGCATTAACGTATACGATCATGGGTGCCATTGCTGGTGCTACAGGTGAACACTTACAGGCATATTTCCAGAATGTCTGGGCGATCGGGATCATATCTTTGATCTTTGTAGCAATGGCACTCTCCATGTTTGGACTCTATCAGATACAGCTTCCTTCTTTTATACAGTCCAGACTCAATGCCTCTTCTCAAGATATTAAAGGTGGATCTGCTCCTATGGTTTTTCTACTGGGGATGATCTCAGCCTTGATCTTAGGTGCCTGTGTCTCTCCTATTCTCATCTCTTTTCTTGGTATAGCCATCTCAAAAGCTGATCCTGTATTGGGTGCTGTGACGATGTTCTTTATGGCATTGGGTATGGGTGTACCACTTTTACTGCTTGGCCTAGGAGCAGGGCATCTTCTGCCTAAAGCAGGAGAATGGATGGATATGGTCAAATATACCTTTGGCGTCTTACTTTTAGCTACGGCTATTTATATTTTCAATGAACTTGATATCGTACCTCCACTTTTACTCTGGGGTATTTTCTTCATAGTGTTAAGTATCTATCTTGGAGCATTGAAATCTTTGCCTGAAAATGTCTCTAGCTGGTATACCTTATTGAAAGGATTAGGTGTTGTACTTTTGGTATGGGGTACGTTACTGCTTATTGGGGCAGCGTACGGCCAACGAGATATACTCAAGCCATTGCCCAAGTTCAGCGGACAAAATACTGCTGTCATCAGTGAAGGAAATTATGTCCCTTTTTCACTTGTTAATACAATGAATGAACTTGAATTAAAAAAAGAGCTGGCACTCAAAGAAGGAAAATTTCTGGTGATCTATTTTTATAAAGATACCTGTCCCGTCTGTAAAAAATTAAAAGCCACTACTTTTCAGGATGAAAAAGTACGTGCAGAGCTAAAAAAAGATTATATTGCGGTACGTGTCAACATTACAGACAGTGCAGACAAAGAGAGTCAGGTGATACAAAAGAGATACAATGTATTTGGCTCTCCGGCATTCGTATTTTTTGACAAGAGTGGGAAAGAGCTCCACGATAGTATGTTTTATGGTTATGAAGAACCAGAAGAATTTTATGATACTTTGGATCTTATAGCAAACTGATACATCAGATGTAGGTCGTTATTTATTTACCGCCACATTTTCCAGGTACGCACTTCATACTAGCTGGTTTTTGAGGTGCCTGTTTTATCATGGCACTACCATATTTTCATGTTGATGTTCCCTTCCTTGTGTAAAAGTTATGCTAGGTTAGCTTGCTCTTTTATTTGTCTTGATTTTTCTACATACTCTTTTTTGTCTATGCCACCGTTTGCATAACGTCTATCCAAAATATCTTGTGCTGCGGAACGGGTGTTTTTATTATGAGATGTTTTTAAAAAATAATAGAGAAATGTGAGAATTAAAAGTAGAATGATCAATCCTCCCAATCCTATGCCTATATACCATTCATTATTCATAGTGTATCCTTATATTCTATAGTTAGTCATCCTTTAGCTTAGTTATTCTAGATATTATAGTAGTGTAGAAGTGTGTATGTTATGTGCATATCTATAATATAGATAAAGTGTTAAGAGAAGGTGGAGGAAAATCCACCTTAGTTTGTGTAAGAGAGGATCATGTAACAGTAAACTGTCCCATCATACCATTGTCTTCATGTTCAAGAAAATGACAGTGGAACATATATGGATTATTGCTATCTGCTGTTATACCGTCACTGGGCATCTCTACAATAAGCTTAACTTTTTCATTTGCCGGTAGATAGACCACATCCTTGTAGCCTTTTTCATTTGAAGGCACCTGATCTGGAGCATCATTTCGTGATATGACTCTAAAATGTGTATTGTGGATATGGAAATTATGATCAACATTCATAGTATTTATAATTTCCCACTCTTCTATATCTCCTTGTGCCAGTGCAACATCTATACGGTTTACATCCATTGCCAAATCATTGATGGTAAAGTTACCCATACTTTGCATACCTAGTCTAAATTGTCTATTATTGGTTGCTGTACCTATGGTATCAAGTGTGGTTAAAGTTGATGGCAAAGTGGTCACATCTGTAGCATTTTTATTGATATTGATGTTTAGAAAAGTTTTATTGTTTCTATATTCATGCAGCGTGAGAGAATCTCCTGTATCATTCGTAAAGTCAACAACTATCTCTGCACGTTCACCTGGAGAGAGTGTCAACTGTGTCATAGTAAGAGGTTGTTCTAAAAAGGCATTGTCTGAAGCGATCTGTTTAAAGTTTTTTCCGTTAGAGAAACCAAGATCATAGACAGTTGAGTTTGAACCATTCAAGAGACGAAAACGTATCTCTTTTGCTTCAGCATCAAATGTAGGTTCTATGGCACCGTTACAGATGAAGGTATCACCTATGTAACCTTGTGAAAGTTCCATATTGTCAGGAGAGTAATCTAATAATGTTTTATCGGTAGAGAAGAAACGGTCTTGTAGTGCCAATGGGATGTCATCAAGACCATAACGTTTAGGGAGATCCAAATTTTGACTCTCTGCATCTTCTATGATAATGAAACCGGCCAATCCCTGGTAGACATGTGGTGCAGTTTTATGAAGGTAATGAGGATGATACCAGTTGGTGCAGGCTCTCTGACTGACCGTATATTGTGCAGACCAGGTAGCTCCCACTGCTATAGGTTGGTGTGCTGTACCGTCCATATTGCCGGGTACATGCATACCATGGCCATGCATGGTAGTTTCAACATTTAATTTGTTCGTATAGTTTATAGAAATATTGTCTCCTTTTTTAAGTAAGAGTGTTGGTCCCAGATAGGTACTGTCAATAGCATAGGTATTTGTATCAATACCTTCAAAAAAACTATGTTTTGCCTCTACAATATTAAGATCATAGTGTTTTATGCCACCGATATCAGTAGGTATTTTTAGTTCAGGTATGGGCAATGCCACTGCTGAGGATGTTCCTGCAGCAGAATTATTACCATCTTCAGTATTTGACCCACCACCACAACCTGTGAGTACATACAGTGCTGTTACTGTACTCAAGGTTAAAAAATTTCTTCGTTTCATAGTTCTTCCTTTGTATGTGTTAATGTTTAGATAGTGAATCATAGAAGTTTTATGTGTATGTTGTGTGCACAAGGTATATGCACATAATATACACACTTTTGTAATATTATTAAAAAAATACGAAGGAGTTGAGATGAATCAAGATATAAAAAGAGATGAAGCATCATCTTCTACCTGTGAAAGCTGTAACCCAATTCATAAAGAAGAGAAAGAGATGTATACTCATTCACATATACATACTATTTATGATCCTGAAATGGATGAGAATAAGCGTAAGAAAAAAGGAAATCAACAAGTACTTTATACCTGTCCTATGCACTCTGAAATTAAACAAAAAGGTCCTGGTAATTGTCCTATCTGTGGGATGGCACTTGAACCTATGGTCGCAACTGCCAATGAAGAAGAGAATGAAGAGTTGGAAGATATGACACGAAGATTTAAGGTTAGTACCGTTTTGGCACTTCCTGTATTTCTTTTGGCTATGGTTGCAGACCTTGCACCATCTTTATTACCTGCTTGGCTCTCAATGACTATGGTACAGTGGATTGAATTCTTATTGGCTACGCCAGTGGTACTTTGGGGTGGTTGGCCATTTTTTGTTAGAGGCTATAACTCAGTGAAGAGTTGGAATCTCAATATGTTTACACTCATTGCTTTAGGGGTGGGAGCTGCCTGGATCTACAGTATGGTAGCTTTACTATTTCCTCAGATATTTCCACCTAAAATGCAACTAAATGGCGGTTTGGTACATGTCTATTTTGAAGCTGCTGCAGTTATTGTGGCTTTAGTGTTATTGGGGCAGGTACTTGAATTGCGTGCCCGTTCTCAAACCAATACAGCCATACAGACATTGCTAGGACTTGCACCCAACACAGCACGTATAGTTAGAGAAGATGGGAAAGAAGAGGATATTGCGTTAGAAGAGGTTCAGGTAGGAGATATCTTACGTATTCGTCCCGGAGATAAAATACCAGTGGATGGTATAGTCACAGAAGGGGAGAGTAATATTGATGAGTCCATGGTTACAGGGGAACCTGTGGCCATAGCCAAAAAAACTGGTGACAAGGTCATTGGGGCAACAGTCAATACAACAGGCTCTTTATTCATAAAAGCAGAAAAAGTAGGAGCAGATACTTTACTTTCTCAAATAGTTGACATGGTTGCTACTGCACAGCGTTCCCGTGCACCTATTCAAAAACTGGCAGATATAGTCTCAGGATATTTTGTTCCCATTGTTGTACTTATAGCAATTTTGGCATTTAGTGCCTGGTATATTTGGGGTCCTGAACCGAGACTTGCCTATGCAGTAGTTTCAGCTGTAGCCGTCCTTATTATTGCCTGCCCTTGTGCTTTAGGACTTGCAACACCTGTCTCCATTATGGTAGGTACAGGGAAAGGGGCAGCACATGGGGTACTTATTAAAAATGCAGAAGCCTTGGAAATATTGGAAAAAGTAGATACCTTGGTTGTAGACAAAACAGGAACACTCACTGAAGGTAAACCTAAACTGGTGACTGTTGAGGTGGTGGAAGGTGTAGATGCAGCACGTTTCCTTACCTTGGTAGCTACGTTGGAACAGTCTAGTGAACATCCCCTGGCTGAGGCTATTGTAGAAGGAGCGAACCAGAGGGCATACTCACTCTATAAAACAAAAGATTTTATCTCTATAACAGGAGAGGGTGTGACAGGTTATGTTGATGGCGTTGATGTAGCCATAGGAAATAAAAAACTTTTAGAAAATCTTCAAGTAGATTTTTCAGAACTTGCTTTAAAAGCAGAGCAATACAGAGTAGAAGGGCAAACAGTCATGCTTGTTGCCTTGGATGGTAAAGCAGCTGGTTTTGTGGGAGTCATGGATCCGATAAAGGAGAGTACTCCTGAAGCAATAAAAGCATTGCATGCACAAGGTTTGACTGTGGTAATGTTGACAGGTGATAATGCTACGACTGCACAGGCAGTTGCAAAAAAACTCAATATAGACAGCGTACATGCAGAAGTTTCCCCCGAAGAAAAATCTAATGTGGTTACTGTACTTCAAAATGAAGGTAAAGTTGTTGCAATGGCAGGGGATGGTGTCAATGATGCACCGGCTTTGGCAAAAGCACATGTAGGTATTGCCATGGGAACAGGAACAGATGTTGCTATGGAGAGTGCGGGGGTTACTTTGGTTAAAGGAGATTTAACAGGTATAGTACGAGCCATTACTTTAAGTAGAGGTACTATGAAAAATATACGTCAAAATCTCTTTTTTGCTTTTATCTATAACTCTGTAGGTGTTCCTGTGGCAGCAGGTGTCTTGTACCCCGTATTTGGGATACTGCTTTCTCCGGTCATTGCCGCTGCTGCAATGTCTTTTTCATCGGTTTCTGTTATAGGGAACTCTTTAAGGTTAAGAAATCTAAAGCTCTAAAGGCAGATAGATTTTTTAGGCTTTGGATTTAAGAAGTACTTCAAAGTCCTTGAGCGCTATAGGGGTATGCGCGAAGTAACCCTGGTAAGTGTTACAGCGTATGCCTTTGAGGTATTTGAGTATATCCCCACTCTCCACTCCTTCAGCCAATACTTCAAGATTAAATTTTTGACCTATAGCAACAACAGCTTCCACTATCATCTCATCATTTTCATTCATGTTACGTACAAAGGACTGGTCTATTTTGATGACATCAACAGGAAGCTCTTTAAGGTGTGAAAGAGAAGAATAACCTGTCCCAAAATCATCTATAGAGAAGGTGAAACCGAAATTTTTCAACTCTTTTATCTTTTGAATGGCATCATCAATGTTACGCATAATGCCACTCTCCGTGATCTCCAACTCAAACCACTCTGGCTTGACTTGATGCTCTTTTACCAAAAGCATCAGTTTCTCAACAAAGTGAGGTTCTAAAAAGTGTACCGTACTGATATTGATAGCAATATGTTCAAGATTAAAAGCACCCATAGTTTGGATCATCTCTTTAGTATCTTTCATAATACGGTCAAAGATCCACTCTTCAAGCTTCACAATGATACCACTCTCTTCAGCCAGCGGTATGAAAGCATCAGGCATGATCATACCTTTTTTAGGATGATTCCACCTTATAAGTGCTTCTGCACCAATGATCTTATTGGTCTCTACATTCAGCTGTGGTTGATAGTACATTTCAAATTCATCATGTGTAATGGCTTTATGAATATCATTTTCAAGCATCAGAAGCTCTTTGGCCTGAAAACTCATCTGATCATGATAGAACTGTGTACTTCCTCGTGTGGTCTTCTTGGCTTCATACATAGCAGTCTCAGAACGTTTTAGTAGATCAAATGCTGTTGAACGATTATCTGAGAAGACTACAGCACCAATGGAAAAACTGATATAGTAGTCTTTCCCTGCTACTTTAAGTGGCTGTGAAAAGTTTTGGTTGATGCTAGAGATATAGTTCTCTATGAACTTTTTGGCCTCTTTTTCTTTTTGGCTGATGTGAGGCATTAGAATGACAAACTTATCTCCAGAGATACGGGCAAGAGTTTCATCGTTTTCAATAGTCTCTTCTATTCTATATGCTGCTTGCTTAAGTACTGTGTCTCCGATGTCGTGTCCAAAGCTTGTATTGATTTTTTTAAAGTGGTCGATATCCAGAAAGAGAAGAGCTGCAGTGGAGTTGTCTGAACTCTTACTGTTAATTACCTTTCTGAGTTTGTCCATCAACAGTGTACGGTTTGGGATATTGGTTAACATATCGTAGTATGCATTGCGGACCATCTTCTCCTGAGCGGTAATTTCAGAAGTAATATCATTAACAATAGTGATACCACCGGCAACTTCGCCGTCACTGTTTAACATAGGAACCGTAGAGAGATCTACATAGATATTTTCTTTTTTCTTGGAAAGTGTCTCCAGTGGACCACGGTAATTTCCTGTTTTCCCCTGAAATGCCTGCTCATGTGCAAGTATAATTGCTTTATCGTCAATCATATCGTAGAGGGAAAGTCCCATCAACTCTTCTTTGTTTTTAACTTTATTCATATCTGAGAACTGTATATTGAGGTCTTGTAGTTCCAATTTATCATTATAATAGTAGATCCCAACAGGTGCACGTTCAAAAAGAGAGAAGAAACGCTCTTTGAGTTTGTCGTGTGAAGCTTTAATATCGACAAAGTGTTGTCGGTTCTGTAGGGATTTGTTAATCACTTTACCATAATAATTGGCTATCAAGATCATGATGAGTACTAAAGAGATGACAGCATAAGCAATATTGAGATTTGTATTGTTCTCCTGAAAAAAGAGTTGCCATAAAATAGGTCCATACATGACAAGTACATAAGTTAAGAGTAGGTCACTTTTTGTTGCCAGGACTCCTAAAGAAGAAAATCCTATGGCAAAGAGAAAGAGTATAAGAATCATTTGATTGGAGGCATCTAATCCCGGAAAGAGTAAAAATGCACTGCTTCCCCAGATGATCCCTGAGACCAGGACATTGGTATAGTAGCGATCCATCCAAATATCTGCATCCCGCAGTTTCTCTTTTTCAGAGGTATTTTTAAAGAGGTTATAGTGGTAAAAGCGGAAAAGAAACATAATGATATTGAGAAGTAACCAAATAAAGATAGGGAAACGTTCCCCTTTTGTCAAAAGCATAGCAGAGAGGAGAAGCGCACCGAGTAGATGCCCTATAAGTATCACAGGGAGTGAGATATAGTAAAAACTCAGTTTGTCATAAGCGAGACGTTCATTGAAAGCAATAGATGTATCATTTATTGTCTCATCCACGCTTTCTCCCTCTAGCCGTTTTCTAACCATAAGTATATTTCTTAAGTTATCATAAAATATTATAGCACAACTATGGATTGTATATTCCTTAGATATATGTAAATTGTCACAGAAATATCATTTATGGCATCTACAAATAAAAATTATAGTAGACTACAAAAGATAACAAAGAGGATATTGATAGATGAAAATATTACTGATGGAAGATGACCCTGTTTTGGGTGATATCATACATGATTACTTGAAACAATCCTATGAAACAGATAGGGCTTTTGATTCACAAGAGGCTGAAGAGTATATAGATGAAGGACATTATGATCTTTTTATTTTTGATATTAATGTACCGGGGAAGAATGGTGTAG
The DNA here is from genome assembly GCA_027081115.1 of Sulfurovum sp. GTDB lineage: Bacteria > Campylobacterota > Campylobacteria > Campylobacterales > Sulfurovaceae > Sulfurovum. The sequence goes on from JALWLD010000057.1 coordinate 374,274, forward strand.
AACTTATTGAAGAGTTGAGAGGTTTTAATGATACGACACCTGCTATTATCATTACTGCGTATGAAGATGTAGACCATATGAAAAATTCTTTTGATGCGGGTGCCCATGATTATATAAAAAAACCGTTTGATCTTGAAGAGTTGAAGTTGCGTATTGAAAAAAGTAAGATTCTTTTTCATATTGAACAAGATACACCAGTAAAACTAAGTGAGGCAGTGATGTTCTACCCAAGCAAACGTGTGATTAAAAACAGCAAGAAAACCTATACACTTAAACCCAAAGAGATGGAGATATTGGAGTATTTTATAGCCCATCCGCATAGATTGATCTCTCAAGAGGAGTTGGTACAGAATATTTGGGAGTTTGATGCTATGCCAAGTGATGCTACATTACGTTCCTATATACGTAAACTAAGAGAGATGATTGGCGCAGAGAAGATCTCTACCCAAAGAGGAGCAGGGTACAGGTATGAGTAGATCTCAGATGACAGAACTGGAAAAACACTCTTTTTACTCTTTTTTAGGGCTTTATATTCTCTCTTCATTTCTTTTTATCTCTTTAGTGGGTTATTGGTACTATGAAGCACAGAAATCGGCATATATTAATGAGACATACTATAAGCTGGAACATTTGGCAGATGTGAAATCAGGAGAGATCATTATGGCACATATGAGTGGTAGTACCCTTAAAGATGTCTATGTCCCTCCAAATATCACACTTGCACTGATAGATACCCACAATAGAGTTGTCGAAGGAGAACTTGTTGACCCCTCTATAAAAATGAAAACCGGTTATTTTGAACTGAATGATTATAATATATTGATCTCTGATGCTCCTAGAGAACATTTAAATATAAAATATGTGGTCGTACAATCCAAAATGCTCTCAAAACAATTGGCTGTTTTAAAGAAAAGTGTATTTAATGTATTGGTTATTGTTTTTATTTTCATCATTATGGTTGCCTGGTTACTCTCTAGACTTTTTATGAAACCTGTGCGCGAAAGGGTAGAACAGGTCGAACGTTTTTTAAATGATATTACACATGAACTCAATACACCTATATCTTCACTTACTATGGCGACAGACCAGGCTTTAAAGCAGGGTGAGTGTACAGAAAAAACACTCAGGAATGTCTCCATCTCTACAAAGCAGCTTTATGATATCTACCGCTCTTTAACCTATTTGAATTTTAAAAAGAAAGAGGATGCAGGGGAAGTACTCCAGCTTGATGAAGTATTACAAAAATCAGTAGAGTATTATCGCCCACTTGCCGATATTAAACGTATTGTCTTTAAAACGGAAATAGAAGAGATGAGTTGTATCTTGCCTGAGTCCCAGCTTACACTGCTGCTTGGCAATCTTATTGGCAATGCCATTAAATATTCTTCGACACGATCAAAGATCTATGTTACGTTAAAAGACCGTGTTTTATCTATAAGAGATGAAGGCATTGGCATTGAGGCTGAAAAACAAAAAGAGATATTTGAAAAGTTTAAACGTGGCACGGAGTACTCCGGAGGTTTTGGTGTGGGCCTGAATATTGTTAAGAGTATCTGTGATGAACATGATATTGAGATTGAACTAAACTCTACACTTGGAGAAGGTACGGAATTTATGTTGTATTTGTAAAGATAAATGCTTCCCCAAAAAAGGAAGCATTACAAGGAGGTGGGAAGAAATTCAATGAATGGTAAACTTACTTACCTGAGTTGCATTTTCCAGCAGCTTTCATTTTAGACATATCTTTTCCAAAATCTTCATTGCTTGTTGGTGTTTTGTTGGCATGTTCCAACTCGAGTGCTGCTGAGTTTGGTTTAACTGCATTCTTTTTCATTTTTTTCTTCATTGTACTTTGGTCTGCACCACATTTTCCAGCGGCTTTCATTTTTGACATATCTTGTGTGAATGCTTCATCACTAGATGGTGTTTTGTTGGCATGTTCCAACTCAGTTGCCGCATTGTTCGCATAGACAAATCCTAAAGCCAAGATACTCGCTAAAATTATTTTTTTCATGTTGTTTCCTTTTGAAATGTTTTTTCAGGTTAAGCCTGATATGTTTGAATTATAATCATACTGTGTGCAAGTAAAGTGCACACAATATGAAAAGCTTTTCTATTTTTTTACTTCTTTTTTCTCTTTGGTTTTTTTTTCTTTTTTTAAGTCGCTCTTTTTTACATCTTTATTTCCGTTAAGAAGTAATTTATTTTGGTCTCCACCACATCTGTTGGCATTACATTTATGTACATTCTGCTCATGATCATCAGCATTTACTGTACTTAGACCAAGTATTAAGAATATTGTTACAATCATTTTTCTCATTTGATTTCCTTATATGGTTTTTCCAAAAAATGTTTTTCGGAATACAAAAGAAGTATAGGTGGGTTTTGTGCACAGTATGTGTATATAAGAGAGAAATCAGTAAAATAATAAAATTAAATCTATAGATTTACTTGACATTAAAATATTTTTTAGTTACTATGCTTTTAGATTTTAAAAATGAGTGTTTTTAAAAACCCTAGAGGGGTCATTTACTATATTGGTAATAAGTTGTTCTCTCCCCTAAGTTTCTATCTTGTTAATTGCTACATTTGCAGATGGCATTAACTCTCTAGGGTTCTTAAAAGCATTTGTAAAGTCTGGTATTCTATTTTTGTATAATATGTAAGATATACTACGTTTAAAAAGGTTTGTATTTCTATGACAGGAATCTCGACAAAAACCATTTATGCTATTGCTGCACTGCATGAACTTGGCTCTATACCTCAAAATGAAGTTCTCAAAATAAAAGATATAGCAACACGTGCTTCTGTACCCCAAAACTTCTTAGAGCAAATTCTTCTTGAATTACGTAAGCAGAAGTTTCTTAGTAGTGTTAAAGGTGCACATGGTGGGTATAGACTTGCCAAAGAACTGAAAGATATTAGCTTAAAAGATATTATTATAGTCTTGGAAACGGATGCACTTTCAGATGTGTGTCGTACGGACAATCCTGCATTAAAACTCTTTTGGGAAGATATAAAAGAGGGGGTTTTTGATGTGTTTGATGTACCGCTCTCCGAACTGAAAAATTATCAGCAAAAAGTGGACCATACTTTGAACTACTCTATATAGGAGAGCAACATGAAAAAAGATTTTAATTATTATAATACACTTCTTGTGCAGAGTGTAGGTTCAAAAGTTGGACCCATTGCACCAACAATCACACCCTCTGCGGCTTTTGGTTATGAAGATGCCCAGCAGGCTGAAGCTATTTTTGCAGGAGAGGTGAATGCTCCATTGTATGCCAGAGTAGGGAACCCTACCAATGCCAAGCTGGAATCTGTAGTTAGTCAGATGGAAGGTGGTTTTGGTGCTATTGCTACATCATCGGGTATGGGTGCTATTTCTATGGTTACGACAGCTTTCCTGAAAGCAGGAGATGAAGTGTTATGTATCGGGGGTTTCTTTGGCGGGACCTATACATTGATTACAGAGACCATGAAACGTTTTGGAGTGAACAATAGTTTTTGTGGTGTAGATGATATTGAACACATAGAAGAGAGACTCAAATCTGGAATTAAAATGGTGCTTATGGAGTCTGTTGGCAATCCGAGTTTGCGACTGCCAGATATTAAGATGATCGCAGATATGTGTAATGTCTATGAGACACTTTTGATGGTTGACAATACAGCTACCCCACTGTTGATAAGACCTTTGGAACTTGGTGCAGACATTGTGGTGCACTCCAGTACAAAAAATATTTCAGGCCACTCGGCAGCATTGGGTGGAATTGCTGTTTTTAGAGCTGTAAAAGAGAATAGTGAAAAGCTTTTTAACGAAAAGTATGCAGAGGTACACAAGATCGCAAAAAAGATGGGCAGTAAAGCATTTATTCCCATTTGTAAAAAACGTGCTATTCGTGACATGGGTATGACGGCTAATGCTTTTGGTTCTTTTCTAACCATGCTTGGTTTGGAAACACTTTCTTTACGGATGGAACGTATTAATAATTCTGTTGTAAGGGTGGCAAAGATATTGGAGGAGAAGCTTCCTGAAGGTGTAAATGTGAATCATCCTTCTCTCAGCAGTAATCAAGATCATCAAATGTATAGACGAGCGTTTAAGCAGGGGTGTGGTCCTTTGTTGACTTTGGATTGTGGTACGGCACAGAGAGCTTTTTCACTTTTGAATAGACTTCAAGTGGCTATTTTAACAGCCAATATTGGAGACAACAGGACATTGGCTTTACATATGAGATCAACAATCTATAGTGATTTTGATGAAGATACATGCAGATTTAATGGTGTAACGGACGGGCTTATACGGGTCTCTATAGGGCTGGAAGATCCTGACACGATTGCAGAAGATTTTTTACAGGCAGCGGACCACTCTATAAAAAGATATTAGTTATGATCAACTGAAATTGTATTGATACAGTCAATGACTTGCTGTATTACTGCAGGGAATTCAGCTATTTTTTCTTCACTGTCTTCTGGAGTCATACCTATCTCAATATTATCAAAAAGATGAAGATATTCATAAAGCATATTTCTTTTTTCTGCACACTGTTGACAAATGTGTAGATCTTCAGAGATGACATCATTGAGATGCAAATAGACATTTTCTATAGTATCTATCAGTACTTTAAGATATTTTTTATATACAAGGTCTTCAGGGGAGAGTCTGTCTCCAACAAGGATTTTAATGGTCTCAAACTTTCCTTTTATCACTTTAATTTCATTGATCATTAATGATGTCCTTCCATAAGAATATATAATTCTATAGTTTAACTTAAAGTGAACCTAAAACTATTGATTTAAATCAATAGTTTTAGCGTCATTAGAAGAGGGAAGATTTTAAACCATAAAAATAGTTCTGTACTTTAAAAATACTTTTTGTCGTTAATTCTTCCATAAATGATTCGAATTTGTCTTTCTTTTTCCAGACAGCATTGCTAACATTTGCTTCTGATATAAGCATGGTTTCTGCATCACTTTTAACACCTATGGCATCGATAAGTCCTACAGATTTTGCTCTTTTGGAAGAGTAAATATGTGCATCTGCATATTTTTTTGCATCTTCAACTTTTAAGCCTCTGGCATCTGCTACATCAGAAACAAAGAGCTCATAGGTGTCTTTTGTCAGTGTCTCAAGCTCTTTTCTTTCTGCTTCGGTCCACTGTCTTGTAGGTGTACCTGCCTCCTTGTAGGTTCCCTGCTTGACAACTTGTGTTTTGACACCAATGGTGTTCATTAGCCCAGAAACATCGGCACTCTCCATAATCACACCTATCGAGCCTACGATGGAGCCCGGATTTGCAATGATCCTATTAGCATAGATAGAAGCATAATATGATCCGCTTGCCATAATACCCGAAGCATAGGCAATGACAGGCTTTTTTTCTTGTAACTTTCTGATTGCATAGGCAATTTCAATTGATGGAGGGACAGCACCTCCCGGAGAGTTGACATTAAGTAATACTCCCTTAATGTTTTTGTCTTTTTGGGCACCCTCTATCTCTTTGAGTATTTTATCTGCAGAGATGATGGGACCACTCAGTTTTATCTCTTGAAGGTTTGCTTTTTTAAGAGGTGTGGAAGAGTTTGGCATAAAGACCAAAGCCAGTATCAGTAAAAACAGCATCCCTTTGAAGTGATCGCCAAGCCATTTAATAAATTTTCCTAGTGCACTAAACATGTTTCTCTCCGTTTATGAACAGTCTTGAGACTGTTTTTGTATGTAAAATAGTCCAAAGAGCAATCTCTTCTTCTCTTTTGGGTTCTTCTCTCAAGGTTACAACCGCGATATCTGCCAATTTCCCTACTTCAATTTTACCGCAATCAAGACCAAGTATCTCGGCTGCATCAGAGGTAATACTCTGAATAAGCTGTTTTGCAAGTATCTGTATGGGGGCCTGATGATGTAACATAACAGCTGCTCTTAGTTCATCAAAAATGTTGAGTGAATCATTGGAGCTGAGACCATCGGTGGCAACAGAGTAGGGAAGCTGTAATTTTTTGAGGGTCTCAATAGGCAACCTTCCACAACCCAGATAGCGGTTTGAACGTGGGCAGTGTGCAATAGAGTGGCCTTTTGAAGCCAGATATGCCAACTCCTCTTTGTTTGCCTGTACAGCATGTGTAAAGTGTGTAGGGTAGGTATCGAATGCATACATGAATTCTTCGATGTTGGTTACTGGTGTAGAGGTATTGAAAAACTTTTCAAAAAATGCTTTGAGTTCCCCCTCTCCCTCTTCTAACCATTGACGTTCTGCCTGAGACTCCAGAAAATGTGCGCTGAGTGGTAGTTGATATTGTTTTGCAACATTGACAGCTTTTTGTAAGATAATAGGATGTACAGAATAGGGTGAGTGTATAGCTACTGCTGGAGTAATAAAAGACTCTTCTTCACAAGACTGAGAAGCTTTGACCCTCTCCATAAAGTCACCATAAAGCATGTCTGCATACTGGGCATTGGAACCTATAAGTTCATTAAAAAAGACGACACGCTGTGGTGTTTTTTCACACACTTCCAGCTCATTCCCAAAAGAGGAGATGGCACCAAAGGTTGTGATGCCAGACTTTAGCATCGTCTCACACTCACCCATCATCATAGTATTGTCGCAGCATCCGACAAGGTCTTCTCTGTGTTCTATGACCGTATCGAGCCATGGCATGAATGAGCCGTATTTGAGTGAGGTTTTGTTCGCTGAGAATTCCAAGTGTACATGTGTATTGATGAATCCAGGGTAGATAACTGAATTCGCTTCAGAGTGGATAATCTCTGCATTGGGGTAACTCTTCTGTAAGTTTTCCGGACTTTCAATAGCTTGTATCGTATTATTAAAAGCAATGGCTTTGTTTTGTATGTAGCCTTGAGGAGTGTAGATATAGTCTGCGACCAATATTTTCATTGTTTTCCTTCTTTGTTTTCATTTATTATCAATCATGATTTAGAGTGTAAAATCATAGAATTGGGCGATATTAAACATATTTAGATAAAATAATACCCAAATTATAAAAAGGTAAGTAAATGAAAATAGTAGTAATCCAAGGTCCAAACTTAAATATGCTCGGTATTAGAGAACAAAATGTCTATGGTCCAATGAAATTAGAAGATATCCATGGGCAGATGAAGTCGTATGCTGAGAAGAACAAGTTGGAAATTGAATTTTTTCAAAGTAATTTAGAGGGTGAGATCGTAGATCGTATCCAAGAGTGTATCGGTGATGCAGATGGTATCATTATCAACCCGGCAGCCTACACGCATACTTCCATCGCGATCAGAGATGCAATCTCTGCTGTACAGCTCCCAACACTTGAAGTACACCTTTCAAATATTCACCAGAGAGAAGAGTTTAGACACAAGTCTCTTACCGCACCTGTATGTGCAGGTCAGATTGTAGGAATGGGACCATTTGGTTACCACTTGGCAATGGTTGGTATGACTCAGATCTTAAATGAAGTAGCTGCAATGAAACAACACCAGGCTAAAGCTCAGGCAGCTGCACAGGCTAAAGCGTAATTTCCTAACTCCCTCCGTTTCCACTATTTTACAATAGTGGAAACACTCTTCAAAGGCTTCAGATGAACTATATGCTCAAAGATGAAAATGCAATTTATTATGAATGTGGCTACTCTTGTGACAATGCACTGTACCTACGTTTGGGTAAAGAAGCTTTTTTTATTACAGACAGTCGCTACACTATCGATGCTCTTGAACATGTGAAAGATGCGAAAGTCCTTGTCAATGGAGATCTCTATGGAGTGGCCTTAAAACTTTTTAAAAAATCAAAAGTAAAAAAAATACATTTTGATCCTAAAGAGTGGACAGTAGCAGCCTTTAGCCGTCTGAGTGAAGAGAGTAAAGTTACTTTTGTACCTACTGTGGATATGTCTCATAAAAAACGTATCATAAAAAGTGATGATGAATTGATCATTCTGGCTAAGGCAGCAAAGTTTGGGAAAACAGCGTTTAAAGCTTTGGCAAAAGAGTTTAGAAAAAATGGTTTTGGAGAAGATGAGTTTACATTGACACATAGAGCCAGAGCTATTTTGGGAGACTTTGGAAAGTATGACTTGAGTTTTGACCCCATTGTTGCTATCAATTCCAATGCAGCTAAGCCACATGCTACACCTACCAAGGTAAAACTTTCTAAAAATGATCTGCTTCTGGTAGATGCCGGATTGAAATACAAACGGTACTGCTCAGATAGAACACGAACAGTCTATGCCGATAAGTATTTTACCTTTGATACCCATCAGCGGTTTAAACGTAAAAAGATACAAAAAGCATACGATACTGTCTTGAAAGCACATGACAATGCCATTGCCAAAGCACATTCGGGCATGAAAGCCAGAAAAGTAGATGCCTTGACACGTGATATTGTCCAGAAAGCCGGTTTTGGAGAGTATTATGTTCACTCAACAGGACATGGTGTCGGTTTAGATATCCATGAGATGCCTTATATCTCTACAAAGTCCGATACGATCATCGAAGACGGTATGGTTTATACGATTGAGCCGGGTATTTATATGCCCGGTGAGTTTGGTATACGTATTGAAGATATGGTTGCCATGGTAGACGGGAAAGCCAAGGTATTGTAAATGATGGAGAAGAGATGGTAAAACAAAGACAGTTACTGAATGATTTAACACTCTTCTATACACAGCATTACCCTTATATTTCAGTAGGTAAACGTAAAAAACGCTATAAAGCCCTACTTGGTATCGGAGGAAATATTGGTGATGTGTTACGACGTTTCGAACACCTCTTTCATGTGTTAAAAACATCACCTTTTGTAAATGTATTGGAGAGTGCACCCATTTTAAAGAACCCTCCTTTTGGGTATCTGAAACAGGCATATTTTTACAATTCGCTGATACTGGTGGAAACTAACTTGACACCCAGAGCCTTACTTCGGTATATTTTACAGGTAGAAAAGCGTTTTGGGCGTAAACGCCTTTTTAAAGATGGACCAAGAACATTGGATATAGATATGATATTTTATGAAAATATAAAAATGGAATCAAAAGAGCTGACTCTTCCACATCCTGCGTGGAGAGAGCGTTCTTCTGTTTTGATTCCCCTGTCACACATGAAGCGTAAATTTTAAAAGGTATGATGAATGATAAATGAAACATTTGTAGCGTCTGATCCCAAAAGTGCCTATGATCAGGCCGTGGAAAAGTATGGGCATGAGATCTCTCTTGTCTCAGCGAAGCAGTTAAAGTATGATGATGGCTCCCTGCAGTGTGAAGTTATCATTGCGGTACCTTCCGCACTTTTCATGGAAAAATCATTCGGTGATCAGTCTTTCGTTGAAGAGAGTTCTGAAGAAGAAGAGCTTCTTGGTGAAATTGGAGAACTAAAAGCACAGCTTGAAGTAATGAAAGAGGGGATGTTTGTAGAGATACAAAAAGAGGATTCAGTTATTGCTGAAGTAAAAAACCTCTTTTTAAAAAAAGGTATCTCTTCTGTTTGGTTGGATGAGATGTTCAACTCACTCATCGGTACAGCGGTGGTTGAAGACAAAGCACTTTTGGTTTCTTACCTTATAGAAGAGATAGATGATGCATTAAAGGTACAGGAGGAAGATCTCTCAAGTCCTAAGATCATGATGCTTGTAGGGCCTACAGGTGTAGGTAAAACGACTACTATTGCCAAGCTTGCAGCACGTTATGCTTACTTGTTGGATAAACCTTATAAGGTTGCTCTACTGAATTTGGATTCTTACAAAGTAGGGGCTATTGAACAATTAGAACACTATGCAGACATTATGCAGATAGAGCATATCTCTGTCTCTTCAGTGGACTCTTTTCAAACAGAGCTTGAAGCACTGGAAGGGTATGATGTTATTTTAATAGACACCGCAGGTATGTCTCCTTATGATACGAAGAAATTTATCAATACTGTAGAGTTTGTCAAGTCTGACATCCCTAGAGAAATAGAAGTGAACCTGGTTCTCTCAGCCACGGTCAAATATGAAGATATGGAAGATATTTACCAAAACTTTTCCTTTTTGAATTTGAACTCTGTACTTATTAGTAAATTTGATGAGACAAAACACTTTGGTACACTGTTGAACTTTATGCTGCTTTATAAACTCCCTATGTCCTACTTCTCAGTAGGGCAGGAAGTCCCTGATGATCTATTGCTTGCGAGTAAAGAGTATCTTCTAGAACACTTTATTGGGGATGTGAATGAAGGGTGAAACTCAGTCTTTACACTTACAGAAGATGATGCAGTTACAAAAGCATCATCCTGAGTATGCATTGGTGCTCGCACCCATGGAAGTGAAAAGAAAAAGCTTAAAGCATCTGACTAAAGGAGAGTTACTTCTTTTGGGTTTGACATATTTGGATCTCTACTTACAAAATAGTGAAGGTTTTTGTGCAAAAGTAGTGCTTTCTTATCGAAATGAAACGGTTAAACTACAGATAGTCTCTTTTGATAAGATGTCTGCAGATACGTCTAATAGTAAAAAATATGAAAAGGTATTTTGTGTGTTTGGCAGAGTGCAAAGCAGAACATTGGATGAAGGGCATAACATTGAGATACCCATAACAGAACTGCATGAGGTAACACTCTTTTGGGAAGATAAAAAACAGGCTGCCGGTTTACTGGTCATGGTAGAAGATGAGATAGCCATAGAAATCACAGAGGTATATAATGGATAAAGGTAAAGTACTGGTTGGTATGAGCGGTGGTGTAGATTCGACAGTTACTGCTATCTTACTGCAAAAAGAGGGGTATGAGGTTGTGGGTGTCTATATGAAACTACACCATAAACCAGGCTATCATGAAGAGAATTACTCTAAAGCACAGAGGGTAGGTGATTACCTTGGGATTAAAGTACATTTTCTTGACCTGAGTAAAGAGTTTAACGATGAAGTATATGAGTATTTTGTAGAGAGTTATAAAGAGGGATTGACGCCAAATCCCTGTGTAATGTGTAACAGAACCATCAAGTTTGGGAAAATGGTTGAATTTGCTGATGAACTGGATATTTATCATGTAGCCACAGGACATTACATTAAATGTGACGGAGAGTTCATCTTTATGGCAGAGGATCCGAACAAAGATCAGAGTTATTTCCTTTGTGAAGTAAAAAAAGAGGTATTGCCACGACTTATTTTTCCATTGGGAACATGGATCAAAGAAGATGTCAAAGCCTTTGCCTCAGATATTGAAATTTTACGGGACATTGCCACACAAAAAGAGTCTTCGGAGATCTGTTTTGTAGAGAATACGTATGATGAAGTACTGGCTAAACACATGAATATCGACATGCCCGGAGAGACGCTTGACTCTGATGGAAATGTGGTGGGTACACATAAAGGATATATGCATTACACCATAGGAAAGCGTAGAGGTTTTTTTGTTAATGGTGCACATGATCCGCATTTTGTACTTGAAATTAAGCCTGAAACCAACCAAATTGTTGTGGGGACCAAAGAGAAGCTTGAAGAAAATGCCTTTGAGGTAAAACAGATCAATCTTTTCAAAACACTTACAGAGTTTGACTGTTCTGTGAAAGTACGTTATCGTACGCAAGCTGTCCCCTGCCATGTTGTAATCAAAGAAGGAAGAGCTACTGTTAGACTGAATGAATCGGTATTCGGGCTTGCAAAAGGGCAGATCGCTGCTTTTTATGAAGAGGATAAGCTTTTAGGTGGAGGCGTGATCTGCTAAAATGAAAACAGGGTAAGTTCAGTTTTTACCTTTATGGTGCTTATGTTTGTTTTTTTCTCTCTGTTTTCTATGCAAAATCTTCTCTTCTTTTTCACTTTTTACTGAGTATACCCATAAACGGTTCAAGAGCAGGTAGATCATACCTGTGACTACAATAGAATAAAATGCTGTACCGACATAGAGTGGAATAAAAATATCACCAAGGTTTGATTTAAACCATGCTACGGTCATTTCAATGTCGTGAATCCCCTCTTGACCCAAAATGAAGTTACCTGTAAGATATTCCATATAATACATAGGTGGCATAGTAAAAGGGTTGCTGAGCCAAACCATTGAGATGGCAATGGGTACATTAAATTTTAAAAGCGGTGTAGTTGCAATGACTGCAAGCATCTGCATTGGCATGGGAATGAAGCCCCAAAAGAGTCCTACAGCTACACCACGGGTAACAGAACGCCTGTTAATACCAAAAAATGATTTGGGAAGTTTATATTTGTCAAGAAAGGCATCTAGCTTACCTTTTTCTGATGGTTTTTTTTTAAAAACTTTTCGTATCATTGTTGTTGTTTTACCTACTTGTTTATTGTTATTAGTGTAGTAGTCTCAAGCTTTAAAAAGCCTTGATATGAAGTGCATAAAAGACATTCAGACTCTTCATATTAACATTTGTGTAAAATACGCGTAAATATGGGCTACCATACTAGGATAATCCAAACTACAAAAAAGGTATCTAAAATGAGCGGATATATGATTTTTTCCGGAACATCAAACCCTGAACTTGCTGAAGAGATATCAGCCTACCTTGAAATGCCTCTTTCAAAAGCAACAATCAATCGTTTCTCTGATGGTGAGATCTCAGTTAAAATTGCAGAGTCTGTACGTGGTAAAGATGTATTTATCATTCAACCTACATCTGCACCGGCCAATGCGAACTTAATGGAACTGCTTATTATGACAGATGCACTCAAACGTTCATCTGCCAACTCTATCACAGCTGTGGTACCATATTATGGTTACGCACGTCAGGACAGAAAAGCAGCACCTAGAGTGCCTATTACTGCAAAATTGGTTGCCAATCTTATGGAAACATCAGGGATCACACGTATGGTTACAGTAGATCTTCATGCTTCCCAGATACAAGGGTTTTTTGATATCCCGGTAGACAACCTTTATGGTGCGATCTTGTTTATGGATTATATCAGAGCGAAAAATTTCCCTAATCCGGTCATTGCTTCTCCAGATATCGGTGGGGTAGCCCGTGCAAGATACTTTGCATCTAAACTTGGACTTGATATGGTCATTGTCGATAAAAGACGTGAGAAGGCCAATGAGTCTGAGGTCATGAATATCATTGGTGATGTAGAGGGTAAAGATGTCATCCTTATTGATGATATGGTAGATACAGCGGGAACTATGGTTAAAGCAGCATCTGCACTCAAAAAACTGGGTGCAACCTCAGTAATGGCATGTTGTACACACCCTGTACTTTCAGGACCTGCCTATGAGCGTATTGAAGAAGGGGAACTGGATGAGTTGGTAGTTGCCAATACGATCCCTATGACAAAACTCTCGCCAAAGATCAAAATGCTTTCTACCGCTTCTATGCTCGGTGAAGTGATCAGAAGAGTACATAACAATGAGAGTGTTAACTCACTCTTTGAAGCAAATACATAAGATAAATATATCGTTTCTCAAGATACATATGGGAAACAATGGCAATAAGGAATAACATTGGCAAAAGCAGTACCACAGGAGAACATTCGTAACTTCTCCATCATCGCACACATAGACCATGGCAAATCTACTCTGGCAGATCGTATCATACAAGAGTGTGGTGCAGTTTCTGACCGACAGATGTCCGCACAGGTTATGGATACCATGGACATTGAAAAAGAGCGTGGTATTACCATTAAAGCACAGTCTGTACGTTTGGATTATGTCAAAGATGGTGAGCATTATATATTGAATCTTATTGACACTCCGGGTCACGTAGACTTCTCTTATGAAGTGAGTCGTTCTTTGGCCTCTTGTGAAGGTGCATTGCTTATTGTTGATGCTGCACAGGGGGTAGAAGCACAGACTATTGCCAATGTCTATATTGCCATAGAAAATGATTTGGAGCTTCTGCCTGTAGTAAATAAGATTGACCTGCCTGCTGCTGACCCTGACAGAGTACTCTCTGAGCTTGAAGAAGCTATTGGTATAGATGCTACGGAGCACAATCTTGTTTCTGCAAAAACAGGTGAAGGTGTTGCTGAATTGATCGACTCTATTGTAGAGCGTGTACCTGCACCGACAGGGAAAGAAGATGCACCTGCTAAAGCACTTATTTATGATTCATGGTTTGACAATTACCTTGGTGCTTTGGCACTGGTACGTGTGTTTGAAGGAAGTATCAAGAAACGTCAGACTATCAAGATCATGGGAACCAAAGAAGAGCATCAGGTCCTTGACATGATGTATCCCAACCCTATCGCACCTATTAAAACCGATGAGATCCGTACCGGGGAAGTCGGTATTGTGGTTACTGGACTTAAAACTGTGGAGGGACTTCAAGTAGGTGATACCATTACCGATGCGAAAAATCCTACATCTGAAATAATTGGTGGTTTTGAACCGGCCAAGCCTTTTGTTTTTGCCGGTATCTATCCGATAGAAACAGATAAATTTGAAGAGTTACGTGATGCACTGAATAAACTTAAACTCAATGACTCCTCTTTGAGCTTTGAGCCGGAGTCCTCTATGGCGCTTGGTTCCGGGTTTCGTACAGGTTTCCTGGGTATGCTTCATATGGAAGTGATAAAAGAGCGTTTGGAGCGTGAGTTTAACCTTGAACTTATTGCTACGGCACCTACTGTTGTCTATAGAGTAAAGCAGACAAATGGGGAAGAGTTTGAGATACAAAACCCATCTGAGTTACCTGAGCCGCAAAAAATTGAAAAAGTCTATGAACCGTATGTCAAGGCAACGATTTTAACACCTCAGGAGTACTTGGGTAACCTCATAAAACTGCTCAATGACAGACGTGGTATACAGATCAAGATGGATTACCTGAATGAAACACGTGTCCTTTTGGAATATGATATCCCTATGAATGAGATCGTGATGGATTTTTATGATAAACTAAAGTCTGTTACCAAAGGGTATGCGAGTTTTGACTATGAACCTATTGGTTTTAGAGAAGGGAATCTTGTGAAGCTTGACATACGCGTGGCAGGAGATGTAGTAGATTCACTCTCTATTATCGTACCTGAAGATAAAGCACGAACAAGAGGGCTTGCTTTTGTGGCACAGCTTAAAGAACTTATCCCAAGACAACTTTTTGAAGTGGCTATTCAGGCGAGTATCGGTAACAATGTTATTGCCCGTTCTAACGTAAAATCCATGGGTAAAAATGTTACTGCAAAGTGTTATGGTGGAGATATTACCCGTAAACGCAAACTTTTAGAGAAACAAAAAGCAGGTAAGAAACGTATGAAATCTATTGGTAAAGTACAGGTACCTCAAGAGGCATTTATGGCTGTATTGAAGTTAGACAGTTAATGGGTTGGGCTATACATCTGCATTTGGTTGCAGCCATCGCCTGGATAGGCGGGGCATTTTTTATGTTTATGTTGGGTATCTCTTTACGAAATAAAGAGGATCAGGATGCAGTTTATCCTCGTATTGGTCCTATTTACGGCTATTTTGAAACAGGTGCACTGATACTTATACTTATCTCCGGTATTACCATGATTAATGCGAATGGTCTGGTTATAGTACTTTTTGATACGCAGGTACATAATGTAGTCATCGATACTTTAAGACTAAAACTTATGATCGTAGCTGTGATCATTGTGCTTACCGCAGTACATTTTGCTATCTCTATGATGACACTTCATAAAGTAAAAACACCACTGCAGCGTTTTCTCTCAAAAGCATCTTCAATGGGGATCTTCATCCTTAATCTTTTTGTTCTTCACTATGCAATGGTTATAAGAGATATTCTCTAGCACTCTTTTATTTCCTCTGTGTCTTGGCATAGAGGAGCATACTTTCTGTAATGCTGTTTTTTCTATATAGGTATTTGAGATATACTTAGGAAAGCAAAGGAGATCTGGTATGAACGATAAGATAAAAGAGATGATAGAAGAGATTGAGACAATGAAAAAGAGACTCGGAGAAGAGATCGTCAAACAGGAAGAGCATGCTAGTTATAAGATTCGCAATGGGTATGTAGAGTTTGAAAAAGAGATGTTTGAAAAACAAAAAGCAAATATGATGCATCTATGGGATTGGTTTAAAGAGATTCCCCTGCTGCAACTGTTCTCAGCCCCTGTTATTTATGCGATGGTCGTACCTGCTGTGATACTTGACATTATGCTTTTTATCTACCACAATGTAGTGTCACGGGTATTTAAGATCCAATTTGGGAAACGCAGTGACTACATTGTGTTTGATCGTCAATACCTGGGTTACCTGAATATAGTTGAAAAACTGAATTGTCTATATTGTGCCTATTTTAACGGAGTCATGCAGTATGCTGCAGCCATAGCCGGCAGAACTGAATTTTATTTCTGTCCTATTAAACATGCAAAAAAGATCGCTTACAAACATGAATTTTATGATGCTTTTTTACCGTATGGCTATGGCGATGCATATCAGAAAAAATTAAAAGAGATTCGTAGTAAGAGTGAAGATTGACTTTTTCATAGTTATATGATATTATGAAATAAACTTTAGTTATAAGGAATAAAGGTTGGCTCAAAAAGGAGTCTGAATGACTTATCATAAAAGTATGCAATATTATAAAAAAACTGAGGGAAAAGAGAAGATCACCTGCCTTCTCTGCCGTCACTATTGCCAGTTAAAAGAGGGACAGGCAGGACTGTGCGGTGTCAATAAAAATGAGAATGGTGTATTAATAAACCTGGTTTATGGATACCCTATCGCACTTAATGTGGATCCCATAGAAAAAAAACCACTCTATCATATGCTTCCTGGAGCCAAAGTACTCTCTTTTGGAACTGTTGGGTGCAATTTCAAATGCAGTTTCTGTCAAAATTGGGATATCTCTCAAGAATCAAAGATCAATACCAAGATAACGGTAAAACCAGAACAGATGGTTGACCTTGCTTTGGAACATAATACTCAAGCCATTGCTTATACCTATAATGAACCGACTGTTTTTTACCCGTATGCCAAAGATATTGGGCTCATTGCTAAAAAGAAGGGTCTTAAAAATATCTTTGTCTCCAACGGGTTTGAATCCCCTGAAATTATTGAAGATATGGCTTCTTGGGTGGATGCTGCCAACATTGACCTTAAAAGTTGGGATGATGCCTACTATAAAAAATCTCTCAAAGGTGGACTTGAAGAGGTAAAAGATACTTTGCGAAAAATGGTGGCTTTGGGCATATGGGTAGAGGTAACAACATTGATTATAGAAGGTCAAAACGATAGTGATGCAGATTTAATGCAGATGGCTGAGTTTATTGCACAGGATCTTGGTGTTGATGTGCCTTGGCACCTTTCTGCTTTTTTCCCAAACTATAAGATGTCAGAGCATGAAGCAACAAAGATAGCGACACTGCAACGTGCCAAAGAGATAGGAAAAAGAGCAGGGCTCTCTCATATCTATTTAGGTAATACTTCTCTTGATACTCATACCTATTGTCCAGAGTGTGATACTTTACTTATAGAGAGAAGAGGATACCAGATCAGAAGTGTAGATTTAAAAAATACTACTTGCCCTCAGTGTAAAAAAGAGATCAGAGGAATTTGGGAAAAATAATTTATATAACTACTTTTTATAATAAAATTAGATATTATACTTTTATGAAAAAAATATTCTTTCTTTTTAGCTTTACTTTTTTATGTGCACAGGCAGCAGATCCCGCTCTGATGGATTATCAGGAAAGATACAGTGTGTGCCATGCTAAAACAGATTTTCAAATAGCAAACTGTCTACTCAATGGTAATTTGAACTATGCCAATTTTAGAGGTGATAGAAATGCCTATAGAAAGATCCGTACCAGTCAAATAAGTCAAGCAGTCAATGCAGGAGATGCTTATGGTTTTGTCATATCTCACCTACCGATTACAAGACGATATAATGGACTTATTGAATTTATTGACCATCTTTATGCCATAAAATATCAATACATTACTCCGGAGTTTAAGGGAGATCATGAAGAAGATATTTTGCGTATGAAACGTATTTTTAATCTTTTGCAGGATGCAAACCTTTCCGAAACTGTAGAGGTTACGCCTGAGTTTGAAGAGGAAGTATTGAAGTTTCAGAATCGTTGGGGTTTGGCAGTGGATGGAGATATTGGGCCTCGTACCAAAAGAGCACTTCAAGTACCTATACGTGCACTTATTCTCAAGGTAAAAAAGAATTTGACTTTGGAGAGAATCTCCCAGCCTAAACCGGAGGATTATATTTTGGTGAACATTCCAGAGTTTAAAATGCACTATTATGAGAACTATACTGAAGTACTTAATATGAAAGTGGTTGTAGGGAAAACAAAGATGAGAACACCTATCTTTAACCGAAACATGAAACATGTGGTACTCAATCCAACCTGGAATGTACCCCCTTCAATCTACAAAAAAGAGTATGCACACCTTTCTGCTGCACAGTTGCGTAAACTTGGTTTGCGTTACGGGAGCGATGGTAAACTCTATCAACCCGCAGGTAGAAGAAATGCTTTGGGGCTTGTAAAGTTTCTTTTCCCAAACAGATTTAATGTCTATATGCATGACACGCCTGCCAAAGGGCGTTTTCTAAGAACAACTCGGGCCTTTTCCCATGGTTGCATCAGATTGGAAAAACCTATGGATCTATTACATAAACTCGGTTACAGCTATCGTCCCGGGAAAACAACATGGAAGACCCTGGAAAAACAGATACCTGTTTTTGTAGAGTACCATACTGTCTGGGTAGACGAAGAGGATGTTGTTCAGCTTAGAGCTGACATTTACGGCTATGAAAAGAAACTTTTTTCTACATCTGTCAGACGTACAGCACCTCGTCCAAGACCTGTACGTAAAGATGTGATAAGTGATTTTTAATGTATAGGATTATATGTTTTCTATGAATATGACAGAAAATATAAAAAAAGCAAAACAACTGTTAGAAGAAGCAGATGCTATTTTCATTACTGCAGGAGCAGGGATGGGTGTAGACTCTGGTCTTCCTGATTTTAGAGGGGTTGAGGGGTTTTGGCAGGCGTACCCAAAAGCCAAAGAGTTGGGACTGAAGTTTGAGGAGATGGCAAATCCTGAATGGTTTGAATCTGACCCTCAGTTGGCTTGGGCCTTTTATGGACACAGGTTGCATCTTTACCGTGAGACTGTACCGCATGAAGGATTCAAGATGCTTTTGGATCTTTCTAATACTAAAAAATATGGAAGCTTTATTTTTACCTCCAATGTAGACGGACAGTTCCAAAAAGCAGGTTTCAAAGAAGATGCGATCATGGAGTGTCATGGGACGATCCATGAACTTCAATGTCTCGATAACTGTCAGGGTATGTTATGGTTTGCTGAAGATACCTTTATTGAAATAGAGGAGGGCTTTAAAGCCAAAGAGCCTTTGCCAAGCTGTTCATTTTGTGGAGCAATGGCAAGACCCAATATTCTGATGTTTGGAGATTATGGTTGGGAGTATGCACGAACAGATGGTCAAAGAGAGAGATTGGTAAAGTGGATGGATAAACTCGAAGCTGAAGGTGCCCGACTTGCCATTATTGAGATAGGTGCGGGGACAGCTGTACCAACAGTACGAAATACCTCTGAACAGATAGCCAAACGTTTTAATGTGCCTTTGATCCGTATTAACCCTCGTGAGAGTTTTGATGCCAAGATAGAATTGCCTATGGGGGCTTTGGAAGCCTTACAGAAGATCATCTAGGAGGTGGTATGCGTTGTTTCTCTTGTTCTAAACTCTCTTACCGTATTATTTGTAAGAGATGTCATGAGAAGCTTTTCCCTGTAAATATTCGTACTAAAAAAGTAGGGACAATGGATGTCATCTCTTTTTACCGTTACTCTACCATTGAATCTCTTTTACATACCAAGCATAAACCTGAAGGACACCGCATCTATAAAGCTTTAGCAGAGATGACGATGAAGCCTTTTATAGAAGAATTTTCAGAAAATAACGATGGTGATGTTTATATTGTTGGTGTAGATGAGCATGTAAAGAGCGGATATGCACATGTAGCACTGCTGACTAAAGCTATGAAGAGAAAAAATTCTATTCCCCAGTATGCATCACTCTTGGCAACAAAAAGAGTGAATTATTCGGGTAAATCTTTACAGTTTCGTATAGACAACCCTCGTGAGTTTGTCTATACCGGTATAGAAGATGTTCATGCCATACTTGTAGATGATATTATCACAACGGGTATTACACTGCAAGAGGCACAAAAAGTACTGATGCAACATGGGGTGAATGTACTTTTTGCTCTGACCCTGGCAGATGTGGAAGAATTTTGATCTATTTGTATGATTGTGTACGTTCATGCATATTGGATTTTAGTGCTTATACTGTAGAGCATCAATCTTTAAATAGCAATTGATGCGTATGCATATCCATCCACTCATATGATTTTGGAACCAACAGATCTCTTTTTTTCATGTCGTCAAGAAGTTTTCTTGCATCCCATGTTAAACTATTATTAGGAGGTGTATCATACATTACATACAGAATTCCCCCGGTATTGTTCCGTGTAGAGAACCCATAATAATTCCCCATCGTTTGACTTAACCCACAGGCATAACTCTCTTTTGTATATATGATTGAAGCTTTTTGAAGTATTGAATGTTCCACGCATGTATCTTGAAACGTTCTTAAATCATGTACATTGCTTTTCTGAGCACTGGATAATTTCTCTGGAAAATCGATCGAAAAATATCTTTTTCCGCTTTTTAAAACTGTTCTGGCTGTAGCTTCCAATACTGCATATGCAGTGATGGTAGCATTTGAAGCACGATTGAAAGAATTTGCATCAGGCATTTTTATGATATCTATACTATATTGTGATTGATTCACCCCTTTTTTAGGATAAGGTCCATATAAACGTATCTTTATAGTTGGTGCAGTGTGGTCATGGGTTGTGTAAGGTGTACACCCCATCAATAATATACTCAGTAAAATATAGGCTATGGTTCTTTTTTTCATCTGTTTTCTTTCTCCGTCGAAGTATGATGGTTCTCTTTATAAAATAATGGATAGGAGGCTATATTTAGACACCTGTTTCAATCTTTTTTTGGGTATGCATTATTATTAGTAAAAGTTATTTTAGCACATTTTATTATTAATATACCTTATGTTCATTAGAGAAACTATCTCTTCAAAAATTTAAATCTGAAACTCTGAATTTTTGAAACATAAAGAGGATGTTGGCAACAGTGCTCTCTTTGGGTGGTGTCCATATACCTACAAATATATCGAGATACTCCAGATACAAAGCAGTATTGTTATTGTCAAAGAGTAATTCAAGAGAGTCAACAATAGCTTTGAAAACAGTATACCCTTTATTAAATAGTTTTTTCTGAAGATTCTAAAGAGTAGGTTATAATATTACTTTAAGGAATTTATTATGAATACATCTATCTATACTTTTTCTCTGTTTGATCTACTTTGGGTTATGATACCTGTTTTTATAGTGATCTTTATTTATATACGATGGACACAGGATAGAAGTACACTCTTTTATGCCTTGGGACGCATGCTGATTCAACTCATTCTCATTGGCTATGTCCTTACCTATATCTTTGCTTCTGATTCTCCCTGGCTGATCATTCTCATTTTGTCGGTGATGCTGCTTGCAGCTTCTGTCATTGCTTTGAGACCACTTCAAAAACAGCAAAAACATATCTACTTTTACTCTTTTATTTCTATTGCTATAGGCGGTATTTTTACTCTGTTTATGGTGATTTTCGGTGTGTTGAACCTGAACCCCTGGTATGAAGCCCGTTTTTTGATTCCTCTAGCTGGAATGATCTTTGCAAATTCCATGAATGCAGTGAGTATTGCTGCGGAACGCTATGCAATGGAAGAGGAGAGGGAACTTGTCTATGAAGAAGCCAGGGCAGTTTCCTATAAAGCGGCACTTATTCCCATCATTAATTCACTTTTTGCAGTAGGCTTGGTTTCTTTACCCGGAATGATGACTGGACAGATACTCTCAGGAGTAGACCCTTTGATCGCTGTGCGTTATCAGATGATGGTTATGCTGATGATCTTGGGTTCTGCCGGTATATCGGTTGCGGTGTACCTTATGCTTATGAAAAAGAGTAGTGAAAATAACGGCTAACCAAATTTAAGTATAATAGTCTTTTGAGAAAGTACGCAACAAGGAAAAAAATGAAACACTTTTATCTGTCACTATTGCTCGCATCTTCACTTTTGGCTGACTGGAAGTCGGAGATGCTTGAAAAGAGCCATCAGATCTATAATGAAACCAAAGATAAAACGATCCTCATCTATAAAGAAAATATGGAGAGTACGCCACTGAGCAAAGAGGAGCGTATGGATAAGGCCTGGGACAATGTTTATGCTGATCTGGAGCAGGGTGCCAACTACATAGAAAAGTACAATAATGCACCGGAGTCTACCTGGATCGGTACAGATAAACAAGATGTACAAAATGACATTAACAGGCTTTTTGAAACGATTGTGAATGCACTTATTGCTGATGATCTATTGATTTACAAAACCAAAATGGCTTCTTTGAAAAAAGATATAGCTCAGAATAAAGCAGATATTCTGAAATACCGTGAAAAGAGAATTGGTGCACCAAAGTCAAGTGCTGTCTATACCACCAAATCGGGATATGACAGTAAAATTGATGAGACACACAAAGAGAATGTCATCTTGGAAAATGAGATGCGTATGATCAAAGATAATTTAAAGAAAAACTTTGCTGATATTGGTGTAAACCTTTCCTCAGAGCAGATAGACCTGTTGCTTACACGGGTAGACGGAGATGATATTATACAGATCTCGTTGGTCATGGAGACACTCAAGCATATCACCAACCAGATATTGGCACTTATGCAGGCAAGTAAAGAGGAGTTGACTCAGGCAAAGAAGTATTACGGTATGCATCAAGTGTTGTTGGAACTGGTAGTCTATATACAGCAAAAATACATAGATAAATGTAATACTGTCTACCTGCCAAAGATCGACAGAATGATCTCCGACTCTGCAAATATGATGGAGAGTACCAAGTTTACGATGGATCAAGATGAAGATGTGCGAAGAAGGGCCATCTATACCAAGAATCTTGAGGCACAGGCATTGACTCATAAAGTAGCAAAACTCTACAGAAATGACATTGTGGCTTCCCGAGACAATATGATAGAAGCACAAAAGATCGCCAAAGCAAATTTGACACTTTCTAAAAATACCTATCAGACAGTTATGCTCTCTGCAGATCTTTTTGATTTGATCAATGAGAGTCAAAATATGTTTGCCGAGGTGAGTAAGATACAAGTACCCAACCTTGTGCCTTTTGAGAATATCCAGATGGAGAAAAAATATAGAGAGTTGACTGAGTCTTTACGATAGCCAACGCTCTTAGCCTATGATTTAAGGATCGCTATGAATGTATTAAAAAACAAACTTGTACTTACACTCTCTTTTATGGCCATAACGCTTTTATTCTTATTTGCATCCTATGCTGCTTATTTCTCTTATACACACTATAAAAATGTTGTAAAACAAGAAATGCTTTCCTCTTTTCTTCAAGAGATGGAAGGACTTATAGATGCTTTGAATCATGAGCGTATAAACAGTGCAGTTTATCTTGCGAAAAGAGATCCTGGAGATTTAAATGTGCTTAAAGATATACAGAAGAGAGTAGATATAAAGTATCTGCAGGTGGAGCATTTTTTTAAAGAGAGCATAGGATTTTCTAGATACGAAAAATCTTTGTATGAAAGTAAAAAAAGTGTAGAAGAGGTCAGAGACTTACTGTTGGTGCAAAGTCCTTCATTCAGAAAAATTCTTTTTAATGGTTACCATCACACGGTGTATACGCAGTTATCGGATATAGTAAAAGAACTTTTTTTAACGGAGACAGATAAATTAAAAAAGAATGACCTGCTGATCTATCGTAAATATATGGATGTACAGGAGAATAGTGTACTTGAGAGCAGTTACATCGTCTATAAACTTGCATCCTCAACAGCGATGAACAGTGCAGAGATAACGATGTGGAAGGCTCTGTTAAAAAAAGATTTTTTACCGAACCTTCATATGCTTGCCAATAGTGCACTTGCACTGCAATTGGGTGAACTGTTGAGTGTAGAGCAATACAAAAATATCCTTTTAAGACAAAGAGAGATGATCTTGGCAGAGGCAGATAGAGGACACTATTCGGTTACAATAGATGGTTGGCTCAATAAAGTAAAAGAAAAAATGGAATATTTTTCTACCGTGCTGTCTCTTCTTACGGCCAATATACATACTCAGGAAGAAGAAGAGATCAACCAAAGTCTCTTTTATGTACTTGCTTTAAGTGCCATGACACTCTTATTGCTTTTCTTTCTGTTTAAACTCTTGAAAATGTATATTTTAATGGCACAAAACAGACAGATCAGCGAAGAGACACTCCAAGAGATAGGTTTGGTCTTTGATGCTCAGCAGCAAAAAAAGATCCAAAGGTTGATTCGTGAAGGAAAAGTAGACAATATTTACAAATTTCTCATACAGGCGATAAAAGATGCAAATCAGACCAAAGACCTTTTTCTTGCCAATATGTCACATGAGATACGTACACCGTTAAATGGTGTTTTAGGGTTTACACAGCTACTTAAAAAGAGTGATGACAAAACGGAGCAGAGAGAATATATAGAGATCATTGAAAAAAGTTCTGCCAATCTTTTGAGTATAGTAAATGATATTTTGGATCTTTCCAAGATCAAAGCAGAGAAAATAGAGTTTGAAAAGATCATTTTTGATCCTATAGAGAGTTTTGAATCTACTATAGAGTCTTATGCTGCAAAAGCTGCAGAAGAAAATATAGATTTCAATATTTTTTTAGATCCAACGTTGCCGACAAAGCTTATAGGAGATCCTACAAAGATATCTCAGGTACTTGTGAACCTGGTAAGTAATGCTATTAAATTTACCTCCAAAAACGGTGAAGTCAATGTACGTATAGAAAAAATTTCAGAAACACAGAGTGAAGCAAAAATAAAATTCTCTGTAGCTGATACAGGCATAGGACTTACCACTGAACAGAGAAAAAAGATCTTTGAGGCATTCTCTCAGGCAGATATAAGTACAAGTAGAAAATATGGAGGTACCGGGCTTGGTCTCTCCATTTCTGGTAAGATCGTTAACCTGATGGGTGGAGAGTTGAAAATACGAAGTCAGAAAGATGAAGGTTCAGATTTCTTTTTTACACTTCATATTAAAAAAGCGGAAGGTGATACACTTAGAGTAGTTGAAGATCTTTCTGCCTTGACAGTAGGTATTTTAAATCCTCATATCGGATACCACTACTATAAAAATGAAAATCTTGAAGCTTATGTCTCTTTTAGCGGAGCAGAGGTAACACACTATTCAGATAAAGCACTGTTGGCACTGAAAGAGACGTCGGCACTCCCTGATATACTCTTTATAGATCATAAGTTCAGACATAGAGGAGAGGAGTTACAAAAGTTCATGGATTTTGATACAAGAATTGTTTTGATGACCACAAGAGATCAAAAACGGAGTATACAGTGTTACAGATCAAAAATTGACCGTATACTCTATAAGCCGGTAAACTTTACAAAAATACTCAATATTTTGACCAACAAAGAAGAATCTCTTGAAGAGAGTAGAAAGCTGATGTTTGAAAACCTGCATATACTTGTGGCTGAAGACAATGAGATCAATCAAAGACTTATTGAGAGTGTATTGACTCAGATGGGTATTGAGGTTACGATGGTCAGTGATGGTGCGCAGGCACTGGAAATGCGTAAAGAAAAGTTTTTTGATATGATCTTCATGGATATAGAAATGCCTATTATGGGTGGTATGGAGGCAACAGGTAAGATACTCAATTATGAGAAGAGTCTTAAAGAGATACATGTCCCTATTGTGGCGTTAACTGCCAATGCATTGACAGGAGATAAAGCGATGTATATGGCTTCGGGTATGGATGGCTACCTCTCCAAACCTATTGAACTAAATGTACTGCATGCCCTTTTGGAAGAGTATTTTAAAGAAAAAATCGTACAGGCATAGTGAAGTACAGGTTAGATCTTTCCTTCAAGGAAATGTTCAAAGATCTCTGTAACCAGTTTTATACGCTTTTCAAAGCTTTTTTTGGAAGCTCTCTCATGTATGGTATGGTCCCCGTCTCCGTAGGGCCCCCAGCCATCCAGTGTCGCTACACCTTGTGAAGAGATGATATTTGCATCAGAAACACCTCCACGTTTTTCTGTAGGCAGTGCTATATTGCAAAGTGTGTTGATCTTCTTTACAAAATCTGCCTGATCCAAAGAGGGTTGCATGACATCTCTTTGAATACCACCCAAGAGTGTTGCAGTGGTACCTTCCACATAAGAGGTAGCTACAATCTCATCAATCGCCTTTAAGACCCTGTCTCGCTCTTGAGTATTGGTATATCGCAGTTCAAATGTGAGGTGGGCTTTGGGAGAGATGGTGTTGGCACCGATACCCCCGGAGAGTTTTCCGACATTGACCGTGGTCTCTTTCTCCAGATCTGTCAAGGCAACAAGTGCCTGTAGTTTGTGGGAAGCCTCGAGGTTTGCATCTGCACCTTTGGTATAGTGGTTTCCTGCATGCGCAGCAATACCTTCAATGTCTATGAAAAAAGTACCTACACCTTTTCGTCCTACAACTACTTCATCATGTACACCGGCAGCTTCAAAGACCATACAGTAGTCATACTCTTTTGCAAGTTTGGCTGAGAGGTGTTTAGAGTCATCGCTTCCCGTCTCTTCATCACTTACCAGTAAAAAATCAATATTGTGGATCTCTCCAAATTTACGATAGACATTGCGCAGTGCTTGAAGTGCCACATAGTTACCGCCTTTCATATCACAGACACCTGGTCCATAGATCCATTCATCATCTTCTTTAAAATCTTCAAAAGTCTCTGGAGGGAAAACGGTATCGATATGTCCAAGCAGGAGTAGCTTTTTCCCCTCTTTTTTTGGAGTAGTAAGATGAAGATGATCGCCAATCTCTTCTCTTGGGTATCGTGTCAGGGTATATCCCAGTAGTTCCAGCCAGTAGGCAAATACTTCTCCATTTTTGTCTACACCTTCTTTATTTTTGGTCCAGGAGTTAATTTCAATAATACTTTGAAGTTCTGAAAAATCGATGCTTGACATGGCCTACCTTTGTTTGATTATATAATAATAACATTTTTATAACATTCTGTAATATAATTATCTTAATTTTGCCCTATATTTTAGTGAAATATGGTAAAATATACCTTTAAGATTTCAAAAGGAAACACAATGTCCAGAAAAATTGGTATGTGGCTGTACAGTAATGGTGGTGGAGACAAAATTCAAAAGAAAATTGTCAAAAAACTCAAAGAGCGAGAGATCGAAACAGTAACCGATATCAACCTCCGTCAGGCGGTGGCAAAAAATGGACATATTCTTCATAATGATATGAAAATAGATAAGCTTGACCTCTTTTTCTCTTACAATGCAGGAGAGCAGACACAGTACCAAATGTTTCTCTATCAGGCACTTAACCGTGTGATGCCAATGATCAATACCTATGAATCATTTGCTTTGACAGAAGACAAGTTTCAAACCTCTTTCCTTTTGAGACAACATGGTGTGGCTACACCGAGTTTTAAACTTTGTCACAGAGATGACGGACATCATCTTAAAGCCATTATTAAAAAATGGGAAAAGATGGTCTATAAACCAACAGATGGTTGGGGTGGTGTAGGGCTCACTAAAATAGAGAGTGAAGCCACACTGGATACACTGCTTCCTTTCCTAAATCAGATGGACTTGAGATTTTTCTATGTGGAGAAGTTTTTGAAGTATGACAACACAGATTTCCGTGTAGATATTGTAGATGGTGAGTTTGTAGGATGTTATGGGAGAAAAGCGAGTAGTACAGACTGGCGTACCAATGTCACTTCCGGTGGTTCTGTTTTTATGCGTGAAGCCAATGATGATATTATTAAACTGGCAAAAAAAGCTTCAAAGATCTGTGGTACGGATATTGCAGGTGTAGATATAATCTACGATCTTGAAAGAGAAGAGTATGTGGTACTTGAAGTCAATGGTATTCCTGCTTTTGCAACACCGGAGCAGGAGAAGATGGGACTGAACTTTAACAATAAAAAGATTGACCTGATCGTAGACCTGATAGATAGAAAATCTAAAAAGAAAAAATAGTAAAAAAGAAGAGGAAAAAAAATGGCAAAAAAGAAAAATAACCAGAAATTACCAAAATTAGGTATGTTGTATCTTGATTATGTATTGAGATTTTTTGATAAGTCAAACTTTAAGGGTTGGCCTGACAAGATAGAGACAGTAACCTATCACTGGAAGAATGACAAAGATCGTTTTATCAAAGAAGTAAAACGTAAGAAGATCGACATTCTTATCGGTAACATTCCAGCAACTGCCTATGAAACATTCAGAGAGATCGCAAGAGAGCTTCCAAATGTGCAGTTCATTCCATCTATGGATACACAGTTCTCGAACAAGTCTAAAGAGAATGTTACACGTTTTGCCTGGAAGTATGATATACCTATTCCAAAAACATATATTTTCTATGATAAAAGTAAAGCTGAGAAGTTTATCGACAAAACAGAGTTTCCCAAGATCATTAAAAAATCTTACGGACCATCTAACTATGGAGGGTACTTTGTACATAAGGTAGATTCTGCACAGGAAGCACATAACCTTTTGGCTCAGAAAAAGTACCATCCTGTCTATATGCAGGACTTTGTTCCTATGGAAGCAGATGTACGTGTGATGCTTATAGGTCACAAGCCTGTATGTGCCTTCTGGAGAAGAGCTCCAGAAGGAGAGTGGCTGACCAACACATCACAAGGTGGATCTATGGATTATATGGATGTACCTAAAGAGTTGTTGGACCTTGCCGTAAAAGTTTCCAAAGCAGCCAATGCCGAGTATTGGGCATGTGATGTGGCTGTTGGTGCAGATGGTAAATACAGAATCCTTGAATGTGCAACTGCTTTTGCAGCCTTCCCATACATTAGAGACTGGATTGGTCAGTATTTGATGTGGAAATTTTCAAATGGAAGATTCCCTAAGCCAAATATTCCTCTGTATAACTGGGAAGAGTTGGGCAAGATGGATCCTTCTGTACTTAGAACGCTGCGTTACATTACTTTTGGTCGTTACACACCTTCGTATGATGGTGCCTATTTCCTTGACAAAAAAGTAAGAGAGACACAAGAGGGTGAAATGTATCTGCATGAGTTGGATGCGCTCTACCCAATGTTGATGACTGAAGACAGAACAAAAGAGGAGTGGCCAAGTGAAAAATGGAACTTCCAGGACAATTATGGTCATACGGTCAGAAAAGTACATGCTCAGAGTAATCCAAAGATCAAAGAGTCTGATGAATCTGCAGAAGCGCAGGAGCAGGAAGATATGATCGAACTTACAGAAAAGAAGGTTAAAAAACTGTTAACTTCTGTAGAAGGTATAGGTAAAAAGAAAGCAGAACAGATCATGGACAGATTCGATACAACAGAACTTGTGCACACTTTGGAAACAGCACCACATAAGATAATGGAAGAGGTCTCCTGGTTTAAGAAGAAGTTTATGAAAAAACTTGTAAAAGAGTGGGAAGATTTTAAAGAGAAATTAAAATAAATAAATTTTAAAGTGAATAATAAACAATGAAAAACCAATATATGTCTTATGCAGAGAGTTTAGACTTTCTCTATAAGATGGAAAAAATATATCCTGATCTTATTGAGATCATCAAGATAGGTACGACCTTTGAAGGACGTGATATTGTCCTTGCCAAAATATCAAAAAATGTAGAAACAGCTGATGAAAAGCCGGCGATGCTCTATACCGGTTCTGTACATGCACGTGAGTGGATAGGACATGAACTGGCACTCAAATTCATAGAGTTTGTTGCCCAAAATCAGGATGTAGACCCGGAACTTGAAAAGTCACTCACTGAATCAACCCTCTATATGGTACCTTGCCTGAATCCTGATGGCTATGAGTACTCAAGAAAACACTTCTCTTTCTGGCGTAAGAACAGACGTAAAAACCATGATGGGACTATTGGGGTAGACCTGAACAGAAACTTTTCTATTGGGTTTGTGAAACAGAAAGATACCTCTTCAAACGTGTATGGTGGAGAAGAACCATTCTCTGAAGCTGAAACCAGAGCCATTAAAGAGTTTGTGGATGCGCATGAAAATATAACGATAGCTTTTGATTACCACTCTCAGGGTAATGTCTTTTTCCCTGCACACAAATTTATGCATGAAGCTGAACTTGATGGAACAGACATGAATGCACTCTGTGCAAACATGAACTATGAGTTTGCCAAAGTAACCGGAAGAAAGTACGGTATACATAGAGGTAAGCCGCCTGCACATCTCATTAGTGGTTCTGGACGGGAGTACTACTACTCTAAGGGGATCATCGCTGTAGTGGTTGAGGTAGGAACGAAGAACATACCTGACTATATGAAAAGTATGTCAGGGAGTATCAATGAGAATATACCGGCACTTAAAAAAGCATTTGGAGAGGTTATTAACTACTCTGCTGTTGCGCCACAGCGTGTTGAAGAATTTACTATTGACTCAAGAGATGCCAGCTCTGTAACCTTGGTTTGGAAATATGAGCAGCGTGATGATATCTTTTTTGAGATATATAGAAGTACCAAAGACAAAGATGCCTGTAACGAAAGTACTAAAGTCGGGGTAGTTGGAGAGAACAGTTTTACCGATACGGACCTGAACTCTTCTACCAACTACCATTACACTATTCGTGCAGTCAATAAAAGTACAGGATATAAATCTCCTTTTGCACCTATTGTCAAAGTACGTACAGGGTTGGAGGATTCTGAGTTCTTTAAATTGATCTTTGCAAGTAAAAGTGGTACAGGTTATGTGGGACAGTACACACAAGAGCAGAACAGGGCACACTTTGGACTGAACTCACTCTTTGTAGGTATCAATAAATCACGTGGTATTTGTGATGCTGTGGTTAGTTTCGATCTGGATTCACTCCCTGAAAATGCCATTATCAAATCAGCAAGATTTTATATCTATCCTATGAACAGGGTAGCAGCCAAAATTGAGAAGTTTGGTGAGTGGAATCTCTCTTTGCTTAAAGAGGGCAGTTTTACAGAAATTACAGACTTCGAACAGATAGACAATGCAGAAGCCAAAGGGGTCATCGGTAGAGCGATACAGTCAAGTAATCTGACACAGGGTATCTGGAATCACTGGTCTTTTTCTAAACATGAGTGTCGTTTGCTTCAGGAGTCATTGGAGAGTGGTTCTGCTACGTTTAGAGTTGACGGACCAAAGACCTTGCCTCACGGAGAAGATTCTCAAATGATGCAATTTGATATTGGTTACGGGCAGTTTGGTGGAGGAATCCACTATAGACCTATTCTTGATATCAAGTATACTTTAAAAAACGAGAAGATCAAGCTGAGTGCTTCAACACAGTCTACAATCTGTATGGATAGAAAAGAGGATGGTTTAAAGAGTGGTTTTGATACGGAAGGGCAAAAGATCTACTCCTATATGGATTTTGATCTTTCTTTATTGCCAGACCCTGATACAACTATGATAACCTCTTGTGCTTTACGTATTTCTGCCAAAAACAGCTTTAAAAAGAAGTCTGATATCCGTTATTATGTGGAGTTGGTAGAGTTGGATGAAGTAGGTTCGTATGAAGATATCAAAAACCGTGACAAAATTGAGTATCTTGGTTACGAAGTGGCAGAGTCAGACTTGAAAAAAGATGAGTGTCAGTATTTCAATTTCGATACTTACTCAAAGTCTATTTTGGACACCTTGCATCAAGAGGGCAAAACTTTGAAACTGGTTATTAAACCGACCTCTTCACTGGGTGCCAAAAACAGGATCATTGAGTGGAATGCTGATGTTGAACTCCTTGTAAACTATATACCAAAAAGACGTACAGCACTGCCGGCTGTTAAGAACTTGATCATTAAAAAAGAGAATAAAATGATCAAGTTAAGTTGGGAAGGTATCGATGATGAAGCCTTGAACGGTTATTATGTGGTGAGAAACTCATTCCATACCCCTAAACACTTTATGGATGGTGTAAAGCTCTATGGAGGAAAAGATACCTGGACTTATGACAACTTTGCCTCTTTTGACAAAGAGAAGTACTACGCGGTCTTTACCTATGATGATGTACCGAACTTCTCAGAGCCTGCAACGTTAAAGTATAATCCTTTAGAGAAGTATTAATACTTTAGTGTCATCCTTTTTGGATGACGATCCCCTATAAATAAGACTATTTAACTCCTATTTAAAATCCTCTATGCTATACTAGTGTTATGATGAAAGAAAAAACGACAATAAAAGATCTATTGGAAGCTTCTGAAGGTAAAAAATTACTCTTTCTTGGAAAAGAGGGAATGTTTACAGCTAAAGAAGTAGAGCGTTTTTTAAAAAAGTATAAAATAACTATGACCGCCGATCTTGAAGAGGATGTTGTAGCTGTAGTGGAACATCACAGACTCAACCCTGTGGAAGAAGATATCTCAAACGAAGCTTACGATAGCAAGCTTCCACTTTTTAAACTGGCTGAGTTTGAACAACTACTCTCTGGAGAGATCAATGATGATGAACTCCTTATGGGAATCAAACTGACCAATGATCAGGAGCGTATTTACCGCCTTCTTGGTAATGAAAGTATCTCAGATGCACTGTTTGTCAAACTGCTTCGATTGTATGAGTGGGATGATGAAGAGGAAGACAGTAGGGATGACAGAGATGTCATTATGTATACGTTAAGCCGTTATATTGATATTAAACCCAATGAACAGGATCTGCTCTACTCTTACCTTACTTTACGCCGTTTGGCAACGGAAGCAACAGACCCTAGACTTCTGGAAGCACTTATAGGATTTCCTAATTTTGATTTTTTGGTACGGGGGAAAGAGAAGATCACACTTCGAGAGACTATTGCCAGAAATCCCCATATTGATAGAGAGACTATACAAAAACTACTCTCTTTTAGAGACCTGAAGGTCAATGCCTCACTTTGTGCAAATGGGGCTACTCCTTTGGAGACACTCCAGCATTTTGCCAAGAGTGAAGATAAAAGAGTACTACTTTACCTCTCAAGCAATAGAAAGATCGATCAAAATATCTTTGAGAAACTTTTGGAAAAAAATGAAGAGGTAGTCCATGAGCTTCTTCGTGTACAAGATATCGGTACAGAACGTTTGGAAGCTATAGAAAACAGAGGTTTTGATGTATCACTCTATGCTGTACTCGGAGCGAACAGACACCTCTGTGCAGAGGTGCTCAATACGTTACTCCAGAGCGAGAATACTGCCCTGGTCTCATACCTCAGTGCCAATGATCAGTTAAGTGAGGAGATACTTACGTCTATCTATGCACGTAATATTGAGGAGAGTTATACTTTTTTAGCTGGCAACCCTTCTTCACCCACAGAGTTATTGGAAGCACTGTATGCCAAAGAGCGTAAAGATATATTTATCTCTTTGGCTCAGAACCCTTCTACCCCTGAAAAGATACTTAGAATACTTTTTGAGAAAGAAGATCTGGAGATCAACAGAGGTTTGGCAACCAACGCCTCTTTACCGTTGGAATTTTTGGAACATTTGAAGATAGATACCCGTTTACAGAATGAATTGGCGGAGAACCCCGTACTCATTAAAGAATATGAGACTGTGTTGGATTATGATAAAGAAGCGGTACAATTTTGATTTGGAATTTAAATACGTGTAGGGTGGGAAATCTCACTCTATGTGATATAGAAGGAATATGATGAAAGCATCAAACATAACTAAAGTGGTAAGTAGCCTTATCGATAGAAAACTGCCAGTCTTTATCTGGGGTGCACCGGGAATTGGAAAATCCTCTATTGTAAAGCAGATAGCAAAAGAGAAAGAGTTGGAGTTTCTTGATCTTCGTTTATCACTTTTGGACCCTACCGATCTCAAAGGTATACCGTTCTTTAATGCGGAGACCAAAGAGGGTGTTTGGGCAAAGCCGAGTTTTTTACCTTCAGAAAAGGGTTCTAAAGGTATTTTATTTCTAGATGAGATAAATACAGCACCACCAGCGGTACAGGCATCTGCCTATCAGCTTATTTTAGACAGAAGGGTAGGTGAGTATGAACTCCCTGAAGGGTGGAGTATTATCGCTGCGGGTAATCGCGAAAATGATCGTGGTGTGGTCTATAAAATGCCACCACCACTTGCCAACCGTTTTGTGCATTTTGAAATGGAAGTGGACTTTAATGACTGGAAAACATGGGCATATTCTGCAAAGATAGATGCTTCAATCATTGGATATTTGGCCTATGATAAGTCAATGATTTTTACTTTTGATGCTACCTCTAATGAAAAATCTTTTGCTACACCCCGGTCATGGGAATATGTAGACAGTATTGTCAAATCCGGTATAGAGAGCGAATTGATATTAGATAGTATCAGTGGAGCAGTTGGGCGTGAAGCAGCTATAGGGTACCTGAGTTTCAAAAAAGTGATGAAAGATCTTCCGGACCTCAATACCATACTTGATGGTACCTTGGTTGAGCTGGAAGAAGAAGATTCAAAAGTGATGATGGCGCTTGTTATCGGTCTTGTCAATGCCCTTTTGGAAAACAGCAGTGATAATGCCATCAATAATGTCTTGAAGTTCTCTTTAACACTGCCTGGAGAGTTCTCCATCATGCTGGTAAAAGATATGCAGGAAAATGAGATCGATGTCGAGGGTTCTTCGGAGTGGGCTGAGTGGGTAAGAAAATTTGCTTACCTCTTGGCGTAAATATATTTTTTTCTACACAGTAAAAAATACTTTAAAGGTTTAAAGAGCTCTACGGTTAGGGTTTAGAGTAACCCTAACAATGCTACAAATAATACCGGCGGTGTAATGACCAGTCCTACTTTCATATATTCTCCCCAACCTATTTTTACACCTTTTTGTGCAAGTACATGTAACCACAGCAGTGTGGCCAATGAACCAATAGGGGTCATTTTAGGACCGAGGTTGGAGCCGAGTATATTGGCATAGACCAGTGCTTCATTGCCTACATAACCCACTTTGTCAATGGCAATGTCCATGATCATAATGGTTGGCATATTGTTCATGACGGCAGAGATAAGCCCAGAGAGGAAACCGGTACCAATGATGGCTACGGCTTCTCCCTGATGGGAGAGAGTCTCTATCCATGAAGCAATAACATCTGTCAATCCGGCATTTTTAAGACCGTAAACAACTACATAGAGCCCAATACTGAACCATACAACCTGCCAAGGTGCTTCCTTAATGGTTTGCATGGGTTTAACGGCCTTATAGCTGTTTGCAATGGCAAGGAAGAGCAAAGCACCACCCAGTGCAAATACTGAGATAGGCAGATCATAATGATCACCTATGAAATAGCCGACCATCAACAGTGCAAGAAAAAACCAACTGATCTTGAACATGGTCTGGTTTTTAATGACAGAGGCAGGTTCAGGTAGTTCTGATACATCCACTGTTAAAGGTATGTCTTTACGAAAATAGAACCATAAAATGGCTATAGATGCTACAATACTTAAAAGGTTTGGCAGGAACATATGTTTGGCATACTCCACAAAACCTATGTTAAAGTATCCTGCTGTCACTATGTTGGTCAGGTTGGAGATGACCAGAGGGTTGGATGCCGAGTCTCCTATGAATCCTCCTGCCATAAGAAAGGCAAAGATAGCCAGAGGTTTCATCTTGAGGTATTTCATTTTGGCCAGTAAAATAGGAGTGAGGATGAGTGCTGCTCCGTCATTGGCAAAGAAAGCTGCTACCAGAGCACCAAGAAGAAGAATGTAGATGAACATCTTATTCCCGCTGCCTCCACTTAGTTTTGCCATTTTAATGGCAGCCCATTCAAAGAAGCCGATCTCATCGAGAACCATTGAGAGGATGATAATACCGATGAATGCCAGTGTAGCATCCCAGACGATATCTATAACGGTGATGACATCCTGAAAGCTTACCACTCCAATAATGAGTGCTACAATAGCTGCTATGACTGTTGTTGTTCCTATCTGCAACCCTTTGGGTTGCCAGATGACAAATATCAGGGTAATAAGAAAGAGGGCAGAGGCGAGGAACATTAGTTGACTACCTTCGATCTTGCAAGTGCAGCTTCTATCTCTTCTTTGCTCACCTCTCCTGAGAGGTCAAGATGTACTTCTCCATCTTCTCCTGAGACTTCCATGTTAGAGATCTTCTTTTTGGTCTCATCTGTCATGCAGTCACATGAACCGGTTTTGCAGTTTTCTACCATGGTTATAATATTTTTCTTCTCTACTGCACCGGTAAAAGCGATCTTCACGCCATCATTTGTTTTAAATACATTTTTATTCATTTTAGTTCCTTCGTAATAGTAGGCAATAGTTCTTTTTTGATCTTTGTAAGTGTATCCTGAAATGCTTCATATGCTTTTCCATCTGGATCTTCAAAAGAGATATGCAGTGTTTTGACAGCTTTAGGGAACATTGGACAGGTCTCTTTCGCATGGTCACAGACGGTTACTATAAGATCATAGTGATTCTCCAGTACGGTATTGATGGTTTTGGAATGATAGGTATCTTTCCATATTCCCGCCTCTTCGAGTACACGTTTGGCATTAGGATTGACCCTGCCTGATGCTCTTACTCCGGAAGAGTCTGCCTCAATACCGTCAAGTTCTGCGTTGATGAGTGCTTCTGCAATGATACTTCTGCAAGAGTTTCCCGTACAGAGTATGAGTACTTTTTTATCCATAAATTTATTCCTGAATTTTATTTTAAGGTAGTATAGCAGAAGAATTTTAATACATCAAGATATATTGATGTATTATTTTGGATAAAAATAAATAAAGTGCTCAGAAAAATACATAGTTACTGCACAGAGTTACAGTATCCTATAAAAAAGGAGATATATTCCCATGGCAATTACATTAAATCATACAATCATCAATGCCAGAGACAATGTACTCTCAGCACAATTTTATGAACGGATTTTTGGTTTTACCTTTATACAGGAGTGGGGACACTTTGCAGTATTGAAAGTGAACGATACTTTAACCTTTGATTTCTTGAGTAAAGAGAGATTTTCAAAACAGCATTATGCCTTTAAAGTCTCTGAGAAAGAATTTGATGAAATATATGAACGGGTTAAAGAGGACAATATAGTTTATGGCAGTGACCCTTACGATAGGGAAAATATGAAGATAAATCATCATAATGGAGGAAGAGGTGTCTATTTCTCCGATCCAGATGGGCATATTCTGGAGATCATTACTAAAGATTATGTGTTAGATTGATAAATTCAATGTAATGAAAGGATATGTTATGTTTTTTGTAAAAAAGGAAGAGATGTACCCAAACTGTAGAGAAGATAGAAGAAGAATTGAAAAAAAATGGAGCTACAACAGCACTTGAAGATATAAAAAGAAAAATGGAAAACCCCGGATGTGCCTGTGAGATACTTAACCCCAGCGGTAGATGCTGTCTGGGAGATGTTAGTAAGGTGATCAAAACATTGCGTACAGATATGTAAGGAAAGATATATTTTATCTTTATCCTCTTATTTGGTACATCCAGCTTTTAATTTGGGAATATCCATCTCCAGATATGAGATCTCTTTAAGTACATTTTGTCGGAAAGTATCAAGGGGTGAGCGGATGGAGTAGTAGGCCCAGCGACCTTTTCTTTCTACTTTTAGGAACCCCGCTTCTTTAAGGATCTTGAGATGGCGTGAGATACGGGATTGGATCATTCCAAAGGAAGATTCTATATCACAGACACACACCGCACCGTTTTCATCTATGAATCGCAATATGGTCAGTCTTGTTTCATCGTTCAGTGCTCCGATGCTTTTTAAAAATGTTTTCATAGATGTATCTTCTTAGGATGCAGGCTTATTTCTGAATTTGACACGGTTCTGCTCTTTGTCGATCTTGAAGAGGAAATCTTCCCATACATATGTCTGGTTTGTATCGGGTAGCAGTTCTAGTTTTTGAATAAAGTCTGCTTCTTCTTTTTCTTTATAAAAAAAAGCACCAAAGATATCATTGGTATCTGTGTCATGCGTTTCAGAGATCTCATAAGCAGTCTCCGGAAGAATAGCAGGTACCCAGCCTCGTTCTATGGCTTTTTGTTCTACAACTACCACTTTGTCAGGATATTTGTTTATCTGTACATCGTCAAAGTATAGTGTAAGTATGAAGTAGATACTCACAATGAAGAGTATCATGCTGATAATGAGTTTTTTGATCATGTCTGTCCTTATAGTTTGTTTTTGTATAGGAGTAAAAAGAGTCCCAGTGAAGCTGCTGAGACTAAAATAATAGATGCTCCCGAGGTGAGGTTATAGGTATAAGAGAACCAAAGCCCTGCCAGTGTAAAGAGGGTGGCAATGATGCCAGAGATGACCATCATACTGAGTAGGGATGTAGAGAGTTTCTCTGCAATATAGACCGGTATGGTCAGCATGGCTATGACAAGTATAAGTCCTACCACTTTTATGGCTACTACCACGGTAAGTGCAGAGAGTATGAGTATGAGGGTGTAGAAGAACTTTACGTTCACTCCTCTGAGTTTTGCATACTCACTGTCATAAGAAACTGCCAAAATATCTCTGTACCAAAAGGTAGTAACAAAGATGATGAGCGCAAGCAGAACAGTCATAAAGTAGATGTCTTCTTGGCTTACTGCCAAGATAGACCCAAAGAGATAAGACATCATATCGACATTGTATCCGGGTGTCAGGTCAATAAATATAACTCCTATAGCCATACCTACAGCCCAGATAAGACCAATGAAGGTATCCATTCTGTGGCGTTTGTGCATGGTTAGTGAGGCGATGAGTATAGCGGCAGCTACAGCAAAAAGAGAAGCACCTAAAAAGATAGGGAAGCCAAAATATACAGCCATACCAATGCCACCATAAGAGGCATGTGCCATGCCTCCAGCAAGGAAGACCATACGGTTGACCACAATAAGAGAACCAATAATCCCTGCAGCAAAGCTAACCAGTATACCTGCGATGAGTGCATGTTGGACAAAATCATAAGAGAGTGCTTCTATCATTTCTGCTTCTTCCAAACTGCTTTTCCACTCTCTTGTTCACATGTGCCACAGCCATCGGATCCTAGCATTTGAAGTAACTCTATTTCACAGAAATGCTCTTCATCTCCATGTGTATGGAAAGTGGACCTTTTATCGGAAATATCATGGTAAGAGAGTCTTTTATTGATGTGTGCTACTTTGTTTGCATACTCCAGTATGACTGAGATATCATGAGAAACCACCACAATAGTAATATGTTTATTTAAGAGTTTGAGAAGTTCATACACCTCTTTTTGTCCTTTGATATCAATACTTGATGTAGGTTCATCAAGTATAAGTATTCTTGGGTGGGCACAGAGTGCTCTAGCTATCATGACCCTTTGTCTTTGACCACCAGAGAGTGAGCCTATTTTGACATGTGCATATGTTTCCATACCTACTTGGGCAAGGGCACCCATGGCACAGGCAACTTCATCTTTACCGTAACCAAAGAGAGGCATTTTCTCTCCTACATGTCCCATAAGTACTACTTCAATGACCTTGATGGGAAAATCTGTGTTTACGTTGGTGTTTTGTGGTACATAACCGATGAGTGAAAGGTTTTTTGATGGTCTCTGTCCAAAAACTTTGACAGAACCTTTTTTTGCTTTTTTCAAACCGAGTATGAGTTTGAGTAAGGTAGACTTTCCTCCACCATTGGGCCCAATGATAGCAAGGAAATCTCCTTCCTCGACAGATAAGTTTATATTTTCTAATATTAGATCACTGTCATAAGAGAAATAGACCCCTTCAATATCGATAACCGTGGGCTTAGTGTCCAGCAATGGCATGGGCTATCTTTATGAGGTTTTCTGACCAGTTCTCTGCTAGAGGGGAGACCTTGATCACTTCTATGTGTAGTTCAGAGGCCATGACTTGTGCCATAGTGTCTGAAAATTCAGGTTGTGTGAAGATGGCTTTTATCTTCTCTTCTTTGGCTTCTTTAATAAGCTGGATCAACTCTTTGGGTTTGGGACTTTTCCCTTCTATCTCCACTGCAACCTGTGTCAGACCGTATGCATGTGCAAAATAACCCCAAGATGGGTGAAAGACCATGAATTTGGCATCATTGTGCATATTGGAAAGGATTTCTCTTATCTGTTTGTCTGTGGCTTTGATGTTATCTAGAAAAGTTTCATAATTTGTTTTATAATAAGCTTTATTTTCAGGATCTGCTTTCATAAGCGCACTATAGATATGTTGTGCAATGATCTCAACATTTTTTGGATCGGTCCATATATGAGGGTCTTTATTTCGCTTTGTTGCATCTATATCTTTGTGCTGAGCATCATGCTTGTGATGTTTTGAGTTGATGGCTCTTTTCTCAATACCTACAGTTAAGTCGACAATTTGCATGTGGTTATTGAGTGACTTGAACTTTTCCAGCCAGATACTTTCAAATTCCACACCAATGGCAAAATAGAGTTGTGCTTTTGCTATATCTTTCATCTGTGACGGTTTTGGTTCATAGGTATGTGGAGAGTTACCGGGGAGTACCATCAGAGAGACAGAGACTTTCTCTCCACCAATGGCTTTGACAAAGGTCTGTTCCGGTAAAATACTGACCACAGCATTGATATTTGCCAATATAAAAGTGTTTAGAAGCAGTGTTAAAAAGAGTATTTTTTTCATGAATGTGATTATATCCAAATTAATCTAGTAAATAATCTTTTTCCCAGAAAAATTCTATCCATTCATTGGTTTCATAGAGAGCAAAGTCAGGTTGTATGAGAGCAGTTTTTTTGTAGTAGATCGAAGCTGTCTTGAACTCAACTTTTGGAAAGTGGTTTTTTAAGTAGTTCAGTACATCTTTTACTGTTTGTCCTGAGTCTATTATATCGTCAAGTAGTATCACTCTTTTTGCTTTTCCCAGTTCAGGTACATTGAAGATGTCACACACCTTTCCTCTCTGGTCACCTTCATAGAGAATAGAGTTAATGCTCATAAGCTGACGGTTGTCTGTAGCTGAAGCATAGGCATGTGCCAGAGTCCACCCACCTCTTGCAATACCGATAATGGTATCGGGGTTGTAGTCTTGTGTAAGTTTTACCAGTTGTTTGACATCTCCTACAAATTTTTCATATGGGTAATAGACCATCTTTCCTCCTAAACAAATAAAATAAGTGAGCTGAATGCTGTTAAAAAGAGCAGTTCAAAATGTAAGTCTTTAAATTCTCTTTTTGCTGTTTAAATCATAACATAGTTCACCATACCCAAAGCTAAGCTTGTGGTGATGGAGGTGGTATAGATGATTATTATTGAACAAATTACAATAGTCTAACTAATAGAAGACTCTATATAATTTATGCTAAAATAGGTTACTTCAAAGTGGGGAGAGGTAAATTTGGCATACACAGAAGCAGATACCAGAGCTAAACTTATCGACCCTCAAATCAAATCCAGCAACTGGCTGGAGTCTCACATTGTCCGTGAATACTACTTTACAGACGGGCGCAAGCTCATCGGCGGGAAGCGTGGGAAGCAGTATTATGTGGACTATCTTCTTGTGTATGAAAACAGCAACCTTGCCATCATCGAAGCAAAAGCAGAGAACAAAGACCCCTTAGATGGTTTACAGCAGTCCATCAACTACGCCCAAAAACTTAAAATTGATTTTGTCTATGCAACCAATGGACATAAGATTTATGAACATAATCTCATTACAGGTAAAGGTGATTGGGTAAAATCTTTCCCTACTCCACAGACACTTTTTGAGAGAAAGTTTCCTACGCTTACCCCTGCCAAAGAAAACATCATTAAGCAACCTTTTCATTTTGAAGGCAGTATGAAACCACGCTACTATCAACAGATAGCCGTAGACAAAACCCTTGAAGCCATCGCCAACGGTAAAGACAAGGTACTGCTTACACTTGCTACGGGTACAGGTAAAACTTACATTGCTTTTCAGATCGTCTATAGACTTTTTGAAGCCAAGTGGAGCAGGTCAGGTACGCAGAGGCGACCCAAGGTGCTTTTCTTAGCAGACAGAAATGTATTGGCAGACCAGGCCTTTAACACTTTTAACCCGCTGGAAAAAGACATCGTCCGTGTCAATGGCAAGGAGATACGTAAGAGAGGTGGCAGAGTACCAACCAATGCCAATGTCTTTTTCGCTATCTATCAGTCCATCGCAGAGCGTAAGTCAGATGAGTTTGACGAAGAGAACGATGTGACTGCCTACTACAAGCAGTATCCGCCAGAGTTTTTTGACCTTATAGTCATAGACGAATGTCACAGAGGCTCTGCCAACGATGAAAGCTCATGGAGAGACATTTTAGACTACTTTGTTTCAGCCGTACACTTAGGTCTTACCGCTACACCCAAAAGAGATGACAATGGCGATACTTACAAGTACTTCGGAGAGCCTGTCTATGAGTACTCTCTCAAAGAGGGTATCAACGATGGTTTCCTTACGCCCTACAAGGTAAAACGAATCAAGACAAATATTGATGAGTACAGGTTCAACCCCAATGACATCGTACAGGGAGAACTCGAAGAGCAGATTGTCACACTCGACAAGTTTGAAAAAGAAGTCATCATCCCTAAGCGTACAGAGCTTGTTGCCAAGACTATACTAGAGCAGATAAACCCTATGGACAAAACCATTGTCTTTTGTGTAAATCAAAAGCACGCCATAGATATGAAGATAGCCATAGACAAGTATAAAACAGTCAAAGACAATGACTACTGTGTCCGTGTGACTTCTGATGAAGGAGAGATAGGACGAGATTTCCTTGAAGCTTTTCAAAACAATGACCGTGACATCCCTACCATTTTGACCTCTTCCAAGATGCTCACGACTGGTGTAGATGCCAAAAATGTACGCAATGTTGTCCTTACCGCACCCATCCGATCCATGACAGAATTCAAACAGATCATCGGGCGTGGTACGAGAGTCTATGAGGGTAAGGACTTTTTTACCATCATCGACTTTGTTGGTGCAACGAATTTGTTTTATGACGATGCCTGGGATGGTCTGCCTGAAGAGCAGATAGATGATACTACGGTAGAAGATGATAAAGGTACAGACAAGGTCAAAGAACCCAAACAGCCTTATGGCGAGACCAATGAGACTGCTACTTCTAACA
This sequence comes from Sulfurovum sp., assembly GCA_027081115.1. Lineage (GTDB taxonomy): Bacteria > Campylobacterota > Campylobacteria > Campylobacterales > Sulfurovaceae > Sulfurovum. The sequence continues at coordinate 417,337 of JALWLD010000057.1, forward strand.
GTGACGAGAAGAAAACAGAGAAAGTCACCATCGACATACGAGGCAGAAAGCTCAAAGTCATAGACATAGAGACCACCTATGTCGGTGCAGACGGCATCCCTCTGAAAACCCATGAGTTTTTAGAGTTTTTAGTAGGCATACTTGACAAGTTTTTTCACGATGAAACACAACTCAGAGAGCTATGGTCAGACCCTGTGAAGCGTGAAGAGCTTCTGGCTAAACTACGAAGTATGCAGATAGACGAAGTCCAACTAGAAGAGCTTAAAGCCATTTTCGATGCAGAGGAGAGTGACATTTACGATGTATTGGCTCATCTCTCGTTTAACCTAGACATCAAGACACGAAGTGAGAGAGCGTTTGCTGTGCATTACCGAAAGTATATAGAGAAGTATCACAATGGTAAGGTTAAAGAGTTTTTGAACTTCATATTGGAACGTTATGAGAAAGATGGGGTTAAAGAGATGGGGAGCGATAAGCTCTCTTCACTCATCAAACTTTCTAGCATAGACAGAAATGAACTCAAAGAGGCATTTGAGAGTGCAGCCAATATCCGAGAGGGGTATTTTGGGTTACAGCGGGAGATTTATAGATGAGTGAGAAAAAGCAGTCTAACCATAGTGCATTATCTACTAAGATGGGAGATGTATATCATTATTATGTTGCTATTGATTTGTTATTATCTATATCTGATCAATGGCATAAATGTCTAATTGAAGAAAGTGGTGACATTGTTTTATTAAATAAGGATGATAATCAAATATTTAATATTGAGGTTAAACATCATATTGAAGATAATGAATTAATGGTACACAATATAGATTTTCAGAAAACACTTTTTAATTGGTTTCAAGATAAAAATAAATATACTGAAGATACAAGATTAATTCTTTTTACAACGTCAACAATTTCCGATACTAATCCTTTATATGATTGGAATAAATTATCTTCAAAAGAAAAATATCAAACGATTGTTCTTAATTCACGAAATAATAAAAAGGAATTATATAAAAACATAGAGAATTATTTTAAAAAGATTAAAAATTCTAATAACATAGTTGAAATTAGAAGAGTACTTGCGAAATTTACAATAATAAATTCTTCCCCAAATATTAGATACATAAGAGATGAAATAAAAAGTAGAGATTATTTTAGAATTTTCCGAAATCAAGAAGAAAAAAAAGAAAAAGTTATTGATTCTTTATATGGATTGATTGGAAGAGGGCTGAAAGATAAAGATACGTGGGAGATTACTAAGAATGATTTTGATCAAAAACTAAAGGAATTAACAGTTTTAGTTCAAGATAAAATATTGAGAACAGATACAGATATTGATATAGAAAAAATAGATATGGAACTGGAATCTTATAGAAAAAAGCTTTTTATTAAGAAACTAGATAATATTGGTTTTGATGAAAATATTTTTCAATCTGCTATTGATGATTATGCTAAAACAATTATTGAAGTTTCAGAAAGAATGGATTTAAGTAATTCCTTAGAGTATGACAAACGATTAGAAACATACGAATATAATTTAAGTCGTTTAGTTTCAGATAGAAAAAATGAATATAAATATAAATCAGGATTAAAAGATATAGAAAAATCACAACAAAGCTATTTTTGCATTATGCAGTCAGCACGAATCCCGTTTATGCCTCAAGAGTTTGATGATCAGACTACTTTCTTTCAAAATGGGTATTTACATATATTAGCAGATGATGAAGATGCTTCTACTCAAATATGTTGGTCTTTAAAGTCTGAGGATTTATTATGAATATTGCTAAAGCGATTTATTATAGTTCTGTTTCTCCAGAACATATAGTTGAATTAACTTTAAGTATCGCAAAAGGCTTTGAGAATACTAAAATACGAAAATTAAATTTTTTCGATCTTTTTATTATAATTCCTTTTTATAGTTATGCTCCTGCACAAGATAAACTACAAAGAATACAGTTTAATGCAATTAATTCATTTCAAACAAAAGTTGAGAGAAACCCCGAGACATTTGTAAATTTTAATTTTAGATATGAAAAAAGTGTGAACTATATAAAATTAGGAATTTTACACGGTATTGCAAATGGTACTATAGAGATTGATAAAGAAATGAATATTAATATTTTATCTTCATCTCAAGATGTAAATAAAGTGATTTATAATATAGGAAAAGTATTTTCGACAAAAGAAACATCAACTTTATATAATTTTTTCAAGGTGGATATAAATGTTATTTAGAATAAATGAGATTGGATTATTTCAGGACACTAAAAGAGATGTAATTAAATTTAATAAAGATATTAATTTTATTAGTGGGGAATCTAATACAGGGAAGAGTTCTATAGGTGAAATTATAGATTATTGTTTAGCCTCCACTAAACAAACTGTTCCGGCAGGAAAAATTATTAATGAAATTGATATTTTTTCAATATTTTTAACTCTTGGTAATCATAATATTATTATTGCACGTAATCGGTATGATAGTGAAAAATTTTCAGGTCAAAAATTTATTTTTTTTAAACAAGTTCAAGATGATTTTTCATTAAGCAATATAGATATTGATTTTTTTACAGAAAATGAATTAGAGTATTTTACAAAAAATGATTTTCTAGAGTTGGAGATTTCAAAATATTTTCCTTCTTTTCCTCCTAAGACTAGATTAGATGGTAAGGAAATGGTAAGACCTACGATTAGGAATATGCCTCCTTTTATGTTTCAAGTTCAAGATGTGATTAAGAATAAAAGACATTTATTTTATCAAATGGATAGAGGTAATAAAGTAAAAGGGATTAAAAGAGATTTTGAACTATTTTTAGGGTTAATAGATTTTGATATATATAATAAAGTAAATAGAAAGAATGAAATAATCAAAGAGCTTAAAAAGATTGAAAATCGTCACAATTTATATGAAGATGAAATTAAGAACGAATATATAAATTTACGAAGTAATTATCATAGATTATATACGCATCTTAATAGGGATATTGATGTAGACTCTTTAGAAGAATCTACTTTATTAGATTATAAAAACTTAGATGAGATTGTTTTAGAATATAGTGTAGATAGTGATGTAGTTAAGAAGGTTGATGAATTAGAGTCTTTATCCAATAAACAAAGTAGAATCGTAGAACAATTAAAAGTTCAATACTCAAGTATCAAAAATCAAATTAGACATATTGATACTGCAAACTTACAATTGTCAAAGTTCACGTCAAACAGTCATTATCATAAAACCTGTCCTATCTGTGATTCTAAAACTGAAAAAAAGTTTGAAGTATTTGATACTGCAAAGAAAAAGATATTAGAAGAAAAAGATTTTTTAGATCATTATAATAAGGATTTACTAAGAGAAAAAGAATTAGAGGTTAAGACTAAGCTAGATGGTGAAAAAAGTATTTTAATTAGTATGATGAATCAAGTTTCTGAATTAAAAAAAGATGTTGTTGAAATTCAAAGTATTGAAGAAAAGAAAAAACTATTGTTTGAGTTAAAAGGAATAATTAAACAAAATATAAAGCAAATTCAAAAATATGAAAATAATTTATTAGACAATGATAAAATATCAAAACTTGAAGAAGAACTTGAAAAATTAGATAAAAAATTAAAAAAAGTAGATCTTAAGAAAAAAAGGCAAGAAGCAGAGTATCTTATTGGGTATTACTCAACAGAGATGTTGAAAACTTTACCGTTTGATAATAATGATTATGGTGAACCTAATTTAAAGTTTGATGTTAAAGATGTTGAGGCATATCAGCAAGGAAATAAGGATATTTTCTATTTGTCTGATATAGGTAGTGCAGAAAATCATTTATCGTTTCATCTATCTGTATTTCTAGGATTACATAAATACATAATTGAAAATGATTCAGCAATCTTACCATCCTTTATTTTTTTAGATCAACCTAGTCAAGTTTATTTTCCTAAAGAAGAAGATTTTAAAAAAGGTACGGGTGATATTAAAAAAGTTGAGGATATGTATAAATCAATTATCTCCTTTATCTCTTCCTGTAATGATAAATCACTTTTATCAGGAATCCAAATTATTATTACAGATCATTTTTATAGTGAAGAAGAATGGTATAAAAAATATCTAGTTGAACCACGATGGGAAAAAAATAAGAATTTAGGATTGATTAAATGATTAATTTGGTAATTGATACAAATATATTTCGAAAAGATCCTAAGAGAGTTAATGCTCCCTTTTTGGCATTAAGAACATTAGCCTGTAATGGTAGTATTCAATTATATTTACCATACATCATTGAAGAAGAGTTTTTAAGTCAACAAATTGAAGATAGAAATAAATCTATTAATAATATCACAAAAGACTTGGGAGTATTAACTAGAAAAGATTATTCAGATGTTTTAATTAAGGAACTGGAAATACAAAATAATTCTTTTAGTATATTGAAAAAAAAACTTATTTTAGACGTTAGAGAAAAATTCAATTTATGGTGTACTGAATTAAATGTGAAAAAAGTAGCATTAAATTTTGATCAAACTAGACTAGCATTGACAAGTTATTTTAGTGGAAGTGCACCTTATCAGTCTCTAAAAAATAGAAAAGATATTCCTGATTCAATAATTTTTGAAGCACTTAAAGAAATTAACTCAGAGGTAGATGGATTAACTTTTATTTCGGAAGATCAAAATCTTCTAAAACATATTCAGACAATAGGAATAAATACTTTTAATAAGTTAGAAGACTTCATAGGAAAAAAGGAAATACAAGAATTTCTGATTGAACATCGAATTACTGATGAATATTTTGAAGGGATATTGACTTATTTAGAGGGTAGCACTTTAGAGGAATATCTTACGATTGATCCAAAAATATTTGAGAATAAAACTATCTATGATGATTCTTTTTATAGTGATAATAATGAAGCTGAAATTCAACATGTAGATTCTCCGACACATATTGAATTTGATTTAGATGATATTTCGTACTATGGTAATTCTTTAATTGGTTTTAATGTGAGTTTTAGAATAGAGGCAAATGTTAATTTGTTTATTTTTAAAGGTGATTATTATACTGTTGCAGAGGAGGAATACTCTTTTGTTGAAGATTGGAATGACCATTATTTTTTAGTGGAAAAAGATATTATACTTTTAGTACATGCCAAGGTAATCTTGAAAATTGATATTGAAAGACTTAATGCTTCAGAGGAACCTATAGATTTTGAAGAAATACTTGATATAGAATCATTATCAATAGATTCTATAGAGGATATAGAACTATATGAAAATATAGAACATAAAAATCCTCAAGAACCTTTTTATGATTTACTTGTACAAATTGATACAGAAACTGCTGAGCGATGTGGGGCATCAGGAACATTTCAAGTAATTTCAATTGATGATTATATGGGTATTAGTTATACTAATTTGGTAGATGTTGGATTTCACTATCATTCTTTTGAACAATTAAAAAAAGATTTATCAAAACAGTTAAAAGTTGATATTTCAAATATTGAATTGTCAGAAGCTTAATATGTTAAAAAAACATGAAAAATCTAACATATCAATCAACCTATGTTAAAAAAATGCAAAAAATTTAACATAGCTATGAACCTATGTCGAAAAAAAGCGAAAATTTCAACATAGGTCTAATGATATGTCGTAAAAACACTAAAATTTCGACATGTTTCTATAAAAATAGACACAAAAAGGCAACCATGGAAAACAAAATAAACAGAATAACCGACATTCTCCGAAGAGACGATGGCATCAGTGGCGCGATGATGTATACGGAGCAGATATCTTGGATACTTTTTCTGAAGTTCATCAATGACCTTGAGATAAACAAGGCAGAAGAAGCAGAACTTGACGGTAAGGAGTATACCTACATCATAGATGAGAAGTACCGTTGGGATGTTTGGGCTTGTCCTAAAGATGACAAAGGGAAGCTTGACCTTATGAATGCTCAGAGTGGGGATGATCTGCTGGGATTTGTGAATGATGAGCTGTTCTCGTATCTCAAAGGGTTTAAGTCTATCACTGCTGATGTGAAGTCGGTGAAGTATAAGATAGGGGCTGTCTTTGAGTTTATAGACAACCGCATTGCCAATGGGCATACGCTTAGAGAAGTGCTGGACATCATCGATGCGATGGACTTTCATTCTCAGGCTGATTTGTTTCAGCTCTCACTCATCTATGAAAAACTGCTTAAAGATATGGGGAGTGATGGGGGTAACTCTGGGGAGTTTTATACACCTCGACCGCTCATCAAGACCATTGTCGATGTGGTAGACCCTCAGATAGGTGAGAGCATCTATGACCCTGCTGTAGGGTCGTGTGGGTTTCTCATAGAGGCATATAATCATATACGCTATGATGACGTAGAGGCAAACAAGCAGAGAGAGCTTTCTACTACAGAGCTGAAGTTTCTAAACCAAGAGACTTTTTTCGGTAATGAAAAGACACCGCTAAGCTATGTGATGGGTGTGATGAATATGATACTCCACGGCATCGAGTCGCCCAACATCGCCAAGACTAACACCCTTACCAAAGACATACGCGGACTCGAAGAGAAAGACCGTTACGACTGCATACTGGCAAACCCGCCTTTTGGCGGCAAGGAAAAAGAGCAGATACAGCAGAACTTCCCTATAAAGTCCAACGCGACAGAGCTTCTGTTCCTCCAACACATGATGAACCACCTCAAGCTAGAGGGTAGATGTGGTGTGGTCATCCCTGAGGGTGTGTTGTTTCAGACGAACAAGGCATTTCAGGCGGTAAAAAAGGAGCTTTTAGAGCGTTTTAACGTGCATACCATACTCAGCCTACCTAGTGGCGTGTTTTTGCCCTATAGTGGCGTGAAGACCAATGTGGTATTTTTCGACCGTAAGGGGAGTACGTCGGACATTTTTTACTACGAAATAAACCCTGAAAAGAAACTGACGAAAAACAGACCCATTCAGTATGCGCATTTCAAGGAATTTTTGAGTGTCTGGAAAGAGCGAAAGCTCACAGACAACAGCTGGATAGTCAATGTCAATGACATAGTAGACTACGACATCTCTGCAAAGAACCCGAACAATATAGAGGTGGTTGAGCATAAAGCACCGTTGGAGATAGTGCAAAGTATCAAAGCAAATGGTACCCAGATAGAAAAAATCATGAATGAGATAGAAAAGATTTTGGTGGGGAGAGATGTTTAAGAAGTTCGATACCCTCGGCTACACCTCAAAGGATGTAGGCTTACAAGGGAATTACATGAGAATTATAGCACATTTTAAGATCTTTGTAAAGTAGGAATATGAAAAAGCATTTGATAACAAAATATATTAGTGATGCACGGTTTGGTAAATATAAGAGTTGGGATGAGTATGAGGAAAATCTATGTTTCTCTAAAAAGTCTTATATTCCTCTCAGTATACTTGAAGTAGCACTTAGAAACTCTATTGATAATTTACTTACTCAAAAAGTAGGAGAGCTTTGGCATGAAAACCAGAGCTTTTTGACTAAAGACAGCCAATTTAAAATACAGCAGGCAAAAGATATGCTCCGAAAAAGAAGAGAATCAACAAGTAGAGAAAAAATTATTGCAGAACTTTCGTTTGGCTTTTGGGTTAACTTATTTAAAAGACCGTATGATAAAAAATTGAGAATAAAAGATTTGAAAAGTATTTTCCCTAATTTACCTTCCAGACAAGTGAGGTTTGTTAATAGAGAGATAATTTATAAAGAGTTAAATCATATACGAAATTTTAGGAATAGAGTTTTTCATTATGAAAAGATAATCAATAAAGGCAATTATAATAGTGTTATGAGTGAAATAGATGAAATCTTAAATTATTTTGACCAGGAACTGAGTATTTTTTCTAAAAGAGTTAACGATGAGTGAGTTGTATGCGCTTCCTGAAGGGTGGGAGTGGAAGAGCTTAAATGAAGTGTGTACAAAAATTACTGATGGTGCTCACAAATCTCCAAAAACTATTGAAAATGGGTATCCCTACATTACAGTAAAAGATGTAGATAGTAATGGAAGAATTGATTTTGATAATTGTAAATTAATATCTGAAAAAGATTTTGAATTATTAACTAAAGGTAATTGTATGCCATTTAACGGTGATGTCCTATTTTCTAAAGATGGTACGGTAGGAAAAGTTGCATTGGTAAATTATGAAACTCCATTTGTAGTTCTTTCTTCCTTGGCAATTTTGCGACCATCTGAATGTATATTATCAGAATATTTACAAAATTTTTTACAAAGTCCTCTTTTCATGGAAAAAGCAATTAAGAGTAAAACAGGTGCAGCAATAAAAAGAGTTGTTTTACGGATAATAAAAGAATTTAAAATTCCTCTCCCACCCCTCCAAGAACAAAAACGCATCGTGTCCAAGCTTGACAGCCTCTTTGCCAAGATAGACCATGCCATCGCCCTGCATCAGCAGAACATCGACGAAGCCGAGGCATTGATGGGGTCTGTGTTGAATGAGGTGTTTGGGGAGCTGGAGGAGAGGTATGGGGAAACTCCAATTGCTGATGTAATGAAAATATCAAACAAAACATTAGTACCTAATGAAAATGAAGAATATAATTATGTTGGTTTAGAAAATATAGAATCACATAGTGGTAAGTTGGTTGATTTTTCTCCAACAATGGGACGTGAAATAAAAAGCAATAAAGTAGTTTTTGAAAAGGGTATGGTACTTTATGGAAAATTAAGACCATATCTTAATAAAGTATGGATAGCTAATTTCGATGGAGTTGCTACAACGGAAATTTTACCTTTTTATCCAAAAGACAAGAATGTGTTAAATATGGAATATGTAAAGTATTATTTTTTATCGCCTAAATATTTACAAAAAGTAATGAAGAATTGTAGTGGAGCAAGGATGCCTCGATTAACAACAAAATTTATTAAATCTAGTGAAGCTTATTTGCCAATTTCACCCCTAAAAACTCAACAAAAAACCGTCCGATACCTGGACCAATTCTCCCAAAAAACAGTGACCCTGAAACAAGTCCAACACGAGAAGATGCAGAGCCTTAAAGACTTGAAGGCTTCCATTTTGGACAGGGCTTTTAGAGGGGAATTGTAGGCGGTATGTTATGCGTCTGTGCAATACAGATGCTTATACGGTTAAGTTTATTGTGTTATAACTCTTCAAAATACAATATACGGAGAGATAATGCCCGCAAACGAAATAACAAGAGAAAATATAGAAGAGATGGTCATGAATTTTTACCGTCGTGTGTTAAAAGATGACATTGTCGGTCCTTTTTTCATAGCCAAACTGGGTGATGATATGCAAAATGAGTACTGGCAGCCTCATTTGAAACTGCTTGTGGACTTTTGGGCTTCCATTGCTCTGGGTGACCCTTCCTACAGGGGAAATCCTTTTGCACCGCATATGTCTCTTGGAGAACTCAAACGGGAAACTTTTGAACAGTGGCTGAAGCTTTTTTATGCCACACTCGATGAAGTCTATGAGCCTGCTGTTGCCAATCAGTTTAAAGAGAGAAGCTCGATCATAGCAGGAAATTTCATGCGCAATTTAGGGCTGCTATAATAACGTATGACCTATGAAGAAAAAATAGCCAAAGCCAAAGCCAAACTGATGTTGGACCATCCGTATTTTGGTACCTTGGCATCTGCGTTAAAACTTGAAAAGAACAATGAACTTCTAACCTTCTCTTCAGATGGAGAGAGAATGTCATATAACTCCGAATATGTAGAAAAACTTGACATACCCGAAGTAGAGTTCATGATGGCAAATGGTGCTATGCATGCAGTGTTGAAACACCAACACAGGGCGTCGGGTCGTACTAACTGGCTTTGGCAGACTGCTACAGACTATGTGGTCAACGGTATGTTGGTTAAAAATGGTCTACAGGCACCTGTATATGCCAACTATGAGTCTAAATTTGACGGAATGTATGCTGAAGAGGTCTATGAAATGCTGCGTGCTGAGATGAATAGTGATGAAGAGTATGCAAGTACTGAGCAGCAGACAGAGCAGATTGAAGAGGTTGATGATCCTCATGCTGAAAACCTTACTATGCAAAAAGAGCTAACAGAATCAAATGAGACAGACCATAGAGAATATGACAGCAGTGATACTAAAGAAGAACAGCATACCTCACCCGATATAGATACTTTGAGTGAAGAGATGAAAGAGCATTTTGAACAGATCTTTCAAAAACTCAATCGTCAGGGTAATCTGCCACAAGATCTCAAATTTGTTGTGCCTGAGTACTTTTCACATAAAGTGGACTGGAGAGAGATGCTTTACGGCTACATTGCTTCTTATGCAAAAAGTACCTACTCTTTTGTTCCTCCAAATATGAAGTACCTCTATCGTGGTATCTACTTGCCGAGTTTGAGTTCTGACCTTTTACGCATTGTTATTGCCATAGATACCTCAGGTTCTGTCGATGAAGCGTTGCTAGCGGAGTTTTTAGGGGAGATCAATAGTATTATGCAGTCATATCCCAACTATGAAATAGATGTCATTACGGCTGACGCAAAAGTACAATCTCATAAAGTCTTTCTACCTGGAGAGAGTTTGAACTATGAAGTGAGTGGAGGAGGAGGAACCGATTTTCGCCCGGTATTTGAATATATAGACTCCTATATAGACTATCCGACTCTGTTACTCTATTTTACAGATGGCATGGGTACCTTCCCCGAACAAGAAGCTTCTTATGATGTGATGTGGATCATGCCTGAAGAGAAAGAGGTGCCTTTTGGTGAAGTGCTATTGTTGGAAAATACATAAGAGTATCTTAGCTCTGTAGTGAAAATGAATGCCTGTTTTTTGATATTTTTTACATGACTGCTTCTCAAAATGCTAACTTTGAAAATTGAAATTAACAATTCATTTAACGAGTTTAGATATACTATTTTATTCAATCACGTATTTAGGATATTTTATGCTCCAACTCGACAATAACCATACACCATCATGCTTCCCCAATGCCTTTGTCATTGTACTTTTGCCACTACTGTTTTTAACAGGTCTTGCCCTTGGTTATGTAGGGGTCTTGCCTTTGAAAGTGGAACTTCATACGCTCATCATTATCTCTTTTATTTTTGTGGTCTTTACTTTTTTTGTCAGACACAATGCCAATTATGCTGCCTGTCACATGAGAGGCTCTTTTGCAAAGATGGAAGAGAAATTGCAGAGTGAATTGCGTGCCAATGCATTGACTATTATGGGAAAAACAAAGTCCACGCTGCATATTAAAGATTTTATGGAGACGTATTATAAAGATATTCGTAATGATAATTTTGCCCGTGTAGCCTCTTCTGTGTTTCCGATGCTTGGTATTTTGGGTACATTTATTGCTATTGCCATCTCTATGCCTGACTTTACAGTGAAAGATCTTAATGCCCTTGATCAGGAGATATCTATACTGCTTTCAGGTATAGGTACGGCATTTTATGCTTCAATTTACGGAATTGCACTTTCACTTATATGGACTTACTTTGAGAAGCGTGGAAGTACGAAAGTAGACAGAAACCTCTACGATCTTGAAAAGCTCTATGACGCACGTGTCTGGAAAAAAGCTGAACTGATTAAACATGAGCATATGCAGTCTGAACTGAAGGATCATGAGATCGTTCAAACACTAAAAGAGACATTCAATATGGATTTCATTAAAGAGCTCAATGAACAGTACCTGAAGAACTTTACTGCCATTGTAAACAGTACTACAAGCAGTTTTTCAGAGCTGAACGATCATATGCGCGAAGCATCGGCAGAGCTGCGCGATACTTTGAATCGTGTACATAACAGACAAGAGAGCGTCAATGCGGTGGAGACCATTAGAAACAATATTGAAGGTTTCAACCAAAATGCGCTGAATCTCCAAAGGTCTATGGAGCGTTTTGACGGGACAGTAGACCATACTTTTACGAAGATCGACTCTGAAATGGGGCAGATTGTTGAAAAACTTTCTACCTTTGCAACGCTTATCTCTGAGCAGAATCAGATGATCATAGAGAAGATGGACAGTTTGAACAAGGATGAGAAAGCGTTAAATGTTTAATAAAAACAATTCTGACAACAGTTCAAACTTTTGGATATCGTATGCCGACCTCATGGCAGGACTGCTCTTTGTTTTTATCTTGTTGATCGGTGCGATTATTTCAAAGTCTATTATACTTAAAAGTAATTTGCATGAAAAAGAGGATAAATTGATGCAGATCTCTCAAACTCTGGAGATAAAAGAGAAAAACCTTGAGTCTCTCAAGTTGTCACTTGCGAGTACCAAAAATGAAATAGAAGAGAAGAAAAAACTCATCTCTTCAAAAGACAAAAACCTTCAAGAGACACAAAAGACACTCAAGCTTCGTAAAGAGGAGATAGACAAACTCAATAAAATGCTCCTTGCTGCAAATACACAGCAGGATCTGTTGAACAATAAGATCATTTTGGTGCAAAACCTCTTAACAGATACAAAAAAAGAGAAAGAGTCTTTTAAAAAGCAGTTAAAAGACTACAAAGGCAAAGTGATCGTCCTCTCCAACCAGATCTCTGATGTCAATAAAACAGTAAAAGATAAAGACAAAGAGTTACTCAAACTACTTAATGCACTGGATGAAAAAGAGACAAAGTATGACTCTCTTATAGCAAAACTACAAAGTCAAAAAGCGAAGATAAAATCACTTACAGGTATCAAATTGAAAGTGGTAGCCGCATTAAAAGAGGAGTTGGGAGATAAAGTCGCTATAGACAAAAACTCAGGTTCACTGAGAGTCTCATCCAACATCCTGTTTGATAAAGGTTCTGCCCAGCTTAAAGAGGGTGCAAAGATTGAACTTAAAAAAGTGTTTGAAGAGTATATTGGTGCGCTTGTGACCAATCCCAAGATCAAACCACACTTAGACAAGATCATCATTGAAGGGCATACCGACAGTGACGGTGGTTATCTTTACAATCTTGACCTTTCTCAGAGACGTGCTTTTGCTGTAATGAACTATCTGCTCTCTTTGGACTTTGCCAAAGAGCATCATATTAAGCCATTGATGATCGCTTCAGGTAGAGCGTTTCTAGATGCCATTAAAGTAGATGGGGTGGAAGACAAAGATGCTTCCAGACGTATAGAAATCAAGTTTAGATTGAAAAATGAAGATGCCATGCATGAGATAGAAAAGGTACTTGATGCAGAGTAATTTTGAAATGATAAAGATACAAAATGCCAAAGTATTGCTTGAAAAAGAGTTGCAAATGGCAAAGCATATTCATGAGATACAAAAAGAGAAACATGAAGCGCAACAGAAGAAGCCTTCATTCTACACTCGTATAAAACACTTTTTTTCTACACTTTTTTAACGTTATTTGGCAGCATTCCCCGCAACATTTAATGGATCCCAGGTCTTTGAGATAGGCGGTGCGTAACAAAAATCCATCATACCAAGTTCTTGGGTGGTCATTTTGGCTCTAATGGCCATAGCAATGACATCAATGCGTAAAGCTGCACCGTTTTTACCAAGTATCTCTCCACCTATAATGACTTTTGATTTTTTTTCATACACAAGTTTGATGTAAATGTTTTCTTGGTTTGGGTAGTAGTGTGTTTGGTTCTTGTCTTTGATGAACACAGTAGAACACTCTATACCTGAAGCTTTGGCAGCACTTTCGCTCAACCCTGTACTGGCTGCTTCATAGTCCATTACTTTTATACATGACGAAGCCAAAGAACCAGGGTACTCGGCATTTCCCCCAGCCATATTGATGCCCACAACACGTCCAAGTTTATTGGCACCTGTTGCCAGAGGGATGTATACATTCTCTTTTGTGATCATATGTGGCACTGTTGCACAATCTCCAGCAGCATAGACATCTTTTAGATTGGTCTCGCCTTTGTGATTGACGATGATGGCACCATTGTCTAACATATGCATACCTGTATTGTTTAAAAATGCCGTATTGGGTTTAAATCCTGTGGCAATAACGACAAGGTCGGTCTCATAGCTGTTTTTGTCTGTAATAACTTTTTGAATACTGCGCTCTCCTTCAAACCCCTGTACGGCTTCATTCAATATAAGTTCAACTCCATGGGCTTTTAACTCTTCTTGCATAAGGTCTGTAATACGTTCATCATAGAGACGATTAAAGACACGCGAAGAGCGTTGAATAAGTCGTACATGTTTTCCAAGGTTTTTCATTGCTTCTACTACTTCTATACCTATAAATCCGGCCCCAATGATGGTTACATCTTTAATCTCTTTGGAAGTGGCAAGCTTTTTCATCGCTAAACCATCTTCCATTTTAGTCAGTGTAAAGATACGGTCTAAAATAATATTTTTAAAAGGAGGGCTAATGACATTGGCACCTGTAGCAACCATCAACTTATCATAGTTTTGCTCAAATACCTTACCTGTTTCCAAGTTTTTTACCTCTATATGCTTGGTCTCAGCAGTGAGTGAGAGGACTTGATGCTTGACCTGCACATCAATGCCACTCTCTCGCATTCTATCTACACTCCGTGCGATCATAAAATTTGGATCTTCAAAAAAATCTCCTACATAGTAAGGTAAACCACAGGCACCAAAAGAGATGATATCTCCCATTTCATAGACAATGATCTCGGTATCTTTTGCCATACGTCTTGCTTTTGCCGCAGCACTCATACCTGCTGCAATGCCACCAATGATTACTATTTTCATATAAGATCCTTTGAAATTATTTTATTGCTTTTGTACTTGTAGAGACATTTGTCTCATTGCTGTCCAGACAATATTTTTTTGTCTCTTCAAGTGATTTTTCCAACTTTTTCTTCTCTTTTTCACGCTCTTTTTGGTAGGCTCTGAATATTTTTATATTTTCCAAGTGTTTTTCATATGTGTTACAAAATGCATGTTTCCCATCAGGTTTTAACATAAAGAAAAGATAGGCATTTTTACTTGGGAACATGGCTGCATGCAAGGCATTGACAGAGATGGTCCCCAGTGGGTAGGGTGGCAGACCTTTATGTTTATAGGTATTGTAATAACTCGTATCACTCTTGATACGTTCAGAGGTTACAATAGTATGAGAGTAGGGGCCGTAGTTGAGTGTGCTGTCCATCTGAAGCTTCATATTTTTCTTTAAGCGGTTGTATATTACGGCAGAGATGTGAGGCATCTCTTCTATGTTATTGCTCTCTTTTTGGATAATAGAGGCGATGGTCAGCAATACTTTCAGTTCAAAATGGTCAGGCTTGTTTTGAAAATTTTTTTCGATAAAAAGGTTTAAAATCTTTTTGGATTCACCAAAGAGGTAGTGCATGAGTGCCCGTTCATCTGCTTTTCTTGCCACACTATAGTGTCCTGCAAAGATATCGGCTTCTTTAAAGTTGCTGAGTACTTTGTACTCTTCGTAGAGTTTTTCACTCTTGAGTTTCATATCATTTGTCACTCTTTTTATGAGCGCATCGTGTGTCTCACCGGCAAAAACAACAATATCCATTGTTTGGGATTTATGGAGAAAGAGTTGTCTGAAAAATGTATATCTACCTACTCCTTTTCTATTTAGGGTATACCAACCTGTTTTTGGTGTTTTGCCCAGTTGTATCATGAGTTTATCAACATAAGTGACGGTGTAACCATGCTTTTGTAAAGAGCTTACTACCGTATCTATATTTTTGGCATCTATAAACAGTGTTTTGGAAGCTTTTTTATCGATAGCGAGAAAATTGTAAAGTAGAGAGATGAGTAAAATAACGATTGCTATCTCCAGGTAGCGGACAATGCGAATGTACTCTTCAGAGATAATCGTTTTTAGCATACATGATTATATCATAGAAGTTTTCTGAAAACCACTTGACTTTATTGGATTATAGACATATAATAGATTACAGATATATTTTAAAGGAGTTAGAATGTCTAAAAAGAAAAAAAGTGCTAAAGAGAAAGATATTGACAAATTGGAATCTTCATTGAAAAAGGGAGAGAAGAAAGCGAAAAAAAAGGCTGATAAAAAAGCCCAGAAAAAGAAAGATAAAAAGAAAAAAGAGAAAGCAAAAAAGCCTGTCTCAAAAAAGAACAAAAAAGTAAAAGAGAAGAAGAAAAAAGAGGGCAAGAAAAATAGCAAGAAAAAGAAGAGTAAAAAGTCTAAGAAATAGTTCTACCCTTCTAAACTCTCCTCATCAATGACAATGATCCCGTCATGGTCAGCGAGGAGAATCTCTCCATTTTTAAAAAATACTCCGCCAAATGTAAATGTTACATCACGTTCACCAGCCTGTTTCTCATGGCTTTTTCTAGGACAGGTACCTAAAGCCCAGAGTCCTACAGGAATGGTCTTTGTAATATGTGTATCTCGAACATATCCATTGATGAGTATGCCTTCCCAACCGTTCTCATGGGCAAATTTCATAAGGTTCTCTCCAACCACAGCATAATGTGCACGATCTACATCTACTACAGCAATACGTCCGTTTCCAGCTTCTTTAAGCATGCTGATAAGGTCTGAGTTCTCTTCATTGAGTTTAAGTGTAGCTATGGGACCTTTGCATTTTTCTTTACCACCGTAGGAGTGGTATTCAGGGGAAAGTACCTGTACTCTTTCATGGTGTTCATCTGAAATGTCAGCGGTATAAAAAGGCATTCTGTTTCCTTTGAAGTAATCATTGAGAAGATTATACTAAAAATTAGGTAGAATTATAGACATATTTTTATAAAGTAGAATAATGAAAGTAGTTACAGGTGTAGTTGGGAATGATATTCATGTTGTTGCCAATCGATTGATAGATATCTCTCTTGAAGAGCGTGGATTTGAAGTCTTTAATCTAGGGGTCAATACCTATTTGGAAGAGTTTATGGATGCCGTGATTGAGACAGATGCTGATGTATTGCTCATCTCCTCTTTAAATGGTGAAGCAGAAGGATGGTGCCGAGATCTTCAGATACTCAAGAGTCAGTATGATTTTAATAATGTCGCTTTTATGATAGGTGGAAATCTGGGTGTAGGTGAAATGGATGAAAGTGAACTTGTTCCACGTTTTGAGAACTACGGTTTTGATCTGGTTTTTCATCAAACCGACCTGAATGAAGGTTTAGATCAGCTTGAAGTGTTTCTAAAAACACATAATAAGGGAGAACGATCATGAGTTCTTTATTACAACGTGAGCGTGAGATCATTGTTAAAAATGAATATATAGACCGTTTTGATTTTGATGAAGTGGAAGATTTCATAACACATGCGAGTAAAGACCTTTTTATCTCGCATAAGTTTAAGACTTCTTCTGAAATGCTTGTGCAACCCCGTGGTGGTTTTCCCACATACGATAAAGTTTTTCAGCTCTATAAAGAGTTTAAAGAGGCAAATGTAGATGTACTCCCCTTAACCATAGATTCTAACACACGTCTCAACGATTATGCTTCTGCAAAAAAAATGTTGGCACTCTCTGAAGAGAATGATGTGGATATGCTCAACGGATATCCTCTTGTCAATCATGGTTACAGAACTACACGTAAGATGATCACTCACTACAATACTCCTGTCTCTTTGCGACATGGTACACCAGATGCCCGTTTGTTAGTGGAGACAGCATTGGCATCGGGTATATTTGAAATAGAAGGTGGTCCCATTACCTATCTGCTTCCATATTCGAAAAATTTTCCTATGGACAAAGCCTTTTTATATTGGAAATATGTAGAGCGTGTCTGTGCAAAGTACTCAGAACTCAATGAACCGATTAACCGTGAGTCCTTTGGTCCGCTCTCAGCAACACTGCAGGCACCGGCTATTGTTATTGTGATACAGTTGTTGGAGATGCTGCTTTCTCTGGAAGAGGGTGTAAAATCTTTCTCTGTGAGTTTCTCTCAAACCGGCTCTATGATGCAGGATATTGTCTCCTCCAATGTCATTAAAAAGCTTGCACGAAAGTATGCAGATCAGTTCGGGCATGAAGATGCTACGATCAACCTGGTCTACCACCAGTGGATGGGTGCATTCCCGTACAATAAAGAGTACTCTGATTCACTCATTAACACTTCAACGGTCATAGCAGCCATGGTAGGGGCAGACAAGATCATTACTAAAACACGTAACGAAGCTTTTGGTATACCGACCAAAGAGGCCAATGCCTTGGCCGTTGCCAATGTCAAATATACACTGGGTATGCTCAAAGGGATCCCCAAAGTAGGGGATGAAGAGGAAGAAGAGAATTTAACCAATGAAGTCGATGAGATCTTGGAAGCCGTATTCAATGATTCTGCAGACACACTTTGGCGAAAAGTTTTTAACTCCATTAAAAAAGGGTATATAGATATCCCTTTTTCTCCACATATTATCAATGCTAATGAAGTTATTACTATCCGTGACCCAGACAGTAATATCCGTATACTTAAAAAAGGAAACCTGCCTATTTCTGAGAAGAGTTTTGCGTTTGAACAGTCCAAGATCAAACTGGCAGAAGGAGAGCGTGTAGTAGATAAAATCATACAGGATATAGGGATCATGCTATGAGTAAAAAATTGTTTATAGATATAGGCTCTACATATTTTAAAGTGGCACAGGATGGGAAGATAGACCAGTACTTCAGGGATTTTAATAAAAATATCCTGGACGATCTCAATACCAAGTGTTCAGATATTATTTCACAATATGACAAAGTAGATGTGCATGTCTGTTCTTCTGCCAATGGTGGACTCAGTACCTTGATCATTGGTCTTACGAATTCATTTTCTCTAAAATATGCTATCAATATTGCTTTTAATTCCGGAATTAATATTATCGATACGGTACTGTATCCTAAAATAGAGTCAGAGCCTGTACCTTCGGAACTCATTGACGTCGTGATTGTTGTAGGGGGGATTGATTCTGTAGAGAGAGTCTTTGATGAAAAACTTTTGGACTATTTGAAAAAAGTGAACTATCAAAATATTGTTTATGTAGGAAGTAAACAAAATGTACCTTTTTTAGAGAAAAATATAGAAAATGTTATGGTCTTGGAAAATATCATCTCTGATAAACTCAAGATCCGTGAAGAGGCATTGAAACAGTATTTGACCGATCTTTATCAGGCAGATATCGTGGGAAAAGAAGATATCAAAGAGTTGTATGCTGTTACTGCCAATCAAATTTTTTCAACACCGTACATTGTAAATCGTTCTCTGCCACAGATAAATGAACGTCTGGATGTAGCTGACCCTTTCATTGTTGTGGATATTGGTGGTGCAACTACTGACATACACTACAGTCGTGACCTTGTCAATGATAATATCATTTCAGAAGGTGCCTATGACCGTCTGGTCTTTAAAAAGCTGGGTGTATATAAGTCTCGTGACAGTCTGGTTCATACCGCACGCAATAATGAGTTCGTTTTTGAGCTTCTTGAGCATTTAAATGTGACAGAGAATATCTTGGAAGAACATAGCGAGAAAGCGACACGTACGCTAATGCAGTTGGCGATCTTTCTTGTATTGTATAAAGTCTCCAAACACCATGCACAGTATGTAGAGTTAGAGCTTGAAAAACTCAACAGTATTGTGCTTACCGGCGGTATAACAAAAGTTTTGACACAAAAAGAGGTGGATGATATTGTTCTATTCTTCTATAAAAAGATTTTACAGTTTCATTCAGCACCGGTCACACTCTTAGACAGCAATTATGAGATCTGGACCTATGGGATATAAAAGAGAGAATTAAAAGGAGTTAGCATGTCAGTAAACAGTATTAGAAACCTTTTGGAGTTGGCAGTACAGTATGAGCCTGAGAAGATAGGACTTGTATATGCAACAGAGACTTTTA
>JALWLD010000058.1 GCA_027081115.1 Sulfurovum sp.
TGAAGTTATGGTTTCATAAGGTAACCCTACGGTTTTTACACTCACGATTGCTTAAACATTTTTTACTTCCTGATGAAACAGCGTGGATACGATATATGACTTCTTATATCTTAAGAAAAAATATCAGCAAACCTGATATTATTTATTCTCGTTCTGTACCTTTCAGTGCAGCACTACTGGCAAAAGACTTAAAATTCAAATTACAAGTTCCTTGGATTATGCACCTTAGTGACCCTTGGTTTGACAGCCCTTACCGGGTAAAAACAAAATATGAAAAAAAACTTGCAGCATATGAATTTTCTTGTTTCAAAAATGCTGACTCTATTATGCTAACCACCGAGAGTACTGCAGACTTTTATAAGAAGAAATATCCTCAATTCTCAGAAAAAATAAATGTTTCACGAAATGTAATGCCATCAAACAATTATCAGAGTAAAGAATATAACAAAAATAAAAAATTAACATTAATGTATGCAGGAGCACTATATGGAGACCGAAGAGCAACCACACTGCTTGAAGGGCTCTCTTGGCTAAAAGAAAAGTACCCCAAACTGCTTAAATCGGTAAAAATATTTTTCATTGGCAATATGACAGAAGAGATAAAAGCTGAAATTAATTCCTATGGATTTGAGCAAGTGCTCACATTAGGTAAAAAAACGTATGCTGAAGTACTGCAAATGCAAGTAAGTGCTGATATATTGATCTCATTAGAGCCTGATGGTAAAAGTCCTTTGTTGAAAACTTTCATGCCATCTAAAGTTTTGGATTATATAGCTTCAAATAAACCTATATTGGCAATTACTCCTGAAAATAGTGAAACTTGGAAACTATGTGAAAAAGGCTTTGGTTGGCATGTAAAATCTGGAGATAGAGTCTGTTGTGGTACATTACTGTCAGAACTTATCAAAAAACATACTAATGGTGAAAAACTATTGCCTGTGAATGAGCCCCCAGAAGAATATACGGCAGCGCATAACGCAGAAAGACTTGTTAGAGCAATGAAAAAATTAATTGCTAATGACAAGAAAAAATCAAAGGAAAATTGATGCGTATACTTCTTGTTGGATATTATGGAAAAGCAAACTTTGGAGATGATGTATTGTTTAAAGTGACGTATAACTATATTAGCCAATGGAAACCAGATGCTGATATTTTTGTATTGTGTGATAATTATAAAGATGACTATTTACCAAAACTTGTGAATACGAAGATAAATATAGTAGAACCGGGGCACAGGGATCATTATGATCTTATTGTTCATGGAGGAGGGGGTACTTTTTTCGATTTTTCTAGATATAGTATTATAGATCGTTTCATTAATCATATTATAAAGGTGATAGGATATAAAAAATTTGTCACAGTTGATAGACTACTTCGTAATCTGCTTAATAAAAAACGAGTATCTGCCGATCAAAGGATTGGCTTAGGGATTGGTGTGGGAACATATAATAGTGGTTCAAAAAAATTACGTGACAATATTTCTGTATTATTGGATTTTGATACTTTGATTGTTCGCGATGTAAAAAGTATTTCAAACCTCAAGAAACTTAGTATAGACAGTCAAGTAATACTCGGGTCGGATCTTGCATTTTTAGATGATTATTGGGTACCTAAAGATAAAAAATATGTTCAAAGTGAATTAGATGAACGAAAGAAAATAGGACTTGTACTTCGTGACTGGGATACAGATAATACAAGTAAGTATCTTGAGTCTATGGAAAAAGTTTTACCCTATTTAGATGAAAAATATAAACTGACATTGTTCATCTTTGATAAACGTACAGATAAAAAAGTTTTAGCAATGGTAACTGCTTACGATATATGCCTTTGGGATCCCATGAGTATTGATTTTGATGATTTTTCTTTTCAGTTGGCTTCGCAGGATGTTTTGGTCACAAGTAGAGCACATGGTTCAATGTGTGGTGCAGTGCTTGGTGTTCCATCTCTAATCATCGAGCTTGAACCAAAATTAAAAACAATACATGAGATTTTACCAAGTGCGACTTCCTTAATAACCATAGAACAAATCAACCCAAAAAATTTAGAAAATAAAATTGAAGAAGTTTTAAAATATGATAAACAAGTAATTAGTAAAGATTGTGGTCATAATAAAAAATTGATAGAGACTCAAGTTTTTCAATCGATGAAAATAAATTAGATAGAATAAGGGAGCGGTAAAATTGTATAAGTATTTTTTGGAAGACTTGAAACTTTATACAAATTGTAATTCATGTAACACTATTTTGCTAAAAACAAAAAGAATCTACAATAATCCTGGTATGAAGATGGTATTGATGCATAGATTTATTAACGAAACTCCCCAATATTTATTTTTTATAAAACCTATATTTAAATTTTTTTATTACAGAATGATGTATAAATATGGTATTGATTTACCTTTAGGTTTACAATTTGGCAAAAATTTACGAATATATCATTGGGGGGGGATAGTGATTAATCCTGATTCAAAGATTGGTGATAATGTTACAATTTTGCATAGTGTTACTATTGGGAATAATATGAAAAATACCAAATGTCCTATAATTTCAGATGGAGTGTTTATAGGTGTTGGAGCAAAAATAATAGGAGATGTCTTTTTGGCTGAGAATATTAAAGTTGGTGCAAATGCAGTGGTAACCAAACCGGTTTTAGAAAAAGGTGTCACCCTTGTAGGGATTCCAGCTAAAGTTATTAAAATAATAGTGAAAGAAACATTGTGATACAAAATCGTTATAAAATTCTTATGTTAATACCTGAGTTGGGGTATGGTGGTGCAGAAAAGTCTTTTTTGAGACTTGGTAATTTCCTTTCTGCATATCATAATGTTCAAATAGCAGTTTTTAAAAGACATTATGCAAAAGGTGATTATACCCAGTCTGATGATGAATTGACACTACCTTTAACCATCTTGGATAATGAGGAACATATAGGAAGATTTTCTCGATGGAAAAACAGATGGAAAAAACTTAGAGAACTTAAGAAAGAGAGTGATGTAACTATTAGCTTTTTAACAGGTGCAAATATTCTAAATGCTTCTATACATTCTAAATGTAAAACTGTGGTTTCTATGCGTGGTTCAAGGCGGTTTGACCCGCATTTTTCTTTTTTGAAACGATTACTATATGAGTTGATTTTAGACCCATTCACATTTATGTTTTCAGATAAGATAATTTCTGTTTCTGAGGGGCTCACACATGAGTTACGAAGATATGTTCCTTCACGGACAAAACAAAAGATTCAAACTATAGAAGTATTTGTAAATGCGCAAGAGCTTATCTCTCTTGCCAATAGCCCAATAGAAAATGATATAGCGAACTTAAAAGGTCAGCCTATTGTTATTGGTGCAGGTCGTTTATCACCGGAAAAAGGATTTCAGTATCTTATTCCCGTATTTTCAAAAGTTTATAATCGCATACCAAACAGTAAATTGATTTTGATAGGAGATGGACCACAGTATCAAGATCTTATTAAATTATGTGAAAGATTAAAGTTACCATATACAAACAATAACACCAATTATGAAAGTAGTGCTGTTATATTTTTAGGATATAGAAAAGATCCATTACGTTACTTTCATGTAGCAAAAATATTTGTTTTAAGCTCATTGACTGAAGGATTTCCAAATGGTATCATAGAAGCATTGGCAGCTGGTACGTATGTGGTGTCTACAGATTGTCCGTGGGGGCCAAGGTCTGTTCTCTGTAATGAGCCTAAAGATATTAAAACACCATATCCTACTACTATGGCAAAAGAAGTTGACTATGGTGTATTAATGCCTCGTATTGACGATGAAAAATTTAATAGTATATGGGTAGATAAGTTAAACAGTGTTTTGTTGAATACAAAATTTGATAATAACGATAGGGAAGTAAGGCATAAACGAGTATATGAATTAGATATGGAGCATATTGGTAAAAAGTGGCTAAAGCTTATAGATGAACTTTGCTAAACGTAGGAAAAACATAAAATGAACAATAAAATTTATTTTGCAAATTTAGATGCATTAAGAAGTATCGCCGCCATATTGGTTTTGGTTTCACATATTTTATCGGAGTATCTTTCTAAATATTTTTCTGATGAAATATGGTTTACAAATCCTGTGACACAATTCTTTTTTGTTAATGGTGGTTTCGGTGTTCAAATCTTTTTTTCTTTAAGTGGATTTCTTATCACGTATCTACTATTAAGTGAAATAAAGGAAAAAGGCAAGTTTAATCTACGTAATTTTTATATACGAAGAGTTTTACGTATATGGCCAGTCTATTTTATGGTTGTTGGATTTGTTTTTATTGTTTATCAGGGGATAAAGACATTGCTGCATATAGATAGTATCATTTATGAATCTCCTCTTATGAGTGTTTTATTTTTGAGTAACTATGATTTGATAAGAATATTATCTACTGAAGGTATGTATGCAAATGGGATGCTTTCATTAACGTGGTCAGTTTCTATTGAAGAGCAGTTTTATCTGTTTTGGCCATTTGTATTTTTACTGGTAGGTATACATCGTATAAAATATGCCATAATAGGCATTATTGCTGTGTCGGTTTTTTTTATATTATGGGGGCATAATGATATGGAAATGCTCTACCATCATACCGTTAGCAACTTACTATTTCTTGGTGCAGGTGCTCTGCTTGCGTATTTACAAATATATGAACATAAAAGCTTGAAATGGTTTGTTAATATATCCAAATCACAATGGACAAGTATATTCTTAATATTTTTGATATTATTAATCTTTGCAAAGGAGCCTTTATTCGCCTATGAATATGGCCATATTACTTATTTTATATTAAAGGCTGTATTTTTATTTTTTTTATTACTGATGTTAACATATAAAGTAAACAGGCCTATCGAATTTAGTAAAGCAACAATACTTTTAAAAATGGCAAAATATACCTATGGACTTTATATGTACCATCGTATAGCAGGGTTCATCCTTTCTGTTATAGTGTTTAAAGCTATGAGGTTTACACAAGGAATATATTTGGATTTAATAGTTGTACTTATGCAATTTTTGTTGGCATTTTTGTTGGCATTTTTGAGTTATAAATATATAGAACAACCAATACTGAAATATAAAGATAAATTCTCAGTATTCCATAAATGATAGGAAAGGTAATGAAAAATATAACAGAGCATCAGGATAATTGTCCTATGCTTTATATTCTTGACCCGTCTAAAGACATCACAGGAGCTTTCATCGCTGCCAAAAATGAGGCAAAACTGATACAAAAAGATTTTAATGTAGTATTGGTGCTGCCATCTGTCTCCAAGATTTCAGATGAGGATTTGACAAATTTTTCCAAAGTATTAAGATTGCCTATCTATGATATCCGAAAATCATTAAGCAGTATTCTGTTGTATTTCCCTATGTTAATTATCTCGGGATGGCAGCTTAAACAGGCTATGAAAAGAGACCATTGTAAGGTTTTACAAGTAAATGACTACTATCTTATGCAAGGTGTAGTGGCACGTCTCTTTGGTTTTAAAGGTAAAATAGTAACATGGGTTAGGATCGACCACCGACGATACGGCTCTTTTTTCTCAAAATATTGGCTTAAATTTGATTATTGGGCTTCCGATGCAGTAGTGGCTGTATCGAACTTTATTTTAAGTACTTTGCCAGAATCTGATAAAAATATATTGATCTATGATCCGATTGTAGACGATGTACCTCGATTCTGTGAAAATAAAAAGTCGGATAAGAAAAAAATTGTCTATATAGGAAACTATATGGAAGGCAAGGGGCAACAACATGCCATAAGGGTTTTCATAAGCATAGCAGAAAAGTTTCCAGAGGCAGAACTACATTTTTATGGTGGTGATTTGGGATTGAAAAAAAACAAAAGATTCAAAGCAAAGTTAGAAAAACAAGCGAAAGAGGCATTTTTCACTGATCGTATATATTTTCATGGGTTCGTTAAAAAGACAGCATCAGTACTGCATGATGCGTATATGGCACTGAACTTTTCAGAGTCAGAATCTTTTTCTATGACATGTTTGGAAGCGAGTGCAGCTGGTGTAAGTGTGATTGCAACCAGATCTGGTGGGCCAGAGGAGATTGTGGTAGATGGGAAAACAGGATATTTGGTTAAAAAAGGTGATATTGAAGCAATGGCCGAGGCAATGAAAAAACTACTTACGGATAGCGTAAAAAATGAGATATTTGGTAAGTCTGGTATTTTATATGTGCGACAAAAATTTTCATTTGTCTCTTTTGGACAAAATATAAACGAGCTATTCAGCGGGGATAAAAAGTGAAAGTTTTGGCATTGACAAAATACTCATATGAAGGACCCAGCAGTCGTTACAGGTTTTACAATTATCAAAAATGTTTTGAACAGCAGAATATTCAACTTACAATCAAACCACTCTTCTCAAAGAACTATTTTGATGCATCCAACAAGATAATGAAATTGTTTGTTGTATTTTTATCTTATGTTTGTCGTATGATATGGATCTTTCGTGTTTTACTAAACAAAAGAAACTATGATCTGCTTCTTGTGGAGTATGAACTTATGCCATATTTTCCAGTCTTTTTTGAATACCTTTTCTATAAAAGAGGTATCAAATACATTGTAGATTATGATGATGCGATCTTTCATAAGTATGATATGCATAGTAATAGACTCATCCATTGGTTTCTAAAAAATAAAATTGCCAGAGTAATTCAGTATGCTGATACAGTCATAGTCTGTAATCCCTACTTGGAATCGTATGCCAAAAGATACAACACTTATATTTTCAGGTTACCTACGGTGATACTGCTCGATAGGTATAAGGAAGAAATTGCAACCTATCAAAAAAACAATGATAATGTATTTGTGATAGGTTGGATAGGATCTCGTACGACAAGTGTTTATATATTGGAACTATTGCCTGTAATTGAAAAATTTATTGACAAATATGACAATATCAGGGTTGATCTGGTGGGCTTTGACAGAAAACTACTCACAAAAGATGAAATAGTAAAATATCATTTAAATATTATTGATTGGTCTGAAGAAGACGAAATAGGCAATATCTTGGATTTTGACATAGGGATCATGCCGTTACATGATGATCCGTGGAGTAAAGGAAAGTGTGGATTTAAACTGGTACAGTATATGTCTTGTAAAAAACCTGTGATCGCTTCCCCGGTAGGGATTAATAACAGTTTGGTTAAGAACGGCACAAATGGATTTTTGGCAAAAAGTAGAGAAGAATGGCTTTTGGCCTTTGAAACACTTTATAATGACAAGGCATTACGAGAAAAGATGGCAGAAAATAATTTTATTAAAGTCGAACAAGAATATAATCATAGTATGAATTGTGAAACGTATATTGGTTTGATTGCTTCTGTTGTAAATAGAAAAATGAACGAGAAAAAATGCTGACATATTGGCTTATGTATTTCATACCTGCAAGTATAGCACTCTTTGTGCCTAGAAAACAGCAAAAGAACCTGCTGTTATGGATGGTGATGGGGTTACTGTTTGTAGTACTTATAGGGTTTCGTTTTGAAGTTGGAGGTGATTGGTTTAATTATTTGAGACATTATGATCGTATTGTGGGACTTTCTCTTAAGGATGCTATGCATGGGGGTGACCCCGGACATAAGTTTTTAAACTGGCTTTCGGTAAAGTGGGCTTTTGGTGTTTACGGTACCAATGTCTTTTACGGTGTTGTCCTTATGTATGGACTTATTAAGTTCAGCAGACAACAGACCTACCCGTGGCTGGCTATTGTTGCTGCGGTACCATACCTTATAACAGTTGTGGCTATGGGGTATTCTCGACAAGGTGTAGCAATAGGTTTGTTTTTGCTGGCAGTTACTTACCTTGACAAGGGTAAGTTTATAATGTATGTTGTGATCATATTGATAGCGGCACTTTTCCATAAAACGGCATTGCTGTTACTTCCTTTGGGGGTATTTTTGTATGGGAAAGGCTTTGTTTTACGCATTTTAATGATCATCCCGATCGCCTATGGTGCATGGGACCTTTTACTTTCAGAACAGCAGGACAAACTGTGGACAAATTATGTAGAGGCACAAATGCAGTCAGATGGGGCTAAGATTCGTGTTGCCATGAACCTGCTTCCGAGTCTTCTGCTTTTGATGTATAGGAAAGAATGGAAAAGAACCTATAATGATTACCGCTTTTGGTTATGGATTGCCATTGGTTCCATTATCTCAGTATTTTTAGTAAATGCCGCCTCAACAGCGGTAGATAGAGTTGCTCTTTATTTCATTCCCATTCAATTGGTTCTGTTTTCCCGCTTGCCTTACCTTGCAAGAAAACAGATAAAACCATCTGTGACAAAAGTGCTCATTGTTCTGGGATATGCATTGGTACTGTTCGTATGGCTGACATTTGCGACACATTCTAAATATTGGGTACCGTACCAAAATATTTTTTTTCAAGGTTTATTTTAAATGTGTGGAATAGTAGGTTTCATAGGAAAAAATCGGCAAGATGAAACTGTTGAGAAGATGCTGAAAGTACAAGCGTATCGTGGTCCTGATGATAGTGGTATATTGGTTGGCCAGATAGGTGATCAGTATATTCACTTTGGGCACAACCGACTCTCCATTCAGGACCTCTCTTCTCATGGGCATCAACCTTTCGTTTCGGACTGCGGAGATTACATTATAGTTTTTAATGGGGAAGTCTATAACTTTAAGACCCTTCGTGGAGAACTTGAAAAACTAGGGTATAGCTTTGTCTCAGAGTCTGATACAGAAGTGATACTTTATGCCTATAAAGCATGGGGGATGGGTTGTCTTGAAAAGTTCATAGGGATGTTCGCCTTTAGCATCTTAGATAAAAAACAAGAAAAAATGTTTCTGGTGCGTGACAGGGCAGGGGTTAAACCGCTTTACTATTATGATGACGGCAGCACCTTTATTTTTGCTTCTGAACTTAAATCTTTTCATGAACACCCGGTATTTACAAAAGTACTTAACAAAGATGTTTTGCCATACTATTTTCAGTTTGGCTACATCCCCGCACCACATACCATTTTT
The DNA here is from genome assembly GCA_027081115.1 of Sulfurovum sp. Taxonomy (GTDB): domain Bacteria; phylum Campylobacterota; class Campylobacteria; order Campylobacterales; family Sulfurovaceae; genus Sulfurovum. The sequence continues at coordinate 9,014 of JALWLD010000058.1, forward strand.
AAAAATACACATAAGCTCGAACCCGGACACTACTTGGAATTTAACTTAAATTCTCAACCACCAACCAGCAACGATACACGATACACTATACATCAGTATTGGAGTATTGATGCCTGCTATCAGCAGGAAAAATTCGACAAAAGTGAAATAGAGATACTGGATGATCTTGAAGCACTTCTAACAAATGCAGTAGAACAACGTATGGTTTCAGATGTACCTGTGGGAGTATTTTTGAGTGGTGGATATGACTCTTCTTTGGTGACGGCTTTGCTCTCTAAAAATAAGAGTAGAAAACTGCACACATACACCATAGGCTTTGAGGAGAAAAAATACAATGAAGCGGAACATGCCAAAAATATAGCTGAACATTTTGGTACGGAACATACTGAGTATTATGTTTCTGCCAATGAGATGTTGAAGAGAGTGGAGGAGATCCCTTTTTATTACGATGAACCTTTTGGTGACAGCTCAGTGTTACCGACGATGATCGTTTCTGAGTTGGCGAGGAAAGAAGTGACTGTTGTATTGTCTGCAGATGGGGGAGATGAGGCTTTTTTCGGATATAGCAAATACTTTTTTCTGGAAAAATTCGCACCGATTTTTTCTACTCCATTGAAAAAGTTCCTGCTCAAAAGTATGTTAAATCTTTTTTCTCCTAAACAGGTGGTTTGGATCAATGAACAATTGCCCAAAAGTATGCGGCAGACCAACATAAGTGATAAATACCATAAATTTAAACGGGCAATGAATGCTGACTCGCTCGAAGAGATGTTTATTAACGCTTCCTCGTATGTAGATAGCAGAGAGGTACAGTGTTTTTTAACTATAGATGCTAAACACAGTTTGTATGAGCACTTTTCTACAGAGGAAGGATTGTCATTGGTGGACAGGATGATGCTTGCGGACTACAAGACATTTATGGTAGATGATGTGCTCACAAAAGTGGACCGTGCTACCATGTCTTCGAGCCTGGAAGGTCGAGAGCCTCTACTGGATCATCGTATTGTTGAGTATATGGCAAGAGTACCTGTAGCGTTAAAATATAAAAACAGACAGGGCAAGTACCTGGTAAGAGAGATACTCTACAAATACATTCCCTCCGAGATGATAGATAAACCAAAAGCAGGATTTCAGATACCTCTAGCAGAGTGGCTGCAAAATGAATTGGAGCCGCTTGTTGAGAAATACCTGGATGTTTCCCGGCTGGATAGGGAGATCTTCAATGCAGAAGAGGTGGAAAAAATAAAGCAGTCACTTTTTGACGGAGATACTTCTCATGCTAACACGATCTGGTTCATACTCATGTTCGAGATGTGGAGAGAGAAGTGGCTTTAGATGAAAAAGGGAATACTTGTTTTAATAATCTTTTTGTCTGTCTTAATGTTCTTTTCCTTAAACCTTGGAAAGTGGATTGATGTGACGCAGGAGCCTATCAAATCCGATATAGTTATTTGCCTTGGTGGTGGGACGATTGATCGGGTGAAAAAATCCATAGCACTGCTAAATGAGGGGTATTCCGCAAAACTTCTTTTGCTAGGGGAGTCCTGGTATAATCACCCTTATATCAAAAAAAACTATCCAGACCTACCGGTGGTGATAGACGAGAGTCCTAAAAATACACAAGAAGAGGTATGGCTTATTAAAAGATACATGAAAGAGCATGGGTACCAAAGTGCGTTGATCGTAACGGACCCTCCCCACACAAGAAGGATTAAAATATTAACCTCGAAGCTCTTGGATAACGGTGACAACATTACCTTCCGTATGGTTGGCTCAGATGTTGTATGGTGGGATGCGAAAAACTACTACAGGAATGAAAAAGCACGAAGTTTCGTCTGGCATGAAGTACCCAAGATAGTCTATAGGTATATAGTAGGAGAGTAGTCAATGGTAAATTCGGTAAAATATATAAAACTGAAAGGTCAGTAATTTGCATAAAACAGTAGCCATAGTCATCAACACTTCATGGAACATTTTTAACTTCCGTCTAGGATTGCTTAGGGCACTGCAGGAAGATGGCTACAATGTCGTAGCCATCGCTCCGACAGATGATTATTCGCCAAAGCTTGAAGCCCTTGGGATAAAGCACTATGACATCAAGATAAACAACAAAGGTACCAACCCTTTTGAAGATGCCAAGCTTGTGCTGGCTTTTCGCAAGCTCTATAAAGAGATAGCCCCCGATGTTATCCTTCAGTACACGATCAAACCAAACATCTACGGTTCGATGGCTGCGAGTATGCTTGGTATCCCGGTTATCAGTAATATTTCCGGACTGGGAACAGTTTTTTTAAATGATTCCGTCTCTTCCAAAATTGCCCGCCTCCTTTACAAAGTGGCATTAAAGGTTCCTCAAAAAGTCTTTTACCAGAATGCGCATGACAGAGATCTTTTTATAGATTCGAACCTTGTAAGAGAATCAAAAACGGACCTGCTGCCAGGATCAGGTATCGACACCGAAAAATTCAAACCGGTATCAAAAGGAAATGAAAGTGATGAAGAGAGTGAGAATGTACGGTTTCTCTTTATTGCTAGACTAGTTAGGGATAAGGGGCTTATGGAGTATGTTGAAGCAGCAAAAATAACTCTCAAGAACCAATGTCAAAAACCTGAATTTCACATTCTTGGTGCCTATTACTCCGGAAATCCGACTGTCATCACCGAAGATCAGATGCAAAAATGGGAAGAGAAGGGTATCGTCTCATACATTGGTGTCAGTGATGATGTGAAGTCAGTCATAAGTAAATACGACTGTATTGTTCTGCCCTCTTACAGAGAAGGACTTTCCAGAGTACTGCTTGAGGCTGCAAGCATGGCAAAACCCATTATCGCAACCAATGTTCCAGGATGTAAAGAGGTAGTAGATGACGGTGAGAACGGCTACCTGTGTGAAGTTAAAGATGCTGAATCACTGGCTAATCAAATGAAAAAGATGATAGACCTTGGTGCAAAAGAACGTCAGGATATGGGAAGATTTGGAAGAGAAAAGGTCAAATCTGAATTTGATGAGAAAATCGTTATCAGAAAGTATTGTGAAGCAATTGTTTCTTTGTGTGATTTATAAAGTGTGTTATGTCTTAGGAGCGAGCGTTAATTATGTTTTATGAATGCTTGAAATATTTTATGATGAGTCTGTACGGGCGAATAAACGGATAGAGAAAGGCTAGATGTTTAGGAAGTTGGATAAAGACAAAATCATCGAATTTGGGAGAAAATAATCCTCTCCAGGTGAAACGAAGCTGATCTCTGAGATTTTCTCTCATATGCCATAATAGTCCAAAAGAGCTGTAGCTTTTCCCCTGCTTTGATGCTTCTGAGAAGTTGATCTGGATCACTTTATTGATGAGCTCGGGGATGGTTTTATCTTGTGCTATCTCTTCGTGTATATATTTAGGAAGTTTGAGATTAAAAAACTGTTGAGAAAGTTTTAATCCCAGATAGAGCATACGTTTGATACCCAGTGTTTCAGCTTCAATAAGTAAACGATCCCAATCAAAACCTGGGTTTGATATGATTGACCTGTCGATGTCGCAGACCCATTCGAGACGTTCAAAGAGATGTTTTGCACCATGGGCACATAGATACAGAAGTAACTGTTCTGTAGGTAAGAGGGGTAGGGTATGTCGGTTGATCTGGATAGATTCTGTTTTCTTCCACAGTGTTGCTTCTTCCCAGTCAATGGCATAGTTTACTGAAAGCAGTTCCCAGTGTACTTCAATGCGCACGTGAGAGTCTGGGTGATGAAAACCAATAACATTTACACAATTAAAAAAAGTCTCTTTTGTTCCCTTCCCAAGACTTATTTCTGGGATATACCCTGCTTGCAATATGATAGACATCATGGATTCACGATCTTTTTTCTTAATAAGAATATCCAAATCACCGTATTGACGTAGTGTAATATCTCCATATGCCATTTGCGAAAGTACAGGCCCTTTAAAAGCAAGTGCCTCGATGTTATGTTTTTCAAATAGCTTCATAATGCGTATAAGCTCTGCTGACATCAGCATATTTCGTTGAGAGATACCAATATATAACGCTTTTAGTTTGGCAAAAGATGTAGGAGATATTATGCTTTTATCTTCAATAGAGATATTTTTGATGGTTTTATAGAACAGTGGTAGAATTCCGTGCTTTGCAGACAGGGAAATAAGATCATCTAACTGTGACTCATTTTTATCGGAGATATAGTTTATGATAAATATGATATTTTCTTCGGATTGTTCTGCTTGACAACAGGTAATGAGAAATTTTAAATTATTAGAAAGGAAAGGTATGATTTCTTGTTTACTGTTCATAGGGGAGATTATAGCATTATAGGGTTACAATAAGGAAATGAAAGTGTAGAAAAATAAGGATATAACAATGACAGATAATATAGGAAAACTCATATTGCGTATAATGTTGGGTGGATTGATGCTTTTTCATGGAGTAAATAAGTTGCAACATGGTATTGGCTTTATAAAAGGGCTTGTCGTAGCTCAGGGGTTACCAGAGTTTTTTTCTTATGGTGTATATGTAGGAGAGATAATAGCACCTATATTGTTGATTTTGGGGTGGAAAAGTCGTATTTGGGCAGGGATTATTGCTGTCAATATGCTGGTTGTCATTTACTTGACTCAATTGGGATCATTTATGAGGTTGGGTTCCCATGGTTCCTGGGCGATAGAGTTACAAATGTTCTACTTACTTTCTGCATTGGCAATTGCTTTTATGGGTTCTGGAAAGTTTGCCATAACAAGAGATTAATGGCTACATTATTATTGCACATACTTTTTGTATAGTATCAGATATTATTATAAAAGGTATACAACTATGAAATCAATTTTAAAACTATTTTCTCTTCTTTTCTTGACATTTGCATTTGGTGCAAATATGGAAGCATGGAAACCTCAGTTGAATAAACTCAGTACATTTGAAAAACATATTATTGTTGACAAAGGTACAGAACGGGCATTTTCCGGTAAATATGTAAACACGACAGATGAAGGTGTCTACAAATGTAAAGTGTGTGGATCGGCACTTTACAAGTCTGATGACAAGTTCAGCTCTCACTGCGGATGGCCAAGTTTTGATGATGCTGTACCGGGTGCTATTAGGGAGGTACCAGACAGAGATGGTAGACGTATAGAGATTGTCTGTGCTACCTGTGGAGCGCATATGGGGCATGTCTTCAAAGGAGAAGGGTATACAAAGAAAAATATACGCCATTGTGTCAACTCTGCTTCTTTACAGTTTACAAAAGCAAGTAAAAAGAAGGTGCTCTCTTCCAATTTGAAAAAAGCCTATTTTGCTGGTGGATGTTTTTGGGGTGTAGAGTATTATCTTGAAAAGATCCCTGGGGTCAAAGAGGTAATATCCGGATTTATGGGTGGGCATGTCAAGAATCCGAAATATAAAGAGGTTGTACGTAAAAAGACGGGACATCTTGAGACGGTTGAGGTGATCTACGACCCTTCAAAGGTTTCATATGAAACTCTGGCCAAAACCTTCTTTGAGATCCATGATCCGACACAGAAAGATGGACAGGGTCCAGATATCGGGAGTCAATATTTGTCTGCGGTATTTGTCAGTACACCACAAGAGAAGAAAACTATAGAGAAGCTCATTGGAATTTTGGAAGATAAAGGGTTAAAGATTGCAACCAAAGTATTGCCAAAGACACCTTTTTACTCTGCTGAAGAGTATCATCAAAACCATTATGTGCGTAAGGGTGGAAAACCTTATTGTCATCGACGTGTAAAAAGATTTTAAGATTTTTATTTTAGCTATTCAACGTAAGGGAAGTATTGACAGCTGAACTAAACTTACGCTCTTGTATTGATCATCCAGATTGAAAATACATTGATATAATCCCAAAAACTCTGCATATTTTCATCAGATACTTTCCCAATTAAAGGCTGTAATGCCTCATCAAAAAGGACTAGCCAGTGCAGTCTTGCTTCAGGGGTAATAGCAAAAGGGGCATGTCTTCTTCCCATTTGTGGGGCACCTCTGTTTTGGTTAAAATAGGGTGTTCCCCCACAGATCTGGATAAAAAAGTCGGCAGAGTTTTGACCTGCAGTCTTCATCTCTTCTTCTGATTGGGGGAATAGATCTTTGATAGTACTTGTGTAAAGACTCATGTAAAAGCGGTCAAGAAGGTCACGCATACCCTTTTCACCTATCTCTTTAAGAAATGTGGGGTTTGGTTTAATAACAGGCGGCTTAACCCCCTCTTGGTAGGGAAGAATATTAAATGTAAGAGAAGATTGTGAAAAATGCATAAAAATGACCTTTTATGAAAGGTTATAGCAATTTATCTATAGTGTGTCAAGGTCTATCGACATTTTCCGCTTCCACAGCCTCCATCATTTTCTACAGCAAAGGAGTTGTAGTAGCCACAGTCAGCACACTCATAAGAGAGCAGTAGTGCCCCTGAACACCCTCCACCTCTACGATCTACCAGTTCTATATTTTCATGGTGACAGCGTGGACAAAAGCCTCTTTTAATACTGTCAAGCTCTTCTTTTTTCTCTTTGAGATAATAAACATAGACCAATATAGATCCGGCAAGTACAATGAGTAAAAATACCAAGAGATAGAAGTCCATAGAAAAATCCTTTTAATAATATCTTTTTAGTAAGTTGTGTAGGTTTTAAGTACTTGAACTTGTGTTTTATAGGTTGGTAGATATAGCTCAACACAGGACCAAAAGCTTCTTTGATGATGTTTGTGTTTGATGTGTGCCAACTCATGTACAATGATGTATTGTAACACATCTGAGGGAAGTTTCATACACATAGAGTTAAATGATAGGGCATTGTTTCCAGAACAGCTCCCCCACTGACGCTTTGTTTTTCGAAAAGAGAGTTTTGTGTAATGTAGATCCATGGTCTTTGCCCATCTCTCAACCAGAGGAGGGATAATCTCCTGGGCTCTTGTCTTATAGAACGTATCAATATGTTTTTGAAAAAGTATCTCATCGTAGCGTTGATAATATAAAATAAATTTATTTTCTTCAAAAATCAGTTTCACTTGTTTCTTTTCATAGGGTTGTAAAGTCAAAGGGTAACACTGGCCTTGAAAATAGAGTTCTGTAAAGTTTGAAGCTTTCCCTTTTTTTTGTAATATTTTCTCTCTTGAACTATTGATCCAGGAAGATTTTTTAAGTAAAAGTTGTTCAATATAGCGTTGAGATATTTTAGGAGACTTAATGATGAGGTTGGCTTCCTCATCAAAACTTAAGTAGGTATGTTTAAGGCGTTTGTTTACGATATGTGTATATCGTGGGAGTATCTGCATAGGCTTTAGTTTGCAAGCTTTCCACGTCTGTATACGGCTTTTCTACATACTTTTCCATCTGGATAATAGGAATAAGCATAGCCATCTTTTAGACCATTTTTATAGGTATAGGTAATCATTTTGTCTCCATTTGGATAAAATGATTTATCTACACCATGAACCTTCCCATTTATATATGGCACTTGTCTAATAACAC
>JALWLD010000059.1 GCA_027081115.1 Sulfurovum sp.
AAGGGGAACGCCTCTTTATGCTACCTAAGCTCGATGTATCTATGGAGGTTATACGAAGCAATGGTGAGCGAACAAGTCTCACACCAGTAGTAGATACACTGATACTCGAACCTGACCAAGAGCGTATTATTATGGTTAGTAGAGCAAAAATACCGCTAAAGAGAAGTATACATGAAGTAGATACTATCATTGTAGGTACTCCTGATGCGCTTTGGGAGAAAAAGAGACTCTATGGTGAGTGTTATGAAGAAGAGACTACAGAAGTAGAGGAGGTACAGCATGGCTAATGATGTCTTCGCCAACGGATTAGAAGTGGCTTGTAAGGCAGCGGACGGGGTGAGCTCGGCAGCGTTTCCTGATGTCTGTTGGACACCCAAAGAGCCCGTGCCTTTTGCAAATACAGCAAAAGCAAAGGATCTGGCAAACGGTACGGTGACAGTATTTATCAGCGGTAAGCCTGTCGCACAAAAAGACAAATCGTATTTTAAAACCTCCTCAGGAGACTATGGTGCCAGAGGTGCAAAAGGGTTTACAACAGGTGCTAAGAATGGCAAAGCCTACTTTAGAAGCTGGTCGATGAATGTGAAGGTAGAGGGCTACAACGTCTGTAGACATACGGATAGCATGACACATAATCACAATCCGACACAGGGCAATACGGGACCATGGATCTATCTTGATACAGCAGATAGACAAAAATGTGCCAAAGATAAAAAACGGGTTGATGATGCATGTGATGTGAGCAAAAAAGAACAAGATAGATTTCTCAAAAAGCAAAAAAAGATCAACAAAAAAAGAGCCAAAAAAGGTTTGGCACCTAAAAAGATCCGAAAAAAGACATGGAAAGACAATCACTGTAAAGGCATGCTCTTTAAACCAGATCCGAAAGAGTGGGGCAAAAACATAAAAGAGATTTCAGATGATGCCACAAAGGCTATTGAGGAGTTAAAAGAGTATGCCCGTGAAGAGGGATGGGATATTGCAAAAGATACAGCATCTAGCTATGGCAAAAGGACAGTTTCAAAACATGCTGCTGCTTTGGGGTGTACGGCGTTAACTCCTATTGCAGAAGCCATTTGTCAATTGGGAGTACTGGTAACAGATATTGTGGATGGCGCTATTACTATAGTTGATACGGGAATAGATATTTACAAAACAGCATCAGAAGTAACGCATGCTATAGATACCTTAGAAGGTGCAAAAGAGAAGTATAGTAAAATAACTGATATAATCAATATGCCCGAAGGGAAAGAGAAAAAAGATGCGTTGGATAAGCTCAGAAAAGATTATCTTGATGAGATGACAGAAAATGCAAAAAATGACCCATGTTTAAGTGCAAGAAAATGTATGCTTGTGCCTTATACAAACAATCAAGGCAAGCTGGCAAAGGGTGAAGTCGAAAAGAAAGACATGAGTGCGGGCAAGATGGCTGGCATATTTGGATTGGGAGATTCTCGTGGATGTTGCCCCGGTCAAACAGGACACCACTTGATTCCAGACTCATGGCTGAAAGGTAAGTGCAGCGGAGGGAGTAACGGCAAATACAGCAAAGGTGGAGCACCTGTGGTTTGTATGGAAGGTACTTCACACACAGGTGGTACACATGGAGAGATACATACAGGACTCAATAAAGCATATGATCAGTCATTAACTGCTCGTATAGAAAAGGGCGTAAAGCATAACAAGTATAGTATCAATGATGTGATAGAGATGGCAGTCGATTCACATAAAGAGGTGATGGATATCGATTGGCCGGGCTTCAACCTCTTTAGTGGAGATGGTTGTGATGAGGCATGCCTAAAAGCGCAACTGCAAAGCTACTACAACGGCAAGGGCTGCAAGGGCATTGAGCCCTCGAAAATTGGTAGGGATGCGGAAAGAAATAATAGTGGAATTAATGGAGGATAGTATGAGTAGAAAAGAAGAGTGTTTAGAAAATCATTTGATTATTAATTGCTGCATCTTAAGAAATGATATATATAGTGTTATTTCCGAAAAAGATTATGGAGAGGAGTATGACCCATGGGCAGAGTGGCCACCAACTCACCTTACAGTATATTACAAATATAAATTGAAAAAGAAACAAGACCCTTGGGGTTGCATGAAATACGGAAAAAACAATTTCAAATGGTCAAAAATAGTCCATATAGGTCAAGATACTATCTTGATAGTCGATAATGAGCGTGGTGTAGAGACAGTTAACGTTATGTCAGGTGAAGCCATCCGAGAAAACGAAATCCCAAGAGGCACCCTCTATACAGTAGAAAATCTCAAAAATATTCACGGTACTGTTTATGCTGTAGGCTCAAGTAGAGGTGTGGCACGACGAGACGGTAAAAATAAATGGACCTCTATCAGCCAAGAGATACAAGGGGATCTTATCAAAAACCTCAAAGTGCTCAGCCTTGGGTTTGATGCTATAGACGGCTTTGAGGCTGACAGAGACCTCTATGCAGGCGGAGGGCATAGCGATATGTGGCACTATGACGGAGAGCACTGGAGAGCAATAGACCTGCCTATCTTAAAGATGCGCATACGCGCTATTGTCTGTGCAGATGACGGTAATGTCTACGCCGTGGGCAGACATGGCAAGATGGTTGTAGGCAGAGGAGACAACTGGAAAGTGATCGACCAAAAGCTGACAACCAGTGACTTTACAGATGCAGTATGGTATAACGATAGGCTTTATGTATGTACGGCAAGAAGACTCTATACATATAAAGATGACAGGTTTGAAGAGATAACAGACTTTGGAGAAAGACTCCCCTATACCTTTGGAAGCTTGTATGTCAATGATGGAATGCTAATGAGTGCAGGCGATAGCAGTATCGCTGTGTATGACGGTAAAGCCTGGGAAGTTCTCTATGGTTCTGTCAAACGAGAAGAAGAGGCAGAAATACTTATAGCACAAGAGATGAAAGATACGATAGAAGAGATGGTTGACGGTGTAGAAGAGTTAGTTGATGCAGTCAAGTCAATAGCTAAGAAGAAGTGACATAGATGTTAAGACCTTTATCTGTAAAAGCTTTGGGGATGATATCAGCTTTGGGTGTTGGCGCTGAGTTCAATGCTGCTGCGATGCGCTGCGGATATGATGGATTTGAATCTGCTGATAATATCTATCCAGATAAAACAGGATTGCATATTGCGCAAGCACCGCTTCCTTTGAGCCTTAGAGGAAATAGTCGTTTTAAAGAGATGGTAAAAAGAGCTGTGGCTGATGCACACTTGAAAATAGATGAAATTGCACTTTGTGTATGTATGCCCCACTTATCAATAAATGGTGCGACTGCAATAAAGGACACTTTTGATAGTATTATTCAAGGTGTTATGGAAGCTGCACCTACAGTAACCATTAGAAAGGGTTATGGTTTTTCTAAAGGAAGAGCATCGTTTGGGTTTGCTATTCAAAAAGCTCAGGATATTCTTTATAACAATAAGGTTGATAGTGTACTGATTGTTGGTGTAGATTCTCTTTTGTCTCCTAATGCTATACGATACTATTTGGAGGGTAGTGTTAATCGTTTATTAACAGACAAAAATTCTAATGGTTTTATCCCTGGTGAAGCAGCGGTAGCCGTACTTTGTGGTAAACCTAAAGAGGGTATATCATCCATGAATATTGCTAGTGTAGGTTTTGGAGAAGAACCTGTAGGTGTATATAGTGAAGATGTTTTAAAAGCAGTAGGTATGACTAAATCTACATTTGATGCCTTAGAACCTTTAGGAATTTATGCAGATGATACAGACTTTCGTATATCGAGTGTTTCTGGGGAGAGTTATTTTTTTAAAGAGTTGACACTTACACATACCAAAACAATGAAAAAATCAAGAACCGATCATCCACTTTGGCATCCTGCAGATAGTATCGGTGAAGTAGGTGCAGCCGTAGGTGGGGCTATGTTAGTTATGGCAGAGTATGCATTTAAAAATAAGTATGCACCAGGTAAAAAAGCTTTATGTCATTTAAGTAACGATAGTAGTGAAAGAGTCACTTTTATTTTAGAATCATATAGAGGTACAAGCAAAGATGCCTCGTAACTACTTCTCAGATACTATCAAATCTCAACTCAAACATGATGCTCCCTATGCATGGTTTCTACTTCATCAGTCAAAACAGAGCCCGCTTTTCAATCAACAGTCTTTAGATACTCTTCAAGAGAGACTTGATGCCTATATGGAG
>JALWLD010000060.1 GCA_027081115.1 Sulfurovum sp.
CTCTTTAATGAAGAGGGGATTGTAGAAGCACAGATACGTACACTTCAAATGCATAGACTGGCAGAGTATGGAGTTGCCGCACATTGGAAATATAAAGATGGAAGTGATGGTGTAAATCTTGAATGGTTGGAGTCTTTGCATTATCAGAATGACTCCATTGAAGAGTTTTATGAATTGGCTAAATCAGATCTTTTCTCTGAAGATATTACTGTCTTTTCTCCAAAAGGGGACTACTTTACCCTTCCAAAGGGATCAACAGCTTTGGATTTTGCCTATGCAATCCACTCAGAAGTAGGGAAAAATGCTTTGGATGCACTGGTAAATAAACGCAGGGCTTCACTGCTTACAGTATTGAACAATGGAGATATTGTTCGTATTATTAAAGACAGTAAGCCGCATTTGCACTGTTCTTGGATGGATGCAGTCAAAACATCCAAAGCACAAGATGGCATACGCAGCATGTGTCGTGCCAGATTGAAAGAGTCAGATACCATCTCTGCATACAATATACTTTCAACACTTCTGGATCAAGAGAACAGTACGATCAAAACTTTGACAGATAAACTTGATCTGAAAGAATCGATCTATAAATTGCCTGTGGAACTGAGCTATTATAAAGATGTTATCCGAAAGATGGCAGATTATATTGGTGCAAAAGAGGTACGTTTTTGGGAGCTCTTGAAGAAAGGGTATAAACGACCAGTGATCAAAGAATTGGACCATTTCAAATTTTTTGTCAATAAACCTTTGGACGGAGTAGAGTTTGACTACTGTTGTCATCCTAAAGTTGGAGATCAGATCGTTGCATTTTATAAGGACAGTAAGGCTATTATACACCATAAATTGTGTAAGAAAGCCTATGAGAAAATTTTGGCGGAAGAGCCAATGATCTTTGTGGCGTGGAGTAATACAAAGCTCTCCAAATACCGGTTGATCATCTCTTTGCAGAATCAAAAAGGAATATTGGCAGACCTGTTGGCAAAACTCTCTTCACTTAATCTCAATGTAATCAGTATTGAGTTGGGTATTCAGAGTTCAGACTCTGCAGAGTATTGTCAGATAGAAGTAGAGAGTGGTGAGCCGAACAAAACGTTGCTTGCAAAGAAAATTTCACAAAGTTTCAAATTGATCGAAATGATCTCCTTGAACGATGCATATAATAAATAAAGAGGATAGAAGAACATGGTAAGTAAAGCGTTAGAAGAGATAAGCAGAGGTACAGCTGAAGTCATAGACATGGAACGTATTGAAAAATTGGTTTCAAAATATTATGAAGATGGTACTACCTATACAGTCAAAGCAGGTTTTGACCCTACCGGTGCAGACCTTCATGTAGGTCATACTGTTCTGCTTCAAAAACTGAAAGCTTTTCAAAACCATGGGGGGCGTGTACAGCTTTTGATAGGAGACTTTACCGCGACTATCGGAGACCCTACCGGTAAAAGTGAAACAAGAAAAGTGTTAGACAGAGAGACTATTTTAGCCAATGCCAAAACGTATCAGGATCAAGTGTTTAATATACTTGATGCATCTAAAACAGATGTGGTCTTTAACTCTGTGTGGCTTGAAAAACTGGGTGCTGCGGGGATGGTTGCGCTAACTACCACCTTTAATGTTGCCCGTATGCTTGAGCGGGATGACTTTGAAAAACGTTATAAAGGTGGGCAGAGTATATCAATCTCAGAATTTATCTATCCTTTGCTTCAGGGGTATGACTCAGTAGAGTTAAAGTCAGATATTGAAATAGGTGGTACAGATCAGAAGTTTAACCTTTTGATGGGTAGACATTTGCAAAGAGCCTATGAAACAGGGAAAGAACAGGCAGTCTTGATGATGCCTATCTTGGAAGGTCTCGATGGAGTTCAGAAGATGAGTAAATCTTTGAACAACTATATCGGTATTACTGAAGAGCCAAAAGATATTTATGCCAAGACACTCTCTGTTTCAGATGATTTGATGTGGCGTTATTATGAACTTTTGAGTGAAAAATCGCTTGAGGAGATCGCACAACTCAAAGAGGATGTAAAAAATGGAACAGTACATCCTAAAGTTGCCAAAGAGAACCTTGCACTCGAGCTTGTTACAAGATTCTATAATGAAGAATCGGCTACACTTGCTAAAGCAGAGTTCGATAATGTCTTTAAGTCAAATCAACTGCCTACAGATATGGCAGAGATAACGGTAGAAGAGGGGATCTGGATCTGTAAGGCATTGGTTGATGCCGGTATTGAGCCTTCTACTTCTCAAGCCAGAAGAGATATTAAACAAAATGCTGTTTCAGTAGACCAAAAGAAGATCTCTGATGATAAGATGAATCTTGAAGCAGGTGAGTATATCTTGCAGGTAGGGAAAAGAAAGTTTGCAAAAGTAAAGGTGGGGTAATGGAATTAAAATCTTTTAAAATTGGAAAATATACGATAGAGAAACCTATCGTTCAGGGTGGAATGGGTGTAGGTATCTCTTGGGATCAATTGGCAGGTACAGTGAGTAAAGAGGGTGGCCTTGGTGTTATCTCTTCTGTAGGAACAGGTGTCTATCAGAACCGTGAACTTACTGCAAGTGTAGCAAAATATGGTCAACCACGCGAAGCAGATAATTTCTACTCAGGTGATGTACTAAAAGTGATTTTTGAGAATGCTAGAAAGATCTGTGGCGATAAGCCATTGGCTTGTAATGTACTCTATGCTTCAAGTGACTACAATAGAATTGTAAAAGATGCTTGTGAAGCGGGTGCAGATATGATCATTACAGGAGCTGGTTTACCTCTTACCATGCCTGAAGCGGCAAAAGATTATCCTGATGTTGCCTTGGTACCTATTGTATCGACTGCAAAAGCATTGAAAATTTTATGTAGAAGATGGAAGAAAACACATGATAAACTGCCTGATGCTGTCATTGTTGAAGGGCCATTGAGTGGAGGTCATCAAGGTTTTAAATATGAAGAATGTTTCTTACCTGAAAATCAACTTGAAGTGATACTCCCTCCTGTTATAGAAGAGGCAAAAAACTGGGGAGATATCCCTGTTATTGCTGCGGGTGGAATCTGGGATCATGATGATATTGTTAAGATGATGGAACTGGGTGCTTCTGCTGTACAGATGGGTACAAGATTTATTGGTACGGTTGAGTGTGATGCACATGATAATTTTAAACAAGTTATCCTTGACTCCACAGAAGATACGATCAAACTTCTAAAATCTCCGGTCGGATATCCGGCACGTGGTGTAAAAACACATCTTCAAGAGATGATAGAAGAGAATACAGCACCTAAGATATCTTGTATCTCAAACTGTGTTGCACCATGCAATAGAGGGGAAGAGGCAAAAATAGTGGGTTACTGTATTGCAGATAGACTCTCTGATGCCTATGATGGAAAGACAGAAAGTGGACTTTTCTTTACCGGTGCTAACGGATACAGACTCAATGAGATCATTACGGTAAAAGAATTAATGGATAAACTGATGAATGGAGAAGAGAGCTAGAGTGAAATACTTTAAGCTTTTTTTTCTGTTGATACTTTTATCAACTTCACTCTTCTCTTCCCTCGCTGTGTTGCAAAAAGCAACATTGAAAAATGGAGAGTTGAGACTACAGTTTAACAAAGCCTACAATAAACGAAATATCAAAGTACGAACCCTTAAGCACCCTCATAGAAAAGTATTTGACATTCCTGATGCCAAACTTTCCAATAAACATATTGCAAGAAAGCTCAAGTCATCACATTGTCGATCTATTCGAATTTCCCAATATAAAAGATCGGTTATCCGTATTGTTCTGGAAGTAGATAAACCCTTTGCTTGTGAAGCTTACAGACCGATGTTCTCCTATATGTCCTACCATATTCCTCTGCCAAAATATAAGAGTAAAGGAAGATCAAAATACACAAAACATACCAGTGCTACGAAGAAAAAATCTATTAAAAAACATAGTAAAAAGTTAAAGAAAAAACCTAAAAAAGAAGTACATGTCTCCATAAAAGATGAGTATGCAGAACCATATATCTTACCTGTTTCTACAGGAGGAAGTAAACATCAGCGCATTGTTATTGATGCAGGACACGGCGGGCATGACTCAGGTGCAGTTGGGGGTTCTAAAAAAGAGAAAGACCTGGTCTTGCAAATTGCAAAAAGATTGAAAAAACACTTGAAAAGAAAAGGTTATACGGTCTATATGACACGAGAGAGTGATCGTTTTTTAAAGTTGCCGCAGCGTACCAAGATCGCTGACAAAAAACATGCTAAAGTTTTTGTCTCTATTCATGCAAATTCAGTGCCAAAGAAAAAACGTAACAAAATCCAAGGAGTTGAGACCTTCTTTTTACAAAACACAAGAGATGCCAAATCTCAGCGTATTGCTGCGAGAGAGAACAAAGCGGTACTTAAAGGTGCCGGAAGTACTTTGAGCAAAAAAGTCATTGTTGATTCTGTATTGAATGGTCCAAAAATTGTACAGTCCAATAAATTGGCTATAGATGTACAAAGACGTATTATGACCAACTTACACTCAAAGTATAAAGGGGTAAGAGATGGTGGTGTCAGACATGCACCATTCTGGGTTTTGGTAGGAGCAAGCCGACCTTCCATCTTGGTTGAAGTGGGGTATATCTCTCATCCCCGTGAAAGAAAAAGACTCTCTACTTCCAAGTATCAGGAACTTATTGCAAAAGGGATTGCTGAAGGGATTGAAACTTACTTAAATAACAGACAAAAAGAGATAGAATTCTAAAGAGAATAGTGTATAGAAAATAATAGGATATCTAAATGAATTATAGTGTGAAAATTTTTTTCTGGTTGCTGATAGCGTCTCTTTTTGTCGGATGTGTAGGTCCAGACAGATCTAATGAGCTTGTTGTGATCGATGCAGGTCATGGCGGTCATGATTCAGGTGCATACAGTGGTGGTAAAAAAGAGAAAGACCTGGTTCTTCAAATTACAAAAAAACTCTATAAAGAGTTGAGAAGAAAAGGATATAAAGTTGCCTTTACAAGAAATACGGATATCTTTTTAAAATTAGGGCAACGTACAAAAATTGCAGATCATAAAGATGCTAAAGTTTTTATCTCTATCCATGCAAATGCCATTGCAAATAAGAACCGTTTCAATGCAGTTGAAGGTGTTGAGACTTATTTCTTACAAAAAACAAGAGATGAAAGATCACAGCGTATTGCCATGAGGGAAAATGCTTCTGTATTGCAGGGAACAGATAAATTAAGTCAAGATGTGATCGTAGATGCAGTACTTGCCGGACCAAAAGTTATTCATTCGCATAAACTGGCGATTGATGTGCAAAAAGGTATGATACGTAATCTAAAAGGAAGATATCCGGATGTAAAGAATGGTGGAGCCAAACCGGGACCATTTTATATTCTTGTAGGTGCCAGCAGACCTTCAATTCTTATTGAGGTTGGGTATCTCACAAACCCTAAAGAGCGTCAAAGACTTTTTACTTCGGATTATCAGAAAAGAATAGCCAAAGGGATTGCCGAAGGTGTGGGTAACTACTTGGACAATCGTAAACAGCAACAGGGATTTTAATCTCACAATATTTTAAAGGAGCGTGAATGAAAAAGGTTTTATTAAGTGTGTTATTGATGGGCGCAAGTCTTATGGCAGTAGAGTTGGGTCAAGTACCTGCATCTGTGAATATTTCAGGTAAAGATGGTGGAAAAACAGACGGAAAAGCATGGAACTCATCTTCTTTAAAAGGGAAAGTCCGTATTCTTTTTTATGTAGATCCGGATAAAAAAGATCTTAATGAAGCACTCAGCCAGGCTTTGAAAAAAGAGGGTTTTGACAGAAGTAAATATGGTTCTGTTGCCATTGTCAATATGGCTGCAACCTGGATGCCAAATGTTGCTATTGAAGCAAAACTAAAGAGTAAACAAAAAGAGTTTCCTCAAACCACGTATGTTAGGGACCGAAATAAAGTACTTGTCAAAAAGTGGGCTCTGGCAGATGATAATTCAGATATTTTGCTTTTTAATAAAAGTGGTACATTGATTTATAAAAAGTTTGGAAAACTCTCCAATGCAGAAATTGCTAAAGTGATTGCACTGATCAAACAAAATATGTAAGTGTTAGACACAAGAGAGTTGGTATTCTACCATTTTCTCAAAAGGTTTTAAAAAGCCCTCAATTTTTTGAGGTGCTATGTTCTCTATATGATGTGTATTTAGAAGTTTTAAGAGACAGAGTGTTGACTCCATAGTGCTCAGACAGTAGGTTTTGGGCTGTTGTTTAAAAGTAAATCCTGAAACTTCAGTATGTGTAAAGCTTACTTTTTGCAGTGCATCTATGTTGTGACTGGCGTTCAATATAGCCCGAGAACACGGCCAGGTTGAATCAATTAAAAAAATAACATTTCTTTTTCTCTCTTTTGCTATAGTTTTTTCATTGAGATCAATACTGCTTGCATGCGGATACAGCACATAGCAACTATTTTGCGGGTCATTTATCAGTGTATTGACGGCAGGATGCTCTGAAAAATCCACACCTATATGTATTTCACTGTTTGGCAAAGAGAGATGTGTAAAGTGTCCTGTACCATTTTTGGTTCTCTTGAACTCTTTTGGATGCATTAAAATGATAAAGCGTGTCTCTGTCTCTACGCTTACAATGTATTTACACATACAAGAACTTTTGGGTCTGTAACAGCGGTAACAGACAGCTCTGTTTTCAATTTGTATATTTTTCATAGTCTAATAGTGTTTTTTGAACCAGAGATAATAGAGTGCAGTTAAGACAAATCCTACACCAAGTATAAAAGTGATAGCTTGCAATGATACATTGGCTTTAGAAGCATAGCCAATAAAGAGGGCTGTAGCCACGTTGGAGAGCATAAAGAACATATCATTGTAGGAGATGACCCTTCCCATATATTGTGCTTCAGTTTCCTCTTGTATGAGCAGGTAGGTATAGGACCATAATGTGGTAATGAAAAATCCTGTTACAAAAAGTCCGATAAGAGCTATATAGTAGTTTTCCTGTAGTTGAGACCAAAGGATGATGGCAAGACCCTGCAAGAGAAAAAAATAGTGTAAGTTCTCTTTTGTGATGATCTTCCCAATAAAAAAAGGACCGATCATGAGACCTACTGCACGAGTTGCATTCATAAGCCCGATGGCAAGAGGTACAGCGATGAGTTCTTTATACTGAAAATCAGCAAGAAGTGTGATAAGTGCATCAAAAGAGGTCAATCCGATAGCAGCATGCAGTAAAATAAGATGCAGGATCTTTCTTCTAGAACGGATATAGTGAAAACCGTCTGTAAACATTTTCCAATTGGAGTCTGTATGTATAGTACGTTCGTGTGAAAGTTTCAAACCAAGTAGAATGAGGACTGCCAGAGAGTATAGAAGTGCATCAATAACAAAGGCTGTATGGTAGCCAAGGTAATATGTCACTACACCTCCGATGGCCATACCAAAAGCATAGGTGAAAGACCATATGATAGAGTGGATCTCATTGGTATTTTTGAGCATCTCATCTTTAACAATTTTAGGAAAAAGTGCCATTTCTGCTGAAAAAAGTAGGGAGGCTGCTGCCGAACGTATGAAAATGAGTATCATTAAAAGCCAGACATAGTCCAGAGAATTGATCAGTAAAAATCCCAATGTCATGATTATCTCTATAAGCAAAAGTGCAAACATCAATTTTTTAAATTCAATACGGTCAATAATCACACCGATCATTGGAGCCAAGACGACTGCGGGTAACATAGCCATAGCAGCAGTAAATGCAATGGTTATGGCATCTGCACCATAGGCGACGAGCATGGAGAAGATGGCAACTTGGGAGAACCATGTACCAAAGTAGGAGATGAGTTGTATGAGTGAAAGTCTGGCAATGACCGGATGTTGAAGGGTTTTTCTATACCCCACGGTTAGTTACGCTCATCATTAAGTCCATAGACAATCCCTTTGGATTCAAGTAGCTCAATATACATATTAAAAGCTTCTTGAGCCAGAGCTTCATCATCAGAAGCCACAGAGATGGAAACTCTCCATCCGTCATCATAGAGTTTTGGAAGAGAAGAGAACTCTACATTTTTAGGCATTTTCTCCATCACTTCTATAAGTTCGTTCTCTTTACATAAGGCAGTGAGTGTATGACGATAGTATATTTTATTTTCAGGAATAAGCTTTTCTAAAATCTCTTTTACCATTGGGTGGCTCATCTCAGGAAAGCCAGGCATGAAAAAGAACCGCTCATCCAAAGAGAATGCGGGCATGTTATTCACAGGGTTGTTCAAAAGTTTTGCTCCTCTAGGGAGTTCAGCCATTTTAATAGGATGAGGATAGGCTCGATCACCTAGTTGTTTCTCAATGATATTTTTAGCCTCTTCATGTATGGGCAGATGACCGTCTTTTAGTGCAATGGCAGCACATTTACGTGTATAGTCATCTGGAGTAGAACCGATACCCCCAAAAGAAAAGAGTACAGGATTGGGCTGGGAAGCAATGAACTTGATGGTCTGGACTATGAGTGCGGGATCATCTTCGATCATGAAAGAGCCGGTAAGCTTATGACCTTTTTCAAGTAAAGCTTGAGTGACAAAATCAAAATGTTTGTCACTGCGTCTTCGGTTGAGTATTTCTGTGCCGATAATGAGAGTAAAAAATTGAGGAGTAGGCATAGGTCACCTTTGATGGTGTGAGGGTATGATACCCTTCACAAAATATTTTATTCTTCGATGTAGTTCTTTAGCTTACGCCCGACTTTAGGGTGTTTTAACTTCTTAATAGCAGAAGATTCGATCTGTCTTACTCTTTCACGGGTTACGGAAAGCTCTTTACCGATCTCCTCAAGTGTTCTGTCACTTTCATCTTCAAGTAGACCAAAACGCATACGGATAACTGCTTTTTCTCTCTCGTTGAGTTGGTCAAGGACATCATCTATCTGGTTGTTAAGGTCATCTTTGAGTACAACATCTGTTGGACTTAGTGTAGTCTTGTCTTCAATAAAATCTCCAAATCTACCATCATCTTCATCTCCTACAGGGGTTTCAAGAGATACCGGCTCTTTTGTTATTTTGATAACATTTTTCACTTTATCTACGGAAAGACCAACTTCTTCAGCTATGGTATCAAGATCTGGCTCTTTACCGGTTTCTTGAAGGTGCTTTCTGATGATCTTGTTGATACGGTTGATCGTCTCTATCATATGAATAGGGATACGAATGGTTCTTGCCTGGTCTGCAATAGCTCTGGAGATTGCCTGACGGATCCACCATGTTGCATAGGTTGAAAACTTGTATCCTTTTTCATATTCAAATTTATCGACCGCTTTCATAAGACCGATGTTCCCTTCCTGAATGAGGTCAAGGAAAGGTAGTCCACGGTTAGTATAACGTTTGGCAATAGAGACAACCAGTCTAAGGTTTGACTTTGCCATGCGTGTTTTTGCTACTTCAGATTTTGCTTTACCCTGACGGATCTGGTTTAGAATGTCTTTGAGCTTCTCTTCAGAGAGGTCAAAACCACCTTTGGATGCTTCTCTGGTCTCAAAGAGTTTTTTGATCTCTACATAAGTAGAAACCATAGTTGTCTCAGGTACAGCATCGATGATGTCATCTTTGTCCATATTGATGATATTGTCAAGGATCTTATGGTGGTTTGCTTTGAGTGTGTCATTAAAAAGAGGAAGTTTATATTCCAGTCTTTTTAACTCTTTGTCAAAACTGTCATCAGAAGTAAGTGCTGTCTCCATTGCTTTTACAAGTTCATTGATGAGCTTTGATGTTGGTCCAAGGTCAAGAAGTGCAGCTTTAAGCTGCTCTTTTTTGAAGGCGATCTTCAAACGTTCGTGTAGAACTTTTACAGGGTCTGTTTCCTTTTGCATGAATGTTTCAAGTTCATCTCTTGACTTCATCCACTCTTTTTTGGCTTTTTCAAGTTTCTTGAAACTTTCGATGACCTGTTTGACTCTTTTATTATCTTTAGGAGACTCTTTTATACCATCTTCAGATGCAACTTCTTCTGTGTCATCTTTATCGTCAGAAGTGTCTGCTTTTTCATCTTCAAAGCTTTTGAAAAGTTCTTTTACACGTCTTTCACGGTTGAGTAAAGGTTCTTTGTAGTTAAGAATATAGCCAATAAGGTAAGGTACAGAACAGATAGCATCAATAATGATATCTTCTCCCTCTTCTATACGCATAGAGAGGTCAACTTCTTCTTCTTTTGTAAGAAGCGGGATCTTACCCATTTCACGTAAGTACATTCTGACCGGTGAATCAGAACGGCTCCACTCTAGAAGTTCTTTCTCTTTGTGTAGGTCAAATTCATCATCATCTCCGCCTTCTGCACGTTTCTTCCTTGCATCTTCTCTTCTTTTTGCCTCTTTGGCGGTGAGGAATTTTGCAAATTCAGAAGCAGAAATCACTTCTACTTTGGCATCGGTTGCAAATTTGTGTATTTTTTTGGCTTGTGCAGCAGTAGGGGCTTTGCTAAACTCTTTTGCAATATTTTCAAGGGTAACTACATCACCCTTTTTTTTAGACTTAAATAGTGCTTCTATGTTTTTCATGCTGTCTTTTGTTGCCATTGAAATCCTTGTTTTGTGTAGGTAAATGTAGAACTAAAAATGAGTCGTTTTTCTCAGATATAATTAAGGTAGGATTATACCGAAATTTCTTTAAAAAACAATGGTAAATTTGTACATTTTCATTTTTTTAGCTATAATCGCGAAAATTTTAAGGGAATTTCCACTTATGGAATGACTCAAAACAAGGATGAAACTTGCAAGGTAAAGTTTGGAAATTTGGTGACAATATCGATACAGATCTGATCATCGCAGCAAGATATCTTAATACATCAGAGCCGTCAGAGTTGGCTAAATATGTGATGGAAGATGCAGACCCGGAGTTTGTTTCTAAAATGACAGAGGGTGACATTATTGTTGCCGGAGAGAATTTTGGTTGTGGTTCAAGCCGTGAACATGCACCTATCGCACTTAAAGCAGCAGGTGTTAATGCAATCATTGCACCTACATTTGCACGTATTTTCTACAGAAATGCATTTAATATGGGATTGCCTATTTTTGAACTGGCAGAATCTGCAGAGATCAACGAGGGTGATGTGGTCAGGGTAGATATGGATGCGGGAGAGATCATTAATGTCACTCAGGCAAAAACATATAAATTTACACCGATCCCTGACTTTATGCAGGAGTTGGTTAATGCTGGTGGACTGATAGAGTTTGCCAAAAATGAAATTAAAGAAAATAACGAAAATAAAGCAGGAGCGTAAGTATGAAAAATTATAGAATTGGTGTCATTAAAGGTGACGGGATAGGTCCTGAAATCATCGATGAAGCCATTAAAGTACTTGATGCAGTTTCTGTAACACAGGGGTTCAACCTCAAATACGAAGAGATGCTTCTTGGTGGAGCTGCTATTGATGAGACAGGTGTTCCACTTCCTGAAGATACCATTCAGGGTGTCAAAAAATGTGATGCAGTTCTTTTTGGTGCTATCGGTGGACCAAAATGGGATAATCTGGAGAGACACTTACGTCCTGAGACAGGACTTCTTGGTCTTCGTAAAGAGATGGGAACATTTGCAAACCTTAGACCTGCAATGGTATATGATGAGTTGGTCAATGCTTCAAGCCTCAAGCCAGAAGTTATTCAGGGTGTAGATATTATGGTTGTACGTGAACTTACAGGTGGTATCTACTTTGGTCAGCCACGAGAGCTACATGAAGAGAAAGCATTCAATACCATGATCTATACAAGAGAAGAGGTAAAGCGTATTGCCGTTGTAGCATTTGATATTGCTATGAAGCGTGAGAAGCGTATCTGTTCTGTAGATAAAGCAAATGTACTTGAAGTAAGTCAGTTCTGGAGAGAGATTGTTGAAGAAGTTGCAGCAGACTATCCTGAAGTTGAACTTTCACATATGTATGTAGACAATGCCGCGATGCAGCTCATTCGTGACCCTAAGCAGTTCGATGTTATTCTGACAGGAAACATCTTTGGAGATATCTTATCAGACGCGGCTTCTATGCTTTCTGGTTCTATAGGGCTTTTACCAAGTGCGAGTACCGGTAAAGGTGTAGGGTTATTTGAACCTATCCATGGTTCAGCACCTGATATCGCAGGACAGGGGATTGCCAATCCATTGGCAACGATCTCATCTGCTTCTATGTTACTTCGTTATGCTCTAGGAGAAAATGAAGCTGCAGACAGAATTGATGATGCCATCAAAAAAGCACTCAGTGAAGGATACAGAACCGGAGATCTTGGTGATTATGATGCTAAAGAGATCTGTACATGTACAGAGATGGGTGATATTATTGCCGATTATGCGAGTCGTTAGGTTTTAAATGGAAAAAAGAGCAAGAGTTCTCATAGATTGTGACGATGCAAAAGGTTTGGTCTACAAGATCTCCAAAGTCTTTTATGACAGAGATCTGAACATAGACAATAACCGTGAATTTGTTGACAAAGAACATAACAGGTTTTTTATGCGTACTGTGGTCACAGGTCTTTTTGAGATCGATGAATTACTTTCTGCACTTCAAGCTGTTGCTCCCAAGGATGCACATATCCGTGTTATCATTCCAAAAGACAAAAAGATCGTTATTCTTGCAACCAAAGAGTCACATGCTCTGGGTGATATTCTCATACGTCATGCAAGTGGAGAATTGGGTGCAGAGATAGAGTGTGTAATAGCCAATCATGACACACTAAGAGAACTTGTTGAACGTTTTGATATTCCTTTTTTCCATATCCCGGCAGAAAATCTCAACAGGGAAGAACATGAAGCAAAAGTAATGGAGTGTATAGATCAACATGATTTTGACTATATGGTTCTTGCAAAATATATGCGTATTCTTACACCTACATTTGTTAAGGCTTATCCTCAACAGATCATCAACATACATCACTCTTTTCTACCTGCATTTATAGGAGCAAATCCTTACAAACAGGCTTTTGAACGCGGTGTAAAGATTATCGGGGCTACGGCACACTTTGTGACAGATGATCTGGATGAAGGTCCGATCATTGCACAGGATGTTATACCTGTAAACCATAGACTTTCATGGAAAGACATGCAAAGAGCAGGGCGTGACGGAGAGAAGATCGTACTTTCCCGTGCATTGGCTTTAGTCTTGCATGACAGAGTGTTCGTAAACGGCAATAAAACGGTTATTTTTTAATGTTCAATATCGTTTTAGTAGAGCCTCAAATCCCTCAAAACACGGGTACCATCGGCCGTATCTGTGTAAATCTTGGTGCGACGCTGCACGTCATCAAACCTATCGGTTTTGATATGGATGACAAAGCTGTTAAACGTGCAGGTTTGGACTACTGGAAAAACCTTGACCTTGTAGTTTGGGAGAGTTTTGAAGATTTTTTAAAAGAACATCCTATTACGCAGAACTCCTATATGGCAACCACTAAAACAGACAACCTATATTTCAATGCCCCTTTTAAAAAGGGAGATTATATTCTTTTTGGTTCTGAGACCAGAGGCATTGATGAAAAAGTTCTTTTGGCACATCCCGAGCAGTGTATTACCATTCCTATGGGTGGAGCAGGGAGAAGCTTGAATTTGGGAGTCTCTGTAGGTGTGGTCATCTATGATGCTTTGCGTCAGAACTATGCCGGATTTGAGAAAATTACTATAGAAAATACACTCAAAGGTAGCTAATGTCATTTGGAGATTACGTTTATATTGTTGCGATCATACTCTTTTCATATATGACATTCACTATCGTCCGAAATAACTTTTTATCTAAGTTTGATGACAAGCAGAGACGTAAAGATCTGGTAGACGAATATGAAGATGATTATGTCCTGGATGAGAAAGAAGAAGCGTCTAAAAAAGACTAACCCCCTATTTACCAACTTTTAGATAAAATCTACCATTAATTTCTCATAGGAATCTAAAAGATGACTCAATCACTACTTATCGAAATCGGCGTAGAAGAACTACCTGCTATCCCCTTGCTTAAAATTGTATCTAACATAGAAAAATCTTGGAAAAATATTTTGGAAGAATATAAACTCACTACGGAGTTTGATTTTATCTATACACCAAGAAGATTGGTACTTAAGCATAGTGAAATGTCTGTGAAACAGGAAGACAGTACAGTAGAGTTTTTTGGACCGCCTTTAGTAGCTGCCATCAAAGATGGAGTACCTACCAAAGCAGCAGAAGGATTTGCTCGTAAGTGTGGTGTAGCATTTGATGAACTTGGACGTAATAAGAAAAATGGTAAAGAGGTACTCTACTTTAAAAAAGAGGAGAAGGGTACACAGACTGCTGCACTACTCCAGGAGATGCTGGAAAAGTGGATGGCATCTATGGCGTTTGGAAAAATGATGCGTTGGGGAAGCCGTACAGATGAGTTCATCCGACCTATCCGATGGTTACAGGTAAGAATGGACGATCTCTCTGTACCTGTAGAACTTTTTGGTGTAAACTCTGATACAAAAACACAGGTACACCGAATGGTAAGCTATAATGCAGTAGAAGTACCAAATATCGATGCCTATGAAGATATTCTTTCTGAAGGTGCAGTGATGCTTCAACCAAAAGCAAGAGAGGCAAAGATTTTAGCAGAGTTCGATGCTTTGGAATCCACACATAATATACTGATTGAAAGAGATACTTCACTACTTGCTGAAGTGGTGGCGATCACCGAAAATCCAAAAGCACTGGTAGGTACGTTTGATGAACTCTTTTTGGACTTGCCGCCTGAAGTGATCATTACTTCAATGAAAGAACATCAGCGTTACTTCCCTGTTTTTGAAAATGGAAAGATTGCAAATAAGTTTGTAGTAGTTTCCAATGCTTATACAGATGATTACTCTAAGGTAGTGGCAGGAAATGAACGTGTACTCAAACCACGTCTTGCCGATGGACTTTTCTTTTACAAAAATGACTTGAAAAATGGACTCAGTACCGATGGACTTGAAAAAGTACAGTTCATTGACGGACTTGGAACATTGGCCGACAAGATCGTTAGAGAAAAGAATATTGCTATTCGTCTGCTTGCACTTTATATGGATAAAGTGGAAAAAGAGACAGGAAGATCTTCAGCAGAACTTGAAAAAGCGATGGATAGAGCAGTGAACCTTGCCAAAGCAGACCTTATGTCTGAAATGGTGTATGAGTTTACTGAGCTTCAGGGCCTTATGGGTTACTACTATGCCAAGGCACTGGGAGAAGAAGAGTTGGTCTATAGAGCAATTAAGGAACAGTATATGCCTGTGGGTGAAGGTGCTGAACTGCCAAGTTCTATCTTCTCTTCTATTGTTGCTATGAGTGCTAAACTAGACACACTTTTAGGGCTATTCTCTGTAGGTAAGATACCAACAGGTTCTAAAGATCCATTCGCATTGAGACGTGCAGTGAATGGTATTGTAAGAATGGTCACAGAGTATGACCTTCCATTTAACATTGATGATGTTATTGCATTGTTGAAAGATGCTTATGATGACTTTGATGTACAGCTTTTGACAGACTTTATTATTGAACGTATCAATAAATCACTGGATGCAAATCCTTCTGTGATCGCTGCAGTGCTTGCTTCAGGAGAAAGAGATATCAATGAGATCTCTAAAAAAGTATCAGCACTCAATGAAATCGTCTCTTCGGATACTTTCAAAGAGCAGTTCTCTACGTTTAAGCGTGTAGCAAATATCTCTAAAGATGTTGATTTGGAAGCAGATTTATACATAGATACATCACTATTTAAAGAAGATGCAGAGGTTACACTCTACAATGCCTATGAAAAAGTAATCAATCAGAAGTATGGAGACTATAAAACACAGTTTGAAGCACTCTTTGGGCTTAAAAGAGAACTTGATGGTTACTTTGATGATGTAATGGTCAATGCTGAGGATGAAGCATTGAAAAAGAACAGACTCAATAC
>JALWLD010000061.1 GCA_027081115.1 Sulfurovum sp.
CATTAAAAGATTTGGAAGAGCCAAACGATAAAGGAAAAGACCAATGAAAACACTCACACTACTCACAGCGACACTGTTACTTATGACAGGGTGCAGCATGAATAACGCAATGTTGACCCCAGAAACTAACCAGCTGTTCGATCAGAAAGAGTGGCAGCCGGTCAATAAAGACAATAAAATAAAAGAGGAAATTTTCTATGAAAAATAATGACGAATTGAGCTACGAAGCAAGCATCAGATACTTGGTTGAAAAGTCAAACAAACGGGCTTGGACGGTTGCATGGATCGCTATTTTTATAGCGATACTCATGGGTGGACTCATTGCCTTTATGCTGCCGCTTAAAAAGGTTGAGCCTTATGTTATCGCTATCGACAAGACAACAGGTATGACAGAACTTAAAACTGCTGTAGACAAAGAAACTCTCCAGCCGGTTGAAGCAATGGATAAATACTTTGCCTCTTCCTATGTTGATAAGAGAGAGTCATACTATTATGATTTTCTTTCAAAAGATTATATCTATGTGCAGCTTTTGAGCAGCCCAACCGTTGCAAAAGAATATCGTGCTATTTATGAAGGTAACAATGCGCGGGATAAAATACTTGGCAATCATTATAAAGTAATAGGCAAAGTACTTAGTGTTGTGCTTGGAAATTCTGCCGGTACAAAAACAGCCACCATAAGAATTAAATTGACAAAAAAAGATCTTCGGACGGGCAATGTTGAAAGATCAACAGTAAAAGTTGTCACACTTAGCTATGACTACTTCCCTGAGCAGCTGGAGACAGAAGAGGAGAGGTTACTCAATCCGCTTGGATTTAAAGTGCTTACATATCGAGTTGATAACGAGGTATCACAATGAAAAAACTGATCTTATTTGCTATGATCATCGGCTTTTTTGCAAGTGCTGCTTTTGCAGAGATCAACCCGCGCCCGTCTAAATACGACAATAGGATCGGTTTCGTTACATACAACCCGGATGATGTTTTCAACATCTACGCAAAAGATGGCTTTGTGACGATTCTTATGTTTGATCCCGAAGAGAGGATCATCTCTGCCGGTACCGGATTTAACGACGGTTGGGATATTTCACAGCAGTACAATATCCTACACATCAGACCCAAAGCCTATATAGCTAAGTATGCCCAGGATAGTGAGGGTGTGGTAGTTGAGCATCAAGATGTAGTTGAGCCTAATGCTAAAGACTGGAACACGAACCTTTTTATTACCACAAACAAAAGAACATATATCGCCAATTTGAGGCTTGGTAACAAAAAGATCCATTACAAGATCTCTTTTAAATATCCCAGGGAAAAGCATAGAAAATTCCTTGAACTGCTAAAAAAGAAAAAAGAAGCCAAAGCGATAGAAAACCTCAAAAAGGATCTTGATCATGTTACCGTACCTAGAAACTGGGCTTACTTCATGAAAGTAAACAAAAACAGTCAAGATATCGCCCCTGATTTCGTTTATGATGATGGAGTGTTTACCTATATAGGCTTTAGAAGCTATAAGACAATGCCTACAGCATTTCTTAGAGAGGGCAATGACGAAAGTATCCTTAACACACATGTGAAAAAGATAGGTAAATACAATGTTCTCGTTGTGCATCGTTTGGCAAAGATTATCTTGCTAAGAAGCGGTAAAAAACTGGTAGGGATTTTAAATAATGCTTATGGCTTCAATCCTGCCCCTGACACACGCGAAACCAGCAATCAATCCATTATAAGAGGTATAAAATGAGTATAGAAAATCATGATGATTTCACGCCGGAGATAGAAGAGGACGAAAGATCCGGTAGCAAAAAGAAGCTGTTTATGCTGCTGCTTGCCGGTACACTCGGCTTAGGTCTACTACTTTACAATATTTTTCATAATCTGCACCTTGGCAGCAAAGCTCCAGCTCCCGTAAAAGAGGAAACACATATAGAAAAAAAATCTTTTGTACTACCTAAGCCAAAACCAAAACCAAAGCTCAATTTAGAGCCTGAACAGAAACCGTTACCTCTGTTACCGCCAAAAGCAGCGCTTCCTAAAAAGATACATTTGAAACCTAGAATCATTAAGAGTCTTGGATCAACTGTAATAAATTTTGATGACAACCAAAACACCGGTGGGTCTGCATATGCAGATACAAACGGAACTACACCGGATTCATACTCTGCCGGTGTCAATAAAGGTATAGGCAAAGCAAAGCCGTTTAGAGGCGGTGCCTATACCATCGCCGGTGTTCATCATCTCAATCCAAATCTTTATTTACCTAGAGGTACCTATATAGGATGCAGCCTCAAAACTAGGCTCGTTTCAATGGTAACAGGACAGATCACCTGCACCGTTTCGGAGAATGTCTATTCTGCAAACGGTAATGTCTTGCTTATCGAGAAAGGTTCTGAAATTATTGGCAGCTACAAGACAGGCAAACTTAATGATGGTATGGATCGCCATTTTGTTATATGGGAGACGATCCGCACTCCAAACAATATCATGATCGATGTGAATTCTCCGGCAAGTGATGAACTTGGCTCTGCCGGTATTCATGGTGAAGTAGATCACCACTGGGATATACGCCTTGGTCTAGCTCTTATGGTTAGTCTCATCGATGATTCAATCAGTGCAGCATCCCAAAGGCTCAATGATAAAGAAGTTGTGTTCAATCCAAACACAACACAGCAAACAGCCGAAGATGTGACAAACAATCTAATTAATAAATTTGCTGATATCAAGCCTACTTTGTATAAAAATCAGGGTGATATCGTCGGTGTATTTGTCAATAGAGATATAGACTTTTCAAAAGTCTATGATCTTAGGCGAAGGTAGAAGATCATGGGCGCACCTGTACGAAACTCAATATCACTTAGCAAATACATATCTAAGTATTTTGGTGAATTTATCGATGACGAAAATATTACAGAGATCTGCTATAACGGTGATAATTTAATTTGGACTCTTGACAGTTCATCGAATTGGCAAAGTCATCAAACCGATCTTACATTTGAAGGAGCTAGCGCATTTTCACAAGCAGTTGCAGCATTTCAAAATCAGGAAATACAAGAGGATAAACCGATCCTTAGTGCGACACTGCCAAACGGTCAAAGGGTTCAAGTTGTTTCACCCAATGCTACCAAAGAGTACCATATCAGCATTACAATCCGTAAACCGTCCAATAGAAGATTTACACTTGATGATTATGAGAAGTCCGGCATCTTTAAAGAGATAGGACACCGGAAACAAACACTTTCCGTAATAGAAACAAAGTTGCTGGAGCTATACAATAAAAAAGACTACAAAGGCTTTTTGACTGAATCGGTCAAAGCGGGTAAAAATATCATCATTTCAGGTGAGACCGGATCGGGTAAGACTACCTTTATGAAGTCCCTCATCGAGTTCATACC
This sequence comes from Sulfurovum sp., assembly GCA_027081115.1. Taxonomy (GTDB): domain Bacteria; phylum Campylobacterota; class Campylobacteria; order Campylobacterales; family Sulfurovaceae; genus Sulfurovum. Next base: position 3,390 of record JALWLD010000061.1, read on the forward strand.
CGAAAACGAAAGGCTCATCACGATTGAGGATGTCGAAGAGATCAAATTCTACAAACATAAAAACTTTGTTCAACTCTTCTACCCCAGTGAAGCAAAACCGGGTGATCCGCTTACAAGCGCGACACTTCTTAAATCATGCCTGCGAATGAAACCGGATCGTATTCTTCTAGCAGAGCTTCGCGGGGGTGAAACTTTTGACTATATCGATGTTATCAACTCCGGTCACAACGGATCTATCACATCGTGTCATGCCGGTAGTGTAGAAGAGACTTTCACGCGTCTTGCTCTTATGGCTAGACGGAATGAAAACGGGCAAACCACACCGCATGAGATTATCGAACAGATCCTCCATGATCTCATCGATATCGTAGTGCATATGCACGAACAAAACGGTACCAGGTACATCACCGATATCTACTTCAAGGGTGCAAACAATGAAACTAAATAAAGCTCAATTTGCCTTTTTGTTCATTGTTGCCCTAATGTTCGCTTATTTAATATCAGGTGTTGTACTTTTACTGCTTAACGGTTACGATATCAAGCAAGCTTTTTCTAACTACTCTGTTTCACTTTCTGCACAGGCAATGTTAAATAATTACCCTCGATCTTATGAGGCATTGCTATACTCTTTCCTTGGTGTATCTC
>JALWLD010000062.1 GCA_027081115.1 Sulfurovum sp.
AATCTAGTGTAGCAAAACCTGTGGTGGTAAGCACTGAGGCTATGGTAAAGAAAGAGTGGGTAAAAGCATGAAATTGGTTGTCTTTGTCTATGACAATATCTGCACTGCCAAGCAGCAAAGAGAGTACAATAAAAATACCCAAATACCAAATAACCTCTTCTCGTTTGTACCCATCAAATCTACCAGAAGAAAAAAGTTTTAAATGTGCCAGAAAGTTGATACCAGAAAGTATCATAAAGAATGTAGTAATCCACACAATAAGATTGGAGTCATAATACCCTAAAGAGGCATTCTTTGTAGAGAATCCTCCTGTAGATATGGTAGAGAAGGCATGGTTAATCGCATCAAAAAAACTCATGCCTGCTACTTTAAGAGCCACTGCATCTACAAGGGTAAAGAAAATATAAATACCCCATAATCTAATGGCAGTATCTTTCACTTTAGGGGTAATCTTTTCCATTTTAATCCCTGTAGATTCTGCTTTAAACAGTGTCATAGACCCACTGGGGTTAATCAGTGAGAACAACCCGACACCCAGAACAATAATCCCCATACCACCTAGCCAATGCATCAGACTTCGTAGATAGAGTATAGATTTAGGTAAAGATTCTATATCAGAGAAAATGGTTGCACCCGTAGTGGTAAATCCGCTGACTGACTCAAAGAAAGCATCGGCAAAAGTCACTTCCGTATAGAGCATAAAAGGGATAGCCCCTGCCACGCCTAAGAGTATCCAGATAAGGTTGACAGAGAGAATACCCCCTTTAATACTGAGTTTCATCGTATGCTTTTTAAGAAGTAAAAAGACTACAGCATTGACAAAAAAGAGTATGCTGTCAAAATAGATAAACTGTTGCATATTTTCGTCATATATCCACCCCACTAGAATCACCGTGAAAAAGAACAAACTCAATGCCATACCGATGGTAGAGACAAATTTAAAAACATTTCTTAAAGCGTATAAATCCACTGCTCTATCTCATCTTTATTTTCACACTCTCCAAAAGCAACGACAATATCACCTTGAGCAAATGTTTCTATCTGTACCAAAGGGTACACCTTCTCATCTCTTAAAAGCAATACTTTTACTTTATCTCTCTTCATCCCTTTGATACGTTTTGAAATCAAAGTAGAGTTCGGGTAAATTTTACGCATAAACAGCATCCCCCGTCCTCCACAAAAATGTCTTTGAGAAACGATGGAACTCGAAGATATTTTTTCTAAAATAGCATAGTGTGCACCTGCTTTACTACCACGTACAACGACCACACCCATCTTGTGCATGAGGTTATAATAATCTTTGTCATTGTTAACCGCTACCACTTTTTCTATACCAAACTCTTTTGCTTCGATACATTTGACGATATTTTTTTCATCATTTTGCGCAGCAGCTATCACCATATCTGCATTCTTCAAGCCCTCTTTTTCAAAAAGCTGATGGTCTTCGTGTGAAGAGTTGATAATCGTTACTTTGCCCTGTAAAAATTCTGATGCTTCTTTACAATACTCGATATTCTTTTCAATCATTTTAATATCTAGCTTTTTATCTAGCAGGACTTTTGCAATCTTCTGTGCCAAAGTATTGGCACCAAAAATAACAATTTTTTTAATCTTGGTAGGCATCTTGTCATCTAACTTGGCAGAAAGCACTTCAACCGCTTCAGAAGAACCAAACATATAGACCAAGTCTTCTGCTTCAATAGCTGTATCATCACTTGGAATAAAAAATGATTTTTCTCTTTCTATCCCAACAATGGAGACATTTTCATTATTTAACATCTCTACTGTATAAGAGATATCTGCTTCATTTTGCACACGAATAGAGACAAGCTTGTCTTTGGTCTGATGAAATGATTTAACATTATTCGCTCTAGGAAATGCCAACAGAGATTTGACTTTGTTCGCAGTGGTAATATCTGGGAAAACCGCATAATCAATGGAGAGTTTTTCTAAAATATGACTCGTTAGAAAACCATCATTTTTAAGTCTGATAATTTTTCTTTTTACCTCTACCACATCTTCGATAATCAATGTAGAAAGTAAATTTGCTTCATCTGAATCTGTCACAGCAATAAACAGATCAATACTTTCAAGTGAGAGTGCTTGATAGTTCTTTGGATTTTCAATATCTCCATGTAAGGTCAAAATATCGATATCTTCGTCTAACTTGTTGAGCTTATTGATATCTTTATCTATAACGATAACATTGTGTGTATAAGAGAGTGTCTGCGCAAGACTATAGCCCACAGTACCTGCACCTGCTATCATAATATCCATAGTATGTCATCCTTTAAAAGATGGATTACTAAATGGTACTCTTTTATCACTTTAAGTCACCTCTGACAATAGCTAAAAAATTGAGGAAACATTTAATAATTTTTTGAATAATTGGGTAGTTTAGGGAAGTGACTATCAAGGAGACTAAGCCATCACTTCCCTAAATCACCCTCCCCCAACAAGAGGGCAAAGTGAGAGAGGGCGAAAGTTAATTACGCACCAGGAACATGTTGTCTATGTTCAACAGAATACGTAAATGTAGGTGTTGTCAAGTTGTTAATATACTTGATAAACTTACCTGTTTCAGAATCGTAAATACCAATTCTACCTGTTGTCCATTCAGAAATCATTGTCCATGCACCATGATTTGCTGGTTCAGCATGAAGTAGTCTAGGTTGTACTGGCTTCTTCTTCACAGCACCTAGTTTACCTGGCATAGGCATCAATTTCTCTTGACTCATTTTTGAATCTACTTCATTTACCGCTACAGCTTCATGTTGTGTTGCGTCCCATTCTTGAAGTACTTTCTTGGTTTTTGCATCTATAAGTTGACCTTTTTTCTTACCAACTTTAATAATACGATCTGTCTCTAATGTATCTTTATTGATGAGATGCACTTCATTATAGTGTTCAGGTTGTCCAAGTACACAGTCAGACCATATCCATGGTGTATGTGGAGAAGTACCTACAAAGAGACCACCACCGGCAGTTTTAACATGTTTAACCACTTTCCAGTTAGAATCCCAAATCACTGTATCACCAAAGTTCATACTTTGTGTTGCATGAAGTTGCTTATTTTGTCCTTTAGAGTACCATGAAGACCCTTGACCTGGGTGTGGCTTAGAACGTGGTCCTGTATGTACCAAGGCTGCAAGATTTTTCTCTTTAAAATCAACGATACCTATAACATCTGATCCTTGAGAAGCAATCATAAAGTAACGACCAAAGTCTTTACCTTCATCTTCATTCAAGAACGCATCATGCAAGATTTTACCAATATTTGGGATATCTCCTACAATTGGGAAATTTGGTTTAGAGTAATCAATGATATATGTGTGCCCACCATCTTTAAGTGCCATCGCAAAATATGGTCCATATGGAGTATCTGCTAAAGATGCTACACGTGAAGGTCCAATCTCACCATCTGGGTCAATAACTCTAGAAGTGTCATACGCTTTTAATGGTTCAAGTGTATGTGCATCACAAAGTACTGCTCCACCTGGGTTATAATTCCCTGCAATCACATATTTACCATCTGGAGAAACAGCAAGTCCTCTAGACTCTTGTCCTACCTGCACAGTAGCAAGTGCCGGTTGTCCTGGTGCACCAATGTCAAACATAGTCAGTCTTCCAGAACGTGAGATAGAGTAAGCATATCTAGGGTTTGCTTTATTGGTCACTGTTACGTGTACCGCAAATCCTGCTTTATGGCGTGAAAGCACTTTTCCATTTGTTGAATCAATAAAGTCAACCAAAGAAGCATCTCTTTCTGTTGCAAAAGTAATGTCTTTAATATTCTTAACTTCTCCACCTTCATACTTCACTTTACCATCATCTGCCACTGGATATTTTTTAGCAAGCTTCTCAACATCAGCCAATTTTGCCCACGTTTTTTTTACTTCATCAAGACTCAAAGTAAGTTCAACTGTATTTTTCCAATCCATCAACCAATCAATCATTCCC
>JALWLD010000063.1 GCA_027081115.1 Sulfurovum sp.
GAGTATGTCATACTTGCATCAGTAATGGTAAAATTACCATTTGATCCATGACAATTTTGACATTTTGCTACAAGTACAGGCATGACATTTGCACCAAATGTTGATGTAGTAGTTGATGTAGTAGTTGTATCTGGTACCTCTGTTGTTTCTGTTGTTTCTGTTGTTTCTGTTGTTCCGTCATCGGAATCACTACTTCCACACCCTACTAGTAAGCTTGCTGAGATTAATCCTATAAGGACTGAATTTGTTAATTTGATCATTTTGAACTCCTTTTTATTTTGATAGTCAAAGTATAAGATTATTAGTGTTAGCGGAGTGTTACCTAAAAGAGACCTAGAGATAAAATATTGCAATTTGACATATTTTTAAAAAAAATAACAAAAGCATGTTATACTTTTTTAAATTTAATAGAGATTGGAGTCAATAATGATAGTGGGAATAGAAGGTACATTAGAGAGAAAAGACCCTACCTTTGTACATATAAATGTGAATGGACTCATCTATGAAGTACATGTTTCTATCAATTCCTCCAATAGTATACAAGAGAGTAAAGTAAAACTTTTTGTGACTCAAGTTATTCGTGAAGATGCCAATCTTCTTTTTGGATTTATGGATTTAAATGAAAAAAAGATGTTTGATACCGTACTCAAGATAAATGGAGTAGGTCCAAAAGTAGGGCTTGCTATCTGTTCTACCTTTACCCCCAGTACCTTTGCTAAGGTTGTCTCTGCTAAAGATGTGAGTATGCTCAAACGCGTCCCTGGCATAGGTCCCAAGGCTGCAAGCCGCATACTTGTCGAACTTGCAGACTTTATCGTGGATGGTAATGAAGAGGAGGGACACTCTGGTGCACTTGGTGAAGCAGTTATGGCGTTGGAAAGTTTAGGTTTCAAAAAAGATGCTATTCAAAAAGCGCTTCACGGTGCAAGTGGAGATACAAGCACCTTAGTGAAAGTTGGATTGAAAAAGTTACAACGTCTGTAATATTACCAGAGGTTGTATCCTATAGAAAAAAGAAGGTTGTCATGTTTATCTTCGTCTAATACTTCATAGCTGTAATAGAGTGTTGTAAACCACTTTTTATTTATTTTGTAATAGAGTGAACCTGAGACAGCCCGAACATTATGCTCCGAGACAAATTTACTATTTTCATCGCTATAGATGATATTTAGATAGAAATTATCTGTAAAGAAGTATCCTATCCCTCCATAAAATTTATGTTTATTTTGTAAACCTTCGTAAGGTTCATTTTCATTGCCATCTTTATCTTTATCTCCTGAAGGAGTTTCTGAATAGATGCTATCAACCTCATCATCACCAATACGGGTAAAATTATATCCAGCAAAAAAGGAGAGGGAAGAAGTAGGGTAATAATGTAAAGAGGTATAAAGAAGTTCATCTAATTTATTTCCCTCAAAATCATAAGTAGGGAGTTTTAACCCGGCACCCACACTAACTACAAATTTAGGATTGAGTTTAATGCGTTTTCTGATTCTTACGATAGTATCAAGAGGCCCATCATGGATATTATGTGAATAATATCCGGTTTGTAATGTATATGCCCAGCTATTTAGATAATAAGATATTTTTACTTTTGTATTGTGTTGTACTTCTCTGTCTATAAGGTCCTCGTTAGTACTGAATCCATAGGCTAGAGACATAGTTAGGTTTTCCTTTTCTGTCTCAAAGGGTAATGTAAGTATGGTAGTAGTACACCCAGTTTTATCTACCTCACATAAAAATGGTGTATTGGGACATTGATCCAGCATATCTGGTACACCATCAAAATCTTGATCTTGTATATCCTCTGCTTGTCCTAATGTTAAGAGTATTGTGCTCAGAACTAGTAGTTGTTTAATCATCATTTCCTTCTCCTTGGTCATCGGTTTCATTAACTATATTGTTTTCATCAATGCTGTGATGCTCAATATGGTTTTCTATATTTTTACGTTTCGTATGTTCTATTAGTTCATCTAAGGCTTTTTTTGCATGTTTATTTTTAGATTGTATGGTTAGTTTTGTCATTGCTTTGATACGCTCCTCTTCTTTCATTTGTATAAGACCTTTTTTAAATTCATTCATCAATTTGAACCGTTCTTTCACTGAAGCATTTTTTATGGCTTCAATCTGCGCATCAACATTGGCATTGAGAAGTATAGTGTTGCACGATACTAGGAATAAAAAAATAAAGAGTATACGTATCACTTTATGCCTTCTGCACATGTTTAAAATCTAATGTAAATGTAGAACCTACACCTACTTCTGATGTAATGTGCATCTCAATATTGAGCTCATCAATGAGTTTTTGAACAATATGCAGTCCAAGTCCCAAGCCTCGTTCCTGTTCCTTATAATAGCGTTGCATGACTTTATTTACGTTTTGAATACCCTTACCTGTATCTTGAAATAAAATACATGTCCCTTTAATGATAATTTTTACTTCTCCTCTTGGTTTATTGTATTTTGCGGCATTAGAGAGAAGATTGTCAAAAATACGTGTAAGGATTTCATCATTACTTACACGAATTAAGTCATTGTTTTTTTCATAGATGAATGTAAGGAGAGGATAGCTATCTTGCATCATGTTTAAACGATCTTTTGCAAGTTTTGCAATGTCAAGTTTGGTATTTTGAGAAGGAGAATGCTGCAAAAAACATTTTAGATTGTTTTGTAAAAGCATAATATTGTTAATACCCTGTGAGATACGCTTTAGGAAAATATCTTCTCCTTTTTCCTCTTTAAACATCTTAATGTTTAGTATCATGGAAGTGATAGGTGTATTAAAGTCATGGAGGATGTCTTTAATAAACTCATCATTGAGCTGTAAAGCTTTTCGTATAGGTCTAAGACTGTAAAATGTAAAAAACAGAGCAATACCAAAAAGTAAAAATGTGGCTAGTATAAATTTAACCCAGAGTATATTTTTAATCTTTTGTATATCTTCATGGTATCGTTTTTGAGGATATGAAATTTCCATATAGTACTTTTCAGAAGTAGGTATGGGGAAGTAGCTGTGTAGACCATTATCATCAAAGAGTTCATTGAGTTTATTTCTATCTTTGTTAACAAAATCGTAGCTAAATTGACTACACTCCATCGTATAGTTACACACATTCATGGTTTTAAAAAGACTTTGTTTGTATTCTCTCTTTTGGGTATGATAAAGTTCTGTAAATAACAAAAGAAGTAAAAGCTCAAGAAGGATAAAAAATACAAAAAAGTTCTTTAGTAAAGATTCCTTCTCATACCTTTTCAATCATATATCCTTTTGCCCTTATATTGATGATATTTATACCAAGCCGTTGTTTTATTTTTGTAATAGCTACACGCAGTGCTGTATCTGAAGTATGGTCCAGACACTCATAAAGCGTCTCTTTTTTGACGATATTACCCCGATTAACAAGCAGTGTTGTAAAAATCTTAAACTGTACATTCCCTATATCAATGATTTCACCATTTTTGCGAAGTACCTGTGCTTCCTGGTCAAATTCTACATCTTCACAGTGGAGTATATCATTTTTAAATTTGGATTTAAGACGAATGAGTAGCTCTTCTGGATCAAAAGGTTTTTTGATGTAGTCCATCGCTCCAAGTTTAAAGCCTTTAGAAATAGAGTCCATGTCTCTCATAGCAGTAATGAAAATGGTTGGCGTATTGTCTTCTGCGTAACGTAGGGCTTCAAGGAGTTCAAGACCGCTTCCTTCTGGCAAACTGATATCTAAAAGATACAAATCATACTTGTTTTCATAGGTGAGGTCTTCAGCCTCTTCCATACTCAGTGCAACATCAATGTCATAACCGGCACGAGTTAAAAAGTGTTCGAGTGTTTCTGAGAGTATCTGGTCATCTTCAAGGAGGAGTAATTTCATAATTTTATTTTACC
>JALWLD010000064.1 GCA_027081115.1 Sulfurovum sp.
CGAAAAAACAGAGGAAAGGTTAAATTTGTTTTATTTGTCTAAAATTCGTGCAGATTTTTGAACGCTCAATGATAGACATTGAACGCCAAAACATTATTTGTATCTAAAAGTGATACGTCCTTTGTCAAGACTGTATGGAGTAAGCTCCACTTTTACAGTATCTCCAGGAAGAATTTTAATATAGTGCATACGCATTTTACCTGCGATATGACAAAGGACTATGTGTCCATTGTCAAGTTCTACCCTAAATGTCGCATTTGGTAATGCTTCAACAACCTTACCATCAATTTCTATGACATCATCTTTAGCCATTGTATTTCCTTTTTCACTTATACTTCTGTTAAAATTATAGCTTTACCATCTACTACAGCCACTTGGTGCTCATAGTGTGAGGTTCTGCACTGATCATCAGAGATGACTGACCATTTGTCTTCAAGCAGTACCGGGATACCACTCTCTTTACATACCATTGGTTCCAAACAAAACACCATACCATTCTTGATCTTCGGTCCCTGATTGGGTTTGCCTTCAAGATAGTTAGGGATGTTTGGTTCATCATGTGGTTTGGTACCAATACCATGTCCACAATAATCACGCAGAGGTACAAAACCTCTTCCAGTGATAAAATCTTCAAGTATTTTAGTCAACTCTTTGAAACGCATACCAGGTTTGATAGATTCTATAGCATGATAAAGTGCATCTTTAGAACAAGTGATCAATGCTTCATCTTCTGCGCTTATCTTACCTACAGCCATCGTAATAGCTGCATCACCATAGTATCCATCAAGTTTTGTGCCAATGTCCAAACCTAAAATATCACCTTCTTTAATTACAGTATCTGTGGGTACCCCATGTATACATACTTGATTAAGTGATGTACATACGGAACCCGTAAAACCATAAAGACCTAAAAAAGAAGGTTCTGCTCCAAGATCACGAAGATATTTCTCTCCTAAAGCATCTATTTCTTTAAGTGTCATTCCTGGTTTAACTGTATTTTGAAGATATTGAAGTGTTTTTCCAACGATCTCGCCAGCTTGTTTAAGCTTAGCGATCTCATCTGGTTTTCGAATAGCAATTGCCATTATAGACCCACATTTCCTAATGTATCATATTGATTCATTGTTCTTTGCGCTTCTATTTTTCTCATTGTATCAAGTGCAACTTGAACGATAATAAGTACAGAAACTCCACCAAAGTAGAAACTTGCACCCATTCCTGAGATAATAGCAAATGGTAATGTAGAGATAATAGCCAGGTAAATTGCACCTGAACCTGTCAATCTACTTGCTACTTCATTTAAGAAGTCTTTTGTGTGTTCACCCGGTCTAACACCAGGGATGAATCCACCTTGTCTTTTCAGGTTGTCTGCAATATCTTTTGCATTAAATGCAATCGATGCATAGAAGAATGCAAAGAACATAACAAGAAGAAATGTTACAAGGTTAAATACAAGACCACCCGGTGCCAACGCATCAGCAACTGCAGTAAGCCATTCGTTTGTACTTGCCTGTAACATTGTCAATGGAAACATCAATACCGCAGAAGCAAAGATAGGAGGAATTACACCTGAAAGGTTCACCTTCACAGGAATATAATTCATTACTCTCTTTGTCTGGTTTTGCATGATGGTCTTTCTTGAGTAAGAGATAGGTACCCTTCTCTCTCCAAGTTCCACATATATAATAGCCAACACAGTAATCAGCATAATTGCTAAAATACCAAGGATAACCAAGAAATTCATCTCTCCTGCATTTACTGCTCTGATCGTGTTCCCGATTGCAGATGGAAGTCCAGATACAATACCAGCAAAGATAATCAGTGATATACCATTACCAATACCTTTTTGTGTGATCTGTTCACCAATCCACATGAGTAACATTGTACCTGTCAACATAGAGAATGTCGTCAGTACAGTAAACATTACCGGGTCAATCATTACAGCAGATGCCCCACTTCTACCTGTCATACTTTGCAGTCCCATAGATACACCAATAGCTTGAACTACTGTAATGAATATAGTAAAGTAACGAATGATCTGCATATATTTTTGCATACCGTCACGCTCTTTTTTCATTTGACCTAATGCTGGGAAAGTTGCTGAGAGGAGTTCCATTACAATGGAAGCAGTGATGTAAGGCATAATACCCAAAGAGATGATACTTAGACGCTCAACGGCATTACCGGAGAACATATTCATCATCCCAAGGGCATTGTTTGAATTGCTGTCAAAGAATTCTTTGATAACAGCCAAGTCAACACCTGGAGTTGGAATATAGGCTAAAACTCTGTATGCAAAAAGGAATCCTAAAGTGATCAGGATTTTTTGAGTTAAAGCATTACCCATATTATTTTCCGCTTGTAGTAACAGCTTCGTCTTTGATCTTTGCTGCTAAATCTTTAGCAGAAGCACCAATCAACTTCACTCTTTTTACTGTTTTTTGCAACTTATGAACAGACGCAATTGACTCAAGAGTAATTTCATCCAATTCTGAGATTACTTTGATTTTTTCTACATTGATTACATATGGCTTCTCAACTTTAGATGTGAAACCTATTTTAGGTAATCTTTTGTAAAGTGGCATTTGTCCACCTTCAAAACCTCTTTTTCTGCTGTAACCAGATCTTGATTTCTGACCTTTATTACCACGTCCAGCAGTTTTTCCTGTTCCTGAACCTTGACCACGACCAACTCTTTTTCTATTTTTAGTTGAACCTGGTGCAGGTTGTAAATTATGTAAACCCATAACTACCCCTTACGCTTTGATTCTAGTAAGTGCTTGAATCGTTGCTCTTACTAGGTTGTTTGGGTTGTTAGAACCGATTGATTTGCTAAGAACATCTTGAATTCCTGCAAGTTCAAGTACTGGTCTAGCAGCACCACCGGCAATAACACCTGTACCTTCAGATGCTGGTCTAAGTACAATTCTACTTGCATTGAACTTATGCTCAATGTCATGTGCAATTGTAGTTCCCTTGATATTTACTTTTACAAGGTTCTTATGAGCATCATCTACCGCTTTTTTGATCGCATCAGGTACTTCTTTGGCTTTACCAAATCCATATCCTACTGTACCTTTTTTGTCACCAATTACTACGAGTGCAGTAAATCTAAATCTTCTACCACCCTTAACAACTTTAGTAACACGACCGATATTTACGATTACTTCTTCAAATTCTTTTTCAACTTCTTCGTTGTGATTATTATTTTGCATCATGCTTCCTTAAAACTTAATTCCGGCTTCTCTAAGCGCATCAGCAAATGATGCAACAACACCATGGTATAGGTAACCATTTCTGTCGAATACTACATTCTCAATGTTTTTAGAAGCAAGGTTTTTAGCCATTTCAGCAGCTACTTTTTTAACATCTTCCTGGTTTACTTTCAAACCAAGTTTTCTACCGTCAGCAGAAGCAAGAGTTGTACCTGTATTATCATCAATCGCTTGAGCATAAAAGTGTTTGTTTGACTTATAAACAGACAATCTTGGTAGCTCTTCCGTTCCGAAGATCTTACCTCTAACTCTAGCTTTTCTCTGAGCGCGAAGTTTATTTTTTCTTTTTTGAATACTTTTTAACATACTATCGCCCCTTACTTACCAGCTGCTTTACCAGCTTTTCTGATGATAACTTCATCTGTGTACTTCACACCTTTACCTTTGTAAGGCTCTGGTGGTCTGAATGATCTGATCTCAGCAGCAGCCTGACCAACAGCTTGTTTGTCAGTTCCGCTAATCGTAATGATGTTCTTCTCAACTTTAACTTCAAGTCCCTCAGGGATGTCAAAATTTACATCATGAGAGAAACCAAGTTGAAGATTCAATACTTTACCTTGAACAGCAGCTCTATAACCAACACCGTTGATCTCTAGAGATTTACTGTATCCTTTATCGAGTCCGATAATGATATTGTTGAACAATGCTCTGTATGTTCCCCAGAACGCTGCATCTTGTTTTTCATTACCAACACGCTCAAAAGTTACTTCTGAACCATCGATATTGATTCCCACTCTACCGTGAGTCTCAAGTCTTTTTTCAAGATTGCCTTTTTTAGCCACGAGAGTCGTACCGTCCAGTGATACATCAATACCACTTGCCACAGTTACTGGTCTTTTTCCTATTCTTGACATCTTGTCTCCTTACCAAATACTACAGATTACTTCGCCACCGATTCCACGCTTATACGCTTCATCATTAGCAAGAACACCTTGGGAAGTAGAAACTACCAAAGTACCGTAACCATTTTTAAATGTTCTGATCCCATCTTTACCCTGCATCACACGTCTACCTGGCTTAGAGATCTTTTTAAGTTCATTGATAACGCTTTTTTCATTATCGTCATATTTAAGAACCACTTTAATTGTTTTTTTGTTTCCGTCTTCTTTCACTTTGAATGATTCAAGGTAACCTTTATCTACCAAAATAGATACGGTTGCTTCAATCGTTTTTGAGTGAAGAAGAGTTGTAACGTCTAGTTTTCTTTGCGCAGCATTTCTTATACGAGTAAGAGAGTCTGCAATTATATCTGTCATCATCTTTTTCTTCTCCTTACCAGCTTGCTTTACGCATACCAGGAATTAGACCTTCATTGGCCATTTTTCTTAAACACACACGACAAAGACCAAAGTCTCTATATACTGAGTGAGGTCTACCACAAATGTTACATCTTGTATATGCCTGAGTAGAGAATTTTGCTTTTCTCTTCTGCTTAGCGATCATTGATTTCTTAGCCATTAGTTTCTCCCTTTAGCAAAAGGCATTCCTAACTTCTCAAGAAGTGTAAATGCAGATTTATCATCTTCAGTGCTTGTCACGATAGTAATATTCATACCATGTGTTTTAATCACTTTATCGAACTCAACTTCTGGGAACATCAACTGCTCTTGAAGACCGAAGTTATAATTACCTCTACCATCAAAACCTTTTCTAGGTGTTCCTCTAAAGTCTTTTACTCTTGGAAGTGCAATAGATACGAGTTTATCAAAGAAGTTATACATATTATCACCTCTAAGTGTTACTCTAATACCAGTTGGCGCACCTTCTCTAGCTTTAAAACCTGCAACAGATTTCTTAGCATTTACAACTACCGCTTTTTGACCAGCGATAAGAGAGATCGTATCTGACATGTTGGCGATCAGTTTAGAGTCTTTACCCTCTTCACCTGCACCAACAGAGATAACGATCTTTTCAAGCTTAGGTGTCTGCATCGCGTTTTGGATCCCGCACTCTTCACGAAGAGCTGGAACGATGTCATTGTACTTTTGCTTCATTCTACTCATAAGATTATGCCTCTACTTTTTTTACGTTTGAGATATGGATCGGCATCTCTTTGTTGTCGAATCCACCCTCTTTGTTCTGCTCGCTTGGTTTAACAGCTTTTTTAGCCATCTTACAACCTGCAACGATCACTGCATCTTTTTTAGTAAGAACCTGAAGAACTTCTCCAGTTTTACCTTTATCATCACCAGCGATGATCATTACCTGATCACCCTTTTTGATTTTGAACTTAGTTGCCATTACCATACCTCCGGTGCCAGGGATACAATTTTCATGAATCCTGAATATCTTGTTTCACGAGCAACAGGACCAAAGATACGAGTACCTATTGGCTCTTTTTTGTCATCGATAATTACCGCTGCATTGTCATCAAAACGAATAAGTGAACCATTTTCTCTCTGGATCTCTTTTTTAGTTCTAACTACAACAGCTTTAATAACCTTACCTTTTTTTACTTTTCCTGTCGGAAGTGCTTTTTTCACAGAAGCAACGATCACGTCACCTACTGATGCATATCTTCTTTTAGATCCGCCAAGAACCTTGATACACATGATCTCTTTTGCACCAGAGTTGTCTGCTACAGTTAATCTTGTAAAACCTTGGATCATTACACTTCTCCTCTCTTCACGATTTCAAGAAGTCTGAAACATTTAGTTTTAGAAAGTGGTCTACATTCAATAGCAGTCACTGTATCTCCAACATTTACGTCATTCTTCTCATCATGTATAAGATATTTCTTAAATCTTTTTACTGTCTTGTGGTATCTTGGGTGAAGAACACGTCTTTCAACTAGAACAGTTGCAGTCTTGTCTCCAGCCTTCTTAATCACACTACCTGTTATTTGTCTTTTTGGCATAAATGACCCCTTACTTCGATCTAGCAGCAGTCAATGCTGTCTGGATTCTTGCGATATCTTTTTTCGCTACTCTTAACTCAGAAGTGTTTGTCAACTGCATAGTTTTCAACTTTGCGTTAAGTGTAAACAACTCAAGTTTTTTCTCTTTAAGCATTGCAAGTAAATCTGCTTCGCTTTTATCTTTTAAATCAATATAGTTCATTAGTGTCCTTTAAAGCGATGATTTTACACTTGAATGGCATTTTATGAATTGCTAGTGTTAAAGCTTCTCTTGCAAGATCTTCTTCTACTCCAGCCATTTCGAAAATAATTCTTCCTGGCTTAATATTCATAACCCATTTATCAACAGCACCTTTACCTTTACCCATTCTTGTTTCAAGTGGTTTAGCAGTAAGTGGCTTATCTGGGAAAACTCTAATCCAAGTTTTACCCGTTCTGTTAATTTTTCTTGTCATAGTAATACGCGCCGCTTCAATCTGGCGAGAATCAATTCTTCCAGCTTCTACAGCTTTGATCGCGATATCACCGAACTCAATTTTGTTGCCTCTGAAAGATTTACCGCGATTACGGCCTTTCATCTGCTTTCTCCATTTGGTTCTTTTAGGCATTAACATGATTATTCACCTCTTTTTCTAGATGGTCTACGACCACCCTTTTTTTCTTCTTTTGGCTCAGCTTGAATACCTTTGGCAAGTACTTCACCTTTGAATATCCATACTTTAATACCAATGATTCCATAAGTAGTATGTGCTTCTGCAAAACCATAATCAATTTTTGCTCTAAGTGTATGTAGAGGAACTCTCCCCTCTAGATACCACTCAGTTCTAGCCATTTCTGCACCACCAAGTCTACCAGATACAGAAACTTTAATTCCTTTTGCACCTGATTTAAGTGCACCCTGAATTACTTTCTTCATCGCACGTCTAAATGCAACACGTCTTTCAAGTTGTGTTGCCACATTTTCAGCAGCCAGTTGACCAGAAGCTTGTGGACGTTTTTCTTCTTTGATGTTGATCGCTACATCTTTACCAAGCATCTTGATAAGTGTTGCTTTCAACTTCTCGATATCTGCACCTTTTTTACCAATGATAATTCCAGGTCTTGCAGTTACAAGGTTGATTCTCAATTTCTTTACAGTTCTTTCGATGATGATGTTCGAAACACCCGCATAGAAAAGCTCTTTTTTAAGGAATTTTCTGATCTTGTAATCTTCAGCGATAAAATCAGCAGTTCTTCCTTTTGCCGGGAACCATCTTGATTCCCAGTTTCTGTTAATTCCAAGTCTAAGACCTATAGGATTTACTTTCTGACCCATTACGCTTCCTTCTCAGTTTTTTCAGCTACGCCAACTTCTACAAGAATGTGTGCTGTTGGTTTGATGATTCTAGATGCCGTACCTCTAGCTCTTGGTCTCCATCTCTTCATAACCGCTGCTTTGTCAACTCTACAAGAAGTAATCGTTACTTCTTCAGGTTCAAAGTCACCGTTTGCTACTGCAGATGCAATAACTTTAGAGATAATTCCTGCTGCTTTGTTAGGCATGAATTCAAGAGAAGCCAAAGCCAACTCTGCATTCATTCCCTGTACTTCTCTAGCGATCAGTCTTGCTTTTGTAGGTGAAACTCTTACGAATTTTAATAATGCTCTACTCATAATTAACCTACCTTTTTCTGAACAGAACCTTTGTGGCCCTTAAATGTTCTAGTTGGTGCGAATTCACCTAGTTTATATCCTACGTGATTCTCAGTAATGAACACCGGTACAAATTGTCTACCGTTGTGTACGTTGATTGTCAAACCAATAAACTCAGGGAAGATCACAGATCTTCTTGACCAAGTTTTAATTGCTTTGTTTGAACCTTCTTCTTTTGCCTTAAGCACTTTTTTCATTAGGTGACCATCAATGAATGGACCTTTTTTTGTCGATCTTGCCATATCTTAGCCCCTTACTTTTTACGCTTAGAGATAATTAACTTATCACTAGCTTTTTTCTTACGAGTCTTGAAACCTTTAGCCGGAGTACCCCATGGAGATACTGGATGACGTCCAGAGTTCGTTTTACCTTCACCACCACCGTGTGGGTGATCAATCGGGTTCATCGCAGAACCACGTGTCTGTGGTCTGATACCAAGGTGTCTTGATCTACCAGCTTTACCGATAACAATGTTAGAAAAGTCTTCATTCCCCACTGTACCGATTGTTGCTAGACATTCACCAAGAACGTATCTCATTTCACCAGATGGAAGTCTAAGTGAAACGTATTTACCATCTCTACCCATGATCTGAGCATAACCACCAGCAGATCTAGCGATCTGACCACCGTGACCTGGACTCATTTCAATATTGTGTACCAAAGTACCAACTGGGATAGCCTTCAATTTCATTGCGTTACCAGTTTTGATATCAAGACCAGCGTCTGAAGACATGATCTTGTCACCTACATTCAAACCTTTTGGCTGAAGTACGTATCTTCTGTCACCATCAACATATTTGATAAGACAAATTCTACAGTTTCTGTACGGGTCGTACTCAACAGTAGCAACTGTACCTTCGATGTTGAACTTGTTTCTTTTGAAATCAATGATTCTATATAGTTTTTTAGCACCTGCTTCTCTGTGACGAGAAGTGATTCTACCGTTACTGTTTCTACCTGCAGATCTTGGAAGATTCTTAAGTAGTGCTCTAACACTTGCTTTAGCAGTGATATCACTACTGTCAAGGTTAGTCATATAACGACGTGAAGGTGTGGTTGGTTTATATGTTTTAATTGCCATCTTCTATCCTTATACCGCTAAGCTTTCGATTTTTGCATCTTCAGGAAGCTTGACATAGAACTTTTTAGAGTCTGGTCTTTTTCCTTCAATACCTTTAAATCTTTTCACTTTACCGTTAACTCTCATTGAGTTTACTCTAAGTGGATTGATCCCGAAGAACTCTTTGAAAACTTCTTTAAGACCATTTTTAGTCATTCTAGGAGTTGTTTGAACTACGATGACACCCTCTTCTTGAAGAGCCAAACTCTTCTCTGTATACATAATTGATTTAATATCTGTAATATCTGCCATCTTAAGCCTCTTTAGTCAATTTATCAAATATTGCTTTTTCAATCACGATTGAGTGATATGCAGCAGCAAGATAAGCGTTAAGCTCATTTGATTCAATAAGGTATGCGTTTTGAAGATTTCTGAATGCCAAGAATGTCTTATCATCAATCATCTCTTTAACTACAAGTACATCTCTTTGCTCAAGACCGTTTACAAATGCAAGTGCATCTTTTGTTTTACCAGACTCGATTGCAATATTGTCAACAACGAAAAGTCTCTCGTTTGCTGCAAGCTCTGCTAGTGCATGATAAAGCGCAAGTTTCTTTTGCTTTTTGTTTACTTTCTGATCATAGTTTCTGTTTGTACTTGGACCAAATGCAACACCACCGCCTACAAAGATAGGAGATCTAAGGGAACCTGCTCTTGCACGTCCTCCACCTTTTTGAGCCCATGGTTTTTTACCACCACCGCTTACCGCAGATCTGTTCTTAGTTTGAGCAGTATTTGCTCTAAGTCCAGCCGCATACGCTTTACAATATAAGTAAAGGTTATGTGGGTGAACTTCCAAGAATGCTGCCGGAAGGTCTGTTGTTTTAATTACTGTTGTTTTCATTATTTAACTATCCTTACCAATCCTCTGGCACCATTGTGACCAGGAATTGAACCTTTTAATACTAAGATACCGTTTTCTGCATCAAATGACACAACGTCATTTTTTACAGTTACTTGTGAGTTACCATAATGACCAGGCATTTTTTTACCAGGCATTACACGACCAGGCCACTCGGCATTACCGATTGAACCGATTCTTCTACCAAATCTGTGTCCGTGTGAACCAGGTCCACCACCAAAGTTGTGACGCTTCATACCACCAGCAAAACCTCTACCCTTAGTATTAAGAGATGTTTTTACCAATGTAGTCTCAGAAAGAACGTCTGTACTTAAATCGCCAGCTTGGGTACCTTCAGCCACTTCAATTGTCATAAATTTGTTAAACTCTTTAGATACACCAAATTTAGTCTGCTGACCTTCGATACTCTTATTAAGTTTTTTGCTTGAGTTATATGCAACAAGTGCTTTTCCGTCTTCTCTCACTTCACAAACTTTCGTTTCAACGACTTTAAGAAGTGTAACTGGAACACTTGGTACATCAACAGTTCTGCTCATACCAATTTTTTCTACAATAAATTCCATTCTCTACTCCTACTTGTCCATTGATCTGATTTCAACTTCGATTTCAGGTGCTAGATCCAACTTCATAAGTGAATCAATAGTATCTGAAGTAGCCGAAACGATGTCGATCATTCTTCCGTGAATTCTGATCTCAAACTGCTCACGTGCATCTTTGTTTACATGTGGCGATTTAAGAACAGTATAACGCTTCATTTTAGTTGGCATTGGAATGGGCCCTCTAATTTCTGCACCTGTACGTTTAACTGCATCAACAATAGCAGCAACTGATCTGTCTAACACTCTATGATCGTAAGCTTTAAGCTTTAATCTAATTTTTTCCATATTTTACCTTTAAAGAACTCGTTAGCAAGGCAAAGCCAAGGTGCCTAAACACAGGGGATTAACCCTCTAACATAAATTTAGGAACGCGAATTATACCCAAACTTTTTAAAAGGTGCAATGCTTTTAACACAAAAACGATACAATATTAAAAATTATTTCCTTATTAAAAGGAAAGTTAAGGGGTTTTTTCTTGGATTTACTAGAACATTATCATGAACATCCACCTATAAATGAGCAATTTATTTTGAGAAAAGTACATATTCCCATAAAAGATAACCTCAACCTTTATGGTGCCAGAGGTTGCGGGAAGACCGCATTGATTCTCCATCATTTAGAAGAACAGGATGAACATACCCTCTACATAGACCTGGAAGACCCAGGCCTTATATTAAATACCCTAGAGACACTCCCTCTACAAGAGTATATAGATGAGTTTAAGATCAAAGAGCTTATTTTGGATCATTATGAAGAGGGGATGCTCGATGACTTTCCTAAAGTAGCTCGTCTTATTGTCATTAGCCGTACTCCTGTCAGGGAAATCGTTTTAGAACCTCTGCAGCTTTTTCCTCTGGACTACGAAGAGTTCCTTGCCTTTGAGCATGCCAGTTCTAGCACTGTCGCTTTCAATCATTTCCTAAAAGCCGGCACACTGCCGAAGATGGCTAGACATACCAAAAACACTACCTTGCAGATGAAACAATTTTTCCAGCAGCAGTTTAGCCCCAATGAACAGTCACTCATTCTTATACTGGCACGCTACAACACCCAACCTATGACCATCCACCAGATATACTCTTTCACCAAAGAGCATTTTCGTATCTCCAAAGACTTTATCTATAGTGCTATGAAACATTTTCAAGAAGAGGGTCTACTCTACTTCATAGACAATGCCATCAAACGAAGTGGCAAAAAAATGATCCTCTACGATTTTGCCTTTGTCAAATACCTTACCACAGATCAACCTTTTGGCCAACAGTTCGACAGTATGATCGTACTGACAATGATAAAACATAAAATCAATTTTAAAACATTAGGCATCCATGGATATATAACCAATGACAGTGAGCTTATCATTCCTGCACCCTTTGACAGTGAAGAAAATTTCTGGATCAAAGCACAAAACAAATTCTCACTCTTCAAAAAACAGGGCATTGAGAAAGTTACCATCGTAACCATAACCAACAGCTACACCTTTCGCATCGAGAAGCTACACTTCGAAGCCTTACCATTTAATGAATGGAGTATTTCACATGATGAGGAGGATTAAGCAATCTTTGACTATAATTCTCTCGCCTCTTTTCAGACCTGTGCAATGGTACTGAGGGACAACGGGTCAGGATGGGAACATAGCAGCCCACCTCTCTTTACTGTGTGCCGCAGTAATCTGGATGGAGGTACTACATAATATCTATAACAATAATCCAAAACCTATTTTTGCTTATTGCTACCAGATACTTACTGTTTATATTGAGAGGTGTCCGAGTGGTCGAAGGTGCAGACCTGGAACGTCTGTGTGGGGTAACTCACCGAGGGTTCGAATCCCTTCCTCTCTGCCAGTTAAATTTCATACATTCAAAACCACCGATGTAGTGGGCTTTTCATACATTTTCATATTTTTGTTAAACCAAATTGGTAACCTATTGGTAACCAGTATAACCTATCTATACTTTAGATATTTTTACTAAACCTATCTATTACCTTTTGCATCTTAGCATTAAAATCATACTGCTCTATACTGTAACAAAGATGCAATTTTAAACGTTCCTCATAGTTTTTTCTATACGCTTCTTTTCCCTCATCACTTAAAAAAGAGTGTTCTATCATCTCCATGACTTTAGGAGTACTAACAAGGATGAGTTCAAATATCTTTTCAAGGCGTTTGGGCTTAATACCTATTTTATCTGCAAAAAGTTCAAAATCTTCCAAGGTATAGTATCCCATAGCTTCAAAAGCCTTTGTAGGATTATCTCCTTCATCTTCAAACAGGTCTAATCCCATATATCCTTCTTCATTGGGTATATGATAACGTGTATAGAGTAAATCATAATTAGGCGTTAGACTCCTGTCTTTTCTCCCTTCTTCACGGTAAAGTGAAAAGTTCTTTAAGTGTGCATCTGCATTACCTATGAGATAATTAATTACTATACGCTTATAGAAATCTTCCAACGCAGGCATCGATGCAGGAATATACATCTGTATTGCTTTTGCACAAGCTTCATAAGAAGATTCATATTTATAGTTTCGTCCTTGCCTGTCAGAGGTATATTCAAGTACTGCTGCAAAATCCTCTTGATCGAGCTTCTGCCCATTTTTGGCATAGTCAAAACGTTTGGTAATATATGCTAGTTCACCCGTACTAAAAGGAATGAGTGCCGAACCAGCTGTAGGTATGTTAAATATCTGCTTTGAGATCTGCATACTTAAGTGTTCATTCGCACAAATGTCATGACTGTTATCCACTTGTTCTTCACTAGGAGCAGGCTTGAGGATATAGTGTCCTTCTATATCTGTAGTAATTAACGTGTTATTCTCATCAAATGTTAAAGAGAGTTTATCCTGTACTCCAGAGATAGAGATACGTTTTGCATACTCTTTTCGTTTTTGGTAAAACTCTTGCTTATCAAAAGTAAGTGCTTGGACTTTTTTACCATCAAAAAGCTCTTTGGTACACTTAGGACAATATATCTTAGCCGTCTCTACCATACAACTATGACATCTCATCTAATATCTCCTTTAGGGTAATAGACCCTATAGTATTGAACTCTGTGGTTTTAACAAGTCTCGTAAAATGATCATCTGGGTCTATTTTAAGTTCTCTACACTGCATCTCTTTGATGCTACCTTCAGCTAAAAGATTGAAAAAGAAAGGGAAGAGTATATTTGAACTAAAAACTTCTTCTCTCAATGGAAAATGCACAGAGATACTCAAAGCCTCTTCGTTTTGCAAATAGCCAGATGCATACTGGAAGGAGTACACCCCTGCATCATCTTTCTGAAGCAAACCTATCTCCTCACCATTTCTATATACTTTTGCTTTTTGCATCTATCTATCCTTTAATCCCTAGACGACATTCAAGACCTAGCACTTCTATGAGCTTTTCTAGTACATCCAGCGTTATGTTACCCTTGCCCTGCTCTAGTTTTGAAAGTGTGGTAGAACCTATCTCTGCCATCTCACATAAATCTATCTGTTCTAGCCCTAGCTCTTTACGTCTTTGCTTTATTTTCAGACCTATCTCTGCTTTTAAGTCCATATTTTAGACCTTTTTATTTACACTATAACATAAATAATTATAAAATGTGGTAGATTTTATTTAAAAATTAGGTTTTATTTATACTATAGTGTAAATATTTAACTATTTGAAGAATTCACAAACATCTACTTCCAAGACATCTGCTATCTTCACCAAATGCTCTATATTAAAATGTTTATTATTAGTACACAGTTCTGCCATAGAAACAGTACCAACTGCTTTATGACCTATAGCTAAAGAAAGTGCTAATTGAGATATGCCTTTTTCTTGACGTAGCTTTTTTACATTCAATCCAATTTTTTTATAAATTTCAAGTATTTGTTCTTTATCTATATTGGATTCTTTCATAATTACATACCTATAGTAAAACTAACCATAAGTATATAGATGGTACATTTTTACATCAACTAACTATAGTTAGGTAAGGAAGCCAAAATCATGACTGCTGATCAATTTTTTACTTTTTTAATCGTTATCTTTTTATTTTATGCTGTGATTGTAAGACCTGCAGTATGGCTATATAAAAAGATGTTCCCAAAGGTTAGAAGGGCTTGCTCTTAAAACAGAAGATGAGATGAATGCCATTAGACAAATCCAACTCTTCAATGTTCCTAACATTGACAAGAAACATAGTGTTCTTGGTATGATAGAAGCACAGGACACAGACAAAACACAAGCTAAAGAAAAACTCCAACTGCAAGCCTTAGAGTTAGAGGGAAATGCAGTCATCAACGTGATTTCTAATATAGATAACAATGTAAAAGGAAGTGTTGGTTCTGTTGCAGGTATGCCTAGAATAGTTGAGGGCAGGACTTCTACTACCACAACGTATCATTATGAGGGTACAGCTATAAAATTCATTTAGAGGATAATTATGACAGATCAAGAAAGATTCATACCTGTATTAGAAGCATTAACTAAAAAAGTCTGCAATCTAGAAGGCTTAACACAAGAAGACAAAACTTTTCTTTCTGCAATCATCTCTAACCAGATTCATGTACAGAGCAAAAGTACAGACATAGTCACTTATGATGATATTGAAATTTATGAGTTCGTTAAAGAGATTACCTATCAAAAAGATATAGCATTACAAGAGAAGAAGCAATAAAATCAATGTACCACTATCTCAAGGCGTCTAGGCTTAATGTAAATTAATTATTTTTAAGTATACTAACTATAGAATAATTATATGAGGGAACTTAACTATGGACAACGATAATAACTTCCATGATCTGATTAATATAGGTCACCAACTACTTTCAAACGACCAATTTCAAAATGGTCTTTCTCTTATTTCTAAGCATCTTACAGACATTACCCATGC
>JALWLD010000065.1 GCA_027081115.1 Sulfurovum sp.
GAATATTATCTCTCTATAATGTCCTTATAGAAGGGACTTTAAAAAAATATAAAATTTTTTGAAAGTTTTTAATTATTTATCGAAATCTACTAATTTTTTCATAGATATCTATCTTTTCAACAAATAAAATTATATTTTTATGAAATAACTTAACAATATTAAGTGGGTTAAGATATAGGTAGGGGGAGATTAAATAATTACCTAAAAGTGTAGCTTTAGCTTAGTAAATGTAATTAATAAAGAATTTTAAATACCCTATATTTCATTAGATATAGTACTCTTTTATAATCATATTTACTAAAATTTTCTATTCTGCCTTTTCATAATGCGGATAATACTTTATACTCGTGTAATGCAAAATCATCTGTCATTCCACTGATAAAGTCTATTATGAGTCGTACTCTATGATACCATTCGAGTATTACAAATTCTTCATCATTTGTCTTATCAAGCTTTTCAACATCATTTCGATAAGCAACAATCTGTTTAGATGAAAGTCTTTTAATTAGTCTCATTGAGATAAAGCATGTAATTTTTTTATCTTTTAGTAACTTGTCAAAATCTCTTGAGCTTAACTCCAAAAGTGGTTTATACATATCTAGCAACCCATTGACTATAGCATAACCTTGAAGTTCCATCGTCTGTACATCTTTGTTTTGGTAAATATATTTAACTGAAATATTTTGGAGTACCTCGATTACCTTGTAATACTTACTTGTTTCATCATATTCAAGTAGAGCGGAACTAAATGAACCATTGAAAATAGCTTCATGATTGTCCATGTAAATATTTACAACATGATTTACCAAGGGTGCAACCAATTTCGCTCGCAAAAGTATAAAAAACATATTGAACTGATAAGGTTCATCGTCTTCTTTTGCCTTAGCATACTGTTTTTCTATGATACCTAGTAAATACTCTTCATCCTGTTTGATGCACTCAGCTTTTATGATGTTATAAACTTCATCTAAACTAAGTATGCCTTTTTCTACTGAGTCTTCTAGGTCTGCAGTTAAGTACGATATATCGTCTGCGGCTTCCATAATGTAAGTGAGAGGAAACCTATGTCCAGCCTTAACATCTAGCTTAGCTTGTATCTTAGCTATGAAGTCTTTTTCACTATAGTAAAATCCAGGTTTTTTCTTTAGGTAATACAAACTATCATCTTTTGAAGGTTTTTCTTCAAAAGCACCCCTTGTATACTTCAGTACTGCCAAGGTTTGTGTATAGGAAAGGTTCAGTCTTTGTAGCTTACTTATGACCCTGATGGCTTGTGCATTTCCATCATAATTACAAATATCATTACGAATCATGTTTTTTAACGTTTTACTCTCTGAAGTTGTACTTGGAAATGTATCCAATATCGCTACAGTATTATCTTCTACCCATTTATTTATAGTTTGTTCTGCTGAGTGTCCAAAGGGAGGATTTCCTATGTCATGAAGTAGGCTTGTCATCTCAGAAGTGGAGATAAAGGCATTTTCCATACCCTCTAAACCATACCTATCAAGCCCTTCTTTTTTTAACTCAGCTAAAATACTCTTAGCTATAAACCTAGCTGTCTGAGCTACTTCCATAGAATGAGTCAACCTTGTACGAATGGATGCATTAAGTTCTAAAGCAAAGACTTGTGTACGTTTCTGTAGTCTACGTAATCCTGCTGATGATATAATCCGTCCTCTATCACTCTCTATAGAAATATCTAATTTATCATTATCATATGGATACAATTCTCTGTCTACTGTAATTTTTTTACTATAATCAATCATCACTCACCTCTCTTAATTTATTTAAAACCCTCACCATAGCCAAAGTATCAAGCTTACAATACGCCAAAAGTGAAGCTCTTAATCTTTCTTTTTCATCCTCTTCTAGTTTTGACATACTTGCAAAGGCACTCATGGCTTCCATACCATTTTGTACACCGTCTAGCTCTGTGTATGCATCTGCCATTTCAGGTACGAGTGCTGGCAATACATACTTTATGGAGTAGCTTCCATTCATACTAGGGGTAACGTAGTGTTTTTGTTGGAACGGTATCATGAGGTCTTTCATGTTTTCGTTTATAGCTAAAAGATGTGGGCTCAACGCTTCATACTCTAAAGCTAGTTTTTTGATGACACCTTTTTCAAAACTCATACTGTAGGCTAACACTGTTACATCTCTTGGTATGTCTTCACAGAGCCTCTGTGCAAGTAACTCTCGTGGGTCTACTCCATCAACTGCTAGAAACTCTTTGTGTTCAAGTCTGCCGTCTTCATGTTCTATGTGTAGAGAGTACTGAAAGGGTATCTGCATAAATGGACTGATGCCTTTCCACTCTGGTATGGCTTGCTGAAAGGTTTCAAAGTCTAAATGGTAGATGGGGTAGCTCAGTGTATCTACAAATGCTTTTATGGCTTCTTTGTCTATGTGTGTCGCTCTTGACTTATGGTTGCTTACTGCTTGGCGTTGTTTGGCTGTCATGGTAAATGAGTCTGGTATATCTTTTATGTCTACTATGCCTTGCTCATACAGTTCTACTAGCTTTTTACTACCAAGGTTAAAGATGTTAAATACTGAGTATTCAGATATGTTTCTCTGCACTTTCCAGCAGTAGTCTTTGGCATCACATTCATAGGGCTTTTTACAGTGAGCGCCTATGTCTATATTTGGCTCATTGACCTTATCTACCAAATAGTTCTCAAAGCCTTCTAAAAGTTTAGGGATATTCTCTTGCATCTCCATCACTTCATCAGTCACATCTACTACAGAAAAAAGCTCATCTAGCTCTAACACATCACCTCTGACGTATGTACTGTCTATATGCACAACATTTGCACTTTTTATGGTAAAGCCAAGGTTGCTTAGCACATAGTACTGTATGGACACATCATGCAGATAGATGTCTTTTACAGAGGTAGAACTCTTGACCTCATAGAGTGAGACACCCTCTGCATCTATGTGCAATATGTCTACCATTACCAAAATGCCATCATAATTAAAAGTAGCCTCATAGATGTTTTGCACACCCTCTTCTATGTACTGCTTAGTTGTAGCTATCATCTCGTCATAGTCTCTTGTAAATGCTACTTCTTTCCCATCTGGGAAAAGTTGACAAGCTAACTCCCCTACTGCTTTTCCTGTTTCAAAGACTGCTTTGGCTGATGCATCTGGTGGAGTGAGGACTTCAGCCTTGTATTTTTTGAGCCATAGGGATTTTGGACATTGGATAGCTCTGGTGTAGAGGGATTTTGAGAGGGTCATTTTAACTCAATTTTGCAGAATATGAAGTTCTAACATGTCTCATAATAAAGCTATTTAACCCTTCTCCTTTAACGGCTAATCTTTTCATTTCTTCAATATTTGAAGTACCAGCACTTGAATTTGTATATAAATACTTAGCACCCGTACTAAATTGTATAATAATTCCATCATTATTAATTTTATATGCAGAAATACCTGAATTAGCACCTTTATTACTATAGTTTGTCATATCATTTCCTTCTTAAGTTATAATATTATTAATTGGGGCTAGACTAGTTTAGAGGTTCTTTTCTGAAGATTTTTAACAATAATTTGTATAAATCTACACCTCTATTATTGAATCTAAACTCACATTCTTTAAGATGTAAGTTGAAGGTTCTTTTGTCCATACCGTGAAATTTCACTAATCTAATTTTAGCATAACTCCAAAAAGATTCTATGCCATTGATATGAGAGTTACCTCTCACAAATTCATTGGCTCCATGATGTACTCTAAAATGTTTATCATATCCAACATCAACTAATCCATGATAACCACGCCAACCATCTGAATGAATGATGC
>JALWLD010000066.1:0-15321 GCA_027081115.1 Sulfurovum sp.
ATATTAGAACCCCATGCAATTTCTCCAACAAGCTGTTGGAGATTTACATTATCTTTATATGTTAAATAAAACTGTCGCATATACCATAAGTTTTGAGAAGAGTATCCACGTTTCTCTCCAAACTCATTTTTAAGGTCCTTTGACATCTGCTCTACTACAGATTTACCCCATCCTTGCGTTTGTTGGTTTGAAACTATCTCTTTACCTATCTCAAAGTAGAGTTCTATCATCAATCTATTTGCAGAGACTATAGCTTTTGTCTTGGCACTATATATTTTCTGTTTTAGTGCAACGATAAAGCTTTTATAGGATGGTTCTAAATTTAGCATTTCATCTTTCTACTATTCCCTCTTTTGCTCTTCTTATGAGATACTGTCCATACTGATTCTTTTTCAGAGGTTCTGCAAGTTTTAGGATCTCCTGGGCTGTAATGTACCCCATCTCATGTGCTATCTCTTCTATGCAGGCTACTTTAAGCCCTTGTCGGTTCTCTATGGTCTGTATGAAGTTTGAGGCTTCTAAAAGGCTCTCATGTGTTCCTGTATCTAACCATGCATAACCGCGTCCCATAAGCTCAACTTTAAGGCGTTGTTCATTGAGGTAATCTTGGTTTAGTGTTGTGATCTCCAGCTCACCTCTATCACTTGGTTTGACATCTTTAGCTTTTTTAACAACATCATTAGGGTAGAAGTAAAGACCGATGACAGCGTAACTACTTTTAGGTTCGCTTGGCTTCTCTTCTAAGGAGGTCACTTCACCATCTTCATTAAACTCTGCAACACCATAGCGTTCAGGGTCTTTTACATAGTAACCAAAAACGGTTGCTTTGTTCTCCTCTTGAGCATTTTTCACACTCTGTGACAGAAGTTCAATCAGTCCATGTCCATAAAAGATGTTGTCTCCCAGTACTAAAGAGACATCATCATCTCCTATAAACTCCTCACCGAGGATAAACGCTTGAGCAAGTCCATCTGGAGAGGGTTGCACTATGTATGAAAACTTCATTCCTAGTTCACTGCCATCACCTAAAAGTTTTTTAAAGTTTGGTAGGTCATCTGGTGTTGAAATAATGAGAACTTCTTTTATCCCTGCAAGCATAAGTACTGAAAGTGGATAGTAAATCATCGGCTTATCATAAACCGGAACTAATTGTTTGCTTACACCTTTTGTAATGGGGTAAAGACGTGTTCCACTTCCTCCGGCTAGTATTATTCCTTTCATTTTTCATCTCTCCTTTTAAATTATTTTACTACAAACCAGAGGGTTAACAGGTTCTCTTTATTATACAGCATTGGTTTTTCTGTTTCTTTGTTATAGATCATTTTGCCAGCTGCTGCTGTATCTTTATCTAACATCTATATAGCTTTTCTCTTTTAAATAGCTCACGATCTGTGCTGCACATGCTTCTATATCAAAATCTGCTGTCTTTATATGAATTTCTGGGTTTGTAGGCGCTTCATAAGGAGAAGAGATCCCAGTAAAATTCGGTATCTCTCCCTTACGTGCCTTTTTATACAAGCCTTTAGGATCACGTGATTCACACACTTCCAGCGGAGTATCAATGAACACCTCTATGAACTCGCCCTCTTCTACCAAGGCACGTACCACATCTCTCTCATTTTGAAAGGGAGATATGAATGCACTCAATACAATGGTACCAGCATCCACAAATAGCTTGGAAACTTCTCCAATACGTCTAATGTTTTCTATACGGTCTTCATCAGAAAAAGTCAAGCCTTTGTTAAGTCCCATTCTAATGTTATCACCATCAAGCAGATAAGTATGCTTCTTCAGAGTCAAAAGTTGACTCTCTACCGCATTGGCAACTGTTGATTTCCCTGAGCCGCTTAACCCTGTGAACCAGAGAATACAGGGTTTTTGATCTTTGATCTCTGAACGCTCATTTTTGGAGACATGATGGTCATGCCATACAATATTTTTATTTGACATAATGCTTCTTTACATAGTTTACAATAATCACTGCCGCTTCATCTGCACTCAATTTGTCTGTATCGACAGTGACTTCAGCATGCTGCGGCTCTTCATAGACATCATTCACTCCTGAAAAGTTTTGAAGTTCACCCTTCATTGCTTTTTCATACACACCTTTATAGTCACGTACCTTGCAGGTTTCAAGATCTGCTTTGACATAGACAACAATATTGTTCTGAACCATCTCCCTAATCGCTTTTCGTGATTCTTTGTAGGGAGAGACAAAAGTGGCTACCGTAGAAATAGCATTTTTTTGCAATTTCTGTATCAAAAATCCAATACGATACATATGTCGGTTTCTGTCTTCACGTGTAAAACCGATATTTGGAATGAGATCACGAATATCTTTGGAATCCAGACGCTCTATGGGAATATGAAGTTTTTCCAATTCTGTATAGACTTTATCTGCAATCGTCGTTTTACCCGAAAGGGGAAGACCCGTAAACCAAAGGTTAAAAGGTTCGATCTTCTTTTTACCCCAGCGTATCTTGAACCAGGCACGTTCATGTGCCCAGTAGAGTCCAACTTTCAGTACCGTCTCTATCATTCCCGCTGCAATCGCAAGATCCAGACGATCAAAGAAAAAATAGACGATCAAAATGGTGGTGGTCGTTGCAACCACACGCCAGCTGATACCTTTTACAATGGAACGTTTATTGGTCTCTCTGTACATTAGACGACTTTACATTCCCATTCCGGGAAGTTCTCTCTGATGTACTGGTTAAGTGCTCTCTCTGCATCTGTATAGGCTTTTTCCGACAATTTCAGTGCATCCTGTTCACGTCTGCTGACACCAACGATCATACCTGCACCTACAGTATTGTTCGTAATTCTGTCTACCACAATGAAAGAACCGGTTAAACGATTCATCTCATAAGCATCTGCCGCAATAGGCTGTGTTAAGACCATTTTACACGAAGCAATATCATTGAGTCCGAGTTTATGGACGGTTTGTCTCTCATAGGTATTGACATCCACCTTATAGTTAATATGCTCGAAAGATCCAGAAACCACAGAAGTAGCACGTTTAATATCATACATTCTTCCCAGCTCCATCGGAGTTTCATCCATCCATACCAGCATTACTTTCAGTGAATTTGAGACACGAGGAAGACTTTTAGTGTGTACCAGCATATCACCACGGGAGATATCGACTTCATCTTCAGTTGTAAGGGTAACGGCCATTGGAGCATAAGCACGTTCAGAGGTAGCAGCCCTGTCCTCTTCTGTAATATCACCGGCATTGATGATGCTTTTAACTTTTGTCGTCTTTCCCGAAGGCAATACGGTAATCTCATCACCCACTACCACTTCACCCGCAGCAATGGTTCCGCAGAAACCTCTAAAATCAAGGTTCGGACGGTTCACATACTGCACAGGGAATCTAAAATCTTCCGCTTTCTGCTCTTTTGAAATATCCATACTGTCAAGGAGACCAAGCAGAGGCAGTCCTGTATACCATGGCGTATGCACACTTCTGTCCACGACATTGTCACCGTCCAGTGCTGAGACTGGCATATAGTAAGTATTTTTGATACCCAACTCTTTTGCCAATTCACCGTAAGCTTGAGAAATTTCATTGAAAACTTCTTCAGAGAAGTCTACCAGATCCATTTTGTTAATGGCTACGATGACATGTTCTATACCAAGTAAAGAAACAATATAGCTATGTCTTCTTGTCTGTGTCAGGATGCCTTTACGTGCATCTATTAAAATGATGGCAACATCTGCTGTAGAAGCACCGGTGACCATATTTCTTGTGTATTGTTCATGTCCAGGAGTGTCCGCGATGATGAACTTTCTGTTCTCTGTAGCAAAAAAACGGTAGGCAACATCTATAGTGATTCCTTGTTCTCTTTCACTTTGAAGACCATCAACAAGAAGAGCCATATCTATCTTTTCACCTGTTGTACCATACTTTTCACTCTCACTCTGGGCAGCTGAGAGCTGGTCATCAAATATCATTTTAGAGTCATACAGCATACGACCTATGAGTGTACTCTTGCCATCATCAACACTACCGCATGTTAAGAAGCGGAGCATATCTTTGTTCTCATGCTCTTTGAGGTAAGCCTCTATATCTGTTGCTATCTTTTCATTTTTTGTGCTCATTAAAAATACCCCTCTATCTTCTTCTTCTCCATCGCACCTTCACTGTCTTTGTCTATAAGGCGACCTTCTCTCTCACTACTTGTTGAGAGTAACATCTCTTTGATGATCTCTGGAAGTGTAGAAGCTGTAGAGTTTATGGCACCTGTGAGTGGGTAGCATCCCAGTGTTCTAAAGCGTACCATCTCCATCTTTGCCGTATCACGCAGCTCTTTTGGCATTCTCTCATCATCGACAAGGATCTTAGTACCTTCATACTCTACTACAGGGCGTTCTTTTGCAAAGTAGAGTGACGGGATAGGAATGCCTTCAAGGTAGATGTACTGCCAGACATCCAGCTCTGTCCAGTTGCTTATGGGAAATACTCTTACACTTTCACCTTTTTGAATGGCGGTGTTGTAAACATTCCAAAGTTCCGGTCTTTGGTTTTTTGGGTCCCATCTATGTTGCTTATCACGGAAAGAAAATATGCGCTCTTTGGCACGAGACTTCTCTTCATCTCGTCTTGCTCCACCTATGACTGCATCGTATCCACCCTCATTGAGTGCCTGTTTAAGTGCTTCTGTTTTCATAATGTCGGTATGCACTTTAGAGCCATGCTCAAATGGAGAGATGTTCATAGCTACACCTTCAGGGTTGGAGTGTACTACAAGGTCAAAACCAAGCTCTTTTGCACGGTTGTCCCGAAACTCGATCATCTCATGGAATTTCCAGAGTGTATCTACATGAAGAAATTTAAAAGGTGGCTTTGCGGGTGCAAAAGCTTTCATTGCAAGGTGTAGCATGACAGAAGAGTCTTTCCCTACGGAGTACATCATAACAGGATTACTAAACTCTGCTGCTACTTCACGTAAAATGTGAATGGACTCTGCTTCTAGTTGTTTTAGGTGGGTTAGTCTTTCTTTGATTATCATTTATTTCCTTATGGTTTATTTATTATAAAAATAATTAGTTGCTTCAACAAATCCATCTACACTACCACAATCAAAACGCTTGCCTCTAAACTTGTATGCTAAAACTTTTCCCTGTTTTGCTTGTTCTAGTAGGGCATCTGTTATCTGTATCTCTCCACCTTTTCCTGGCTTAGTATCTTTTAAAATCTCAAAAATATCTGGTGTTAAGATGTAGCGACCTATGATAGCTAAGTTTGATGGAGCATCTTGTGGTGCTGGTTTTTCTACCATATTGTTTACTCTTACTAGATTGTCTTCTATAAATTCACCGGCTATTACACCATACTTGTTAGTATCTTCTTGGGGTACCTCTTCTATGGCTACTATAGAGCATTGGTATTTTTCATATAAAGTAGTCATCTGAGCTAAAACAGACTTACCATCTTCATTATCACATAAATCATCTGCAAGTATGACCGCAAAAGGTTCATCTCCAACTATGTGTTCACCACACAAGATGGCGTGGCCAAGACCTTTCATCTGAGTTTGTCTAGTGTAGGAGAAAGTACACTTCCCCATCATCTCTCTTATATCTGTAAGATAGTGCTCTTTAGAACTACCTTTTATCTGGTGCTCCAACTCATAAGAGATATCAAAGTGATCCTCTATAGCTCTCTTACCTCGCCCAGTAACGATAACCATATGTTCCAAAGAAGCACTCTCTGCCTCTTCTACACCATACTGCAAAAGTGGTTTTGTAAGTATGGGCAACATCTCTTTAGGTATAGCTTTTGTAGCAGGTAAAAATCTTGTTCCATATCCTGCTGCAGGAAATAAACATTTTTTTATCATCTTTTTAACCTTAGCTATCACTATTAAAAATATCCCGAGTATAAACTTTCTCTTGTACATTTCGTATATCATCTGAGAGTCTGTTTGCTACTATGACATCACTTAACTTTTTAAACTCATCCAAATTTTTGATGACTTTAGAGTGAAAGAACTCATCTTCATTGTATGTCGGTTCATAGATGACTACTTCAACACCTTTAGCTTTTATACGCTTCATGATTCCTTGAATAGCAGAACTTCTAAAGTTATCACTTCCTGATTTCATTACAAGTCTATAGATGCCTACTATTTTAGGGTTACATTTAAGAATAGAGTCTGCTATGAAATCTTTTCTTGTTGCGTTTGCATTTACTATGGCTTCTATTATGTTAGATGGTACATCTTTATAGTTAGCTAGAAGTTGTTTGGTGTCCTTTGGAAGGCAGTAGCCGCCATAGCCAAAGCTTGGGTTGTTGTAGTGTGAGCCTATACGTGGATCTAGTCCTATGCCTTCTATGATCTGTCTAGCATCAAGATTGTGTGTTTGAGCATATGAGTCTAGTTCATTGAAAAAAGCGACTCTCATAGCAAGGTAAGTGTTTGAGAAGAGTTTTACAGCTTCTGCTTCTGTAGAGTCAGTAAAGAGAATATCTAT
Organism: Sulfurovum sp.; assembly: GCA_027081115.1. Lineage (GTDB taxonomy): Bacteria > Campylobacterota > Campylobacteria > Campylobacterales > Sulfurovaceae > Sulfurovum. The sequence continues at coordinate 6,481 of JALWLD010000066.1, forward strand.
GTTCTCTTTTTTTGCACCACCAGCTAAAAGGTTTGCAAATGTTTTTGCTCTCTCGCTCTTTTCACCTACGATGATTCTACTTGGGTAGAGGTTATCATAGAGTGCTTTTCCTTCTCTTAGAAATTCTGGAGAGAATATAATGTTTGAAGTATTGAACTTTTCATTGATACTTTTAGTATAGCCTACAGGTACAGTTGATTTTATAACCATTGTTGCATTTGGGTTGATAGAGAGTACATCTGCGATGACATACTCTATACTTTTAGTGTTAAAGTAGTTTGTCTCAGGGTCATAGTCTGTAGGAGTAGCGATGATGATAAAGTCAGCATCTTTGTATACTTCTTCTTTATCGAGTGTTGCTCTAAAGTTTAGACCATCTCTTTGGAGGTACTCTTCTATCTCTTTATCTTCTATAGGCGATTGTTTTTTATTGAGCATTTCTACTTTTTCTGGGATGATATCTAGGGCTACTACTTCATTGTTTTGAGAAAGTAAGATTCCGTTTGAAAGGCCTACGTATCCTGTTCCTGCTATTGCGATTTTCATTTACTGATTCCTTCTAGTTTTTGCTTCAATTTTTCTGATAAATAGTTTTCATTAAAGGTAATATCAAGGTCATAATTATTTATAAAAATGATAAGAGGCTTTAAGTCTAATAAATATTTATCATCTTTTTTTATTAAATTATACATAGCCTTTTTATTTAACAACTGTTCAAAAATATGAACAATATCTAAAACTTTATATCTATGTGGATTGGCAATATCAATGGTTATATTTGAGTTAGAGTATTTGATATATGCTTCAACAATTGTTGTTACATCATTTATTTCAATTACATATCTATATGCTTGATCATAAACTTGAAATATTTGTTCACCATTTATTCTTTCATATAAAAAATTTATTAATGTTTTGTGTATTTTTAATTCTCCAAATAGTTGTGGTAAACGAAATATATAGTAATTATTATGATTTTCTTTTATAATTTTTTCCATATTTTTCTTATGGGAATAATATTTATTTTTCGGATAGTTGTCTGCTGATAATGCACAGCTGCTAAAATAAATGAACTTCTCTTTTGAATAAGATTTTAGTGTATTAAATAAAAGCTGTTTTTCTCTTTCGAACTCATTCGTATCCGTACAATTTGAATTTGAGACACCACTAGCAAATACTACAATATTTTGATCTAATGATAAATCTTTAAAGATATTTGCTAATTGCCCATTACCTATTACCATTATTACTACCTTTTTTGATTATTATAAAATATTTTAAATAAATCAGAAAATTCTTTACTTGGATTTATTGACGTGTTCTTTAGATATGGATATGTAAAGAAATCTGGTCTTTCTTCATCTAAGCTGACATTGGATAAATATCTTTCTGCCATACCAGTAAAAATCGTATCTGGTTTAATATTTTGAATTATTTCAAAATGAAAATACCTACTCCTACAAAAAAATATTCTTTTATAGAAAAAGTTTAAATGTGGCAACAATGATCTAAAAAAACTATCTCCGAATATCAATAAAGTTTTATTTGATAGTGCATCTTTATTCTCACTCAACACGATTATACCATCATTCCCATTTTTGATACCATTGTCATACGGTCTAAAATTTATTGCTTTATAGAAATCAGTTTTTTCACTAACTTTTGGAATAAGCTTTCGACCTAAATCTCCAACAAAGTTTTCTTTTTCTACAGTAAAACTATTTATATGTTGTTCATATTTTTTAAAAATATCTTCTTCAAAAGCATTCTTTAATATTAATTCTACAGCTTTCTTATTTCCTTTCAAAGAAAAGTGCGTATCTGTTTTAAAAAACATTCCTTTTAAATTCTTCATACTTGAGCCTAAGTATTCATTATTGATATCATCACGATAGTATCTAGATGAAATGTATTGACTTTCATAGAGACTTTCGATAGGAATATTCAAATACTCATTATTAATAAAAATTTTGTCAGGAAAAATAATATTTTTATATTCAATTTGTTGTTTATCACAATAATTTTGTCTTCTTTTTAAGTTAACAAATAAATTTCTTTTAGAAATTTCTGCAATTTTTTTCTTTCCACTAAATAATTCTATAACCGAATGCTTTCCTTGCAATAAAAACAACATATTATCTGAAGCCCTAAATACCTCATTTCCAATCATTTGTTTATAATTTTCTTCACTTATATTTAAACTAAACTCTTTGGATATTTTTTTTATAACATACTCATATTCATTGCCCCGTTTTAAAAAGATTTTAAACAACTTTTTTAAAGCGCTATCATACTTGGAAAATTTAAGGACACTCTTATCAAGATTATTAAAAAAATTAAAAAATAAGTTTTCATCTATTTTATACTTAAAATCTATACACTCTAAATATTCAAAAAAAACACCTGGACTATAATTGCTTAAAATAACAGCTGATTTAAAAGATGCAATAGCTTCTTGTTTTTTTGATGTTTGTAAAAAATACCTTCCTTTAATTAAATCAACCATATAATTAAGAGATGTATCTGCTATATTGAAAGACATTTTCTCAAATTTTGTAATATCAGATAAAGTCATTTTGTGATTTAGAGAAGATATATAATAATAATATGATAATATATCATACTTATAAATAAAACTCAAATTTTCATAAATAAACATATTTTCTATTAAAATATCATTTTGCAATAAAAGAGATAAATTATATTTATCTACTATATATTTAGGTAGATCATGCTCTAGTCCTTTGAAGCAATAGATTTTCACATTTTTTAAAGCTTTCTCATATAACTTTGAAACACCATATACATCAGGAGATGCATTTTCACCTATATAAATGCTATATTGTGCTTTTGATTTTTCTATTAACTCAAAAATATCAAAATGTCTTTTAATATCAATATGTTTAATATGATTTTTAGCATAGCCCCCTTCTAAGCCTAATAACAACTCTGGTCCAAATACAATTACGTTATCTATATTTTTTATCAACCCTGAAAAAACCATAGCTGCATAAGCACCCATACTTCCACCAATAAAAATAACTTTTGTTGTTGTTTTTAATGTACTAATTATATTTGATAAGCCTTCTGCACTTGAAGTAATATCTACCCCAAGACCAGGTATACCATCATAATACCAAGCAAGTGTCGAGGTATTTAAAAAAATGACATTATTTTTATTTTCAGTAAGATCTAGCCCTATTTTATAAAAACTAAATTTTTTTGCTGGTGTTCTAATAGCACTAAAAAAAATAAATGTTTTACTACCCTTTGTATCAATTACTTTACAATAATCTGAAATATCTAAAGTATTAGCCACAATGCACTACCAATTTTTTTGTTTTGCTGTAAACTCAGGCATTTTTTTCCAATGTTCAAGAGAACGACCAATAAGTTTTTCCGTTTCTTCAATGTCATCAAGAAATAAAGCATGAAGTTCTTCTAACTGATTCATAGTAAATACAGGTAATTTCTTATCTGTTTCCTCTATATTAAGGGTTAAATAATCATCTTTCCAAATTAGACTAAAACCTTTGTTGACAGCACCTTCATCCACCTTTGGCATAGGTTCTAAACCAAGAAAATCTGTTGCCGTTCGAATAAAACCTGTAGGAGAATCTAATAAATCATCAAATAGTTGAAAGCTTACATTGTCACCATAAACTTCTAGCCATTTCTTAATATATGGGGCATACATACTTGATTGAACAGGTGAAAGACGAATATCAGCACCGACATTCAAAATATTTTCACTACCATCAAAACGACCTTTTTTGTAATTATGCAAATAGAAGGATAGTGCTCTATCTGTAGGTTGTCTTAAGCAAATAATAATTTTAAGATCTTTATCTAAATACTTTTGAATATTTTCAAATGCATTGGGCCATTGTAAATAAATAGCAGAACCCTCTCCTATATATTGTTCTTCTTTAGCATTGGAGAAATATTCAGAAAGATAACTTTTAAACATCTCGTCAGTAACATCTCTTTTTTGAAAAAACAGTAATTCTTTTGGATTAGACATAAAGACATCCTTATGACGTTGAAGTTTCCCACATAAATATGTTGTTCCTGCTTTTTGTACACCGACTACTAAAAAATTTGGTTTTTTCATACATTTTCCTTTTTAAATATTAACATTTTATTCCAATCATAGTAACATATCTCACTTTTGAAACGAACTTTTTTTACTAAATTTAACTTTTTTGTTGCATCAATAATGATCTCTTCTAATAAACTTGTATTACATTCATCTGTTAAGTGAATAATCACTTCTCCCTCTCGATGCAATAGGCGATGATACTCATTCATTAAAGTGTTCCATTCATCTTTAGAAAGAGAAGAATCATATTTCATGTAAATAATATATGTTTTTGCATCTGCATTCTCTATCTTTTTATTTTTTCGAATTTCATTCATTAGTTCTTTTAAAACAAGCATACGTCCCTGAAATTGTTGTTTCCAGAAACTTTTCAGAGATTCTCCCATACCTATCCCAAGAGCGGGTACTCGTCTGTGAGTATATTCGGATTCAGCAAGATACCTAAACACTGTTCTATCTACATTTGTACTTGCACAATTTGGACAAATTTTCTGTCCATCTTTTTCTAAGAAGAGTCCCTCTTTCCATTCACAAATATTACATAAATCTACTTTTTTATCCATAATTTTTTCTATATATGGTATATCTTCCATCATAGGAGGGTGTATTGCTGACATTGTTTCATCTAATCTAGCAAAAAGTCCTGGTCGTGTTTTATTAAACAGTGCTAGCATTTCAGGAATTTGTCCTAGTTCCCAACCACAACTTTCGACATAATAACTATACTCTACATCAGTATAGTTATGTGGAACTTCGTAACTAAATCCACCAATGTCCTCATACATTTCTCTACGCATAATAAAAAAACCACCCTGAACATGCTTAAATATTCTATCTGGATTTTTTTCTGCAAAATCTTTATTTCTAAACTTATCAAATAAAGCAATACCAGTAGGATATTCTTTACCGTACATATAAGTAGGAGAATATCCAAGAGTTCCCGCTTGCCCTACTCGTGGATGATGTTTCATATATTTAACTAATGGAATTTCCCATCCATAATTAAATACAAATCCCTCTTTACCACATACATAGATAGCATAATCAGATGTTCCATATTCAAGTGCTTTATTTGTCCCAGGTCCAACCATATCATTGGATTCATTAAAAATAACTGTTACATTTTCATGTGTATCATTTAATTCTTCTAAATACTGAATAACATCACTTTTGCTTTGATTATCAACAATAATCAAATGAAAAGGCAAGCTAGTATATTTTAATAATCTTCGACATACCTCTTTTAATTCGAGAAGGTTATTCCAACTTACAATAATTAAATCAATAGTTTTTTGTTCCCATACCCGTAAAAGATTTTCTGTTGCATAACGGGTATTAAATTTATTTTCAACAAGTTCTCGAGCATTGTTAACAATAGCTTCTACTTTTGTATCTGAAATTGCATAAAAACGATTAATATCTTCAGCTATATTTTCAGGTGTACTTTTAGTAACAATGCCTGTCAATTCATCTTTAACTAAATCAGGTATACCAGAAATATCTGTAGTAATAACAGGAATACCTGATGACATTGCCTCCATTAAAACAGTTGGTATACCATCCATATCACCATCAATAGCTCTAACAGAAGGACAAGCAAAAAGATCATGTTGAGCATATACTTCTAGCATAGCTTCTCTACCTTTTACCCCATCTTTAATAAAAACATTATTTATATTGTTTTCAGAAATGATTTTTTCATATTCTTTTTTTAAATCACCATAGCCATATATATTAATAGTAATATCATTGTCTATTAACTTAGCAGATTTAATTAAATTAGATAAACCTTTTTTTTCAGTAAATCGATGAATAGCACAAATAGAGCGGTTGGTTCGTTTTATATGACTTGTAGTTAACCCTTCAAGATACAAATCAGGATCAACCGTATTCGGTGTAATCACCATTTTATCCGCTAAAACACCACGCTCTTTTAAATATTCAAAATGAAATTTTGAAGGTACAAAAACTTTATAACATTTATCTGATTTTGAAATTTCATCAATTTTATTTTTTTCTTCATTACTATAACGAAAAATATCCTGGGCATGTGCAATAAAGGTAAATGGAATATTGGCTTTTTCACATGCGGGCCATACCATATCAGTAACTGTTGGATAAACAAAATGTGAATGTACAATTTCACGATTATCATTAATTAATGTTTCTGCAAAATTTTCTATAGATGTAATACGTTGCCATTTAATATTGAAATCAGGTTTGAAATCTTTATAAGGTGACTGTTTACAATAAACCTTTACATCATAATTCTGCTGAATAAGTTTTCTTAATTCATTTAATACAAATGTTTCAGATGGAACAGGAAAATGCCAAAGAAAATAAGCAATATTTATTTTATTTTTTTTTTCTTTTATCATAATGTCATCATAAATTTTTGTCATTTGTTGTTTATACTTTGAGATGTCAAAACGTGCAAGAGCAGCAAGCCTTCCTTTTTCGCCCATCTCTTTTACTTGATCAGGATTTTTAGCAAATTTTATTAGAATTTCTGCTACTTTTTTTGTATCTTTATAAGCAACTAAAAAACCTGTTTCATTATCATCTATTAACTCTGGTGGTGCACCCCATCGATAAGCAATAACAGGTTTACTAGATGCCATTCCTTCTGCAATTGTCCGCCCAAAAGATTCTGTAAAATTTGATAAACTTAGAATAATATCTATTTCATCCATAGCCTCTTGTGGTGAATTTTTATACCCACAGATTTCAATATTTCCTATATTCATGTCTGCTATTTCTTTAGTATACTCGTTTTCAGGTCCAAATAATTTAAAACACAGATTTGTTTGATTCATACATAACTTAGCTACTTCAACAAAATCAAAAATTCCTTTCTTTGGTATATTACTACTTACGATACCTACAGAAATTCTTTCTTCTAAATCTTTATGTACAAACTGATTGCAATCAACAGTATTGTATAGAAGATAGCTTTTTTCATCATTTTTTAAACTATATGCATCAAGTGTCGCTTCAGAATTTCCAATAAAATAATCACTTCTATTTACAACTTCCTTTATAATATCTTCTACTGACTCACCAATCACTTCACTAAGTTTAAGATCACCAGTAATAAGTTCTCTTATATGAGTTATCGTTGAAGCTCCTGTATTTCTACCTGCTATCAAAGCCTCTCGAAGCATAATAGTGTTAACATGAACAAAATTAACACTATTATCAATAATGATTTTTTCAATTCTATCAATAAGTTTATAATTAATACTACTACCATCTCGCCACCAGCCATAAGGAACAACATATAATTTTGCAATCCATTTTTTAACATGATTATAGTATTCATCATTAATTGTTGGTACTAGTAAAATCACATTAGAAGAGGCCGCAGCACCTTCAAGCATATCTAACAAACTTCGTTCACTTCCAAAGAGTGTTTTCCCTATAATATGAGCACAAATTATAACAGTTCTACGTTGTGGTTCCATCTGCTTATCACCAAGAAAGTATGTTTTCTTTTTTACTGCTGTTTTTTGTTTAGTTTCCTTCTGAGCATACATAATAAAATGTTGAAGAGCACTATAGATTTTTTTCTCAGAAATAGCTTTTTTAATATCATTTCTATTTTTTAAATATTCTTCTTCATTAAATAAAATTGAATGCCGATACAGTCTTCTTTTTCCACTTAATACTTCATCCCAGCCATAAAAAATTAGATGCTCTAGTCCAGAACTGATTTTTTTTTCTTCTACCGCATTCTTTACATCTATATTATGAGCAAGATATGCATTTTCATTAAATTCATAAAGGAATTTTTCAGTTAATATACTGAGTTTTTTGTTCTCTTTTTTATATTTTTTATGTATATAATAGTAGTTTTTAAAATTAACTAATTTTTGTAATTCTTTTTTTAAAAAAATATTTTCTTTTTGTATTTTTTTATATCGATTTGATTTTTCATTTGAAATTTCTCTTTTTTCTGAGTCTTTCTCTAAAATTAAAAATTTAATTTTTCGTTTTTCGTTTTTTCCAAAACGTACATAATGTAAAATAGAATCAAAATCCATACTTTCTTGTGATAAATCCTTATGGTAATTTTTGTAAAATTCAATATCAAAATTTTTTCTTACTAACTCTTCATATAGTAAATGTTCTTGTTTATTTCCAAAACGATTTTCTTTAATTCCAAATATTAAATAGTGAATAAATGGAAATGCGCCATCTTCTTTAACATCTATATAGTATTCCCTATACCAAACTGGATCAAAATCTTCATTAGGCTTTCTATCTTCTTTAAGTCCAACTTTTATAAAATGATCAAGCGGTGTATCATTTGCTCTTCTAGCATCAGGATAAGTTCTAAGATAATATATCTTATCAAACAAATTACTTTTTTCTATAATGCTTTTTAATTTTTTAACTGGTATTTCTTTTTTACTCATCTTCACTTCCCTTGAAAACTTTTTGTATATCTCGTAATGGTTTTGTATAGATCCAGCATTTACTCTCTTTTATAGAAGCCAAATCATTCACTATCGTATCAATAGTTTGATTGAGTTCTAGTGACTCTTGTTCCTTCTGTGTTATCACTTCTTTTAAAGACAATATATCTTGGTTTAACAACTCTGTCTCTTGTAGTTTTGCCTGGTAGGCTTCTTCTGTCTGTGTTTTTTGGGTTTGTATCTCTTCGAGTTCTGTTTGCAGTTCTTGCAGTGTTGTTTGTAACTCATTGTGTTTTTGGGTTTGTTGTTCTATCTCTTTAC
>JALWLD010000066.1:15421-46290 GCA_027081115.1 Sulfurovum sp.
TCTTCTACAAGGTCGTTTATTTGTGTGTTTAGATCTTCTGTCTCTTGGAGTTTTGCCTGGTAGGCTTCTTCTGTCTGTGTTTTTTGGGTTTGTATCTCTTCGAGTTCTGTTTGCAGTTCTTGCAGTGTTGTTTGTAACTCATTGTGTTTTTGGGTTTGTTGTTCTATCTCTTTACTTTGTTTTTCGTTAAGTGTTTGAGTATTTTGGAGTTTTTCATTTAGTTCTTGTGAAAGTTTCTCTTTTGACTCTTTTACTGCTGCTAGGTCTTCTACAAGGTCGTTTATTTGTGTGTTTAGATCTTCTGTCTCTTGGAGTTTTGCCTGGTAGGCTTCTTCTGTCTGTGTTTTTTGGGTTTGTATCTCTTCGAGTTCTGTTTGCAGTTCTTGCAGTGCTTGAGTCTGTTTCTGTATTTGTGTGCTTTGGGCTAGGTTCTGATTCTCTGCATTTTGTAATCTAGAATTTAATAAGTAATTTTCTTCATCTCTTGCCACTATCTCTTGAGTATCGATGTTAAAAACAGCACAATACTCATTTGGTTTTCTTTTTTCTCTCTTCCCATGATTAAAATAATGGTAAGTTACTCCAGCATCATACTTAGAGACATCAGGATATGCTTTAAGATAATAATCTTCATCTACCACTGCTACATCTTTTATCTGTTCTAACAATCGTACTTTTTCTTTTAGTGTTTCTAATTCTCGTTTCTGTTCTTGGTCATTGTACTGAAACAATTTTTGAGAGTAGTTAAAATCATTTCGTATGGTATCTAATGCATTTAAATCGTCAAACTTTTTCTCTTGCAGTAATGCTAAAAGTTCTTGTAAAAAACGAGGAATCTCTTTAGTGAAATTTTCTATGGCTATATTGTTATGCTTGATCTTTTTATCTAAAAATTCATCTATCTCTTTTCTTTTTCTTTGTCCTTTAAAACCTATAAACTTATAAAGATCATCAATACTTTTTTTAGTTTGTGTTAGAAGTTCATCGAAAGATATAAAGAATCGCTCATATTCTCTACTAAAATACTCAGCAGATAAAAAATGCTGTATCCAGAGCAAAAGCCCTTTTTCAATAGGAAAATCATTTCGTTTCTTTAGAGAGAGGGCAACCTCCATAGGATTTCTATAAGGAAGTATAGTTTTGATTTCTATGTTTAACTCTTTACAAGCTTGCTCCCATATAGGAAAAAGTAAACAAATTCGCGGATCTTTAATAGAAAAATTTTGAGCGTATTGAAATTCACTATTTATAATTTCTTTAGCTTCTTCAACATACTTTTTCATCATATCTTTTGAAAGTGAAACAATATTAAAATGTTTATCATCCCATGAAGAACTATTTTGAGTTAATATTTTTTCATTAAGTTTATAGATAAAATTATTTTCATAGTAACCTTTTGGATTACCTTCATCTGCCGCCATTAAATCAGAACCAAACTCAAGTCCTATAATGTCAAGCACGCCACCTAAAGCAGATGTCCCACTTCTATGCATGCCAAGTATAAAGTATGCTGTTTTCATATCAATCTTCCTATCTCTTCTTTTAATTTAGCTATTACTGGTCCCTGTGGTCTCAACTCTAATGCTTGTGAAATAATCTTATATGCATTTTCTATATCACCTTTATCTCTTAAGATAACTGCTGTATCTCTTAAAAAATCAGGTTTTTGGTACGCTTTTTCCAACATTCTGTCCAATTGGTTTTGGTTAAACCACAACTGTTTATGAATACTTTGACTCGTATCTTTTGTCTGTGAACCATTTAAAAACAACACATCTTCCATCAGCTTTACTGCAATCCTATCTCTCTCTCCTACATCCACATCGGAAAGATCAAAACTAAACCCATATCCATCTTTTAACTTGTGCTGATGATCGGCCACAATAGACTTTATGGCTTTGTTATTTATCCACAGTTCTACAACTGCAGGTTCGTCTTTGATGGCATATTTCCCCCAACCTGAGACGATATTTGTTGTTATCTCTTCAACTCTACCTATAGACTTTGTATTTCTTGATACATCAAGATATTTACTAGGGTTTGGTTCTATAAAATTTAGAGCTTTTTGCATCTTATGTTTATTAATACTCTCTTTTCCTATAATCTCTACCAAAGTATCTACAAACAACTCTTTTTTATGCATAATCTTTTCATAAGAAAATGTAAAGTAATTCAACTCTTTATGCCCCTTTAAAAATTTTACTATCTTAGCGTAATCCTTTTGAGCTTTTTCTATGCCTACCAATACATCTTGTTTCATAGAAATACTGTTTCTATTTGCTATAGCAAAAATATCTTTAAAAACAACAAGATATATGGGGTTATGAAAACAAGGATGTACTTTTTCAATAGAGTCTATAAGTGACGGTCTTTTAAATGACCAAGTAGCATGTTCATCATCATATTTTTTTATGATGGCTTGTGCCTCTTTTACATCACCTTTTTCTATTGCCTCAGCGAGCAACATATCTTCATACACAGGTTCTCTTGATCTTTCACCAGTAAACACACCCAAACAGTCTAAAGTTCCTGAGATAACAGAAGTACCACCCCTTGCAACACCAAGAACCACAAGTGTTTTTTCTTTTTCTTCTAGTTTACTCTTATCACCAAAAAACGCTATGCCTTCGTTATATAACTTTTCCATTGCAGAGCTCATATATTTACCTTAAAATTTTCATGTTTATCTGTTAAGTTTATATTATAACTTACATCCCTTTTTAAGATGTCTGACCATCTACTCTTCATATACGCCACTTCAGCGTTAAAACGCGCCACTTTTTCAGGGTTGTCTTCTGCGCCACGGCTTACTGATTCATGATGATACAACTCGACATAAGGTGTCCAAACATTTCTGTAGCCTTTTTCGAGTAATTTCAAACAAAAGTCTACATCGTTAAAGGCAACTTTTAAATGTTCCTCTTCCAACCCGCCTACTTCCAGATACAGCTCTTTTCTGACCACTAGACATGCTCCAGTCACTGCTGAGTAATTCTGAATGATCTTCAAACGTGAAAAGTAACCATCATTACCTTTAACAAAGTACTTATGCGAGTGTCCGGCTACCCCGCCAATTCCTAAAACAACACCTGCATGTTGAATGGTGTCGTTGTCATAGTAGAGCATGGCACCTACTGCACCGGTCTCTTCTCTTATGGCTAAAGAGACCATCTCACTCAACCATCGTTTACTGATTACTTCTACATCATCATTAATAAGACCAATAATCTCTCCGTTAGCATGTTTTACACCAAAATTGTTGATGGCAGAGTAGTTAAACGGGTAGGGATACTCTAGTATACGAATATTATCGTGCGACTGAATCTTTTCAAAGTAGTCCAATGTTTTAGGACATGTTGTTTGGTTGTCTAAAATAATAATTTCATAATTAGGATAAAGTGTATTTTCTAAAATCCCATCAATACATTTATGTAGTACCTCATAACCATCACGTGTAGGTACCAGCAGACTAACTAACGGATATACAGGTTTGTTGTCATCTACTTTCGTATAATAGTCTGGGTATTCAACTTTATAAGTATTTGGTAAAAGACCATCTTTAACATTTAAACAAACGATATCATTACTAAAGTAGTCCTCCAAGGCCCTTAGTCCTGCCTCATGGGCATAAGTCTTCTCACCTGAACCATAAGCTGTTGAACCTTCTATGGCACGCCAGTGGTAAAGTATCTTTTCAACTCTATCTATTTCATTCTCATCCACCAATTTTAGTACACGTAAAAAGAGGTCATAGTCTTGGCTTCCTTCATAGCCCTTACGAAATCCACCAACACTTGTAACAAGCTCTCTTTTTATCATTGCCAAATGGCTGATGTAGTTTTGAGAAAAAAACATATCAGGATTCCATCCTGATTTAAAATGAGGGTTGTATCTGTTGCCTTTTTCATCTATTTTATCTTCATCGGAGTATATAAACTTTAGTTTTGGATTCTCATTAAGTTTTTTTACCATCTCATAGAGTGCGTTAGGAGCTAAGGTATCATCATGATCTAAAAAAGCCACATACTCCCCTGTTGCCAGAGCAAGTGCAGAGTTTGAAGCTTCTGAAATGTGACCATTGAGATCACGGTAGTTGATTTTAATACGTCTGTCTCCCCCTTCAATAGAGTGCAATACATCTAGTGTCTCTTGTTTTGATGATGCATCATCAGCGATGCACAGTTCCCAATTGTCATAAGTTTGTGTTAAAACAGACTCTAACATCTCTCTTAAATATTTTTTCGGTGTATTGTAGGTGGGAGTGATGATAGAGATGAGCGGTTTATACTCCAGCTCTTGTGTTGTAAATATGTACTGCTCATTTTTTTCTATCCACAATGCATAGTCAGATGCATGCCCTAAATGATTAATGGCGGAAAGGTTTACTTTTGCATACTCTTTTTCCAGACGTTTCAACATTCCTGCATAGCCATGTTTTTTGTAACGGGCATAAGATTTTTCTATGATGCGAAAAGGATTTTCATATCGCTCATTCCATATAATAGTACCTAATTGTTTTATAGTTTTGAACATAACCATTTAATCTTTATGATTTTGAATGATAGATACTACTGCCATTACAATACTATAGACTAGGATTAGTAGTAAAAGCATTGTAAAAATATCCCATAATTTATTGGGATATGTATAGTCATCTGCTAGGTTTGGGTGTACCACTACTGCAAGGTGTTTAGATTGTTGGGCAACTTCAATCTTAATTTCTTCTTGATTAATAAGGGTTTGACGATACACTTCTTTTGCAAACTCCATATCATTTTTAAGCAATTGAAAATCAAAAACATTGGTGTTTAATTCTGTAAGACTACTATTGCCTGAAAGTGATTTTTTTACATGTTCTATTGACTTTCTTATATTACGTATGTTTTCTTTAATCATCTTAAGCTCGCGACTATTTGGGTTGAATGTTTTTAATTTAGTAGCATATTCCACTTCACTTTTAATTAATTCAAGCTCTAGATCCGATAGAATAGCCATTTTTCTTTCGACATCGAGATTTGGGTCTATGGTATGATGCTTATTTTGATATTCAATTAATTTTTTAATGGCTTCAACAAAAAGTTGACGTTTTTTTTCACGTTGTGCTTCAATAAAAGCAAGTGCGATCCGTGCATTCTCTTTAGCGAAATCATTTATGACATCTTCTGATTTTGCGATAATCTCTTTTAAAATCTTTTGTGCTTTTTGGGGATCTGTATGAATAAAAGTAAGTTCTAAAGTACCAGAAGGGTCATCGTAATTAACAAGGAGATCTTTATTGTACTGTGTCAAAAGATTTTTATGATTTAATTTCCAAAGAGGCAGAACCGAATCTCTGTAGAGCCTTTGTACAAAATCCAGTTTTTCAGAGCTATAGTACTTTGTCAAATTATTTTCTTTGTCTAAGTATGTAAACATTTCACTAGATCTGACATATAATTCAAGCACTTTAGAATCTTGCATAGTACTGGAACTTTGTCCTAGAAGTACGTCACTCAAATTCACTTTCTGCTTATTTTCAAGGTCTTTAAGTAATGCAATACTGCTTGACTCATAACGTTCACTTTCAACCATAACAATGTAGGTTGACATTAGTAAAGCAAACGTTAAAAAAAGCAACTTTATTGTTAATTTCAAATTATTTTCCTTGTTTATTTATTTCATTATATTTGACAATACCATCATTGATGTCATCAAAAAAATAGAGTTCGCCTTCATGCACTAAAAGAGCAAAATCACACATTTCTTGTAGTGTCTTCATGTCATGACTCACTAAAAGTACATTTGAATGTTCAATCTTTTGACGTAATGCCTCTTTTGCTTTTACTCTAAAACGGGCATCACCAACAGAGAGAGTCTCATCGATGATCATATAGTCAAAGTCAAAAGCTAAGCTAAGCCCAAAACCAAGCCTTCCTTTCATACCGGAAGAGTACGTTTTCATGGGCATATTATAGTAATCTCCAAGCTCGCTAAACATATCTACCTGATGTAATATCTCCTTGGTTTCTTCTTTTGTTTTACCGTATAGATTGCATACAAATTTCACATTGGCTCTACCTGTCATATTGCCTACAAAACCACCACCCAAACCTAAAGGCCAGGAAAAAGTGTTAGGAGAACTAATAGTTCCGCTGTTGGGAAACTCAATACGACCAAGCATACGCATAAGTGTTGATTTTCCTGCACCGTTGCGACCCAAAATACCTACATTACCATCGGGGAGTGTTAAGCTAACATCATTAAGAATATACCTTTTCCCTGTATTGGTCAGAAAGTATTTGGTTACATTTTCAAGCTCAATCATTCTGAAATAATCCGTTTTTCTAATTTTCTATAAAACCAGAGTGCTATGAAAAGTGGCACAATAGTCCACAACAACATATACCTATAATCTACAAAACGATCATCAAGACCATACACATAGTAGCCATGGATCATCTCCATAAAATGTACTAGAGGATTGTACAATAATAATTTCTGTATCTCTACAGGTATACTTATAAGCGAGAAAAAAACTGCTGAAGTAAAAAGAAGTACGAAAGAAAAAATACCAACTAACTTCCCTATACTTATAAAAAAAATATTTCCCACTGCAACCAGTAAACCAATACCAAATGAAAATAGTACAAGCCAAAAGTATCCTAAGCATACCATCAGGGTATTTTTAGGTAGTACATTGTCATATTGTGCAAAATAACCTATGAGTAAAAATATAATAACTATAACACTGGTCATAAACATTTCTATGAGAACCCGTGCGATAATGGTGTCGAATGGCTTTACTTGTTTATAATTAAAAAGCCCTTTGTTTGCCATAAATGCACCTGTAGATGTATTGAGTATACTTCTAAACATATTGAAAGCAATAAAACCTGAAGCCATAAAAACTGTAAAATCATAATTATATCCGGTATCACTATTCATGATAAGTGCATGTAACGCAACGAAAAGAAAAACTTGAAAAAAAGGCCCGAAAAAGGCCCAGAAAAGGCCTGATTTGCCAACTGTAATCTTCATTTCTATTTCACGTAAAAACAGTGCACGTTCTACATAAAAAAAGATCTTTAAAGGGTTTCTTACCGTCATACTTTTTTTACTACTGACCAAGGTACTTAAGCGTAACGAATGGTGCTGCAATCGCTGTAAAGGTAGAGAATGGCGAAGTGTAGTTCTCTGAGGCCACTTTAAACTTTTTCCACTTGTTTGGCTGCACATAGACTATGTCATTGGGACGCAACATCAGGCTTGCATAGTTCATAGTATCAAAATTGGTCAGGTCAACCTTGCGAATACTCATGCCTCTTTTTGTATCGTTTGAAACAATGACGACACTGTCTCTTATGGCAGAGTCTGTCAAACCTCCTGCAAAAGCAATGGCTTCAAAAAGGGTCATTTTTTCTTTGTCTATTTTTACGACACCCTGATTGTTGACTTCACCAAGAACATAGAGTCTTTTATTTAAAATTTCAACATAGACAGAAGGGTCGGTGAGTTGACGTTTGTAGAGTTTCTCTATACGGTCTGAAGCCTGGGACTGAGAGAGACCGGCTACTTTAACTTTACCTACAAGTGGCAACTTGATATACCCCTCTGCATTGACTAAAATACCGTCTGAGTTAATGTCTTCACCCAGTTTTTGTGCCGCTTCTGCTGAAATTTGCCCCGGGTCTTTATAGAGAATGACTTTTAGTCTGTCTTGAGGAAGGATCTTGTACTCTATACTTGCAGAAGTCACATTTTGCTGTTTTACAGGTTTTGTAGTTTGCAAGAGTTGATAGTCTGATTTTCCGGTACAGGCAGTGAGTAAAATAGTTAAACTTACCCATAGTAAATATTTTAAAAAGTACATAATCCCCCCTATATTAAAGAGTATTATACCTAAACCATGCTTTAATAAATTGTTTTCATGCTATGATTTCACAGATAGTAAAAAAGAGGTTTCATGAACAAAATAGAACAGATGCTTAGACTGCAACAGCAACTTAATGATGCTACAAACGGGGAAAACTGGGAAAAAGGCTTGACCAAAAATGGTAAAGTGATCGACTGGAAACGCTGTACTTACCTTGAGTGTGCAGAGCTTATAGAGTCTTATCCGTGGAAACACTGGAAGAACATCGATGCAAAACCTGACTATGCCAATATTCAAATAGAGGCAGTTGATATTTGGCACTTTATTATGTCACAGGGACTTGAAGATTATAAAATGAAAAATCTCGGCTCCATTGAAGTGTTAGCTGACACTATACATACACTCCCCAATTATGAACAATTTACTGCGGAGATCACAGCTACAACAAAAAACTATTATGACCAGATCGAAGTGGTGGAAGTATTGATGAAAACACTGTTTTGCGGTGAATCTACGGAAAATCTGATGGAAGCCTTTTTAGATGTGGCCATGCAGTCAGGACTGAACCTAGACAAACTCTATAGACTCTATGTGGGGAAAAATATTTTGAACCAATTTAGACAGGATCATGGATATAAAGAGGGAAGCTACATTAAAATATGGAATGGTGAAGAAGATAATGTCACTATGCAGCGTATTTTAGAAGAAAATGAAAATGTTACACCTGAAGCACTCTATGAAGCTTTAGAAGAAGCTTACCCTGAAGGGTAAAAGCTTCTAATCTACAAATCTGCTCAAATCCTGCTCGACAACATTGTTTCCAGAGACAGTGACTCTTGTGGCAATACGAATACTTTTAGGTGAATCATACCCACACTCTGTAGCACACTGTACTGTACCGATAAGATAGTAACTTCCTGACGGAACACCATAAAAAGCAAATGCTCCGTTTGAATCTGCCGCAGTAAACTTCAAATAATTAAAGAGTCTGGAATCTGCTTTTTCCATTTTATTACCAGCAATATAACTGTCGTTATACCACTGATTTGAGTAAGAAGTTACAGGGTTTAGATAAAGTCTTGTACCCGCACCAACTACTTTTTGTCCACTAGGTGTAGTAACGTAGATGGTACCCTTGACTGTTCCTTTACCCAACTTTGCCAAACGGTTGTACTCTGAAACAGGAAATGCTATACGTTTTATTTTAGGCTCTACAACCTCTTCTGTCATCCCCAATTCAGATTCTGAAATTCCTTCATCAAGGTCTGAAATATCAATATTTTCACCATCGTCTACATTATTCTGGTTACCCCAGGAAGGACCCTGTGATTGACTGTTTCCCCCTCTTTGAGAAGGCAATCCAAAATCATTTTGTACACAACCAGAAAGTATCAAAAGCATTGCCAATGTACCTAAAAGAAGTAAGTGTTTTTTTATCATATAGTGGTCTCTCCCAGTTTAATTTAGTGTTGTCTCTGTCTAAAGTGTGCTAATTATACACTATTAACATTTACCTTTACGATTATACTTCTCAAAAAACTTCTCTAAATGCCCTTTGGCTTTTTCATCCCCTGAGAAGGCAGCCTTTTGATACCAAAAAGCTGCCTTTTGACAACTCTTTTTAACCTGTTTTCCTTTCTGGTAGCGCTTTGCCAGGTCAGCTTGTGCTTCTCGTTCACCATCTCTGGCAAAACGATGAAGATTTTTAATCTTTCGTTTTTGACCATGATAATACTTCTTTGTATTCAAAATATACCAGATAATAAATACAATGAGAAATACAATAGCATAGAGTTCTATATTCTCAATACTCACTATCATATCTATATATTTTTTAAATTCCATTGCCTACTTTCCTAAACAAAACTCACCAAACATTTTATCTAATATTTCTTCAGAATCATAAGGTTTGGAAATGGAGGAGATCGCTTTTACTGCCTCTTGCAGATGGTAAGAGAAAAACTCCAACTCACCCATCAGAAGAGGCTCTTTCGCTTCTGCAATAGAATATTTTGCCTGGGTAACTGCCTCAATTTGTCTGGCAGAAATAAGCATCAACTCTTCGCCCTCACCTATGCCGTCAAGTAGAGACTCTATCCTATATGTTAAACGTACAAAACCTTTCTTTGCACTCACATCAACAGGTTCAAACACTGTCAAAACCGATCTGTCCAATTTGAGTTCAAGATCTGTTTTATTGATAGCGACTATACAGTGTTTATCTTCTAGTGCTCTTACCATAGAAAGTATTTTTTCATCCTCTTTGTCTAAAGCAACAGAACCATCAAAAAGTGCAATAATAATATCTGCATCTTCAATAGAAGAGATAGACCTTTGGATACCTATCTTTTCAATGGTGTCTTCGGATTCACGTATACCTGCGGTATCTACCAGTCTAATGATATGTGAGCCAATACGTACCTGCTCCTCTATGGTATCCCGTGTTGTCCCTGCAATGTCTGAGACGATTGCTCTGTCATAAGAGAGCAGTGCATTAAGTAGAGAGCTTTTACCTACATTGGGTTTCCCAATGATGGCTACTTTAAATCCCTCTATCAAACCGCGACGTCTAAGACTGGCATCTACGATCTCTTCTATTCTTTGTGTCAATCCATCCAGTTGTGTCACAATACTTTGCATAATGTCATCAGGAATATCCTCTTCAGCATAGTCGATCATCACTTCAGAATAAGCCAGAGAACGAAGCAGTGCATCTCTACTCTCATCAACAAAGAGTTTAAGCTCACCCTTCATCTGTTTTGCCAAAATCTTTGCAGCATCAACCGATTTAGCTTCAATAAGTTTAGAGATCGCCTCGGCTTCAGTTAGATCTATTTTTCCATTTAAAAACGCACGCTTTGAAAACTCTCCAGGTTCAGCCAAACGAACGCCATACGAAGTAATCGTATCAAGTATCTCCTGTGCTACGATCATACCTCCATGGCATTGAAACTCTACAATCTCCTCTCCTGTAAAGGAGCTAGGAGCAGCAAAGTAGATCATGATTGCCTGATCGATCAATTCATCATTGGAAGTATAGAGAGAAGTTAAGTGTGCATAACGAGGTGTGATAGTTTCTAAATGGGAAAGTTTTTGTGCAATATCAAATGCAGCATCTCCTGAGACTCTAATAATAGAGATCGATGAGACACCATGTGCTGTCGCAATAGCAGCAATACTGTTATGCATGGCTCTTATTGTTGAACGCATTGACAACAACAAACTTGTTGCCTTCTCGGCCTGTCTTGACAGCTACATATTTGTTTGGAAAAGCTTCACGTAACTGCTCTAATGCTATCTGCACCAAAATACCGTCAAGTGAACGTGTTTTACCCTTTCCATTTTTCTCTACATTTTCAATGACCGGTTTAATATAGTTACGGATCATCTCTTGCTGTGAAGTTAAAAACTCTGCAATTTCAAGTTTAATGAATAGTTCATATTTTGTATGTAACCAGTTAAAAAGCATATAGGAAAGGGCATTGTAACGATATCCCTCTTTTCCTATAAGCAATGCAGCATCTTCTCCATCAATAAAAATGAGTGCCGTATTGTCTCTGACATCCACTTCTACTACATCAATATCAAAACAGGAGTGAGAAAGAAGATCTTTAATCTGATTTTCAATCATAAGTGCCAACTCGTCATAAATAACACTCTCTTCCTCTATGCTCTCTTCTTCCTCATCCTGATCTACTGCAAAAAAGTTATCTACTACTACACCTGTTTCAAGAGCTTGTGTTTCTACTGTTACAGACTCAACAATAAGCTCTTCAGCAACAACTGTCTCCTGTACCACTGAGAGTATTTCAGAAGCTACTTCCTCTTCTTGTGTAGGGAAAGTTTCTGAAACAGAAGCAGTCGTCTCTTCTTTTGTTACTACAGGATTTTTACAGGTTGCAACAATAATCGCTTTTTTCTTTAAGAATCCAAAAATACCTTTTGAAGGATGCTGTATCACTTCATATTGAAGATCAGTGATAGAACAAGCTAATTGTGTCGCAGCCTCTTGATATGCTTCTTCAAGCGTATCTGCTTCAACCTTTTTCATTAGCTATCCTTTCCCTTTTTATGTGCTGCAACTGCTGCGGCTTTATGTTTTTGGTAAGCATTATTTATAATATACTGCTGACCAATAGTAAAGAGGTTGTTCACTACCCAGTAAAGTACCAAACCAGATGGGAATGGCATAATAATGAACATACCAGCCATGATTACAGGGAACCACTGGAAGATCTTCTCTTGAAGTGGATCTGTGAAGTTGTTTGGTGTGATCTTCTGCTGGAACCACATAGAGACACCCATTAATACAGGTAAAATGTAATATGGATCAGCGGTAGCAAGGTTTTCTATCCAACCAGGGATCCATACTGCACCTTGTAGTTCATCGGCATTCAAAAGTACACGATACAGAGCAAAGAATACCGGGATTTGCAGTAACATAGGAAGACATCCACCCATTGGGTTGGCACCGTTCTTCTTATACATCTCCATCATCTGTGCATTCAATTTTGCAGGATCACCTTTATACTTCTCTTTAAGTTCTTTCATTTTAGGTGCAAGATCTTTCAGCTTCTGCATAGACATCATACCCTTGTATGAAAGTGGGAACAAGATCAGTTTCACAAGCAGTGTAAAGAGGATAATTGCCCAACCCCAGTTTCCAATGAGACCATGGATCCAAAGCAATACTTTAAAAAATGGCTTAGAGAGGAAAGTAAACCATCCAAACTCAATAGCATCTGTAAGTTCAGGGTTGATCGCTTTAAGTGTATGGTACTCTTTTGGACCAATATATCCACCAAGATGCAAGCGCTGCTCTCCCTCTACAAATATAAGTGGGTTGTCTTCTGCCTGCTTCAAAATGGAGACATTCATACCTTTATCAAAGTCATAAAACATCGTAGCTACATAACGGTCAAAAGCTGAGGCGATCTTCGCATGTTTAACTGTCTCATCTCCCTTTGCATCACCATCTTCTACAGTAAGAATAACATCATCAGGACCTTTAACCAATACACCTCTTACAAGCATATACATGGAAGTATCTGCCATAGGTCTATGTCCTGGTGTAATGAAATATGCTGCAGGTACAGAAGTACTCACATCAATCGTATAGGCACCGGTAGGTTCAATCGTAATCTTTTTTGTAATTGTTACAGAAGAGAGTTTTTGAGTCAATGTCAAAGTCTGTGAAGATGTACGTACATCAACATCGGCACTTCCACTATAGGTATAAGGTGTTTTAAATGCTTCTTCATTCAATGCAATATCTGAAAAACGTACTTCTAAAGGTTTTACTTCCTGTGCGCCTAAAATATGAAGATTATGTCCCTCTTCATCTTTATACTTATCTTCTAAAAGTTCATACTGTGAGATACGTCCAAAGGTATCAATATTCATTTTGAATGTGTCTGAAGTAACCGTTGCAAGCAGTGAAACATTTGCTGTTGTAACTGGTGCATTATTAGTTGTCTGTGCAGTAGTTGTAGGGGCAGCCGTACTTTGTGTTGCCACAGCCGGAGCAGCAGGTGATGAAGTTGTTGAATTCTGTTCAACAGCCTGTGGTGCTACCGGTGGAAAAAGATAGCTGTATCCGACGAATACAAAAAATGAAAGCGCTAGGGCAAGGATGAGACGTTTGTTTAGATCTTGTTGTTCCAAAATAATACCTTTGATTCTTATATGGCTAATAGTATAGTGTTATATGTGTTAAAATTTGTTAATGCAGATCAATTTTCGCAGAGCACTTTTTTAGTGCATGAAGATAGCTTTTACGGACTTCAGTGAAGCTTTCACTTAAAAGCGCCGGTTTCGCAACTAAGACATAAGAACCCTCTTTTAAAAGGTCGATGTTTTCGATGAAATGTGCTCTTAGCAAACGCTTTGCTCTGTTACGATGAACTGCATTTCCTACTTTTTTAGAGGCAACAAATCCTACTTTATGCTTTTTTTCATGTTTATAAAAAAGTACAAAATAGGGAGTATGCCATGTTTTGGAGGAGTGATTATACACTCCTGAGAACTCTTTACTGTTTTTAATACGAGTAAAATGTTTTATCTGACCGATAGTAGTAACCTGCGATTATACCGCTAGTCTCTTTCTACCTTTGGCTCTTCTTGCAGAGATCACTTTTCTTCCGTTTTTCGTTTTCATTCTTGTTCTGAAACCGTGTGTTCTCTTTCTAGGTGTGTTATGTGGTTGGTATGTTCTTTTCATTGGGAATCATCCTTAATAGATTTTACTAACATTTCTGTTGGCATATTTGGACGGGATTTTATCGAAATACCGCTTAAACTATACTAAGAAAATCCTAATATACAGACTTAAAAACAATCTCTCCTCTCTTCTCTTCTTGTCGAGCCTTCACAAAACCATCTACAACTCTAAAAATGATATCTTTAGGCTTATACTTTGAAGTACGTACTTCAATCTCTGAACAGTAGACATCTGTTCCTTCACTTAAGACAATATTACGAATGATTCGCTCTGCAAAACGATAACCACCATCTACCTTTGTCTCCTGGCAGATCATAGCACAGACACACTCTTCTTTATCTATCTCATAAACAATATCGGTACTACGCTTCTCTTTTTCAAGCAGCTCTTTTAAGTCAACATTTTCAGCAGTAATCAACATCAATACATAGCTATCCGTACTGTTATGCCCCATAAGATAAAACATGAGATCTAAAGCATCTTCCAACTGATTAACCATATTGACAGCTAAATTGATCTCTTTCGCAGTATACCTGGAGCTAATTTTCTGTCCATCTCTTTGTCTAGGTTTCATCTACTTATCCCTCATACTAAAATTACTTTTGGCCTATTATATCAGTTTTGGTTGCTATAATTTCTTATGAAAAAACTAGATTATGAAAATTTACCTTCTCCCTGTTGGCTTCTGGAAGAATCACGCCTCTTAGATAACCTTAAAATATTTGAGAAGCTTAAGAAAAAAAGTGGCGCCAAGGTACTTTTGGCCCTTAAGGGCTACGCCTTATGGAAAAGTTTTGACACTATACAACTCTACCTTGACGGTTGCTGCGCTTCTGGTCTACACGAGGCCAAACTGGCCGCTGAAGTATTTCAAAAAGAAGTACATACCTATGCACCTGCATTTAAAGAGAATGAATTCCATGAGATCGCCACACTCTCCCATCATTTAGTCTTCAACTCACCTGAACAATTCAGACGTTTCTCTCATCAGGCAAAAGCTATCAATCCTTCCCTCTCTTTGGGATTAAGAGTTAACCCTGAATACTCTGTCTCTCCAAAAGAGATCTATAATCCTTGTGGGATCCATTCACGGTTGGGTACAACCCTGGAAAATTTTGATGAGGGTATTTTAAAACATTTGGAAGGTTTACATTTTCATGCACTTTGTGAACAAGATGCAGAGGCGCTTGAAGCTGTGTTGGAAAACTTTGAAGCAAAGTTTGGAAAGTACATTCCCCAAATGAAATGGATCAACTTTGGAGGAGGCCATCATATTACACGAAAAGGCTATGATATCGATAAACTTATTACACTCATTAAACACTTTAAAGAGACGTATGATATTGATGTCTACCTTGAACCAGGAGAGGCAGTAGGTTGGGAGATCGGGACACTGAGAGCTACAGTACTTGATATTGTACATAATGGCATAGATATTGCTATTTTGGACACTTCTGCAGAAGCACACATGCCTGATACGATCATCATGCCCTACAGAGCAAAAGTACAAAATGCAGGAACAGCCAATGAAAAGTCCTATACCTACCGCTTAGCAGGCAATACCTGCCTTGCAGGAGATATTATGGGAGATTACAGTTTTGATAAACCCTTGGCTGTTGGTGAGACTATTATCTTTGAAGATCAGATGCACTATACCATGGTTAAATCAACAACATTTAATGGTATAAAACTGCCTAGTATTGCCATACAGAGAGTGGATGGAAGTATTGATCTTGTCAGAGAATTTGATTATGAAGATTTTAAAGGAAGATTATCTTAAAAAATATCACCTGATGTTGAGAATATCCCATCCTAGGTGATACTTATTTCTTAATAAATATATTTACCGTCCCATAATGATAATATCATCTGCGGAGAAATCTTTTTTATAGACTATATCTGCAGACTCGGAACGTTCACTGGCTCCCAGTACAGCCTCTATACTTGGACTGTAGTCATACTTGACCTTCATTTCAGGAATTTCCCCATTAATATAGATCACGGTAACCTTGTCTGATATCTTCTTTCCCACTTCTACAGAATTGCCTTCTCCCATCACAAGGTGATCAAGTTTCACACCAAGATCGTTAAGTGCAGACTTTGCCATAGCGCCACCCATCATCTTCATCATATCATCACCAGAGTTTGTACCGGCACCCTCTTCTGAATCAAATAAAATAATTGAAAGTATCTGCTCTTTACTCATACTTGGTACTGATGAGAACAGTATATTTGGTACAGCCGGTGTTCCTGTAATATTGATAGAGATAATACTGCTTTTAATCGTTCTATACTTTACTGTAATGTCAAGCATTGGTTTATTTGGATCTCCGGTAAAATAAACATGACTTTTTTCCAAAACAAAACGCTTCCCTTGAAAAAGATATGAACCACCATCCACCAAATCGACCGATCCTATAACCATAGGGTCAGAATAGATGGCTTTATGAATACCCAGATTGACTTTAGCCTGTACATCAATTGGCCCTTGTTTAAAGACCAATGGTTTTTTTGTATCTACATTAACTGCCAGTGTCAAGTTATCCATAAAAGGTGAAGGTTTCTCTTCTTTCATATCTTGAACAATGAGTATATCACTGTCGCTAGGAAATGTCTTTGTTGCAAGATCGTAGTGAATATTTCCCCCAAGCAGTGTAATTTTACCACCAATATCCGTACTATTGCCATCGAGTTGAGTCTTGATACTGATCGCAGAGTCAAGATCTATCAACTCATGTGCCAAATGAAAAGTAGCCGCATCAGCTACAATAGTCCCCTTCATTTTTTTGGTATCCAAATTACCTGTTATCTTCAACTGGTCATTGAGCCAAAGCTCAGCGATGTTTATATTTGTCTCTTCAAAGGTCACAATAGAAGGTTTTGTAGCAAATATTTTCATCTTATCAAAGGTCAATTTATAAGAATCCAAAGTAATAGCAGAATCTCTTTTAGAAAGTACAAACTTCACATCGTACACTTCATGGTCAGTCTTTCTGTCTGCATGATAGACCACTTTAGGAGAAGCAATATTCAAAGTGACATCCTTATTCTTCTTCACTAGTAAAGAGACGTTCAGCATACCATCTACTTTAGGTAACCCTTCTACCGTATAGAACTGATTAACAGTATTGAGGAGTGCAGCAAAAGAGCCTACATCACTCTTTATGGCAATGTCACCATTAGGTTTGCCATTCAGTGTTGCCAGTAAACCGGCAATTTTAATTTTACCATTTACCTTTTTTTCCAAAGGAAACATTTTGAGATCTGCAGCAAGTTTGCTGGACTTCATTGTCACCTTAATGTCTTTATCTCCCATTTCAAAAATACTGACCATAGGAGAAATGGCACTATACTTCACATTTTTGTCAAAATTGAGTAGCAGTGAATCTTTGGGTATAGTCATTGTAGCTTTGACTTTTACTCGTTTACTGTAGAGTATATCAGCATTTATATTGGCTACATTGGAGGTGATCTTTGCCTCTCCTTTGAGAGTAGAAAGGTTTTCAAAGTCCATTGGCATATCAACATATATATTGACTTTGCTAGCATTTAACTCCGCAGGCAACGCAAAGACCTTTCCTACTTCAACAGTCTTAATACTTTCAAGATGGAAATGTCCTTTTTTCATATCTTTAGAGATAAAACTACCTTTTAATCCCTCAGAAGATATCTGTGTATCTACATTATGTAATGTACCCTTGTACCCTACCTTAAAGTCATTCAATGGTGTAATACATCTCCCCTCAGGGCTTATAACCTTTGCCACATTGATCACACCATCATAACTTATGTTTTTATCCATCATAAACGTATTGGTAATAGAAATATCTTTAGCATAGGGTGTCGTAACTATGAGCTTGGTATCTGCATTAATTGCTTTAGTCTTTACTGAAAATACTACCTTTGAGCTCAAGTCATCAATGTCTATATTGAATGGTTTTGTTTTATTGATATCGCTACCGTTGATGTCCGTACTGTTCAGATCTTCAACCACCACAAGCAACTGTTTTGCTTTTGCATGCAAGTTGGCAACGACTTCCTCTTCAGAAGCAGTAAAATCGATCTTTATCTCTCCCAATGCCTCTCTACGGATGGGAAGACTGTATTTACTAAAGAGTGCTTCATTGGGGGTGAATATAATATTTCCTAACAATGTGTTATTTTCAATACTACTTTCATGCCTGAAGTTAGAAAGGTTTGTTTTCCCTTTGAGATCAATATAACCTTTTTCAAGCATCAGTTTAGTCACATTGAATGTTATATCTTTCATGTTCAATACAATATCTTCGATTTGAACTGGTTCGTACGTTGCAGGCAAAATATCGGTATGGAAAGTTTTGAATACAATCTTCTCAGGTATGAGCTTGTTTGGTTCAGATGAGTGACTCCTCTTCTCTTCTGTCCTGCTAACAAGCGACTCATCTTTCTTTACATTACTTTCATTTATATCGGGGACAAACATTGCTTTGAGCGCCAAAGTATCTATCTTGGTTAAATTGATATCATTTAGTGTAGCAACATTGTTTGTCAATCCTCCCTCAACATTTATCTGACCTACATCAGACTGAAAACTCAATGCATAGTGATTAACCTCAATAGCAGACTTTTTATTGGAAAGTACTTTTGCAATATCAAGACTGGCATCTTTTATGGAGAGCTCAAGCTTGTCAATATTGGCTGTTTTATAGCCCCTTGGCAACAGGGTTGCTAAAAAGTGTTTTAAAACCACCTCTTTTGGGATCAAAGGGTTGATCTCTTCAGCTTTCTGACTCTCTTTGGCAACCGTCTTCTTTTCTTTGGTACTTGTATCACCCGGTTTAGGCATAAACATATGTTGCAATGTTTCAGAATCTATATTCTCCACAGCCAACTCATCAATAACCAATTTTCCATCATCTAATGATGCATACAATATAAGATCAGTTATATTGGTATCAACCTTCAAAGAGAATTTATCTACAGATATTTCATCACTTGCATAGGTTACATTATCTACATCTAACAGCGTTTTTTCAATAGTAATTCCCTGTTCAACAAATGAATTCACACTTAAATGTATTTTATCGACAGTAATCACCACAGGTAAAGGAGAAGAGCTACTATTTTTGTCATCCACGCTTTTAGGGAAAGAGGCAATGAGGGCTTTAACCGTATCAACATCCAGATCCTCTCCGCTTATCTCATTAATAGCTACTCTTTTATAGAGTATCTTTGAAGGATTCCATGAAAACTTAATATTTTTAGTGATCTCTTTATTGTCAAACTTCAATCCGGCTATGTTAACCCCGGTAAAAACATTTCCTGTAATGTCATTATATGAGATATTATAGTCAGGGGCAAAGATATCTACTACTTTTTTAATGACATACGAAGAGTTGGCTGCCACTACGATAGCTACAATAAGAAATACAAAAAAGATTAAGAAACCATACAATGCTTTTTTCAAAATGACTGTCCTATCTGGAATGAAATTCCATATTGAGATGGATCCTGGACATTCATACCGACATCCAGTTTAAAGGGTCCAACCGGTGTTAAATAACGTACACCTACACCCGCAGAGGTAATGATCTCTCCAGAAAAATCATACGAGTCTTGAGTAAGCATGGTATTGTCTGTAAAGGCTGCAGCAGAAAGATCACCCCAAACAGGGTAATCAAGCTCCAAAGAGAGATTAGCCATACTCATTGCTCCGTAAGTTTCAAAGGTTGTAGGGGAAGTAATCACACCTAATTCTCTAAAGCCATAAGCACGGTTGGAATATGCACCCCCACCAAAAAATTTCTTTGATTCAGGAATACCGATATGTTCATCTTCCAACTGTATTGTTCCCATTTTTCCTACAACAGCCATAGTCAAATCAGATACCGTATAAATAGCTCGCGCTTCCAATTCGGTTTTAAGATAAAGACTTGATTCATCATCCGTAGGAATGCCCATTTCCAAATAAGCACGAAGAAAATACCCATATTTTGGGTTAAGCTTTGAATCTCTTCCATCATATGTCACATCAAGATAAGGATAAGCTAAAAGGAATGTATTGTATGCCTCTTCTGGCAATATTGAAATATTATCATCTAACCTGCTAATGTCAATGGCTTCTAATGCAGCACCAACAATGAGTCTGAAACGATCACTTTCATGTTTCAAATACGTTTTGACAAAAACCTTCTCCTCATGGAAACCTTCAAAATCAAGGCTTGAATAACCTCCACTTGCACCAAGGTCTATATAGAAATCACCAATACCAAAAAGAACTGGTTTATAAAAGTCTACAATTGCCAGTTGTTCCTGTTGAGACCATGCCAATTTTAATCCCAACTGCTGAGCATTTCCCATAAAATTATGTTTAACAATGGTACCATGTACTCTCGCACCAACATAAGTATCAAAGCCGGCTCCTGCTTCAAAATGATAAGGCTTTTCCATCTCTTTAACATGTATATCTATAGGTACCACGTTATAGAACTTTCTATCTACCCCAATGAGTACTGAGTCAAAAGATTGTAAACTGTAGATGGCTGTAGAGGTATCTTGCACAAGTTCTGTAGAGAAACGCTCTCCCTCTTTTGCCCGGACTCGAGATTTCACAATCTCAGGGTCAATGGTTTCCAATCCTGTGATTGTGACATTACCAAAGGTACACACTCCACCTTTTTTAACTATATAACGTAGATCAACCGTATATTTATCCAGATCCACATACGCTTTACTGTCAAGTTCATAAGAACAATAACCCTCTTTTAAAAGTGCTGAGATAATCTTACTTTTAGAACCAATAAATTTTTTGGCTTTAAAAACTTCGCCTTTTTTAAATTCAAATAATTCATCCAAAGGAAAATCACTCGATACATTCACATCATTGATGGTTACAGGCTTTCCTTCATGCACCAACACACGAATACTCTCTTTAGTCTGCTTTATCTGATATTTTGCATCATAGTACCCTTCTGAATCAAAAAAAGCTCTCAATGCCTGACTGAGAGAAGGGATTAATTTGTCTTTGATCGTCGCTTTGTCATCTTTCCAAAATTCAAAAAAACTTTTATGTTCTGCAGACAGGGCATCCAAAATATCTGCTTTGGAGAATGCCTCTTCTCCTTCTATAAAGATCTCATGCGTTGGCAGTACAATCTCTTTCTTATCATTACCAAAAAGTCCAGCGTTAAGTGATGTAGTTAAAAAAAGCAGTGAAATAAATATAATTTTTCTATACATTATTGGATTTTCCTCATTCCCTTATAAGAGTCATTTTATCTAAAAGAGACTAATACTTCACTGTATATCTTATGAGGACATATACGAAAATCTTTTATTTCCAGTAGGTATCAAGTCTAACATTCCAACCTCTTCGCCAACGCTCTTCACCTCTTGAAGGGGGAGAGTTTTTAATACGTCTACTCAACATTTTTTTCGCTGACATTGCAAAAGCTTTTTGTTTGTTCTTCTCTTTTGGATCCATATATTCCAATACCTGTAAAAGTCCCCATCCTTCTCCTTTATAACGCTCACTTTTCAGTGTACCTTCACCTTTGAAATTTGTATAATCCAAAAGTACATAGAGCCCTCTTTTATTGACAGACCCGTCTTTGTAATACAGCACTTCATTAAAACGTTTTTCTATTAATGTTTTGTGTGTTTTGTTACTTACTGTCTCTAACATTTCAGGTAAAGCATTAGAAAGGCGTACTGCCATAAATTCTGCCTGCTGCGGCATGGTCTGTTTTAAAAAGTTAAAAAGTTCCATGTATTGTCTTGTTTTTTCTTTTTTAGCTTTAAAAAATTCTGTTTTTGTTTTCCAGGGAAAGGATGTTCTTGTATTAAGCCAGGAAGGCAGTCGCTCCTTTTTCTTCTCCATAAAAGCTACATACAAAGGAAAAACTTCTCTAAACCGTTCAGTATGGCCTTTGGGAAACCAAATAAAATGTCCAATCCCCACGGAAGCAAAATCCTCACCTTTATTCCACCAGACCAGATATTTATCTTTTCCTGCACCTTCATTCTGCCATACCTTTTTTGCCACATACAATGCATCTTTCTGTGACAGTTGTATCGCAGAAGAATATAACAGTGAAAAGCTCAATAATATCCAAGACAAAACTCTCATAAATGCTCCATTAACAATTTGAATGTATAGTTCTAAAAAGATTATACTAGGAAAATTTTAATGATCAAAAAAAGTATCTTGGCTTCAACACTTTTTCTTCTTCTTGCAAGTAGCACACTTCTTGCTGAAACGCTTACAAAATCAGATCTAGACGATGTCAATGGAAACTGGCACCTACGTGTTTTAGATGGACACAATGTCAAAAAAGCAAGAGCCATTGTCGATTTTCATGCCAAACAGATGATCATTAACGGCTTTGATGGGTGCAACCGTATATCAGGTCACCTAAAAGTTACAAATAAAAGTACCTTTTACTCTAAACTACACTCAAGCAGGATGGCCTGCAGACAAAATGTTCATCGCTACACCAGCAAACGTCTAAAAGCTGCCATCAAAGAAGGTTTTACTATTACAAAAGGTACCCGCTATGGTATTGAAGGTATTACTATCAAAAGTAAAAATCATGATCTGTTTTTTAAGAAGATGGGTGGGGCAGGATCTATTACTGATTACCTAAAATGATTTCCTCAAAGACAGAGTAAAAATATTTTTCAAAGTTGTATTATACAAATTTGTGTGTTGTTATAAGGAGCCTGATTCTTTCAAATGACGGGAAAAACTCCTACGAAGATGTATAAAAATCAGACGAAAGATGGAGCATCATTGGCAAAGAGGATCAAATCTCCAGGTATTGTCTGCTCTACCAACATTTCTTCCATTTGAGACTTTGAAATGAGTTTTACCAACTTTTCAGGATCTACATACTCTTTGAATATGGCATAGTTCAGATCACCTGTAACAACGACCACATCAAAAACTTCATTGGCACGTTTTGCAACCTGTACATTGAGTATATCATCCACTTCAACAAGACCTGGTGTAATGACCACTTTTCTACCCGCATAAGTTGAAGCCAGTTCAAATGATGCCATAGTTCCGTCTATATTTCCGTTGAACGAGTCATCAAGTATAACCTTTCCACCTGCATCTATCCGCTGTAGTCTATGGTCTACCGCTTTGAGTGTAGAAAGACCGTTTTGTATCTCTTCATCTGTAAGCCCAAGTTCTTTTGCTACAAGTACCGCAGCAGCAAGATTCATAGCATTAAAAGCACCCAAAATACTTGCTGAGTAGCGTACACCATTCAAAGTAAAGCTCGTATCATCCAAAGTAGCTTTTACATCTTCTATAAGAAACTCGGGAGCAGGCAGAGGGTTTTTCAAATCAAGTTCTTCTTTCTCTCCAAAAGTATGCACATTAACTTCGGGTTTAACCATAGCAGAGGCATGTACCCATGCCTCTTTTAAACGTGATGTTTTAAGTATCTCCATTTTAGTATTACGGATGTTTTCCATCGTTCTAAAGTACTCTATATGTGCAGGGCCTATCTTTCCTACCACTACATAGTGTGGGTTCACAAAAGTGGAGATCTCGGCAATATCTCCCTCTCCCCTTGCACCCATCTCTACTATGTAGACTTCTGTATCTTCAGGAAGGTCGTCGTTGATATCTTTCATCACACCACCATAAGTATTGACTGAGCGTGGTGTGGCATAAGTTTTGTATTTGGCTTTTAGCAAATGTTCAATATAGTTTTTAATACTTGTCTTCCCATAACTCGCGGTAATTCCCACAACAGTCAGCTCTTTCATCTCTTCTATCTTCTTCTGGGCTTTAACTTTAAAGCCATTGAACAACATCTTTTCAATAAAAACAGAAAGAAAATAAGCGAGGAAAATAGGAATGATCACACCAAAATGTCCCAAAGCCACAGAGATAAAAAGGCCAAAGAGAAGCATAATGCTATAGAAACGTTTTACACGACCTGTCCAAACCAGAGGTTTGTCCAACCCCCTATACCACTGAAACAAAAGTGCAAGGTATGCAAGGACTACAACAAAACCATAATCAGAAGTATATGATACCAACATATAGAGTGCATAGGGAACAAGAAAATAGACAAAGTGCCACCAGGTCTTGGTATGATGAAATATGACACGGTTAAGTTTATAGCTGTACCACTGAAGATTTGTAATGGCATAATAGCCCATAGCCAAGAGAAAAATTGCATAAAAAATATAATTTACCAGTAGCATATTAATTGTCCTTACATGTTTGTGTTATGGTCTCTGCAATAAAGCTTGCATGTTTAAGAAAGAAAAAATGGTCTCCATCAAGTGGATAGAAGACAGAATTCGAGATCAACCCGGCGATCTTCTCTCCTGTGTAAAGTGGTGTTGCGGTATCCCCTTTACCCCAAAAGCAGAGTGCTTGACTTTTAGAAGCTGCAAAAGAGTCTTCAAAATCCTCATCAACTACATTTTTAAACGTTTCATACATTTCATGGCTCATTCCCTGTGCATCTGGTGCCACAAACAATTGGCGTATTTTAGCAAAACCAAGAGGTTTAAGAAGTTTAAATGTAGCGATTTTAATTTTAATAGACCAAGGTTTTTCTGTCACAATACCTGCTGAAGAGAGAAGTACCAAACAAGGTGTTTTAAGCAAAGTAGAAACTTTTCCACCAAAAGAGTGTCCCATGGCTATCTTCACTTCTACACCGAGTGCATCCAAAAAAAGTTGTACGATCTTGGCATACTCTTCTGTAGTTAAAATAATCTCATTGGAGCTTTTACCAAAACCTGGCAAATCAAGGTAAATGTGTTTATAGTCAGGAAAAAGTTTCCCAAAAGCCTGTTTCATTATCTCTTTGTTGCTTCCCCAACCGTGAAGTACAAGCAGAACTTCTTCTTGTGAAGGATTAACCAATTCATAAGAGAGTTGGAATGTATGTGCTTTGTAGTGTATCTCTTTAGATGCCATAGTCCACCATTATATTAAATTGAATTATTTTAACATAAATGCTCTATTCATTGGCTTCAGCATTTTTAATATTTATAGGAAACATATCTTTTTTAGATTCAGATTTTAAAAAAAGTACCACACCCAAGATCATAAATGTAATAAGTATCAAAGAAAGATGCATATCGGTATTGAAGCCACAGGAACAATCACCTACCACACCATCTACAGCGCACATATACTGATCGCCACAGATCATTTCCCCGATCATAGTAGAAAACACTTGTGTTACCATGTCTACAATCCAGATAAAAAATGAGACCATCATTAGCAATTTACCAAATTTTTTCATGATCTATTTTCCATCCTCTCCTAAATTCGTTTTTTACTACACTCTTTGCATCTATATATTCCATAAGTACAAAAATCATTGCTGTACTTTTTAATCCAGATACTTCTCTTCTTTCATAGACTTCTCTTCAATATACTCTCGGTAAAGCAGAGCAAGACCAAAAGTAGCCACAATAATAACTGCTGCGGTAACAGACAACTTCAGAAAAGTCTCCCAGGGCATCACATTTCCCCACATCTGCACAAGCAGTAAAATGGAAAACAATGCCACGATAACTCCGGTAATAATACTTGCTATTTTCATTACTTTCATCTTACACCCTTTTCTCTTTTCATAATAACAACATACCCTTCACGCTTCCATAAAAGAAGCATACGTCTTATATCTTTCTCCATGGTAACAACTTCCCATCCATCATTGGCATTACTGTTTAAAAACTCTGAGAAACGAACCGGATTGACTTTGGACTGTCCCAACACAAGTGAACCGAACATTCCTTCCTGATATATAACTGCTTTGTACTCTACCATTTTTAAAACCTTAAAATATTATATATTAAAATTTATTTTAACATAAGAAGGTTACTGCTTTCCTTCAGAGATAACATAGGTTTTATTTTTTACTCTAATGCTCGGAGGGTTTTTCTCTACTTCGAAATAGTCATACCCTTCTTTGAGGTTTTGCCAGAAATCATACCACTTATTATCTTCATAGAATGCCATATTTTCCTCGGTCATTTTAAATGGAAAAATATGTACAGGTACTGCTTTTTGTCCTTTTTTTAACGCCTCTTCCACCAGTGCATAGATCTCTTCTATTTTTGCATCTGTCATGGCATAACAGCCTATGGAAGCACACTTTCCATGTACCATCAAAAAGGAGCCTGTACGTTTATATGCTCTGTCATATATATTGGGGTATCCCAAATTAAAAGAGAGATGAAACTTGCTATTTGGATTTAACTGATATTTTTTTACAGAATAAAAACCCTCGGGAGCTTGTCTGTCTCCCTCTTTCTCTTTTGGACCAAGTACACCAGAATAGTCACATATAAAATAGTTCTTTAAATGCTTATATTCCCCATTTACACGCATCCAAACTTCAAAAAGTGACTCTGATTTGAAAATACGTATATAGACGGGGTTACCTAATTTTCCAGAGAGTTCGTGTAAGCGCAAAGAAAGGGGTGCAGTAAACAAATATGATTCTACGATCTCTTCTACCATACTCTCATCTTCAGCCATCTTTCTTAACTCCTCTTGTGTCATTGTAACATCTTCTTTAATGGACGCAACCTCTAGAGTCTCAAAAGTAATATTACTGTCCCAATGAGTAAAAAAAAGAGGTATTGGTTTGGATAAAGGTTTTTTTAGAGTTTGAGAGGAGGAGAGAAAAAAAAGAATAAAAGAGAGTAGAAGCAAAAGTGTAACAAGGATGTCAGCTAAAATAAGCCAAGCCCTTGTCATACGCATACTGTTTAGAAGTTCAATTGTTGTATTTTGTCAAATTTGTAGATATCTCCCAAAGAGATCAATCTACCTTCATCATCTACATATGTTGTCAAGTATGTTGTGTGTACAGGAAGACGCTTAACGATCTTCAGGTAATGTGTCTTCATACTATTGTACTTTTTCATAACATCCTCATAGTCATGAGCCGTATAGTTCTTAGACAAATACTCAAGCATATACTGTGGTTTCTCCAGTCTTACACAACCATGGGAAAAAGCACGTGTTTTTCTTTTAAAAAGGCTTTTTGCGGGTGTGTCATGCATATAGACAGAGTGGTGATTCGGAAAGATGAATTTCACACGTCCTAAAGCATTTCTGTTTGACGGTATCTCGATAAATTTGAATGGCACAGGCCCTTCTCCACCTACATAGTTTTTTGCCAATGACGGGTTAAAACTCTGTGCAGGAGAGTCAAGATTGTAATCTTTTCTTACAACAAGACGATGGCTTTTCAAATAGCCGGAATTTTTCAAAGCCTTAGGAATAATCTCATTTCTGGCAATGCTGTCCGGCACATTCCAGGTAGGGTTCAATACTATATATTTAAGCTCTTCTGAGAAGATCGGTGTTTGATTTTTCGGTTTACCAACCACAACTTTCATTTTTACTGCTGTTCTGTCTTTCTCTATGACACGTACTTTAAACTCTGGAATGTTTACCAGAGCATAGGTTTTACCCAGACCCGGCTTCATTAGCTTCACTCTCTCTATATTTAGACGGATCTTATGTTTCAATTTAGGATCATTTGTTGAATGATAGGCTTTAATAAGTGCACTAAACTGTCTATACTCCGGTACATAAGGTCTAAGGATCTGCTCTATACTTTGTCCAGCATGAAGTTTTCTCTGAATATCTGAAGCACTTACTTTTTGTTTATAGGCCGTAAAACCTTCGGTATTCAGAAGACAACCATTGGCAAGATTATCGGTATACTCTACCAACAGTTTTGTCATGAGCTGCGTATTACCGCTAGATCTTACTTTCTGATAAAGTGCCTGCTGCTCACAAATAGACATGTATTTATCTTGTTTTAAAATTTTCAAGAATTCACTTTTTTGTGAAGAGTGCCATCCCGATGCATCTTTTGGTCCTACACAACCACTTAAAATCAACACAAAAAATATGGTTAATACAACTCTGATTTTCATTCTATTTCCTTGTTTAACTGTAATGCACATAGGTATGCACTTGAAAATGCCCATTGAAAATTGTATCCACCCAATCTTCCTGTCACATCTAACACTTCACCTAAAAAGTAAAGCCCCTCTTGTTTTTTACTCATCATCGTTTCTGCATCTATCTCATCTGTACAGACACCGCCTTTGGTCACTTCTGCTTTTCCATAGCCAAAAGTACCTGCCGGTGCAAAACTGTAAGACTTTAAACTCTCTAATTTAGATAGATCTTCAGATGTAAGTTTCGTCCCCGTCTTGTCATCAAGCATCAATTGTACCAAAAAAGACTTAGTAAGACGTTTAGGTAGCGGTAGCAGGGAGCTAATCTGTTTCTTACTCTTCATCAATTGTTTCAATGAGAAATGAGGTAAAAAGTCAATTTCAATCTTCCCTTTTTCCCAAAAAAGGGAAGCATCCAATACAGCAGGGCCACTTATGCCTTTATGGGCAAAAAGCAGTGCACCTTTACATAAATTACTATTTACAGTAATAGAGACATCCGTAGAAAGTCCGGAGAGCTCTTTAAAAAAGAATTGATCTCTTTGCACAGTAAAACCAACCAGACCCGGTGCCGTTTTTTTTATACTGTGTCCAAAAAACTCTGCTATCTCATATCCTATACCACTCGCACCAATTTTAGGAAAAGACAATCCACCCGAAGCCACAACAACATACTTTGCACTTAATGTACGTTTGTCTGTTTTTACAGAAAAAAACTCTTTATGTTTACTCACAGAGAGTACTTTCTCATTGAAAAGCATTTTTTGTCCCCTACACTCTTGAGTAAACACATTCAAAATCTCTTGAGAAGAATCTTTACAAAAGTAATGCTCATCATTGCGTAAAACAGGAATCAATTTATGCTGTTTTAGCCACTTAAGAAGATCTTTCTGGCTAAATGCATTTAATGCAGGTGTCACAAAAGAGGAATCCCCAAGATAATACTGGCTTCCCATATACTTATTTGTGATATTACATTTTCCTCCACCAGATATACGTACTTTCGCACCAGACTTAGGATTTGAGTCTATGAGTACAGCAGAGTTCTTAGGCAGAAGTGAAGCAAGCATGAGTGCAGAGGCACCAGCCCCAATAATAATAATTTGATGATTCATAAGTGACATTATAGCCAAAGCTACACACTGACTACACGTGTGATTTATTACAATACAAAAAACAGGAGAAAAAAATGAAAAAATTATTTACAGCAACGATACTGATAACATCGATCATGAGCTTTTCCAGTGCAGCAGAGAAATATGATACTAAAGCCTTCAGGACTATTACCAAACTCTGTACTCCCTGTCATGGTACACCATTTTATATGGCAAAACAGTCAGATGATGATGACTGGAAATTCTACTTTAAAACTAAAGGAAAACTACTTAGTATCCATAAAGGAGAGCCAAAAGCAATTGGAACGTTAAAAAGTTCTCTCTTTAAAAAACGTGAAAAACGTATCTTAAAATTCTTTGTCAATAACTCAAAATATTCAGGAAAAGTACATGGCTGTGATGCAAACTTCTGTGGAACACACCATTAATTTTTAATACCAATCATTTCAGTTTCTCTTCAAGTCCGTTTTGATATGATAAAATATTAGGACAAGTGGAGGGAAAATGTTTAAATTATATTTTACACTTTTTACAATCATTACACTCTCATCAGCCAACCTTTTTACCATTACCGATAAAAAAGGAAATGTGGTACAGGAAAAAGTGATGGAACATTGTGAAAATGAATGCCTCACACAAAAAGCTACAGAATACTCCTACCAAGCCATTTATGATGAACTTCATAGAGAAGAGAACCTTGCACG
Source organism: Sulfurovum sp. (assembly GCA_027081115.1). Taxonomy (GTDB): domain Bacteria; phylum Campylobacterota; class Campylobacteria; order Campylobacterales; family Sulfurovaceae; genus Sulfurovum. The sequence continues at coordinate 45,260 of JALWLD010000066.1, forward strand.
TCGTGCAGCAGCAGCAAAAAAAAGAGTGGAACAAATTGCAAGAGCTACTGCCAGAGCAAATAAAGCCGGAAAATCCTACCAACTCACAGATGATGACAAAAAAAAACTTTTAGATTATGCAAAATTTTTCAAAGGCGGAAAATATGTCTGGGGTGGAACAACACCAAAAGGATTTGACTGTTCCGGATACGTCCAGTACCTCTATAAAAAGCACAATGTAAACCTTCCACGAACAGCATGGTCACAATCTAAACAAGGTATCCCTGTAGATAAAAGTCATCTCAAAGAGGGAGATCTTCTCTTCTTCTTAACCGATAAAAAACGTGGGATTCCTATAACACATGTAGGCATTTATCTTGGAAATGGAGAGTTCATTCATGCAGCATCCAAGAAAAAGGGGATTATTATCTCTCCTATTACACATGGTCATTATGCCGATACATTTGTCTCAGCAAGACGTGTGGTCAAGAAATCACACAGTTAGCGTTTGGCAACTTCTTTTACTTCGTCAGAAGCGTACAAAAACGATACTTTGGCGTATAGTCATTCTGCATTTCAGGTACTTCTATCACATATCGGGTATATCCCTCTTATGCTTGTGGATACATAGATATTTTATCTTTTTTTTATCCTCACTGGAGTGTAGTAAAAGTTACAAAAAGTAGTATAAATACAATTATTTGTTTTAGATGGATCATCTCTCTTCCTTCTTAAAAATATATCGCTTTGAATGTAGCCAAGGTATTATCCATTTCATCAAAAAATGTCAGTTTTTCTCCTCTTATACGCCAATACACTGTATTTGACAATGCCGCTAGAAAATCTTTTTCAGTAAGTGCATTTGGACAATTTTCCAGTCTTGTCTCTGGTACTTTAATTTGCAGTGAAATAGTATTTTCATCCAGTTTATAATTACCAGAAAGTGTATCACATCCCGTAACTACCTTTAACTCTCCCGCACCATTTAACCCTTCACGCAGTAAAATATGCGCTTCTCTCTCATCTGATTCAGTTTTTACCTCTTTGGCATA
>JALWLD010000067.1 GCA_027081115.1 Sulfurovum sp.
GAATAAGCATAGCCATCTTTTAGACCATTTTTATAGGTATAGGTAATCATTTTGTCTCCATTTGGATAAAATGATTTATCTACACCATGAACCTTCCCATTTATATATGGCACTTGTCTAATAACACGACCTTTACTGTCAAAAAGTGTCATTATCCCGTTTTTAACTCCATTGGTAATGTTAACACTAGAGACTTGATGCCCCTCGTAACCATACTCTTTGAGTGTCCCATTTCTACCTGTAGAGTCACTCCAGATAAATTCTGAACGCAATGCGCCACCAGTATAATATTTTTTTTCTACTTTTTTACCCATGAGTGAAGGAGATTCGCAACCGGTAAAAAAAGTAAGGCTTAAGATAGCCAGTAAAATAGTAAGTTTTTTGAAATGCATTATGTGTTGCCCCGATCAATTTATAGTATGCTTAGTATACTATAAATTGCTTTGTCTTACAAAGTAGAAGCAAACTAAAAAAGGAGCAATTTTAATTTTATGTTATAATTTTTACAAATAAGATAAGAGAGACAATATATGTTTAAAATGACCATCAAAACAAAAATTTTGGCGATACTCATATTTTTAGTAGGGGTGGTCTCTCTTTCTTTACTCTTCTCGCAATATCATTTTAGTGAGAAAATTGCACTCAAGTCAGCAAATGATACTTTTCAGATCATTTCAAAAAATATCTCTGAACATATGAAAAAAAAGGCAAAAGATACACGGAATATCTTGAAAGCAAAAGTAAAACATCAAGATATTTTAGCACCTATAGATTTCGACAGTGACCACCCCGCTTTACATGGATTGATTGAAGTGTTGCAATTCAATACTGAGTTACACGCCATCTATTTTGCACAGCCAGATGGTAACTATTATGAAGTAATCAATATGATGAATAGACCCAAAATGTTTAAAGTATTTGATGCTCCTGTTGGTACGTATTGGACAGTGGTGGTTATCATTGACAATATCCAGCAGAATACTTTTTTAGATGAACACTATAGACCTATCTCAAGGAAGCGTTTTACAAATCAATATAACCCGCATGACAGACCATGGTACAAAGAGGCCATCGCAGCAAAAAAAGTAGTCAGTATAAAACCTTACATGTTTGCCATTGTAAAACAGTTAGGTATTACTTTTTCTGTGTCTGTTGAAAATACAGGTGTTGTACTTGCATTGGACTATACTATGCAACAACTCAACGAGACACTCAATTTGCAAAAGTATGATAAAGATACGGAAATTTTTATTGTTGACGCGGCAGGACAGAAGTTTGCCTCTTCCGCATTTTCAAAAAAAGATATGCCAGAAGTACAAAAACCAATGTTTATGCAAGAGACTATCGTACAACATTTAGATAAGCCTATGAAGATCCAAGAGGGTGATAAAAAATACTTTATGATCTTTCATCCTCTTTTAAAAGGAAAAACCTATTTGGGTATTAAACTAAATGCAGATGATTTACTTAAAACACACAGAGACAATATTAGTTACTCTTTTTTGATAGCATTTATTTTACTGCTTCTGTCCATTCCTTTTATTTGGTGGGCTGCAGGAAGTATTGCCCGACCTATTAAAGATCTTATAGAGGTGAACCATAAAATTCAGAACCGACAACTCTCAGAGATCGAGTTGGTTCCCACCAATATTGTAGAGCTTGAAGAGTTGTCGGGATCTCTGGTTGCTATGGCAAAAAGTATACAAAAACATGAAAAAGCACAAGAAGATCTTTTGGATGCGATTATTAAACTGATCGCAGAAGCAGTAGATGAAAAGTCTCCATACACAGGGAAACATTGTGAACGTGTACCGCATATTGCACAAATGCTTTTACGAGAAGCCAATCTTTCACAGGAAAAGGCTTTTAAAACATTCTCTTTAACTTCCAAAGATGAACTCCGTGAGTTTGAGATAGCTGCTTGGCTACATGATTGCGGAAAAGTGACAACCCCTGAGTATATAGTTGATAAAGCTGTAAAACTAGAGATGATCTATAATCGAATTCATGAGATACGTATGCGCTTCGAAGTACTCTCCCGTGATGCCTTGATAGAGAAATTAAAAGGGAATATAGATGAAGAGACACTACAAGAAAAAATAAAAAAATTACAGGATGATTTTGCTTTTGTTGCAGCACTTAATCTTGGTGAAGAATGTATGGATGAAAGTAAAAAAATACGTATTCAGGAGATATCCAAACAAACGTGGCAGAGACATTTTGACAACAAACTTGGACTGGGTATTGAAGAGAAAAAGAGGTACCTTGATAATGAAATATTGCCTGTGACGGAGCCGCTTCTAAGTGATAACGCAGCCCATACCATTCAAAGAGAAAATTTTGACTATGAAGCATATGAAAAAGAGGGCTTCAAACTGGAAGTTCCGAAATATCTCTACAATTATGGTGAGCTTTACAATTTGTGTATTGAAAAAGGCACTTTGACAGAAGAGGAGCGTTACAAGATCAATGAACATGTCATTATGAGTATTAAAATGTTGGAGAAGATCCCTTTCCCTGAAAATATGACCAAAATCCCAGAGTATGCCGGTATGCACCATGAAACATTGATTGGTACAGGATATCCTAAAAAGTTGACAAAAGAGGAGTTGTCAATTCCCTCACGCATTATGGCAATTGCCGATATTTTTGAAGCGTTGACTGCATCAGACCGACCGTATAAAAAAGAGAAAACACTTTCTGAATCTATTCACATTATGCATAATATGGTCAAACAGAAGCATATAGATGAAGATCTGTTTAGACTCTTTTTGAGCAGTGGGGTTTATAAGGAGTATGCAAGCGCCTATTTAAACCCGGCACAGATTGATGAAGTGAACCTGAAAGAGTATCTGGGGTAGAATATAGATATGACAAATATGAATAATGAATAACAGGAGAGAAAATGGTAAAAAGAAAAAATATATTGAAGAGTGTTTTGGGGCTTGGACTTTTATTTCCAAGTGTTGTGATGGCAGGAAGTTTTTGGGTAGGTCTCTTCTCTAAAGGGACAAAATATACAGAACAATCATTCCTTTCCAACGTAAAACTACATAATTTTAATGCAGCTATTGAAAAAGAGTGGGCAAATGGTTTTGACATTATAGATATCTCTTATGGAGATGACCGATGGATGGCTGTCTCTGCCAAAGGTACAGGGTATTCTCAACAGGTATATGTACATAAGAGAGATTGGAAAAAGTTTGAAGATGCCGTGAATACGTATAAAAAAGATGGCTTTGAACTGTTGAATGTAGAAAACGGGAAAGGTTATTGGCTGGGGATCTTGGTCAAAGGTGGTACCTATACCGACACTATGTTGAAAAATATACGTTACGAAGAGACATTTTTAAAAGAGATACGTAAACAATGGAATGCCGGGTATCATCTTATTGATGTTGAAGCTGCAGAGGGAACCTGGGTAGGTGTGTTTGCCAAAAATACAGGTTTCCTGGGGCAGTCTTACAACAGTATAGACAGCTGGGATGGAGTGCCTCTTATTATTAAGGAGAGATGGGATGAAGGGTATAGACTCAACAGTATAGAGTATGGAGGAGGAAAATGGTTCTGTATCTTTGTGAAAAACCCCAAAAATCATGAAGAGTCTTACTCTGCAAACAGCATATTGGAAGATTTTAGGAAATCTATACATACACAATGGAATAGAGGGTACCAGTTAATTGATCTGGCATATG
>JALWLD010000068.1:0-796 GCA_027081115.1 Sulfurovum sp.
CCCTTAAGACGTTTTTCAAAATCACCTCTATATTTTGTACCTGCTACCAAAGCACCCATATCAAGTGCATAAACTCTTGAGCCTTTCAGTACATCTGGTACATCGTCTTCGTAGATGCGAAGTGCAAGCCCTTCAGCGATGGCTGTTTTACCCACACCTGGTTCACCTACAAGCAGAGGATTGTTCTTTTTACGGCGACAGAGTGTCTGCATCACACGCTCTATCTCATCTACACGCCCTACTACGGGGTCAATCTTGCCTATTTTGGCCAATGCCACAAGCTCCATAGTAAACTGATCAAGCAAAGTCTCTTCCGCTTTAGCCTCATCTGAATCTACCTGTGGTTTGTCATAACGATGAGAAATCACCTCAAGTACATCTACACGCGCAATACCCTCTTTTTTCATAAGATACACCGCATAGGAATGCTCCTGCATAAAGATAGCCGCTATCATGTCACCTATAGTCGCTTCTGTACGTCCAGAAGAGTGTATATGTGTCATCATATCATTGATAGCACGTGAAAGTGCCACCGTTTCAAACGGCTCCACTGCTTCTTTCAACGATGGTATCGTCTGTGTGATATGCTTTTGCATCCCTGCTTCAAGTACCGAAAGGTCTGCATCAAGCAGTGAGAGTATCTCTTTACCTGCAACAGAACGCACAATGGCTAGAAAAAGATGCTCGACAGTAAGGTATTCATGTCTATTCTCTTTTGCATAGTTTACCGCCTCTTTAAATACATCGTTGAGTGCTATACTTATCATATTAATCCTTCTTAACTATCTTCTTCTAT
>JALWLD010000068.1:806-1264 GCA_027081115.1 Sulfurovum sp.
ATGGAAAATACCTGTCAATATCTCTACCACAAAATCCATACTCGTATAGTCATCATTGTGCAAAAGTACTTTAAACATTTGTGGTTCTTCAAGCTCCAAGGCTAGCTCTAATTCTTCTTCAAACTTTGGCAATTTCTATCCTCTGCTATAAAATAATTTTTATTTCTACTATAATTGTATCAAAAAATAAACAAAAACTGTAAAGGAATTGTGTATGACATCACTTTTCATCACCGCTACGGGTACCAATGTAGGTAAAACACACACCACACTACAGCTCATAGAGGCACTTGCTTCCAAAGGTTTAAAGGTAGGTGTTTACAAACCCATAGAGACAGGCGTCACCCATACAGCTCCTGATGCCACTATACTACTTGAAGCTTGCCAAAAGGTTAATGAGAATTTCAAAGACCTCAACCCACTTGACATCACCGCTTACACCTTTACTCTACCTGCTG
>JALWLD010000068.1:1274-3654 GCA_027081115.1 Sulfurovum sp.
AACCCTACTCGTCACCCCAAGCCGTTTAGGATGCATCAACGACACACTACTCTCGATAGAAGCACTAAAGTCTAGAGAGATTGATTTTGACTGGTGTGTGAATTTGTATGAAGACAGAGAAGAGTTTGAAAAAGTAACACAGCCTTATTATGATGCTGTGTTTGATGGGTGGTGGAGTGTACAGGAAGGTTTAATAACTACTATAGACTTTCAATACACTTAAAATCAACCTTATAGTACTTTCTGGATAACAACAAGATATACAGAACGAATGACAATATGACCATAAATACAAATGAAAAAAAGAAACCAAATAATATCAGTGGCATTATTGCTGTAAAGAAAGGGAACATTTTAAGTTCACCTTTCTCTTTTGCACTTAAAATTTCTTTATTACATTTTGGACATGACATACCCTTACTATTTTCTGTAATCGAGATAAACTCCATCCCATCAAGAATTTTCCAAACAAAATAACCTAAAGATACTGTTCCTTGACAGCATGGGCATATTTTTATCTTGCTTTTTCGTTCTTCATCTAAGAACTTCTCTTGTGAACTCTTATAAAAACTATAAACTCCTATCAACATAGAGATTGGTAATAAATAAGAAGTAAAATCTTTTACAGATTCTCCATTAATAGGGACACCAGCTACTAAAGAAAATACGAATGACCCAAAAATTGTTATCACTAGCATTAGAGTTAAGGAAAGTAAAAAATCTTTAAGTGATGCTCTTTCAAAAGGTTTCTTTGAAATACTATATATTATTATGACTAGAATAGTACATATCATTGCTATTGAACCAAAATCATTGTCTAAGGTTACAAATTTCATAAATATACCTGTTATTGAAAACAGTAGTATAAAACCAATCATTAATGAATATATGAAATTTCTCATTTCCACCCACTTAAGATATATTTAAATTAGTCAAGAGTATAACATAAAAAACACACCTTTTAAACTTATGATATAATAAATCTATGAAACTTAAGTTAGAGGGTAAATTTTGACATTTATTTATAGAATACACGCTATTGAAAGAATGTTCGAAAGAAATATTTCTCAAAAAGATGTCGAAGTTGTCTTTACAAATGGTGAGACTATTGAGGTCTATGATGAGGACAAACCTTATCCTTCTTTTTTAGTTCTTGCCTATATTGAGCAACGTCCTCTTCATGTAGTATTTGCGAAAGATGATGAAGAAAATGTTTTCGTCATTACTGCATATGAACCAACTCTTTTAAAATGGCAAAACAATATGAAAACAAGAAAGGACTAAAATGAAATGTATGATTTGCAAACATGGATTACTTGAAAATGGTTTTTCTACTATTACACTAGGAAAAGATACCTCAACGATTGTATTTAAACATGTACCATCACTTGTTTGTGACAACTGTGGCGAAAAGTATGTAGATGATGCTGTTACGTTGAATTTACTTACCAAAGCCAATGAAATTATGAAAAGTGGTGTGGTCGTAGATGTCCGTGAGTATCAACAAGAGGCTGCATAACAAGCTGCTTAGCTTTTGCTACCTTTTTATCATCACTAAGCTATAATACTACAAAATAACGTAGGATAATTGCCATGCAACATCTTGTAGACACAAACAACTTTTCAGACAAACAAATAGCACAGCTTCTTAGTGATGCAAAAAACTTTAAAGCACAGCGTCCTCCACAACTTCTTCATGACAAACTGCTCATTACACTTTTCTTTGAGGCAAGTACAAGAACACGTAGTTCTTTTGAAGTAGCCGCAAAACGTTTGGGTGCTTCGGTGGTACACCTTGACCCTAGTAGATCTTCTGCAAAAAAAGGGGAGAGTTTAGAAGATACCTTTGCAAACCTTTGTGCTATGGAGCCCGATGGAGTCATCATTAGACATGAGAAAAATGAAACACCACAGCTTCTAGCAGACATGCAAACCACGCCTGTCATCAACGCAGGAGCAGGAAACTACGCACATCCTACCCAAGCACTGCTTGACCTCTTTACTATGGTAGAGCATTTTGATGGCGATGTTAAAGGTAAAACCATCGCCATCGTAGGTGACATCGTAAGTTCACGTGTGGCTAGTTCTGGCATACGCCTTATGACACGTATAGGAATGAATGTTTTACTTGTAGCACCTGAACAGTTTATGCCTGAGTCTGATTTACCTCAGTATAAAAATCTCGAAGACGTTATGGACAAAGTAGATGTCATTATGAGTCTACGTGCACAACTCGAACGCCATGAGACAGAGCTTTTTGAAGACTATGATGACTACGCAAAACAGTACTGCATAACCTCAGAGCGCATGAGAGACAGAGATATTTTAGTACTTCACCCAGGGCCGGTGATGAGAAACATAGACATCTCAGATGAAATGC
>JALWLD010000069.1 GCA_027081115.1 Sulfurovum sp.
AGATGAAACATTCCACCATCTTTACACAACTAAATGGGAAGATGTTGTACCTCTTGAATATACTGAAGGTTTATTCACCAGTAAGAAACTTCAGGGTGCATTTAGCGGTGGGGCATACATCAGCCCAGAACAAGTTAAAAACCTTTTAACTGCCTATGAAAATGATAGCTACATTAAAGAACTTCTTGATGGACAATTTGAAGGTAAAAAAATAGAAGTTATTCTATCTGCACTCAAATATGCTAGACAAAATAACCAAGGTCTTCTAGAAGCCGCTAAAGTGATTAGTCAAAGTGACCAAATCTTTGAAGAAGCATCATGTTTTTCCAATCTCTTTAACTGTGATGTCATGAGTGCAGCAGTATATACTACTGAACTTGCTGCACATTATGATGAGATCTACAAAGGTACAGGAGAGTAATCTATACCCTAGTAACAAGCCCCAACGTAACTCTTGAACCTAAGAGTTACGTCTAAGTAACCCCTTCTTAATCAATTCCCTCTAAAACTTTTACTTATTTTTCATCATTCATATAGATTTTTGTGTGTTTCATTTTACCTCAATTAGGGTACAAATACTTACTCGCTAGATTATCATTAAGTATCTCTTTACTAATTTAGCTATCATACTTTCAATATAGGGACTAAAATAATAAATTAAGAGTCTCAGATTGTTTCAAAAAGAAACAAAGTAATAGCTTATATTTTACTTTTGTATTTTTAAGTATACGCAATACATAAAGTAACTATAAACATACTACGACTTTTATTTTTTATTTTAAGTATCTATGAATTTATTACAGTGAGGTTTTCAATGGAAAAACTAGTTTTATTTATTCTTTTTATGCCCGTTCTCATAGCTATTCTAATTGGATTTTTAGATAATAAAAAACTTATGCCAAAAGTGAGTATCTTCCTCTCTTCAATTGTGGCTCTTTTGGGACTTTATGGAACATATTATGTCATAACCAACGATACGGTTATCTACGGATTTGATGGGCTTCTTGTCTACAACGAACTCTCTTCCATTCTTGTACCCTATGTAGCAATATTGGGTCTTGTTATTCGTAAGTATGCTACCAAATATATGTGGGATGAAGCTGGGTATAAAAGGTTTTTTATACTTTTAAACTTTATTTTTTCAGCTATATATCTCCTTGTCATGAGTAATAATCTTATTATTCTTACCATTGCATGGCAACTTATGAGTATTGCACTTTACCTACTCATAACCTTTAATGTTGAGTCAAAATCTGCCATCAAAAATGGTGGTTGGACAATGCTGGTACATAAACTGGCTGACCTCTTTTTCATTATAGCTGTGGTACTCACATACAAGACATTTGGAAGTTTTGATTTATCAGAACTAAGCGAAATATGGCTAAAGCTGTCTGAAACTAGTTCTATTGACAACCCTATGATTTATATCATTGGTTTCTTATTTTTATTTGCTGCGATGATGAAGTCTGCCATTATGCCTTTTCATCTTTGGTTACCTTATACCTCTGAAGCCCCTACACCAGTATCAGCTCTTATGCATGCAGGAGTAGTCAATGTGGGTGGTATCTTGCTCAATAAAATGGCATTTTTACTGCTTCTTACCCCTGCGGTTTTAAATGTTGCCTTTGTGATGGGACTCGTGACAGCCATCGTCGCATCCATCCTTATGTTAGCCGTCTCTGACATCAAACGTTCTTTGGGTTACTCTACGGTAGGACAAATGGGTTACATGATTATGGAAGTGGGACTTGGCGCCTTTAGTCTTGCCATCTACCACCTTATGGTGCACGGTATCTTTAAAGCATCTCTTTTCCTAGAATCTGGCTCTCTTATCAATATGGCTAGAAAAGCACCCAATGTTGCTAAACGACTCTCTCATGAACTCTTTTGGGAAGAAAAACCACAATACAACTCTAAAAATATGTTCCGTCTCATCGCCATATTTACCGTCTTACCTGTTATTGTATTTATTGGGGTTAAATATGCTCTCACAGATGAGTTTATCGAGTTTAATGCATCCATTGTCATCTTAGCCTTTGCATGGCTTACGGGAACCCAACTCTTTTTATCATTCTTTGAAATCTCTAAAGCAAATTCACCCAAGATTATTCTTACCCTTATAAGTTCATTTATTCTTGTCTTATTTACCTATGAATTTGTAGGTCTAGAGCTTGAACATTTCTTATATGGTGCGTATGGTTTACGTTTCTTTGAAGCTGCTACGATGAATGTCACCTCTGGTATGTCCATCTTTATGTTAGCACTCATCTTAGGCGTAGGTTGGCTCTTTGCTTACAAACAGCATTATGTCAACATCCCAGTAGGGGAACATGAACCTAACAAAGTCAAGTGGCGATACTACAAGTTACTGGCAAAAGAAGGCTACATCTCAGATATGTATGTCAAATATTTTAAAATATTTTAAGGAGGAGGAAGCATGTTAACAAGTTTTATTTTACTATTTTTATTTTCAGGACTACCATACTATCTCTATTTGGAAAAGAACAAAAAATTGCCTTATGAGAAGATATTTTTTCTCTCAGCCTTTTTACTTATTTTAGGGATGTTACTTTTAGCACTTAGTGGTCAAGAGATCTCTATCGTGGTTGTACTGCTTGTATTTATCGCTTCTTTATTTTCACTGTACAAAGCAAACAAGACAACCAACCTCTATAAACTAAGCTATTATATTTTGTTCTTTAATGCTCCTATGCTCCTTATGTTTGAGCTTAAAGCAAGTATACTATATGGTATATCTTTACTCTTCACACTAGTGGGTCTTTATCTTATGGGGAAATACTATGAACGTCATTATGGGAGTGCCAACTATCAGCCCATTACAGGGATTACCCTTGTCACACCCTATGCTGGATTCTTCTTTACCATTTATTTAACCTCTTTGGCACTCTATCCACCACTGCCAAATGCCTTATTGTTTTTTAATGCCATACTGTCATCAGATACAACACTCTTATGGTATCTTATTGTGTTAGTTATCTTTTTTGGAAACTTTCTTATTGCTGTAAGAGTGATGGCAAAAACTGTCTTTGGGAAACCCAACGATAATGTACACTACATTGACCTATCTAAAAATGAAAAAGTTATCCACTACAGTATGTTTATCATATTATTAATCCTTAGTATTATAGGATTTCAGGAGGTATTATCATGAGTATATTAGAAAAATTAAATGCTGTCAAAGATACCGTGCCACACTATTGGCCTATCGGTGCATTTATTCACCATAACCCTCTAAAAGGTTTTGAACATCTAAACTTTAAGGAAGCACTAGACAAAGCCCAAGGTATCTTTGGGGGTAAAACGTATATGGATTCAGACTATTATATTGATCTCTACAAAGAAGGTAAAATAAGTGATGAAGCCTTAGAAAAAAACCTACTTAAACCGTTAAAAGAACATACCTTAGAAGCCTATACAGATGAAGCTAAGACCTTTATGTTAGAGCTAAGCCCTCGTTGGAATACCTTACGCTCTTATGAAGAGTTAAAAGTCAATGACATAGATGAAGAACTTCATGCGTATCTTGAACAAAACTCCCTCTATCTAAACAAAGAGGCATGGGTTGAAAAACTGACTACTCACATGA
>JALWLD010000070.1 GCA_027081115.1 Sulfurovum sp.
AATGTCCTCGTAATAAGATAGGAAATTTTCAGTTTATTCCCTTCAAGTGTGTAGTGCAGATCATTGTCTTTCAGAATTGTATTCAAAAATCCTCTGAGTGTACTGTTCTTCAACTTTACATAGTAAAGCTTTTTATTCATGCGTTTTCTTGCAGACTCATCATTGACAACTACCGTCAACCCACATGTATCGGCAAGGTTGTCTACAACATCACCAATAGAAAGCTTGCTATCGATCGTCACAGAAAAGAGTTTGGTAGAACACCCCTCATCTGCCGGCAAATTTGTAAATCCAAATATTACTGCACATGCAATAACAAACTTGATCCCCTTATATCGTACGCTTTTCATCCTATTCCCTTTCTTCTAACATGATTAAACTCTCTTTTGGTTTACCAAGAAACAGCTTTTTGATGGTATTGCCATTTCTCAGAACGACACCCCTTTTCCCTATATATTTTACTGTATATCCCAGTATAACATCATCAACCTTTTTCCAACCATCGTTGATATAGGCTTTGTCTGCCATGATCGCATGCAGTGCAAGCTTTACATCGGGCATTTCTTCAGGGATTTCAATGACAGTTTTGTTGTCTTCTTGTTTAATTTTGACAAACGGTTCCTTCGTCTTTTCCAAAACATCAAGTCCGACACCTTCCCGCTTGAGATGTATCCTTTCGATCATCTGTTCAATCTGCTTAACCGAGAGATCCGCATAGATTGCTGTCAAACAAAGAGGCACGACAAGTAATAACTTTTTCATTAGCGATTGATCCCCCATACTGAAATATTGATATCTGCCACAACTTTGGATGAATTTTCATCCATCTGCATTCGTGAACCGTAGATATCTGTTACAAGTACATTCTGTTCGAGTTCATTCATAAACTTCACAATGTTCTTATAATCACCTTTACAACCAATACCCATCTCCAATACATGTCCAAAACTTCCCTTACTGTCTACATAATTGTTACTGATATACTTAATATCAACATTCTGCACGGCAGCTTTATCTGTCAGCGAATTAAGGAAAATAGACCAGTTCTTCTGGTTGAAAAGCATATCGGAAAGTTTGTTCAGGTTCGCATCGATAAAAGTGATCTTTTGTTTCATCTTCTCAATGCTCTTTTCTTTACTCGCGATGTCACGTGTATATTTTTTCACATAATAGTCACGATCACCGTTTACAGTAATACTGTTCAGATAGATCGTATTGTCTTTTATTTTCTTTTCTACAGCCTTTTTGGCTACTTCACTTTTTTTGTGCAGTTTTTCTGTATATGGCAGAAGGTAGTCATACGCCATATAGGTAATAAAACCGGCAATCCCCAAAATAATAAGCCACTTTTCACTCTCTTTTTTCGGAGCGAAGTATCCATCCAGCTCTTCGAGCTTGTCTTCAATAAACTTCATCATCGCCATTCAACCTTTAATAATCCCTTGTAGTGTTCACTCTCAGGATCTTTTTCGATCATTTTAATATCAATCTCTTTTATATCATTCTCATATATATCAGAGATATATTTGATCAACTCTGTCAATTTTCTGTCATCAGAGCTGACCAGCGACATCCAAATCGTATCATCTTTGGTAAAGAGCTTGTCCACATGCACATCAAACTTATGCAACACCTCCGCAACCGTGTAAAAAGTCTCTGACTTTAGTCGGTAATCAACCTTTTCTCTATAGATTGATGTGAGCGTCTTTGTTTTGGCACCATACAGTTTCGCCAAACTTGCAAGTTCCTTGTCTAGTGCACTTATTTTCCGTTTTTTCTCACCGAGAATCTTTTTGTACTTCCCGACTTCACTACTCAATGAGTCATTCTGCTTGTTCAGAGCGTATATCTTCGCTTCGTTGGCATAGGAACTTACCAGGTGATATAGCGGATAGGCAAGACCAATTGAAATAGCAGCAAATGTTGCAATAATAAACTGTCCGCTTGCCCTGTTTACGAATGAGGGAGGACGCGGGAACATTGTCATATTCAGTACACTGCTCTCGTCCTCCATATACTCCATAGAGGTCAGAAGCATCATATACTGCAACTGATCTGTATACCATTCATCATTCTCTATATTGTAATCGAAGTTGAAATCAGCGGACGGTAGTCCAAGATAGTTATTACTGTACTCGTCCAGTCCGACAATAGGTCCCTGAACACTCCCGATATACATATGGTCTATCGTATCAAGCTGGAAAGCCCTTTTGGTATAGATAATGATATCATTGATGGTAATGAAGACTTCACCAAAAATCTTCATGAAGTTTTGCTGATATTTGCTGTCTGTCGCTTTCAGCCCTTCTGTTTCGAGTGTTGTGAAGAACTCTTTTTTGTCAACCTGTTCTCCCTCTATTTCACAAAACTTCTCGTAGATTTGTTCAAGTGAAAACTCAATCGATTTGGAATACAGGTATTCACCGTTTCTATAGAATGTTACAAAAGCATCATACTGTGTAAAGTAAACAAAGCAGTGTACACCCGTATCACTCAGTATCTCTTTATGATAAAGAGCCTTGTAGAGCAATGGTGCCGGAACAATCAGATCAAGATATTTCGTCTCCTCTTTAATAGGCAGATAAAGCTGGTTCAATGTCTCCGTTTCTGCAACAAAAAGATGGAACTCCCGCTCTTCACCGCTGTTCTCGACTTCAACAGAAGAGATAATATAACTGCTTGCCTGGTCAAGCCCAAGCTCTTCGTATGCCTTGATTTCAAGTATATCGTCAATATCTTCCTGAGGAATACTCCTGCTTACCATAGTAGTGGTAGTTATGAAGTCCTTATTACTCAGGTAGGATGTAATGAAGTTTGCAGTATTATAGGTCAGTTTGTTCAAAGGCTGAAGCTTATCACCTTTGAATATGTATTTCTTCCCTGTATACGCATTCAGTGTGACTATATTTTTTATGGTCGACTGTGAGTTTTGTGATCCATTCTTTTTCGAAAACATGTCTAAACTTCCTTGTTTGTTGACCAATTATATATGTTATAATATTAAGAATATCTTACAAAAGTGAAAAAACACTTAAAATTATAATTTTTCTTAATTGTATAATATTTAAAATCCCTCACTCTTTTGGCATAAGGAAAAAGTGCCATATACAGAGAAACTAGATAATATACCCAAACTCTTCGAGACTCTCTCTGTTCTTGCTCCATCCTTTTTTTACCGAAACATGCAGGTCAAGAAAGATCTTTTTGCCGGCAAACTTCTCCATGAGCTCACGTGCACTTTTGCCTATGCGTTTGATCCCAGCTCCCTTTTGTCCGACGATCATCCCTTTTTGTGTCTCTTTTTCCACCACGATCGTTGCATAGACTCTGTCGATGTGGTCTTCCTCGTAGATCTTCTCTATCAATACATCACTCTCATAAGGAATTTCATCACTCATATTTTCAAAGATCGATTCTCTGATAAGCTCTTTGTAGATATCACGTATGTTGTCTGTGGTCAAAATCTCCGGATCAAAAAGCCAGGGAGAGTCAGGCAGATGTTTGGCAATCTCGTCAAGCAGCTGCTCCTTGCCCACTTTTTTGTTGACAGAAAAAGGGATGATCGCTTCGAAACGATCCTGGTACTTTTGGTACTCTCCCA
>JALWLD010000071.1 GCA_027081115.1 Sulfurovum sp.
TGCAGCTCTAAAGGCTTTTTTGTCTTTATCTTGTGGAACATCTAAGGGTAAAAACTCAAAACCACGTTTTTCTTTAACTAAAGTACTCCCTGCCCATGCCGTAATACTTGCAGCTTTTGCTATGGGCTTGTGGTCAGGATAAACTTCGGCTCTGTCATTCTCTAAAGAGGTAATACGATTTATAATAAGTCTTAATGGTTTTTTATACCAGTTATCTATATCACGTTTTGCATATGCCAGAAATGACTTTTTAGGGTATTTAAGGTACTGCATATCGAGTTTAGAGAGAAAATGTTTAAATGCTTCATTGTCATAACGTTTTACATCAAGGATTGTTTTATCAAATGCATTATAGATAGATGAAAAGCTATTCGTTGTTTTCTGATTTTTATGAAAGAACTCTGTTTCTACAAAGAGTTTGTAGGCATGTAAAGCTTTTGGATGGGTGTCTATGTCAAGTATGGTTTTTAGTTTATTCATAAGTTCAAGTTGTGATAAATGAGTATATTTATTTCTTTTTTTGAGAAAGGCTGCCAGATGATAAATGGCATCATAAATCCCTACATGATAGTCATAAACTCTAAAATTTTTGTCTAAAAATGCAGCAAAATGTTCAAGATATTTTCCTGTCAGAGGGTGAAAACGGGAAGAGAGTATGAGCGTGTTTTTTTTATTATCTCGAAAGTATTTATTGATAGCTTGATACAGTTTCATTGATTGGAATATCTCAAGACTAGTGAGTAGAGGTAAGGAATTGGTGGTGATAAACCCAAGGGGAAGTTCTTCCTCCTCTTCTTCATTATTGGTATCCACTTCTTTACGCATATTACTAGGGTCTATAAAGAGAAAATGATTTGATTTGTTGTTTAGTTCTATTGCTAGCTGCAAAGGGATGTTATCGTAAGCACCTCCATCTATGAAATAGTGTGAGCTACGTTTGCCTTTATAGACATAATCAAGTTTTACTTGTTGAAATGCACCAGGAAATGCACCAGAGGCAAAAAGAACATTGATGAGTTTTTGTTTATCTGTCTTTATGTTAGGTATAGAGATGTAAAAATCTGTACTCTCAGGCATTGTTTTATTGACTACAATAGCTTTTCCCTTGTGTTCTTTGAAGATAAGAGGAACAGAAAAATGCTGATTTTTTATTTTAATACCAGAAATTTCTTCTATAATGGGTGTTACTTTTGTGACAGATACACCTAATGGCACTTCACACCCCTTTTTAAATATAGGTTTATTAAGGTGTTGGATGATTTTTTCACCCTTTTTTTCTAACCCCTTTCTTGTAAAGAGTGTACTCTTATTGTCAGGGTCTTGAGCTGCTATGACTAGGTCTTCTATACCTAGATTTACCCATGTCTCATAAAATAGATTGTCTTCTATACTGTTATGCAAAGGAACAGAGTCTTCTTGACACCAATACATAGCAGAAAGTAAGGCATTGATAGAACCAGCTGAGGCACCTGCAACAGAACGTAAATGAGGTTCAGCCAACTCTCCTGTCTCTCTGATTTTATTGAGTATCTTTATCATTGCCCAGTTATAGCCTGCTTCATAAGCACCGAGGCTAACACCACCAGAGATGACTAAAGAAAAGTTTATTTTTTCACGTTCTGCATGAAGGGTAAATGTAAGTAATGTAAATAGAATAGAGAGTTTAAAAAGCACATGCATAACGTATGACCTTAGTAAATAAATGAGGAGGATGGTAGACAAGCTACCATCGAGAAGTTTAGGATTTTTTACTCTTTACAAATTTCTCAATACGTCTGATACCCTCACGGATAGTCGTCATATCTGTGGCAAATGAGAATCTGAAGTATCCCTCACTTCCAAAGCCTATACCAGGAACTACAGCCACGCCAGTTGCTTGTAGGAGTTCTTTACAGAACTCTATAGAGTCTTCACTTACATCTTTGATGTTTACGAAGAGGTAGAAGGCACCTTGTGGTTTAAGCACTGAAAGTCCGTCTATTTCGTTAAAGAGTTTAACCGCTTCATCACAACGTCCTTCAAAGGCTCTTCTCATTTGTTCTATATCATCATCTACTTCACCTAAAAGTGCAGGGATTGCTGCTTTTTGTGTGATGGAGTTGATGTTAGAAGTACTTTGTGACTGTAACTTGTTCATAGAAGCGATGAGTTCTTTGTTAGGTGTAGCCAAGTATCCAAAACGCCAACCTGTCATGGCTACAGATTTGCTAAGACCATTGATAGTCACGGTTCTTTGGTACATGTCATCAGAGATGCTAGCAGATGCTACAAAATCTATGTCATACACTAGTTTCTCATACATTTCATCTGAAGCAACAATGATGTCTGTACCTTCTAGTACTTCTGCTAAAGCAGTTAATTCTTCTTTAGAATAAACTGATCCAGTAGGATTAGAAGGCGTGGTTAAAATAATCATCTTTGTTTTTGGGCTAATGGCAGCCTTAAGTTGATCTGCAGTAATTTTAAACCCACCAATCTCGTTGGTTTCAATGATGATAGGTACAGCAGAAGCATACTTTACTAGCTCAGGATATGTTACCCAGTAAGGTGCAGGTATGATGACTTCATCTCCTTCATTAAGTACGGCCTGAAAGAGGTTAAAGAGTGATTGTTTTGCACCATTACTTACGATGATGTCTGATGGAGCATAGTCAAGATTGTTGTCTCTTTTTAGCTTGGTAGCTACTGCCTCAAGAAGTTCTGGTATCCCTGGAACAGCTGTGTATTGTGTAAAACCATCATTGATTGCTTTGATAGCTTCATCTTTGATACGTTGTGGTGTTTCAAAGTCTGGTTCCCCAGCTGAAAATGAAAGAATGTCTTTTCCCTGTGCTTTCAAGTCACGTGCAAGTGACGAGATAGCAATAGTAAGTGATGGAGAGAGTGTTTGGATGCGATCTGATAGCATGAAAACCCTTTTAAAAAATAATATAAATAACTAATATTATAACAAAAAGTGGTTGATAACTGACTAAGAAGAAGGACTTATGTTCTTCATAAGCCCAAATTTAATCCATACTGTGAATAAAGTTGTCATAAATTTCATCAAGGTCATGGTCTTTTTTCTTGATGGCGTCTTGTTTACCTTTAGGAAGTGCTGCTTCAAGTACTTCGATACGTTTGATGAGATACTCAAATATCTCTTTATTGACATCTGGAATCTTGTCATGACTGAGTGGACTTTTATCATAGCCACGTTTGAGTACACGTGCTGGGATACCCACAGCGGTACAGTCTTCAGGTACATCTTTGACGACCACGGAGTTGGCACCAACCTTAGAGTTTTCACCTATGGTGATATTTCCAAGTACTTTTGCTCCTGCTCCAATGACCGCACCTGCCATAATGGTGGGGTGACGTTTTCCCTTGTCGGTACTTACACCACCAAGTGTTACTTGTTGATAGATAAGCACATCATCTTTAATGATAGTTGTCTCACCGATGACCACACCTACACCATGGTCGATAAAGACACGCCGTCCTATGGTTGCTCCTGGGTGTATGTCAATCATAGTCAAAAACATTCCAATGGCTGAGATAAGACGGGGGATGAAACGTAAGCCTTTA
>JALWLD010000072.1 GCA_027081115.1 Sulfurovum sp.
GGTATTGAACATATTAAAAGAGACAAATCCCGAGTGATGGCTGAATTCTACTTTGTAGTCCCAGACACACAAAAGAAAATCAAATTTACCTACTTCAATACCATAAAAAACCAATATGTTTACCTCAATGCACCTATTGAGTTTGTTACCAACACGGTGGTCTCCCAAACAGATCTAAACCCAACAGAAGACAGTTTTGAACTACTGAAAAAATATAGCCTTATGTCTCTTACTGGATTCTTCTTTCTTATGTTTTTATTTAAACGGGATTTTTTTTATCTGGTTTTAGGTGTGATCTCTCTTATTACACTCTTGACCCTATACATACCACATAAAAAAGTATGTATTAAACAGGGATCACCTCTTTTTATACTACCAACGAGTACAAGTACTATGAGTACAAAAGTGAACAAAGAGTTTGACTCTATATTGTTGGGAGAGCATGGAGAATATAAAAAAGTAGAATATGAAAATGGCATGATAGGATGGATCAAAGATGAAGATATTTGCAAAGATTAGATTTTACTGGGGTGCCTTTGTCATCTCATTTGTAACTGCTGTAATTATGATACCGGGTATTATGCTCTTTCCAAAACATAAAGCTGCCATTATGCATTATCTAAACAGAGTCAGTATGTTCCTCATGGGTGCAAAGCTGACACAAGAAGGAGAGATGGACAAAAAAGCAGACATGTATGTGATGAACCATCAAGGCATCATAGATATTGTAGGCTTTGAAGCACTCCAAAAAAACCATGTCAGATGGGTCGCAAAAAAAGAGCTTTTTGATGCTATATGGTTTGGGAACCTCTTACGCCATGGAGAGATGATCTCTTTAGACAGGGGTAACAAAGTTGGCCTTATTAAACTTCTAAAAGATGTCAAAGAGACGATTAATGACAGTGAGCGTGCTATCGCCATTTTCCCGGAAGGTACACGTGCCAAAAGTCAAGACCTGCTCCCTTTTAAACAAGGGACCAATATGATTGCCAAAAAACTTGGACTCAAGGTACAGCCTATTGTGATTACAGGTAGTAAATGGGTACTGAATGAACATGATAAAACCGGTCACAATGGTACAGTACATTATAAATTTTTACCAACCATCGATGTAAGTTCTGCAGATGATAACTGGTTTGAAACATTACATGAAACCATGCAAAAGGAGATTGACGATGAATATACTAACCATCATCGCAGTCGCTAGTGGTGGTGCCATTGGGGCAACACTCAGACTTCTTATAAACGGTACAGTCAATAAACACTTTGTACATGCCTTGCCATTGGGAACTTTAGCGGTCAATTTTATAGGCTCATTCATCATCGGTATGCTTTTTGCTTATTTTCATCTCAATACCTCACTCTCTCCACATATGAAAACCTTTATGGTCACAGGTATTTTAGGTGCACTGACCACCTACTCAACCTTTGCCATAGAGAGTTTTTTTCTACTCGAAGCGGGAGATTATACCCATGCCTTTCTAAACATGGCACTCAACGTATTTGGCACCATTCTTTTGGCAGGTATCGGATACCTGCTTATATTCAACTTAACAAAATAACATTAGGATAACACATTGTCAACACTCAAAAATGAAATAGAAAAGATCATCAAAAAACTGGTACACCCTCTCAAAGAAGAGGCGGAACTACTTACAGTTCTCAAAGTAAAACTGACTAAAAAAGAGTTAAAACTTCTAAAAGGGTGGGCTGAAGAGAATACCGCAGAAGAGATACAATCTAAACTGAATCTCAATGAAGAGCAGTATGGAGCTCTCTCAACCAAGCTTATTAAGAAACTTAATCAAGAGAAGATCAAACAGGCGATTTGTATTTAAAGGGTTTAGGTCACAGTGAAAAGACATATTGTAAATATCTTTAACAAGTATTCCGTCAATTCAAAAATGGAACTCTTTAACAAATTCTATATGCAGATCAATCAGTGAGAGCCATACTCCCTTCCCAGGGATAAAAGCTCTTCAGATATCTTTGATCCTCTAAACGAAACCTCTTCTATCTTTTTGATATCAAACCCTCCATCGTTATAACAGATCACTGTACTTTTTTTTCCCTCAAGAAGTGTATCTATGGCATGTGTAACAAAATGAAAAGCCATCAGTCTGTCATGTACTGTCGGGTTACCACCTCGTTGTATATGACCTAGCACCATAATACGGGCTTCCATACCCAACTCACTTTTATACCATGTTGCGATCTCTTCTGTATTGTTCAAAGCTTCTGAGACGACAGAGATAAAATACTCTCTCCCATCATCCATCTGTTTTAAAAAGTTCTTTTTATAAGATCCCAGATCATATGGTAACTCAGGGATGAGACACATTTCTGCACCCGAAGTCAAGGCTGCTACCAGAGCCAGATAACCACACTCTCTACCCATCGTCTCTATAACAAAAGCCCGCCCAAATGAGGAAGCTGTATCACGGATGGCATCAATAGAAAATTTGATGACATTGAGTGCAGTATCAACACCAAGTGCATACTCTGTACCAGCAATATCATTGTCAATGGTTGAGGGGATACCGGAAAATGAAATATCATCACACATATCACTTAATTTTTGCATACCCCTAAATGAACCATCTCCACCAAGGACAACCAGGTAACCAATATTAAGTGCATGAAGATTCTTCAGTGCCTGTTCTCTAAATGTCTCCTCCATAAAACGAGAAGAACGTGACGTACCAATACTTGTACCTCCACGTGATATGATCCCTGCTACATCACAATAATCTGCCTTCTTGATTTTATTGTCAATAAGTCCTTCATAACCGTTATAGACAAAATAAGGCAACATTCCCTTTAATTTACTATACTCCACAAAACGCTTTAAAGCAGCATTCATTCCAGAAACATCTCCACCTGAACATAATATCGCTATATTTTTCATTTTATTTCCTGCTTGATTCTAATCTTATATCTATATAATAGCCAAAGATAATATAAAAATAGGGGTATGCCATGACTAACAACCGCCACAAATATACCATCTCTGAAGATGACCTGAATTTCTTTTATTCTGATGAAGCAAGAGGATTAAGACTTCAGGTGGATTACCTAAAAGCTGAAGAGAAGATGAAACATGCAGGCATAGAACATACCATTGTTGTATTTGGTTCAGCACGTACCCCTGAAGATAGTATACATTACAAAGAAGCCAGAAAATTTGGTGCACTTGTAGGGAAAAGTGGGAAAGGTCCTGAAGATTGTTATGTCACACTCATGACCGGTGGTGGACCAGGTATTATGGAAGCTGCCAACAGGGGAGCCTCAGATGTAGGTGCCAAGTCTATTGGACTAAATATCAAACTCCCCCATGAACAATTTCCAAATCCTTACATAACAAAAGATCTCTCTTTTCAGTTCTACTATTTCGGTATTCGTAAGCTGCACTTGATCCAAAGAGCAAAAGCACTAGTTGTTTTTCCTGGTGGTTTTGGTACTCTTGATGAAATTTTTGATATATTGACACTCATACAGACAGGGAAAAGTCCACATATACCTATTGTGTTTATAGACAAATCCTATTGGAATAACGTCATAAATTTTGACTTTTTGGTACAAGAAAGGGTTATTAGTGATGAAGACCTGACCCTATTTTCCTATGCAAAAGGTGCCAATGATGCATGGGAGTCTATACTTGCATGGTATGATAAGAAAGAAATTAATATTTTTTAGATTAAATAAGGCTCCATTTTGGAAATCACACATTTTTTGGAAGCGCTTTGGCAACTCAGTGTTGCCATGGCACCCTACATCATCTTTGGGCTTGCATTTGCAGGTATACTTCATGAACTTGTCCCGGACAGTATTGTAACCAAACATTTGGGTAAGGGTAATATCACTTCTGTTGTCAAATCAACAATCTTTGGTATTCCTCTTCCTGTCTGTTCTTGTGGGGTCATACCTTTAGCTACATCCATTAAGAAGTCAGGGGCAAGTAAAGGTGCTACACTCTCATTTCTTATCTCAACTCCTATCACTGGTCTGGATTCTATTTTGGCAACTTATGGAATATTTGGCTGGATATTTACTCTCTACAGAGCAGTAACATCGATGATCATTGCAATGGTTGCTGGTATCTTGACTAATATATTTGACAAAGAAGATAAAATAAAAAAAGATACCGTTATCAACTCCTCTTTTTCAGTACTTACATCTAAAACACCAACTACTTTCTCACTTAACACAACTACAAATGAAGATGAGGACTGTGATACGGGTACAGGATCGTGTTGTAGTAGCCAAAAAGATAAAAAAGAAACAAAAGAGTTTTCTTTTAGCAAAGCAATGCAATATGCTTTTGTCACACTGCTTGGAGATATTTCCAAACCACTCTTTTGGGGTCTACTGCTAGGCGCACTCATCACGGTAGCCATACCGGAAAATCTTTCAGATATTCTCAAAGAGTACAGCTGGCTCTCTTACCTCATTGTTATACTCATAGCAGTACCCATGTATGTCTGTGCAACAGCCTCACTGCCTATTGCTGCAGGACTTATGCTTTCAGGTGTGAGTGCAGGTGCAGCCTTTGTCTTTCTCTCTGCCGGTCCAGCAACCAATACAGTGACCATTGGGGTGGTTAAAAAAATGCTCGGTACCAAGTCTCTTATTATCTACCTTGGTTCTATTATCGTAGGAAGTATTATATTTGGTTTAGGACTGGACTATATATTCGATATCTCAAGTATAGATCCGGCTTCACTTATTCATATGCATGAGGAGAGTAGTATTATTGCTACTGTCTCTGCTGTTCTATTATGGGGATCGATTGTATGGTTTATAACAAAACCTTACTTTGAAAAAGGTGATGATTGCTCAGGAGGATCTTGTTGTACATAACAGTCAAGTGACTGTTATGACATTTTTGCTTTCCAGTACTTCATCCATATTTTTTTTAATTTTGCTTTGGAAGTATGTCTTAGTTTTTTAGGTAAGTTATGTCTTATATTTCGTTCAAGACTTTTACTGAGCTGTTTATTTTTCACAATGGCATTGAAGCCGCCTGCCCCCTGCTGATGTGTACCGTAAAGAGAAAAAGCTGACACTGCAATACCATTTCTTTTCAAACTTCTGATATTGTCTTTCATAATGGCTTCAAATATTTTATCTTGATTATGTGGTTTTTTCCATTGACTGTAGGGTATCTTTAATTTTTTGGCATAAGCAGCAGCCGTTTTAGGCATGATCTGATATCTACCATATGCCCCGGAGGAATGGTTTTTAGTATGGTAACTTCCTGTAGTTGTCTCTATCTTGACAACCTTTTTAATGATCTCTTCCATTTTTTTATGGCTTAATCCGGCATGTTTTGCAAGTTTTGTGTAGGAAGCCTCAGCCGTGGTCATAGTTAAAACGATTGCCAATACCGCTGCTGGACGCTGCTGTAAAAAATAACCCAGTTTGTCTTTGAGTGAGAAGGTAGAAGTAAGTACTTCTAAAAGTTTTTTCTGTTTAGATATGTTGATGATCTTTGAAATTACGATGATTATCTCCTTAAATTAAAATAAATCATAAATTTATAAATTTTCGGAGTATACACAATTAAGATTAACTAAATATAAATAATATCTTAATTTAAACTTATATAGAAATAATATCTCTGCTCTATGTCTATTCCAATATCCACAATCTGGCATCTTCTAATTTATCATAATCAAAGGTTTTAACCGTGGCTGCAACAAAATGTGAACTAACCATTTCACCAAAATCACCTACCACAGAATCTGTAACAAATGCCAATTTTTTTATCTTACGATGGTGATTTTTTATGAAAGTCAAATGTCTATTGAATGCAGCAAAATCTTCCCATCCTTGAAAAGTTTCACTGTAAACAATAATACCATTTAATTTTCCATGCTCTTTAATGAAAGGATCTATAATCTCTACAGCATGGTCAAAATCTTCTTTTTTTAATGCTCCGTGAGGCTGCAATGTCACTATTTTAGTTTCTGCATCCATAATTGTATTTAACATCTTTTTACCTTCATTTATTTTATTTTACTAATTATAACAAATTACAATAACTAATAGTTAATGGATAAAAACCTTACAATATGACACATTTTTCACATTTATTTAAGGTATTGACTATAATACGTACAGATAGCTAAAATAAAAGGATCACGATGAAAGGTAGCATGAAAGTAAAGTATAAGATGTTGTGTGACAGCGATGTATCTATAGAAATAACATTGTCAGAGTTACTGAGAAATGAAAAAGTAGCCAAAGTCATCAAAAGTGAATTTGCCAAAGGCTTACGTAACATTACTATATCTTCTTTGGAAAATATAAAAATGGAGATCAGTACACAAAAAGAGATCTTTGAATTTAAAGCTGACAAAAAAGATTTTGCAGACCTCATTGAACTTGCAGAAGAAGATGCCAAAGAGCACAAACGTATTAAAAAAGGTTGTGCGGGAGTGGAGATAGTAGATTTTTCTACAAACTGATCATTCCCAGTCAAGTAACCTTTGTTGCCCCTCTAGACTACGTATATGAGTTACATCCTGGCTCATTTCAATAACACCTCTGTAAGTACCGTCTGGATCACGTACCGCAAAATACTGAATATGGATGAACTGTCCTTTAAAGTTGATCCAAAACTCTGCAAGATCTTGTGTACCGGCTTTAAAGGCCTCAAGTATCTGAATAACCTGATCCACACTTTTTGGAGGATGACAAAATTTAACTTCTCTTCCTATGATACCCGCTGATCTTGGGAAAACCCTGTCGTCTCCTCTGTTATAAAAGACCACCTGATCATTTTCATTGACATAGGTAATATCTACAGGTAATATACGAAATATAGAGTTAACTTGCTCAGGAGTAAGCCACCCTTCATCAAAGTGTGTCTTATCTTCTGTAGCAAAAGGTAAAGTTCTTCGTTTTGTATCTTGACTTGGATGAATATATGTATCTTCTGGGTATGGTGTAGGGGCTGTGTCAAACATCCAACCTATCTCTTTGTCACCTTCTTTGAACTCTTTCCACTCTTCCTCCGAGATCATCTGCATGGCATTGGGGAGCAGCCTTCCCTCTTCTACCTGCATAATATGTTCAAGTGAGCCAAAGAGTTGCTGAGAATTCATAATGACTGCTTCTATATCTTCTGATCCAATTGCTTTTCTTGTCTCTTTAATCTCTTCTCTTATCTGATCATGAAATGCCCACATATTTTGAGACGGAGAGGTCCAACCATGTTTTTCAAGATAAGGAAAAAGCTGATTTTCTTTACGTGCAAAATGTAACTCTACTTTTTCAAGTTTAGAGAAGAGTGCTTTAAAAAATTCTAGATTCTCAACACTGTTAAGTGCTTGAAGTTCAGAGATCAAACTTCGTATTAAGATGTTCTCTTCTAAGTAGGTTCGGACAGGATGCCCATCTGGGTATTGTCCTTCAAAAGGTGAAGTCGTAGTATTTAAAAATTCGCTCATTATATGCCTTTGATTGTATCATCATTCAATATTTTGAAGAAGTATAGTTGAATGGGTAGGCAAATGCATTGAGCTATATCAAGGTATGGTTTTTACATACTTTTTTAAAGAAAAACTATTTTTTCCTATACGGTACTTTTGCAGAAGGTGTCTCTTTTGAAGCATGCAGAAGATGGGTCTCCTGATCATCAAAGAAGATATCTGCTCCGAAGGCCTTAATAACTTCAAATTTTTGTACACCCCCCTGAAAAAATGCCTCATCTACACGTACACCCCACCCTTCCAATGTACCCAGTACACGCTCATGCGTTGAGAAATTTCGTGCTGTGACCAATGCTGTACGAATAGGTGAAGATTCCATAGGAAATTTATCTTGAATTTCTGAAATTGTTTTTAAAAACTTAAAAAATGGTCCTTTACTCAAAGGATTTTTTGCATTTTGTCTCTCATGTTCTATAAATGCTTCCAGTCCCCCTTCTTGATACACTTTTTCACTCTCATCACCAAATATAACCGCATCACCATCAAATGCAATTTTTACCATATCACTCTCCTCTGAAGTAACAGGTGTATGTGGGAGTATGGTGGCTGCAGCTACACCGGAGTTCACTGCCTCTTCCACATCAGGGGTATGTACGGAGAGGAAAAGGTCCACTTTAAATGCTTCCAAGTAACGTGCAACGGGTGTACCTGCCGTCCAGCCTGTACGTTCAATATCAAGGGCATAATGTTCTATGGAACGTCCGATACGAAGTCCTGTTGCCGCATTATTTCTTGAAAGGATGATGACCTCTATGAGTTTATTGTCAAACTTTTTGTTAATGAAAAGAAGGTTTTGTACAAAACGAAAAGCAGAACCTTTGGCCAAAGGATTATCCAAATGGGTAAGTTGATGGGTATAGTAGGCTTCCAAACCCTCTTTATCAAAGATACTGTTCTCTTCTTCCAAATCAAAGAGTGCCCGTGAAGAAATTGCTATTACCAGTTTATCTTGAAGGTCATACGCCATAGTTTTCCTTTATATTTTCATATTTTAGTGACTTTTACTTTATGCCGTACTATAATACTTCAAAACTTAATGAAGGTCACTTATGGATACACTTTTTGTTTACGGTACGCTCATGCCAAACTGTCCAAATGGTCATGTGTTAGAAAACATTGTTGGTAAATTTGTACCAGCAACAGTAACAGGAGAACTCATAGGCGCAGGATGGTCAGCTTCTATGGGTTACCCAGGTATTAAACTAGACCCAGAAGGTGATACTGTACATGGCTTTCTCTTTTACTCCCACAACTTAGATGACAATTGGGAATACCTTGATACCTTTGAAGGGGAAGAGTTTATACGTACTGAGGTCACTGTAGAACGTTATGATGAACTGGATATTAAAACATTTATCTACACCCTAAAGCATGACAAAGAGTCTTTGGAAGATGAGTAATATCAATAATACACTCTAAAAAATATATTTGCCACATTTTTGCCACTAATTTCCGTTATAATTATTCTTTACATAATTAAAAGGAGAGAAAATGAGTTTTGGAAATATAATACTGTTGTTAATTGTTGGTATAGGTGCCTATCTGGTTGCTATCTACAATAAGTTTGTTTCACTAAGAGCAGGTATGGATGCTTCATGGTCAGATATAGATGTACAGCTTAAACGTCGATACGATCTCATCCCTGCACTGGTCGATACAGTAAAAGGGTATAAAGACTACGAGGCAGGAACACTGGAAAAAGTAATACAGGCACGTCAACAAGGTTTAAATGCCGGCACTATGGATGAGAAAGCTGCTGCTGCCAATATGCTTTCGGGTGCATTGGGGAAAATGTTTGCTTTGGCTGAAGCATACCCTGATTTAAAAGCCAACACAAACTTTTTGAAACTTCAAGATGAACTCTCTTCTCTTGAAGATGCCATCCAGAATGCAAGACGCTACTATAATGCTATTGTTAGAGACTACAATACAAAAATAGAATCTTTTCCTGACCTTTTTGTCGCACAAAAGTTCAACTTTACTAAACGTGACTACTTTGAACTTGATGAGTCAGAAGCAGAGGCTGCAACAAAAATGCCTAAAATTGACCTCTAAAGGGTCAAAATGTTAAAAAAACTACTATTTACCCTACTTCTTGTAGGGTTCAGTACCACACTCTGGGCTGAAAAAATAGACAACTACGAGATCAATATTACAGTTGAACAGAGTGGAGAGCTCTCCATTGTAGAGACCATTGTATATAATTTTGAAGGTCAAGAAAAACATGGTATCTTTCGAGATATTCCCTTTACCATTAAAAACAATGGCATCATAAAAAATCTTGGTCTCTATGATTTTTCTGTACAGATGGATCAACAATATGTCTCATGGCAGACAGAGAGCAAAAAATCCCAATATGCCGGAGAAGTTATCCGTTTGAAAATTGGATCTGCCAACAGCTATGTCAGTGGTATGCATACTTACCGTATCATATACAGGGTTAAGAAAGGTGTTTTGCCCGCATCTCAAAATAGAAAGAATGATGCAGTACGTTGGAACATTATCGGCACTGGATGGAATGTGCCTATTTTTAATATAAGATCACACTTCTTTCTACCGGATTCTCTCTCCCAAAACAATATTGCTGTCTCAAGTTATACAGGTCTGTATGGTACCAAGACCAGCGCAGCAAAAACAGCGTGGTTACATCCAAAACTGCTTCAAGTCACACTTGATAAACTCGCCCCCCATGAAGGTATTACCGTAGAATTGGCTTACCCTGCAAATATTCTAGACCAAAATGGTCAAGAGAATGTCAAAGCCACTTTTTGGGACTGGTTTATTTCTAATTGGCACTGGGGTGCACTGGTTGGATTCCTTGGATATTTTTATACTATACAGAGACGATATGGCGGATACAAAGACAATCGCGCCATTGCAGTACAATATGAGCCGCCTAAAGGTCTCTCAGTATTACAGTCTGGCCTGATTTTAGACAAACATGCAGACAATGAAGATTTTTCTGCTGCTGTACTAGAACTGGCACACCTGGGATATCTAGAAGTGGACCATCAAAATGAAAAAAGTGACCCTATCTTACGTAAAGTGGACAAAAAGAAAGAAAACCTGACTATGAATCAGCGCTACCTTTTAGAAAATATACTCTTTAAAGGGAAAAGTGCTTTTGCTCTTTCTAAAGGTTCAGCTTCTGTCGCAGAAAAATTAAAGTCTGGCTTTTCACATATTAATGACAATCTCTATAAATGGTCTGTTTCAGACGGATACATGGTTGAAAATCCACAAAGAGTGAGAAAAAGTTTTCTTACCAAATCTATTCTCTTTCTAATACCGGTGATACTCTTAACCGCATACTCCATATTTAAGACAATGGGAGAAGATGCACTCTTCATTCTTATTTTTCCTATTGCTTTTGGTGGGTCAGGAATTTCAATGATACTTAACAGTAAAAGTTTATTTCAAAAATTCTTTGGACTTATCTTTATTGGAGCAGGAATGATGCCAATCCTCATACTTAATCAAAAGGAAAATATTAATATTGAATCAATACTCATAGGCCCTCTAGGTGTAATTCTTGTTATTATGCTTTTAATCGGGCTTGTCTACAGACGTTTAGGTAACTTCACACCCAAAGGTGCACGTGCGCAAAAACATCTTCTGGGTCTTAAAGAGTTTGTGAAGCGTGTGAAAGAAGATGAAATCAAAAGACGTCTAGCACTAGATCCAAATTATCTTGAAAAGATGTTACCGTATGCCGTACTCTTTAAAGAAACAGAACATTGGATAGACTTGTTTGCTTTGATGAATGTACCAAAACCTACTTGGTATTATGGGAACATACATACTATGAACAGTTTTTCTTCTTCAGTAAATGATGCAGCAACACCACCAAGCTCCAATGGCTCAGGTGGCAGCGGTTTCTCAGGAGGTGGTGGCTTCTCTGGTGGTGGTGGCGGAGGTGGCGGTGGAGGAAGCTGGTAGAGCTTCTTCCCAACTCCCTTTTATTGCAAATAAAAATATGACACTTTGACATATTTTTACCTTTCCCTTCATATATTCACTATAATCCCTTTATGTATCAAAAGAAAAAAGAACGTCTCTATATTTGTGACATTATGGATAATCCGGCTGTACCCTACCCTTCGTATTATGTGCTTTCTATCTCTATGCACAAAAATGAAATGCTGCAAACTGCTTTAATTTCTCTTCACTCTTTTGATTTTTCTTATTATGAAACAGCAAAAAACCATGAAGATATCTTTGCTATGTTACATTCTGGTACCTTTCCCATCTATAAAGAAAAATATATCGTCGGATATTTCGGTAATAAAATGATGTACCTTGAAAGCTCTGGATGGAAGTCTATGCCGTCAACAGAAGATATTTTCAAGATGGAAAACTGGCTTGTCTGTTAAGAAATAAGAGTTATTTTCTCTTTTTTATTCTAATTAAGACTATTTTTATCTTATTTAGATTATAATTCTCCTGTATCTTAGATATCGGCAATAAACTTTTATTCTTCCTCCTTTTTTTAAAAAGTTCATTGTTGCATCGACTACCCATCGTGCAAACCCCCTTAATCGGCCGGTATCTAAGAGAAAAACTTCAAACATAAAATCACTCCTTAACTTCTTTTATACTAAAATAGTTTTACAACCTTTATAAGGATCCTCTATGCAAACACAAACTGAAGAGCAAACACTTAAAATAGAAGATAAAAAAAAATATATCCAGGAAAAAGAGAAACATCTTAAGCGCTACAAAGCTCTTGCGGATGAGCTTGATTATGCCGTTGATGATGTGGAAGCAGGGTTTATCAAAGAGAAGAGAGCAAAACTCGCCACTAAAATAAAAACTTTTTCAAAACTCTTACGTGAGATAGAATCAATGGAAACCATGGCTTAAAGATGAAAATACAATCTATCCGAACTGACGTACTCAGCGCAACACTTAAAAACCCTTTTATTACCTCATTGCGTCGTGTAGATGCTCTGCAGGACCTCATAGTTATTATAGAGTGTGAGAATGGCATGACCGGGTATGGAGAAGGTGCACCTACTCCAATGATTACCGGCGAAACCATTGGTTCCATACTTGCAACTATTGAATACATTAAACCACACCTCATTGGTTTGGAGATTGAAGATTTTGAAACTATCCTAAAAATAGTACATACATTGATCGTCAAAAATACTACTGCCAAATCAGCACTTGAGATAGCCTTGTATGACCTTAAAGCACAGTCTGTAAAACTACCACTCTACCAGATGCTTGGAGGTACACAAACCACTTTTAAAACCGACATCACCATCTCTATGGGAGAGATTGATACCATGATCGCTGATAGTCAAAATGCTGTTGCTTTGGGCTATGATACCCTGAAGATCAAAATAGGAGACAATCCTAAAAAAGATGTAGAACGAATCAAAGCAATACATGCATCATTGAACAAAGATATAAAGCTACGCCTTGATGCCAACCAGGGATGGACCGCACAAGAGAGTGTAGAGCTTCTCTTGGCATTGGAAAAACATAGTATTTTTGCAGAGTTTATAGAACAACCTGTCCCCGCTGATGATATTGAGGGGTTAAAGTATATTAAGCAGAGAGTACAAACACCTTTGCTTGCAGATGAGTCCATTTTCTCTTTAAAAGATGCGAAACGTCTGCTTGATATGCAGGCTATAGACTATGTCAATATTAAACTGGCAAAAACTGCAGGGATTACACAAGCCCTGTCACTGGCAGATCTTGCTGCTGAATATGATGTAAAATGTATGATCGGCTGTATGCTTGAGGGACCTATCTCAGTTGCAGCAGGTGTACATGTAGCTTCTGCAAAAGCGCAAAGTATTACAATGCTTGACCTCGATGCTGTTGCCTTACTGGCTTCACATCCTGTCACTACAGAGGTACTTTTTGATGAATCCCTCATAAAACTGAGTGATTGCCCAGGATTAGGGGCAGCATACACCAACCATTAACCAATATCAATTAGAATAAAACAAAAATAAAAGATATAAATAATGTATAAAAAACTTGCTCTTGCAATGCTTCTCCTTTTTTCTTTCTCACAGTTACATGCCGACTATATACTTAAGCCCAGTAAACGATCTAAAAGCAGGATAGACCGTATGCCCAAAGGTAAAGTGGCAGATATGTATAAAATACCTCAGGACCCTTCTTTTTATGCAAAACAGGTTAGACCTATGTCTAGATCCCATCAGAAAAAACTGGACCATACGTTTAATAAAAAATACTTTAAACCATGGACACTTCACAAACTTGATATTCCTAAAGAAGATTTTGGGTGGGAAACACGCTTTGTCACTAAAGGAAAGATCTATAGAGAAAATAAAAAAGTGATCCCCTCTTATGTCTATAAAAAGTGGATTCAGAATGCCCAAATGCATAAAAAAGATACCAAAGGCTACAAAGCCATTACGATACGCAGAACCAATGTCAAAGCTTTACCTACTTCTACCTCTTTTTATAGAAACCCAAATAAAGTAGGAGAAGGTTTTCCTTTTGACTACAATCAAAACTCTGCACTACATATTAATGTGCCACTCTATATTTCACACTACTCTAAAGACAAACGGTGGGCCTTTGTGAGAGCATCATATGCTTTTGGTTGGGTAAAGATAAGTGATTTGGCTTTGGTAAACAAAGACTTTAGAAAAGAATTTATCTCAGGTCAGTATGCAATGACCATCAAAGACAACTTACGGTTGTATAATGAGAAAAATATTCCTCTCTCCATAGTCAAACTTGGTGCACTTTTCCCTATTTC
>JALWLD010000073.1 GCA_027081115.1 Sulfurovum sp.
AATCAAGTTAATATTTTGTGGCATGGTTATAACGATACCAGTACTTTCTATAATGGATTATGTAAATATTTATTGATGTCACCATTGGGTGGGATAGAAAAAGTTAATGATGTAAAGCCTTTTTATAAAGGATAACTGAAAAATAGAAAAAGACAATACCTTCTTGGTATAAGTTTTAAAAGAACACTCAAGAAGAAAATTCTTGAGAAGTTTGATGTTTTAAGCATTTGCTTTTGTATGTTGAGAGAAATTTCAACACAAGTGCTTTAAAGATCAAACCTGTTTGATCGACAATAACAAGTAGAAGTACTAACTTGTGATCTTTTAATTATCACTGTTCATGACTAATTTGTAAATACACGATTTGGATTATAAGGTGTGTTGTATTTAAAAATAGAGTATATGATTGTTGCAAGTTTTCTTGAAACTGCAATAATAGACTCTTTTTTAGATTTACCCTGAGAACGTTTGGTGTCATAGAGTTGCTTCATTTGAGGGTTGTGTATCAAGCAACTTACAGCACTCATATAGAGTGCATGCTTCACCAATGATGAGCCTCTTTTGCTTAAATGCCCCACACTCTTGGATTTTCCTGAAGAGTTTTCTGTCGGGAAGAGTCCAAGATATCCTATGAACTTAGGAATGCTTGGAAACCTTGTTAGGTCTCCACACTCAGAAAGTACAGCAGCAATGGTTTTGTCTGCTACTCCTGGTATGGTTTTTAGATTCTCTATAAGCGTATCACTTTTTGTAATCTCCTGACCTAGTGCATCAACGGTAGTAACCATTGCTTTACTATCAAGCAAAGAGAGTATTTCAGCTTCAATGATATCAAGTTCACCAAGATACATTTTTAAAAGCCTGATAGAGCTTTTAATCGCTATGGCTCTGGCATCTTTGGCTTTACCTGAATAAATAGAGTCCTTTGATAATGCCAATAGCCTTAACGCTTTGTCTTGATTGAAGTTGTTCCCTTGAATATGACGGAAGAGTTTTATAACCCTGTCTACACTGCTGTGCTTGTAATGATGTGCCGTAGGATACTTGTCAAGTAAAGCTAAACCACTTACAGAAAAAGGTTTAATAAAACCTTCAAATTCTGGAAATGTCACCGTTATCTGAGTGAGTATTCTCTTCTTTACTTCTTTCATATCAGACTGTATGGAAGCACGATTACGATAGAGTGTTCTAAGAGACTGGTACTCGTCATCTGTGACATACCCAGAGCTGTACTTTCCATCATTGAGAAGGTAGGCTATTATCAAGGAATCGATACTGTCATTTTTTACTTTTTTCATCGTTCTTTGCTCTCTATATCTGGATGTTTGAAACGGATTCAATAGTTTAATATTGTAACCTTTTGACTTTAAAAATTCCAAAAGGTTCTCACCATATATCCCTGTTGCCTCCAAACCAAGAACAAAATCATCTTTGTTTAAAGAGATACTCTCCAATACTTTAAGAAGCTTTTTAAAACCTTTTATTGTATTCTCTATCCTAAAAGCTTTGTTAATAACTCTGGTTTCATTCTCATCAACAATGGAAACCACATGAAATGTTTTTGCTACATCTATACCTACGTAATTCATTCTTATAATCCTTGTGTGTAATCTTTGGTTGTCCAACATAAAAACAAAAAGTTTCAATGTTGCGTTTCACAGCCTCGTTAATCTATGTGATGTGGATGCTAAAATAACAGCTATCCCAACAGCTTTTAATAAGTGATTAACAACTAAAGATACCAACTGGCTTAATGGTGTAGTCAGTAAATATAAAAACAATTCCTATATCCTGCTATAAGGAAAAAAATGTTGTTTTACCTTTAGTCATTGACTGTGATAGTTACAAGATTTGAAGTTAGTACTTCAATCTTAGAAGAGTAAGATTTTTTCTATTAAAAACTGAAAAAAAAGATTTTACTCTTGAAATTAATTATACGAGGATAAAAGATGAGAAAACATGAAAGTTACAGATGTGAGTTGTGTGGGAATGTGGTAGAAGTACAGGAAGTTGGTGGTGGTGAGTTACACTGTTGTGGACAGGCTATGAATATGATAACTGTTGATCTTACTTTGGTGAATTTACTTAAAGCCTTTGCGGGTGAGTCTCAGGCACGTAACAAATATGAATATTATGCAAAAGTAGCGCAAAAAGAAGGCTACCGTGACATCGCAGCACATTTTCAACGTGCGGCAAACAATGAAAAAGAACATGCAAAACTTGAACTGGCACTACATAACCGTATGCAAAATGCCAGTGAAGATTCATGGGGTGATACCCTTGCCAATCTGCAAGATGCCATCAATGGAGAGAGTTATGAGAACCTGACGATGTACCCTGACTTTGCAGCCATAGCAAAAGAAGAAGGACACAGTGAAGCTGCACGTCTCTTTAAGAACATTGGTCAAGTAGAAGTTGAACATGAGAAGATGTACAAAGAGTTACTTGCGCGTCTGAGTGAAGGGCATGAGTTTGCAAGTGATGATGAAGAGGTATGGATATGTGAAGTGTGTGGACATGTACATTATGGTAAAAAAGCACCAGGTAAATGTCCTGTCTGTGGACATCCTCAAGAGTACTTTTCACGTAAAGTTGAAACAAAGTAGTTCTTGATGCATAATGAAGCCTGCCATACGATGCATGAGGGTGAGATACTCAATGCTGATAAAACAGAGTATCCGCTCTTCTATGCTATTTTGTATGGAGACAAAATAAGTACAGAAAAGTTTTCCAAACGTTTAAGCTGTGCGATTAAGCATCTGCCTTTACGTGTAAAATTTACTTTTGAGTACGACACACTCAAAGCAGTTGAACAAGACATAGTGCAAGACCCAACACTGGTACTTGACGGAGAAATATTTCTCGAAGGGCTTGTACAGGCTGAAACCATAACAGAGGCATTTGAAAAAGTGCTTAAAACTCAGGTTAGAGAAAAGGAGTAGTATGTTAACAAGATTTATGCAAAGAGAAAACCGTTTTATACACAGTGAGAAGATGGCTTTTTTACTCTTGCCTATGGTATTGATACCACTATTACTGGAACTGGGACTACATAGCATTAAACCAGAATGGTTTGCCTTACATCGAGATCAAATACTTATCGCAAATATTCTCTATATTGTCATTGCCCGTTTTGCTATGCTTGACACGGCAGTCTATATTTTCAGTCGTACCAAGAGTCATGTACACCTTGCATTGGTACAAATTGTCTTGCTCTATCTGGAAGTGACGATTATTACTATCGTCTATTATGCGGCGGTATTTAACATATTTGATGTTTTTTCTCTTTTTCATTTGAGTGCGCAGTTCTCCCCAGAAAATCTTACTGCCATTCATGAACATGGATTTGTCACTTCTATGTATATCTCAACTGTGACCTTTACTACATTAGGTTCAGGAGATTGGGTACCTCAGACGCTTCCGGCGATGATTGCGGTTATCTCTGAAGTTATTTTGGGTGTAGTGCAGGGTGGTGTTTTTGTTGCTATCGTGATTTATGCACATCAGA
>JALWLD010000074.1 GCA_027081115.1 Sulfurovum sp.
ACAACAGGTCGTCAAGCTTTTTATAATCGAAGTTGTCAAGGTTGTCATACACCTTGATAGCCCCGTTGACCTCTGCGATCTCACGCACACTTCCCATTACCCGCTTGCCCTCGAGGATAGCCGTAACTTCCTCGATGCCGAGTGTGTTGCCTTCGATGGCGAGTGTGCCTGTAATGGTCTTGATCTTGTTGGCTTTACGCAGCTTCGGTGTGATGGCGGTAGGGGCGAGAAGTTCAAGCTTGCCTATGGCTTCACTGATCTGGCTGACGAGGTCGAGGATCGTCGGGGTGATGGTGAAGGGTGGTGTGTAGTTCATCTTATGCTTCCTGCAGTATTGTAGTTTCTAATATTTGTATTAGCTCATTTTCAATCTGTATGATTATCCTGAGTTCTCTATTGAATTCTTCTTGTATGAACTCATCTGCATTCTTTTTTGGGTATGTAATCTTATGATGAGAAAATTGAGAAAACACACATTTGATAGGTGATGCTTCCTGCGGAGCTACAGTTATTGATGGTTCGATATTGTATTTGTGTTTTGAGTGATTGACATTTGCCACAAGGTAATCAAAATTATCATTGTCAACCAGATCTACCAAAAGATTGCCAAGGTCAACAAAGTCTGTATTTGTTTGAATTCTTTGGCAAACATTTCTGAGGGTGATATTCCTTTCATTATCATATTTTAAATCTAATGTATAGGCAATAAGGTGTGCTAAAATATTATGCACTATGTGTAAGTGTTGCATGCATACTACAATATTGGATTTTATTCCTACTTTATCCCAATAGTCCTCTTTGTTGTTAGATAAAATGAGAGCAACCTGCTTATGCACATCATTTTTCTTATCGACAATTCTTCTGTATTCCCCATAGTGATATTTCGCATACTCTTGTCTATCAACAAGACTACCTATAATCAATCGTAGATCCTTATATCTTTCCTCACTTATGTGCTTTTGTGCTAAACTTCTTAATCGCTCCAAATTTGCTGAGATAACATTCTCATCATGGGTAGCATGACTCATTACACTGCCTCCCTCACATCTATCTTCCCCGTCACCGCTGCACTGATGAGTGCCGTGCGGCGCTCTTTGAGGAGGGTGATGGCTTTCTTGGCTTTTTGTTCAATTTCAAACTTTTTATATACCAGCTTCTTAATAATATTTTGTGTTGATTCGGAAGGAACACGAATTTTCTCAGATAGCAACAACCCTGTATTGAGTGGTCTGTTTCTACCTGCTGCACCTCTTGAACATTCATTGAGAAGAAAATTGCCAAAATCTGTCATAAAAAGAGCCAACAAGTACTCTGTATGAAGTGTTTTGCCTCTCAATATAGGATATCTGTGTGATACTACACATCCGTTTTCTGTATCTTTTGCTAAGGCGACAGCACCTTCCCATGCGAATTGACCGCTCAAAATAAGGTCTCCACTTTTAACATAAAAGAAGTCAGAGTCACCCATCTCATTCCCATGTTTTGCAGGCTTATGGAAAAGTCCCCTGCCTCTATTATATAATCCTAACGCAGTATATTCAGTTTGTGGGTTGAGCTTGACGGGTCTTTCGATGATATCAACCAAGTGCATTAGTCGCTCAAACTTTCCTTCACCGTTGATTTGTTCGTCCATCGCAACAGAAATGATTTTCTCCTGCAGGAGTTCGATGAGTCGCTCCTGCTTGCTGATAAGTATGTCAATCTTGGTAGTTTCACGTTCGAGGAAGTTGGCGATGGTGGTTTGTTCTTTTGATGAAGGAACAGGCAATAACACATTATTTATACCGTAAACACTCAGACCATATCTCGTGATACCATTTGCAGCTACCTTGAATTGGTCGTGAAGACCTGTACTGTTGATTGCTCTAAAAAGGTATGAACCGACACACTCTGTTGGCTTTATCAGGGTAAGGTGATACCCACACACCAAATTGTCTTGAGTTTCTTTAACATAAGCAGCTATCGCTATATCTTCCGATCCTTCTGAATCTTTTGTAATAATGACATCACCGACATCTAATCTAAACTTGTTGATCTGGTCATATGTTGCAGTTGCCTTCATAAAGTCTATTTCATTGGTAATAAAATCATTATAGTAGACATCTGTATAGTTGCACAGTAAAACATCTGGCTCACCATCTTTTGACTTCTTATCAATATTACTTGGTTGGGAGTGTGCAATATATTTCAACTTCATAACTTCCCATTGTTCCGGCACCTCACCCAACCACTCGACACCACTCTCCTTGTACTCCGGATACGGCTTATATCTGCTCACGCCTTGATCTCCCCAAGCAGCGCTATGATCTCTTCCGTCACCTTGTCAAGCTCTTCATCTATCTCCTCAAGCGGTCGTGGCGGCTTGTACTCGTAGAAGTGGCGGTTGAACGGTATTTCGTAACCGATAACGCCCACTTTCCCGTCTTTTTCATCCACCTTCTTCTCGTCTATCCACGCCAGTGGCACATGCGGCTTGACCTCCCGCTCGAAGTAGTCGTAAATGTCCTCTTTGAGCGGTACATTCTCGTAGTCACGCAGGTCTGGGTCGGGTTCAAGCTTGCCTTTCTTGTCGCGGCAGAGTGCCGCTTCGTCATCGTGTTCACCCAGATGCTTTTGCAGCAGCTTGAGCTGTGCGGCGGTGAGTTTGATGCCAAGCTTCTCGACAAAGACTTCACGGTCTGCGATCTTCTCTTCGTCTATCTTTGAGAGGGCTTCGAGCACCTCCGCTTGCAGGCTTTCGTTCCATTTCCTGAACGCCTTGTCCGCCTTGAGCGCTTCGATGCGTGTTGCGTCATGCGGGTAGAAGCTAAGTTGCAGCGGTCGCTCTACGGTGATGCGACGGTAGCCGAAATCGGTGGTATCGAAGATCTTGCTTACTTTTGATGCTGCAAACTCACCATAGATGCGGACGATCTCCTCCATCTGCTTCTCGCTGATCTGCTTGCGCTTGCTGCCAAGCGACTTGCGCATAGGCTCAAACATATCGCTTGCGTTGATGAGCTGCACCTTACCTTTGCGCTCCGGTGCCTTGTGGTTGGAGAGTATCCAGATGTAGGTGGCGATGCCGGTGTTGAAGAACATATCGGTTGGCATCGCGACGATCGCTTCAAGCAGGTCGTTTTCGAGGATATAGCGGCGTATCTCACTCTCGCCGCTACCTGCTCCTCCGGTAAAGAGGGGTGAACCATTGAGGATGATCCCGATACGGCTGCCACCCTCCTGCGGCGAG
Source organism: Sulfurovum sp. (assembly GCA_027081115.1). Taxonomy (GTDB): domain Bacteria; phylum Campylobacterota; class Campylobacteria; order Campylobacterales; family Sulfurovaceae; genus Sulfurovum. Next base: position 3,230 of record JALWLD010000074.1, read on the forward strand.
CGCATTTTAGATATCAGGTGTAGCAGGAATAGCAGTGAACCGTCACTCACTCTTGGCAGTCCCGGACCGAACCTGCCGTTGTAGCCCTGCTCCTCATGCTCCTTGACGACTGCTTTTTGTACCTTTTTCCACTCTACGCCGAAAGGGGGATTGGAGAGCATATAGTCGAACTTCTGGTCTGCCAGGAGGTCGTTGCTGAGGGTGTTGCCGTGTTTGATGTTCTCGACCTTCTGCCCTTTGATGAGCATATCGGCTTTACAGATGGCATAGGACT
>JALWLD010000075.1 GCA_027081115.1 Sulfurovum sp.
TTCCATCAAGCCACAATTGCTTCCGTGACCTGAGGAGACAAAAAACTTCCAAGGAATTTTTGTGGTTTGCTCACACAACACAGTGTACTGGGAGATTATATGAATTTCAAATACTGGATCATTATTTTTCTACTATCATCAATGCTTGGAGCATGCACCAACTCTAAAGAGACTTCCGTCGTTGTTTCCCCCCTTTCTACACTGTCTTCTTGGCCTACTATCACGTCCTCTCCGACTACAGTCTCTCCAGATTCTTTTCCACCCCCAACTCCCACAGTGTTACCGACTGCTACTCCTACTCCCTCTCCTTTTCAAGAAATTCAGTCAGGGGAACTCGCTTTTACTTATGGCACCAGAGAATGGAAACGAGTCTCAACACCACTGGATGCTTATAGCCCTACTCTCGAGCACCGCCAAATTGAGGACTGTAGAATCCAACTTGGATATGCTTCGGATACTCATGAATCTCCGGAACGGGTCATTGTCAACGGTCTTCCTTACAAGTTTTGGCCAAGGTGGGGCTTAACCCAACAAGGCAACTTAGTATCCGTGCTATACGGCCCCCTTGTAAATGGGGTACATCCGTTAGGGCTGCGGATTGAATCCCCTATCTTAAACCCTGAACCATGTGTAAAAGCAGCAGTGCCAGTAATAGCGAGCGTTCATCTCACACATCCCATTTGCCCACAGGCCAAAAAAAGCTCTTTGCACCCCTCTATGACCGTTTACACCACCACCGAGGTTGTCTTACGAAGCGCTCCTCGTTGGTCGCAAGACACTCGCATAAAGGTGTTGAAACCTGGCGTCAAAATGGAGATCGTCGGTGGGCCAATATGCGCCATTTACAACAAGGGTGTTTACGTGTACTGGCAAGTTGAGTTGGCAGGAGGCAGCAAAGGATGGATCGCCGAAGGTGACAACCAAGGTTCTTACATAGCACCTTAAAAAACCGTTCAAAGGCCATCAGCCTTCAATTGCGCTCTTGGGTCTGATTGACGGTACACATTTTGTCTGTCCCTCTGCCCCCCTTTAACCCTATTTCAGCCCCGTTACCCTTAGAAGCCTGCTGCTGCGCACAGCAAGCGTTGTCCGCCTAAATACAGAAGGCCCTTATTAATTACATCCAAAGTCCATGAGTGGAAAATCAAGTTCTACTACGCTGGCAAACCTATTCAGCCTCCTCGCCGTCCCCGGCGTTGGAGAACAGACCGCTGCGGAAATCACGCGGGCCGGGTTATTGGATCATCTTTGGGATTTCTCGCCTTTTGAGATCAATAGCCGTCTCAAGACCATGGGGGAGCGACGATCTGAAGAAATTGCCAGCTACTTAGCAACCCACCAAGAAGAGCTCATACAAACTGGAGAAAGAGCAAGCCGTCAAATTCAAAAGCGCGGTATTCGCTTTCTTACTCTAAAATCCTCGCTGTACCCTCAAGCCTTGCTAGATGTTAGTCCACCTCCTGCTTGGCTGTTTGTGAAAGGTGATCCTTCTCTGCTCAAAAAAACCGGAGTGGCCATTGTAGGCACACGTACACCTGACACATGGGGGCAGCAGTTAGCTTATCGTCTAAGCGCGCGCCTAAGTCAATACGATGTAGCCATCGTATCAGGTTTGGCCCCTGGCATTGATACAGCAGCCCATAAAGGGGCCTTAGCTGGGTATGGTTTAACCATCGCTGTTCTCGGACAAGGGCTACGTCTAGGAAAGGAAAATATTTTGGGAGAAAACATCCTTGCTGCTGGGGGGGTAGTGGTTTCGCCTTACCTACCAGGTACACGCCCATCCCGTCAGCGTTTTCTCTACCGCAATTCGTTAATCGCCGCTCTAGCGATAGTAATGATACCTGTTCAGATTCTTAATGAATCTTCTGGCACAGGGGCTGCTGTCCGCCGCGCTCAAACAATGGAACGGCCAGTAATCGGCTTTTACGACAGTAAAGCAATTCACAGTCAAGCAAACCACCTCACCGCGGAAGTTCTCAGAAAAATGAACGTTCCTATGGTGGACATTAGTCCAGGATGGAAGAGTGTAATTGAAGCCTTACGGCAAGCAACTTCATATTCTTGGGAACTAAAGAATGCAAACCAACGAGAGGCTTGGTTTAGATCGCTTCGGCAGCATATTGAAAAGGAAGCCCCTTGGTTTGCCATTTCCCCAAAAGATTGGCAAGATTTTTGTGAAGTGATTCAGCAGCACCTTATCTGCAGGCAAGATGAGGAGTGGTTATGATTAAAGCAATTTTGTGCGATGGTGAGGGAACACTATACAACGGTGGAGCCGAGGCTTTGAAAGACTTGAAAGAGGAAGAGTTTCTCATAGGGGTTATTTCGGGAAAACACAAAACGACACAATTCTTCCAACAGCGCTTTAAAAAATATAATCTCGGTCTTCCGGATGTAGTGGCCTCAGCTAATCCGAATGTAAAGAAGGGGAGAGGAATCCTCCTGCGACAAGCCGCCGAACACCTTAGAGTATCCCCAAACGAAATTCTACTTCTTGGTGATTCAAAGTATGACATTTTTGAAGCTTGGAATGGTGGCGCTCTTCCCGCTGTGGCTTTGTACGCGAAAACTAAAACGCTTCGAGACGAAGAAACCCAAAAATATGGATTCCCAGTAGAACGCCCTCAAGCCTTGGTACATTACATACATACTTTTGGTAGGATGAAAGCGCCTTACTTCGGTTGGTCCTGCGAGTTACCAAACGGGGATCAAATCTATGCCCTCCTCTACCAACATTCTCCCGAAGTCAGAGCATTGCTCAAGAAAGGGAAAGACGCTGTAGTCTTGAAAGGCTCTCATAGGGATATCACTTTGTCGCAATTGCTATTTCACAACTTGGCTGCGGCGATCTTCCACAGCGGAATTAGACCGCAATATGTGACAGTTTATCCCAGTCATGAGGAGGGAAAGCTCAATCCAATGCTTAGCCAGCTCTTTGCACCATCTATGCGGCGCGTCATTAGGCTCTTCCCTTTGCCGTCTGAGGAAGTGGCACTTCTGCAACGGAAATACACTATCCACAAATCTCACAAGCTTTCTGGCAGCGAACGTCGTCAGAAGCCCCACCAGCATTTGCAGACACAACTTCAAAGTCTAAGCATCCCTTCAAATTTGGAGGCTCGGATCCGTAGCAAGACTATTTTGGTGCTTGATGACTTTACTACCACAGGCATTAGCTTTGAAGCAGCACGGCATCTGCTCCATAAAGCAGGAGCAGATAAGGTGATTGGTATAGCTATTGGCAAATTTAGAGAATCGCACATCTTCTTTGATGCTGAAAAGAATAGGTTTCTTGAGCTAACGGGCAAAAGACACGCAGAGGCTGACGAACGTTTCCAGCGCATTATGGATTATTACTCTTCCCTAGCTTAACAGAAGATGACTTATCAGCGATCCGTACTTACAAGAAGAGGATTTCCGAGAAAACCCGCAAACGAGAACAGCACGGCGGGTAGCCGTGCTGTTTGCGTTTGGGGGTCAGGCAT
>JALWLD010000076.1 GCA_027081115.1 Sulfurovum sp.
TCAAAGACATTGCCAAAAAGATCATAAATACCGTTTTTGTCAGGGGATTTGCTTCCTTTGTGAAGCAGCACGCCGCTATCATAGTTTGCCTGTGCAAAAAGCGATTGTGGGGCATATCCTGATTTTGCTATTTGTGTCCATTGACTTTGTGTAGGGAGTGCATATGATTTATGGGTTTGTTCTCTTAGCCATTTGATATAAGCTTTTGCTCCATACCAGCTAACATGTGTCACAGGATAGTCTTTGTAACTTCTGCTTACCACATAGCCTTCAGGCGTTTGCAAAATATACTTAAATATTTTTGTATTATAGAGTTTGTGTCCATTTTTGTCCCGATTTTGTTTTGCATACCTTGATGCATTTAGGAATCTGACAAAAGCTTCATAGCTTACTTCATATTTGGATGCTTTGAAGTTGACGCCTTTGACATCGGCAAGAGGTTCCTCATACGGTTTCTTCTGAATAGGAGAAGCCCCGTTTAAGCCTTGTGCAAAGCTGTTTGTCAAATCTAACTCTTTTTTGATTATAGCATTATTACGAAGTGCAAACATCCTGGTTCTAACCGTTTTATAGCCTTCCTTGCTTGCTACCAAGTAGATTTTGTCTGAAGCGGGCATTTTAAGAGTCATATGGTCATTAATGATATATGGTTTTTTATTGATCTGTATCTCCTCCCCATCTATTACTCTATAAAAAGTGACTTTTACCCGGTTTGGCTTTATTGACAAATCAATCTTGCCTTTACCCTCTTCGAGATTGAATGTCTGTTGAGGATTGTTGTAAAAATCTTGAAAAGTACGTTGTGCTTTTAACGGTTCAAAATAGGGATTATTAATACTAATTGTATAGCTTTTCCCCTTTTGGACAATAAAACTTTTGCCGCGAAGCGGTTCATTGTTGATCTTTATTCTGGTGATGCCGATCTCTTCAGGAAGATTGACATTGATAGAAGCTTTCAGTTTGTTGACCGGAAGTTTATAATACAACTTGAAGCCATTTTTAAAAAGGGTTTCATAGTCTATCTTCTTTTCTATTGTTTCATGATCTTTGGCAATAATCTTTAGATGATACTCTTCTCCGGAACGTGCTGTGAAAAGGTTGTTTTTCAAGGTTCTACCATCCAAAATAACTGTAGCATCATTAACATCGGTTTCTATTGTAACCACCTGCTGCATAGGGGCTAACTCGGGAGCGAGGTTAACGATACTGTCGGGGTTGATACGGATAGATTTTTCATAAGGAATAAAACCGTCTTTGGTGAGAATAATCTTGTGCTCCCCTGTTGTTAGTGATATTGTTTTGTCTTTATCTAACAAGGTTTTTTCACCATCAACATAGACTGCATATCCTTGGGGGGAAGCATTAATTTTGATTTTGCCTGTTTTTGTCGGTATCAAAAAGTAAAGCATTAAAGCAAGCAGAACAATACCTGCAATACTGTATTGCAGTAGCTTTTTTTTGTTTTTCAGTGCATCTATAAAAGCTTGGGCACTTTGAAATCTATCATCTTGAGAGAGCTGTAGCGCCTTGTCAACTGCCTTGAGCAAATGCTTGTCATATCCGGGAAGTTTTTGATTTTCCAGTGGGATATAAGGATCTTTCTCTCCTTTGTTGATAGCATCGATACGCTCCTTTGATTTAGGGGGAAACGTATCTGTGATGAGCTTGTAAAGCAATACGCCAAAGGCGTATATATCAGTAGTTTGATTTATTTTTGGCGGTTGATCGACATTGATTTGTTCTATAGCGGCATATCTTGGCGTAGCAGCATTGAAATATCTTTTTGTCTCTTCATCATAAAGAATCACAGAAGCTCCAAAATCAAGCAAAACAGGTGAACCGTCTTCTTTGATGAGGATATTGTCCAGCTTGATATCCTGGTGATAGACCTCTACCTTGTGTATATGCTCGAGACCGTCAAGAAGAGGAAGTGCTATATTGTATATCTCCTGATTCGTGAAACTTTTTTGACCTTCCGCTTCTCTTTTTTCTACATACTCTTTTAGTGAGATACCGCTCTCATAATCCATAATGAAGTAGGTGGTGTTGTTTTTATCTTCTTCAAGCGCAAAAAAAGTGACGATATTGGGGTGGCTTGTCTCTGTTGCTTTGACAAGATTCTTCGCTTCTCCGATAAAAATCTCTTTCATAAAAGCAAGGTTTTTACGTTCTCTTTCTGAAAGTGTCGGCTTAATGGTCACTTCATCATGCTCGCCTCTTGTAACAAACCCTTTAGGGAAGAACTCTTTTGCAACAAGCAGTTTTTTGCTTGCATCATTTGCTTCAAGAAGATATATCATCCCAAAGTTCCCGCTGCCGAGGACTTCACGTATGATGTATTTGTTTAAAAAGATTGAGCCTACCTTGAGTGGTCTGTAGTCTTCATTGTCGCTTTGGACACCAGACTCATCTTCAAATTGCGTTGCGTCATCATTAAAGCATGTAAATTGTGTCGCTCCCTCATCCAAATGTGTAAAATCATCATATCCCATGCTGCCTGCCTATCTCAATATTCGCAAAAAGTCTCTTGGATTTTATCAATTTTTTGTCAAAAAGTGCTGAATTTTTGTCTAATGGGTTATATATTTGTATTAGAATATATTTTATGGTATAATAATATACATACTTTAGTGAAATTTACACTAAATTTCTACAGGAGGGGTGGTAATGAGGGTAAGAGGTAAACAGTTGGAAGTTATCAAAAACTCAACCATATCAACTATCCGATTGTAGCATGCCTTTTAGGCATAATTAAAAAGAATATGAGTGATTCAGTATCAAGAAAAAAAGCAGTAATGCCATTAGTACTATTATTTAAGGAAAAAATATGCAAATTGTAGGTCAGGTTGTTAAGGGAAGCATTATCATTATAGATATGTATGGGAAAGAACAGGTTTTAGGGAAAGGACAAACCATATTACTTGGAGATACGATTAAAGCCAAAAGTGATGATGCCTACGTTCTCTTTGATACCAATCCGGAACCTGTGCCGATATCTGCCTCTGATGCCATAGAAGTAGACGATGATTTTCTTACATATCTTGCATCAGAAGCCAAAAAAGCTCAAGAAGGCGTAGCAAATGAGATCATAGATGATTCTCAAGATCAAGGACCGCAGGAGCTTATTGAAACAGATGAAGAGACACCGGCACAAGCTAATACACTCTTTTTCAATACTTCAATTAACAGTATTGACCTTTTTAATACACATATTCAGCCCCTGATATTTTCTCAGAACTTTGAAGATAAACAAGTTATTCAAGAAAACAAACTGCAATTTGCTCTTGTTGGAGATAACGGTGCATACTATTTAAGGGGTTCAGATACTGAAAAGCTCATCGTACTTGCCCACGCACGAAACGGTACACTTAGTGATGCAGACAATGACCGACATTTTGAGGTGCTGGGGGTAACCAGGGGTAATATACCTGTCAATGAGATCAACACAGTACTGCATGCTACACACCTCCC
>JALWLD010000077.1 GCA_027081115.1 Sulfurovum sp.
TTGCCAGATCGAAACCGAACACGACAAATGCGGCATACACCGCCGCTTCGATGTAAACTTCAACGGCACTTCTCATTTTTGGTACCTAATCGGCGATCTATCGTCCGCACTCGTATCTTTCGGTTTATGCGCAAAATTTTCAAAACTTTGGTCGTTTGCACCGCGATTAGACTCTTTTTTATCGTTACATCCCGTCATGCCGATAGCCAGCATTGCCATAATGCTCAAACTCACTACAAATACTCTCATCATCGTCTCCTATCGTTGGTACCTGATCGGCGATCTATCGTCGCTATGCGTATCGTCAGGCTCTTTTGCAAAACTCTCTACCGATGCGCGTCCCATTTGATCTTCTTGGTTTTGTGCCGCGATATACTCCGCTTGCATATTCGCCTGCGTCATAATCGTTTTTTGCAACTTTTGCAGCGACTGGGTTTGATGGTATGCCAGCTGATTGGCTACCGCTATTGCCGATTCGGTTCCCTCTGCGGTATTCATTGCCGTTCTAAGTTTTGACATAAAATCTTGATCGTTTTGTAGATCACGCTCTTGTATTCCAAGCGTTTTAAGTGCATTGAGAGCCGTATCTCTTGTACTTTGATAGATCGTTTTGTATGCCGCCTGAAAACTTTGTGCCGTTGCACCGTTTTGTGTGAGAAACTGCTCATATCCGCGAAATATTTGATTGAACTTTTGATCGATATTTGCAGCGGTATAACTTAACGCCTGCCCTTGCTCCATTGTTCGTTTCATCTGCTGTGCCATATTGAGAAATTGATTTTTCATATTTTCCGGCAGCTGTCCAATATTTTGAGCCATCATCTTTATAGACATAATTTCCCGCTGCCATTTTTGAAACTGTTGAATCTGCATATTTAGTTGACTTGCAATTTTTGCAGTTTGTGCTGCCAACTCACCGTTATTAAGTAGCTGGGTCCATTCGGTCGCAGCACCGAAGCCACCGATGCTACCGGCATTTGCCGAAGTCGTAAAAAGCATTGCTGCCGCTGCTGCCGAAATTCCAAATTTTTTTATTGTAGTTTTCATCGTTTTACTCCTTATTGTTTGATGAATTGAAATTAAAGCTCCAACATAGGAGCCAAGCTTGTTGCCATGTTTTGAATAGAAAGCAACTTCAACTCCAAACGAGCTAAAGCTATACGAAGAACATCTTCTTTGCTGTTCGGCTTTTTTTCATATTTCATTAAATGTATGGCAAGTTTTGAGCGCATTGGATCTAATGGCATTTCTAAAAATTTGTTCAGTTCATTGGTAGAAATATTTAAGATCGAACTGCAAGCTTCCATATCATTACAACACCATCTTAGAAATTGTTTGGCTGTTATCTGTTTCATTGGTTTATCGCCTCCTTATGTTGATTTAAAATGGGTAGCTCTCCTTTTAGGGCAAGCTCATAGAGTCCACTCCAGATCTCCATCGCCCTGGTACCACTAAAAGTTTCTGCACTGATTTTGTCGTAGAGTCGTCCTTTCTCGGAGACGCTGATTTGCATTTCTTTATTGGTGTATTTGTCTTTGGTAAAAGCGATGACTTGATTTGGGAAAGTACCTCGGATGTAATTGACGAAAGCTTCTTGAGATTTCAAAAAATCCGCTCTCTTAGAGAGAGAATCATTTGATAGATGGATAGGATTGGTATATTTATATGTGGAGTTTTTATTCCCGTCGGATAGGATTTTTAATTCCTTGTTATGGGAATTTAAATTCCACATAGGGGAGGAATTTTTATTCCCTATAGTGCTGCTGATGTATGTTTTACCAAGGTCAGTGATTGCTATGCAGTCTTTTTTGCCGAGCTTTTGATAATCTATCAATCCCTTTTGATGGAGTTTTCTCAAATAGCGATAAACTGTTTTTGGTTTCAAGTCAAGAATCTTATGTTCATCGCAAATTTTCTGTCGTGCAACCCAATAATAGACTTTATTGTCAATGATTTCAGGTTTTGCCCATGTCGATGCAATAGTGAGGTAATCAAAGATAATGGCTTCAGTGGTATTTTCTATACCGAGATTAAGAGCTACTGGTTGATTTATGTATAGGCTATATCGCATTAATCAACCCTCAAACAGTTTGAACCATATCTGACATCCATTTAGCGACATCAGTAACGGCATAAAATACTTTTCCTCTTATTACTTTGTGGGGAATCCCCTTTTTTTCTCTAACATCTTTATTGAGGGCTTTCACACTCACGCCAGTTAGTAAGCTAACTTCTTTTTGCGAAATAAGAATCTGTTCATTGGGTATTACTGTCCGTATTTGTTCCATTGCCTCTTGATATGTCATAAAAGATCCTCTTTAAATGTAGTTAAATGCTTATTTCGGCATATTACTACAAAAAACGGCATAAGTCAATTAAATCGGCAATAAATCGCTAAATTTGTAATTATTTGCTATAATCTGCTTACACAATGAAGGAAAACTGAATGAAAGAAGCAATTAAAAAGATATTAGATATCAAGGAAAGAACATTGTACAATTGGCGAAAAGAACAAAAGCCAATTGTATTGTTGTTAGAAAAATATTTTACTGGTGATGAAATAGAAGAGTTTTTGGAAACAGGTAGTATACGGAAATTTGAGGCAGAAAAGTATAAGAGTTATGTATCACCGGCATTATTGGATCATGCATATTATTCTCTCAAGCCAAAACTCAAAGAACTTTTCGGCGGTCCTTCCTTTGGACCAAACAAGATTTATACTAAAGGAGCCACGGGAATACTTATCGATGTATTAAAAAAAATCTCTCCTAAAGATCACTCTTTTACTATAGATAATGCCAAAGAGAGATTGCTTGATCGTATTAGCGAAGAAGAACTAAAGTGGCTTGCTCTTAAAAATCCCGCAAAAAGAGATTTGCTAAGCCACTATATAAAAGAGAACTTTTCAAATGCTGAGATCCTTGCAATGGTTCAGAATAATAATGAGATTGTAGAGTTTTTAAAGAAAATTTGATTAACTTTTATTTCTTTTCTAAAATGATCACACTCTCTCGTAAAGTATCAATATCTGGACTATACTTAGTTTTTCTTTTTCTGATTTCACGCAATACACCTATTTCTTTTAATTTCCATCCATGTTTGGTTGCTATGTCTGCCAAAATTAAATCTACCGGTATTTCTGCATTAGCATATGCTGAATTGGAAACCACCATCCATAAGTGTGCATACTTATTAGCTTTTTGACTTAATTGATAAAAAACCCCTTTCATATCTTCAAAATAAGCCAAAACCATTTGAGGTATTCGTGGATGCATTAATGACTCTTTGTTAGACATTAATCTTTGGTAAACATCTTTTAAAATCAAACTATCTATATAGTCACTCTTTGGAGTTTTCCATTTTGCCTGGACATGAGAACGCACAGTTTTCAATCTTAATTTGTATAACTCCTCTGAAGAGGAAATAAACTTGCCTAAAAATAATTCAGGTCTATATATATCTGTATAA
>JALWLD010000078.1 GCA_027081115.1 Sulfurovum sp.
GTTCCGTTTGTGAAAGTCATCAAAAAACTCCTCCTCATTGTCATAGTCCCTGATACTTTTTTGGCGGATCTTGACATCTTGCAGTATCTCGATACACAGTTGATGCTTTGCCGCAAATGCCTCAAGCTGATCACGAAATGTTTTTGTCACAAACCTGTCAGCCAAACAGAGGTGCCAACAGCTTAGACCGTGATCAAAGATCCAACACCCCTTAAACGCTTTGTTCTGGGGCTTTAGTTTTTTGATCTCTTCTTTGATCCAGTAGGTTTCAGGCTGTTTGCAGCCAAGGTATATGTTGTGCATGATTGCCTCCTATGCAGACTTTTGCTTTTGTTGAGATTTTTGATGAATCCACAGATAAAGATCTTTTTTCGCGTAGCCATAGTCATCCGTACCGTCGTCAAAAAAGAGATGCAGGTGGCTGCCGATATCTACCACACGGTTGATTTGCTTATTTCCCAGTGAATGCCCGACTAACTGCGTATAGTCAAACTCCTCTATCTTCTTTTTTGCCTCCTCCTTTTCCTTTTGATCGAGATATTCGGATCTCCAGGTTAAAAAAGCAGCTTTGGCATCACGGTTGCCTGCACGGATTCTATTTCGCATACTTGCTTTGTATGCCGGTGGATTTTTCGCATTTACGGAATATTCATCAAGCCATTTTTGAAAAAGCGGATCGTTTTCTATCTCTGTCTCTGTGTCTATCTCTAACTCTGTCTCTTTCTCTGTCTCTGTGTCTGTCTCTATAGGACATTTTTTGGACAATTTTGGACAATGTCCAATTTCACTGTTTTGTTTACTTTTTTCTCTTTGTTCTCTTTTAATTTGTGCCCATTTTGTTTCGCTTCCAATCATATTTTGAGTTTCAACCATAAATAAAGTGCCATCATCCCATTTTTCCATCAGACCTAAACTGAGAAATAAATCTACACCTACTTTAACCGTGTCAATATTTGTTCCTGTTATACTTGCAAGCATTTTGGGAGAGTAAGGAATAGTATCTCTGAAGTAAAGCTTTCCTTCCGTTTTTACACTCTTTAGCAAAAGCTTTAAATAAAAATTTATATAATCAGCTCCATTATCCATATCTTCTATAATCTTAATTTCATCACGATCATAGAAATCATCTTTCAATTTAAGCCAATAATACCGTTTCTCTTTTTCCATAACAATCTCCTCAGTTTTCATCTGCCAGGACACGGGCAAGATCCGGTACAGGAAAAAGTACTCGTCTTCTTTCTTTTTTCGCCACCTTTGCAAGATCACAATCTCTTTTTAATTGCCGGTCTAAAGTAGGGATTGACAATCCCAGCAATGTGCAAACCTCTTTTTTACCGACATAGAGCCTACCGGGGTACATCTCCATGATCATCTCTTTTGCTTCTTGATATGTCATTTCATATCCTTTTATATCAAATTATGTGTTCTAACACAATATTTGTATTATAAACAAAAAAATATTACTTTTTACTTTCAAGGACACAATAAAAGGACTTTTTACACAATATTTGGATAGAGTTACAAATAAATAAGTATTGGAGTTTGCCTTGATAAACGCTATTATTAAAATGCTTGGAGTATCAAAAAATTCATATTGGAATTACAAAAAACAACAGCGTCCAATTATTTTGTTCCTCGAAAAATACTTCACAGATAAAGATCTGGAAGAATTTCTTACGACCGGCAAGGTAAGCCGTCTGGAGAGTCAAAAACTAGATGATGATTTCAAGGATCTCATTCTCGATGATCATATGCTGCACAATGTAAAATTTAAGCTGAGGACCCTATCGGGTGGAACATTTAAAATGTTGGAAATTTTGCAAGATGCTTTAAAAGATATTGATCCCAATGATGAGGAGTTTACACAGGAGAACTCAAAACAACGCCTGATAGACCGGATTTATGCTGTAGAGAAAAACAGTATGTTTAAAACAAAAGCCAAAAAAGAGGGTGTTGCCAAATGGATAAAGGATTATTTATCCAAAGCTGAAGTCTATGCTATGGTAAAATATCCACAAACAATCATTAAATTAACTTCAAACAAGGAAAAAGAATGAAAATCAAAACAATACTAACTGCTGCTGCACTCACCATCATTACTGCCAATGCCGGCTTTTTCGATCATGACAAAGCATACTATGACAAACACCCCGAAGAGGCTCAATCCAAATTCAAACTATGCGAAAAGGGTATAGTCACTGCATTAAAAAGCGGAGATATGGCTTTGGCTGAGAAATACGACAAAGATCCCGAATGCAAAGCTGCACGTATTTCCTACAAAGAACACCGCTCCAAGATCCGTAAAGCCAAGTATGAAGCGGAACGTAAAAAAAGAGAAGAAGAAAGAGCCAAAAAACAGGCTGCATTTGATCAGGCACACAAAGAATACCTTGCCAAACTTCAGCCTCTGGAGTTTGATGCTTTCATGGCTGCAAAAAAGGAAGCTTGTGGCGATAGACTGATGTTCTTTAGTGATGATCTATCCGTCCAAGCTGCCAAGTGCAGAGCCTGGAATGAACTCAAAAAAGAGAAAGAGAATGCTGCCATTGATGATGCTATCAAACAGCATCCGGGAGATCAACTAATCGCCTATGAAAAAAAGAGCTGCACGAACTATTCAAATCCAAACTGCCGCATTGCCCAAATCGCTTTAGACAAAGCCGTCAACGAGCAAAAACAAAGATACCTTTCCGATATTGCATCACTCAAAAAGGACTTTAACGAGTGTCAAAAAAAGTTTGCGCCGCTTTACCTTCACAATAAATTCAATGAAGCATCCAAAATCGAAAACACTTTCAAGTGCAAAACCGCCAAAGAAGCAGCCATGCAAAAGTTTCATACATTCTCTTTGTTGCATCCGATCAAGTAGAGGACACGGTGGATCAAAAAATAGAGCTTGATATCGAAACCATTTTTGAGGAGTTGCACACTATTGAAATGGATGACAATACCAAAGAACTGCTGCAAAACGGTGTACCTGCCTATATCAAAGAGCCGGGGATGGCGGATGAAGTTATGATAAAGCTTTATCCTGATGGCAGCAGAGAGATTGTAAAGATTGATAAGAATTTTAATGAAATCATCATTGCTAACCAAGAGATCAATCATGTTTGATAAAGCACACAAAGAACTCTTAAGGCTGGGAACACACTCTCAGCTCGTTAAGTGAAGCTCAAGCAACTTAATATTTGACTAAGCTACATAACAATATAATGCCGTATAGGCTTTTCCTTTATGTAGCTTAAAAATGAAAGATATATAGAGGAGTAGCAAAAATAGCACTCCTAATCGAACAGTTTAACATATCATGGTTGTGTTTGCCGACACTACACCATGGAACCTCAAAGCCTTGGTAGGATTTTCCTATCAGGGCTTTTTTTTTGCCTTACGCATAGGTGTTTCTAGAGAAATGGTATATACCTGGTTCCATTCCGAACCCAGAAGTCAAGCATTTCA
>JALWLD010000079.1 GCA_027081115.1 Sulfurovum sp.
CAGCCAGACCGATACCTGTATTGCCTGAGGTTGGTTCAATAATGATGGAATCTTTATTGATCTTACCTGAGTTCATAGCTTCATTGATCATGTTAAAAGCAATACGATCTTTGACCGAGGAGGTTGGGTTCATAAATTCACACTTACCTAAAATGATGGCACCTGTTTCAGCAGAGAGCCCATTGATCTTAACTAGAGGGGTGTTGCCTATAAGGTCATCAATACTTTGGGCTATCATTTGGCTTCTCCATTCTCTTCAGTACTTTTTTCTCCGAGTGGTTTAAACTCATAGTTCTCATCATCATAATATTCAATTTCGCCATTTTCTATGTCGTAATGCCATCCATGAAGATAGAGGGTCCCTTCTTCTACCCGCTGTTTTACAGCAGGGTAGCTAAGAAGGTTATCTAGCTGATAGACAACAGAGATCTTCTCTGTATAACGAAGCATAACCGATTTGTCATCTTTTTTGTGTGCCAGTGTAGCTACTTTTTTTGCTTCAGCACCCAGCTCAAGCCACTTGATAGTATGGATATTTTCCGGTGTCTCTTTAATATCTTTATAGAGTGCTTCAATGGCACCACAGTGAGAATGGCCACAAACAATCACATCGGAAACTCCTAAGATACTGACAGCATACTCTATAGCAGAAGCTGTTGCATGGTAGTCTGCATCAGGTTTATAGGGTGCTACAAAGTTACCGATATTTCTGACAATAAAAAGGTCACCAGGTTTGGACCCTGTGATCATAGCTGGCATGACACGTGAGTCTGAACAGCCTATGAAGAGTGCTTTTGGGTGTTGCCCTTCATCCACAAGCTTTTTAAAACGCTCTTTACCTTGATTAAATTTGATCTTTTGAAAGGCTAGGTGCCCTTTTTGGAATGCTTGTAGTCCACTATCCATGCGTGATCTCCTTAATGGAGTAGGCTATCTCTTCTTCTGCATACATAGGCACCACACCTTTGTAATCTGCAGGTACTTTAAATGCTTTTTTCTCCAAGAGAACTTTTTTATTGCCCGGGGTCACACCATAAATATTTTGTGCATTACCTGAGACAAAAGCTTGTAGGTTTTCAAGAGATGCATCGTTTTTTTCAAATAGTTCTACTAAAAGCTGCAAGGCAATAGGAGCAGTAAAGACACCTGCCGCACAGCCACATGCTTCTTTGGCATGTTTTGGGTGTGGCGCAGAGTCTGACCCGAACATGACTTTGGGATGTCCCTCAAGGGCTATTTTGAGAAGTGCTTCTCTATCTTCAGGACGTTTGGCAATAGGTTTACAGAAAAGGTGAGGTTGCAGCATGCCACCTGCTACATCATCAAGTGTGATAAGTAGGTGATGTACTGTGATGGTTGCGTAGAGGTTTTCAAATTTCTCTAAAGCATCGACGGAAGCTTTTGTGGTAATGTGCTCCATAATGATCTTGAGTTTAGGAAATGCAGTTGCCAGTTTCTCATATATCGAGACAAATTCTGCTTCTCTATCCATAACAAATCCATTGGTTTCCCCATGTACACAAAGAGGAATATTCAACTCGGCCATTGCCTCCAGTGCAGGTCTAAGCTCTTCAACATCAAAACCACTGACTCCACCCTCTGAATTGGTTGTAATGCCTGCAGGGTAAAGTTTGATCGCTGTGATTTCATTTTGAACAGATTCTAAAAAGGCTTTGTCATAACTTGGTTTGAAAAAGAGGGTCATGTAGGGGGTAAAGTCTTCTTGACCAATGGCAGAAAGAATACGTTTTTTATAGGCGACTACCTCCTCTTTACTACTGACAGGGGGGACAAGGTTTGGCATGATGATCGCAGCTGAAAATGTTTTGGCAGAAGCAGAAGCTATATGGTTAAGCATCTCTCCGTCTCTGAGGTGCAAGTGCATGTCGAGTGGAGCATTAAGCGTCACTTGATGTGTTGATGGCATCAAAATCCTTTACTACATAATAGAGTGAATGGTCTCTGTCTTTAGGCACAAACCAATAAATAACTTTCATTTTGCCACAAAAATCATTAAGTTTCAGTGAAGGAAAGGTTTTTGGTACCTCAAAGAGGACTACGGGATAATCAATCCCGCCGTCAAAAAGTTGGTTACAGCGTAAAATACGTGTGGTACTTGCAAGTAGGGCTTTATGTGGAGCATTAAATTCAAATTGCCATTTGGCATACTCTGAACAGGTAGGGTAATAACGACAGTTTGCCGGTAACATCTTAGAAATATATTGGTACCCTTTGATGGGGATTGTCCAGAATTTTTTCGTATTGATCTTAATTCTCCTTTTTGTGTTGTTATTGTAACAAGAATTGTTTCAAATATTAGGAAGTGCATCCAAAATTCCTTTTGGTGTTGACGTTGTACTCTATGAACTCAATAGATCTGTAAAGAAATAAAGTGATATATTTAATTTGATGACGTGAAGATCTTTCCTTGAACTATAGTGTATGAAGGAGACATATTAATGGAATGGTACATTGTTGTTCCGTATTTTTTACTGTAATATTGTAACAATAATCGTTGCAGTGTAGGTTCAATACTTGGTGTGAACCATCCGTTATTGCTTAAAATGATCATTCGTTCTGGGCGCTTGCCCTGTGCATTTTTCTCATATATCTTTTCCGAGGTGGCTTCAAAACAGATGGCATTTCTGTATATGATGCCATCTATCACATAATCTACTACATTTTCACTGGCTTTATAGTCTACTGCACCATCATAAAAGACTTTATTGACCCAATCTGAGAGAAAGTCCGGTAGAGGGTTACTCTCTCCAAAAGGGACAAGCAGGACTTTGTTTGCAATGTTGATCTTGCCATCTGTAAAGATATAGGTGGAGTTGAGAGGGGTTTTCCCATCCCAGTAGAGTCCTCCTGCAACAATAGAGATCTTTTTTGCTTTTTTCTCTAAGATATCAATGGTGTTTGTTTCATAATTTAGAAAGATGGGGAAGACAGATTCGGGTAGAACAATGAGTCTTTTTTTAGCTTCAATAGCTTTGTCTATACGTTGAAATATCTCATAAAACTGCTTTTTATGCAGTGATTTGTCCCATTTTTCTTCTACTGAGGTATGCATGCTAATCAAATCCATACTGTTGGGGATGTTGGGTAGTTCTGAACTACTTGGCTGATAGGCAAAAATAACAAGAAAAAGAAAGAGTAACTGTTTTTTCCATTGGGCAAGAAGGATGGCAGTAAGTATAATGGCAAACTGCCATTTTTCTATGCCAAGATAACTGTTGACAAAAACGAGTTCTGGTTTGAACCAGTCAAAACCAAAGGGGTGGATGTAGCTTAGCAGTAAAAGTCCTGCAGCTTTTATTGTTAAAGTGATGAGTGGTGAGTAGGGATTCATGTGTGAAGATATTTTTTTACTTAGCCATGCGATGATCCAAAAAAGTAACCCATAGGTAAAAGAGATAAAAAAGATTGCAATAGGGATAGCCCAGAGCATCTCATAGTGTCTGAAACTAACCGTGATCCACCAGAACCAAAATAGCCCTGTAAAAGACCCTGTCCAAAACCATACTCTTTGATTCGCATCCAAGAGAAGGTAGAGAGAAAGAAGTCCCAAAAATGTGGTGATAATAGGATGTGAGAAGCCCCAATATTCTATATATATGAAGGTGGAAGCCAAAAGAGCGATGAAAAAGCCTCTTGTTAGTTCTAAAGTGCTAAAATATTGGCTAATTTTATTCAAAGGATTCCTTATGGACGGTAACGGCATAGTTTCACTTCTCCCACTTATATTTTTGTTTGCGATTTTTTATTTTTTGATCATCAGACCGCAACAAAAACAACAAAAAGCACATGCAGCGATGATCGCTGGACTTGAAAAAGGTGATAAAATTGTCACATCTGGTGGTATTCACGCAGTTGTAATAAAGCCTGAAGAAGATTTTATCAAAATCAAACTAAATGATGACACTATCGTTAAACTTGAAAAAACATTTGTTGCAAAAAAGGTTGAATTAGGTAATGAAAACGCTTAATTTTAGAATTATACTTTTTGCTTTTGCATTGATTTTCGGAATAGTCTTTTCTATTCCTTCCTTGACGCAAAGCGATAGTGGAAAAAAGATCACGTTGGGGCTTGACCTGCAAGGTGGACTTCATATGTTGCTCGGCGTGAAGAGTGAGATCGCTATTGAGTCACGTATCAAGTCTATGGCAGCAACCATCAAATATGTGTTTGATGATGAAGAGATCATTTTTGATGAGTTGGGTATTGTTGATGGGAAAGAGATCAACTTTGAACTTCTTGATCAAGATGATGTGGCTAAAGCCAAAGAGCTTCTCAAAAAAGAGCTCAAAGGAACTGTCCTTACAGAAAATGGTTTGAAATTCAATGTTCAAATGACAGAAGAAGAGGTCGTTCGTACACAAAAAGATGCCATCTCTCAAGCGGTCGATACGATCCGAAACAGATTGAATGAATTTGGTCTGGCAGAGCCAACTGTTGCCAAGCAGGGAGAAGACAAGATCCTTGTTGAGGTTCCTGGTATTAAGACACAGGCAGATGAACAGCGTATACGTGAGCTTATTGCCCGTGCTGCACACTTGCAGCTGATGGCTGTCGATGAAGACAGACAGGCAAGAGTAGCTACGATGAATGAGAATGAGGCAAGAAGCTTTGGGGATATCATCCTTCCGGATGTCAATACCAATGAACGTTACCTGCTTAAGCAAATCCCCGTACTCGATGGTTCAATGTTGACCGATGCCAAAGTAGGGTTTGACCAAAACAACCAGCCGGTGATCAACTTCTCATTAAATGGTCAGGGTGCTAAAATATTTGGTGATTTCACAGCGAAATCTGTAGGAAAACGAATGGCAGTTGTTCTAGATAACAAAGTCTACTCTGCACCAAATATTCGTGAAAGAATAGGTGGTGGACATGTGCAGATCTCAGGTAGTTTCAAGATAGAAGAGGCAGCTGACCTTGCCATTGCTTTACGTTCGGGTGCTCTGCTTGCACCAGTCTTTATCATGGAAAAAAGATCTGTAGGACCTAGTCTTGGAGCAGACAGTATCCGTTCAAGTTCTTTGGCATTGGTACTTGGTTTCATTATGGTTGTTGTATTTATGATTCTTTACTATGGTATGGCCGGAGTGGTTGCAGATGTAGCACTTATAGGAAACCTTTTCCTTATCTTGGCCATCATGTCACTCTTTGGAGCGACATT
The DNA here is from genome assembly GCA_027081115.1 of Sulfurovum sp. Classification (GTDB taxonomy): domain Bacteria; phylum Campylobacterota; class Campylobacteria; order Campylobacterales; family Sulfurovaceae; genus Sulfurovum. The sequence continues at coordinate 5,184 of JALWLD010000079.1, forward strand.
GACACTGCCAGGTATGGCAGGTATTGTTCTGACGGTCGGTATGGCCGTAGATGCCAATGTTATTATTACAGAGCGTATTCGAGAGTTGTTGTATGAAGGAAAGTCGGTACCTAAAGCGATTGAAGATGGATACAATAATGCTTTTACAGCTATTTTAGATGCCAACGTAACGACACTGATCGCTGCTGTTGTCTTGTATGTTTATGGTACGGGTGCTATCAAAGGGTTTGCTTTGACGATGAGTATCGGTATCTTGGCGTCAATGCTTACTGCAATTGTGGGAACCCATGGTATCTACCAGTGGTTGTTACCGAAGATCGATAAGAAAAAACTCAAATTCTGGTTTGGGATTAAAGTAGAGGGAGCGAAATAATGGAAGTTTTCAGATATAAAAAACCTCTCTCTTTAATGAGTAAGAGTAAACGTTTTGGGATTGTCTCTATTGTATTGCTTATAATCTCCATAGGGCTAATTCTGACTAAAGGGTTCAATTATGGTATTGACTTTGCCGGCGGTACTTTGGTTCAGGTTCAATATGAAGGTAAAGCACCTATTCAAAAGATTAGAGAAGCGATTGCAAAAGACAAACATTATGAGTCTGCAACGGTCACCTTCTTTGGTTCTGAAGAAGAGGTAGTTATCCGTACAAAGACTTCATCACAGGCTTTGGGTGAAGATGTCTCTGACACAGTACATAATCTTTTAAAAGATACAGGTAAGTTTGAGATACGTAGGGTTGACATGGTTGGTGCAAAAGTAGGTTCTGAACTAAGAGAAAAAGGACTCATGTCTCTGCTTCTTGCCATTATCGGTATCTTAGTGTATGTTTCGTTTAGATTTGAGTGGCGTTTTGCTGTAGCATCAGTCATGGCATTGGTGCATGATGTGACCATTGCTATGGGTGCGGTGGTACTCTTCAATATTGAAGTAAACCTTGATACCCTGGCAGCTTTATTGACCATTCTTGGGTATTCACTGAATGATACGATCATTGTATTTGACCGTATTCGTGAAGGTATTAGAACTATTAAAAACCCTGATTTGGCTGGGATCATTGATGAGTCTGTCACAAGAACACTCTCAAGAACAACATTGACATCGCTTACAACCTTCTTTGTGGTCTTTACTTTATGGATGTTTGGTGGAGAGATTATTCATGGATTTGGATTTACTCTTTTGGTAGGTATTATTGTAGGTACTTACTCTTCGATTTTTGTAGCTTCTCCAGTTTTGATGTGGCTTGGTTTCTCAGTTTCTGACTTTAGAGAAAAAGAGGCAGCAAAACTCAAAAGGGAGAAAGAGAAAGAAAAAATGAGAGCCATGTATGAAAATGGTACAATATAACTTTAAGGAGTTGATTTATGCAATGGGGTAAAGTTTTTTATATCTTTTTTACGCTGATGTCTTTAACGACATCAGCAGCGTTTTTATATGATGAGGCACTGGTCGCACTCTTTGTAGCGGGTTCAGTTAATGTTATTTCAACCATTTTGAAGATCGGTGTACGCAATACACTCTCTGCGGAACTGCTTGCAGGTTCTCTGGTTGCTGACTTACACTTGATTCCGGCATTTTTTGCTATGAAGTTTTATGACAACCATACATTGGCGGTAGGTCTTGTTATTGGGGCTGTGGTTGCCAATGTTTACACGATCATCATCTCTATGATAGAGAGTGGTAAAGAGAAGGCCGATTTTTAAAAGATGAAAAATTTGGATTATCATTTTATAAAAAAAAATACAATTAATAATATTAAACAAGGGTATATTGCTCCTAGTGAAATTGATGGATTTGGATTATTTGCAAAAGTAAATATTGATTGTGGTGATATTTTATGTATACTTGATGGTCAGGTTATCACATGGGATATGTATCATGAAATACAAAGAAATTTGACACTCCATATGGATTCTCCTTATGAAAAATATATTTTTATGGAGTGGAATGCATTGGATGAAAATACTTTATTGGTTAGATCTTTAAGAACAAAATATAGCTATATTAATCATTCACGAAAACCTAATGTTGAAATTTTACATCATCCTCTTAGAGTTGTGGCAATAAAAGATATTAATATTGATCAAGAACTCACTATTGATTACAGAAAAGAGTCTCTTAACTACGAATACATACAAAACCATGGTTCTACATATCTATGAAGATAGATATCTCTTTTTTATGTGTACAACCTATAGATATTGAAAGTGATGTTTATACAAATCTTTTATTAAAAAAAATTCCTTTTCCTGTTATTGATAGATATTGTAAATCAACTATTGATGATAGTTCTCTCGAATGGATGAATAAATATAAAAATATTTATTCCGTTTATGAACAATTAAAAGAAGTAGATATTGACTATATAGATATAAAATATTTAGTACGTGATTTATCACAGGATAGACATGTAGTTAGAAATAATTCTGGCGAAACCTTACAATTAGATAAATATTTAAATATTGATAAAACAAAATATATACTTTATTTTGATCCAAGATTTTCATATTTTGTTTTAGTTTATGAAATAGCTTTTACTTTTCCATCTAATTTATTGTCTAGTTTTTTAGATTATTCAGGAATGGAAAATAATCATGAAAAAAGAGACTTGTATAATACTATACGTGATTTAATTGTTATTGAAAATGATGAATCAGTTCTTAGTTCATGGGGTCAATATATACAAAGTAGTATAGTTGATCAGATAGAAATTTATATTCAAAAGATATATAAATTAAAAGTTTTAGATACAAGTATCACAATCCCTACAAATAGTTGTAATATATCAGCTTTTATTTTTGACAATAGTGCACATGATAATGATTATATTGCTAAGTTTAATGAATTAAATAAATATGCAGAACGTATTACCTCCAACACTAAAATGGAATCTTTATATGATAATACAGTTTTTTATTCTTTTAATGGCCGGTTTCATACAATTATTTTGAAAAATGAACAAGATTATATTCGTTTCCAACCTTTACAATTTCATATTCAATATATGTGGTTTTTGGTTGAAAGATACAATAAGTTAATGAATAATATTAATTTAGATTTGATGCAAGAGGATTCACTTAAAAAGTTACAAAAATATACAAAGATTATACATACTCTAATAAATAAAATAGAATTATTAAGTTTACATGATAGTGATTTTAAACACTCCATAGAAGTAGATTATCAAACAATATATAAAAAAAATGAAGAACGATGGTCAATTCAAGCTTTATTGCAATCTTCTAAACAATATATTAATTTTTTTAAAGATTATTTAGACAGATTATTTAGTCAAAAAAATGAACTATTTCAAAAAAAACAAAATTATATTTTGTTGTTTATATCCCTTGTTCAGATTTTAGCATTGATAAGTGTTTGGACAGATTACTTATCTATTGTTAATAAAGAAAATATAAAAAACATTGATACTAGGGTAATAGATGTTTTTAATACATCATCAACATTATTATCAGTTAATATCTATTTGCCTTTTATACTTTTAGGTAGTGTAGGTATTTTAATTATCTATCTATTTATGCGAAATAATAAATAGTAATGCAAAAGTTGTTCCAAAGTATTAATCGTCAAGGAACTTACACGACAAAATATGATGATGCCATAAAGAAGTTCGGTACTAATGACCTGATGCCTTTATGGGTAGCAGATATGGACATAGCTTCTCCGGAGTGTGTACAGGATGCTATGAGAAATAGAGCAGCACATCCGGTATATGGATATACCGTCTATCCACCTCGTTATTATGATGCTATACAGGGGTGGATGAAAAGACGTTTTGACTGGGAGGTCAAAGAGGAGTGGATTGTACCGTGCTATGGTGTGGTCCCCTCTATGAACTTTGCTATAGAGGCTTATTCCAGCAAAGGAGATGGAGTGGTTATACAGAGTCCTATATACCCACCTTTTGCTTCTTCTGTGAAACGTAAAAAAAGAAAATTGTATGACAATACATTGGTCTATAAAAATGGTCGGTATGAGATTGATTTTGAAGATTTTGAAAAGAAGATCAAAGTTTCTAAAATATTTTTGCTCTGTTCTCCTCATAACCCTACAGGAAGAGTATGGGATGAAAAGGAGTTGGACAAAATGATTGATATCTGTCTGATTCATGGTGTTGTGATAGTTTCTGATGAAATACATGGAGATATGGTGTATAAAAAAACACACTATATTTTAGGTTCTGTAGAGAAGGCACAAAACCACTGTGTCATACTCAATGCTCCGTCTAAAACCTTTAATGTAGCAGGACTAAATACATCTTATGCCATAATACCTGACGATAGATTACGCAGACGTTTTCATGTCAAACAGGACAAGTCCGGTATTACCAATGGAAATCCGTTTGGCATTGAAGCTTTAATGGCTGCATATGAAGAGGGCGATCTCTGGCTTGATGATTTAAAACATTATTTGGCGGGAAATATTTCGTTTATTAAAGATTTTATAGTACAACATAAATTGCCTATTACTCCTATAAATGTAGAGGCAACTTTTTTGGTTTGGCTTGATTGCCGTAAAATGGGCTTGAGTCATGAGGCATTGGCCGATTTTTTTATACATCATGCAAAGTTGGGTCTCAATGACGGAAAGAGTTTTGGTAAGACAGGAGAGGGATTTATGCGATTGAATGTAGGAACTTCAAGAGAGCTGCTTGAAGAGGCAATGCAGAGACTTTTACATGCGTACAGGGAGATAAAGTGAAAAAGGTTATTGTAGCAGTAATGCTACTTTCAACATGGATCTATGCTTTACCTGCAGAGCTCAATACAATTGTCAGTAAATCAGGTATACCCCCAAAAGATATCAGTATATACATTAAAGAAGCAGGAGACAGTAACAGAGTGGTAGCTGCCTTAAACACAGGTGTAACACGTACACCTGCTTCGGTTATTAAGGTTTTTAGTACCTATGCAGCACTTTTGAAACTGGGTTTTAACTACCGCTGGCCTACAGAGTTTTATGCAATTGGAAAGATTAAAAAAGGTGTCTTAAAAGGAGATCTGCTTGTTAAAGGGTATGGAGACCCCACACTCTCTTCCAAAGATTTACCTTCTATAGTTGCAAGGATCAAAGCAAAAGGTATTCGTAGGATCACAGGTAATATTGTGATTGACAGATCCTTCTTTGCCGTGGGTACAAAAAATAATTCAGGTTTTGACAAACATACTTACAGTCCCTATAATGCCATGCCAGATGCGATGATGTTCAATGAACGTGTCTCAACCATTTGTGTTGCACCCAATAAAAATGATGTACATAAAAAAGTACCGGATGGTTCTTATGTGATTGAAAATAATTTAAAACGTGTAAACAAACCTTGTAAAGGCAGGTACTCCTGGCCAGGTTTGAAAGTAGATAACAGTTCAGGGACACCTACGGTCATACTTCGTGGTAAGATCTCTAAAAAATGTGGTAATCGTAACTTGTGCCAAGTCATTACTAAACCTTATAAATCATTCTATTATGCATTGCGCGCCGAGTTTAAAAAAGTTGGTATTTTTGTAGGTGCTGGTATGCGTATCAAGAAGTTACCTAGCAATGCACGTAAGCTTTTTACCCACTACTCAAGAACTTTGGAAAAGATTATCTCAAGAACTTCGAAAAAGTCCAATAACCTTTACGCTAGACATCTGCTACTCTATCTGGGAGCAAAGATGTACGGTGCACCGGCCACACTTAAAAAAGGCCGTCAAGCGGTAGAGTATATTTTAAAGAGCAGGGGTGCTTTGTCCAAAGGTACTTTAAGTATTGATAATGGTTGTGGACTTTCCCGTACAGCTAAACTCAATGCGAAACTCCTTGCAGAAGTATTGGACCATGGCTATAAACATTATGGTATGAGATGGATGAAAACACTCTCAATTGCAGGTGTTGATGGAACGATAAAAAGACGTTTTAGAGGTACGGTGGTACGTAACAGAGCCTGGATGAAAACGGGTACACTGAAACGTGTTAAAAACATCTCTGGGTATGTCAAAAGTAAAAAGGGCAGGGTCTATACTGTAGTTATACTTGTCAATTCAAAAGCAGGGAACTGGAAAGCATCACAACTGCAAAACAATGTCATGAAATGGTTGGTTGGCTATAAGGGAAGAGGTGTAGTTATACAGTCTAAAAGACAATCTAAACCTACTAAAACTACAAGTGCAAAGAAAGGGTATTACATTCAAACAGGTTCATTTTCACAAGCACCTACAAGAGCCTATATAAACAAGATAGAAAACCTGGGGCTGAATTACAAAACAGAACACAGGGATAACTATAAAGTATTGGTAGGCCCTTACTCTGCTGAATCTGATGCTAGAAAAACTCTGGAAAAAATCAGAAAAAATATCAATAAAGATGCTTTTCTTGTCGCTAAAACGGGCAAAGAAAAAGAGGAAACGGTTGTACTTTATTAAAATCTTAAAATTGCAAGAAAAATACTGTTTTAGAACTTATAATTAAGTAGTACTCTTATATTTGAGATCTCTACATTTGCATTATTTGCAGGTAGCTCTTTTGCCCGTGAATAGATATATTGAAAGCGTAGAACAAAATCAGATATGTCTTTCCCTATACCCACGGCATAAGTTCTATCAAATTCCATGGCATGGTGTTGGATTTTAAACCCGTTATCCATCACAGCAAAGGCTCTTTTTCCTAAAAAAACAGCAGAACCGAAATGATAATCACTGTAGTGTATATGGAGTTTCAATCCTGATGTCAGGTAATCATCTTTCGCATTTTTTGTAAAACTATTGATATTTTTTTCCTCAATATGGATATATTTTAGAATAGATGAGAACTTTATCCTGAAACCATTCATATTCATTTTATACTCTACCGTACCGTCACTCTGGTAGACATTGAAGTCATGATAGTGTGTATAATATTGTGTAAAATTTGTACAGATGTTTTTTTCTGGTTGGTAGGTAAGCCCAAGTCCATAGGCTTGTCCTCCATTAGTAATGGCAATATTGTCATACAGTATTTGAATATAGTTCATATTGAATTTAAGATCATTTTGAAGATCATAGCTATATTGTAAAAAAAGTTTACTTGTTTGAAGATCTTCTTTTAATGGTGGCTGTTTTGTATTGGTATAACCATATTCATAGATAAATTTATAGGCTGAATATCCGCTATGTATGTCGGTACCAAACCCGTAGATATCGCCTGCTTCTTTTTGTACAGAATTCTTAAACTCTTTATGTTCTATATAGCTTAACAGGCTTGAATGTATCGTTTCTGCATAAAGTTGGCTCCAGAGTAATATAAGTAAAACAGACTTCATGTTTTAAGTCCTTAAAAATTAAAACTCTGTTTTTTGAATTCATGGAACTCAGTTGCAGGTTTGTTGTGTTCTAATTGCAGGGGTTTCAATGCTTTAGGATTGACAAGAAACCAACCCAGAACAACGGTGACTTTATCGCCATTTTGGATTTTGAAATCGTAGAGAATGGCTCTTTTTTCATTTGCTTTTAACATACTGTCTTTCAGAGTTGTAGATGCTTTCCACGGCATGGCAGGTTTCCCATTATGGCCAATAACTCTCTCAAAAGTAATTTCTTTGAGTGTAATTCTCTTTCCTCCTCTTTCCACACTTACTTTTAATACGGCTTGACGCAGTGGGTGTAGAAGCAGTGCATGAGAGGTACGATTGTCTATATTGACTATAAAATTGTCTATTTGTCGAAGAAGAGAGATATCTACGTAGGGAGTAAGCATATTTGAGTGGAAATGGCTTCCTGCAAAACCATGAAATGTATGTTTGTCAGTCTTATGCATATTAGAGATGGAGCCGGAAACTTTTGGCATATGACAAGAGACACAATTGGCACCATTGAGTTCATTGTCAATATTGGTAGAACATACATTTAGTCCATGTTTGTTCATTTTGTGAGAGTGACAACCTATGCAGACATTTCCATTCTTCATGTGTATATTGTTTTCTGTTTGGATACCGTGGTAGGGAGACTCTGTATGGTTCTTCAATGTACCAAAGTAGTTTTTCTCTTTAGCACTCATAATATTGGTATTGTGTTTTTTGTGCAGTGCTATACTTTCAATACGATGACAGTAGGCACAGCTTATGCCTGCTTGGTGTGTTTTGTTTTCTGCGAGAGGAAGTGCTTTCTCCCCTTTTGTTTTCATTTTGTCTAAATTGTTAGCTGCCGGGGTATGGCATTTCCCACATCCGTAGCGTGACTGTTTTATATTTTGAGGATGTTTTTCCCAGACGGATGCATGAATAGGATCTTTTTGAGGTGTTGCATTGGCATGCATAGATTCTGTAAACTCATTATATATATTACTGTGACAGGCTTTACAGTCTTCACTGGGTGCATATGGGTATACTTTGTTATTTGCAAGTAGTGAGAAAAAAGATATAAGTAATGTTAAAAATAGTTTCATGAAAACCCCGGTTTATAAATTAGAAAGAATTATAACAAAAATAACTTACTCTAATGTATTTAGCTTTCATCCTTATGTAAGTAAAATAGAAAATATTGTCAAGTTTGGTATTTATACGATATACTTTTAACAGGTTTAGAATCTGATAGAAAGGGATAAAATGAAACTTTTGAGTGTCATAGTATTGTTTACAGCATTGTTGTTTTCTGCTCCGGTAGATAGTCAAAAAGGAATATTTGTTGATTCATGGGAGATCAATAAAACTACAGGACCGCATAATCTCAAGATACGTGAATATAATATTTCCGCAGTTCCAGATACTTCAGCATTAAAAGAGGGCTGGAATTATCATAAAGTAGAGAGAAAAAAAATTGGTTTACAGTATTATATTTCAGGGGATAGAGTTTCTTTGGAATATTATATAGATGGTATAAAACGTTCTACTGCAGTATATAAAAATGGACTGCCTTATGGTTGGTTTTACAATTATGATAAAAATCGTAAAAAAGATGGTCTCCAACACTATTTTTCTCAGAAATACCAAAGTGTAGAGCTTTATGATCATGGAAGAAAAGTACAGACTTGGAGATATAATGATGGAAAACCTGATGGTTGGTTTTACTTTTTCAACGAGAATAAAAAGAAAGAGGGTGTACAAAAGTATGTAGCCAAGAAGTATTGGTCTATCGAAACATATAAAAATGGTAAAAAAGATGGCTTGCAAGGTTCCTGGAATGGAAAGAAGAAAACAGGATGGCACTATATCTATAGTGAAGGAAAACAGGTAAAAAAAACCTATTATAAATAGAGTTATAATCTGTAGAATGTGATATCAGGGGGGGGGACGGTTCCTTTCAATGTTTTTTGTGTTACCTAATGAATACTACAGGCCATTGAAGAGCTTTCTTTTAACAGTATTCCTAAAATTACAATAAGTATCGGTGTAACCCAAATCAAAGAAGGCGATGAACTACATGATGTGATAGCACGTGCTGATAAAGCACTCTATAGTGCCAAAATGTTAGGAAGAAATTGTGTAAAATCATTTAAAGATATTTCTGAGTAAAGTTCTTTTGTTTGGAGAAATAGCTATAACTCTGTTTTTAAAATCTATTTATATACGGCCTTTTCAAAGATTAACCCCAAGTTGGATATAATCCTTTAAAAATATAGGCCAGTAATGAACTTTGAAATGTATCCTTTTGAGAAACTGAACAGACTTCTTGAAAATATAGTACCTAATACTGATTACACAGCACTCTCTTTAACCATTGGTGAGCCACAGTTTGCTACGCCGGCATTTATATTGGATGCGTTAAAACAGAATGCTTCTCTACTCAATAAATACCCAAAAACTACAGGAGAAGCATCGCTAAGAGTAGGGATGTTGACATATCTTGAAAAACGATTCGGTCTTCAACTGGATAATACACAGATCATTCCTACTTTTGGTACAAGAGAGGTACTTTTTAATTTTCCACAGTTTTTACTGCATGATGTAGCTGATCCTGTAATGGTCTTTCCCAATCCTTTTTATCAGATATATGAAGGTGCTGCAAAAGCGTGTAGAGCAGAAGTTATCTACTTGAATCTCAATGCTTCGAATAGCTTTCAGCCTGAGGTAAATGAATCAGCATTGGCAAAAGCAGATTTTGTCATTTTAAACTCTCCAAACAATCCTACTTCCTCCGTGATGTGCATGGAAGATCTTAAAAAGTGGGTACAACTTGCTCTGAAACATGATTTTGTACTCATGAATGATGAGTGTTATGCAGATCTCTACTTGAATGATCCTCTACCTTCGTTACTCAACGCAAGTATAGAAGTGGGAAACAGTGATTTTAAAAATATTTTGGTTATTAACTCTATTTCAAAACGCTCTTCAGCTCCGGGATTACGTTCCGGTTTTATAGCAGGGGATTCCGAGATACTCAAGGCGTATATGATCTACAGAACCTATGTAGGCTGTGCCTCACCTTTGCCACTGCAAGAAGCAGCAGCAGCAGCCTGGGAAGACCAGGAACATGTAGCACTCTTTCGAGACAAATACAAAAAGAACTTTGCTGTTGCAAAAGAGATTTTAGGTCTTGAAGCACCTGAAGCAACTTTTTATATTTGGTTAAAAGTAGAAGATGAGATTGCCTTTACCACAACACTCTATACAAATTACAATCTTAAAGTCATACCGGGTTCATTCCTTGGACGTAAAGGAGAAGGCAAAGGCTATGTCAGACTAGCCCTTGTCTATGAAGCAGAGATTACAAGAGAAGCCTTAGAAAGAATTAAATTAGCATTGGAGAACAATTAGATGGAAATGCCTGAAATACATGTAGAAGAGTTAAAAAAAGACCCGGAGTTTTTAGCCAATATCAAACGTTTGGAAGAGGAGTGTAAAGCTGAAGAGTCCGTAGCAAAAGGATACCAGCTTTTAGATGCACAGTTGGTTATTGAAGCACCAGAAGATGAGATCAATGAGATCTTTACTTTTATCGTAAATACAGCTTTTGACAAACTCGCAGAGTACCTATCAACTCATAAAAACTTTGATGTTCAGAACGATATTGAAGAGAGAGCCGTGGCCAGAGCTATCTATGAACATGCGATTCAGCGTTATTCAGAAAATGATAAAAAGGGTGCCAAAGAGATGTTTTTGGTACTCCACCATACGATTGAGCATAAAGGGCTCAAGGATGCCATGATGATCCATGCCTGTGCAGTAATGGCAGGAAACAGTTTTGAGGACTTTATTGAAAATATGGTAGATGTCTCGGGTATAGATGAACAAGATCCTTTGGCCTTTTTCATACAGACTTTTGTGCAACCCAATGATATTTTACTAACTATGTTTGCCAAATATGTAAAACAGGGAGAGGAAGAGCTAAAGGTACTTGATGAGAGTAAGGAGTAGTAGATGAAAATTCATTTTATAGGTATTGGGGGGATTGGACTCTCTGCATTGGCAAAATTTTTGACCAATGATGAGCATAAGATTTCGGGTTCAGATATTAAACAAACAGAGATCACCAATGACCTGGCAACCAATTTTGGTGCGAAGATCACGATCCCCCATCATCAAGATGCGGTAGAGGGTGTGGACCGAGTCATCTATTCTGCTGCGGTACGTCCTACCAATCCTGAGTATCAAAAAGCCAAAGAATTGGGTATAGAACTGCTTTCACGTAAAGAGGCATTGGTATCCATACTTGAAGACAAAGAGGTCTATGCCGTGGGTGGTGCACATGGTAAGAGTACGACTTCAGCCATGTTGGCATCTATTATCCCGAAGTCTAATGCCCTTATAGGTGCGATCTCGAAAGAGTTTGGTTCTAACGTAAGAAACTTTGACAACAATAAAGTGGTATTTGAAGCAGATGAGAGTGATGAGAGTTTTTTAAACTCCAATCCTTACCTTGCCATTGTAACCAATGTCGAACCTGAACATATGGAGTATTATGAATATGATGAAGAGCGTTTTTATAATGCCTACAAAAATTTTCTCTCTTTGGCAAAAGTACGTGTCATCAATGCAGAAGATGAATTTTTGGCTTCACTTGAGATGAAAAGTATTAAACTCTACCCCTCAAAAGATATTCAAAATATAGAGTTCATTTTGCTAGAAGGTGAACCACATACACGTTTTGAGCTTTTGGATCTAGGGGTATTTGATGTCTTTGGGTTTGGAAACCATATTGCTTTGGATGCTGCTTTGGCTATTTTGGCGGCACTTGAATTAGGAGAAGAACTGGAAGATATTAGAAGTAATATGCTTCACTACAAAGGGATCAAAAAACGTTTTGATATTGTGCAAAACCAGGATTCTATGGTGGTCATAGATGACTATGGACACCATCCAACTGAGATCAAAGTAACTATGGAATCACTTGAAGCCTATAAAGCGCTTCGAGGGTTTAAGGCACTCAATGTCATTTGGCAACCACATAAATATACTCGTACTATTGACAACCTTCCAGCCTTTGTTGAGTGTTTTGAAGGTGTAGATGAGTTGGTTATTTTGCCTATCTGGTCAGCAGGAGAGTTACCCATAGAGATTGACCTAAAAGGGGCATTTTCTCGCTATAAACTACTGATAGCAGATACTGTAACCAAAGAAGATTGTATGGTCAAGGTGATTAAGGACGGTTCTGTTATCCGTGCGTATAAAGAGGGGCTTGTCACTTCATTTGGTGCGGGAGATATTACCTATCAGATACGTGGAGAAGCGTAAATATAGAAAAGAGAGCTCAAAAAAAGTTGGCTCCCTTACCTAGTGTTAGATACTTGTACAGACACCTGAAAGATAGGTATCGATATCTGCGATGACCGCATCAAGATCTCTCTCCCCGTCAATCACTTTAAGTACATTTTTCTCATCATAGTGTGCTTCAATTTCAGCCAATGATCCTTTATATGATTTTAACTCATTTTCAAAGATTGCTTCATCTCTTCCTGAGTCAATCCATCGTTTTCTCGCTACTTCATCACTTACTTTAATTTCAAGTACAGAGATCACTTCAATTTTATTATTGTTAAAGATGTAGTCACAGAAGTACTGTAACTGCTTCTCTTTCCCCGGGAAACCATCTAAAAGTATAACAGAAGTTGGTGCTTTGTTAATAGCATCTACGATCATCTCTACAACTACTTGTGTGGGGACAAGCTCACCTTTTTCTACAAAACTTTTTGCGATGTTCCCAATGGCTGTACCTTTTTGTACTTCTGCTTTAATGAGCTCGCCTGTAGAGTAAGCGCTAATCTCTTTAGCATGTTTTTCGGCAATAAGTTTTGCATCTGTTGATTTTCCGGAACCAGGTGCTCCAATAAGTAAAATGAGTTTTTTTGACATCACTCTTCCCTTCGTAGTTAATATATGTATGATTATATCAAATTAAATCGTAAAAAATCTGTGAAAAAGTACTTCTTGTAAAAATAGCCCTTCTTTGTTGCTTGTTAGTTAAACTTTAGTTATAATTTGAACATCTAGTACAAAAGGATGATCATGCCTCAAAAAGAGATTACTGTTGAACTTTTAACAGGCAAAGATAAGGTAGGTAAAAAGAGTAAATGGCCTGCAAGGCTGGACTATTTTCAGAGTGCGACAGGACTTTTCTTGGCTCTTTTTATTACATTTCATATTTTATTTGAGTCATCTATTTTGTTTGGTAAAGAGGCGATGTACAGGCTTACAAAAATGTTTGAAGGAGAACCTTTTATAGAGGGAGGAGAACCTTTGATCATAACAGCTTTGGCTTTTGTAATTTTCTCTATGTTTATTTTTCATGCTTTTCTTGCTATGCGTAAATTTCCTGCTTCCTACAAAGAGTATCAACGTTATAGAGCACATAGAAAACTTTTAAAACATGATGATACCAATCTTTGGTTTATCCAGATCACGACAGGGTTTGCTATGTTCTTTCTTGGTTCCATCCATCTCTATATGATGATGACTTCACCAGAAAAGATAGGACCGTATGCATCAGCAGACAGGATCTACTCGGACTGGATGTGGCCAATGTATTTGCTTTTGCTCATTTCAGTGGTACTGCATGCCTGGGTAGGTGTTTACAGACTGATCATAAAATGGGGATGGTTTGATGGGAGAGATCCTCGTAGAAACCGTAAACGTTCCAAAGTGATTATCAAGACATTGATTGCTGTTTATCTTTTGCTTGGATTGGTATCACTTGCCAGTTATATGAAGATAGGGTATGACCATAAAGATGACTATGGCAGCAGATATGTAATGGAGAAGAACTAATGAAAATAATCTATACAGATGCTCTTATAGTTGGGGGTGGTTTGGCAGGACTCAGGTCAGCAATTGCTGCAAGAGATAAAGGGTTGGATACTATAGTTATCTCTATGGTACCAGTGAAACGTTCACATTCTGCAGCTGCACAAGGTGGTATGCAAGCTAGTTTGGGAAATACCATTATGGGGGAAGGTGACAATGAAGATGTGCATTTCGCCGATACAGTAAAGGGGTCTGACTGGGGATGTGATCAGGATGTGGCACGTATGTTTGTTACCACTGCACCCAAAGCCATTCGTGAGCTTGCTGCCTGGGGTGTGCCTTGGAACCGTATAGGCAAGGGTCCTCGAGAAGTGATCATGAATGGACAAAAAGAGACCATTGTGGAAAAAGATGAAGCACACGGTCTTATTAATGCCCGGGACTTTGGCGGTACTAAAAAGTGGCGTACCTGTTATACTTCTGATGCCACAGGACATACGATGCTGTATGCAGTTGCCAATGAAGCACTTAAACGTGAGGTAGAGATACACGATAAAAAAGAGGCGATTTCTATCATTCACGAAGCAGGTGTCTGTGCAGGTGTGGTTGCAAGAGATTTGATCAATGGAGATTTGATTGCCTACGTGGCAAGAGGTACGATGATCGCTACGGGTGGATATGGCCGTATTTACAAACAGTCGACAAATGCCATTATCTGTAAAGGTATCGGGATAGCCATAGGTCTTGAGACGGGGATAGTGGAACTTGGCAATATGGAAGCTGTACAGTTTCACCCTACACCTATAGTCCCTTCGGGAATTTTATTGACTGAAGGATGTCGTGGAGATGGTGGTGTTTTACGTGATAAAGACGGGTACCGATTTATGCCTGACTACGAACCTGAAAAGAAAGAGCTTGCTTCACGAGATGTGGTTTCGCGTCGTATGATTGAACATATTCGTAAGGGTAAAGGTGTCAAATCACCCAATGGAGACCATTTATGGCTGGATATCTCTATTTTGGGACGTGAACATATTGAGAAAAACCTGCATGATGTGCAAGATATTGCCAAGACATTCAATGGTATAGACCCTGCTGATGAAGGTAAAAAGGGCTGGATGCCTGTACTGCCGATGCAGCACTACTCCATGGGTGGCATACGTGTTAAACCAACAGGTGAAACAACCACACTTAAAGGCCTGTTCTGTGCGGGAGAAGCAGCATGTTGGGATCTGCACGGTTTTAACAGACTGGGTGGGAACTCGGTCTCTGAAGCAGTGGTAGCTGGGATGATTGTGGGAGAGTACTTTGCAGACTATTGTGCCAATACACATTTGAATACAAATACATTTACCATTGAAAAGTTTTTGGATGAGCAACTGGCATATCTCAAAGAGATACTCTCTTATGATGGTGGGAAAAATATCTTTGATATTAAAGACAGAATGCGTACGATCATGCAGGAACAAGTGGGTGTTTTCCGTAATGGAAAAGATCTTCAGGATGCTGTGATAGAACTTGAAGAACTTTTAATTATGGTGAAAGAGATCACAGTGACAGACAAGTCATTACTGAACAATCCAGAGTTGAATGAAGCATACAGGGTTACAAAAATGCTCAAACTGGCACTCTGTGTATCGAAAGGTGCACTGGATCGTACAGAGAGCCGTGGAGCGCATTATCGTGAGGATTATACAAAAAGAGATGATGAGAATTGGCTGAAGAGAACCATTGCAACCTGGCATAACCCTAATGATACTATGCCAACCATTACGTATGAAGATATCGATATCTCCAAAATGGAGATGCCACCTGCATTTAGAGGGTATGGACGTAAAGGGGCGATCATTCTGAATGATATGAGTGCCAAAAGAGAAGAGGAGATCGCAAAGATTAAAGAGACTTTGGGAACGGTAGACCGCTTTACTTTACAAGAGGCTTTGATGGATTTTGATTTGCCAAAAGACTATAAGAGAAAAAATGAGAGAGTAGGAGTTGGATATGATTGATAAAAGTGCTCAAATAGATAAGAATCCTGAAGGATTCAGAGAGATTGAGATCACAGTATTTCGCTACAACCCTCAAGATAAAGAGGATACCCCTGAGTATCAGACCTACAGACTGGTTGAGACGCCGGGAATGACACTCTATATCGCACTCATTAAGATATGGTCTACTATGGATCATCATCTCAGTTTTGACTTTGTCTGTCGTGCGGGTATCTGCGGATCTTGTTCTATGGTGGTTAACGGTAAACCCAGACTTGCCTGTAAAACGCGTACCAATGAGTTTGAAGATGGGAAGATTACACTACTTCCCCTGCCTACCTTTAAACACATTAAAGATCTCTCCGTCGATACAGGGAACTGGATGAATGAGATGTCAGTGAAGGTAGAGAGTTGGATTCACTCCAAAGAAGAGACGGATATTGCAGTACTTGAAAAGCGGGTTGAACCGGATGTTGCACAGGCAGTCTTTGACTTGGATCGCTGTATTGAATGCGGTATTTGTCTGGCTTCTTGTTCTACAAAGATCATGAGAGAAGATTTTGTCGGTGCAGTAGGACTGAACAGATCTGCACGTTTTGCCATGGATCCACATGATGAGAGAACAGATGAGGAGTTTTATGAACTTATTGGTGATGACAATGGTGTTTTTGGATGTATGTCTCTTATGGGATGTGAAGATCACTGTCCTAAAGACTTGCCGTTACAGACAAAAATTGCCTATATGCGACGTAAAATGGTCTCTCTGAAATAAGGTTACTGTGATATTAAATGAAAATGTTCTTTTAGGCTTGCACTGATTTTTTGTGCCATCTTTTTATAGCCTGCAGCATTGGGGTGGATCTGGTCACTTTTCAGTGAAGGTTGTGAAAGTATGTCACAGAGCATTCCTGAGAGAAGTGGTACCTCTTCCTCATTGGCAAGTTCTTCGTAGAGATCAAGTGTTGAGAGACCAAAGAGTGTAATGTTCGGTACAGAGACAAGTAAGACCTCTATGTGCTTCTTTTTTGCCATCTGTATCATCGTTTTTAAATTGTTTTTTAGTGCACCCATCGGCTGTTTTTGCATAACATCATTGCCTCCAAAGAAAAGGATTATTACTTTAATGGAGGGATTATTTAAAAGTGGAGCCAAACGTCTAAGTCCCTCTTCTGAAGTATTACCATTGATACCGGCATTGATCACTTTTATGTTTAAATCTTTTGAGAGCAGTGTGGGGTAACTCTCTTCTGGTTTCGCACCAAATCCGTAGGTCAGGCTATCGCCAAATGCTAAAATAGTATCGTTAGATGTTAGTGTCACAGGTTTTTTCTCTTTTTTTGTGAAGGTTGCTATGACCAAAACAAGGATGATGGCAAGCAGTATATATTTCATAAGATTTCCTTAGTATAGAGACTATTATAGTATAATTTCAGTAATGAAAATCACAGATCTTGAAATAGAGGAACGTTTTAGTGTCAGAGCAACAGACCCATGAAAAATCTATCATACAAAAACTAGACCTTGATGGTTATATAGAACAGTTTAAATACTTTTTAGCCAGAGAAAAATCAGTAGCTATGATGGGTGATATCAATCAGCATTACCGTTATTTGCAGGCACTCTCTTTGGTTCAGTTTCCTCAGCCTAAAGAGGTACCCAATCTAGATAGAGAACTCAATTATATTAAAAAGCAGGCAGTACTCTCTTTGGATGAGATCTATGCATTTGTCACAATGTTTTCTTATTTCAATACGCTAAAAGCAGTAGGTTTTGCAGAACCATTGCGTAGTTGGATACATGGTGTGGAGATACCTGATGAGATTGTCGAGATCATAGGATACTTTACAGAAGAAGGAGAGATCAACCCGGAACGGGACCCGGAACTCTATAAGCTTGAACGTGCGATCAAGCAAAACAAAATAGATATTAAAGAGACACTTTACAAATTGGCCCATTCAAGTAGGTTACGTGACTATTTGGTGGATACTCAGATACACTTTAACGGCGGAGAGGAGACCCTGCTGGTACGTGGAGGGTTTAACAATGCTATTAAGGCGACGGTGGTTGCCAGGTCTCCGGGAGGGTTTTTTTATATTATTCCACAAAGTATTTCTCATCTTAAAGAGAAAGAGTCAGCACTGCTTAGCAATAAAGAGGAGTTGATCTACTGCTACTGTAAAGAGATATCCGCAGTCTTTTTTAGATGGGAACGTTTTTTAGCCTATATTAACAAAGAGTATGATCGTTTTGACCATTATCAGGCACGGGTTAGTTTTGCCAGAGCCAAAGAGTATGAGTTTATTCTGCCAACGAAGAGCAAACGCATTAAATTACAGGATTTTGCACATCCTGCTATAGAAAACCCTGTACCGGTCACTATGGATATGAACAAGCAGATCATGTTGGTCACGGGAGTCAATGCTGGTGGTAAAACGATGTTACTCAAGTCTATGCTCTCCGCAGTCTATATGAGTAAATACCTTTTACCTTTCAAGTGTGATGCTTCCAAAACAGAAGTGGGACACTATAAGAGTATTGAAGCGGTCATTGATGACCCTCAGTCAGTTAAAAATGATATTTCTACTTTTGCCGGACGTATGCAGGAGTTTGCCAAACTTTTTGCTAAAGAAGATGCCATCGTGGGTGTAGATGAGATAGAACTGGGAACAGACTCTGACGAAGCGGCATCACTCTTTAGAGTTATGCTGGACGAACTTCGTAAAAAAGGGATAACCTTTATTGTAACGACCCACCATAAGCGTTTGGCATCATTGATGGCTTCTGATGATGAGGTAGAATTGATCGCTGCACTTTATGATGAAGAGCGACGGGTACCAACCTATACTTTCTTACAGGGAAGCATTGGAAAATCCTATGCCTTTGAGACTGCACAGCGTTATGGTGTACCTGTAGCTATTGTGAATAAAGCCAAAGAGGTCTATGGAGAAGACAAAGAGAATCTCAATGAACTCATAGAACGCTCAACTACACTTGAACGTGAAATGAGACTCAAAATTGCCAAGGTGGATGAGGAACTTAAAGTTGTAGAGAAGCAGAAGCAAAAGTTGCTTGATGAAGAGCATACACTCAAAGAGAGTCATAGAAAAGCCATTGCCACACTGGAGAACCGTTACAACGCAGCAACCAAAAAAGCACGTGAAGCTTTGAAAGCCAAAGAGTCTACAGAAGGAAGAAGATTGCTCAATGTGGCACATCAGCGTAAAGACTTTAAACAAAAAGAGATGGTAAAGGTAGCAGAAGAGCCTTTAAAGGAGGGCGATAAAGTCAAGTACCGTTCTCATAAAGGAGAACTGATCTCTTTAAGAGGTAAAGATGCAACTATCATTGTAGATGGACTTAAAATGCGTGTACCGCTCTCTCAACTGAAACGCAGAGGTGATACACCCAATGTAAAACTAAAGCCCAAAGCAAGAGACCCCAAATCCAATGTCTCTGTGGAAAGATCAGGTGCCTCTGTCTCCGTGAAGCTACTGGGTATGTATGCTGATGAAGCGATAGATACAGTAGACAAATTCCTCTCCGATGCACTGGTCAACAACCTTTCAGAAGTACAGATCATTCATGGAACAGGTGGGGGTGTACTCTCCAAAATTGTGGGGGAGTATTTGAAAAAGCATCCAAAGATCCAAAAATTCTACAGAATGCCGGGTAATCTTGGTATTACCGTTGTTGAGTTGTAGGCAAATTTTTAACTCTAAAGGGTATAATATAGGAATTATTAAAATCGTGGGAGATATTTGTGAATATTCAAGATGTGAAAACAGAATTAAGTGGTGATGAAAAAGTACTTGAGAGTGCCTTTAAACTTGAAACACTTTATAAAAAATATAAATATATTATTTGGGGTGTATCCGCTGCGATCGTATTTTTTTTCCTTTCTCAAACCATTATGCAGAGTATGAAAGAGGCAAAACTTGAAGAGGCGAATAAAGCTTTTTTAACCTTACAAAAGTCTCCTGACAATGCAGAAGCATTGGCAACACTTAAAACAAAAAACCCTGCATTGTTTGAACTCTACAGTTTTTCAAAAGCAGCACATAGCAGTGATGCCAAAACTCTACAGTCATTGGCTTCAAGTAAAAATGAGATTATTGCAGATGCCAGTAAATATACAGTAGCAGTTATTGATAAAAAACCTGTTGACTCCAAACTCTATGCAGAATTGGCACTCTTTGAAGAGGCATACCTCGCCATTAAATCAGGAGACACAGCAAGTGCAAAAGCGAAGTTGGAACTCATAGATGACCGTTCAGCACTTCAAATGTTAACACAGCTTCTTGAACACTCAATGATAAAGGCAAAATAATGAGATTTTTACGCTCTGAAATATCGCTTGTTGTATTTGCTGCTGCATCGTTGATTTTTTCGGGATGTAGTTCAAAGAAATATTTTGAACCTGCCCAGGTTTTTTCTGCCAGTGGTGCTGCTAGTTCTTATGGTGGAGAGATTATTGACCAGAGTCGTGACGGTGCAACACTTAAAAGTGGACATTACATTTCGAAAAAAGGGATATCTTCTATTAATCTGGGAGAAGGGTATAGATTTTTATCTGAAAATGGTAACTATGTTTTAGCAAGTAACCCTAAAGGATCGCTCAAGATCATTAAGAAGAGTACGGGAAAAACGTTAAGAACAGTACCTATGACCGTACCTATTGTGGCAGCATCTATCAAAAATGGTATTATCGCATATATTTTAAATGACAATACCTTTGGGATTTACTCTGTGGTAAGCGATAAAAAGTTATTTGAAAACAAATCTGAAATTACCTATGCTATAGATACAAGAGCAGCAACGCCAATGTATATTGATAATCTGGTTGTTTTACCTATGCTCGATGGCAAGCTGATCGTAGTAGACAAGAATGATCCTGAGAATGCAACCATTATCTATTTGAGTTCAGAACCGGCATTTAATAATGTTATCTATCTTTCTCGTTTAGGTGATACTATGGTGGCAGCTACACCTAGAAAGCTTATCACTATTGGTACAGAAGGACAGAATGAATTACGTGCCAATATTTCGGATGTGGCACTCTTAAACGGATATATTTATCTCTTTACAAAAGAGGGAGAGATAATAAAATTAGATACAGCACTCAATGAAAAAGCCAAAAAGAAATTTAAATTTGCACACTTCTCTGCTTCTACTGCAGTGAATGGAAAAGTGTATGGTTTAGATCAGCAGGGTTCACTTATTGTGCTGAACAGCACATTGACCAAGTACAAGATCTATGATATTGGTGAAGTGAAAACACCGGTCTACATTAGCGGAGACAAACTTTACAAAGATGGAAAGATAATCCACCTTTCAAAACTAGGTTATGAATAACGATATACTACTCGCTTTTGAAGAGTATCTGAGTGTTACAAAAGCACTGGATACTCAGACCATCTCTTCGTATCTAGGCGATCTGAATCAGCTTGAAACATTTACCCAAAAATCCCTTACAAAACTGGATACAACAGATGTCTTGCAATTCCTGTCCAGCTTTGACAATAAACGCACACTTAACCGAAAACTCTCTTCTATCAATACATTTTTTCATTTTTGTCATATAAAGAATTTTTCTTATGAAAAGATCAAGATCCCTATGGCAAAAGTACCGAAAAACCTGCCAAAATACCTCTCACCCGAAGAGATTTTGCAGGGTCTGGAACTGATAGACCGAAGTAGTGTGGCAGGGTTGCGTGACTATGCACTTATTTTGTTTCTCTATGCCAGTGGCTGTCGTATCTCGGAAGCATTGTCAGTACAGCGTTCTGACATTTTAGAGGGGTGGCTCAAGATCCGTTTTGCAAAAGGGGAGAAGGAGAGGGTGGTACCATTGGCACCCGTGGCAACAGAAGCTCTGGAGCAGTACCTTGAAGCTCAAGATATGTCCAGTTCCTACATCTGGCTCAATTATAAAGGAGATCCGTTGAGTCGTATCTCTGCCTATAAGATCGTGAAAAAGTATTTAGGTGTCTCCCCCCATGTGTTGCGTCACTCTTTTGCCTCGTCACTCATTATTGGTGGTGCAGACCTTCGTGTGGTACAGGAGTTACTTGGACATGCCTCTTTAGAGACTACACAGATCTATACACATATCCAAAAACAAAATTTGGAAGAGACAATGACACGCTATCATCCTTTGGGTTGATTTAGGTATGATATGGGCATGAAAAAGATCGTAGAATACTTACACAGTAAAAAGCTTATTTTTAAGTCTCTAAAAGAGATAAGCCCAAAAGAACTAGGCTCAAGAAAGAAGGTACAGCTCTATTTGGGAGTTGATCTAAAAGAGTATTATACTTTAGTAATGGTTGTAGAAAAGAAAAGTAGGATTTTACGTAAAGAAGCAGAGACTTTCATGCAGTTACATGAAGATTTGGAAAAATATCTGGATTCTAGAATCACTAAGAAATATATCATCATCAGAGCACCTTTGTGTTCTAAAGCCAAATCATTATTGGAAGAGCATGGGTGGACAGTCTATCATGAGTCTGTATAGGGGTGCATGATGTTATTGGCAGATATTGGTAATACCCATTTTCACATCTATCATGGAGATTCAGTAGAACATCTCTCTTATGCTAAGGCCATTGAAAAGTACAAAGAACAAAAGCTTTGCTATATCTCTGTAAAACATCAACTCTCTAAAGTAATAGAGCAAATCAGCCAATGGAAGAACATCTCTTCTATGGTACATATAGACGGAGAGTATGAAACTATGGGTGTAGACAGACGGGCACTTTGTTTAAGTTATGAAAACGGTGTATTTGTAGATGCCGGTTCTGCCATTACTGTAGATGTTGTAGAAGAGGGAAGATACCTTGGCGGGTATATCTTTCCTGGTTTAAAAACCATGATAAAAAGTTATGAAGATATCTCTCCATTATTAAAAACAGAGCTAAACAGAACAATATCATTGGCTCAGCTTCCTTCTACAACAAAAGAGCAGATAAGCTATGGTATAATCGCGTCAATAAAAGCACTCATAGACAAACACAGCAAAGAAAAACCCCTCTATTTTACCGGTGGAGACGGCAAGTTTTTGTCTACCTTTTTCGAAACATCTCTTTATGATGAAGCGTTGGTTTTTCAAGGGTTGAGACATGCGTTAAAGGAGTATGAATTATGTTAACAGTAGCACTTCCGAAAGGAAGAATTGCAGAGCAGACTTTAGAGATATTTGCTGAAATCTTTGGTGGAGAGTTTAAATTTGAGGGTAGAGAACTCATTTTGGATATGGGAGATTTTCGTTTTCTAAATGTACGTAATCAAGATGTACCAACCTATGTAGAACACGGTGCAGCTGATATTGGTGTGGTTGGTCTTGATGTAATTACAGAAAAAGAGCTCGACATCATCCAATTGCTCGATATGCAGCTTGGAAAATGTAAAGTGGCTATTGGTATTAAAAATGAAGATGAACTGGACTGGTCCCGTCCCAACATTAAAGTAGCTACAAAAATGGTAAACATCACGAAGAACTATTTTGCGCAAAAAGCAGTGGGTGTAGAAGTGGTAAAGCTATATGGTTCTATTGAGCTGGCACCTTTGGTCGGTTTGGCAGATGCTATTGTAGATATTGTAGAGACAGGCAATACTATGCGTGAGAATGGCCTGAAAGTTGCAGAAGATATTATGGATTCTTCTGCGCACCTCATTGCCAATAAAAACAGTTTCTATGCTAAAAAAGGTGAGATCCTTTCTCTTTATGAAAAAATAAAAACTGTTGTAGAAAGAAATGCCTAACAGTTCTGATTCACTTGACCTCTACGCGAAAGTAGAAGATCTTTTAGGTGTAAAAGAGGCTGCTCCAGGTCTCTATGCCCATTACCTTCTTTTTTTAAATACTCAAGACTTTGATAGCTTACTGGATGTGGGTTGTGGCTCTGGAGATTTCTTACGCCAGATACAGGGCGCATTGGGGATTTCTCAAGTCAAAGGGATCGACCTCAGTCCATTTATGGTGGCACAAACCCTTGAACAAGGCTATGATGCGGAGTGCATAGACTTATGCGATTTAGACGGTACGTATGACGTGATAACAGCAGTCTTTGATATGGTCAACTATCTGAACAAAGAGCAGTTGGCTTCTTTTCTCTCCTGCGTGAAAGATCACTTAAATGAAGGTGGTGTTTTTTTGTGCGATATCAACACCCTATTTGGTTTTGAAAATGTAGCAGTGGGCTCTTTCAT
Organism: Sulfurovum sp.; assembly: GCA_027081115.1. GTDB lineage: Bacteria > Campylobacterota > Campylobacteria > Campylobacterales > Sulfurovaceae > Sulfurovum. The sequence goes on from JALWLD010000079.1 coordinate 29,523, forward strand.
TGTAGATGACGAAGATCGGTTTTTAGCAGTTGACAGTGATTTTGAAAATGGAGAATATATTTCAGAATTTACTCTGTTTGAAAAAGGGGAACACTGCTTTAAAAAGTCACAAGAGACGATCCGACAGTATTATCATACAGTTGATGAAATTGTGAAGTTGAGTGGTTTTTCTTTATTGCAACATGACCAAGTCCATCTCTATGAGCTGGAAGAATCAGATAAGAGGTTTATGGTACTACAGAAAATATAAAGAAATGTACTTTCTAGTAGATTTAATTTTTTCCAGGCTCTAAACTTTTAATAAGTTCATACTTCGAGTAGTCACCACTTTTTTTTGCTTCTTTATATGCAGCATTTAATGACTTTCTCCATTCAACTCTGGCTTTACGATAACGATTTCGTTCTTGTATCTGCTGTTTATGTTGCTCTAAACGAAGCAAACGCTTCGACACTATCTCTTGGTTCTTTTGGAACTTAATGTTTCCTTGATCTTTTTTAGTGTCGACTAAAACAGTTTTTTTGGGTACATTATTGCCATTTACGACAAGAGGTTCTTTTTCTTTTAGAAGAGAAGATCCCCCTTGTGGACCCTTTCCCTTTTCTCTATTTACGGTTGCTTCTCGATTTTCAATAATATTCTCTTTTGACTGCATAGTGTATGCAGTCCAGCCCATCAGAATTATAAGAAAAGCTCCGCCTGTCAAAAGTTCTTTTTTCATTTTAGAGTATTTATACAATTAAGAACGATAGTCTGAGTTGATCCCATCCATACCATCACAGTTCTGGTCTATACCATCACCTACAGTATCACTTTCATTTGGATTTATTGACGCATTTGCATCATCACAATCTACTGACCATCCAGAAGTCCAGAACCCATCACCGTCACGGTCCTCACCTATTTTGACAAGAGCCGGTACATACCATCCAATATCTGAGCCGTTACTTCTAATTTCAACATGATATGTTTTTCCTGTATCTGTATTATTTGAGAGTATTTGATATATTCTCCCATTTCCATTACTCATTTCTGTTCCGTTTTCATCATATGCATACCAGTCATAATCGGTAATTGCACCACTATTTCCCCCGTCATCTGAATCCTCTATAAAGAAAGCGGACGAGTAGGCAGGAAGGCTTATACTGTAAAAATCTGTATCGCTTGTATCATGTAGAGTCCTCATCTGACTGTATATATCTTTACGATGTTGGATTTCTTCATATGCACCCAAAGTTTCAGGTGTCGGTTTGGCACTTGCTATATCATTATCCATTTCAAAAAGATCTACCGTTCCATCTGCAATCGCATCGACTCCGGAACAATCCTGATCGATACCATCACCTCCTATTTCAGTAGCATACGGATAGATCGTATCATTATTATCGTTACAGTCGTAAGTTGGCGTATAATTATCAGCATCACTATCCATATATTCTCGAATACCCAACTGATAGCTCGTAGTCTCGACTACACTGTATGAACGTACTTTCAGATAGTAGGTACCTGTATATGCTGCAGTATATATGATATGGCTGTCATAATCTATATAGTCGTCATCAGACTCTATGTGATTACCAGCACTTTGATCAGTATTATCGTACAGATACAGATAGGTGTCTCCAACTTCATTCAGGTTGATAGCAAAAAATTCATATTTTTTGCCCATCTCAAGCTCAACTTTCACCCAGTCGTAATCACCCTGAGGATATATACTGTGTGGCTGGAGAGTAGCACCGACTTCAATGGTCCCTGCCGTTGATACATTGTTGTCTCCCGTAGAACCTTCGTAGCTATCTTTTACCTTTGGACTACTTGGTTTATATGTTGCAATGACGGTGATTGCATCTGGAGCGCTGTTATCTGTCCCATCATTCACAATAAGTTGTAAAGTATAATTACCCTCAACATCAGTTTTAAAGGTAGGATTTACCACATTGGCATCAGACAATACAGCCATGCTTCCTTGAGGAGATATGAGAGTCCAACTATAGCTTAGCGTATTAGCATCTACATCAGAGCTTGCAGAACCATCCAGTGTTACTTCTGACCATAATGAAACATTTTGATCATCTCCTGCATTGGCTACAGGAGGAGTGTTCCCTTCTGCTACTGGTGCTGCTACGGGTGTTCCACTAAGTCCTCTTTCAGAAGGAATTCCTTCTGAACCGCATCCTGAGAAAGCTAAGATTGCTGCTGTTGAAAGTAGCAGGGTTGTTATTTTTCTATTTATAAGTTTCATTATTTATCCTTAAAATTTATAAGAGACACCAAGTGTCCATGTATCTGAGTCTACATCATCTAGTTGTGCTGTGTAGTCAAAACCTGTATCATTATACAAAGAGACATAATCTGCAAATATCAAAATATTTTCTGTAACCGTGTATTGTGCTCCAAGTCCCCATTGGAATCCACTCTCATAGGCATCACCACCTGAAAGATCAGTAAGCATTACACCTCCGTAACCAAGAAGTGCATAAACAGAAAAGTCTCCAATCGGGTACATAGGTTTCACATAGATACCCCAACTTGAGAAGTCACCATTGTAGTTATCTGCCAAACCTGTCAGATCTCCTGCATTATAATCTGTACTGAACCCGAAAGTATAACGACCTTCAAGCGCTATATATTCGTTGTACTGATACCCTGCCTGAAGCATCATTGTATTTGCAGAGATCTCTTCAGAAGTAAAATCATCATTTACCGTTGCATTTCCAAAACCAAGACCTATGTAAAATACTGAGTTGTCAATTACAGGTATTACAACCGGTTCCTCTATAGGTGCAACATCTCCCCCCGCTATTAAACAACTACTGAGTGCCAGTACGGACACCAATGATAAAATGCTCTTTTTCATTTAATCTTCCTCCCCTTATGTATATCTTGAAATTTACTGATAAATAATGATTTGCTGAGTAGCCTGGCGATCTGCGAGAGACCCATAGCTTTCCGTACTATCTTCGCAGACAGGTTGGCTTTGTGCAGAATGTTTAACTTTATTATACAGATATTTATATTCGCTAATTATAGTAACTGTATGCTTATAATTAAATTATATAATAAAAAGTCGATACAGTGTTTTCCTTGGTGATATCAATACACTCCACGGTTTTGAAAATGGAGAATATATTTCAGAATTTACTCTGCTTTAAAAAGTTACAAGAGAAGATCCGACAGTATTGTTATATTGTTAAAGATATTGTTACATTCAGTGGTTTAGAGTTGTTAGTCGATGATGAGGTCAATCTCTACGGATTGGAAAGTGCTGATAAAAAGTTTTTGGTGCTAAAAAAAGTAGGGGTATGGGGAGATAGTATTTTGGTAGGCAAGGTGCCTACCAAGATAGTCTAGGACTATCTCAAGTTCTCAAATGGGGATTCAACAACATTCTTTCTATCTACGATATACGGAATAAGTGCTGTTTGTCTTGCTCTTTTGATTGCGACAGTTACAAGCTCCTGGTGACGCTTACAGTTACCTGTCAATCTTCTTGGCATGATTTTAAATCTTTCGCTCAAACTGAATTTGAGTGAATTTAAATCTTTATAGTCGATAAAATCAACTTTCTGCTCACAATATTTACAAAATCTCTTTTTAAATTTTCTTCTTTCTGCCATGGTCTGTTCTCCTAAAACGGTATTTCATCTTCGTTGATGTCAATTTCTGGGATGTTAGTTGGTGCTGCTTGTTGTGGTGCAGGCTGAGGAGCACTTTGAGATGGTGCAGAGTAACCTTGCTGTTGTGGTGCAGGCTGAGAATATGTATCTCCAGCCGGTGCAGCATTGTAACCCTGTGAGTCATCTTTACTTCCAAGCATCTGCAGGTTTTCTACTGTTACAGAGTGCTTTGATCTTTTGCTTCCATCTTGTGCTGTCCACTGGTCAAGCTTCAATCTACCATCTACCAAAACTTTGCTACCCTTACGTAAATACTGATTTGCAATTTCAGCAGTTCTTCCAAAGAAAGTAATGTCTACAAACAGTACTTCTTCTTTCTGTTCACCGGTTGCAGATTTGAATTTACGTGAAGTTGCGATTGCCGTGTTTCCAATGGCACTCCCACCTTGTGTGTATCTTACTTCTACATCTCTGGTTAGGTTTCCTGCTAAAATAATCTTATTGTACATAGGGTTGCTCCTGTTGGTCGCGTTTAATTATGCTTCTGTTGTTTCAGATGCTGCTTCTGGAGCAGGTGTTGCTTCAGGTGCTTTTTCTACAGGTGCTTCAGCTTTTTTAGTAGCTGTTGCAACAAGTTTGTCAAATTGTGCGATCTCTTTATTTTTAACATATTTTACAGTTAAAAACTTAATGACGTCTTCATTGATCTTAAGATTTCTCTCAAGCTCGTTGATCACAGTTCCTTCAGCTTTGAAGAATAATACTGTGTAGTATCCTCTGTCATTTTTCTGTACAGGATAAGCAAGTTTTCTCATACCCATATCGTCAGTTGCAACGAGTTCTGCACCTTCTTTAGCAAGTACATCTTTGATCTTAGCGATCTGTGCTGCAGTCTCTTCGTCTGTTAGTGTAGCTTTTACTACAAACAGTGTTTCATAACAAGTCATATTGTTTCCTTTTGGTTTAATAGCCCATATAAATGCAGATATTTACTATCTGTCCAAAAATGAGCAAGAATTTTGGAAGCGATATTCTACCCTAAGATGTCTTTGCTTTTACTGAGTCAGGATTCTAAATATATTCTTAATGAAAAGGAAGAAGGAGGGAAAATTCTGCACCATTTTCAATGTTTTGTGCAGTCAAACTACCCTGCATATTTTCAATCATATTTTTGGCTATATTCAGTCCCAACCCTGACCCCTCTTTTTTACTTGTGACATAAAGATCGAACAGTGTATTGAGCATATCGGCAGGAATACCTCCTGCATTGTCTTTGATCCGTACACAGGCATGTTCATTATCTGTGGAGATAGCAATAGTGATCTGCATATTTTCATGAGGGTTTTCTTCAAATGCATCTTTTGCATTTTTCAAGAGGGAAAGAAGTATTTGTTTGAATTCATTGGGGTAACCATATGCCAAGACATTCCTGTCCCCTTCTACTATAATATCAATATACTTATATTGGTATTCGGATTCAATTAGTCTCAGTACACTCTGTATATGCTCAAAGAGGTTAAATTGCACCCTTTCTTTCATAGGATTGAAGAAATTCTGAAAATCCACCACGGTTTGATTTAAATGTTCGACTTGCATTACTACTTTATCGAGTGTTTCATAAAACATATTTGTATCAATAGGACCTTTTTTCAGTTTTATTTTTAGTACACTCACGATCAGGTTGATCGAATTGAGCGGCTGTTTCCACTGATGGGTGACCATTCCTATCATTTCGCCAATTTGGGCATGGCGTGACTGTATCTCCATTATTTTCTGATTCTCACGACTTTTCTTTATGGCGCTGTCTACCATTACCTGCATCTCTTCGTTAAAGCGTTTTAGTTGCATATTTTTTTCAGAGATCTCTTTTAAAAGTAGGGATTTCTCATTACGTTCCTGAATCAGTTTTTGCTGTGTATTTGCCTGTTGGGTGATATTTTCAAACAGTATGATCAATGTTTCGAAGTAACCTTCCTTTTCATTGCACGTTCGTCCGGGATGGACATGAATATGCACATATTGATCGGTATTTTTAACGATATAGGGAAGTGTGAGTACTTCTTTCTCTTTTTTAAATATTTTTTCTATTTCAGCTTCCATACCGTAGAGCTCAGGAACGACTTGAATAAGATTCATATTATCATAATTCATACTACTGGCCTCACATAAACGAAAGACCATATCTGAATATTCAATGATCTGTAAGTTTTTATCTATGACCATGTATTCATAGAGATGATTTGCATTGATCGCATTTAAAATTTCTTGTATATGCATACCATTCCTTTTTAAGTAAGCATAGAGTGTGCTAAAGCATAGAATACCTCTTCAACACCGCTACCACTTTTTGCTGAACCCAGATAAATATCGTTTACCTTTTGTCCATATTGTTGTTTAATCTCTTCAAGAATATTTTTTGCAGTAATATTATCAAGCATGTCACATTTGTTCAGTACAAGCATCACAGGTGATGAAGGTATGATACCTTCAATAGTTTTTAGATAGGTTGCAATATGTTCAATGGTCTCTTCTCTTGTGAGATCTGAAACAATTATACACCCGTGTGCCCCTGTCAAATAAGTAGTATTGACTGCTTTTAGCTCTGTACCACCTTCTATATCCCAGATCAGTCCCTGAACAGTTTCATTTTCCAGTGCAATATTTTTTCTTGATATCTTTACACCGATTGTGCTCAAGTAGGTATCACTGAATTGGTTGTCTACATAGCGACGGATAAAACTTGTTTTCCCTGTCGCAAAATCTCCGATCAAAATTATTTTTTTTGATATCATTATTTATTATATCCTTTTTGGTACTGTAGATTTTCTTGTACAAATATTTTTGAGAGGATTGTATTCAGTATCAATTGTATCTGTTTCATAGTTCTTTCTTGCTGCCGTTTCTATTGATTATACCATTTTTGTGTTGGATATTAAACACTTTTTGCATAGTTTCATACACCATATCCCGATCAAGTTCAAACCGTATGATAATCCTTCTTGATGCGTTATGATCCTCTTGGTCATTCACCAGTATAATCTCTTTGCTGGCTTTTCCTACGGATTCAAGCAGGTTTTCTATATGTGCTTTTTGAACGAACGGTTGTTTTAAAAGGTATGTTTTGACTACATCCGCTCTCTTCTGGGTAAGCATCATATTGTTTGCAACAGTACCACTGCTGTCACTGTGACCTTCGATAATGATCTTTTTCAGATAGGCTCTATATGGCAGTAATACTGACAGATAGTGTTCAAAGGTTTTTTTCACAGTATTGATCTCTTTGGGATTATACTCAACCTGCTGTACTGAAAAAAGGTGTAGTTTGGCAAAGTCCAATGTCTGGTTTTGCCTGTTGTAAAAAGGATTGTTTTTCATGGCGGTAAAGAGTTTTGATGTAATTTCGTCTTTAAGATGCAAAATATGGTGAATCTCTTTTTCTTTTGCTTCAAGCAAGATGATCTTCTTCTGTAGCTCTGCTACAGATTCCAGTACCGGTTTTGTAGTCTGTAAAAATTGTTTTTGCAGCAATGTTAGATTCTGTTCGTAGCTCTGGATATTTTTTTGTTGTCTTTTGAACAAATACTCCTGAGCTTTGGTACTGAGTATTAGATGGTTAATAACGGACTTTCCTGTTTTTTCTCCAATTAGATCAATCATTTCGGGGACATGCTTCAGTGTATCAATATATCCGTTAAGTTCAATTATCTTACCATGATCATGTAGTGTGATTTCTTGTGCCATTTTTTGTTTTATCTGGGTTTCAAGTATATGGATCTTGTACCATTCATTTGCAATATAACCTCCATATCCCAGTATCAGTAGGCCTATTGCAAGAAAAATCAGTTTTGCAGGATTATGTTTTTGAACAGATGTATCTGATCTGTCAAAATTTTTCTGTGAAAGAAGATGATTTTGCATTTTTTCAGAAAGCTCTGCAATTTCAGGAGCACTGTCATCCCCATTAAAATTTTGGAAATATAAAGCATATTGCTTGACGATCGATGCAAAAAATTGGTTGATCTCTGAGCGAAGTTCATAGTCAGGCTCACTGTCAAGAAAAGCAATGACATAGACTGAACCAGCACTTTCAATATAGAGTGTCGCATTTCCATAACTGAGTATCTGTATCTCTTCTTTGTTCTCCTGATATTTATTGATCCAGTCATTGATGAAGTCCTTAATAGCACTTGCCATGGAAGCAACCATTTGAGGATCATCAATTTCACGTTTTTCTATACTTGCCGAAGAGATAAGCAGTCCTGTATCTTTATGGATCACGAACAGTGCTGAGATCAATGCATCGCCGCTCTCTTCCATAAGCAGTTCTGTTTCACTGACACCGGTAAATTTAGCTTTCAGTTTGCGTTTGAAGCGTTCTGTGGAAAGACCATTTTCAATTTTCTGGTTAATCTGTTCCATCAGCTCTTTGATGGACTGTGTGACATATTTTGAAATCATCCCGCCCATAATAGGGTAAAGTGCATCGATCATCACGTCTTGATTGTTTGCGATCTCTTTGGAGATAGCCGGAGCAATCACCTTTTGTAGAGAACCACTGAGTTCAGGCAAGTGTATTTGGGATGCATGTTCTATGATCTGGGCAAGATGCTCTGCCAGTATTTCTACCGTCTGGCCATTTTTCTTTTCAAGGTTTTGAAGCAGGATCGTATCTAAAAGAGGGGTGATCCTTCTTATAATATCCTCCTGGTCTTCAAAACGTAGATCAAGTTTTTCTAATGCTGATGAGAGTTTTTTTAGCTGTTCAAGCTCAGGCTCAAGAAGAAGTCTTTTAAGCTCTTCAAGCTGTGAATTACTTTTCTTCAGTGCTTATGCCTTGGGATAATACGGTATTGATATCGGTTCCTTGCATCTTCATAGCAACATCTAAAAGCATCTGTGCCATTGCATCTCTGGAAAGTTTGTCATCACCAAGTGTATTGAGACCTTCATTCAGTGCGGCTTCAATTTCGGATTTCATTACGTTAACCTGTGCAAGTACTTTTTTGTTTTCATCTGAAACATTTTCTTTGAGTACCCTCATCTTTGTAGAGAATTCGTCTTTTTGGCTGTGTAGCTGTGCTTGAATTGATTCATCTGTTGTATCGATCAGTTCTTTTAGCTTAGTACGTTCTTTTTGTGTGGCAAGTTCAAGATTGTCTATTTTTTTCTCTAGAATTTCCAATGCACGTTCAGTCTCTTTACTGAGTTTCTCATATGATTCATTCATCTTGCTGTTCAGAGTTTCTTCCATACTACTCATTGTTTTGTTGATCTGATTGAATCTCTCTTCAAAATCCTTGATTTGCGAACCGAAAATGAGATCTCTTATTTGATCTACATTGTTTAGATTATTTACATTTTTTGTTGCCATTATGTATTTCCCTTACTTAAAATTGTATTTATTTTATCGAATATAGCCTTAATTTACATTCAATGAGCTGACAGTTTTCAATTAATGTAAACTCTATATGTTTACAGGTAAGACTGTATCTTAATCAGCATACTGTATAACAGTACTTCCCTCTGTGTTGGGGGTGCTTTTTTCATTTCCAATTCACCTTCCAAAAGATGTTCAAAAATCTTCAATAGGGAAGTAGATTTTACTTTCAATGCAAGTTGCGCTTTTTGATCTTCTATCTGCTTGGGTAATTTATAACCCAGGATCGCGGCTGAGTCTACATGGCCGTGTAGTTTAATGTATGCATGGAACACAAAGACCTGGTTGATGAAGTATTGAGTAGAACGCAACAGGTCAAACTCATCTTCTCCCAAATCTAAAAGTTTGGTAATGGTGTCTGTAATGGGCTTTTTGTTAAAAAGATCAATGAGCAGTTGCTCTGTTGCCAGAGGTGCAGTGGAGTAGACTAGTCTGTCAATATCTTTGGAGGTCACCTTCATACCAAGTATGGCCAATTTCTCCAGTTCATTGGCACAGAGCGCAAGGTTGTTGTTTAGAAGTAACATAAGATGTTGCAGGGCATAGTGGTCAATGTCCAGACCGATCTGTATAGCTTTTTGTTGTAATACAGACATACCGTCACGAATGTTTGGTTCAAAGAAACGTACCCAGACCCCCCCTTTTTTTTCTGTAAATGAAGAGGTTAATGTTTTTGCAGGTGTTTTACTTTCGTCAAAACCATAGAGAAAATAGTTGTCTGTATTTTTGTTGGCAAGGAGTATGAGTTGGTCAAGCTCTTTTTTAGGGATCTTTTTATCACTCTTGACAATGAGAAGATTGGTACCGCCAAACAGTGAAGTTTGTGAAAGATAGCTTTTTGCCTGTTCAAAGTTCCACTCATCAAAATAGAGGGAGAGCATACTCTCTTTAGCATCCAGTTTCGTTTTATAGAGATCTATATAGTGGTCAATCATATATTCATTGGCACCGTAAAAAAGTACAGCTTTGGGAAACGCCTGTTTGAGTCGTTGGTCAAAATCTCTTTGATACATTAAAGTTCCATCTCCTCTTTACTCAATTTGTTGACCAGCTCTGCCATGATGACTGCTTGTGCGATATTGACTTCTGTGATCATGACACGTACTTTGTCAAAGAGCATCACGTCATCTCCTTTAAGATGTACGACCACACCTTTGATATCCCCTTTTAGAACTGCTTTGGCACTCTCTTTGGCTTCAATGATCTCTGCTTCGAAGAAGAGACCTTTTTGTGTCTGGGCCCAGCGAGCGAACTTCCTGTCTCTGAAGTCCCATTCTGCTTTGGTCGCTTCACGTTCCAAATCTGAGACTCGGGCACAAAGTGGTTCTATGTTTCTTAGCAGGTATTCCATCTCCTCTTTATCATCATTGAGTTGTGTTTTGATGAGACGGTGCAGTATGAGGTCAGCATATCTTCTAATAGGTGAGGTAAAATGGCTGTAGTTGCTAAAGCCCAATCCAAAGTGTCCTACATTATATGCAGCGTAGTTTGCCTGACGCAGTGATTTGATGATCATCGAGTCTACTTCTGCGGCCAGTCCCATTTTCTGGGCTTCTTTCTGTATAGCACGTATGAGTGACGGAGAGTCTTCGTACTCTTCTACAAAGAGTCCTACAGCGGCCAGTTCAGAGAGAAGTTGTTCCGTACGTGAGAGTTGCGGTGGTTGGTGGATACGAAAAATACTGTCTCCTTCTCCCGTAAAACGTTTAGCAGAAGCTTGGTTTGCCAAGAGCATACACTCCTCAATGAGTGAGTGGGAAGGTGTTCCTGTTTCTATCTGTGTGGCAGTAAGAAGATGATCTGCATTGATGGTCAGTTTTGTCTCTTCACTTCTAAAATCAAAACCATGTTTGAGTCTTTCATGGTGCAAACGCTCAGTAATTTTTTGTAGTGGCAGTAACCAGGTTAAAATCTCTGCAACGGTACCATCTACACCAGCAGATCCGTATTCAAGTATGGTATCAATATTTTCATAGTTGAAACGGTGTTTGGAGTGAATGATCGCTTCAAAGAACTCCTCTTTGAGAGGTTTGAGTGTTGCTTTGTCCAGTTCAATCTTAGCAACAAAAGCCAGTCTGTCTACTTTAGGTTTGAGTGAACAGATATTTTCACTTAACTCTCTTGGCAGCATGGGGAATGATTTATGTGGCAGGTAGGTTGTAAAGCCTCTTTTCTTTGCTTCTTTGTCAATGTTGGAGAAGTAGGTCACATAGTGGGATACATCGGCAATAGCTACATAGAGTGTAGTGTTTTCAAGGTCAAAATAGATGGCATCATCAAAATCTTTTGCAGTAACAGGGTCAATAGTACAAAAGTTTAGATGGGTTAGATCTATACGGTCTGGATGTTCGTTTCTATCTACCTCTTTCTCTACTTTCAGAGCATCAGTCAAACACTCTGGAGGAAAAGCATCTTCTCTATGGTAGAGCGCCAGAGAGATCTTCTCATCTACCTTTGGATCTGCAAGATGCCCGAAAACTTCCAGGACTTTGTCATCATCGACATCTACTTTGAGGACAGTTCCCAGTTTAAAGGCTTTAAGATCCATCCCCTCCATAACGGCATGAGTGGGCTCTCCCGTACGGATGTTGAGTACGGAAAAATTGCCTTGTTCATCTCTATGGGTGTAAGCAATGGTAAACATATGGGCTTTGGTAATGACCTGTACTATTTTCCCGCTGGCACGTCCACGTTTGGCGATGATACGTTTGGCAACAACTACATCTCCATGTTTGGCATCACCCAAATGGTCAGGCTCGATGAGCAGATCTTTTTGATCTTTAAACTCTGCCTCTACATACCCTTTCCCATCTTTACCTACATAGAGACGTCCTGCACGGTAGAGAGAGTTAAGGGTCCAGAGTCCATTGACTTCTTCAATAGCACCTAGCTGTTTTAGGGCTTGAAAAGTATTCTGGTCTTCAAGTTCAATGTCTGATTCAAGGCATCCGTTGATGAGCTGTATAGAAAATGCACTCATTTACATAGACCAGTGATCACGTTTATTTCTCCATGGAGAGTAGGGCTTGTCCCAGTAGCTTGGAAGCTCTTGACCCTCATTTGGGTTCTGGAAATACTTCTCTTCATGTGCATGGATCTCTGCTCTGATTGCAGAGACATATTTGGCTTGAAGTTTTTGATTGATCTGACTTTGTGTCAAGTTCTTTTCCACCAGTTCATGTTCAAATTTCTCTCGGTCAAATGTTTTCCCCAGGTAGCTACAAAGGTTAATGACATCACGTTTTGCATTTCCCAGACAACTTGTCGCACCGGGAGAGGGTGTCATGTTAAAGATCACCCCCTCTCCTGTGTTGATGGAGGCTTCGCCTAACATGAGTTTACGCTCTTTTTTGTTCAGAACTTGAGGACGTACTCCACCAAAACCTTTGGCATAGTGAATGTCATCAACCAAAAGAGAAGGTACGATCTTACGAGCATCTTTTACAAAGAGTTTTTTGTTGAAATAGGGTACTTCAAAGAGGAAATTCCTAAAGATGTAATTTCGAATATCAGAGTCTTTGAGAAGATCCCAGAAAATTGTTATAATATTGGCATCAAAATTTAATGTTTTCCAAAAGTCAAGATAGGTTCCTGGTTTAAATCTTTCAAGTTTAGGCATGACCAGTGCGGTAGGTCCAAAGCGTGTCAATCCATGTTCCAAAATATCAGGATCTCCATGCAGTGCTGCAAATGGAAGCTTAGGGTTTTGTACCATATAGACTTTCCCGTTGAGCATGGTTTGGTTGGTCATATAGAAAGAACCTGCCATGGGTAAAGTGGCATAGTCCAGACCATAACCCATACGGTGTGCAAGAAACAGAGAGTGAGCTCCGGCATTGACCACTACTGAATCTGCAGTAAAAGTCTCCCCTTTGGTCTGTACCTCATAACCTCCCTCATCCTGTTTTGTAATGTCAGTGACTTGGGTATTTAGAAAGAGGTCTACTTGTGTATCAGGTTCTTTTTTTGCATTTTCTATAAGGTTTGCTGTCATTTTCCCATAATCAACCGTGGTCCATTCGCCAATAGAACCAATACCGACAATGGTCTCTTCTCTCTCCTTGCCCTCTTCGTCAAAAACCAGTTTGGGTTCTATGCTTTTAAGGTGTTCTTTGTCCCAGACCTGTAGGTTGGGAAACAGTTCTTTAAACTCTTCATAACGCTCAAGCAGGAACTCTACCTCTCTGTCACCTACACCCAATGCCATTTTCTGGTGAGAGAAGATCACTTCATTTTCAAGTTTATGTTGTAGGCAGTATTTTTCAACCATTTTAGCTGTTTGTTTGGTGATGGAAGCTTTGGAAACCGTATAGTTGGTCTCTATATCTCCAAAGTGAATGGTTTGTGAATTTGCTTTCCCCTGTGTATTGAGAGGTGCTACTTTTTCATACTTTTCTAAAATAGCAATGCTTTTGACATCTGTATATCGTGCCAGTTCATATGCCAATGCAGCGCCTGAGATACCTGCACCAACGATCAGTACTTCATAATGATTATTTTTCATATGTTGCCTATAAAAAGCTCAAAAAGAGCCTTGTGATAATAGACAAATCATAACATATTAAACATTTATTCTATGCCGATTCACCTTATTCTCTGAAGATTATTTTAAAGCTTCCAATCGTGCAATTCTCTGCTCAGTACTTGGGTGTGTCGAGAAGAGTTGCTGCATCGAAAAATCATGACCTGTAAAAGGGTTGACAATGAACATATGTGCGGTTTGCGGGTCTGCTTCTGGCATTGCTATACCTCTTGCATAATTGTCCAATTTTTGAAGTCCTGACTGTAACCATTCGGGATGTCCTGTCATTTTGGCGGCTCCTTCATCTGCCATGAACTCACGGTTACGACTCACCGTCATCTGTATGATCGTAGCTGCCATGGGCATAATGAACATAAGTGCCAATGTGACGATAATATTGGGTCTGTCTCTTCCTCCGCCAAAGAACATACCAAACTGTGCCAACATCGCAATAGCTCCGGCTATGGTAGCAGCAACTGTACCAATGAGCATATCATAGTGTTTAATGTGACTCAACTCATGGGCGATGACTGCTTCGATCTCTTCTTCTGTGAGAAGCTCCAGTAGTCCATCTGTGACAGCAACAGCTGCATGTTCATAATCTCTTCCTGTTGCAAAGGCATTGGGTTGTGCCTCATGCACAATATACAGTGCAGGCATAGGCAGATTGGCACGTTGTGTCAGTCTGTGTACGATTGCATAAAGTTCTGGTTTGGAATGTGCATCTACGGGTTGGGCATCATAATGTTTGAGTACTTGTTGATCACTGTAGTAGTAGGCATAAAAGTTCATACCAGCTGCCGCAATGAAAGCAATAATCATCCCGGATTGTCCGGCAATCATACCACCAAACCAGATAAACAGCAGGGTCAACCCTGTCATGAGTGCATAGGTTTTAAATTGTTCCATCTATATTATCCTTCAAAACTTCTTTAGTTTAGTATGCTATTATGATAATAAAAGAGTGTAAATCAAAGGTAAATATTGGATATAGATTACGTTATAATGGCAGCATGAAACATAAACTTTTAGTAATAGTATTATTTATGACGACAGTGCTTTTTGCGGAGTATCAGGCAGATATTTCATCGATTACGCCAAAGATCAAACATCGAATGCTTAAGGGAAACTCTTGGAGAAAAGGATGTCCTGTTTCTTTGCAAAATCTGCGATATCTTCAAGTAACACATAGGAATTTCTCAGGGAAAGATCAAAGAGGAGAGATTATTGTGCATAAAGATGTAGCTTCTGAAGTAAAACAGATTTTTGCAGAGTTGTATGCTATAGGGTATCCTATACGGAAAATGAAATTGGTTTCTGACTATAAAGGCTCTGACTGGCAGTCTATAGAAGCAGACAATACCTCAGCATTTAATTGCCGAAAAGCAACAGGATCTAAAAACTGGTCAAAACACTCTTACGGTAAAGCCATTGATCTCAATTCCATAGAAAATCCTTATATTTCACGATCGGGACATATCTTACATAAAGCATCCCAACAGTACAGAAAACGGATACATCAAAAGCACACAGCAGCAGATAAAGCTGTACTGTTGAAACATGACAGAGCAGTGCATATCTTCAAAAAATATGGCTGGAAATGGGGTGGAGACTGGTCTGGAGTAAAAGATTATCAGCACTTTTCAAAGTAAATAGTTTACTTTATTATATTTCAAAAATTAATTATATATTTTACTATAATCTAATATAATATAAATTCTAAATTTAAAATTAATAGGAAATATATGGCAACTATTTATGACCTTAAGCCGAAATTTCAAGACTTGTTAAGACCTGTTGTACGTAGTTTACACCACAGAGGGATCACTCCAAACCAGGTAACCTGGGCAGCACTCTTCCTCTCTGTTGCTATGGGTATTTTACTGGTGTACACAGAGGGTGCTGCATGGGTACTTCTTCTTGTGCCTTTTGTGATGTTTGTAAGAATGGCTATGAATGCCATCGATGGTATATTGGCAAAAGAGTTTGATATGAAGACAAAAAAAGGAGCACTTCTCAATGAGATGAGTGATGTGCTTGCCGATACGGCACTCTATCTGCCTTTAGCCTTTGTCAGTGGGGTTTCTGTGCCCTTGGTTGTTTTGTTTGCGATGGTAGGTGTTTTTACTGAAATGGCAGGTGTCTTGGCACAGACGGTGTCAGCTCAACGAAGATATGATGGACCTATGGGAAAAAGTGACAGGGCCTTTGTTTTTGGTTTTATCTGTCTAATGTTGGGTCTAGGTGTGGCACCGGGGATCTGGTTAAGTGTAGTATTGTTTGTCTCTGTACTCTTAGGCTTCATAACCACACTCAATAGAATAAAAAAGGCTTTAGATGAGTGATATGTTTGTCAATTTGTTTACAGGACATAGAGGCTTGGTTTTGGGGATTATTTTAGCACTTTTGGTACTTTCTACTCTGGTTATCGTTGTTTTTTTCAAAAAAGACCAGGAGTTGATAGACCGTATCTACTCATGGTGGATCATTATTGGATTTTTTATTTTTGGTGCTATGTTAGATACGACTATGGCTATGTTCTTCTTTGCTTTTTTAAGTTACTTGGCGCTCAAAGAGTACTTTACGCTCATCCCTACACGAAAAGCGGACAGAAGAGTGATCTTTTATGCCTATCTTTCTATTATCCCCCAGTTTTATTTTGCTGAGCAGCAGTGGTATGGGATGTTCATCATTTGGATACCGGTCTTTTTATTTCTGCTTCTTCCTTTCAGACAGGTACTGACTGGAGAAAATGAGGGATTTTTAGAAAATACGAGTCGTGTACAATGGGGTTTGATGATGTTTGTTTTTGGCTTAAGCCATTTAGCTTACATGACGACCTTACCTCCTGTTGAAGGTGCTTCTGTCGGAGGAAAAGAGTTGGTACTGTACCTGGTCTTGCTCACAGAGCTCAATGATATACTGCAATACCTATGGGGGAAGAGTATAGGGAAAAGAAAGATCGTGCCAAAAGTAAGCCCCAATAAAACAGTAGAAGGATTTTTAGGGGCCTTTTTCACTGTCACGATCTTAGCGATTCTATTTTCATTTTTAACACCATTTACGTGGGTAGAAGCTCTGTTTGCCGGTATGCTCATCTCTATTGCCGGCTTTATTGGAGATGTGGTTATCTCAATGGTTAAACGGGATATTGGTGTGAAGGATTCTGGCAATATGTTGCCGGGGCATGGTGGTATTTTAGACAGAGTGGACAGTCTTACCTATACCACTCCACTCTTTTTCCATTATGTTTATTATCTCTATTATTAAGGTGTTGATATGTTAAAAAAGATATTTTTTCTTCTGCTCATCAGACCTTTCTTACTTATTGTTGCGGGTGTATATGTCAAAGGGAAAGAGAATTTACCCAAAAATGGGCCTTGTATCATTGCTGCGAACCATAACAGTCATATAGATACTATGGTGCTTATGTCTATCTTTCCTCTTGCTCAGATCAATAAAGTCAGACCGGTTGCTGCTGCGGACTATTTTTTAAGCAATAAATACCTTGCCTGGTTTTCTCTCAACATGATAGGGATCATCCCTTTAAGTCGTAAACCAAAGAAGAGTGAAGGACACCCTTTTGCAAAGGTTGATGAGGCGTTACATAATAAGGATATTGTCATTCTCTTTCCTGAAGGTACACGTGGTGACTCCGAAGAGATACAGCCTTTCAAAACAGGGGTTGCACACTTGGCATCCTCTTTTAAAGATATCCCTGTTGTGCCCATCTATATGAATGGTGCAGGAAAATGTCTGCCAAAAGGAGAAGCTCTTTTTGTTCCGTTTACTATAGGGGTTAATGTTGCAGAGCCTATCTATTTTAAAGATGATGATAAGAAAGCATTTACAGCAACACTCGAAGCAAGCATAAAAAAATTAGAAAGTGAGATTACATGAAACGTTTAAGTGGTACATTTAGTACATTTGATAATGAGGCACTCTTTTATAGAGAGTGGGAACATGATGCGAAAGCCAATGGCAAAGTACTTATTTTACTACACAGAGGGCATGAACACTCGGGACGATTGGAATCTATTGCGGCTAAAAAGGAGTTTGAAGGGTATAAGATCTACTCTTATGACAACAGAGGGCATGGAAAGACAGAGGCTGAAGCGACTTTTGAATTTATGAATCTTGTACGTGACCTGAATGCTTTTGTTAATTTTGTATGTGAAAAAGAGTCGATTTCCCAGGAGAAAGTTTTTGTGATTGCCAACTCAGTGGCAGGTGTGGTTGCGAGTACATGGGTGCATGACTATGCCCCAAATATTAGAGGTCTTGCGCTAATTGCACCGGCATTCAAAATAAAGCTTTATGCCCCTTATGCTGCAGAAGTATTAAAGTTAGCAATTTATTTCAAACCTGAACTCAACATCAAATCTTATGTTAAATCAAAGTTCCTGACACATGATGTATCGGAGCAAAAAAAATATGACAATGACATATTGATCACTCCGAATATACCGGCTAGACAGCTTACAACGCTTTTAGATACGGCTTCAAGAGTGGTTGCAGATGCAGCAGTCATTGCAACACCTACATTGGTTTTATCTGCAACAAAAGATTATGTTGTTGATACCGGTATTCAGGGAGATTTTTTTGCAAATCTTGGTTCAGCAAATAAAAAATTTGTAAAGCTGGATGGCTTTTTCCATGGTGTTTTATATGAGACTGAGAATCAAAAAGCTATCGATGAGATTGCAAACTTCATGAAAAAATGTTTTTCACGAAAATCTAAACGTATTGATGAACAAGTGATCAGGTTTACACAAAATGAGCATGACAGAATTTCGTTTGGGAGTTTGGGTGTTGTGCAAAAAGTGAACTATGCGATACAAAGAAGCAGTATGAAGGCTTTTGGTAAAATGAGTGACGGTATGAAAATAGGCCTTCAGTACGGGTTTGACTCGGGAGTTACACTTGATTATGTTTATAAAAATGAGCCAAGTGGATCAAACTTTTTTGGGAAGATGGTTGATAAGAACTATCTCAAGAGCATTGGTTGGAGAGGAATACGAGAGAGAAAATCCAATATTATCCAAACTATACAGGATAAGATAAAGATACTGCATGACAGAGGAGAAAAAGTTCGTATATTGGATATTGCAGGTGGTCCGGCACGATATCTCATTGAGATTGCAGACCAAAACAGGGATGTTGAGGTACATGTGCGTGACTATCAGGAGCAAAATGTACAAGAAGGTAAAACATTGGCCAAAGAGCGGGGACTTGACAATATCACATATACACAGAGTGATGCCTTTGATAAAAGTAACTATAATAAAGAAGAGTATGCACCCAATATTGTTATTATCTCCGGTGTGTTTGAACTTTTTTCTGATAACAGTTTGATTCAAAATGCTATAGAAGGTGTGGCTTCCATTATGCAAAATGAGAGTTTCTTGGTCTATACCGGTCAGCCATGGCACCCACAGCTTGAACAGATTGCCAATGTCTTGGGAAATCACCAGGATGAGAAGTGGATCATGAGACGGCGTTCACAGTATGAGTTGGACCATCTCTTTGATATTTCCGGTTTCAAAAAAGAGGGAATGCTGGTAGATGACTGGGGTATATTTACCGTCTCCTCTGCCACTTTTACAGGTTAAAATGTATACCTTTGACCCTGCACTTCAATCTATCACTGCAAAAAAAGAGAGAGTAGTCTGGCTCATTTTTATGGGTATTGTGTTTTTTTTACTTTACGGTGCAGCAAATCAGGTAGCAGGTGTGACATCTCCACATCCCTCTTTTTATATGGAGTGGGAGAAGAAGATACCGTTTATTGAGGCATTTATTATTCCTTATATGTCTTCAGATCTTATGTTTGTTGTGGCTTTTTTGCTTCCCTATACACGTTTGGAATTGAGGGTTTTGGTTGCACGAGTACTTTTTATTGTGTTTTTTTCCTCTCTTATATTTGTTTTGTTTCCTCTTCAGTTTGCTTTTGAAAAACCGGAAATAGAGAGTTTTCATCTTTTATTTGGACTGCTAGAAGCAGACCTTCCTTTTAATCAGTTACCCTCTTTACATATTAGCTTTGCTGTTGTCTTGTGGGTCAGTATGAAGAAGTATCTTCACCATACTTTTCTCAAGGCTTTGACACTCTTTTGGTTTTTTCTTATTGCTCTCTCCACCCTCTTTGTCTATCAACATCATTTTATTGATATCCCTACAGGATTGCTTATGGGTATTATTGCAGTCAATGTTATTAAAGTGGATGAAGATCACTTTTTTGTATCGCAGTTTATGACACCAAGAAGCCTGAAAATGGGTCTCTATTTTTTGTTGGGTGCAGTTGTGTTTATGGTACTTGCATTAAAAAGTTCTGGGTTTTTAGCTGCTTTTTTTTTGTGGATCTTTTTATCTCTTTTTAGTGTAAGTCTTGTTTATGCTTTTGGTTTAAATACCTTGTTGGCGGGGAAAGATGTCAAGGCCTCTTTTTGGCAATGGATGCTATTTTCTCCTTATTTTCTGGGTTCTTACCTCTCCTGGTACTACTATAAAAGAAAACTTTCACTTATGGCACATGTGAAAGAGAATATCTATCTGGGCAGATACCCAAGTCAGGATGAATATGAGATCTTAAAAGCAGAAGGTATTAAACGGTGTATCAATCTTGCAACAGAACAACAGTGTCATACTTCTAAAATGGTGCAAACAAGATTTAGTTTTTTAGACCAAACCATCCAGTCTCCAGAAGCACTACATTGTGCCGTACTACAAATAGAAAAAGATAAAGAAGAGGGTGTCTATGTACATTGTGCTTTAGGTTTGTCAAGAAGTGTCCTGTTGATTTGGGCATGGATGCTCTATAAACAGTACAGTCTAGAAGAGATTGAAGTATGTATAGAAGAGGTAAGACCAGCCTATGTCAAGTCTCCCTATATGGGGATTACTTTGGACATATATAAAGAGTATTTGGAGGAGTTATCAGAGTAATATGTGTCGATAGTATTATTTTATCTGTTTTTAAAATAATACTATTGAATTATATGTTGACATTTTTTGTCTATTTTTTAAACACGTTCCCCAACATACCTTTAACAGCTGCCTGCAAATCAGCAGGATAGATGACGAATTTAGAGTTTTGACTTTTTGAGATTTGCTCAAGTGATGTGATGTATCTGTCTCCAAGGAGGAACATCGCAGGTAACTCTTTGTCCTGAATGTTATCGGAGATGAGTCTGATGGCTTCTGCAGAGGCGTTTGCAAGAGCAACTTGTGCTTGAGCTTCTCTTTTGGCAGCTTCGAGTTTTCCGTCTGCTTCCAGAATGGCTGCATTTTTGTTACCCTCTGCGGTGGTTTCGATGGCACGTCTTTCTCTCTCTGCTGCGGCTTGTCTTTCCATAGAGTCTTGCATAGATGCAGAAGGGGAGATATCTTGAATCTCTACAGACTTGACGGTAACACCCCAGTCAGCTACATCATCAATGATGGCATCTTTGAGTTTTGTTTTAATGTGTTCACGATTTGAAAGAGCTTCATCGAGTGACATCTCTCCCAAAATGGAACGCAGCGTGGTCATTACAAGTTGCTGGATGGCCAAATGGAAATCTTCAACACCATAGATGGCATCTTGTGGTTTGGTTACACGTAAAAAAGTAACAGCATTGGTCAAAATGACAGCATTGTCTCTGGTAATTACCTCTTGTTGAGGAATATCCAGAATGATATCTCTTGTGGAGATTTTCTCTCTTACTGCATCAAGGTAAGGGATGATAATGTTAAGCCCGGGTTTGAGTGTTCGGCTGAATTTCCCCAGTCTCTCAACGACCCACTCCTCTCCTTGCGGTACAATATTAATACCCTTATAGATAGTTATAATGACGCCGGCAGCCAGTAGTAGCATGATGAGAAGTGTTTCTTGCATATTTTATCCTTTACTTGTATTTGATGTCGGAACGGGTGTTACTTTCAAGTATTGTCCATTCACCTCTTCGATGGTTACTCT
This sequence comes from Sulfurovum sp., assembly GCA_027081115.1. Lineage (GTDB taxonomy): Bacteria > Campylobacterota > Campylobacteria > Campylobacterales > Sulfurovaceae > Sulfurovum. Next base: position 51,054 of record JALWLD010000079.1, read on the forward strand.
ATCACCTATATTCAATGTTTGATCTGCAGAAGCGTGCCAAATAGTATTGCCCAGTACAGGATTGTCAAATTTGACTCTTCCTTTTGTTTGTGTATTTATGGCTTGGGTAACTGTACCCAGTGTATCAAAGCCATGGTTGGATTGCCCGGAACTTGATACTGTAGGCTGATCTTTAAAATATTTGAACGATACTGCAATAATGGTGATGGAACAAAGGATCCATAGTGTTACTTGTGCCAGAAAATTGAGGCCAAAGATAAGGTCCAGTAAACCCACGAGAACTGCGGCAATACCAAAACCTAAAACAATGAATGTACCCGTAGCCATTTCTAAGATAATGAAGAGTATGCCAAGAACTACCCAGTGCCACCATGTGATGTATTGTGTGAAAAATTCAACCACAAAAACTCCTTATCTGTATATTAAAATTAATTATAGCATAAAATAAATAGTATAAAAAACAATAATTATTAAATAAGAATAATTATTGTTTAATAATTAAATAGCTATAATTACTAAAGGATAAAAATTATCTTTTAAGAAAGGATTAAAGAATGAGACAATACGAAACGTATAAATGTAACAAATGCGGTAGTGAGATAGAGGTACAAGAAGTGGGAAGAGGAACACTTATATGTTGTGGAACAGAGATGGAGTGTATGACTGGGAATTTAACAGCAGTAAATCTTATGAAAGCATTTGCAGGTGAGTCACAGGCACGCAATAAGTATGAATTTTTTGCAGATGTGGCATACGCTGAAGGCTTACATAGAATTGCACGACATTTCCAAGAGGCTGCAGATAATGAGAAATACCATGCGATGGCAGAATTTAAAGCTTACAATAAATTAGTAAATGACATAGAGTTAGATACTACCAGGAAGAACCTTGTCTATGCAGCGGATGGTGAACGCTATGAGCATGAAGAGATGTATCCTAACTTTGTAGCCATAGCAAAAGAAGAGGGCCTGAGTGATATCGCTAGACTGTTTAGAGCTATCGGTAAAGTGGAAGTAGAACATGAGAGAGAGTACTTAGCACTTAAATCAGCACTTGAAGCAGAAGGTTTCTTCGATAGTGAAAATAACGAAGAGTATATTTGTGAAGTGTGTGGACATGTACATAGAGGTAAAAAAGCACCTAAAGCCTGTCCATTATGTAAGGCAGGTCAAGAGTACTTTAAAAAGGCATCTGAAGATATCACTGTAGGATAAATTATGTATTTGTGAGGTGGATCAACTTTAGAAAAACTTTTACTTCAACGAAAGATGTGACTCCATAAAGGAGTTTAAATTTTAAATAAAAAGAGGACTAATATGAAAAATATATTTATTGCACTATGTGTAAGCAGCACTTTTTCACTTGCTGATACAGAGTGTATAGCAGTGGATAAAAAAACAGTAGAAGTAAGCTGGAAAGCTTATAAAACACCGGCCAAACTAGGAGTTGGCGGTATCTTTGATGATGTTGTTTACCGTGCAGAAACCAAAGAAGCAAGAGGTGTCAGTACATTACTTCTTGATGCTTCTGTAACGATAGATACTCAAAAAGTAAATTCTAAAAATGAAGGACGTGATTTAAAGCTGGTAAATAATTTTTTTAAAATGATGCGTGATGAAAAAATCACCGCCAAAGTCATAAGTGTTAAAGAAGTTAATGAAAAAGAAGGAACGATGATCCTTGATATATCTATGAACGGTATCATTAAACATATTCCAATGAATTATACTTATAAAAAAGGTTTAGTAAAGGCAGTTGGGTATATTGATATTTTTGATTTTCAAGCGTCAAAAGCATTGAGTAGTATTAACAAAGCGTGTTTCGATTTACATGCCGGTAAAACGTGGAATGATGTTACTATCGGCTTTGAACTTAATGTGAACAAGATAGCGTGTCAATCTAAATAAAAAATAAACAAAAAGGATAAAAAATGAAAATATTATGGATATTGTTAGTTGCTTCGATTTCACTGTTTGCAATGGAACCGCTTGTGAGTGTCAATTGGCTGAAGGAGCATCAAAATGACAAAGATCTTGTTATCATCGATGTTTCTGATGCCAAATTATTTAAACAGGAACACATACCTGGTAGTCAGAACTCCCCCATCTCAAAATGGAGAAAAAAATATGAGAACTACCTGCTTGTCAAAGATACAGATGTTATTCAAAAAGAGTTTATCTCTCTAGGTATTAAAGCCGATAGTAAAGTCGTTGTTTATTCTCATCATGATAATGCCAAAGACATACTCAAAGCATCTTATATTATATGGGCGATGGAGTATTACGGATTTGCCAATACGGCTATGCTTGATGGTGGGCTAATCACATGGAAAGAATACAAAGGACCCCTCAGTACAAAAGTCATTACACCGGTAAAAGGTAGCTTCAAAGTAGCTAAAAATGACGCACTTATAGCAGATTTGGCATTGGTGAAAAGGCAGATTGGAAAATCCAATATGGTGGATGCAAGACCATCAATATATTATTTTGGTGCCCAAAAGCAGACGGTACTGACAAAAGCCGGACATATACCAAAAGCTAAAAGCTATTTTTGGAAATACAGTTTTGAGGGTAACTATCTTAAAAACAGAGATGTTTTAAAAGAAATGCTCATTGATGGAATGGGATTTGATCCCCAGAAACCAATGATTACTTACTGTACAGGGGGTTTAGAAACGTCTATGAACTTTTTTGTACTGCATCGTATTTTAGGTTTTAGCAATATCCGACTTTATGACGCCTCCATGAAAGAGTGGGTAAACACAGATAACACACCTATGTTCACATATACCTGGGAGTAATATCTACGAGTGAAATCTCGTAAAACTATGGTTCAATAGTGATGTCATATTATTGGTAGTAAATTGACATCTTAATAAAAAGTATATTATATAAGGAGAAAGAATGAAAATTATACAATTGAAATGCATCTTGTTATGCTTGGCTACCGGGCTTTATGCCGCACCTTTGGGCTTACCGGATGTACCGATTCCTGAAGACAATCCTCAGACAGAAGAAAAGATTAAACTGGGAGATACCCTGTTTCACGATCCTCGATTCAGTGCTGATGGTAAAGTAAGCTGTGCTACCTGCCATGGAAAGGAAAAGGCATTTACAGATCATTTACCTGTGTCAAAAGGATTCACAGATAAAAAAGGAACACGTATGGGGACAAGGAATGCTCCGACAGTCATTAACTCTGCCTATTATACTTCTCAGTTTTGGGACGGGCGTGTATCTAGTTTGGAAGAGCAGTCAAAACTTCCACCCATTAACCCGGTAGAAGGTGGTTTACATTCATGGGACCATTTGGTGGATATGCTTAAAAAAGATGAATTTTACAAAAAAAAGATTTCTATGGTCTTTGGAATTAAACCCTCGGAAATTACGATAGAACACTTTGCCAAGGCGATAGGAAGTTTTGAGAGAACCATTATTTCAGGAAACTCCAAATTTGACCGTTATATGTATGCTGGAGAGAAGGAGGCACTCAATGAGCAGGAAAGAAGAGGACTGAAAGTCTATCTTGGACAGGGACGATGTGTTTCCTGTCATACGATCAACCAGACACATGCCCTTTTTACCGATAACAAGTTTCATAATCTTGGCATAGGGGCTAAAGCACTAAAAGGAAAATCCCATGAAGTTGCTAGTGAATATATTGCTATGTTGGCAAAGCAAAAAGAAAAAGTAAAAGGCAAAGCCGGCAAAGAAGTGACGAACGAACTTGCAGCAGATGAATTGGTTCTGGCTGAAAAAAGATTTTCTGAACTTGGGCGTCTGGCAATCACGCATGAAGCAGATGATATGGGTGCCTTTAAAACAGTAACCCTCAGAAATATTGCCAAAACAGGACCTTATATGCATGATGGAAGTCTTGCAACACTTGAAGAAGTAGTGGTATGGTATAACTTTGGAGGTAAACTCAACTCTGACGCTCCGGATACACCATTTCTAGATGGTGGAATCAGACCGCTTAACTTAAGCGCAGAACAGGTAATGGACTTAGTTGCTTTTTTGAAAACGCTTACAAGTCCGGAATTTGAAAATGTAAAGGAATCGAAATGAAAAGAAGAGATTTTATTAAAAAAGCAAGTATCGTTGCAGCGGGTACTATTTTACCTATGAGTGTGATAGAAGTAGCTTTTGCTGATGAACCTGATGGAAGTAAATCAGGAGAGAATTTTACCTTTGCGGTGATTTCCGATGCCCACCTGCAGCAAATAAAAGGTGCCAAGTTTGTTCGAAACTGGGATATGGGGCTTAAAAAAGCGGTTGCCGAATGTAATCTAATGAATCCAAAACCGGACTTTATTTTATTTGGCGGGGACTTGGGTCAACTTGGAAAAGCAGCAGAAATCGATCATGGTGCTGAAATACTTTCAGCTTTAAGATCTCCAGTAAAAATGATGCTGGGAGAACATGACTACTATCTTGATCTGGGGGAACACTGGATGAACCGTTTTGGTGACCCATACTATAGTTTTGACCATAAAGGTACACATATTGTTGTACTGAATTCCATTCTTGTAGATGAAAGATGGACAAACAAATGGAAAGACCCTATGGAAAGAATGCAAACCATGGCTGGACTGGATGATCCCAACGGTTCACCTTTTATGGTAGGACTAAAGCAGAGAGAATGGCTGAAAAAAGATTTGGAAAATATTCCAAAAGATACGCCTATTATTGTTTTTTCACACTCTCCTTTACAAAAACTGTTTAAAGGATGGAATTTCTGGACAGATGATGCTGAGTTGGTACAGGAAATTTTAAAACCTTTTCAAAAGGTCAATGTGATCTATGCCCATGTACATCAAATTCAATACAATAAAATCGGGAACATCGCTTTTAACTCAGTCATGTCCACGGCATGGCCATGGCCATATCCTCAGACTTACGCACAAGGTACAAACTATATGCCAAAACTCACCATTGAAATGAATCGTGCTGATCCATTTTTTGAACGTGATGCAACAGGATGGCAAATGATAGATGTACATACAGGCAGGGTTGATTTTAATTTTCAACTTCCTCACAATAAAAACAGAACGGTTGCCTACAATGAAAAAACAGAGCAGCCGGAAGATGTGGAATACCAAAAGAATCAAATTCCATCTCAAAAACACTATTAAGGAGTGCATGATGAAAAATACTATTATGGCATCAATGATCGGTTTACTGATAGTTAGTACGATAAATGCAGATGAATTTATGCAAAAAGACTTGGATCTTTGGACGGCTGAATATCAGAGTGTTGTAAAAAAGGGAAGAAAAGTATTTACCGACCCAAAACTCGGTACCAATACAGTAACCTGTAATGAGTGTCATCCAAATGCCACCAATACACACCCTGAAACGTATCCGAAGTTTCAAAAACAGTTAGGAAAAGTAGCGACCATGTCTGAGATGATCAACTGGTGTATTGCCAACCCATTAGAAGGGAAAAAGATGGCACTTGATGATCCAAGAATGACAGCATTGATAGCTTATATTACGTGGGAAAGAAGAGGAGTAAAACTAGAGCCAGGTAAACATTAAAGATAAATCCTACTCTGTTTGTGTTCTTATGTTTTACGTGGGAATTACAGACAAGAGTTTTTTATGAAAAAACACTGTTAAATATAGAGAATATCAATTATGAAATCCAGACAATAAGTATTATTTAGGTATAATCGCGCAAATTTTACTCTATCAAGGATAATTATGTCAACTTTAAACGTATATTATGACAAAGATTGTGATATCAATATCATCAAGTCAAAAACAGTAGCAATGATCGGTTTTGGATCACAGGGACACGCACATGCAGAGAACCTTAGAGACTCAGGTGTAAATGTAGTTGTTGGTCTTAGAAAAGGCGGTTCTTCATGGGCAAAAGCAGAAGCAAAAGGTTTTGAAACACTTACAGTTGCAGATGCAACAGCAAAAGCTGATGTAGTAATGATCCTTCTACCGGATGAAAACCAGTCAGAGATCTATACAAACGAAATTGCACCTAACCTTAAACCTGGTGCAACGATTGCATTTGGGCACGGGTTCAACATCCACTACGGAAGAATCCAGCCGGCAAAAGATATTAACGTAACTATGATAGCACCAAAAGCACCAGGACATACTGTACGTTCTGAGTTTGTAAGAGGTGGTGGTATTCCAGACCTTATTGCAATTGGTCAAAACCCAAGTGGTACAACTAAAGAGTTGGCACTTTCTTACGCATCAGCAATTGGTGGTGGTAGAACAGCGATCATTGAAACAACTTTTAAAGATGAAACAGAAACAGACTTGTTTGGTGAGCAGGCAGTACTTTGTGGTGGTGCTTCAGCATTGGTCCAAGCTGGTTTTGAAACATTGACAGAAGCTGGATATGCTCCTGAGCTTGCATACTTTGAATGTCTTCATGAGCTTAAGCTTATTGTTGACCTTATGTTCGAAGGTGGAATTGCAGATATGAGATACTCTATCTCTAACACAGCTGAGTATGGTGATTATGTTTCTGGTAAAAGAGTAATCAATGCCGAGTCTAAAGCAGCAATGAAAGAGATTCTTAAAGAGATTCAGGATGGTAGATTTGCAAAAGACTTCATTCTTGAAGGTCAAGCAGGATACCCAAGAATGAACGCGGAAAGAGCGAATGATAAAGAGATGCTTATTACTAAGACCGGTAACAAGCTTAGAGAAATGATGCCTTGGATATCAGCTAACAAAATCGTTGATCAGGAAACTAACTAATTTTTTAGTTATTTCACAGTATCTTTGGGCGAGGGGGACTTAATTAGCTACAAATTGTAGCCTCCTTCGCCAAAATACCAAAATATAGTGCAAACTAACTCAAAATCTTCAGTTAGTTAAATTTCCTACCTTTTTTATTTATTTTTTTGATACAATAATCCAAATTTAACATTAGTGAATCGTATGGCACCTCAGTCTAAAAAAAACTCTAAATCTTCTCCTGTGAAAAAGCCTGTAAAACGGAAAACATCGTCTAAAAAAACACCTGTGAAAAAGAAAAGCAAAAAAAAGTTTGCCAAGGGCTCTTCATTTGTAAAAAATATTGCGATTGTAGCAGGACTTGTTTTTATTGTTTCGTTGATCTCTTTTGCTTACTTTCTAGGGAAGGATGAGATAAACAGAGAAACAGGAAAAGTGACTAAATCTGCTGTGAAAACACCTAAAAAAGAGACAAAAGTCAAGAAGGTCGTAAAGAAGAAACCAAGACAAGAAGTTAAAAAGGTTGAAGTTAAAGTCTCATCCAACGTAGAAAACGTCACCTTTGTACCTTATGAAAATACCAAGCCAAAACTAGTCATCATCATAGATGATGTTCATACTAAAGCACAGATAAATGCTATAAAAGCATTGCCTATCAAAGTAACCCCCTCTGTTTTTCCACCTTATAAGATTTCTCCTGACAGTCATCTTCTTGTGAGAGGTTTAGACCACTATATGATCCACCTTCCTATGGAGTCTGGTAATAAAAAGCTAAACACTCAGTACAAAACACTTAAAGTTGCGTTTTCTAATAGAAAGATAGAGAATAGAGTGAAAGAACTCAGGCTCCTTTTCCCTAAAGCAAAGTTTATAAATAACCATACAGGATCAGTTTTTACCTCAGACTACCCCTCTATGCATCTGGCCTACAAGATCATGAGAGAGAATGGTTTTATCTTCCTTGATTCTAAAACTATTGGCAGCAGTAAAGTAAAAGAGATCGCTCATGCTTATGGAGATGTTTATGTGGTCAGAGATATTTTTATAGATAATACACATAATGTACCGTACATTCATCAGCAATTGCAAAAAGCTGTGAAGTTGGCAAAGAAAAAAGGGTATGCTATTGCTATAGGACATCCCCACAAGATCACTATGCTGGCGCTAGCATCTGCAAAAGAGATATTTAAAGATGTAGAACTTATTTATATTGATGAGTTGTATCGATAAAATAATCTGACAATTTGACATATTTTTAATCTCTTGTTTCTTCTTTTGTTACTATAAACAAAAAAGCAGCAGATGAGTGAAATTGTTACTACACACATTTCAGAATTGGATGTCATGAAAAAGTATCCACCTGAACTCTTTTACAAGGGTAATCTTGCCCTTCTTCAGCGTCCCAAAGTCTCCATTGTGGGAACACGCAGACCTTCTGCTTATACGCGACAGTTTACCTATACACTTGCCAAAGCTTTAGCTAAACGAGGGGTTTGTGTGGTGAGTGGTGCAGCAATGGGTGTCGATACTATAGTACATGAAGGTGGAGGGGTGGACAATACCATTGCCGTGGTTGCCAATGGATTGGATATACGTTACCCGGTTATCAACAGAGTACTGATAGAATCTATTGAAAAAAGAGGGTTGATACTCAGTCAGTTCAATGATGGATTTAGAGCAACGGGTTGGTCTTTTGTAGTACGTAATGAACTTGTGGTCGCATTGGGAGATATACTCATCGTTACAGAGGCGGACCTCAAAAGTGGTTCTATGCGTTCTGTGGAATATGCTCTAAAGATGGGGAAAGAGATATTTGTACTCTCTCATAGACTGGACGAAAGTTTGGGAACTAATCAGCTTTTACTTGAGGGTAAGGCAAAAGTGATACAAGATGTAGAAACATTTGTTTCACGTTTTGGTCAAGCTGTAGAGTCAGAAATGCTAAAAGATGATTTTTTCTACTTTTGTCAACGCTCTCCTACTTTTGATGAGACAGTGAAGAAATTTGGAGACAGAGTATATGAAGCAGAGTTGGAAGGAGTGGTTACGATACACAATGGCATCGTAACATTACAGTAACTTATCTACTTGATGGCATCCAACTGTTTAATGAGCTCTTCAAGTGAAGACTCAGGAAGCATACCGGCTTGTACAAACTGTACATCGCCTTTTTTGTCCATAGCTACCAAGAAAGGAATACTCCCTTGCCATTGTGCTCTTGCCGAGATATAGTTAACGATCCCATTGGTTTTCTCTTCTGAAACTACGATGTAGTTCATCCCTTTTTTCTTTGCAAAATCTTGAAGTTGTACATTGCTGTAGCCCTGTACTTCTACTGCGACTATAGCCAATTTGTTTTTATATTTCTTTTGAAGTTTAATGAGGTGCGGGATGGATGCCAAACAAGGCGGACATTTATGACCAAAAAATTCTAGAAAGACGATCTTTCCTTCAAGACCTTGGATATTGAGTCCCTGCTCTGTACCTGTTACCTGATAGGTTTTCCCTTTGATGTCTGTCATTGACATTTTCATATCGTTTGCAGCCTGTGTTGATGTAAGTAATGTAAGTAGCAGTGCAATAGATGCAAGTAGTTTTTTCATTGTTAACCTTTTTAATGTTTAAAATTGTTCTCTTATTTGTATTATAGTTAGTATACATTAATGATAATGTAATAATTGTGTAATTTTATAAATTTCTTTTGATGTTTTTTGAAAAAAGTTTAAAGAGCATCTAGATATTTAAAAGGAGGAGGAAAAAATCTATTGAAAAAAAGGAAAACCATAATATCGGGGAAGAAAGTATGGGCCTTTAGATGCTCTTTATAGGAAAATTATAGTGAAGGAAGTTTAACCGTTTGTTAATACTATAGATTATAATAATTATAACCTGTATTAATTATGTAGATATTTGTTTTTAGTGGGAAAGATTCAGAAGAGCATCAAGAAGTTTAAAAGGAGGAGGAAAAAATCTATGAAAGTAAAACCAAGTATTTCAAGGGGATGAAATGGTTATCACTGATGCTCTTATGTGAGAAGTATAGTCATCTTAGGTTAACCGTACACTAATATGATAGAATTAGAAATCAATAATAAAAACAGGAATGCAGAGATGATAAAAAAAATACTTTTAGGGTTGGGTTTGGCCATAGCTCCATTGTGGGCAGTATCACTCGAACAGCAGATAGGACAGATGCTCATGGTTGGGTTTCATGGTACCTCTGCACCCAAAAATAGCCAGATATGTAAAGATATCAGACAATACAATATAGGTGCAGTTATTTTGTTTGACTACAATCCTGTCAACAAGAACAAGCCCAAAAATATAGCCAGCAGGAGACAGCTTAAAAATCTTACTTCTGAACTTCAGGCATGTTCGCATGATGGTAAACTACTGATAGCTGTCGATCAGGAAGGTGGCAAAGTACAGAGGCTTAAAAGCAAATATGGTTTTTTTGGAAAATTCCCTAAAGCATCTTCTGTCATCCACATGGATCAACGTCATATCCGTAGTACTTACTTGAAGATGGCAAAAGAGTTGAAGTCTGTAGGTATCAACTATGACCTTGCACCCGTAGTGGACCTTGATATCAATATGAAGAATCATGTTATTCATGGACTTGGACGTTCTTATGGTAAAGACCCAAAAGTTGTTGCAAAGTACGCCAGTACATTCATTGATGCGATGAACCATTATGGTGTATTGACTTCTCTTAAACATTTTCCGGGACATGGCTCTTCTGTAGGTGATACACATAAAGGGTATGTGGATGTAACAAAGTTATGGAAAGAGGTCGAGCTTGAGCCCTATAGACTTTTAAAGAACAAAGCAGATACGGTCATGGTTGCACATGTGTTTAATAAACGTATAGATACAAAGTATCCTGCGACACTTTCTGCAAAAACAGTGAATGGACTACTTAGAAAGAAATTGGGATATAAGGGTGTGGTAATAACCGATGACCTCCAGATGGGAGCTATTTCTCAAAAGTATGGTTTAAAAAATACACTGCAGTTGGCAATTAATGCAGGGGATGATATTTTACTTTTTGGAAATCAACTTGATCCTAAAAAAGTTGTAAGTTCAAAGAGGTTGGTCGATACGATCAAGAGTCTTGTAAAAAGTGGAAAAGTAAGTAAGCAACGAATCACAAATTCATATAACAGAATTCAAAGACTGAAGAGAAAACTCTAAAAAAAGGAAGAAGTACAGGGTTGCAATGACTCTGCATTGGATTAATCCAAAAATGTTAAAAAAGTATCCTGCCCAAACTTCATAGCCAGCATCTTTGCATTGGCACCTCTTTGGTTTGCTATACTCTGATCTGCCCCTTTTTCAACAAGAATTTTTCCAAATTCAGGTTTGGAATCGATGATCGCTTCCATGAGTGGTGTCCAGCCAACAGCATCTACAAAGTCAATGTTTGCTCCATTGTCTAGAAGGTATCTAAAGATCTCCATCTGTCCGTAACGAATGGCATTGTGCAAAAGTGAAGAACCAAAGTCTCCTGTCTCTGAAGCGTTGACATCAACCCCCGCATCTAAAAAAGCTTTGACCATCTCAAGTTCGCCATGTTTGACAAAGTGTGAGACCACTTTAAAAAGGTCAATATCCTTGGAGAGACCGGCTTTTTTTAAAGATTCATTTTTATTTTTGATAAAAGGGTATTGCGTGTTAAGTTCTTCTAATGTCATTAAAATCCTTTGATTACTAGTTATATATACGATTATAACGCATTTGGATTAATAATAATAAAATAGTTCTGATCTCCTTTCTTTGAATAGTTTTTAAGATAGATAGAGTATAATTTTATATTGACCGATGGTCAGTCATTAATTTTAAAGGGTTTATATTGGCAATTATAGTTGATAAAGAAGCAAAACGGAACACCATCGCTTGTTCATGTAAAGAGATTTTGCTTCAGCATGGGATCAATAACCTAACCATCTCTAAGATTGCACAGACTGCGGGAGTAGGCAAAGGGACGATCTATGAATATTTTGAAAATAAAGAAGATATTGTTTTTGAAATCATCACTGTTTTTATTGCAGAGTATGAACAGATACTGCAGGAGCTTATTGCCCAAAATATAAGTACAAAAGAGAAAGTCTTTCATTTTCTGTGTCAAATACATGATGATGAAGAGGGGAAACGCCAACTCAAGATATACAGAGAGTTTCTGGCTATTTCATTATCTAATGGTACAGAAGGTATGATCGCATTTAATACAAAGTGTCGTATGCAATTTTCAACTATATTGGAAAAGATTTTGCAAGAGGGTGTTGAAAAAAAAGAGATTAAAACTGAAGCCTTGGAGTTTGTTTCTGCTTTGCTTGTTTATAAACTGGGGCTGGTAGTGGAAGCCCAGACGGCAGATCTGGATGTAAAAAAAGATGCAGAGGCGTATTTAAATGCCTTGTTTGCACTTATAGAGATAAAGGAAAAATAGATGAAGATATTACTGTTCATTGTACTGCCACTGTTTCTTTTTGGACAAAGCTACGGGTTGAAGACATTTATACGTAATGCTTCTAAAACCAATGGTTTACTCAAAGCAAAAGAGATCAATATCAAAGCAAGTAAGGAGAAGATAGAGGCGGCAAAAAGTGCTTATTGGCCTACAGTAGATGTAGGTGCCGACTATAACCTGAATACACCGAATTATGTGGTAAGTCCCGGACAGGAGGGAAATCTCTATGCGGTTGTCTCAGTAGATCTTTATGATGGAGGACGCAAAGATGCGATCTTGCGTGGTAAAGGGTTTGAACATGAAGCTTCATTTTTTGAAAAATCGGCATTTGAGAAGAGTATTACATTGGAAATAGTACGACACTATTATGGAATACAGACGATTAAAGCCACACTTAAGGCTTTGGAAAAACGTGCAGAAGAGTTAAAAGCTCAGATCTTGCGTGTTAAAAAGTTTCGTGGTGCAGGGCTCTCTACCCAGGAAGATATTGATAAGTTGGTTTCTGTTTATGAGAACAATAACTTTACGATAGAAAATACCAAACTCTCTTTGGAGAGAGCAGAGGAGAATTTAAAGTTGATTTCAGGACTTAGTGCAAAACAGTTGCACAGAAACTATTTTGTGGAGCCAAGAGGTATACATTTTGAAACATTTGAAACTATTAAAATGTTACAGGCAAAGGCCAATGCAGTAGGAGAAAATGCGAATGCATTGGATGCAGGCTATAAGCCGCAGGTTAATCTTTCTGATACGTACTATACTACCCATTATGATGATTTTGTATCTGCACCAGGATTTAGTGGAGATGAATTTTTGATAGATCGTCAAAATATATTGACACTTCAAGTAAATATGAGACTATTTGACAATGGCAAGATGGCAAAAGAGAGTGAAGCGGTAAAGTATCAGAAACTGGCACTACTTTCTCAAATAGAACATGCTAAAAAAGAGCAACAGATGAACTACCGTTTGGCAGGGAAAAGCTTGCATACCAGTCGTGCAAAACTTAAAAGTTCTAAGGCTGCACTTAAAGCAGCCAAGAGTACTTATGGGGTTATTCGTCAGAAATTTGAGGTAGGACTTGTAGACAACATTACTTTTTTGGATGCCTTGGCACAAAGAACATTGGCGTATGCACGTTACAAAGAGACCATTTATGATTATGAAGTGAAAAAGTCTATCTATTACTATTATGCAGGGAAAGACCCTAAGGAGTTTATACGATGATACAGGTTAAAAGTTTGATATTGGGATTAATACTGGCATTCACAGGTTTGCAGGCTCAAGAGCTGTATGCGACCTTTACGGTAGAAGCCAAGCAGAGTGCCAACCTTGCTTTTACCACATCGGGTACAGTCGGAAAGGTAGAGGTAGATATCACTTCTTTGGTAAAAAAGGGGGAAGTTCTGGCCATACTGCAAAATAAAGATCTGTATGCAGCACTGGAGATTGCCAAGACTGCACTGAAGTATGCGAAAAGAGATTATGATCGACAGCGTAAAGTAAAAAAGCTGGTAGATGCACGTCAATTTGATACCTTTGCCTTTAAGTATGAAAGTGCTAAAGCACGGGTGGCATACCAGCAGGCACTTTTTGATAAAACCATACTTACAGCACCTTTTGACGGTATCATTATCCAGAAAAGTGTTGAGGTAGGAGATGTGGTCTCCGGTGCCATGATACGTACAGTTTTTAAGATACAGAGTAAACATGCAAGAAAGATCATTCTCTCTTTTGATCAGAAGTATTGGAAAGTGGTCAAAAAAGGACAAATGTTTCACTATCAACTAGATGGAGACAATAAAAAGTACAGTGGCAAAATTTCTAAAGTCTACCCTTATGCTGACAGTGGGAACAGAAAGATCAAAGCTGAGGTGTTGGCAGATGATTTTATTGTAGGGTTGTTTGGCGAAGGCTATATTGAAATACCCGATACCCATACAGCAGACAAGAAGTAATACGCTATGTATAAATTAGCAATAAACAGACCTATTAGCACATTGATGTATGTGTTAACACTGGTGATCTTTGGATTTATGTCTTTTAAATCCATGCCTTCAGCACTTTTCCCAAATATTGACTTTCCTATGGTTACAGTTAAGACTATCTACCCTGGAGCAGAAGCGAGTACCATAGAGTCTCAGGTTACGGATAAGATTGAGGAGGCTATTTCTCGTATTGGAGGAGTAGACAAGATTATATCTACTTCTTCTGAAGGGGCTTCAGTCATTATGGTACAGTTCTTTTTGGAACGTGATATCAATGAGGCAACCAATGATGTACGAGATAAAGTAGCAGCTGTACTGCTACCAAAAGATGCCAAAATGCCATTGGTCTCAAAACTGGATATCGGTGGGGCATCGGTGATTAATATTTTTGTAACCGCTAAAAATGACACCATTCCAAATCTTATGCTTTTTGCAGATGAAAAAGTAAAGCCGGCACTACAGAAGATCAACGGTGTGGGGGCTATTAATATCATTGGATATAAAGACAGAGAAATCAAGATTTATCCCGATCCAAAGATGTTGAATAAGTTTGGGATTACCGTAACTGAACTCAACCGAATAGTTGCCTCCGAGAATGTAAAGATCGGTGGGGGTAAACTGATATCAGCTACCAAAGAGTTTACGCTGAAGACAAGAGCAGATGCTTTGACAGTGGAAGCTTTGGGCAATATCCAGATTAAAGACAACATTAAACTTAAAGATATTGCAAAGATAGAAGATGCTATGTCTGATGCAAAGAGTTATGCTTCTTATAATGGTGTAGAGGGTGTTATGCTTGAAGTGCAGAAGATTTCTGGTACCAATACCATAGATATTGTACAAAGGGTTAAAGATACACTACCTGCCTTGAGATCATTGGCCGGAGAGAAGTATGAGATCAAGGCGTTGAATGATACTTCTCCATTTATTATTGCCTCTTTGGAACATGTGCAGTTTGACTTAATCTATGGTTCGTTTCTAGCTGTGATCATCATTTTCCTCTTTTTACGTAATATGACCATTACTTTTGTCTCCGCACTCTCTATTCCTGCATCCATTTACGGAACCTTTGCTTTGATGGATTATATGGGGTTTGACCTGAATAAAATGACACTAATCGGGTTGACTCTTGCCATAGGTATTATTATTGATGATGCTATTGTTGTTATTGAAAATATCTATAAAAAAATGGAAGCAGGTATGAGTAAATTTGAAGCGGCAGTAGAGGGAACCAAGGAGATGGCTTTTACAATTATGGCAATTTCTGCAATGCTTTTGGCAGTATTTATCCCTGTATCATTCATGTCAGGAATTGTAGGAAAATTCTTTGAATCTTTTGCTATGACCGTTGGGTTTGCGGTCATCATCTCTTACACCGTGGCATTGAGTTTTATACCAAGTCTCTCTGCTAGGGTATTGAAAAAAGATGAGAGTAGATTTTACTCTATGACAGAGCCGATCTTTAAGATGATGGAGAAGATCTATGAGGGTATTTTAAAAGCTGTTTTACGTTTTAAAGTCATCACACTTATAGGTGTATTACTTCTCTTTTTCTTCTCTTTGGGTCTTTTCCCAAAAATCGGTATGGATTTTATCCCAAAAGAGGACAAGGCGGAGTTTGAGGTACACATCAAAGCAGATGCCTCGGTCTCTCTTGAAGAGATGATTCGAAAATCAAAAAGTGTGGAAGATCTGGTGCATAAGAATAAAGATGTACTCTATACTACACTGAGTGTAGGCTATAACGCTGCCCAGGAGAAACATAAATCGGTTATTTATGTAAAGTTGACAGACAGAAGTAAGCGAAGTATCAATCAAGAGCAAGTGATTCAAAATTTAAGAGGGGAGTTGATCCCGTACCAGAAAGATCTTTTTATTACTGCTGCTGCCATACCTAATATTAAAGGTGCGGGGGTCTCTGTTCCTTATCAGATTGTTCTAAAGTCAGACTCTTTTGAATCTTTGAAAGTGGCTGCTAAAAACTTGACAGAGTATCTTGCCGGAAAAAAAGGATTTGTCGATATCGATACCAACCTGGATGACGGAAAACCTCAAATAGATATCAACATTAACAGAAACAATGCCAACAGACTTGGGATCACCGCTTCTCATATCGCACAAACCATAGCAACAGCATTTTCATCCGATCTTGAACTCTCTTATTTTGAAGAGAAAGGGAAGCAGTACAATATTACATTGAGGGTTCCTGATGAGAACAGGGTTACTATTGATGATATTAAAAAATTGCAACTCAGAGCCAAAAATGGAGAGTTGGTATATTTGGATGGTCTTGTTACCTTTACCAAAAGTAATTCTTTAGCGACTATTAACCATTTTGACAGACAGAGACAGGTAACAGTCTTTTCTGATCTATTTGGACTGGACCTTGGAGGTGCAGTTAGCTATACTCGCGAGGGGATCGATGCTCTTTTGCCTAAAGGTGTAAGTTACAGATTTACAGGGTTCGCAGAAGAGATGGAGAAGACAGGTAAAGCCTTTGGGGCGGCACTTGGACTCTCTGTTATTTTAATGTTCATTATCTTGGCAATACTCTATGAGTCTCTCATCCAACCTATTATTATTATGGTGGCCCTGCCATTGAGTATTATTGGGGTTATGTGGGCACTTTATCTAAGTGGTTTACAGTTCTCATTGTTTGTCATGATTGGTTTTATGCTATTGATGGGGATGGTTGGAAAAAATGCTGTTTTGCTGGTAGATTTTGCGAATGATGCCGTAGAAAAAGGAAAAAATGCAGATGAAGCATTGATCGAAGCAGGAGAGAAGAGGCTGCGTCCTATTCTTATGACTACGATTGCCATGATCTTTGCGATGCTTCCTTTGGCATTTGGGACAGGGTTGGGGTCAGAGACCAATGCTCCAATGGCTATTGCAATTATCGGTGGACTTTTAAGTTCGATGTTCTTAACGCTCTTAGTTGTACCTGTCATTTACAAAATGATCAACCCGATAGACAGATGGTTCCGTAAATTTTATGAGACAGGGAGAGTAGAGTAGGTTTTAGACTTTGAGGTATCGCTCTAAAATGATTTTGGCAGCCACAGAGTCCACTCTACCATCTTTTTTATGTTTAAAGTCTCCCATAGTAAGCTCCTTTGCCTCAAAGCTACTTCCCTGTTCATCCTGATATACCACAGGGATCTGTAGTTCCAGCAATGAGACAAAGTGTTTAATACGCCTCTCCATCTCTTCTTCACTGGATCCGCCTTTGGGAAGACCGACAATCAGTTGTTCTATCTCCCACTCATTTAAAAAGATGTTGATATCTCGTGCTGCCTGATTTCTGTTTTTTCGAAGTATGGCATCTTGAGGTAATACAATACTCCCATCCAGGCAGATAGCCATACCAATACGTTTGAGTCCTACATCTATGCTTGCTAATTTCATAGAGGTATTATAGCCTATAGATTGGGTTAAAAAGTTAATACTTTGTAAACTATTATAAATTTTTATTTATATTAATAAATAAAATATTTTTCTTATGATAGAATATCTCTTTTACATGAGATACAATATGGTAATTACGAAAACAAGGAGTGGGAAGTGAAGAGATCATTAAGTCTATTTGTCGGATCTGTTGTAAGTGTCTATGCAGATAGTTATAGTTCGGAAATTGAAAGTTATTGGATATGGGTAGCTATGTTTGCTTTGGGTATTATTGGTATTATCATTCTTTTTCTCTCTTCGAAGCAGATGCGTAAGATAAAAGAGATGCATGAAACCTTGTTTACCAAACAGTTGGAGATGGAAAAAAATCAGGCAATGATTCTTACTGATATGAGTGAAAATATACGTACTATGGCAAAAGAAGCTTTGCAAATGGGTGTAGATGAAATAGACAAAGTGAATAAAAACTCCTCATTACTGCCTGTGGAACTACTGAATGTTGAAGATACACTACTTGATGTAACAAATGATCTGATTGAGTTTTTAAGATTAAAATCCAGAAAAGTTGAAATTGTAAATGAAGAGTTCAACCTTAACAATGTACTTAATGAAGTCTCAGGAACTGTCTGTTCTCACTATAAAGGTTCTCAGGTTGAGCTTATATTTGACATAGACAATGATGTTCCTCGCCGCTTGGTTGGAGACTCTTTACATTTAGGGCAGATACTCAATAACCTTTTGGAAAACAGGTTAAGTCTTTTAACAAATGAAGAGTTAAAGTTGGAAATTAATATCTATAACACCTTCAATGATAAAGTAGAGTTGCAGTTACAGCTTATAGATACAGGTCCGGGTATGACACAAGATGAAGTCAATAGCCTTTTTATGCCTTATTATGATGAAGAGAATTGTCAGTATGTAGGATTGGGACTTTTTGTTGCACATGAATTGGTAACTATGATGAATGGAGAGCTCAATATTCATAGCAATATAGGTAAAGGAACAAGCTTTACACTGACGATACCATTTGACACGGTAGAATTTTCCAATAAAAGAAAATATAGACTTCCCGATAAGATATTAACTGATAAAAAAGTGTTGGTGGTAGACAGTAATTTTAATTCAGCCCTTGCAATTAAAAAAATGTTTGCTTACTTTAAACACGATGTAAAAGTTCTAAGTTATGAAAAGTTTACGGAGTCTATGCCTAAGCTTACAGAATATGATATTGTTGTACTTAATGAAGAGTTACTTAATCCCAGAACAGTAACATATCTCAAAGAGATCAAAGAGATCAAAGAGGAAAAAGAGTTAAAAGTTGTCTCCTTGAGTGCACTCTTGAGTAACAAGCCGGACAGTCATGAAAATGATATAGCAGATAAACGAATGTTTAAACCTGTCAATCAAGAACGTATCTTTGAAATGATCATTAACATGTATGAGTTGAATATAGTATCAACTACTAAAGATATTAACTATGCTGTACCAAAAGCCAAAAAATATCAAGCCACCATTTTAGAGACCAAAGGTATCAAACAGGAGAATTTTTCTGTATTTAAAGGGTATAGTTTACTGATAGTTGAAGATAATGTGATAAATCAGAAGGTGTTGACCAATATTCTGAGTCAGTCAGAGATGAATATTACCCTTGCCAACAATGGTCTTGCCGCAGTGAAGATGATAGAGCAAAAGGGAAAAGATGCCTTTGATCTGGTCTTAATGGATATCAATATGCCGGTAATGGATGGGTATACTGCTACGCAGAAAATACGTTATGACAAACAGTTTGATACTTTGCCTATAGTTGCATTTACTGCCCTGGTACTTGATTCTGAGATAGAAAAAATGTTTAATTGTGGTATTAACGCATTTTTGGCAAAGCCATTGAACATAGGTAAACTCTATACGGCACTTTCGATGTTTCTTCTGGATCAGTCAAATAAAGGGGATCTAAAAGGTGCGCAGACTACAGATACTGACAAAGCACTGCCTGGCCTTATGATAGATAAAGGTATCTCACATGCAGCTAATAGTGAAGCCTTGTATATGGAGGTGCTAAAAGAGTTTGTGGAAGCCTATGGACAGAGTGATAAGATCTTTGAAAAACTGGTACATGAACATCGCTATGAACAGTTAAAAATGTTATGTCTCGATATGAAAGGTTTAAGTGGTACCATAGGTGCAAAAGAGATGAATATGCATATTTTAGAAGTACAAAAACTTTTACTCTACAACAAGCAGGAACAGCTGCCTGCATATATCTCTACTTATAGAGAAAAGCTTAAACAGCTTATTATGAGTATTGATCTTTATTTGAAAGGATAAACTCTTTATCGGATCTCTGCGATAAAGGCATCTTTTTGAATACTCTGTTTGACTTTTGTCAAGATATGTGCTGCATCAGATCTACTTTTGTAGGGCCCGATGAGAAGTTTGTTGATAGACCTGCCACTTTTTGGGAACTTAATAATCTTGTAACGATATCCGTTTCTTGTGATGGTGTAGAGTAGAGCACTTTTTGGTTTACCGATAAATGAACCCACTTGTACATAAAAATTACCCTGTGCAGAGTTTTGTTCAATGTTAGCCATTGGGGTTTTGATGACGATGGCTTTTTTCATACTTTTTAACTGTTTTACACTTGCTTCGTTTGGTGAGGTAAATGTTTTTGGCATGACTTGTTTAGTTTGCCACGGAGTGGTATCGGCAAGCTGTGAAGTTGTGGAAGTTGGAAGGTACCTGCGACAGACACGTAGTCGTTTTTTGTAGTATGGTGAGGTAAAGAGGTTGGAATAGACCACTTCATTTTTAATGGTGGAGGCATGGGTAAACCATCCATCTCCCAGATACATTCCTACATGTGTGATCTTATGTCTGTTTTTGGAGGTGGCAAAAAAGATAAGATCTCCGTATTGTAACTCTTTCATAGAGATCTTTTTGCCCACTTTAGCCTGTTCTCTGGCAACACGTGGGATATTAATACCCATTGAACCGTACATATAGTAAGTAAACCCTGAACAGTCAAAATTGTTGGGTCCCTCTTCAGCCCATACATAAGGTGAACCTTGTAGTTTCTTTACCATTTTTTGTAAAGATTTTTTATCAGGGGTATGTACCACTTTTGGTTTTTTAATTTCATAATGTGGATTTTTGGGATGTGGGTTTGGTTTACAGGCGGTTATGAGTGTTAGCGTAAGTAAAGAGAGCGTGATGTTACTATAGAACTGTTTAGATATTTTCATGTAGTACCACTTTGTTAAGATTTGTCATGTTGACTATTATAGATAAATCGATTTAAAATTCCCTAAAGTATACCGGTTTTACGGTACGGCTTTCCTAGGTAGGGTCATACCGGCTTTCCATGGTGAGGTCCACATGGTACTGGTAGTTTTCAGTTTCTTGACATTCCCCTGACACTGCAGATAGAGGTTTTTTTCATTTGTACTCATATAACGACGACATACTTTCATACGTTTGAAATAGCGTGGCTCTTTTTTAAAGTTGGTATAGGTTACTTTTCTGTGTTTGGAGCTGGCATGTGCAAACCATCCATTTCCTAAGTACATACCAACATGGGTAATGCGTTGACTTCTTTTGTTGGTTGATCCAAAAAAGATAAGATCTCCATAGACTAGGTCTTTAAAGGCAATTCTTTTCCCTACTTTGGCCTGATCTCTCGCTACTCGTGGAATATCAACACCCATTTTGCCGTAAATATTGTAGGTTAATCCTGAACAGTCAAAGGCATCGGGCCCTTCTTCTGCCCATACATAAGGTTTGTCAAGATGTTTGTTAAGGAGTTTTTGAATATTTTTTCTATTAGGTTTACATGTTTTTGTCGGTTTGATGATTTCATAGTTTGGATAGGAGTATTTTTTGGCACAGCCTGAGAATATAAAGAGAGATAAAACAAGTAGAGGTAAAAGAACTTTCATTGTTGCTCCTTGCACAGTGTTTTAGAGAATTAACATCGCATCACCATAAGAGAAGAAACGGTAATGTTTCTCAATAGCTTCATTATATAATTGTAACGTTTTTTTCCTTCCAATAAATGCAGATACGAGCATTATAAGTGTACTTTTTGGTAAATGAAAATTGGTGAGTAGGTGGGTGACTCTCTGGGGTGGATTGTGAGGGTTTAAAAAGAGGTCACACTCCCCTTGGAGCTTTTTTGTTCTCACATAATATTCTAAGGTTCTTGTGACGGTAGTACCAATAGCAAGAATGGGTTTTTTACTCTCTAAAACTGCTGCAGCATCTTTGGAGATATGAAAATACTCAGAGTGCATAGGATGTGCCAATATCTCTTCTACTTCTACAGGTTTAAAGGTACCTGCTCCTACATGCAGTGTTATCTTATGTGTTTGGTGTTTTTGTTGCAAGGCGGAAAAAAGTTCCGGTGTGAAATGCAAAGAAGCTGTAGGTGCAGCAACTGCTCCTGCATTTTTGGCAAAGAGTGTCTGATAATCTGTTTCATCTTCTTTATTGTCTTCTCTCTGCATATAGGGGGGAAGTGGCAGATGACCGATCTTGTCCAGTATGAGGACAAGGTCTTCAAAACGGATGGCTTCGCCTTTGTGGCTAAAGTGTACTTCTCTTGATCCATCATCATTTAGTTTTGTGACCGTAGCAACCAGATCTTCGTCAAAAAAGAGTTTGGTATCTACTTTTACCTTTCCTCGTATGAGTACGAGTGCATTGTATGCATCTAAGGTTTTATTAAAAAGAAGCTCTACTTTACCACCACTCTCTTTGTGCCCAAAGATACGTGCCTTAATGACACGGGTATCGTTAAGGAATATATCACAGCTTTGTGGAAGAAAGTCTAAAAGATGTTGAAAGGTTGTATGGGTTACAGTATCTGTTTTTCTGTCATAGACCAGCAGTTTTGCATGGTCTCTGGGGTGTACAGGGGTCGTGGCTATATATCCTTCTGGAAGTGTATAATCATAATTTTTAGTAAGCAGTTCTTCAGAGGTGTGGGGAGACATCTATTTTGTCTCTTCCTCTGTTTCTTCCTCCTCCTCATCTTCTTCGTCTACCGATGTATCTGGGTTCACGGCACGAACAATCAGGATGGAGAGACCATACAGGATGATAAGTGGTGCTGCCATCAGTAGTTGTGTCAAGATATCCGGTGGTGTTAAGAGTGCTGCAAGTACAAAGATAATAACCACGGCATATTTGAAAAAGTCTTTAAGGGTACGGTCTGTTACAAGTCCAAGCAGCGCAAGGAAGTAGGCAAAGACTGGGAGCTCAAAGGCCAAACCGAAACCAAGCATGATCTTGGTAAAAAAGCCGACATAATCTTCAATATTGATAAATGGCGTATAGAGGAAGGAGCCAAAAGTGATAAGGAACTGGAAGCCAAAAGGTGTTACTACATAATAGGCAAAGATAACCCCAATAAAGAACATGATCGAACCACCCGCCACAAATGGAATTACCATTTTCTTTTCATTACTGTAGAGTCCGGGTGCAATAAAGAGCCATAGTTGATAGAGAATGAAAGGCATGGCACCGATCAATCCAGCAAAGAAAGAGACTTTCAGTGCCACAAAGAATGCTCCTCCGACTTGATGGGTGGTGATCTTTCCTTCAAACTCATTATGTGTTTTAAGCTGGCTGAGATTCTGATCGAGGATCTTTAGTGACTGACTAAGCTCTTTTGCTGCCTGTGAAGCCTCTTCAAGAATCAGTGAGAGTTTTGTATCTGCAATTTTTGCTGCTTCTTTGAGACGATCTTCCAGTTTGTCAGCAATATCAGATGGAGCACTTTTAACGACAGTAATATTGTTTTCTTCTGTTTGCATTTTCCATTCAGCTTTATCTTGAGACTCTACAATTCGACCTACTTCTGTTAGTGCATTATTCAGTGGTGCAGTGATCCATGTTAAAATGCCATTGTGAAATATAAAGGCAATAATAAAAGCAATAAAGACAGAGAGAACAGAGAGCCCAAGTCTTTTTCTAAGCTCTACGAGGTGGGGGCGGATATCATCAAACATTAGGCGTTACCTTCTTTTTTCTCTGGGCTTTCTTGTGTTGTTTTTTCTTTCTTTTTACGTGCTTTCTTTTTTAATGTTACGGTCTCATTTTTTTGTTCTATTTCAGGGAGGCTCTCTTCACTTTCTGTTGTGGTTCTATCAGATTTTTTCTCTTGGGGTTCATCATCCAAAATATCATCCAAGTCAATATTTTTAAAACTTCGTAATTCTGAAGTGGCAGAGTCAAGTTGTTTTTTGTAAGAGAGTGCCTCATCTTTAAGATCGGCAATTTTCATCTCTTCTTCCAGTGCACCTTTGGCATCACCTACAGTCTTTTTCACGCCTTTAATAAACTTTGCGATCTGTACCATAGTCTCAGGAAGTTTATCCGGACCTAAAAATAGTATTGCAATAATAGAGATAAGAAGTATTTCGGTAAATCCGATGCCAAACATTATTTTGCCTTTGTTTTAATTGGTGTATTTTATCGAATTATTCTAAAAGATGGAGAAGTATATTTAGAAAAATAAAATTTGAAAGATAGATTAACCTTTCTATTGTAGACTTTCAAAAAATAAAAGGATAAAAGAAATGAAGAAGATAGTATTGTTATTGGCTTTGTTGAGTATAACACTTTTTGCACAATTTAAAACCATTGGTATATCAAAGTTTGAAAAAATGCAGGCTAAAGGTGTACCGGTCATTGATATACGTACTCCTATGGAGTGGAAAGAGACAGGTATCATTCCTGGAGCACATAAAATGATGTTCTTTACAGAAAAAGGTGAAGCAGATGTAGCAGAGTGGTTTTACAATCTTGGGCGTCTCGTTAAAGACAAAAACCAGCCTTTTATTATCTACTGTGCACATGCCAACCGTACCAAAGCATTAGGTCAAGGGCTTCAGCAAATGGGCTTCAAACATGTGTATGAACTTAAAGACGGTATTGAAAATGGTTGGATCAAAGCAGGAAAGAAAACATTTAAGTAGAAGAGGAGTTACCCTAAAATAAACAGGGCTAATTCATCACTTAAAAAGAAATTTTTATTGAAAAAGTGTGTGGCATTGCTTTGTAGTTTGTTCTCTTCATAAAGTAGTGTGGCACGCTGTAACATATCGCTTGAAAGTGAAGTTTTTTTTATGCCAATATTGGAGCGTAATCCTAAAAAAAGTTTTTCAGTAAGCAGTTCTTCTTCTGTAAGGTGTTCTTCAGTGATTTGAAGAGGATCCTCTATGTATGCTTCTATATCCGTTGTTGGATAAAAACGACTCTCTTTTAAAAATCCAACAGCACCGGCCCCTGCACCAATATAGTCTTTGATCTCCCAATATCCTTTGTTATGCCTACTTTGATAGCTTCCAAAGTTTGAGATTTCATAGGCATTAAATCCTCGTTTTTCTATCTCCTGTGTTACAAAAAAAGCAAGATTCTCATCTTCTTGTCTCACTTCTGGTGTAGAGGAAAATTTTGTACCATCTTCAATAGTGAGTTCATATGCCGAGATATGGTCTATAGGTAGGGTAAATGCTGTTTTAATATCTTTTAAGAGCAGATTTTCAGTGTCTCCCCGGTAGTTATAGATCAAATCTAGGGAGATGTGGGTAAAACCGAGTGTATGGGCATTTTCAATGGCCTTTTTTGCCTCTTGTGGATCATGGGCACGGTTCAGTGCCTTGAGTTTGTCTGCATTAAAACTCTGTACCCCAAAGCTTACACGGTTGACACCTAATCTCTTCATGCCTTCAAGCCATGTTTTGGTAGCAGAATTTGGGTTGGCTTCCGTAGTGATTTCTGCATTTTCTTTTAAATAGGGGTTGAGAAGTTTAAAAATAGGTGCATAGAGTTCGGGATCTATTGTAGAGGGTGTCCCTCCACCTATAAATAATGTTTCAATACTCTTTTTTTTTGCATCGAAGCGCTTAAGCTCAAATGCTAATTGTCTGTAGAGAGCTTTCATATATCTACGACGTGTGTCAAACTTGTCTACATAGGTATTGAAAGAACAGTAGTGACATTTTGAATCACAGTAGGGGATGTGTATATATGTTAACAATTTTACTCTCTTTCATATGCTTATAACCGCATTTTAGGTAAAATCATATCAGAATTTTAGAGAGTACTCTCTTTAAAGCATCAAAATAATATAAAGCCGGGAGTAAAATCTTTGGCCTGTAAATGAGTAGTGGTATGGAATGTGTAAAAAGCTATAGACCAAATGTAGCTGCAGTCATACTCTCTTCAAAATATCCGGAAAAGTGTGAGTTCTTTATAGCGCACCGAAGTGATATCAAAAATGCATGGCAGTTTCCACAGGGAGGCATCGATGAAGGTGAAACACCCCAAGAGGCACTTTTTAGAGAACTGCAAGAGGAAATAGGTTGTAATACCATTGAGATCTTAGGTGAGTACCCAGAGTGGATCACTTATGATTTCCCTGAAACAGCCAGAGGTAAGCAGTACCCTTTTGACGGACAGACCCAAAAGTATTTTTTGGTACGTCTGAAAGAGTGTGCCAATATTGACCTTGAAGCATATGATATTCCAGAATTTAAAGAGTATGAATTTGTAGACTACGAATCGTTGTTTCAACGGGTGACCTATTTTAAAAGAAAAGTGTACCGCAGAGTAATTGATTATTTTATTAAAGAGGGTTTGATATAAGCAGTGTAGTATTTTGACTTTGTGCAAAAACTATAGAATGAAGAAAGGGATTAACATAGATGTTAGTGGTACATAAGTACGGTGGTACAAGTGTTGGTGATGTAGAACGTATAGAAAACGTGACCAACCGTGTAGCCAAAGCTAGAGAAGAGGGAAATGATGTAGTGGTGGTTGTTTCTGCCATGAGTGGAGAGACAAACAAGCTCATAGGATTTGCAGAGCACTTTACCAAAGAGCCTGCCAAAAAAGAGATGGATATGCTTTTAAGCTCAGGAGAAAGAGTAACAGCCGCACTGCTTTCTATCTCTTTACAGGCACGAGGTTATGATGCTGTAGCATTGACAGGGCGGCAGGCAGGGATCGTAACAGACGATACCCATACTTATGCGCGTATTGAGTCTATAGATCCAAGTGCAGTCAAAAATGCTATTGGAGAAGGAAAGATTGTTATTGTCGCAGGCTTCCAAGGGATCAACAAGAGTGGTTCGGTAACAACACTTGGACGCGGTGGTTCTGACCTCTCGGCTGTAGCGTTGGCTGCAGCTATTGGGGCAGATCAGTGTGAGATCTATTCGGATGTAGATGGTATCTATACTACGGATCCCCGTATTGAGCCCAATGCAAGAAAACTGGACACAATCTCTTACGATGAAATGCTTGAACTCTCTTCTTTGGGAGCAAAAGTATTACAGAACCGTTCAGTAGAGTTGGCAAAAAAGTTAAATGTTAAATTATATGCAAAAAGCAGTTTCAGTGATGATGTAGGTACACTGATCGCAGAGGAGAGTAGTATGGAAGCAGTTTTGGTAAGCGGTATTGTTTTAGACAAAAATCAAGCGAGAGTCACACTTAGAGGTGTAGCAGACAGACCAGGTATAGCAGCAGATATCTTTAGCAAGTTGGCAGAATCCAACATCAATGTGGATATGATCATTCAAAATATGGGAACAGATGGTTCGACCAATCTTGGTTTCACGGTACCTCAGAGTGAACATGAAAATGCCAAGAAAGTAATGGAGAGTTTTGACCATGAGTTTGAAGGTATGGATTTTGACGAGCATGTGTGTAAAGTCTCAGTGGTAGGTGTAGGTATGAAGTCTCATTCCGGTGTTGCTGCTGCAGCATTTACAGCAATGGCAAAAAACAATATCAACATTCAAATGATCTCTACTTCTGAGATCAAAGTCTCTATGGTGATTGATGAGAAGTATGGAGAACTGGCAATTCGTACACTGCATGATGTGTATGAGTTGGATAAATAGGACCTGAAAAAATGCAACAACTCTTAAAATGGACACTTGATACGATCAGAGAAGAAGAGTCATGCTTCTCATGGATGGAAGAGTACCGTTATGAGTGGGCACCTCTGGTTAAAAATGCAGTTGCACAGGTACTTGATGGTAAAACAGTACTGGTCATTACTGATGAATCACGTGACTGGTTTGGTAAATATGTAGTGAATTCTATCAACGATCTTTCCAAACATAGACCGCTGTTGCCTTTTTATCTTTTTGCTGACAACTTTCCTCAACTGCATAGCATTCAAAGTACAGAAGATATTCAGCTGCTTGAAGATATGTTAGACATCTCTTACCCTAACGGCTTTTATATTTGGTATATTGGTAGAGGAGATCACCCTTTGACAAAACTCTCTTACCGAAATCAAGATAACTACCTATGGGTATTGGATGAAGAGGTACAGAACAGTTTTGCACTGCGCTCTTCTGACTCGCTTTTAGATATTAAACTTTTGCAACTCTATAAACTCTTTGACACGACACTTTCAGCAGCACTTTTTGGAGATTTTGAACTCTAAATGGAACTTACAAGTCAGGTTATTATCACAGCACAGATAGAAAAGACCATTGAAGCGCTTGAAGGTTTACGTCTGGATGAGTCTATTATTGAGTTTATCTCTCCCTCTATGCATAAAATACTTACCCCTGAAGAAGGTATTGCAATACCTATGGGTGTGCAGCGTGTAGTTACTGAAAAAGAGACGTTTCGTGTAGAAGATGCCAAAGTGGTACTCGATAAAGCATATTTGGCAAGTGAAGAGAAAAATATTATTATTTTGGCAGCAGATTCTTTTACGGCGGTCATTCAAAATAGACTTTTAAAAGTCATAGAAGAGCCACCTAAAAATAAAATATTTATTTTAATTACTGCCAATAAATCTACAATCCTTGATACCATAAAATCACGTCTCCCCATTAAAGTACTCTCTGAAAAAATAGAAGAGGAGAGTCTTGGTTTAGATCTGAAACAACTCTCTTTGGCTACAGTGTATGAATTTACACAAAGCCATAAACGTACAGATTCAAAAAGTATGAGAAGCTTGGTTGAACGTATTGCAAAAGAGGCTATGTCAACAGGATTGTATAACCTTGATGAAAAGACCTTAACCCTTTTCTCCAATGCATATAAAGCATTGGATGTAGGCTCTCCGGCACAATTTGTACTCAATACCCTGCTTTTAAAACTTCTGGCACGGAAAAAACGGTAAAATAATACTCTATACATATCTAGAAGCCAAAGGATACCTTTATGCATATCTATCAACTTGGAAATATTTCAGATAAAAAAGAAGCTCTTAGATCACTGGGTGTAGAGAGTGGTGGTATTGCTATTATGGCTAAGAAAATGGAGCTTGTCTGTTTTTACATCAAGGACTTGAAAACCCCTGCAGCAAATATACTGAAACAGGATGCTTTGAGTATAGGTGCGGATCTTGCAGTTCCAGGTGGTGTCATTACTTGTGAGAAGCCAAGCTATAACTGTATTTTGATAGGTACAAAAAAACATATGGAGATTCTCTCTCGTAAAGAGTTGGCACAGCCTTTTGGGCTGAAGCAACTTGCTACAGAACTGAAATCTTTTCTTAAAACAGAAGATTTTCCTTTACAGCTCATGGGTGTGATTAATGTGAATGAAGATAGCTTTTTTGAGGGAAGTCGTTTTGTAGCAAAAGATGCTGTTACCCAGATAGAAAAGATGATAGAAGAAGGTGCTGGCATTGTTGATGTGGGTGGAGTATCCTCCAGACCAGGTGCAGAACCGGTGAGTCAATCTGAAGAGCTTGCACGAATTAAACCTATTTGCGATATGGTCTTAGAGCAAAAACTGTTCAAAAAAGCAGTCTTCAGTATAGACTCCTATACCCCGTCAGTAGTTGAGTATGCCCTAAAATCAGGTTTTATGCTTATTAATGATATTACTGGAGCATCCAATAATGCCATTATTGAGTTGGCAGTAAAATATCGTGCCAAGCTTTGTATCATGCATATGCAGGGGTTGCCGCAGAGTATGCAAAAAGATCCTGTTTATGGCAATGTGATGGTAGAGATGGACCAGTTCTTTGAAGCACGTATTGCCAAATGTGAAGCATTGGGACTGCGTAAGGAGAATATCATTTTGGATGTAGGTATCGGTTTTGGTAAAACACTTGAACACAATATTATATTAGTAAAAAACCTTGTACATTTTAAACATTTTGGTTGTGAAATACTTATTGGTGCAAGTAGAAAATCGATGATAGATAAAATTATTGCAAGCCCAACAGAAGAGCGACTTCCGGGTACTTTGGCCATACACATAAAAGCCGTAGAAAATGGAGCAAATATCGTACGCTGCCATGATGTTGCTGAACATAGACAAGCTTTGGCTGTGCTAGAAGCATTGAAGTGAAAGCACTACTCCGTTTTTCCTTGCAGCTCATTAAGTGCCTGCTTCTACTTTTTATTGTAGGTTTGGCTTTTGTTTATCTTGTAGACAGATATATGGATTTTACAGCACAAGACCGTATCTATACAGATATTAAAAAAGTACCACATAAAAAAGCAGCTCTTTTACTGGGTACTGCCAAATATGTGGCCAAAGGTAAAAAGAACTATTTTTATGTCTATCGTATCCGTGCAGCGGTAGCACTTTGGAAAGCTGGGAAAATAGATGCTATTGTGGTCTCTGGGGACAATGCAACAAAGTATTACAATGAGACCAAACGAATGGAAGAAGATCTCATCAGAGCAGGCGTCCCTAAAAAATATATTGCAGCAGATTATGCAGGATTTAGGACTTTAGATTCTATATTGCGTGCAGAAGCGATTTTTGACTTGAAAGATTATATAATCATCTCTCAAAAATTTCATCTTGAGCGGGCACTCTTTATTGCCAAAGCAAAGGGGCAAAAAGTGATCGGTTTTGCAGCAAAAGATATTCCCGGTACGAAGGCGGCAAAAAAAATGGCATATAGAGAGTATCTGGCAAGAGTGAAAGCCTTTTTGGATGTAACAATCCTACAGACAGAACCCAGATTTTATGGAAAAAAAGTGAAAGTAAATTATAGAAAATGACAAAAGAGAATTATCTAGAAAAGGTGGAAACACTTAAAAAATGGGCATACGCCTACTATGTAGAAGACAACCCCATCGCCACAGATGAAGAGTATGACAAGCTTTACCATGAAGTGCTGGACTATGAGACAGCACATCCTGATGAGGTAGTGGAAGATTCTCCTACCAAGCGTGTGGGTGGTGTGGTGCGTGATGAATTTTCCAAAGCCAAGCACATTAAACGTATGTGGAGTATGGAAGATGTGTTTACCACAGAAGAAGTACAAGAGTGGCTGGACAGGGTAGAGAAAAATGTAGGCAAATGTGACTACTTTTGTGAACCCAAGTTTGATGGAGCGAGTATGAACCTGCTTTATGAGGGTGGTAAGCTCGTGCGTGCCATTACCCGTGGGGATGGTGTCATAGGTGAAGAGGTGACAGACAATGTTCGTACCATACGTTCTGTACCCCTCGCCATAGAGTATGATGGGCTTATAGAAATACGTGGAGAAGTGGTCATACGTAAAGATGATTTTGAGATTATCAATAAAGAACGTCTCGATGAAAGCGAAGCACCTTTTGCTAATCCACGTAACGCAGCAGCAGGGAGCCTCAGACAGTTAGACTCAGCTGTCACTGCCAAAAGACGGTTGGTTTTTTACCCTTGGGGGCTTGGAGAAAACAGTTTAACCCAAAGCAGACTCTCTGAAAAGATGGACTTTGTGTACAATCAAGGCTTTCTCAAACCACCATACGCTAAAGAGTGTAACACTATAGAGGAGATAGAAGAGTTCTATCAGTTTCTTATTAGCAAGCGTGATGAAATCCCTATGATGATGGACGGAATGGTCATTAAAGTAGATGATGTGCATCTGCAAGAGGATTTGGGCTACACGGTCAAGGTACCAAAGTGGATGTGTGCCTATAAATTCCCAGCGGTGGAGAAAGTCACCAAGGTCAATGACATTACTATACAGGTAGGGCGTACAGGTGTGCTTACTCCTGTAGCAGAGGTAGAACCTGTAGATTTAGATGGTGCAATTATAGCTCGTGCTACACTTCATAACTTTGATGAGATAGAACGTAAAGGGCTGATGATAGGTGACAGCGTTATACTCATACGCTCTGGGGATGTAATACCTAAAATCACCAAAGTGCTTACCGATAGACGTGATGGTTCAGAAAAACCTATCAGCCGTCCGACTGAGTGTCCTACGTGTCACTCTGAAGTGCTAGATGAAGGTACGCTCATCAAGTGTCAAAACCTTGACTGTCCCGACAGAGTGGTAAACTCCATCATACACTTTGCCAAAAAGGGCTGTATGAACATCGATGGCTTAGGCTCCAAGATAGTGGAACAACTTGTCAAAGAGGGTAAGATAAAAGACATTCTTGGGCTGTATCACCTCACTTACGAAGACTTAGAGGGTATGGAAGGCTTCAAAGAGAAGCGTATTAACAAGCTACTAGATGCCATAGCTGACACTAAAGGCGTGCCACTACACAGACTCATCTCTGCGATGGGCATAGAACACATCGGTGAGGTAGCAGGTAAGTCTTTGGCTTTAGAGTTTGGACTTGGCATAGTCGATGCAACATTTGAAGAGGTAGTAGCTATAGACGGCATAGGCGAAGAGATGGCTAATTCATTGCTAGAGTTTATGCGAGTCAACCATGATTTTGTATTGAAATTGTTTGATGAGGTGCAACCTACAGTAGAAGAAAAAGTAGAAGCCAAGGAAAATCCATTTAAAGATAAAACAGTGGTACTGACTGGCTCTATGTCTGTGAGTCGTGGTGTCATCAAAGAGATGCTTGAGAAGCTTGGTGCTAAGGTGAGTGGCTCTGTGTCTAAAAAGACGGATTATGTTATTTACGGAGAAGATGCAGGGAGTAAGCTGACTAAGGCTGAGAGTTTGGGTGTGGCTACGCTTACTGAAGATGAGATGAGGGGGATGGTGTGAGTTCTATTTCAAAACGAATAGAGTGTACCAAGTTGGTTAAATTGGCATTAAAGCAGTTTAGTAATAAAAAGGTGAGACAGTTACGTATATTGAATGGAAGTGTATTTATTTCTTGCTTCGATAGGTTGATGATTAAGGCAGGAAGTTATAGTTTTGTAGATAGGGAAGGTATAACACATAGTACTGCTAATACTATCGATGATATAAACTATCTCAATCAAGTGGACTTGTATTGGGAAGAACAAGAGGCTAATTCTCAAATTGATGAAAAATTGACAATTTTGTTAAAGATTGGAACAATAGACTTAACAATACGAGAAGTTAAATATATAGATAACACTAAGTATTCGATTTTTTTTAATGAATTAGAAAATTTTTCTTTAGAGTTTCTTACAAAAGAAAAGTTTGGTAATGCTCTTGAAATTGAGTCAGATAAATACAAGTTTTATATAACAAATAATAAGTGTATATCAGTTAAAGAAACAATAAAAAAAGATTATAAAAGTTTTTCTTCAGCAGCTAAATCTAGATTTAGAGCAATGGCAAAAGAGTTAGGTTATGAGCAAATAACAGGTATAGTTTATGTAAAAGAAAGAGAAGGATGGTATGAAACATTCAATCTTCAGTCTTCTCAGTATGGTAATCCATTTTTCTATTTTAATTATGGTGTCATATTACCAAAAAAGTTTCCAATGACTAGAGAAGAGTTAAGAGATTCTGGGTGGAATTTAGGTGGAAGATTATGTCCTAGCGAAAGAAATTCATTTCTTGCTGGGAATAAGAAACAAATCGAGGAAAGTGCTATACTTGCTTTGGAACTATATAAAAAACAAGTTGTACCTTGGTTTGAATCATTGACATTAGAAAAAATAAAGAAAGAGATAAATAGATGAGACTAGACAAATACCTAGTAGATGAAGGTTATTACGAGAGTCGTAACCGTGCGAATGATGCGATAAAGGCTGGCTTGGTGTTGGTAGATGGAAAGAATCCTAAAGCTTCTGCTAAAGTAGATGAAAACACAGTGGTTGAGGTACAAGACTCTAAGTTCTATGTGTCTCGTGCTGGACGTAAGCTAGAGAACTTTTTAGCTGAACACGCTGTAGATATGAAAGGCAAATGTGCATTAGACATAGGCTCTAGTACGGGTGGCTTTGCTCAGATAGTGCTTGAAAATGGTGTAGCAACACTTGACTGTGTAGATGTAGGTACAGACCAGTTACATATCTCTTTGAGAGAGAATGATAAGTTGTCTTTACATGAAGAGACAGACATTCGAGAGTATCAAAATGATGTTGCCTTTGAAGTCATCACTTGTGATGTATCTTTCATTTCTGTTTTACAGATAACAGATGATATAGACAGACTTGCAAGTAAAGGTACAGACATAGTCATACTCTACAAACCACAGTTTGAAGTAGGCAAAGATGTGAAGCGTGACTCTAGAGGTGTAGTGCAAGATCTAGATTCCATCGCTAGACGTAAAGAGGCATTTGAGGCTGAGGCTAAGAAGCTTGGCTGGGATGAAGTGTATCAGAGTGAGTCCAAAGTGACAGGTAAAGAGGGTAATCAAGAGTATCTTTACCATTTTGTAAAAATGTAGGTTTTGGGGAAAGAAATTGGCATATTCAAACAATATTAGATCTATTGCTATTGGTTCTTTTGACGGGATCCATTTGGCACATAAACAGCTTATAGACAGAGTAGATGCTTTGGTTATCATTGAACGAAACGGTGGGTATTTGACTCCCGGATACAAGCGTACACGGTACACAGATAAAATGTGTTATTTTTACCATTTTGAGAAAGTCAGAGCTTTAACTCCTGCAGCGTTTGTGGCAAAGTTATGTACAGATTTTCCCCATCTTGAAAAAATTGTGGTGGGGTATGATTTTCATTTTGGTAAAGAGAAAGCAGGAAATGCAGAACTCTTGTCCTCACTCTTTTCTAAAGAGGTAGAGATTGTTAAAGAGGTAAAAACAGAAGATATTTCTATCCACTCACGTACCATTAAAAATTATCTCAAAGAAGGTAATGTTACGATGGCAAACAGATTGCTTGGACGAGCTTATGAAATTGACGGAACTATTGTACCAGGGCAGGGACTCGGAGCCAAAGAGTTGGTACCTACTATCAATGTAAATGTCACACACTTTCAACTCCCTTCTGAAGGTGTCTATGCTACTTCAACAAGGGTAGCAGGAGTGCGGTATGACTCTGTAAGTTTTTTAGGTCATAGAGTTACCACAGATGGAAGTTTTGCTGTGGAAACCCATATATTAGATCGTAATATAGAAGAGGTAGAAGAAGAGATACAGATCGCTTTTCATAGACGTATCCGAGATAATCAAAAATTTGAGACCTTAGAAGCGCTTAAAGCTCAGATAGTATTGGATATACAAGAAGCTAGATTGAAAAAGTAGAATCTGTTTTCAGGGAGTTGCTGTCTGTCTGAGTCATGCAGTACTGTGTCGTATCATTCTGATAATATGAGATTTTGTTTTTACCACTATGTTTGGCTTTATACATTGCTTCATCTGCGCACTTTAAAAGCATTTCAGGGGAGCTGGCATCGATAGGGTAGAGAGAGGTACCGATACTCATACTGACCTTGAAGGTATTTCCATCTATGACAAAAGTCTGCTTGGTAATGGCGTGTACTTTATTGAGGATTTCTGTAAGGAAGTTAAAGCTGGAGAGCTCTTCAATCAGGATGACAAACTCATCTCCTCCAAAACGACAAATGGTATCTTCTTTGCGTAAGACAGACTTTAAAGCTTCAGCTACAGACTTCAGGATCTCATCTCCGGTAGAGTGACCATAGGTATCATTGATAGGTTTAAAATTGTCCAGGTCACAGAAAATGGCTGCTACACATTTATTGAAGCGTGCAGCATGATGAATGGCATGGTCCAGTCTGTCATTAAGTAACAGTCTGTTAGACAGACCGGTTAGAGGATCATGTGTAGCGAGGTAGGCATGTTCTTGTGCATCTTTACGCTGGTGAGTAACATCTGAAAAGATACCAATAAAGTTTTCAATATGTCCACTTTTGTCTCTAATAGCATTTACAGAAAGCCACTCTATGTAGATCTCTCCATTTTTTCTACGGTTGGTTATCTCTCCCTGCCAGTAGCCTTCTGTAGTAAGTTGATCCCACATTTGGGTATAGAAGTGTTTTGGATGAGAACCCGACTTGAAAATCTTAGGACTTTTGCCCATCACATCTTCAGGATCATACCCAGTAATATCTTTAAACGATTCATTGACATGAATGATCTTGTTTTGCGTATCTGTAATGAGGACACCATCCATTGTATGTTTAAAGACAGCAGATGACATTTCCAAAGATTTAATATTACGTTTGTTGTTGATCGCAGAACCAATAATGGAAGAGACGGTATGAAGCATCTCGGCATCTGTTTCTGAGAGTGCTACTTTATTGTCATTACCAATACCGAGGAACCCCCACCACTCTTTGTTAACAAAGATAGGAAGAATTAGAAGAGAGTCAATACAGAAAGCATGTAAGAGTCTTCTTTTTGAATGGTCGTAATCAATGATACATCCGTTAATCGCTTCTCCATTTTGCAGTTTGTTCTTCCATCGCATCAAATGATGTTTTTTATAGTTCACTCTCTTTTTAGCTCTTGCTTTGGGATTGTTATTGATACTTAAGAAATGTTGGGCCTCTGTACAATTGTTTTCATTTTTATAAATGAAAATAGCAGATGTTTCAGATGCTTGCTTAAGTAAAAGGATCTCTTCGTAGACAGCAGATGTCCAATCTTTTTGTTGTAAGAAACTGTGTGACATTTCATTAATAGCATGTAAAATGTTTTGTTGACGATTTAGTTCTGAACGAATACGGCGTTTCTCTTTTGCATCATCACAAAGTGGTTGAATGACTTGTGCAAATACTTTGGCTTCGAAAGGTTTTGAGAAGAACTGGTTGACCCCAATTTGAATGGCTTTTAGAAGGATGTCTCTATTTTCAAAGTTGGTAAAGATGGCAATCTTGACCTGATCATCCAACTCTCTTATCTGTTCAACCATTTCAAGACCACCCATACGGGGCATATTGATATCAGAGAGTACAATATCTGGTCTATGTTCTTTGAAGAGGGCAAGCCCTTCATGACCATCAGAAGCAATAAGAACAATATCAGCATAACTGTCTAGCATATTGCGTAGAATAGCTGTTGTTATTTTGTCATCATCTACTACCAGTACTGTAAGTTGTTCCATTCCTGTCCATATCCACTTGTTGAGGTTTACTATATTATATAACTTTTTACTTAGTTTAACATATATAGACTAATATTATTATTTTATTATTAAATCTTATAGTTTTTATCATAAAACATAAATATACTAGGCATGTTAAAATGCATTTATGCTAAAATACTACAGCAAAGAAAAGGTAGCAGATGGCACAAGATAAAGTATTTAATAAACCCATAGAGAAAAAGTTTGAGTTTGATGAAGCAGTTGCTTCGGTCTTTGATGATATGTTAAGCAGATCGGTTCCCTTTTATGATGAAGTAAGAAAGTTAGTCATTGCATTGATCCTCACTGAAGAAGCAGAGGGTAAAAAAGTACTTGATCTTGGGTCTTCTACTGCAAAGTTTCTACTTGACCTACACTCCAAGATGCAAACACAAATGAGACTTAAAGGGTTAGACAATTCTCAAGCAATGCTAGATAGAGCAGAACAAAAGTGTCAGGCATTTGGGGCCCAGATAGATTTGGAACTTGCAGATATGCTGAACTATAGCTACCATGAGGAAGATATTGTTGTTGCAAACTATACTCTGCAATTCATTCGCCCCATGCAACGTATGGAACTGGTCAAAAAACTTTATGAGGGGTTAACAGAGGATGGTTTGTTTATTTTTTCAGAAAAAGTAGTCTTTAGAGATAAGAAGCTTGACAAAGATTTGATCGATATTTATTATGCCTATAAAAAAGAGCAGGGTTACAGTGAATATGAGATTGCGCAAAAACGTGAAGCATTGGAAAATGTATTGATTCCTTTTACCATAGAAGAAAATATACAGATGTGTAAAGAAGCTGGATTCAAATCGGTAGACACCATTTTTCAATGGTCTAATTTTGTAACATTTGTTGCCAAAAAGTAACACTTTGGAACAGTGCCCTAAAATACGGGTTTCATTTTTTAATATGAGTTATTCACTACTTATTCACAGTGTGAAAAAACTATTTTTTTTACAATTTTATGTGAAAAACTATTGAAATTTAATAGTTTTTAGCTAACGCCAGTGAATCCATATCCTTTTCATATATTTTAAGCTATAATCATTGAATTAATTTTTTGGCAAGTTTTATTTGCCCACACAGAAGGATAACCCATGAGTTGGACACCGAATAGCTGGAGAACATTTCCTATCAAGCAACAACCGACATATCAAGATAAAGAGTTACTTGAAAAAGTAGAGAATGAACTGAGCTCTTACCCTCCGCTTATCTTTGCAGGAGAGGCAAGAAAACTCAAAGAGAAATTGGCTGCAGCAGGTCGTGGTGAAGCATTTTTACTTCAAGGTGGAGATTGTGCTGAGAGTTTTTCTGACTTTAATGCAGCAAATATCAAAAATCTTTTTAAACTGATGCTTCAAATGAATATGGTGCTTATGTATAGTACAGGTAAACCGGTTGTCAAGGTAGGACGCATTGCAGGACAATTTGCAAAACCCAGGTCTTCAGATTTTGAAGAGGTAAATGGTGTAAAACTGCCAAGCTACCGTGGTGATATTATTAATGGTATTGAATTTACTGAAGAAGCAAGAATTCCAAATCCTAAAAATATGTTAAAAGCATATAACCAGTCTGCGGCAACACTGAACCTGCTTCGTGCATTTTCAAGAGGTGGTTTGGCAGACTTGAACAAAGTGCACCAGTGGAACCTTGATTTTATTAAAGACAATCCTCTTGGTAAACGTTATGATGAGATCAGTACAAAAATAGATGCTTCTATGAAATTTATGGCTGCGTGTGGACTCAATTCAGATACCATGCCACAGTTACATATGACAACACTCTATACTTCACATGAAGCACTGCTTCTTAATTATGAGCAGGCATTGACAAGAAAAGATTCGGAGACTGGTGAATGGTATGACTGTTCTGCACATATGTTATGGATAGGTGACAGAACCAGAGATCTTTCAGAAGCACATATTGAATACTTTAGAGGTATTCAAAATCCTATTGGTTGTAAAGTAGGACCAAGTATGGAAGAGGATGAGCTTATTGAATTGATCGATGCTTTGAACCCTGACAATGAAGAGGGTAGACTGAATCTTATTGTCCGTATGGGTGCAAAGGAAATTAGAAATCATTTCCCTCGACTGCTCAAGCGTGTAAGAGATGAAGGTAGAAATGTTGTGTGGTCTTGTGACCCAATGCATGGTAATGTAGAAAAATCGTCTACTGGTTTTAAAACAAGAGATTTTGACAATATACTTTCAGAAGTAGAACAGTTTTTCAGTATCCATAAAGAGATGGGTACAGTAGCAGCAGGTATCCATCTTGAGATGACAGGAAATGATGTAACAGAGTGTACAGGATCAACATCTTGTCCTATTACAGCAGAGGGGCTTGCTAGTCGCTACCATACACAGTGTGATCCAAGACTCAATGCTTCTCAGGCATTGGAGTTGGCATTTATGCTTTCTGACAGCATTTCGGATGCTGAGTAATCTCTTACAAGATCGTAAAGGTGTTTATCTCATCTTTATGGTCATACTTCAATCTTCTATGATGGATATCTAAGATACTTTTTACAATATAGATCCCCAATCCTAAACTGTTTTTAGAAGTATGGAATGGCTTGAAATAGTTTTCAAGTGGCTCTTTAAGTGCCTCTCCTTTATTTTTGATGGCAATACTCTCATGCTCTATCAGTACAGTGACATGTTTGTCAGTACTGTACTTAATGGCATTGTCAAGCAGGTTCTTAATCACCAGAGTAAAGAGTTCAAAATCTACTTTGACAATGTAATCTTTTTTGATCTCTACGGAGAGTAGTCTGTTTGGATTTTCAATCATTAAGAGGTCTATACTCGCTTCAAGCAGGTCAGACATTTTATAGGGGTTGAGATGCAGGTCAAAGTTTTTTGATGTGATTTTCTCTATTTTGGCAAATTCGTCAATGAGTAGATTGAGACGTTCAAAAATACTGTGTAGACGTACTTTACTCTTTTCATCAGTAAGCATTTCAGACATAAGCCTACCTTTGGCAATGGGTGTTTTGAGCTCATGCATGATGGCACGCAAGAAGAGTTGACGTGATTGTAGTAATTCACGTATCATGGCAACTGCATGGTTGAATTCATTGGCAACCTCTCCGATCTCATCATTGCTCTTTGAGGCACATTCTATGTCAAGGTTCCCCTCTGAAAAAGTTTTGATCTTGTTTTTGAGCTCAGAAATGGGACGAAGGCTTCGTACTACCCATAGATAGAGTAGAATGATCAAAAGAAAGACAATAGAGAAAACAATAATACGCTTAAGTGGGTATTTTGGTTTGTTCTTGTTTTCCAAAAAGAGTTTGAACCGGTCATTGTTAATGAGAATGATACGTTGCAGACGGAAGGTATCTACAGCATATTTTTTATATTTACCCTTTTCTTTGAAAGAACGTTCTATCTGTATCATTTTTGCTTTATCTTTAATGAGAAACATATTTTGTGCTTCAAGATAAGCCTCATCAATTTTACCGGTTTTCATATAATAATCATAAATATAGTGAGAGATGAGTCTCTCATGTGCTTCATTCCGTTCTTCAAATTTTGCATGGTCATACTTGATAGAAGAGATGAAGAGAATAGCAAGCAGCAACAGGGTAATGGAGAATACAAGGTTGATCTTACTTCGTAGGGAAGAGAAGCCTTTAAACAAGTTTATACCCTACACCACGTACTGCTTGAATACGTTTACTGTCATCAAGTTTGGTACGTATCTTGGAGATGATAACATCCAGGCTTTTACCTTGTGAATCAATACTCATCGTACCTGAAGTATTAATAATCTGTTCTCGAGACTGTGTAATGCCCTGATTTTTGACAAGTAAAGAGAGTACTTCAAATTCAGCTGGGGTTAAAGAGAGTGCTTCTCCTTTAAAGTAGATGGTATCGCCTTTGATCTCAAAATCACTTTTAGGCAATGAAGCTCCTTTGTTCTCCCCTTTGTCTAAACGTTTCAGGATAGACATAATACGCGCATACATCTCTTTAGGGTCATAAGGTTTGGGAAGGTAATCATAGGCACCCAGTTCAAAACTCTGTACTTTGTCGTTAATATCAGAGCGTGCAGATGAGATGATCACAGGCATGTCATATTTACGTACTACCTCTTCACATACTTCAAGACCATCCATACCCGGTAGGGTAAGATCGAGTATCATCAAATCATATTTTTTGACACCGGCACTCAAACCTAGATAAGGGTCTTCAAAATTGGTGATCTTAATATTGAATTGAGAAAGGTATTCACTTAATAGTTCTGCAAATTCCGGATCATCTTCTATCATAAGAATATTGATCATTTTGTCGCTCCTGTCTAATAACATATCTACTCCTGTATTGTATTGGATGAAGGTTAATTGAAATCAAATAACTTTCTATTGGTTCTGGTTGAAATCTAGGTTTGGTAATTTCCCAGTCTATAGTCCTCTTTGTCATTGATTGTAGCAGGGATCATATAGCGCTGTTTAAACTTACTTCCAATAGTATAGACAGCTTCTGCCAAAGTAAAGTCAGCATCATTTGGAAGTTTTGTGAAGTCAGCTACAACCACAGAAGGATCCTTTTTTATATCTTGGATCATTTTGGAGTGCATAGAGTGTTTCCAGTTACTGTAGTTTTCCTCATGACACTCTTGACATTTAATGGAACCAATAAAGTTGGCTCTTTTTTGTGCTTGAGGCTGAAGGTCAAGGTTAAGCCCCACACGAGGTTGTGTAAGCTGCGTATAGTAGGGGGTGATCTTAGGTAAATTTAACCAAATGATGGAGAGAATCGTTAATAAAAGAAAAAGAAGACCTAAGAGTATCTTCTTCATAGTATAAATGCCTTTTGCATATGAGATTTAATATTATCAAAGGTGTACAGTTCTGCTGTAAAGTATTCAAATGCAATGATACCCTGATAGAGCAGCATATCACTTCCGTCTTTGAATGGTTTGTTATAAGACTTTGAAAGCTTTAAAAAAGGTGTCTCTTTCCCATAAATGACATCTACACAGGCTTTTGCCAGAGGGATAACCTGCTCAAGTATGTCAAGAGGTGCAGGAAGTGCATCATCTTCCAAACCTGCAGAAGTCATATTGATCACAAGATCATAGGCTTTTGGCTTGAAGGTATCAAAAGTATAGGTTTCAAATCCTTGTGTTTTAAACTTTTCCAAACGTCCTTCACTACGGTTGAGAAGTGTTACTTCGTAACCTTCTTCACGCAAGATAGTAGAGGTAGATTGTGCTGTACCTCCTGCGCCCAGAAAGAGTACAGTTTTAATCTCTTTGAACTCAGAGATCGCTTTGAGAAAACCGGGTGCATCAGTATTGTATCCGTAGAGTTTTCCCTCTTTTTCAACTATGGTATTCACTGCCCCTACTTTTTTAGCAAAGGGGTCCAAAATATCACATGCTGTATAAGCAAACTCTTTGTGTGGGACAGTAATGTTGATACCCTTGAGATTTAATTCAAAAAATTTCTCTTTGAGATTTTTGCCTTCCTCCAGTCTGTAACGACCATAACATCCATTAAAATTCAAACCTTGAAAAGCAAGGTTATGCATAAGGGGAGATTTGGAATGGGAGACAGGGTTTCCAAAGATGGCAAAAATTTTTTTGGACATACTTTAAAGATTTTCCATTTCTTTAAGTGTTGCAAGTAGGGCACCTAATTTATTTTTTACTTCTAGGTATTCTAGTTCAGGGATAGAGTCAGCAACTATACCTGCACCTGCCTGAAGGGTAATAGAATCAGGTTTGATCAGTGAAGTACGTATAGTAATGGCTGAGTCCATGTTTCCGTTAAATGCAAAGTAGCCTACTGCACCAGAATAAAACCCACGCTTAAGTCCTTCAAACTGGGCAATGAGTTCCATAGCTTTTATTTTTGGTGCACCGGTCATAGTACCTGCAGTAAAGGTTGCGGCAAAAAGGTCAAACATATCTTTACCTTCTGCTATCTGTGCTTCTACATCCGATACCATGTGCATCACATGAGAGTATTTCTCTACACGCATCATATCGGTTACTTTAACGGTACCTGTCTGGGCTACACGACCTACATCGTTCCGTCCCAGGTCTATGAGCATGAGGTGTTCT
This sequence comes from Sulfurovum sp., assembly GCA_027081115.1. GTDB lineage: Bacteria > Campylobacterota > Campylobacteria > Campylobacterales > Sulfurovaceae > Sulfurovum. The sequence continues at coordinate 93,924 of JALWLD010000079.1, forward strand.
GCACACTCTTTTGGATCACCCAGCATTTCAAGTTCCAACTCTTTGTCTCTTTTCGCATCTTTACCACGTTTACGTGTTCCGGCAATAGGACGAAGCAGGATCTCATCTTCTGTAAGTCTTACCATTACTTCAGGGCTTGAACCACAAATGGAAAAATCTTCATAATCCAGCAAGAAAAGGTAAGGTGAAGGGTTTTTAGAACGTAATACTCTATAGAAACTAAGAGGGTCTATCTTCCCTTTTTGCGTATATCTGTTGGCAAGCAGAATTTGGAAAATATCGCCTGAACGGATACTCTCTTTTGACTCTATAACCAACTGTTTAAAACGCTCTTCTTCAATACTGAAACTACCTTCTCCTTCAAGTACAACAGGTTGTATAGGCATTGGAGTACAGGTGCTATGTAAAATATTTTCAATAGACTCCAGTCCTTTTTTCATTCGTTCATCATTAAGAATGAGTGTCAACTTTGCACTTTTGTGTGAGTATGCTATGATGATTTTGGGACGTATGAGATCCAGATCCGGGGTATTAAGTGGATCTAGGAGTTTGTCCATACTCTCTTCAAGTACAGGTTCAAAGACTTTAACCATATCATAAGAGATAAACCCTATGAAACCATCTACAAAAGAGAATCCTAGTTCTTGTGCTTTTTCCTGATAAGCATTTTTATCTATGTTCGTATAATAGTTCTTAAGAAATGAAAAGGGATTTTCTGTGAGTATTTTATGTTTGCCTGATGTATCGGTATAACGAGTCGTTTTGTTTTTATAGGATAAACGCTCTTGCGCACCGATAACAATAAAAGAGAAATTTCCATCTGCTGTGTTGACCATACTCTCAAAGAGCATTGTGATCTCATTAGGAAAGATCTCTTTGATCTTTCCATACAGTGCTACTGGCGTTAGTTGGTCAAAAAGTATTGTCTTGTGCATGGTATCTCTACTTCTTTACGACAAAGGCACTTTTGTTAATGCGGTCTCTTACACGCACTAAAGCAGCATCTACATCTGCTCTACTTTGGTATGGTCCAATAAGAAGTTTTTTAGTCCCTTGTGCATTGGGTGCTGTAAGCTTATAGTGAAATCCGCTATTTTTAATACTACGTACGATCTGTTTGCTTGGTGATGCTTTATAGGCACCTACTTGAATGTAGTATGTTTCACTAGCTACTTTTACTGGGGTTTCTTTCACAGGTTTCTTGACAACAGCAGGTGTAGGTGTCACTTTTGTCTTTGCAGGTGGTGTCTGTTCATAGGTGTCATCAATTGTAACCGTCTCTTTTTCAGGTACTGGTGCAGGAGTAGGTTTGGCTACTTCTTTTTTCTCTGTGACGGTGGGTTTGTTATCAAGTGTAACAGGTGTTTTTTTTACTTTAACAGGTTTATTGAGTTCCTCTTCAATGATTTCATTGAGTTTTGGTTCGGCTTTAGGTTCTTTTACTTTTCCTACATTTTCAAGGGTTAGTTCCGGGCTTACCATTTCAGTATCGTTCTCTTCCAGTAGACCCTGGTCAGGTTTTTTATCGTCAAGGACTACAGATGTGAGGATGATTGCAACAATAAGGACTACAATAAGTAGTGCAATAATGGTCAATATGCTTTTTGCTTTAGATGTTTTGGGTTCGATATTTGGGATGATCAAGTCATCTAGGTTATGATCGTTCATAAATGGAGGGCTCCGGATATAATTTTGAATTAATTATATCATATTAAGCTAAGGGAAGAGGAAAAGAAGGGATTGAGCCTCTCTAAAAGAGGAGAGGCTCAGTTGTCAATGAAGGGTTTTATTTCCATCCATCTTCAACAATTTGTGAAGATTTTTTGTAAGGATATTTTTTAACCAACTCTTTGACCGATAGTTTCTGATCTCCCTCTCTCATAAAGTGAGCAAGAGTTACAGAAGCCCAGTAGTCATCTTCATATTTTGTACCTTTTAGTTGTGCAGGTACACCATGTTTGTTTACTGTGTGACATGCAGAACATGTCACAGGACCTGTATATTTACCGTCAGGACTGTACTGAAGTGCCTGTTCATGTGTTGTAATATCTACAGATCTCTCATCTCCGTCATAGCGTGTAGAGTAGAGTCCGTGTGTTGATTCGTGACATGATTGACAAGCAATATTTCCATGTGCTTTTGAGTATCTATAGAGAGAATACTTGTTTGGCTGATCAATTGGAAAGTATTTTCCACCTGTATCTTGTTCAACAAATGGTGCCATGTGACAATCCGCACAGTGAGGTTCAGATGCTGATAACCACCAGTCATTACCACCAGAAGCTGCTGCATATGGTACATCTCCGCCTTTAGGATGATTCCAAGGCTTAAGATCTAGTTTACCATCTTTACCAACATTTTTTACAAGTGTTGCAGATTTGTGATCAGTATAGTATTTCAATACTTCATTATCACCTGTTGTTTTAGGGTCAGCAATGGCTGTAAATTTCTTCATATCCCCTCCTGCAACTGCAGCAACGATCTCTTTAAGAGACTTGTTTCTGATAGATTTACCAGTTTGCATACTGTCATTAGTCAGATCATCCATCTCATACATTTTCTGTGCTACTTTTGTGTGACAGTTTGTACAGTATAGACCTCTAAGCTCACCAGCATCTTTGCCATGCTCATCTTTGGTAGCAACATTTTCAAGCTGCCATTTACCATAATTGTTCAGGAAGAATGGAGGTTTGGCATTCGGGTTAGAGTGTGCATCACGTCTTACATAACATCCACCACCAGATTTTCTGATATCTCCTTTTGAGAATCTACCTTCACCATATCTGTCTGTTACTCTAAACGGGTTAGAGTCATCATTCATATTAGGGTTCTGGAAGTGTGTAGGGTGACAAGATTGACAAGATTGTGATCTGTTTGCACCATCAGGCATAGGCACCATTCCAAGGTGGAATCCGTGAATTGCTTCTGAAAGAGGTTTTGCTTTTACAGCTTTATAACCAGTTGCAGTAGGTCTAGGCTCTTGAAGGTTACCAGATACATTGTCTCCGTGACAGTCCGCACAGTTTACTTCACCAACTTTTCCAAGACGGTTACCTGGTGCATCTGACTGATAATCACTTAGGAAAGTTGTACCGTGGTGTGCATCGTGAAGAGCAAGAATATTGATAGAAGACTCAGAAAGTCTTGCCATATATTCACTCTCATCAGGGTATGTTTTCCAGTATGTGTACTCTTTGTCAGACTGTTTTAGTCCTTCATCTCTAGCCATCTGTGCAGCTTTACCATTTCTTGAGTGACAGGCATAACAGTTTGGAATATCTACAGGGTTTGTCCCGAAATACTCGTATGCTTTTCCCTCTTTATTTTTGAGCTCTTTACCTGTACTGTCATGTAGTGATACTTGAGAATACTGGAATGGTTGGAAATCTTTTTGTGTAATAGAACGGATAGTCCCTCTTCTAGTTGAGTCGTTAAATGCTGTCAAAGGAAGACCCAGTGCATCCCAAAGGTGAGATGCAGTCAATACTAATTTAACATTTTTAACCGCAGGTACCAATGTGTCAGTCATTACAATTGATCCACCATCTTTGCCAGCATAGTCAAGGTATCCACCTGAAAGTGGTTTACCGGATGGACCAGCATCTATTCTTACTTTTACCTGGTGACCGATTCTGAGTCTGTCTTTATCTGTTGCCCCTTTAGGAATAGTTCCTTCAAGATCCTTGTAGATGAAAAGGTGTCCCCATACATAATTGGCAACGTTGTCACCCGGGCTGTCCATGTGACCATCTCCGTCAACATCTTTTGCAACAGACCAGTATTTCATCTTGTTACCTTCAGAGTAAGAGTTGTCTCTAGTGTTGTAGTAGAGTTTTACTTTGTCATCTGGAGTAAGTAGTTTAGGAAGTTTACCATTCTTACCAGACTGAATTGCCTGAGACTGAATTGAGTTATATGGTGGAATTACACAACAGTAACTCATTTCAAACCCAACACAGTGCATACCAAGTTCATAGTTTACAAAAATGTTATAGTCATTTTTTGGTTGAAAAAGTGTTTCACCTTTCACCTTTGTCGCTTTAAGTTTATCCATTGAGAATGGAGGCTTCTTATCATAGTCACCTGCAGAGAATGCAGAAGTAACCAGGAGAGAAGCAACAATGCTCGATCGAATTAATTTTGAAATCATTAAATCCCCTTTGAAGTATATTTCAATTCAAATATTTACATAAAAGAGGTAAAAAAGGCTTTAAAATAAATAAATATACATTATTTTTTTTTAATGTTAAATATAAAATATATTTATTATAAGTTGGGGATATATCTTAGTGCTTTTTGAAGGAGCAAAAGTACCAATTGAAGAGAAGTGTATTATTCAGGTCTTCTGTTTTGAGGGTTAAAATCGAGTACTTTAAATGCTTCTATAGTTGCATCAGGTTGCTTTTTTTGTATCTCTTTCATTACATCTATTGGTCTGTCCATTTTATAGTTGATCGTTTTACTTACCGAACCATTTTGGTCATACCAGGTCTTATTGCCCTCTTTGTAGTTGTTTTTAAAGAGAACATAGCTCTGTTTTTCCCCATTTTCATAATATTCTATCTGCGCTCCCTCTTTTTTACCATGTACATAATTCACAGTTGAAGCCAATTTTCCTGTACTGTAATACTGTTTTTCAAGACCTTCTTTATTGTCATCTATATAGGTCACTTCTGTTCTTAAAATGCCATTGTTATAATAAATTTGATTCAGGCCGTCTCTTTTTCCTGCTTTATAGTGGATGATCTCTAAAAGGTTTTTGTCACGGTCATACCATTTAAGTACACCGTCTCTTTTCCCATCGACATTTTTAATGATGTAAGCAAGTTCTCCACTGTTATAGTAGATCTTCTCTGTACCCTCTTTGATACCCTCTTTGGTTTCAGTTCTTGTACCATGTTTATACTCTATCTCTGATTTAAGAACACCGTCTTTAAAATACTCTTTAAAAAGTTCTGCCTGTATAAGTGTCACTGCGAAAAGTGTGAAAAGAAAAAGTGTTTTTTTCATAAGTACTCCAAAGATAAAAGCATATCTTACACAAAGTAGATAAACCATAACTTATTGTGCACTATTTTTACTTCTTTTTATGAACTGTAGCTATAATAACTTCAAAAGTAACATCAAATTGTATAAAAAAGGTTGGAGATGAGAAAAACAGCATGGTTATTAATGGCATTGACATTGAGTCTAATGGCAGCACAAAAAGAGGAAACATTGGCGTACGGAAAAATACTTGAGATCAAAGAGGTCATGGGATATGATTATCTAAAAGTGGATCAAAATGGAACGGAGCGCTGGATTGCCATTGCAAAAGCACCCGTAAAAATAGGTGATGTTATAGGTTACGATACCAAAACCATTATGAAAAACTTTAAAAGCAAGAGTCTCAATAGAACATTTGATGAAATTGTATTTGCGAATGAAGTTTATCTTTCTCATAAAGTAAAAAGTATGAAAGAGATGTTTGTGGCACCTCAAGAAACAAAAGAGAAAATAGTAGAAGTGGATACTAGTGATTTTAAAGAAAAAGAATTTTACACCGTTGAAGAGTTATTCAAATATAGAAAAAACCTTGCAGGTAAAAGTGTGAGTATAAAAGCAACAGTAAGAAAAGTATCGCATCAGATCATGAAGAGAGACTGGGTGCATTTGGAGGATGGCACAGGTTCTGAGTCAGCTCATACCAACGATATAGTCTTTACATCAGAACATGCAACGGTAAAAGAGGGTGATAAGGTAAGCGCTACAGGGACTATAGTCATTGATAAAGATTTTGGATATGGATATTTTTATCCAGTTTTGGCACAAAAAGCAAAATTCATTGTAGAATAGAGGCTGTTATCATAATATTAACTTATTTATAGTATTATGTCTGACTATAAAGGATACATGATGACAAAAATATTATTTATAATGCTTTCACTCTTGACATTCTCTTTTGCAGGGTTTTATCAGGAGGGGAATAGTGATACATCTGCTAAAGAGCAGCAGGAGGCACAGAGACTGTGTAAGCTTTTTACCGAAAAAGCAGAAACGTATAAAAAAACAATGAGAGATGATGAGTTGGCGCATAAGACACTTGAGTCGTATGAAAAGAGAGCTGCACTCTACTGTAGGACAGAAAAAAAGTAAGTTATATTTCCAAACGTTTCTGATTTAAAATAGTATAGAGTACAGGAAGGTAGAGTAGGTTCAATATTGTTCCCCATGCCAGTCCAAATGCCAATGCAATGGCCATAGGCTGAAAGATGGCTGCTTGTCCAGTAGGGAAAAATACCAAAGAACTCAGCCCAATCACTGTGGTCACAGAAGTCAATATGATTGGCCTGAAACGTTTAGAAGCATAGAGGTATATCTCCTCCATATTATTTGCTTTTTTCAAATTCATAATCATAATGATTCCATCATTAATGACCACTCCGGAAAGACCGAGCATCCCAATAATAGAAGGCATAGAGAGATTTTGGCCCATAATGAAGTGTCCAAGCAGTACACCTAAAAATGCAAAAGGGATCACAGACATCATCATAAAAGTCTCTCTGAATGAGTTAAAGAGGTAAAGTAGTGAGAGCATGATGAGCAGCATAGCAACAGCACCTGCCATAATCATATCCTCTTTAAGCTCTTTTTTCTTCTCTTGTTCTCCTTTAAGAATGATCTTAATCCCCTCTTTTTTTGCACTATTTAAAATAGGATCTACTTTTTCCAGTACTTCTGTAGCTGTAACAATTTTACTGTTTACATTTGCATAGATATAAAAGTTGGTCTCTCCTGCATCTTTGATGATCTTTTCAAAAGAGTGTATGGTTTCAAACTCGACAACATCTTTCAGTGCTACAAAAGAGCCATCACTCAGTTTAACCTGGAAATTTTTCAGTGCGCTGAGAGAATCCTTCTCTTCACTTCGGATTTTAAGTTCAAGCAGGTTTGTTTTATCAAAAGCAACAGACATTCTACGTTCTAAAAATGCGTTAGAGAGTAGTACCCCTAGTATTTGTTCATTGAGGCCAAGGGACTCTCCGTAGGTATTTACTTTGAGTTTTATCTCATCTCTTCCGTAATTCATGGCATCATTGACAGAGACAATGCCTTGTATTTCATTAAGTCTCTTCTTGAGTATTTGGGCATATTTCATGACTGTTTTACTGTCATTTGAAACCAGACCAATTTTGATATCTGATTTTATAGGTCCTACTTTTCTCTCTACAATTGCCAGATCAGAGAGATGGAATCTTTCTTGGTATTTTTGTACTTCTAAAAAGTGACGTAACCGTTCTGCGATTACAATAGATTTTTCTTCTCTTGTTCTGCCTTCTTTGTCATAATAAAAACTGAGGGTAGGGGTAATGTATCTATCAACGAAATTTTGAGCTTTGAGCTTTTGTAACTCTATGTGTATCTGTCCCACATAGGGGTAGCTCTCAGAATTCCCTGCAGTGTCTCGTCTCCAGCCAGCAACTGAGCCAACATGATCAATGTAAAATGTCTCTTTTCTTTTAAATAGGTCTTTTTCAATGGCTGTGAGGTATTTGAGTGTCTCTTCTGTTTTTGTATTGACGTTGGCCTTGAGTGTAATAGTAATGGTTGAAGCATCAAACTGCGGGAACATTTGAAACTTACTCATTTTTACACCCAAGACAATGAAAATGGGTACCAAGATAATAAAAAGCAGTAAAAAAGTTTTTTTATAATGCATTAGATAGTGGATCATTCGAGAATAAATATGGTTTACAGGTTCCCATGAAGTGGTTTTTTGATCATTCTTTAATACGTGTGCTGCATGAATGGGTAGAAAGATGAAGGACTCTACCAGTGATGCTAAAACAAGTACGGAGACTGCAATAGGAATGAGTTTGATAACTTCTCCCATGGTACCTGACATCATAAGAGCGGGTATAAATGCAAAGAGTGTAGTCAAAGAAGCGATGGTCACAGGTTTGAACATCTCTTTTGCTCCTTGGACTGCTGCCTCTTTAGGCTCCATTCCCTCTTCAATGTGTTGCTGAATATTTTCTGAGACTACAATGGCATCATCTACAATGATTCCCAATGCAATGAGTACACCGATCAGTGAGATCATATTGATGGTATATCCTGCAAAGTAAAGATAGGAAGCACCCATAACAAAAGAGGTAGGGATACCCAGTGTAATGATAAGTGACATACGTTTGTTAATGAGAAGCATAACCAGAAGAGAGATAAGTATTAGACCCAAAAGAATATTGGAAATGACAATATTAAGACGGTCTTTAATGGCTACTGATTTGTCATCATGTATGATATAGGTAATATTACTTTTTTTCGCATTACTTTGTGTTACCAGTGCTTTGATGGCTTTTGAAAGTGTGAGTGCATTTCCTTCACTGCTCTGCTTGATATTGAGATCTAAAGCATGTTTGGTATCAATAGAGTAGAGGGTTGCAGTATCCGCATAACGTTTGGATACAGTAGCAATATCTTTCAAATAAAAAGATTTATCGCCTACTTTGAGTCTGCTTTCCAGCATCTTCTTGGCATTTTTGGGACCATTATGTGTAGAGACAAAGAAGTAGCCCTGTTGAGAGTCTTCAATGCTACCTATGGGAAAGATGTAAGAGAGTCCTGAGATCGCAGTAGTGACTGCAGTTTCATTGAGCCCTAATGCACGTATTTTTTCGGAGTGTAGACGTATGTCATAATATTTGTCGGAATCTCCGTAGATCAATACTTCAGAGATGTTTCTCAGTGAAGTGATTTTGTCTTTGAGTACATTGGCTGCATCTATAAGTTCATCTTGGGAAGCACTATTCGATGAGATGGCAATACGCATGAGACTACGTTTTACCTCCAGTACCTTTACGGTAGGTTCATCCATATCTGCAGGAAGGTTCTGTTTACTCATGGTGACGGCATCTTTGACTTTTTGAGCTGTATTATATTTGTCCACTCTTTTTTCAAGTTCAAGAATGATGTTAAATTTCCCTGCAGAGACAATTGTTGCCATTTTGTCAATACCATCAAGATTTTTGATCTCATTTTCTATCTCTTTGACAGCCATTTTATCAAGCATATCAATGGATGCTCCACTATAGTGTCCATTGACAGAAATCATATCAAGTTCAAAAGAAGGGAAGATCTCTTTTGGCGTTTTGGTATAGAGTACGATACCTGTAATAAATACAAAGATAAACAGAAAGTAATTTAATCGACTGTTATTGACAAAAAATCTTAAAATGTTTTCGATCATACCTATCCGTTTGTTTTGTTTTGTAGGGTATTGTATCAAATATTAGACTAGAGATAACTATAGTAAGAAATGCTTTAGTAGGAATCCAGTTGCAGTATGATTGTTCTATAACTCTTTATAGGGAAGTGTCACAATATTGTAGGCTTCAGGTAGTGAGAGCAGGGGGAGACATTTCCATTTTTTACTCAGTTTTTGTGTAAGGTTGTTTGAGATCTCTTTGAGTTTTTTATCTGCCTCTTCAAGTGATATATTATCTACCTCAATAAATACTCTGACTTTCTCTTCATCTTTTCCCTGATAGATATGATATTTAGTAATTTTCATGGTATGAAAAAGATGTTTTACCAGAGGTATGAAGCGTTGAAATTCATCACCTTTATAGTCAAGTACAAGATAATTGGTATGATTGTTTTTGAGTAGAGGTACTGCAATGACGTATTGTCTGTTTATATGTTGTTTGACAACAAGTTCAGTAAGGGGCTCATCGATACGCTCAAATTTGGCATAGAAGGTACGATTGTCGAACTGTATCTGTTCGACAATTGATGGACGTTTAATGTAGTAGTGGTCTGTCGTGAATGTTAGATCAAAAACTTTTATTACTTTGCCTTAGTAGATTGATTTCTCATAAATCACGAAGTTGGAAGCAAGTTCTTTCATCTCATCTTTAATCGTTGCATGAAGTGCAGCATCATTGATATTATCAAGTACATCAGCAATTTTGTTTGAAATTGTTTCAAACTCAGCTTCTTTCATACCTCTACTGGTTAAAGCAGCAGAACCGATACGTACACCAGAAGTAACAAATGGAGATCTTGTTTCTCCTGGTACGGTATTTTTGTTTACAGTAATTCCTGCTGCACCAAGTGCTGCATCTGCATCTTTTCCTGAAAACTCCTTATCAAGGAATGAAACCAATACAAGGTGGTTGTCAGTACCACCAGAGACCACGTCATAACCTCTTTCCATAAGTACACGTGCAAGCACAGCCGCATTTGCTTTTACTTGTGCTGCATAGACTTTCCATTCAGCAGAAAGGTTATATTTGAAACCTACTGCTTTTGCAGCGATCACGTGTACCAGTGGTCCACCCTGAAGTCCCGGAAAGATTGCAGAGTTGATCTTTTTAGCGATATCTTCATCATTGGTCATGATCATACCCCCACGAGGTCCTGCAAGTGTTTTGTGTGTTGTTGTTGTCACCACATCTGCATATGGGAATGGGCTAGGGTGTTCACCTGCACACACCAAACCAGCTATATGGGCGATGTCAGCAAATAGGATGGCACCTACTTCATCAGCGATTTCTCTAAATTTTTTAAAGTCAATCTCTCTTGCATAGGCAGAAGCACCACATACGATGATTTTTGGCTGAACTGTTTTAGCGATTCTTAATACTTCTTCGTAGTTGATACGACCGTCAAGCTCAACACCGTATGTAAATGAAGAGTAGTTTTTACCTGAAAAACTTGGTTTTGAACCATGTGTCAAGTGACCACCATGTGAAAGATCCATTCCTAAGATTTTCTCTCCGGCTTTAAGTAGGGCGGCATAGACAGCACCATTTGCCTGAGAACCTGAGTGAGGTTGAACATTTGCAAATTTACAGTCAAAAAGTTCACAAGCTCTGTCAATAGCCAACTGCTCTACAATATCTGCAAATTCACATCCTCCATAATATCTTTTATAAGGGTAGCCTTCTGCATATTTGTTTGTAAATACAGAACCCATTGCTTCCATTACAGCAGGGATGGTAAAGTTTTCCGAAGCGATCATCTCAAGATGGTCTGTCTGTCTTTCACGCTCATTTTCAATAGCTGCAAATATTTCCGGGTCAAAAGTTTCTATAGCATAGCTCATAATTATCCTTATGTAATATTGATGTATTTATAGCGAAATTCCTCTGAAGTTGTTATGAAAATGAGAGGAATACAAGTGTATATGAGTGATTTGAAATGTTTTGTATCGGATGCAGAGTTCTGTTATAATAGCCATTATGCAAGTACATGACTTTTTTCTTATATTATTGTTAATACTGGTAGGTGCACGTATCTTTGCCGAGATCTTTCAGCGTATGGGACTGCCTCCTGTATTAGGAGAACTTACCGCAGGATTATTCCTTAGTCCTACAGTTCTTGGCTGGGTATCACTTAATGATACTATCAAACTACTTGCCGAGATAGGGATTATTTTGTTACTTTTTGATGTAGGCCTGGAGACAGACCTGAAACGTCTTAAAGAGAGTGGATTGAGTGCTGTTTTAGTGGCACTTGGCGGTTTCATTTTACCTCTCTTTTTGGGTACATTTGTCTCCTATTTCCTCTTTGAACTCTCACTGATCACTTCACTCTTTATTGGAGGGACTATAACTGCCACAAGTATTGGGATCACAATACGTGTATTGAAGGATTTGAAAAAAAACAGAAGCTCTGAAGGAGAGATCGTACTTGGTGCAGCAGTACTGGATGATATTTTTGGTGTCATCCTACTTGCTATTTTGTATGATTTTTCACAAAGTGGAGAGGTAAACCTTTTAGATACCGGAAGGGTATTTCTTTTTATTACCGTTTTTTTTGTGATTGCTCCTCTTGCAGCAAAGATCATGGCACTATTAATTGACAAGTATGATTCACAGACAACGTATCCTGGTCTCATCCCCGTGTCAATCATCTCTTTGGTACTTTTCTTCGCTTGGCTGGCACACCAGATGGGTGCACCTGAGATCATTGGTGGTTTTGCAGCAGGTTTGGCACTCTCGAGACGTTTTTTTCTGCCTTTTGGTGTAGCAATTGGGGAAAATCAGGATTTTGCAGAAAAAATTGAAAAACAGATGCGTCCCATCGTATTACTTTTTACCCCTATCTTTTTTGTTACCGTAGGGCTCTCCATCAATATGCAAGAGGTAAATTGGACAGAGTCACATGTCTGGTTTTTTGGTGGTGCTATTTTACTTGTATCGGTTATAGGAAAGATGGTCTTACCTTTTTTCCTAAAGTCTCTCTCTGTCTCAAAGAGGGTTATTATTGGGCTCTCAATGGTACCACGTGGTGAAGTAGGTCTGATCTTTGCAGAGATAGGGCGTGCAAGTGGTATTTTTGAAAATGAAGTTTATACGGCACTCATTATGGTGATTATTTTAACCACAATGTTACCGCCATTATTGATTAAAATGGTGTATGCAAAAGAAAAAGCTGATTAGGATTTCTCCTGTATACGCTTTTTGCAGGCAGATACATCTATACAAAACATCCCTTTGCCTTTCTTAGCAGGTTTGAGCTCATCCATATTTTCATTGCCGCATTTTTTACATTTGTTATCAGCAGAAATTGGTGCTGCCTGTGGTGCTTCTGGTTTCATGGCGGGGAAGAGAAGTACATCACGAATAGAGTGCTGGTTGGTTAACATCATAACCAGTCTGTCTATACCGATACCTTCTCCTGCTGTAGGTGTCATACCATAGCTGAGTGCTTTGACATAATCTGTATCCATATGCATTGCTTCATCATCACCTGTTGCCTCTTTTGCATCAACCTGACCTTTAAATCGGTTGTACTGGTCTATAGGATCATTTAGTTCCGAGAAACCGTTTGCGATCTCTTTTCCTGCCATGAAAAGTTCAAAACGCTCTGCAATATCTGGATTTTCATCAGATCTTCTTGCCAGAGGAGAGATGTCTACCGGGAAATCTGTAATAAAAGTTGGATTGATGAGTTTACCTTCAACAAATTCGTCAAAGAGTTCAGCCTGTAAGTAACCCAATGTCAAGTTAGGGTCTGCTTTTACCTTGTGTTCTGCAAGATAAGCCAGGGCTTTTTCTTTATTTGTCGCTACATCTTCGGGTATACCACCGATGGAAGTAAGTGATTTGATGTATGGAATCTTTGCAAATGGGGTAGCAAAATCAATTTCAAGATCACCATATGGGAGTTTTCTCTCAAGTTTCAAGTTGTCAAAGAGGTAGTCAAAAAGCTCTTCCGTGATTTTCATAAGATCCAGATAGGTTTTATATGCCCAGTAGAATTCAATCATGGTGAATTCAGGGTTATGGGTATGGTCCATTCCTTCGTTTCGG
>JALWLD010000080.1 GCA_027081115.1 Sulfurovum sp.
TACCTCTCACTCTATGTTCAAATGTAAAGATATTGCTCTCTAGTCTATAGTTCTCTTTTAATGTGCTTGTATCTGCCAATACAGCTTTAAAGAGCTTGCTGTTAGAGAGTACATCAATGATGGTACCTTGCAGAAGTTTACTCATATTGTTTGACCATTCTGAGTTTAAGTAGGTACCGTAGTCACTGTCACTGTAAGAGAAATTCATCTTTTCAGTCACCTGTTCTCTTAGACTATAAGGAAATGTAACTTTGACAATTTTGGTTTTATAAGGTGATATGGCAACAGCTGTTATCTTCGGTACATCAAGACTGTAAATCTTCATAGTAGGTGCTTGTGTACAACCGACGATAACCATGACTAATATCAATTGCACAATATACTGAAGTTTTATTTTTCTCATTCTCCTGGTCCTCTTCTTGGTTTTCTTGATTTAAAGAGCAATGCGCTTGGGTTATCTCCCAGTTCTCTAGTCATGGCAGTTAACTCCTTGGTAAGTATCTGGACATCAACGATAACAGGTTCAAACATCTTTTTGAAATTATAGTCACCACGATCTAGACTTTTTTCCATCTTCAATGTTACACGATTAAAGTTTTGACTGGTTTCCATCAGTGTGTCAATGGTTGGTACACTCACCTTTTTTATCTCGGCAAAGTCTTGTTGAACTTGTTTTACATCATTGGTTATCTTTACCATTGCTATACGTAACTCTTGTAAGGTGATATTGGCTTCATCCAATGCAACAATAGCTTTGTCTTCTACCACAGCAGCTTTTTTTGTCATGACCTCAGTATTGTTAAGTATATTGCCAAAAGTATCTATGTTTTTGTCAGACAGCAGTTTTTGGCTTTGTAGCAAAAGGCTATTGAGTTTTTCACTCATACCACTGAGGTTGTCTGTAAGTTTCGTAAGAAGTGAAGGTTTTGAAGGGATAATAGGCATATAATCATCGGTAGGATGCAAGGTTTTAGCCTCGTTAGAGCCACCATGTATTTCTATAGAGAGCAGACCTGTTACACCCATCATCTGCGTGGTAGCAAACATATCTTCTTTAATTACCACACCCTCTTTTATCTTTACGTAGATATCTATCATATTGACATGTTTTGGATTAATACGTATCTGACTCACATGTCCTACATCTACCCCGTGCAGTTTTACGCTAGAGTCTTTAGAGAGTCCTGAGATTGACTCTTTCATCTCTATTTTGTAGGTATCATAACTGTCCTGTAAACCATACTTCGCAAGCCAAAATCCAAAAAGTAAAAGTCCCGCACTAAAAAGAAGGACAAAAAGACCAACAATCGTATAATTCACCTTACTATACATCTTTTATCTTCTCCTTAAATCTCTCTTTTGTATATTCATTCTTAAAAAATTCTTCAACAAACGGATGCTTAGATTGTAGCACATTTTCTATAGTACCTTCAGCTACCACATGCTTGTCTGCCAAAACTGCCATACGGTCTACTATACTAAATATACTGTCAAGATCGTGTGTAATCATCACAACCGTAATACCAAGTAAGTCACGTAACTCAACAATAAGCGCATCAAAATTTCGTGCACCTATGGGGTCTAGTCCAGAAGTAGGTTCATCTAGGAAAAGCAGATGAGGCTCCATAGCCAAAGCACGTGCAAGTGCTGCACGCTTTATCATACCACCACTGAGTTCTGCTGGGTAGAGTGCTCCTACATGTGGGTCCAAGCCTACAAGTGCCAACTTTGAACGTACCAAATTATCTCTCATCATTTTAGAAATATTGGTATACTCTTTAAGTTGCACAGCAATATTTTCAGCAATAGTCAAAGAGGAATATAAAGCACCAAACTGAAACAACACACCCCAGTCAGAACGTAACTCTTGTGCATCTTTATGGCTAATGCCATTGAGACTACGCCCCAATACACTAATGTTACCGGCATTGGGCTCTAGCAGCATAATCATCTCTTTCATCAAGACAGACTTACCTGAGCCACTTTCACCCAAAATCCCATAAATTTCATTTTCATTTATATGCAGATTGACACCATCATGGATGGTACGCTCCCCAAAGCGTGTCACAACCCCTTTTACATCTATCACGGGATTCATAGATTAAGCTCCGTGTAGATAACTGAGAAGAGTGCATCAAAAGCAATAACCAAAAAGATAGAGTTGACCACTGAAGCTGTGGTATGTAAACCTATACTCTCTGTATTGTCAGAGACTTGAAAACCTCGAAAACATCCAACTGCAGCAATAATAAAAGCAAATACCGGTCCTTTTATCATCCCTAATACATAGTGTTTAACTTCAAGTACCTCATAGAGTCTGTCTATAAACTGCGTAAATGAGATACCCAGTTGCATATCAGATGCCACCATACCACCAAAGATACCTACTATGTCTGAAAAGAAAATCAACAAAGGTAAAGCAATCATCAAGGCAATCACACGTGGCAGTACTAAGAAAGCATAAGGGTCAAACCCCATAGTACGCATAGCAGCTATCTCTTCAGTAATTTTCATGGCACCTATCTCTGCGGTATAGGCTGAACCACTACGTCCTGCAATGACAATGGCAGTTATCATAGGTCCTAACTCTCGGGTAATAGAGATGCCAACAGTATCTACAATGAACATATCTGCACCAAACTTTGCCAACTGTACAGAACCCTGATAGGAGATAACCATCCCGACAAGAAATGAAGTAAGTCCGATGATAATGAGTGCATTGAAACCTGATTGATGAATATGATAGACAATCTCTTTAATACGAAAATCTTTGGGACGTCTAAATATATGAAAGAAGGTTAAAAACAGATGTCCAAGAAAAGTAACAAAATCAAGTAAATCATACAAAACTTCATAGGTCTGTTTACCCAAATTTTCGAGGAATCCCACTTTTCGGGGTGGTATAAGTGCATCTAAATCTCGCGTCAGTAAATCATACATCTCTTTTTGTTTTTTTGTATACCCTACAACTTCTATCTCTACTTCTTTTTGAAAACGTTCATAATATTCTATAAAAAGGAGTACCCCTGCAGAATCAAATTCTGTCGCCTGAGAGACATCCCAGATAATTTTTTTATTGCACGGTGTGTTACGCAGTTTTTTCTCTATTTGGCGGACACTCTCAAGGTTCCACTCCCCCTTTGAGATAAGCTTAAGATAATCCTGATGATCTTCATACGCCAAAAACACTTTTTTCATGAAACTATTATAGGTAAGATTAGATTAAGTTTTGCTATAATAATCATAATAAAAGCATGAGGTAACATTACTCGTTCCATCCAGTCCTCTGGTGGAACGCATACACACATCTAAACTACCAAAATCTCTCAATCCCAATCAACCCTTGTACTCCCTCATAATCTCTAGCAGAACTATATCTCCAAT
>JALWLD010000081.1 GCA_027081115.1 Sulfurovum sp.
TTCATCAGCTGTCAAGACTGACGACTGACCAATCGCATCTTTAAGTTTTTCATATTTTTTCATATTTTATCCTTTTAGTTTAATTGTTTATTATAGTACTTTTTTATTTGAAAGAGGCTAAGAAGTTAGAAAATAGAATCTACTCCCACTGCATCTTCAACTCACGATGAGAAGAGACACAATCTTTCAAATAAAGATTAATAATACTTCTGTAGGGTGTAGACCCCGTCTACACCGTGTTAGGAATGATAAATATTCAAATTAATGCCGTTTTGGTTTTATCGGTGTAGTCGGGGACTACACCCTACGTTTAGTATAAAGGTTAGCTCTTGATTTCATGGTACTTAAATCGTATTCTTCTTTCATGTTCTTATCTCCTTGTATAAATCTATATCTTTTAACTGATGACTCTTTATCAACTCTTCCAAATCAACAGGAATAACTCTAATTTTTTTATCAGTTATTTTTTCTCCATCAAATTGATAGCATAGTTCTACTTCTTCTTCTATTTCTGCTTTTGGCACAAATAAAAGAGCTGTATCTTCACAATCATAAAAATTCAAATAAGCAAAAATCTGATAAATATCATTAGAAGCTACACTTACTTTCTTGCAATTTTTCTTTTTATCTTCTTTCTCCTCTAAAATCTTCCACTTAGCATCTGTTATTATATCTAGCCCCTCTTTCATTTTTAAAAGATAATCAGGTTCTAACCTTGCCATTTTACAACCATCAGCACTACTTAAAAGATACTCATTTTTCCCACCATTCACAAGCACTCTCTCTATGCCTAAGTTCTCTTTAGAGTTCTCTAATACAAACTCCATATAGTTTTCAAAAACTTTCTCCATTGGAAACAGAAGAGCAAATACATTCTCTTTTCCTCTTAATGATGTAAAGGATTGATGAGTTAAAAAAAGTTTAGCAAATTTTATGGGCATCTCATAATGCTCCATACCTCTATGAAGATTTACTTTTTTAATATCGGTTTCATGATTAAAAGAGAAATCAACCTCATCAAATATGAATAACTGTTGTCTTAGGTTCTTTTTATTCTCATAATTTCTTGTTTTTTTAAGTAGTAGTGCTATGGTAGATTTAATAAGTCTGTTCTCTATTCTATTTGGCATATACTCATCAAACTGTACATAAAATCTCTCTTTACGGATGTAGTTCTGTTTTATGTGTTGATTAAACTGTATCTTCCCTTTTAAAAATGCTTGATTTTCCTCTTTTTCTAAATATTGAGATTTGATACCTCTATGAATAAGTTTATCTACAGACTCTACAAACATCGTAATAAAAAGCTCATAGATATTTTTGTTCTTAGTGGTACTTAAATCGGCTTTACTTATCTGTATTTCATTAATATTTAGAAGAGGTTTTAGCATCTCTATAAATATATTTCGAGTCTCATTCTCTTTTGTATCATCATATATTTTTGGTAAAATCTCAATACTAAGATTTACTGTTTGAATAATGCCAACATAATTTTTAGCTTTTAAAGTATATCCATCATAACTCAAAACTTTTTTTGCTTCATCACTACTTTTCCAATACAAATAGAGCTCTTGAAACTGCTCTTGCGTTACTTCGCTATGAACAAATTTATGGTTTAAATTGTTTGGTTTATTTTGAGCATCATATATATATCCATACTCAGAAATAGATTTATTTTTCATCATTTTCTTTAGAAGTCTGATAGATATTTATATATCCATCACTACTAAATGAACTATTTATAGTATAAACTTCATTATTCTTTCTTTTTTGATTTATAACATAAGTTGGACTCTCTTTTTTACTTATAAAATAATTATTTGTATCATTTAATACAACTTTGATATCTTCCCAATCTCCATAAAAATACTCTGCTAAAAGAGGAATAATATTTAGTCTAAATATTTCATCTAGTTTAGTTTTTGTATTACAATCCTTTTTTAATAATTCCATAGAATAACTATGTCCAATAGTATGCTCTCTATCATAAATGTATTCTATCCTTTCATTTATAGCATTTAGCATTAATCGTATATTGATATTTGTATCTTTAATTATTAAATCACTATCTCTCTTTGTATATTTAGTTTCTTCTTTTCTTTCATCTATTTCTTTTGTAAATAAATCACTATTTGGCATCATCTCTTCAAAACAAATCTTCTTCTCAAAGCTGTATCAATTTGTGCAATACTTCTATCGGCTGTGTTCATAGTTCCTATAATGTAGAGGTTTTTAGGAACACCAAAAAGTTCTTTACTATTGGGTAGTCTTAGCTTCAACTCTTCATCTGCTCCTATTCTCTTACTTGGTTCTACTAGAGTTATGAGTTCTCCGAAGATTTTTGAGATGTTTCCTCGGTTGATTTCGTCTATTATTAGGATGTAGGTTTTTAACGACGTATGATTATCTTCAAAATTAAATTTTTTAAAATTATTTATCAAAGCAAAAAAACCTTCTAATCCTATTTCACTTATTGAGTCAAGGTCTATCTCTTTTTTTAATAATGCTTCTAAATCTTTTTTAGCTAAACGAATAATTTCTTTTGTTCGTCTTCCTTCTATCTCTATATTGTCTCTTGTAATTTTCAATATTTTAAAAGTTGTCTTTTTTGCAAAATTTTCAAAATCTATTTTATTTTCAAGAGCATTATTTAAAAAAATATCAATTTTTTCTTTTAAAGTCAATTTATTCTCTATTTTTTTACTACCAACATAATTTTCTTCTGCTTTTTTAGAAAGTTCTTGAAAAATACCTTTTTCTAATTTATATTTTATTTCACTGCTCTTTACATCTGCCCTTATCCCCTCAACAAACTCTTCATATCCATAGCTTTGATGAAAGGTTACAAACTCTATTTGACCATTATCTCTATATTCATCAAATTGTTTTTTTAATTCTTCTCTATCTTCATTATCATCTACTTTTCTATTTTCAATAATCTCTATAGCTTTATTGATTGTGTTGTATGTTTTTCCTGTTCCTGGAGGGCCGTATAGGATTTGGTTTAGAGGTGGGACTACTTGATTATTTTGATTGTTTTTATACTCTATCAAGTAATTCAAAGCAGACAAAGCTTCTGTTCCTATTGTTTTTGACTTATTCCAATCTTTTAAACCATGTTTATTTAGGTCAAACATTTTTTTAATTGATAATAATTCTTCTATAGAAGAATTATACAAACTTTTTTTAATATCAAAAAAGTTTATCTCTCTCCTCCCTTCAGGTATTTTACTTTTTAACCTCTTTGAAT
>JALWLD010000082.1 GCA_027081115.1 Sulfurovum sp.
TGATGAGCAGTAAAACTATTCCAATCCAATGAACAAGACGCATACGAAGAAAAAGTGAACGCATGATTGTACCCCTAATGTGAACATATATAGGATATTATAGCATGAAACTTTTATTTTTGATATAATTGAGGAGATATTGTTAAAAGGAAAGTGTGATGAAAACACATAAAAATATAAAGTTTTTTGTTGGAATAGTTTTATTTTTGGCAGTGGTACTCAATGCCGCTACCTATTCGCCGGAGCAAGTTCAACGTGTTGTTAATGAGGCGTATACGAAGTATAAAGGGGATATGGGCGGTAAAAATGCTGATTATATTAAAGCACTTGCTAGAGTTGATTCTAAAATTTTTGGAATTGTACTTGTCGATAAGAAGGGGAATATTTATAAAGCGGGTGATGTGAAATCGCGAGTATCTATTCAGTCTATCTCAAAAGTATTTACATTGGCACTTGTTATGAGCGAGCGAGGAAGCAATTTTGTACAAAAAAAGATAGGTGTGAATGCTACCGGTCTTGCATTTAACTCAATTATTGCTATTGAATTACATGGAGGAAGTGCTTCAAACCCTTTTGTTAATGCTGGAGCAATCCAGACAACGTCATGGGTAAAAGCAAAAGAATCCAAAGAGCGTTGGGTAAAGATATCGGCAAATATGTCGGCATTTGCAGGTAGAAAACTGACACTTAATGATGAGGTGTATGACTCAGAACTAAATGATAACAAACGTAATCAGGCAATTGCAAAACTCCTTGATGCATATGGAAGAATGGGAAGTAATCCACTTGAAGCTACAACAGTGTATACTCGTCAATGCTCTATGAATGTGAGTGCAAAAGATTTGGCTGTAATGAGTGCAACTATTGCTAATCACGGCATTAACCCACTTACCAAGCAACGCGTTATCAATGCGAAATATACACCAAAAATTATGGCAGTGATGGCAACAGCAGGACTTTATGACAATGCAGGTGATTGGCTGTATGATACAGGGCTTCCTGCAAAAAGTGGTGTTGGTGGCGGTATTATCGCTGTGGTACCTGGAGAGTTTGGTATTGGGGTAGTATCACCTCCTCTTGATAGCTACGGAAACTCTGTACGTGCACAACTAGCCATTAAATATATAGTTAAAAAATTACATCTCAATCCACTTACAAAGTAAGGCAGAGTTATGAAAAAAATAGCTCTACTGATCAGTAGTGTACTGATGTTAAGTGCTGCACAAGATGTTGCTGGGTGGAAATTTTCTGGTGATATACGAACTGGTTGGGTGCAATATGATTATGGAAATCCTCCGAAAGGGATTGACAACAATGGTAATATCATACCAAAAGACCCAACTGTAAGTCAGGGACATACAGATTCACAGGGATGGTATGTCATACCAAAATTCTCTTTGCAAACACCAAGCTATAAAAACTTTTATTTCAAAGCTACAGTTGCCGCAGCGACAGACTTTGGAATAAATGATGAGAAGTATGAAAGTAGAACATTTGTGTTTGATTCAAAAGAACGTAAATCATTTGCAATTTTACAAGAGGCACAGTTTGTGTTTGAGAACAAAGAGCATAAGATTCTCGTTGGACGTGAGGAATTTCTAAGTCCGATGTTCGATGCGGATGACTACTATATGCAAGCGGACAGTTTTCAATTGGCGTATTATAAAAACAATTCTTTTGAAAATACAACATTAATGGTAGGATACTTTGATAAATTTGCTGGTGTATGGGATAGTGGAGCCAACGGAACGAAGTTTGAGAGTATGAGTCAAGCTTCCTATATTGATAGTGCAGATAAGGCAGTTATTGGCGACAAAGGGTTTGCTTTTGCTTCCTTGGATTACAACAACAAAAAGCACCATCTGCAGCTATGGAACTACTATGGTTTTGATATGTATAACATTTTCTATGCACAGTATGATTTTTTAAACTCTGCAGGCGCGCTTGATTATGATTTTGGAATCAAATGGATTAACTTTAAAGAGGTCGGTTATCTTGCAAGTGATGCTGCTAAAACAGATATAGACTACTCTCTTTATGAAGCACGTTTTGATGGCACCGTGAATAAAAAATGGGAATACGCTACAGGTGTTGCAAAATATACTAGCGGGCCAGGTCAAGGAGCAACTCTTGGAGCATTTGGAGGGTATTACTATTTTGCTAACGGGATGGTATTTCATTTTTTTGAAGCGGGAAGTTTGCAAAATGCAGCCTCATATAAAGGGCAGATCGGGTATAACTTTGGAAAATTTGGTAGTGAAGAGATGAAGCTTTACTATCGTTATACCTATTTTAACCTAGATCCGAACTACTCAAAAACAGCCTCTGGATTAGAGCAAAACAAGATGCAACTCAATGGAATCCGTTTAGTGTATGGTGATCAGCTTGGATGGTATTTTACGGGTACATATGAACATGTTAGGCTTGATAATGAACCAAATACATATGCCTTACGTCTTATAGGTGGGTATAGATTTTAGGTGTTTTATAGTTTAGTAGACACAAGAAATGGGTACTTTTTGATATTATGGTACTCATGGGGTATAAAATAGAAAATTTTGGAAAGCTGAAAAGGTTCTTGAATGTTGTAAAATAGGAGTATATAAGCCCGAAGGCTTATATTACAGGCGTGATTCGTAACGTCTCATCATATAAAGACGTTTAAGCATTTTCTTGCGAGATGCAATTTTGAATTTCTTACGTTTTTCAGTTTCCGTTTCATGGAAACGACGAGCACGAGCTTCTGTAACGATTAAGTTACGGTCAGTCTGCTTCTTGAAACGTCTATAAGATGCATCAAAATTATCATCAGAGCGTAGTACAATACCAGGCATATCACATCACCCACTTTCTGTTAAAATTTGAAATGGAAGTATAGCCTAATTTATCTTTTATTACAATCTTTTTTGTCGCCGAAGATGCATTTGCGGTTGATAATGAGACGATAGATGAAGAATCCAAAGGGAATAATGGCAAAGCCAAAGCTCATATAGGCTTGTGTATAGAGCGCATGACCATAAAAATTATACCCTGCTACGAGTATCGCAATTGTTATCAACAAACACATGTGAATCCTTAATCTTTTTTGCACCCGGTGTTGAGTTTAAAGAGTGGGTAAAATGGACAAAATCCAAATATTGATGTTACTAATGGAATGACTCCAACAGCTGCTACTATGTAGTTCTGCGCTACCAAACCATAAACGATTAATCCT
>JALWLD010000083.1 GCA_027081115.1 Sulfurovum sp.
ATTAACTATGTTTAACGATGGAAAACGTTTGTCTGTTGAAGGGTTGGCTAAAGAATTTTCTGTAACAGAAAGAACTATTCAGAGAGACTTAAATAGATTGTCTTATCTGCCTATTAAGAAACATGACGGTTATTATACTTTAGAGGCATACTGTCTTGGTAAATTAAGTTTTAAAGATATTAAACAATTTGCAACTTTTTCTGGAGTAAGAGAGTTATACCCTGAACTTAGTGATGCACTTATTGTAGATACACTAAATGAACGAACTAACAAAGCAATGGAAGTGCATGGACATAAATATGAAAATCTAAGTGATAGGGTTGATGATTTTAATGCTATTGCATCTGCCATTATTACTTTTGTACAGATACAATTTTTATATAAAGATAAAGTAAGAGTTGTCAATCCTTATAAACTGAATAATATCAATGGTATTTGGTATCTTGTGGGTGTAGAAGATGGAGTATTAAAAAACTTTTCTTTTTCTAGCATAACCAACTTAGTAGTGATGGACGAGAACTTTAAACAAGATGAAGAGATTGTTAAAATTTTAGAAGAACATCAAGGTGTATGGTCTACACAAAATCGTTTAGAAGTTGTACTTGAGGTTGATGCTTCGGTAGCACCATATTTTTTACGGAGAGATTTATTACCTAATCAAAATATTTTAGAGAATACAGTAAGAGGATTAGTTGTTTCTACAGAAGTAGCCTATGAAGAAGAGATATTAAAAGTAGTACGCTACTGGATACCTCATATCACAATACGATCTCCTATGTATCTGCAAGAAAAACTAGAAAAAAGTTTAAAAAAATATTTAAAAATTTAAATACGACACAACCTGTCGTAACTATAGGTTATACTTTCTTATCTTATAAATATAAGGAGTTGAGATGATACCATTTGTTTTAGGTGGCATAGCCTTGGCAGCAGTTGGATATAAGGTTTTAAAATATTGTGATGAAGAGGGTTGCTCTTTGGACAATAAAGTATCCGATACAGGCAAAAAAGATAATCCTGAAAACGGTAAAAATAATAAAAATTCTTTACATGGAAATATTTTTTCAGATCTCGAAGAAGTACTTAGACGAGTAAAGGGAAGTAGTTATAGTATAGATGAGTCTTTAGTATTTCAAAAAGAATCTCATGAAGATACTATGTTGACATGTATGATGAAAGAAATGGGGAAGGAAGGCTATCTCTGTTCATGTAGTAATGTGTTAGATAAAGCTTATGAAATTAGTGAGTTTTATACAAAGAATATTGAGAGACTTTTAGAGCGTGATATAGATATAAAGTCTTTTTCTAAAGTAGAGAAGAAAATGTTGAAATATGCTTTTAAATTCTATAATGAAATGCAAACACTTTTAGGTCAAACATTAATAGATGAAGAAGGAACAGTTACTATATCTAGTTCAAAAGCATTTTTACTTTATGAGAAAGTTATAGCAAAACATAAAATGAAGATTTCATTTTTTAGAAGTGGGATAGAAAATTATACATTATTCTTTACTGCACCAGAAAATAAAGTGTTGAATACGGCATAGAGACTATTGGGTAAGTCAGTGGTGTATAGGGTCATCTATGAGTGATGATATAGGTATATCTAAAGCTTTTGCTATCTTGTAAATGTGTTCGATATTGAAGTGTTTGCCATTGGTGTTATTTTCAGCATTACCAAAAAATGCACCAGACTTCATACCTATAGTTAATGCCAGTTCAAGTTGAGATATGTTTTGATTTATTCTATGGGTTTTGATGTTGTCTGATATGGTCTTATGGAGTTGAGCTATCTCTTCATCTGAAGCATTACTAGTAAACAAAGTATCACATCCTATAGGTTTAAATCTTAGTTTAATCATATAGTGATTACAATATTTTCACAACAACCTTTTGGATGACATCCTATAGGTTGTATTAAAAGGAATAAAGGAAATGAATGTTTAATAAATTGAAAGAAAAGGCTTCAAAATTAGCTGATGTAGCCAAAGAGGGTGCAAGTTGTATTCCAGATGATTTAAAAAATACAATTGTTAATACAGTTTCAGAAACGTCAGAAAGTATATTAAATAAAGCAAAAGGTGGTTCTTCAGATGATTTAACATTAAACAAAAAGGAAGTAAAGGAAGAACTTAGTAAATATGAGAAAAAAGCAAAGCTAGAAGATATTGAAAAAGTTAATAAAAAAATTGGAAATATGCAGAAAGGAGATTTGCAAAAAATATGGGATAAAGTTGTTCTACTTTGGGATATGACAAAAGACCCAAAAGCACCATGGCAAAGTAAAGCAATGGCAGTAGGTGCATTAGTTTATACTGTATCTCCACTTGATGCAATTCCAGATATGATACCTGTTTTAGGATTGACTGATGATGCTGGTGTAATAGTTGCGGCTGTAGCAGCATTAGGCTCATCATTAGCTAAATATGCAGATAAGAAACCAAATGAAAGCACAAATACTTCTACTGAAAATAAAAAACCCAATATAGATGATGATTTAAAATCTATGGAAGCTATAGTTTCAACTTTAGCACAAGGGGCATATGCCGATAATGATTTAAGTGAAGAAGAAGAAACTATTTGTTTTGAAATTATCAATAAATTTATCTTCTCTGAGAATGGAATATTTCCACAAGATAAAATTGATGCATCTACATATACTAAGAAAGAGCTTAAAAAAGTAACTTATGATACGTTTAAAAATCCTACCCCTTTGAAAAAAATTGCTTCCTATGCTATTGAAAGAGAAGAAGAGGAATCTTTTTATCTTTATGCATATGCAGTAGTTGCAATAGATGATGATATTAATGATTCGGAAAGAGAGTTTTTAAAACGTTTTGGAGAATTATTGGAATTAGAAAGTTTTGATAAGAATAATATTGAAAGAAATTATAAAAAAGACTGGTTAAATTATGGTTAAAAATATAAAATGGACAAATTTTGGGTCAGCCTAAATTTACTAAATCTAACTTAATCGTAATATGTAGTAAGCAATTTTTAAGGAGAATGACAAAATGGATATAAATATAGAATATATATTTCGTATAGGGTTTGGTATATTGATTTTAATATCAATAATA
>JALWLD010000084.1 GCA_027081115.1 Sulfurovum sp.
AAATGTAAAGATGAAAAGTGCAGAAAATATTATTTAGAAAACTGTATTGAACATGGCTGGAATAGAAATGTACTTACGCATCATATAAAAACAAACTTGTTTGAGAGAGATGATACGTCAAAAAAAGAAAATAACTTTGAAGTGACTCTAAAAAGTGAGCTTTCAGAACTAGCTGTAGATATAGTTAAAAGTGAGTATAATTTAGAGTTTTTGGAAGTTGCTAAAAGTGCACATGAAAATCCAGCTATAGGAATTATCTTATGTAGCGACAAAGATAGTATGGAGGTGGAGTACTCTTTACTTAACACTTCTCAGCCAATGGGTGTATCAACTTACAGTGTCAAGGACAGATTACCAGATGAATTCAAAGAAACCTTGCCAACACAAGAAGAATTACAACAACTTTTAGGGGATAAAAAATGAAATTCACAAGAACAGATATAGAAGATGTAGTCATTGTAGAGCCAAAAGTCCATGGAGATGAACGAGGCTACTTTGTAGAGACATTTCGTGCAGATAAGCTAGAGGAGTTTCTAGGTTATAAAATCAACTTTATTCAAGATAATGAGTCTAAAAGCTCACGCGGCGTTTTAAGAGGTCTGCACTACCAACTTCACCCTGCAGCACAGACAAAACTTGTTCGTGTGATCCAGGGAAGAGTCCTTGATGTGGCAGTAGATATCAGAAAAGGAAGCCCTACCTTTGGTAAGCATGTGAGCGTAGAGCTTAGCGGTGAGAACAAACGCCAGCTTTTAGTGCCTCGCGGATTTGCGCATGCATTTGTAGTACTGGAAGATGATACCGTCTTTGCATACAAAGTAGATAACTACTACTCCCCTGAAAATGACAGAGGCATACTCTTTAGTGATGAAGCCCTAGATATTGACTGGATAATACCAAAAGAAGAACTCAAACTCTCTGCAAAAGATCAGGTGCAGCCAAAGTTAGCTGAAACTGATGATATATTTGACTATACGGTAAACTACTATGCCTAATATATTGGTAACAGGAAGTAAAGGGCAAGTTGGTTCTGAGCTTCAAGAACTTGCAGGTTCATATGCGTATAACTTTTACTTTACAGATAGAGACTCTTTGGATATTACAAATAAAGAGAGCATAGATGCGTTTGTAAAAAATAACAGCATTGACACTATCATAAACACAGCGGCTTACACAGCAGTGGATAAAGCTGAAGAAGACCGAAAAAATGCAGATAAAGTCAACCATCTTGCAGTGAAATATTTATCAGAGATTTCAAAAGAAAAAAACATCAAACTCATCCATATCTCAACAGATTATGTATTTGATGGGAAGAACTACAAACCATACAGTGAAGATGATGCTACAAACCCTAACGGAGTCTATGGTGCCACAAAGCTTGCCGCTGAAAAAGCAATGCAGGAGATAAACCCTCTAAACTCCATTATCATTAGAACTTCTTGGGTATATAGTAGCTTTGGTGCGAACTTTGTAAAGACTATGCTTCGTTTAGGCAAAGAGAAAGACTCTCTTGGTGTAATATTTGACCAGGTAGGAACACCGACTTATGCAAGAGATCTGGCAAAAGCTATTTTAGAGATCCTGCCTCAAGTAAAAAATGAGAGAGTAGAGATATATCACTACTCAAATGAGGGTGTTCTTAGCTGGTATGACTTTGCAAAAGAGATTATGCGTATGGTAAAACTAGAGTGCCAAATTAACCCAATTGAGACAAAAGATTACCCAACACCAGCAACTAGGCCACACTATAGCCTACTTAATAAAGCAAAAATAAAAAAAGAGTTCAACATTGAAATTCCTTACTGGAAAGATAGCTTGGATGAGTGTTTAATAATTTTAGGAGAGAGAAAATAAGATGTTTAATAACAACAAAACAATTTTAGTAACAGGCTGTGCAGGGTTTATAGGTAGTAACTTTGTACCATACTTCTTAGATAAATATAAAGAGTACAACATCGTTAATCTTGATCTTTTGACCTATGCGGGAGATCTTAAAAATCTTACGGAAGTAGAAGGACACACACGATATAAGTTTATCAAAGGTGACATATGTAACCGTGAACTTGTAGAGTTTATCTTTGATGAGTATGATGTAAGGGGTGTGATCCACTTTGCGGCAGAGTCCCATGTAGATAATTCAATTTTAAATCCGGGAGTATTCATCGAGACAAATGTCAATGGTACTTTTACTTTGCTTGATGTAGCGAAGAAGAAGTGGATGGAAAAACCATTCACTTATAAAGATGAGTATGCAAAGTGTAGATTTCACCACATCTCTACTGATGAAGTGTATGGAACACTGAATGAAACTGATCTTTTTACAGAAGAAACCCCTTATGCACCTAACTCTCCATACTCAGCTTCTAAAGCAAGCAGTGACATGATAGTACGAAGCTATCAAGAGACTTATGGAATGAACACCGTCATAACCAACTGCTCAAACAACTATGGTCCAAAACAACATGATGAAAAACTTATCCCTACTATCATCCGTAAATGTTTGTCAGGTGAAAGTATTCCTATCTATGGAGATGGGAAAAACATACGAGACTGGCTTTATGTACTTGATCACTGCAAAGGGATAGACTTGGTTTACCATACAGGTAAAGAAGCAAATGTGTATAATATTGGTGGAAGAAATGAGAGAACGAATCTTCAGATAGTAGATGCTATCACAACTATTTTAGATCAAAAAGTTCCACCAAAAGAGAGAATTGGCAAAGAGAGTTATACAGAACTTATAACTTTCGTAGAAGACAGAGCAGGACATGACAGACGCTATGCTATAGATGCGACTAAACTTGAAACAGAACTTGGTTGGAAAGCGGATGAAAACTTTGATACAGGGATTGTGAAGACTGTTGAATGGTATTTGCAGAGATATGCAAAATAATGGTTAAAACTCCAGATGTTGCTATATTGCTCGCTACTTATAATGGGGAGAAATATTTAGAGCAACAGCTGGAATCTATTTTCGCGCAAACATATGAGAGTTTTAAGGTTTATGTTTCTGATGACAATTCAACAGATGCTACACTTAACATATTAAAAAAGTTTCAAAGGCAATACCCCGATAACTTCTTTTTTAGTGTAAATCAAAAAAACATTGGCTTTGTAAAAAATTTTGAGCAACTTTTGCAAGGCTGCCAAAGTACATATATCGTTTTTTCAGATCAAGATGATTTTTGGGAAAAAGATAAATTGCGTATTGAAGTTGATATGATACAAAAGCTTGAAGCTGCAAATAAAAATAAGCCTTGTTTGGTGCATTCAGATTTAAGTATGATTGATGCAAATGGAAAGATACTATCTACTTCCTATTTTGATTATCGAAATTATCATATAAAAGAAAAAAAAGATTTGGGACACATACTTGGACCTTCTGGCATTATGGGCAATACACTTCTTATTAACAGAGCGTTAAGAGCACTTGTTTTACCGTTTCCAAAAGAGCTTGATGTTCATGACTACTGGATTGGGGTAAATTGTGAACTTTTTGGTCATAGAAAAACTGTTTTTCAACCCTTGGTACAATACCGAATCCATTCTACTAATAGTAGTAATTCTCAACAAAAGCTCACTTCAAAAAAAATTAGTTTTCGTAGAGATATAAAACTGCCTAACCTGGAAACAAATAGAAAATATTTTTTGCCGCAGTTGAAAAATAAATTGGATAATCAAAATGATATTCAAATTTTAAATGCATACTTAGATTATTTATTGTTTAAAAAAAATCGTCTTATTATATATTTTAATTTATTGCGTTATTCTCTTGTGAAAAGAGATATATTGTTTAGAGTGAAACTTTTTTTAAAAATAGTTATGACAAATAGGTATTAAAAGCGTATAATATCTTATGGATTTAAAATCATTGAATATCTCTTCTTACCTTGTAAATATCTATGCTGTTTTTACGACAAAACAATTTAAAGGCTGGGGCAGAAAAAAAACAGGTCGTTTCGCCTCATGGTGCCAAAAAACTTTTGGTGGAAGTGTCACACTCCTCGAAGACGGCTTCATCCGCTCCATCGGTCTAGGAGTTGATGGCTCACCCTCATTTTCACTTGTAGAAGATGACATAGGCATCTACTACGATGCCACAACTCCAAGCAGACTTGAAAATATACTGGGCAGTTACGATTTTGCTAACGATACTAAACTAATGCATGATGCTTCACGTGCCATAGCATTTATGTTGGAGCATCATATCTCTAAGTATAACAACACCCCATTAGTAGATGATATTTTTTGTAAAAAATATGGACTAGGGGAGCAAAAGAGTGTACTTGTCATCGCCCAAACAGCAGGTGATGCCTCTTTGGAGTATGGTATGCTTGATGATTTTAGTACCGATGAGATGGTCAATGCAGCCATAGCCGAAAACCCTGATGTTAAGGTGTATCTGAAGATCCATCCTGATGTTCTGAGTGGAAAAAAGTCTTCAGACATTGACATAGCAAAGGCAAAAGAGCAGTGCATCATCATAGAAGAAAATGTTAATCCCATCTCACTTTTAAAACACTTTTCCAAGGTCTACACAAAGACATCCGGTATGGGTTTTGAAGCCTTGTTATGTGGTTGTGAATGTGTCTGCTTTGGGATGCCATTTTATGCAGGTTGGGGCATAACGGACGACAGAAGCCAATGTAAACGTCGAAAACGAAAATTAAGTGTTGAAGAGATCTTCGCTGCAGCCTACATTTTGTATACACGCTACTATAACCCTTATACTAAAAAGGAATCAGACATTTTTGATACCATAGAGAGGATAAGAGGAGTAAATAATGGATAGTAAAAGAGGATATTTTTTTGGCTTCTCAACATGGAAACACCCCTTTATAAAACCTTTTGTTCCTGAGTTGGATGAGATACATTTTATTAATCCGTTTTTAGGTAAAAAACACTTACAAAAAGCACTAAAAAGAGGGCTAAGAAAAAATGACCGTATTTATATATGGGGCCGTAAAAATTTTTTAGAGCTTGAAACTTATGCATATGAACATGATATAGAGATATACAGAGTTGAAGACGGTTTCATTCGTTCTGTTGGTCTTGGTTCTGACCTGACACAGCCATACTCACTGGTGATTGACTCACGTGGCATCTACTTTGACCCTACTGTGCAGAGTGACCTTGAGTTTTTGTTACATACACACTCCTTTGAGTCAAATGAGCTTAATAGAGCCTCAAATATACGAAAAGAAATAGTTGAAAAGAAATTGTCTAAATACAATACGTTTGAAGAGAAAAAGCTTCAATTCCCACAAGAAAAACGTATAGTGTTTGTGCCGGGGCAGGTAGAAGATGATGCTTCCATACGTTATGGAGGACAAGGGATGAGCAACCTCGAACTTCTGGAAAAGTGTAGAGTAAATTGTCCCAATGACTACATTGTCTTTAAGCCGCACCCTGATGTGCTTTCAGGCAATAGAGTGGGGCATGTAGAAGAGAAAGATGCTCTTAAGTACTGCGATACCATCGTGACAGAAGTGGGGCTCGACTCTGTTTTAAGCCTTTGTGATGAGGTGCATACCATTACTTCACTGGTAGGGTTTGAAGCCTTGATGCGTCAAAAAAAGGTTTATACCTATGGCTTACCCTTTTATGCAGGCTGGGGCTTGACGGAAGATGAGCAAGTATGTGCACGTCGTAACAGGGCTGTCTCTCTCGATATGCTGGTGGCTGCGACACTGCTGCTTTACCCCATATACATAGATATACACTCAAAAAAGATCTGTGAAGCCGAAGAGACACTCGCAGGTATTGAAAGCGAGCGAAAAAAGCTTGCAGCCTCTCCTTGGCTGGTTAGGCAAATGAGAGTGAGAAACTACATGAGCAGAAAAGCACAACAGTTTTTGCGCTTTTTCAAAAGTTAGGTAACTCAATTACAAGTTTGACAGTGAAGAGAAGCTATAATTCAAATAAATTTATAGCGAGAGTGATATATGAACAAAATAGGAAACTTGAAAAATACAAATGTATTATTTTTGCAGGGTCCTATGGGGTTTTTTTTCAAAGCATTGGATAGTGCTTTTCGAGACAAGGGAGCCTTGACATACCGCATTGGTTTTAATGCAGGTGACCGTTTTTTTTCTTATGCTGACAACTATACACCTTTTAGAAAGAGACCGGAGGCGTGGGAGTCTTTCATTGAAATATTTTTAAAAGAGAAAAAAATAGATAAAATTTTCCTCTTTGGTGATTGCCGTTTTTATCAGAAGATTGCCCGTAAAGTTGCATATAAAAACAACATTGAAGTTTTTGTTTTTGAAGAGGGCTACATACGACCTCACTATATTACCATGGAGAAATTCGGCGTGAACGGTTTTAGTACCCTGTCGCGTGAACGGGGTTTTTATGAGTCAATCAAATTAAAAGTCTTAAAAGAGACAGAACATGCACATGCAAGTAAAACAAAAATGATTCTCTCCTCTGCACTCTATTATGGAATTTCAAATATTTTTTCGTATCACTACCCGCACTATGTACACCATAGAGACTTTTCAGCACTCAAAGAGTTGTACTATGGTGTAAGAGGTTTGGTTAGAAAAATGATATTTAAATTTACTGAACGTCAATATGAAAATCTCATTAGGAATGAACTATCTCAAAAGTATTTTTTTGTACCCCTTCAAACTCATAATGATTTTCAAATTTTACAACATTCAAATTACAGGTCTATAGAAAAATTTATTATAGAGGTTCTGGAGTCTTATGCGCATCATGCACCTCATGAAGATTACCTGATATTTAAACATCACCCTGTCGATAGAGGGCGTAAGAATTATATGGCATTCATTAGAGAGCAGGCGACACTTTTAGGAATAGAGAAGCGTGTGCTTGTCTTTCATGATGTCTATCTGCCTAGTTGCCTAAAGCATGCAAAAGGAACAATAACTATTAACAGTACTGTTGGTCTAAGTTCCATTGGTCACGGTACTGCAACCTTGACACTTGGGAATGCTATTTACAATATTGAAGGATTGACAAACAAGAATACAAGTTTGAAAAAGTTTTGGCATCAACATAAGAAGCCTGATGATGAACTTTATGCAAAGTTCAAACAATATTTACTTGAAAATACACAGTTAAACGGAAGTTTTTATGGTTTAATCCCTAAAGAATTACAACAAGAGTGTTAAAATACGATATTTTTAGCGGGTGGAATGGGGGGATACAGCATCTTCTTAAGGAATATTTCTGTATAATAAATGACAAAGAAAATTATAAACAAGGATTAGAAAATGAAAAAATTTCTAGCAATTTCGGTAATCGCGTCAACAGTACTTATGGCTGGTGGAGACATCGCGCCAATAGAAGAGCCAGTAGTAGTTGAGCCTGTAGTTACAGACGGTGGTTTTTACCTAGGTGCAGCATATTCATTAATGGGAGATCAATATACACGTACTCCAAACACTATGGACCCACAAAGTTTTGATGAGTCATATAGTGCTATTATGTTCCAGGCAGGATACAAATTTAACTCTTATGTGGCAGTTGAAGGTAGATACTGGGCAGGTGTGAGTGATATTACAGTTAACAATGGTACTACAGATTATGATCTTGCCGGTGCTGATGCGTGGGGACTTTATGTTAAACCAATGTACCCGGTAACTGACACATTTGATGTGTATGCACTTTTAGGGTATGCAGGAATGGATCATGACAGTATTAAACTGAATGATGGTTCTGGTTTCTCTTGGGGACTTGGAGCATCTTATGGTATTATCGAGGGTGTTGATCTCTTTATCGACTATACATCTATCTATGATGATGACAGAACCTTTACAAATGCTACTGGTCCCGTAACTAAAGATATCTCTTTGGACAGTGTTAACTTTGGTGTGACTTACAACTTTTAATTTTTACTCTTGAAGATGCAACTGCATCTTTGAGATCTTCCTCCTCTCCCCCTTATTTTTCATCACTTTATTAGTACTTTTTCAGTAAAATAGTATCCTTATTTCATCTACAAAAGGGACACAGACATGTCACAACCAATCGAAGATCTAGATAACGTTCTGAAGAACCACAAACTTAGTAAAGAAGAGTATGCAGATATCTTGCGTATTTTGGATGGAAGACATCCAAATATGGTAGAGATCGGTATTTTCTCTGCTATGTGGTCTGAGCACTGTTCATACAAATCAAGTAAAAAATACCTTAATGGTTTTCCTACCAAAGCACCATGGGTTATTCAGGGACCGGGTGAGAATGCCGGTGTCATTGATATTGGTGACGGTATGGCTGCAGTCTTTAAGATGGAGAGTCATAACCACCCCTCATTCATTGAACCTTTTCAAGGGGCAGCAACGGGTGTAGGTGGGATCTTGAGAGATATCTTTACTATGGGTGCCAGACCGGTAGCCAACCTTAATGCTTTACGTTTTGGTAAAGTAAGAGGAGATTCTGAGACTAACAAGTATCAGAGACACCTTGTACGTGGTGTGGTTGATGGGATTGGTTCGTATGGGAACTGTATGGGTGTACCAACTATTGGTGGCGAAGTAAGTTTTGACGAGTCTTACAATGGTAATATCCTTGTAAATGCCTTCTCTTTGGGATTGGTTAAATCTGATGAGATCTTTCTTGGAGTAGCATCAGGTATTGGTAACCCCGTTATGTATGTAGGGTCAAAAACAGGTCGTGATGGTCTTGGTGGGGCAGTGATGTCTTCCGACTCATTTACAGAAGAGTCCAAATCACTCCGTCCAACAGTACAGGTGGGGGATCCCTTTACCGAGAAACTGCTTTTGGAAGCTTGTTTGGAACTTTTCAAAACAGACCATGTTGTCGGTATTCAAGATATGGGTGCTGCGGGGCTTACCTCTTCAGCTTTTGAAATGGCAGGGAAGACGGGTGCAGGGCTCATTATGAACCTTGATCAGGTACCGGCACGTGAAGAAGGGATGACTCCATATGACTTTATGCTTTCTGAATCGCAGGAACGTATGCTTATTTGTGCAAAAAAAGGTTCAGAGCAGGCGATCATTGATATCTTTGAAAAATGGGGACTTGATGTTGCTGTTATTGGAGAAGTAACCGATACAAAAAGAATGGAACTTTTCTGGCATGGGGAGCAGGTATGTGATATGCCAATTGCTCCGGTCAGTGAAGAGGCACCGATCTTGGACAGACCAACGGCAAGACCAGGTTATCTGGATGAAGTGAATGCCAAAACAGTGGATAGTTTTGATAAAGTAGATGATCAGGATGCCTATGAAAAACTCTTTATCTCTATTGAAACAGTAGATAAAGCATGGGTATATAATCAGTATGACTCTATGGTCCAAACCAATACAACCAAAGCACCAGGTTCACTTGATGCATCATGTATTCGTATTAAAGAGAATGGTAGAGCCTTAGCAATGTCCTCAGACTGTAATCCGCGTTATTGTTATATAGATCCTAAAAAAGGTGCTGCACTTGCAGTAGTTGAGTCAGGAAGAAACGTAGCAATGTCCGGTGCAAGACCACTTTCCATTACTGACTGCCTAAATTATGGTAATCCGGAAAATCCGGAAGTAATGTGGCAGTTTGCTGAGGGATGTGAGGGAATTAAAGAGGCCTGTCTTGCACTCAATACGCCGGTTGTTTCTGGAAATGTATCTCTTTACAATGAAACCAACGGGGTATCTGTTTTTCCAACACCTGCCATTGCTATGGTCGGTTTGAATGATGATGAGAATAAAGTTTTACCTTCATGTTTCCAGGAGGAGGGATCTAATATTGTTCTTCTTGGTGAGACCAAAGGTGAGTTCGGTGGATCACTGTATATTAAAGAGCTGTTTGGCGAAACTGCAGGGTCCCTTCCTGCCTTTGACTACAAAAATGAATTGGCGCTTTGGGAGCTTGTGATTGAAGCAAACAAAGAAGGTTTGTTAAAAGCAGCAAAAGATGTGAACCTTGGTGGTATCGCTATTGCTTTGTCTAAAATGGCAGCTGTTTCAGGAAAAGGGGTTGATGCAAAAGTCTCTGTGAATGAGAGTAGAGATATCTTTGATGAATCACAAAGTAGAGCATTGGTGGAAGTAAATGATGCAGAGCTTGAGAAATTACTTGCTATGGCTTCCGGACTTGGAATGAAAGCAGAAGTGATTGGTAAAGTAGGTGGACAGAGTGTAAAAGTCAATGATGTAGCACTTTCTATGGAGAAAATAAAAGATATTTACTTTAATACTTTTGCTCGTATTATTGAACAAGATCTATAATAGTAAAACTATATATAATTTAGAATTAAAAAGAGAGAAAAATGAGAGCTTTATTGAGTGTGAGTGACAAAAACGGGATTGTAGAATTTGCAAGAGGGTTGGAAAAACTTGGTTGGGAGATCATCTCAACAGGGGGAACCTATAAGACTTTAAACAAAGCAGGCATTACAGTTATTGAAATTGATGAGATCACAAAATTTCCTGAGTGTTTTGAAGGTCGTGTAAAAACGTTGAATCCTTATGTGCATGGTGGAATTCTTCATAAAAGAGGAGATAAGGCTCATGTAGCACAGGCTAAAGAGCTTGGTGTTGAAGGAATTGACCTTGTTTGTGTAAATTTGTATCCGTTCAAAGAGACTATTGAAAGAACTGAAGATTTTGATGAGATCATTGAAAACATCGATATAGGCGGACCAACTATGGTACGTTCTGCGGCAAAGAATTTTAATGATGTGCTGATTGTTACGAATGTTAATGACTATGAAAATGTACTGGGTGCATTGGAGAACGGTAATGATTCTGTTGAATTTAGACGTGGACTTATGATCAAGGCATTTGAACATACTGCAGCTTATGATGCGATGATTGCAAACTATATGAACGGACGTTTCAATGATGGTTTTGGAGAGTACCAGTTTATTACGGGTAAAAAATCATTTCAGACACGTTATGGAGAGAACCCACATCAAAAAGGTGCATTGTATGAGTTTGACAGACATTTTAGTAATAACTTTAAGCAGGTAAAAGGCGAGGCATCTTTTAATAACATAAATGATGTAAATGGTGCATTGAAGATCGCTTCAAGTTTTGGCGATGAGAATGCAGTTTGTATAGTAAAACATGGTAACCCATGTGGATTTGCACTTAGAGAGACACTTTTAGATTCTTATGTGGAAGCATTGAAGTGTGATCCTGTCTCTGCTTTTGGCGGTGTTGTGGCAGTGAACGGAATCGTAACTAAAGATCTTGCAGAGAAGATGAATGAAATATTCCTCGAAGTAGTTATGGCAGCAGACTTTACTGCTGAAGCACTGGAAGTTTTTGAAAAGAAAAAACGTTTAAAACTTTTTGCTCAAGGTAGCAATAAACTGGTTATGTCGGGTGACTCACATGACTTTAAACATGTAGATGGTGGATTTGTCTACCAGAATTCAGACTGCATTTGTGACAATGAAGTACATAATGCACAGAAAAAGTCAGAACTGACTGCCACAGCACAAGAGATGAAAGACCTCGAAATTGCCTGGAAAGTAGCTGGTCTGACCAAATCAAACTGTGTGGTGTATGTGAAAGATTCTGCAATGGTTGCTGTAGGAATGGGTATGACATCACGTGTCGATGCTGCTCAATGTGCTTTGAAAAAAGCCAAAGAGATGGGTCTGGATGTCTCTGGTGCGGCAATGGCATCTGAAGCCTTCTTCCCGTTTAGAGACAGTATTGATGCTGCAGCCCAAGCAGGGGTAAAAGCAATTATTGAGCCTGGTGGAAGTATTAGAGATGATGAAGTTATTGAAGCTGCCAATGAGCATGGTATTTCACTTTATTTTACGACAGTGAGACACTTTTTACATTAAGATGAATAAACTACTGATCGTCTGGAGTTCCTCAGAGATGGAAGTGGCCAAAAAGCTGATACTTCTCTATGGCTCTGTGGCTTTACCCAGAAACTACTGGGATGAAGTTCATATTATGGTCTGGGGACCTTCAGCCAAACTTTTGGCTGAGAATAAAGAACTTCAAATGATGGTTAAGAAAGTACAAGATACAGGTGTCGGTTTTTCTTGTTGTGTCGTCTGTAGTGATGACTATGGTGTTACAAATACTTTAGGCTCTTTAGGTATTGAAATGACACATACGGGTGAGAGATTGACTGAATCTCTACAGAATGATTGGAAGGTTATTACCTTTTAGGGGGGCTGCATAAGTGCATGCACTTTTATTATGGCTTATGTTTAAACTGGTACATCATAATGGATGCTGCCACACCTACATTAAAACTCTTTACCCCGGCTACCATTTCAATAGTTACTACTTCATCACAAAGATCCAATATCTCTTTGGAGATACCAGACCCCTCATGTCCCATAAGTAAAGTCCATTTCTCTGTAATTTCAACTGAGGCCAATGGTGTGGAGTCTTTGGTTACTTCTGCAGCATAAACTCTGTATCCATTCGCTTTTAATCTTTTGATAGTCTCTTGAATATTACTATAAAGATGCGTTTTCAACATAGCAACATGTCCCATAGAAACCCGTAAGGCACGTCTTGACCAGGGGTGTGGCCCATAAGTAGGGAGAAGGTATGAATCTATACCCAATGCTGCTGCCGATCTGGCAATAGAGCCTATATTTTGTGTAGAACTGATTTCATCGAGCATGATTATATGATCTCCAAGTGCATCTAGGGAGGTCGAAGAGGGTCTAGTGCCATGCATCATCACATTATGGTGTATCTTATGCCCTACAATCTCCTGCATGAGTGCTTTAGAAGCAATATAGAATGTTGCCTCAGGATGTTTTTTAAGTAGCTGTGAGTAGGTATCATAATACTCTTGTGTTGCAAGTATACTACGTACTTCAATCTCTGTTTCCAAAAGAAGATTAACTACTTTTGGACTGTCTGCCACAAAACTTTCATCAGCAGTAAAAGCATGTTCTCTAAACTGATGGTAAATATGTAATTGGGGGAGGTTAATATCATCTATTTCTATAAAATTCATACGGTATTGTACAGCATTCTTTCTCTCTTTTAGAAAATGGCCAAACTAAGTACTATTTTTTCTAAACTTGATTGACATTGACTAAAGTTTTTTGATATAATTCATCTAAATTTAAGAAACCATAACTAAAGAGGTGCAATTATGTCAAAAAGTTTATATGAAACGCTAGGTATCAGTGAAAATGCAAGTGCTGATGAAATTAAAAAAGCCTATAGAAAACTTGCAAGAAAATATCATCCTGATATTAATAAAGAAGAGAGTGCCGTAGAGAAGTTTAAAGAGATCAATGCTGCCTATGAGGTACTTTCCGACCCTGAGAAGAAACAGCAGTATGATCAATATGGTGACCAAATGTTTGGAGGACAGAACTTCCATGATTTTGCACAAGGTCAAGGCCAGGGTGTAGATCTTGATGAAATTTTACGTCAGATGTTCGGTGGTGGTGGCGGTGCCGGAGGTTTTAGTGGCTTTGGAGGCAGTGCCGGAGGCTTTGGTGGCTTCGGTGGTCCAGACCTCGATATACAGGCCCGTATTACTGTACCATTTATGACTTCTGTAACGGGTGGAAAACATAATATTTCTGTTGAAGGCCAAAATTTTGATATTAAGATACCTGCGGGTATCAAGAGTGGAGAAACACTTCGTGTAAGAGGTAAAGGTAAACAATATCAAGGACAGTCAGGAGATCTGCTTCTTAAAGTAGAAGTAGCTCCTTCAAGTGAGTACGAGAGAAAAGGTGATAACCTTTACAAAACTTTTGATGTTCCCCTTAAAGAAGCACTTTTTGGTGGAAAAGTACAGGTACAGACACCTGAAAAAGAGGTTTCACTTAAAGTGCCTCAAAATACAAAGAATGGTCAAAAGTTCAGACTTAAAGGGAAAGGTGTCCCAGACAGAAAGACGGCAATGAAGGGTGATCTCTATTTGGTTGCCAATGTGGTTTTACCAGATGTTGATACGCTAGATACTGAACTCAAGAAAATGTTGGAAGAAAAACTGTAAGGAGTGAATGATGCACAGTTATGATGAACCGGTTTACCTTATCTCTGTTGTGGCTACCATGCTTAATATCCATCCCCAAACATTGAGACAGTATGAGAGAGAAGGTTTGGTTGAACCTTCACGTACACAAGGGCGTATGCGTCTCTACTCTCAGCGTGATATTGACCGTATGAAATTGATCTTACGTTTGACAAGGCAAATGGGTGTGAATCTTGCGGGTGTAGATATTGTACTTCAACTCAAAGAACAGATCGATAAAATGCAAGAGGAGATTGATCTCTTACGTGATGAACTCTCTAAGGTTAACCGTAATGGTTCAGTGCACGTAAGTAAAGCATTGGTTACAAAAAATGCTTATGATATTATTATTTTTGAGGATTAAAGTGTAGAGAGGAGGGGTATGCCCTCCAATATTTTAGTTTTGGTAATAACGTCTGCCATCAGAACCAATGTAGTAGGTGTAACCACGACTGTCTCTATAGTATGTTCTATTTTTCTTTTCTTCATTATTACCTATTGCAGCACCAGCCAATCCACCAATAGCAGCACCAGCCAATGTAGAACCTGTATTACCACCGATCGCTTGTCCAATTAATGCTCCACCAGCAGCACCAATGAGCGCACCATCCGTTGTTTGACTTGTTCCTGTAGATGCACAGCCTGTCATTAAGATAAGTGATGTACCTGCAGCGAGCAACGCTGCACTATGTAGCTTTTTCATAATAGTAACCTCCAAAATTTTTATTTACACTACTATTGTATCAAAAAAATAATAGAATTGAAAATATTTTAAACAAGACCCTATTATTTACGTTTGTATAAGAGTGTTTAGATGCTAAATAACGTATAATATTCCTAGATATGGTTATTGATCATATAAAGGAAGATAGAGATGGAATTAAAATATGTAGGTGCACGACCGACTGTTTCTCAGCGTGGTGTGAATTTTGATCAGACTAAACCGGACAAATATACTTTTTTGGGTGCAGCGGTAGAGCTTTTAGATGCATTAAGTTTTAAAGACAACGGGGACAAGTCATTACACCTTTACCATGTAGATCCTAAAGAGTACAACAGCCGTGAATTATTAGAGGCACTTAAGAAGCATTGTGACAATATAGATGAGATATTTGAGACACGAGAAGAGAAGACCACCGCACTCATTGATACCTATAGAACAAAAGTTAAAGAGAGTGACACGTTAACACGTGATGAACGTACCGCATGGCTTGGTAATATTGATATTATGCGTGACTACTATCTTCAATATATTACCAATGAGAGTGCCTATGCGTGTGCACTGAATGCATTGGCTGATAAAATACATGGTTCACACATTGAAGAGGTCACTTTTTCGCTGGGAAGAAACTATGGCTTGGTCATGGGTGACCTGATAGATATTCTACGAGACTATAAGCCACCGTATGATGCTACATTACACTTTATAGAGCAAGATGGTGCTACTTTAGGTAAGTTAGATATGAACAGGATTAAACCGTTATAGAATTAATCTCTAGTTAACAAATCAGGGGTATACTCCAAGATGATATTGGGATACATAAAAAAGGACGATAATGCCAAATAGTGAATTAACTAAAATGAAAAAACTAATTATAGATGAGATTACAAAACTAAAAGAGTCTCATCGTTTTGAACATGATGTATTTTACCAGGCAGTAGAAGAGGTGTTACTCTCTATAGCACCACTTTTAGTTTCAGATAAACAGTATAACCTTAATGCGATTGTAAAAAGATTGGCAGTACCTGACAGAATTATTAAGTTTAAAGTAGAGTGGCTGGATGATGAACAGAAAATACAAGTAAATACCGGGTATCGTGTACAGTTTAACAATACACTTGGACCGTATAAAGGTGGTTTACGTTTCCACCCAACAGTTAATGAAGGTATTTTAAAATTCCTTGGTTTTGAACAAATTTTTAAAAATGCTTTGACGGGACTGCCTATTGGTGGTGCAAAAGGCGGGTCGGACTTTGACCCTAAAGGTAAAAGTGATTTTGAAGTCATGAAGTTCTGTGCCTCTTTTATGAGAGAATTGCATAAATACATAGGACCACGTATGGATGTACCTGCCGGAGATATTGGTGTAGGTGGACGTGAAATAGGTTTTCTTTTTGGTGAATATAAAAAGATCACTTCTACTTTTGATGGAGTATTGACCGGAAAGCCAAATTTCTTTGGTGGTTCACTTATGAGACCTCAAGCTACAGGCTATGGTGTAGTGTATTTTACAGAAACTATGTTGGAAGTGGAAGGGAAAGAGAGTCTTAACGGTAAATTATGTACAGTTTCTGGAGCAGGCAATGTAGCGCTCTATACGATTGAAAAATTGATTGAATTGGGTGCTGTACCTGTAACATGTACGGATTCTAAAGGTACGATTTATGATGCCAGAGGTGTAGACATCACACTATTGCAGGACTTGAAATTTAATCGTCGTGCCTCTTTGGAAGAGTATGTCAAAGTACACCCGGAAGCAAAATATATTCCTGTTGCGGACTATCCAAAAGATGGACATGCTGTTTGGGATATTGAGTGTTATGCTGCTTTTCCTTGTGCTACACAAAATGAGTTAACTGAAGTGGATGCGAAGAATCTTGTTAAAAATGGTTGTACCTCTGTGACGGAAGGTGCCAATATGCCTTCAACCTCTGAAGCTATTGAAGTTTTCTTAAAGAGTAAGATCTGTTTTGCTCCTGCAAAAGCTGCCAATGCAGGTGGTGTTGCGGTAAGTAACTTTGAAATGAGTCAGAATGCAGCAATGCAGAGATGGACATTTGAAAATGTAGATACGCGTTTAAAAGAGACCATGCAATATATTTGTCATTCTGTTTCTGAGACTGCAAAAGAGTATGGTGTCGAAGGAAATTATGTCGATGGAGCCAATATTGCAGCTTTTAAGAAAATTGCAGATGCAATGATCGCAGAAGGAATTTAATGATAGATACTATTTGGGAGTTTTTAACGCATTTTGCGGAAGTAATTATTGTGGTGCTTTTTATTGCACTGATTATATTGTTTATTTACGACCGTTATGTACAACGTAAACATCAGCTACTCATTAATTATCCGATTATCGGTAGGTTCCGTTATTTCTTTGAAGCACTACGTGAACCACTACGTCAATATTTTGCAGAAGAGACTTTCTATGAATCCAGAGATAAAATAGACTGGGTTTATAAAGCAGCCAAAGATAGACCAAATTATCA
Source organism: Sulfurovum sp. (assembly GCA_027081115.1). Classification (GTDB taxonomy): domain Bacteria; phylum Campylobacterota; class Campylobacteria; order Campylobacterales; family Sulfurovaceae; genus Sulfurovum. The sequence continues at coordinate 17,161 of JALWLD010000084.1, forward strand.
GTCCTTTTCTGTAGCACAACCATTTTCCGGTTCAAGATTTATTGTGAAACACTCTGTAAATGTGAAGAATGATGATGAAGTCTCTGATGATCTCTCTGTTACTTTCGGAGAAAGAAGAGAGATACCTTTTGTGGCTAAAAGTCCTATTATCCGTTCTGCAATGAGTGATGGATCTTTAAGTCCTGAAGCAGTTCGAGCTTTCTCTTTGGGGGCATTAAAGGCAGGTTTTACTGTCAATACAGGTGAAGGTGGGTTGACTTCCAACCATCTTTATACGCTCAATCCAGATCTTAACGATGCAGAATATTTGGAGATAGTCAATGGTACACCTTTTGCCGAGAATGTATTTAAAATTGTAGATAAAATTCTCAATAAAACCTATGCAATTAAAGTGTATAGAAAAATACTACTTAATAAAAAGACTGAAAATACCTATATCTATGATAAAAAGACACATGTACTTTTCCGTCCAAACTGGAAGGCACCATTTGAGGTTTTTCCAAAAGAGGTACCTGACTCCATTCCTGATATTATTTTTCAAATGTCTTCAGGGCTTTATGGTGTACGAGATGAAGAAGGAAAATTTGATGAAGAGCGTTATGCCAAAGTGATGTCTTTTTGTCGTATGACAGAGATTAAGATCGCTCAAGGTGCAAAGCAGACAGGCGGAAAACTATCTGGTTCAAAAGTCTCAGCAGATATTGCCTATTATCGTGGTGTAGAAGAAGGTAAAGACCTTTTCTCCCCTAACCGTTTTCCTTATGCCGATTCTACGGAGCATTTACTAGATTTTGTCGGGAGACTTCAGGAAATATCAAAAAAACCGGTAGGTTTAAAGATTGTGATTTCTGATGCCAATGTAGTAGATACACTTTTTGCTGCTGCTGCTGTACGTAAAGCAGCTGGTTTGCCTTTACCTGATTTTATATCAGTTGACTCAGGAGAAGGTGGTTCTGCTACCGCACCACTTGAGTTAATGGAATCCGTAGGACTACAGACACGTAATGCTCTGTATATTGTTGATATGGCGCTTCGTAAACATGGATTACGTGATGATATCAAGATCATTGCTTCAGGTAAACTTTTGACTCCGGATGATGTAATCATTACTATGTCAATGGGTGCGGATGCAGTAGGTATAGCACGTGGATTTATGATGAGTGGGGGATGTATCAGAGCTAGAATGTGTTCTGGGTATGGTTCACATCAATGTCCTGTAGGAATGGCAACACAGGATCCTAAAAAGCGTGCTTCTTATATTGTGACACGAAAAGGAAATGAAATTGCCAATTATCACAAGAATCTCATAAAAGGTATGAAAACGATGTTGGCTGTGATGGGTTTTGAAAAGATTGGAGAACTAAGTAAAAAGAACCTTTCTTATAAAAATAACTCCGGTGAGATCTATTTTGATATAGACAAATATTTTAAGAAAAAGTTACACCTGTAAATAAAAAAGAAAAGAGGATTTATGTATAAAAGAGTTGAACCTAAAATAGAAGAGAGTTTGAGCTGGGATGGACAAAAAGTTTCTGCTTTAACGAAAAAAAAGAAGGATTCTTTTTTGGATGATTTGTTTAATCCACAGTCGAATATAAAAGAAACCATTCTCTATATTGCCAAAGCACATACGAAACTTTTTGGTCTTTTGATGCTGTTTATTTTTCCTTATACATTAGGGGTAATGCTTTTCTTTGTACTCTTTTATATCTATACAGGTATGGGGTTAGAGCATTTTCTCATTTTACAAGAGAACTACAATCAGTTTGAACCATGGGCGATAGGTTTTTATCTCTTGATGTCAGTTACTATTGTTGGGTTTGCTTTATACTCTATCTATCATGTATTACAACATAAAGGTGTTAATAATTTTAGCAACTATTGAGTTTTGAGTATGTTTTGTGTCTGAAGAACAATTTCCAACTCTTCATTGGTAGGGATAACCAAAAGTTTGATCTGGGAGTTATCTTTCTGTATCTCTCTGTTTCCTCTTAGCTTCTTTCTGTTTTTTATGGGGTCTATCTGTAGATCTAGGGCAGTAGAGAGCCTTTTACAAACCCTTTCACGTAACTCCGCAGCATGTTCTCCAATACCTCCTGTAAATACAATGGCATCTACACGTCCCAAAACTATGGTATAGGCACCAATATATTTTAGTATGCGATAGATATACATCTCAAGTGCAAGTGTGGCTTGTTTGTCTTTTTTGGCTACTTTTTCCAATACTTCTCTCATATCATTGGTGCCACAGATACCTTTTAGTCCACTCTCTTTGTTTAATAGGGTATCTATGTCGTCTAGAGAAAGAGCATGAGTCCGTGTAAGGTATGGGATGATGGCCGGATCAATATCTCCCGAACGTGTACCCATCATGAGACCTTCCAAAGGGGTCATACCCATAGATGTATCGATACTTTTCCCTGATTGAATGGCTGCTGCACTGGCACCATTGCCTAGATGCAGTGTAATGAGATTGACTCTATTTAAGGGTTTAGCCAAACAGACTGCTGCTTCTTTTACAACATAGGCATGAGAGGTACCATGAAATCCATAGCGTCTGATATGTGAAGCTTGGCTAATCTCGTAGGGTAAAGGGTATGTGTAGGCATGTTGAGGCATGGTTTGATGAAACGCAGTATCAAAAACAGCAACCTGTTGCAGTGTCGGGTATTGTGTATGTAAACTTTTAATGGCCTCAAGGTTGGCAGGGTTATGAAGTGGAGCAAGAGGTATGAGTGATGTGATTTTCTTTATAACCTCTTCGGTAATACATACTGCTGTATTGAAATAATTGCCTCCATGTACCACACGGTGTCCTACTGCATCAAGTGTATTGATGGAATCTAAAATATGTTGATGTTTCAGTAGAGAAAAGAGTAGAGTCAACGCTTCATGATGGTTATTCACTGTTTCTTTGAATGATTCTGTTTTATCATTAATTGTGAGTATCGCTTCACTACACTCTTCACCAATACGTTCAATATGAAGAGAGACATTACTGATCTGGTTTATAAAGTATTGGCATTTCAGAGAAGAGGAACCAGAATTGAGTACAAGGATTTTCATGCTTACTCCTCTGCCTGTGCCTGTATAGCGGTAATAGCTACAGTATTGACTATGTCGTCTACCAGACAACCTCTACTTAAGTCATTTACAGGCAAGCGAAGACCTTGCAGTACTGGTCCAATAGCAAGTGCACCCGTAGATCGTTGTACCGCCTTGTAGGTGTTATTTCCTGTATTAAGATCAGGAAATATAAAAACTGTTGCTTGTCCTGCTACATCACTTTCGGGAAGTTTCTTTTTGGCTACTTTAGCATCAATGGCCGCATCGTATTGCATAGGACCCTCTATAAGGATATTTGGTCGCATTATTTGTGCAAGTTTTGTAGCTTTACGTACTTTTTCAACTTCAGGACCTGTACCTGAAGTACCTGTAGAGTAAGAGAGCATGGCTACTTTAGGTTCTATGCCAAACTGCTTTGCCGTATCTGCGGAAGAGACAGCAATCTGTGCCAATTCTTCTGCGGTAGGGTCCATATTTACCGCACAGTCTCCATAGACCAGTACTTTTGTATCAAGACACATGAAGAAAATACTGGAGACTATGGAGATATCTGATTTGGTTTTAATGATCTGCAGGGCAGGTCTAACTGTATCAGCTGTGGTGTGAGTAGCTCCTGAAACCATTCCATCTGCCAAACCTTCATAAACCATCATAGTCGCAAAATAAGAGATATGTGTCATAGCATCTCTGGCTACTTTTAAAGTAAGTCCTTTTTCTTTCCTAAGGGTATAAAATTTTTGGGAGAAACGTTCCTGAAGTGCTTGATCTGAGGGGTCAACTATTTCTGCTTTGCAGATGTCTATATCCATACGTCTACAGTTATTTTCAATAGTTTTTGGGTTCCCCAGAAGTATAATATCTACCATATCGCGATGGAGCAGTATCTCTGTAGCACGAAGTATCCGTTCATCATTGCTCTCAGGTAAGACAATCTTTTGTCTTTTATTCTCGGCTTGTTCAAAAAGTCTGTATTGGAACATAAGTGGTGTAAGTGTTTTGTTGTTACTGCTCTGGAAACGTTCACGCAATTTTATTTTGTCAACAGAAGCATTGAAAAGACCTTTGGCAAGAGAGATCTTTCTTGGGCTATGTGCTGTTATAGTGGCAGAAATTTGATTCAAAGCGATGGCTGTTTCATATGAGTCAAAATTTACAGAGAAAAGTGGGATGACCACTTCTGGAAAATCTTTTAATAAAGCCATAATAGGTTCTGAAAGTTTGATGCCACCACTTAAAATAATACCACTGATGTTTGAGTGATTTTTAGCAAAATGGGAGAGCAGGGTCACTAAAATAATATCGATACGATCACCGGGTACAATGATGATATCTCCGGTTTTAATGTGTTTGAGATAGTTTTCTACACCCATGGCAGCTATTTTATTTCCATGTACAAGGTGCTGTAGTTGTTCCTGCCTACCTAAAAGCATTTTTGCTTTAAGTGTTTTTGTTACCTGGTCTAAAGTAGGAGTATTGAGCTCTTTTACTTCAGGTAAAATATATATCTGTTCTTCAATGTGAATGGAAGTGAGACGTGTCTTGACATGTTCTATGATATTTTCATTACAACGGTTTACAAACGTTGCCAAGTGGATACAACCCTCTTGTGCAATCATCTCTGAACTTATCTGTATCTCATTGACTATTTTATTACTGCTTTTTCCTTTGGCATTCAGTACAGAGATAAAAACAGTATCAAGGTTTTTAGCAATCTCAAGGTTAATATCAAAGTCAAAAATACCACCAAATATATCACGGGAAGCACCCTCTATGACAACAAAATCGTAAGATTTATGTAGTTTTTTAACTTTTCGAATGAGTGCTTCATGCAACTTGTCTTCTCTGTCTTTGCTATAGGCTTCTATGTATTCACTAACGGTAAATCCACAACATGCTTCATACTGCATATCCAGTTCAAAATGTTGAAGCATGAATTCAATATCTTCATCCTTACCTGATTGGTCTTGAAGAATAGGTCGAAAGAATGCGACACGTTCATAACGACCTTTGAGCATTTCCATAAACCCTATGGCAATGACAAGACTTCCGGCATGTGGTTTGGCAGATGCAATGTAGATACTTTTATGATGCATTATTGTCCTTGTTGTAACGCTTGGAATACCAGAGTGCTAATGGCTTGGCTGAGAGTCCATGGAGTATAATAGAAAGTAGAACGGTAAGAGAGGCAACACTAAATATCTCTTCATGGCCTTTGATATTGCCCAATTGATGTACCGCCACTAAAATATAAAGAATGGAAGCGATTCCTCTTGGACCAAACCAACCGATAAATAATCTTGTTGGAATATCGAGTTTAAAGAAACCAAAACCAATGACAATAGGCAGTATACGCAGAATGGTAAGGCTTAGTATGGCAAATATCCAGACTTTAAGTGTAAGATATGGAAGCATGAAAGGAACAAAGACCAGACCAAATACAAGAAAAGAGATCATAATGAGTAGTTCTCCTTCACTCTCTGCAAACTCCTCTACATTTTTTCTGAGTGTTTTACTGGTATTTCCAAGGAAAAGTCCGGCAAAAAAGGCTGCAATGTATCCGTTACCATGGAAATGTTCTGCAAAATAGAAAGAAAATATCGCCAAAGCAATAGGAATGAGATTAAGATACTGATGTTCAATCCACTCTTTATTAAGGGTAAACTGACTCAGCTTTGCTCCACTCCAACCTACAAAGGCACCAGCTACGGCACCTATGAAAATTTGTTGTACAATATAGCCGAACCATCCTTCTGAAGAGCCTGAACCATTGGATGCAATGAGTGTCAGCACGGTCAAAAGCACAGGAAAAACGATACCGTCATTGAGCCCACTTTCAACATTGATAGTATTTCTGACTGTTTCAGGAATACGTTTGTCTGAGACAACGATCTTTCCCAGTGCAGCATCAGTGGGTGCTAAAATGAGTGCCAAGAGTAAAATATAAAGAGGTGCCTCTGTAGGGAAGAATATCTGAGCTGTAAAAAAAGTGAATACAATGGTTATAGGCAGTGCCACAAAAAGTAGGCGTGCGGGCAGTCGCCATTTAGCTTTAAGTCGGTCGATATCCAGTACAGCAGCATCAGAGAAGAGTACTACAATCAATGCAATCTCTGCAACAATTTGTACGGCTTCTGCATTAAAGCCAACGGGCTTATTTCCTAATACAAGTGTAGACAGCAGGATACCAACAGCTGTAAAGACCATAGGTCCGGAGATATTGATCCTGCTTAGTAGTTTAGAGAAGTATCCATACCCTAAAATGACCAGAGTAATACCCAAAATAGTCAAATGTTCATGCATGGTATACTCCTTTATTGTTTAGGTCTGTCGAAACTTCCACCCAGTGCCAAGTGTAGATTTACACGGTTGATGAGACGTTCTCTAATCACTTGCATTTTTTTGATTTCGGCAGCAACCCATTTACCCTGAACAATAATAATATCAAGAACAGAGCTGTCACCAATACGATAACGCTCTACCGTCATATCGTAAGCGGCTTTATACTCTTTGACCATTGTATTGACATAATGTAAACGTGCAGCAAGATGTTTCTCTGCAGCAAGAGCATTTTCAACTTCCTGAAATGCTTTAAGTACAGTTTTTGCATATGTCGCAATGGCTGCTTTCTGCTCAGCATTGGCTATGGCAACCTGTGCCTCAATAGCTCCACCTGTATAGAGCGGGGCATAAAGACCGGCAGTAAGATTTGTAATAGCATCATTGAGAGAGTTTGGACCAAGACCTAGTTTTAGATTGATGCTAGGGAGGTGCAGTAGCTTTGCAGATGCATGCTGATGGAATGCTGCTGCTACGCGTTCTTGTGCAGCAATAAGATCAGGACGGCGTTCTAAGAGTTGTGAAGGCATACCATTAGGAATACGTGAAGGGGCTCGGTAAAGTGATCTTGCCTGTAGTTTTCCGGAAGGATAACGACCAACAAGAACTTCCAGGGCTCTTTGCGAACGTTCTTTTGCTGTTAAAGCTGCTCGTGTAGCCTCTTTTGCTTCGGCAACCAATGCTTTAGAGATATGCACATCTCGTTTGTTTCCCTGGCCGATCTTTTCTCTGGCATCAAGAATCTTTAAACCTCTTTGTTGGAGAACAACGATCTCTTTTGAAAACTCATAGATCTTGGTATTGGCATTGAGAAGGAACCATGCTTTGGCTGTGTTGGCTGCTAAGGATTGTCTTGCAAAATTGTAGTCAGCCAGTTGTGCGGTGGTGAGTTCTTTTTGTGCTGCAACAGCATTACCGACACGTCCCCAGACGTCAGGCTCCCAGGAGACACCTAAGCCCCCAAAAGAAATTTCATTGGCACCTTCTGCATTGTTGTCATGATAGTACGCGGAAGCACCTATAGTGGGTTTCAGTTCAGCTTCTGTGAGCCGGGTAAGTGCTGTAGCTCTTTCTACTCTAGCTGCAGCAATTTTTAGACTCGGGTTGTTTTTTTGTGCCTCTGTAACCAAGGCATTGAGTTTTGAATCATGAAACGTCTTGATCCACCCATCTTGTACTTTCGCACTGTCTATAGATCTTTTAAATGAGCTTGGTGTAGCTGTAGGTATTGCTTTTGTATTTTTAATACTGGCAGTGGCATCTTCATGTGTCAGTACATTCTGTGCACATCCTCCCAGTAAAAGGGCAAGTGATCCTGATAGTAAAATTCTTTTCATTTAAACCCTTTTTCTTAATGGAATCGCAAGAAGAATTGCCAACTTTGCATCCGTAAGAGCATCTTACGGATGATAGCCACATGTGACCAGAATGCATTAGACATGTCATAGGTTGCTGCAATACCATCTACTCCTAATGGAAGATTGTATTTTGAGAGGTCTTCATCAAATGCAAGTATTACAGGTATATATCCTGGAGGTAGCTGTCTGGAAAAAGAGAACATAGATCTGTCTGGTGTAATTTCTCCTTCGGCCATTGTAGGTAAGACTCTCAGTACATGGGCTTGGAAAGAACGACCAGGAATAGAAGGAAAGATTACTTCAGCTAGATTTCCGGCTTTAATATTTTGTAGTGGTTCCTGTGAGAAGGCGGCAATAAAGGCTATTGAGTCTGTATTAACAAAGGTCATCACAGGTGCGATAGGCATAGTTACTGCCATCTGTCCTGGTCTAGCTCTTATCTGTGTGACAAATCCATTGGATGGGGCACGTACTATACAGCTCTCAAGATCGAACTTGGCAGAAGCAACTTTTGCAGTAAGACTGCCCACCTGTTTTTCATATTCATGAATGTCGAATTTGGAACCACCGGCAACACGTCTAAGTTCTTTGGTATCTATCAGTCTTTTTTTAGCGAAGTCAAGTTGTGCCTCAAGGTCTGCTAAATTTGCTTTGAAACGGGTATCTTCAAGTGTAAAGAGTACGTCTCCTTTTTTCACAGGAACATTGGGTTTTACTTTAACCTCCAGTACTTTTGCACGCACATTGGGAACAATTGGTGTGGTAACAAAATAATTACGTGCACTTGTAGAGCTGGGGTGGTAATAGGCCATTCCCATCAGAATAACAGCAAGCATAATGACACCGCCGAGTACAGCAGTGGTAAGTGACCATTTATTGACAGGGATCTTAAAGACCTTAAAAATAATCCAACAGAAGGTGGCATAGGTAAGTATCATTAATGTTTCCATTAGTTTGCCTCCTCTTTGTTTGTTTCTACAGTTTCAGAAAGTTTGGCTTCTAGAGCACTTAGTCTCTTTTTGAGTGTTTCAAGTTCTTCTTTAGCCCCAGTTGAGTCTTTGATCTCAACTGTTTCCAGTCCCCAGCCTTCACCGGGTTTATAGAGGTATGCCCATATCCAGAGAAATGGCCAGATCACATGCATAAGAAAGAGGGAGACCCAACCTGCAATGTGTATAGCATCTCTATGTGGATGATTTCTTTTTTTTGCAATCTCATAGGGTATATCATGGATGTAGATAGTAAGATAGATAAAAACAATCACAACCGTGACAAATACTCCAAGTGCGACAAAATCCAGTGTTCTGGGGTCAATAGCCATAGTTTAACCTTTAATATGTAGTGTAAAAATTAAGAATAGTATAGCGAATTTTTCTGTTTTATGTCTATCCTAAAAGAGAAAATTAGTCATGTTTTATACTTATTATTCTATAATTGACAAATATTGATTATTTAATGGAGGTTTACACCTATGAAAAGATCGAAAAGTAAATTAATTGTGTTATCAGTTATAGGGGCTTTTTTAACAGTTGCACCTTCTTACCTGCTTGCACAGGAGGCACCTTATATACTACATAAATCTACCGTGGCAAACAAGATTCTTGATCGTGCCTATCGTTATATAGGAGGGTTGGATAAATTTGCTTTTGAAGGTATCACTGTCAATGATGATCTTATCGATAACAAAATGATTGTAGAGGTAAAACACCGGGTATTTGTAAAAGTGGACAGACCTGGAGATCTAATGGTTGATATTGAGGGGGATACAAAAAACAGACGTATCTACCTACATAAGGGGAAGTTTACTATCTATAATAAAGAGAAGAATTATTATGGTGTACTTAAAACACCACAAACTATAGATGATACACTTGATTATATTTTTGATCATTACGATATCAAGACACCTTTGGCAAACATCTTATACAGTGATATTGCAACACGCCTAAAACCACAAAGTAAAGGGTATTACTTTGGCATCAGCAATGTAGGAAAAACTGTATGTGATTATATTGGTTTTAGTAACAGTAAAGAGGAGTTTCAAGTTTGGATTGCCAGAGGAAAAACACCTCTGATTCTCAAGTTTATTATTATCGATAAAACTGCCAAGAGAGAATTAAGAAGCAGCACGGTATTACGTTGGTATAAAAATGCTAAATCAAACTCTGACCAATATGTATTTAACGCACCTGCTAATGCTATCAAGATCAATATTGAAGTACCTGAAGGGGAGTAGTTATGATGTATAGAAAATATTTTATGTTGAAGTTTGCTATTGTTGCTGTGATGTTAGGGTTTTTTTCTCCCTCTGTGCAGAAAATACAGTATGAAACATCTTCAAGCATTACACATAAGCTACTCTCTACAGAGTTTACATTTTCAATTTTAAATCATGTGGAAGCTAGGCGCGGTGGAGGAATGAGAGGTGGAGGAATGCGACGTGGTGGCGGAAGTATGAGAAGGACCGGTGGTAGTTTTAACCGTTCAAGCTTTAATAGAAGAAGTAGCCCTCGTTATAACCGTTATCAGGGAGGAAATTTCCAGCGTTCAGCCAAAAGATCTTCCAATAGAATGACAAAACGTCCAACCAACAGAAAGGCAACAAGACCAACAAAAAAAAGACCAAGTACACGTCCCACAACGAGACCGGCAAAAAAACCGAGTACAAGACCTGTAAAGCGTCCAAATACACGTCCTACTCAAAAACCGGGAGCAGGAAAACCGAATCGCCCGGGCAATGGGAATAGACCAGGGACTGGAAATCCAAACAGACCGGGGAAACCAGGGGTGAGACCTCCAGGTAATAGACCAGGTGTAGGGAAACCACCACACTGGAAGCCAATCCATGGTAGACCTGGTCATCACCCATACTATCGTCATCATCATCATTATCATGGAGGATATTACTTCCATGGTGGTTGGTATTGGCCTGTAGGTGCTGTAGCTTTTGGTACAGTAGCTGGTTTGGCCTTAGGATCTATCGTTTATGAATTGGGTGATGATTGTACAACGGTTATCAAAAACAACATAGATTACCGTGTGTGTGATGGAATCTACTATGAACCATTCTATGAGGGTGGTGAGTTACGGTACAGAGTGGTTTCTGCACCGTAACAATAATTGAGATGATGTCTTCCATCATCTCTACACATTTTTATACTATACTTTCCTTATGAAAAAACGTATCAAAAACTTAAAAAAATTTACACGCCGTATCGGAAAAGGTATGAATGTAGAATTTAAAGAGACCATTGAAATACCCTCTTTATTGATTCATAAAGAGTATAGAAAAGCAGGAGCTCAGGTCGTAGATATTGTTAAGATGACTGGTTTGGCTATCATCTGGATAGTTCCTGGAGGTGCAGTGATCACAGCAATGATTTTAAAGTTTTCACATAAAATGCGACCCAGTGCGTTTCATCCAAAAGAAGATGGTGAAGTTCTTAATGAAGATAAAAAATCTTAAATGTTTATTTATTATGTTTCATAACCATTACTGAAGCAGTGAGACCAAAGCGAAGTTTTATATGTTTTGGTACTCTATCTAACATAATGCGTACAGGAACACGCTGTGCCAGACGTATCCATTGAAATACAGGTTTTATACTTGGTAACAAGTTATTTCCTGGGTTACCGTCTGCAAGTGCAATCCCCCATCCAATAGACTCTACTTTTCCTTTAAGTGGAGTATCTGGGTAAGCCATTAGTGTAACTACCGCATTATCTCCAATAGTGATCTCTCCCATACTATCTTCACGGAAAAATCCAAATACCCAGTAAGAAGAGGTATCAACTAATGCAAGCAGTGGTTTATTGGCAGAAGCCTGTGTCCCAATCTGGAAGGTAATATTTGAGACATAGCCATCTACTTCAGCATAGACTTTGGTGTAGGAGAGGTTGAGTTTGGCCGTATTGAGTGCTTCTGTGGAGCTGTCAATATCTGCAAGTGACTTAAAGTAGTTGGTTTCATTTCGAACAAGGTCTTTTTGAGAGACTGCACCTTTGTCTTTGGCATAAATATTTTTGACACGTTCATACTCAATCTTGGTACCTTTAGCCACTTCAAGTGTACGTTGTAGTCTGGCTTTGGCTTGTTTAACCTTGAGTTGATACTGAGAAGGGTCTATCTCAAAAAGAAGGTCTCCTGTTTTGACTTTCTGGTTGTCTTTGACATGGATCTTCGTAACCATACCTGTAACACGGGGAGCTACTTGAATGATCTGTGTACGTACCTGTCCGTCACGTGTCCAGGGATTCTCTATATAATCCTGATATTTATGATAGGCAAAGTAGGCTGCTGTTCCCAAGATCGATAAAGTAAGTAAAAGTTTAATAAGTTTTTTCATGATATTCCCTTAAAATTTAATCCAGAATGTGTCGATAAGTATGACATAGAGTGTCATGATTGCTATAAAAACATAAGCAGGTGCTGTAAGAAAACGTGCAAGTTTTAATTTATTTAAAAGCACTACAGTGATAGCTGCAGCCAAGAATGCAAACAGTAAAACAGGCAGTATAGGAGAGAAATACACATCGCCTATAGAGAGTTCATGGGGAAAATTATTGTCCATTATTTTCTCCCTTGGTATAAAAGTCTTTTGGGAGTTTTGTCATATCAGTATCCAAGTAGTGCCCCCAGTCGGTACGCCCTTTCATTTTTTCTGCCATCTCCTGAGAGATGTAGGATTTACCTCTACTGATTTGCCATCCACCTCCCAATGCCTTATAGAGTGCTATAGCATTGAGTGCCATATTTCCCTTGATACTTGCATAGCGGTCCTGAGTTGAGGTCAGTTTTTCGACTGTGGTTAAGAGTCGCTGGTAATTTACCAAACCGTCATTGTACTGTACTACTGAAATGTTGAAGGCACGGATAGTGGCTTCAACTGCTTTTTTGTTCTCTGTATGCTGCTTTTTGGTTAAAATGTATCCATCCAGTGCATTGGATACATCTGCTACAGCAGAGAGTACCGTTTTGTTATAGTTGACCAGACTCTCTTCAAATTTGGCATCTTGCAAACGGATTTGGTTCTTGATCCGCCCATAGTTGAAAATATTCCAGGAGAAAGAAGGGCCTACCGTAACACCTAATGCATTACTACTGTTTAACCATGAACCACTACTATTGTTTGTGTTGTATCCAATGTTACCAAAGAGTGAAATACTGGGGTAAAGTTCGGCCATCTTTGCACCAATGAGTGCAGAATTGGTATGTACCTGGTATTCTGCCACTTTAATATCTGGTCGTTTGGTTAAAAGATTTGCATCGATCTTATAGTAAGGGTTGAGTCTGGCTTTTGGTATGAGATTGATTTCCACAAGTCCTTTTTTCTTTGCTTTAATCTGCACAATGCCTTTATGCTCAGCAATATATTTGCTCATAGAAGTAAAATTGTTTGCATTTCCTTTTTGAAGTAGACCCTCTATTGTTGCTGCATCAGTGGCAAGCAGTAGTGCCAGTGCATTTCGTGCATTTATTCTGCCTAGTTCAACGGCAGGAATAGAGGTACGTGTGTTGAATAGTTGTGTACGTGCTTGTTGCATATCAAGTTCAGAAACATTACCTGAATTGAACTGGATCTCTGTCATTTTAGTTACTCTCTCCTGTATGACTACGTTTCGTTTTGCATAGATCAGACGTTCCTGTGCTGTACGGTAGTTGATGTAGTTTCTGGCGACTTCAGAGATGACTGAGACCATGATATTGTCATACGAGGCGATTGAAGCATAGAGTTGTGCTTTAGAGGACTCCATATTTCGTGCATATTTACCCCATATATCCATCTCCCAACCCATGTCAAAGTTTATACCGGCAGATGCTACATCTCCCAGTCCGGTATGCGTAGAACTTGCTTGACCTGAGAGTGCCTGTAGCTGAGGAAAAACAAGTCCTTGGGAGATGCCCAGTGCAGCACGAGACTGTGCTATACGCAGGCCTGCACTTTTTATGTCGAGGTTTTGTGTATAGGCTTGTTTTACCAGACTGTTAAGTATAGGATCATGAAAGGTTTTCCACCACTCTATGGTAGAAGCTTGCTTATTTTTATGTGACCATGTTTTTGGCAGAGGTGGGTGCGTCACACCTCTAAAGTCAGGTCCAAGTTTGGCACATCCGCTTAACAGTAGTAGTGTCAAACTGGAAAGTCCCCACTTTTGCATTGTATATATTATTGTGTTTCTTTTCATATTAAAATCTATTATTTTCCAATACTTTAAAATTTAAATTTTCCATCATCTCTTGACATGAAAGTAGTGAAGCCCAAACATTTCTTCTCAGGGAGATATTTTCATAAAATTCAATGACTTCATTCTGTGAGTATTGTTCCGGTTCCATCTCATTTAGAAAGCTTTTGAGACTATCTTCTATTTTAGCAATGATTTGTTTTTTATCTCTCCATAGAGGATCTATGTCAGATACTGTATGACCATTGGCATAGGCTTCCAAAAGTGTTGCAAGTGAGTGTGACTGATATTGTGCTCTTATTTTTAGAATAAGAGGATTATGCCTGCTTTGTACTTCACGTTCGTACATCATTTGAAGCATGTAGACAAAAGTTTCAGTCTCTTTTGTAAAGCCTAAAAGGAGTTTCTTATCTATACTGTCAAAATAAACTGTATCTATCTTCGATGCCCAGAGTTGCATTTTTTTTACAGTATACATGAGGTGTAACTGGGCATATTTGGCTTTTACCCTCCCCACAAATGATCCTTTATTTATAGCAAGATTATTACTTCTTCTCATAAGGTTCGCAGAGAGTGTAAAAAATCTCTGTTTCATGGTTAAAAAGAGATACTCTGGTTTGGTAGAAAAAGGCACATAGTAAAAGAGTAATAAAACAAAAAGGAAGAGGTAGAAAACAAACAGTACCATGAGAAAAATTTGAAAATTGTAAAACATAGGATTTGACAATCCCAATACTGCTATACCCAGTAGGAAAAAAACAGAGATCATTACAGGAATGAAGTAGAATCCTATAAATGAATAGATAAAAATAAAGAGACCAAGTTCCCAGGCATAATGTATATTTGGCAATACAAAGATATACATGGCTGTAGCAAAAACAAATGAAAGACTAAAAATAATAATGAGCAAAGATGGTTTAAGTGGTGAAAAGGTTGTCAGTACACTTAATGCAGTGGCAAGTGTGACTATAAGAAAGCCTGCAGGAGGGTTAAGTTCAATCCAAAACAGTGTAGTTGCCCAGAAGATCAGAAAAGAGACGAATGTACCTTTCGTATCTTCTACATCAAACCATTTGAATCTTGAAGGATTTACTACCTTACTTAATATAAAATGAGTAGGATAGGGAGAGAGGATAGCATTAAATTTTGTGGCTAAGGACCTGAGTGTTTCATGTAATATTGAGAGGTCAAGCATGGTAGAAGTAAAGGCTGCACGATCTATCTGGGAAAGTGTTTTAATCGCCTCTAGATTATATTCTGCCTTCCACTTTTTAGGAACCTCAATCTCTTTTTTGTTGGAAATAGCACTTTTCAATGCTTTAAAAAGAGTTTGAATATCATGATCTAGTTTGTGAAAGTTGTAAATATAATGATCGTACTTATTTGCAAAATAGGATTTATCATGGTATGAGAGGAGCATAAGAAGTTCATTGATTTTTTTGCTGTCTTGCAAAATGGCATTTTTCTGTGAAAGTGACAAAGAAATATTCTCTGATGTAGAGGAAATAATGGCTTGGGAGAGTTGTTTCTCTTTTTCTTGCACTGATGCATAGAGACTCTCTCTTTTCTCTTTCTTGTTATCTTTGTGTCTGTAAAGTGCTTCTTGTGTATCAAGAAGATCAGTAGTGATGGTTAAAGTGTCATTCTTACTTTTAAACGGCCAGATAAAAATAGAAATCAACGTATAGAGTGCAATACCAAAAACAGTCATAAAAGTACGGTCTATACCATACAAAAAGACATCATCCACTTCTCCATTTTTGAACACCATCATCATGGTTACGGCCATGAGCATAAAGACAGTGTTGTCTCCTTTATAGGCTCTTGTCAGGTAGAGGGCAATGGAGACACAAATTGAGAGAGAAAGAAGATAAAGTAAACGTTCCTGAGGAAAAAGTGCGATGAGGCTCATACCTATAATGGCACCTATAATGGTACCAATAACCCGTTTTAAACCTTTAGAAACTGATTCACTGACTGGACCTGCCACAGCAATAAGCATAATGGTAATGACTGAAGTCTGTGCCTGTTCCCAACCCTGAGAAAAAGGAATGAGGTAGGCAAGCATCATTGCCAAAGAGACTTTTACGGCAAATTTAAATTTTTTTGAAAGTTGGAAATCAAGTAGACTGTTGAGCCTATTTTCAAAAGTATGTTGTTTTTCCTGAATCGCCTCCTGCACTTAGTTACCTTTGTTGTTTTTGTCATTTTGCAATGCAGCAAGGCGCAAAGAGATAAGACTTGAAACAATGATAGCCATGTAGAAGACACCGATGATGGCCTCCATGTAAACAAAGAACTCTGCAATGTGGTTGGTTGGCAGTATATCACCATATCCCAATGTTGTTAACGTTACAAAAGAATAGTAAGCAACACGAGAGAAGATTTGTTGCCAACTCCCTGCTTCAATGCCTGAAAATGCCTGATGATCCATAACCAAAATAAGCAGATAAATTGTTGCCCAAATAAGTCCCAATAGGATGTACAGTGTCAGTGAACCAACAATTTTGTTTCCGTCTATATCTCCGACAAAAAGTACTTGTTTGAATGCCATTGTAAACGATCCAATGAAAAAGACAAGGAGTGTAATAAGTATGAAGTAGACATAGATGTCTTGAGGAAAAAACTTGCCAAGAAAGGTTAAGAGCATAAAAAACCCAATGACAACATAAACCGTTTTCGTCCACGTGACATCTGTTCTAATACTTTTTATACTTGCCAAAAGCATCAGCAGTGTGACAAAAGAGAAGAGATCCTCTCCAAAGCTTCCAGGTAATTCTCCCACAACTGCAGCAGAGAAGAGTAGGGTTATCAGAGAGAAGAAAAGGTAGACAAAGTTGTTTTGTTTACTTAAGTGTTGCATCGCTAACGGTTTTCCCCTCATCATTTAAATCACCCATCCAGAATCCAAAGAGTGTATAGGCCAAAGCAAAGATAACTGCACCTACAAAAAGACCAATCATTCCCATAAGCATCATCCCCCCAATGGCTCCTATAAGAATGACTAGCATAGGTACATCTACACCACGACCCATGAGTATGGGTTTGAGTACACCATCAGAAGCGCCAACCAGTACCATATATATGGCAAAAATGACTTCAGTTGTCCCTGAAGCCTGTGCAAATACATAGGCGATAACAGGTCCAATGATGAGCAGGGCAGGTACTTGAATGATGGTCAGGAACATAATCCCTACAGCCCATACCATAGCAAGAGGTACTCCCATCAGTGCCATACCTATGAGTGCGAAAAAGGATTGTATGACGGCTACACCAATGACACCATTGACCACAGAACGTATGGTTAAGGTAGATAGAGTTGCCCACTCTTTCCCTTTGTCTCCCATAAGACGACAAGAGAGATCTTTGTAAAATTTGACTGCACCTTCTGAACCTATAAGAAGTAATGCTGCAATGATCATGGAACCTATAAATAGAAAGACTGTACCGATGAGACCACCAATTGAACTCAGGAGAGTTTTAATACTTGATTTTATCTCTTTAGAAAAAGGTGCCAATGTCTTTTTTAAGTTATGTGAAGCATTATCCCAAAAGGTATAGGCTTGTTCTCCAATAACTGGCCACTCTTTTACTTTTTCTGTTGGAGGAGGTATGGTTATGTTTCCCTCTTGTAGTGTCTGCATGATATTTTGTGAGGTCTCTATGGTTTTTCCCGAAAGTGCATAAGTCGGTAGTGCAAGGGAAGCGATAACGGCAATGGTAATAGCTGTAATGATCTTTTTACGGTGTCCAAAACGTTGCTCAAGCATATTTACAAGAGGTGAGATGGCTACAGCAATAATGATACCCCAAACCACAATGGCCATGAAAGGTTTTGCAATCAGGTAGGACATATAGACTACCAGGGCAATAATACTTATTTTAATGGCTATCTCTATAGCAATACTGACTTTTTCGTCTCTTTGGCTTTTCTGTTGAGGCATACTTTATTCCCTTGTTTTTTATAGACTTTTATACTGAATCTATTGCATATAGAATTATATCCAAACAATCTATCAAAATTCTATGACACTAGGTAAATATTGCTTATGTAGGCATATTATATATTATAATTATATTTTTAGAAACTTGCTTCAAAAAAGTCACTATGTACGGTATCTTTTAAGACCATGTAATTGTAAAGAAATTGTAAACAATCGTAAATACAATCTTGACAGACTTCTTTTATACTGTGAATACAACAGATAAAAAGGAGTCTCTTATGAAAAGAGTTTTAATCAGCTTGGCCACCTTGGTTTTACTGGTACAGGCACACACTTTCAACCCGGAAATGCAAACTTATATGGATAGTTTAAAAACACAAGCACTGCGTAACAATCCAGATTTTAAAACATTTGATTACAAGCGAGGTGAAAAGATCTTTACCTCTGAATACATTGGTAAAAAAGGGAAACTCATCTCTTGTGTAAGTTGTCATACGAAGAATCTGGGTCAAAGTGGAGAAAATGTAAGTACGGGAAAGGTTATTGAGCCTCTTTCTCCTGCTATAAATCCAAAAAGATTCTCTAAAGTCAAAAATGTTAAAAAATGGCTAAGAAGAAACTTTAAAGATGTCTACAAAAGAGAGGGTTCGGCCCAGGAAAAAGGTGATGTCATTACATACATCGTCAATAAAAAATAAAGGATTTAAAATGAAAAATATAGCAATAGTTATAACTTTAGCTTTGGTCTCTACACTTTCCGCAGAGAGTTATTTTGGTTCTACAAAAAAAGGTGTAGCACCGGTAGACAATGCATTTTATAAAGCAGAGTGTGCAAGTTGCCATTTTGCATATCAGCCGGGGCTTCTTCCTCAAAGGTCATGGAAAAAGCTTATGGCTAACCTTGAAGATCACTTTGAGACAGATGCTTCATTGGATACGAATGATACAAAAATACTTTTAAATTACCTTTTGAAAAATGCTGCGGATGTCTCTACTGGCTATAAGAGAAGTAGAAAAATAAGTAGGAGTATTGCCAAAGACAATACCCCTGTTGCAGTCAGTGATACACCATATTTTAAAAAAGAGCATAGAGAGATAGCCAAGAGATTAATAGAACAAAAAGAGGTGAAGTCTATAGCAAACTGTACAGCCTGTCACACAACAGCAGAAAAAGGCTTATATGGTGAGCGATATATAGATATACCAAATTACGGGAAATGGGACGATGACTAGAGTCTATACCTGGAGTATTTTTACAAGACTCTTTCATATACTACTTGTTGCTGCTGTTGGAGTAGTATATCTTGTAAGTGAAGAGGATAGTCTACTGACTTACCATGTCATATTTGGTTACTTTATAGGATTATTGTTACTCTATAGAGTGATCTGGGGATTTATGGATGTACGCTATTCGGCATTTAGAGATTTTAATTTTACGTTAAAAGATCTTTTTATATATATGACGCATGTATTTGGAAATAAAAAAAGATATATAGGACACAACCCTGCTTCAAGTTGGGCTATTGTTGCCATGATAGCACTTGGTCTTCTAAGTGTAATCAGTGGTATTCTGGTTTATGGTACGCAAGAGGGAATGGGTATTTTAGCAGGCTTAAACCATTCTCTTTTTAAAGAAATGGATGTTTTTGAAGCGTTACATGAATTATTGGTTAATGCATTTATAATTGTTTCACTGATACATATTATCGGTGTACTTATAGATAAATTTGTGCATAAATCACAGGCATTTGAGTCTATGATCTATGGATATAAAGAGGGAAGTGATGAGAGTTTAAAGTTGACCTCAGGGCAAAAACTCTTTGGTATATTATGGATAGGTTCTTCTGTCATTTTACTGTTTTATCTTTTGAATACTCCCTCAAATATTTTGATTGCGGATGCCAACAGAGCTGTTTCATATAAGATAGAGCATCCACTTTTTTATGAGGAGTGTAAAAGCTGCCATACACTCTACCCACCATTTTTGCTGCCTGTAAAATCATGGGTAAAAATGATGGATCAGTTAGAAGATCATTTTGGAGATGATGCCTCTCTTGAAGCACAAGATGTACGTTCCTTAAAAAGTTACCTTACACAAAACAGTGCAGAAAACTCAACAAAGGAGTCTGCTTATCATATTTTAAAAAGTATGAAAGAAGCAGATACACTGGCTATTACAAAAACACCTTATTGGGAAAAGAGACATGCAGATATAGATAAGCGTACTTTTGAAAGTAAAAAAGTTGGTAAAATATCTAACTGTAAAGCGTGTCATACAGGTATTGAAAAAGGTCTCTTAAATGATAAAGATATTAAGATACCTACATCATAGAGAGGTAAATTATGAAACTGTTAATTGTATTTCTTTTTTGTATCAGCTTGTTTGCAAGTGACTATGAAGAGCATAGTGAAAGACATATTAATAAAGAACTTTCACATTTATACCTCACAAAAGAACAAAACAGACAAATGAAGTCTATCTTGAAATCATTCAGAAAAGAGTTGAAAGCATACAGAGAGCTTAAAAAAGAGATAGAAGAAAAGAGAAAAGATATTTTTCTCAAAGAGGTGTTAGATACAAAAGAACTAAACAAGCTCAACCATATACTTGATACAAAAGCACATCAGATAGAAAACAGACTCTTAGAAAAAATCCATATACTTTTGAACCGACAGCAGAGAAAACGATTTATACACTATTTTGATGATTGGGAGGTTGAATGATGGATTATATCTTACTGATCGAAGATGACTTGGATATGCAAGTACTTATTACCGATTATCTTAACAATTATGATTTTAATGTTTCGGCCTATGCTAAACCAAAAGAGGCACTTGAAGTACTTAAACATTCAAAAGAGAAATATGCTGTAGTCATACTTGACCTTATGCTCCCCCAAATGGATGGGTTTGATGTCTGTAAAGAGATACGGGGGATATCCTCAGTTCCTATTATCATATCTTCTGCCAGAGGGGAGTTAAGCGATAAAATACTAGGTTTTGATTTTGGTGCAGATGATTACCTGGCAAAACCTTATGAACCCAGAGAGCTTGTTTTGAGAATAAACTCTATTTTACGGCGTACTACAAACAAAAATAAGATTGTAGGTGATTTTGAAATAGATGAAGAAAAGATGCTTGTAAAAGTAGAAGGATATACACTCGATTTGACACAGATCGAATATGAGCTCTTACATCTTTTTTTGAAAAACAGAGGAAAGGTAATGTCACGAGAGTTACTCTCCAATGCGGTCAATGGTATAGAGTATAACAGCAAAGACAGAACCATAGATATGCATATGAGTAATCTTAGACAAAAAATTGGTGATGACCCCAAAGAGCCCAGGTATATTAAATCTGTGTGGGGTATTGGCTATAAGTTTATAGGCTAAGAGATGTCTATTTTTACCAAAGTACTCATTCTTTTTATTATCAGTTTTTCTTTGATGCTTTTTGTCTCTAAGAAGACAGAAAAACTAACTCAGGAGAGTATTCAGTCACTTTTGAAAGAGAAGTATCTTCAAGTCTCCGATGAACTTTTCAAATATCTTGCAAACAACGATATGGATGCCTTAAATAAGAAATTTCAGGCATTGCAATTTGAGAGAGTAGCAAATACTGAAGAAACTATTGATACATCAAAAGTGGTTTATGATTATGAGACAGACCTTTCCCGTATTCAAATCTTGAAAGAAGAAGATGATAGGCTGTTGCTTTATATGCGGTATTTGGATGATGATATCTTACTTATAGATCTTTCACAAAATAAAAACTTTGAAGAGATAGCCTTTCTTAACTATTTGATCTTGGCAGATATACTTATTTTGATCATACTTTTTTTACTTATCTTAAAAATGATATATCCTTTAAAAAATATATCAAAAAACATTCAAGCATTTGGAGAAGGGGACTACAGTGCCAGAGTAGAAGTGATCTCAAATGATGAAATAGCCGGGGTTTCAAATACCTTTAAT
Source organism: Sulfurovum sp. (assembly GCA_027081115.1). GTDB lineage: Bacteria > Campylobacterota > Campylobacteria > Campylobacterales > Sulfurovaceae > Sulfurovum. Next base: position 39,022 of record JALWLD010000084.1, read on the forward strand.
GCTATGGCTTCGAATATACAAAATCTTATCAGTGCCAGACAGAGACTTTTAAGGGATATAGGACATGAACTAAAGACTCCAATTAGTAAATCTATACTATCGCTTGAGATGATGGAAGAGTCCAAATATAAGGCTATATTACAAAGGGCTTTGGTTCAGATGGACGAGATGACAAATGACCTTTTAAATCTTGAGAAGTTAAACAATGAACATACTGCATTAAAAGTAGAGAACTTTACGGTTGAAACACTCATAAGCACTGCACTTTCAAAGCTGTTTATTGAAGATGAAACGCTGATTGAAATCAAGATTGAGTCAAACTTTGAGATTGAGGCAGATTTAGATTACTTGAGTATGGCTTTAAAAAATCTCATAGATAATGCCCTCAAGTACACAACGGTAAAACCAATTTTTATTTTAGTAGTCAATCAAGATATCAAAGTAAAAAGCAAAGGTCCGAAGTTGGAAAAGCCTTTAGCGTTCTACTGTGAAGTATTTACGCAGGGAGACAACTCAAGAGAGGAAAAGGGCTATGGACTAGGACTTAGTATGGTAAATCGAATTTTAGAAAGACATGGTTTTAAACTTTTATATACCTATGAAGAGGGGATGAATGTTTTTACAATGAAAGTAGAATAAAGATAATCTTACCGGCCAAACTAGTCATATTTAGAAAATAAATTTCTCCAAAATGACCTTATTATATTGTTAGAATTGGCGAAAAGATATGGAAAAGGAAGATCAAGATTTATCTTATCTTTTTAATGATATGTGATGAAAGTACATTTTTAAAGACAAAACTTAATGGTGGGCTCTCGGGGACTCGAACCCCGGACCACTCGGTTATGAGCCGAGTGCTCTAACCAGCTGAGCTAAGAGCCCACGATTAAATTTTGCGTTGTATAGTAGCATAAAATGTAATGTATATAACCAGTATCTATGACTTATTGTACCACTGGTTTTTCCTTTGGTGTCAAGCTGATTTTTGAGTCAGAAGTATATCGATTGTAGTCTTTAAAAGCAATTAAATTCTGTAAAATCCCAAAAATTACCGCAAATATAATAAATGAGGTTCCACCATGACTAAACATAGGCAGAGG
>JALWLD010000085.1 GCA_027081115.1 Sulfurovum sp.
AAATATTGATATAATGAACAAATCAATTTTACTTATAGATGATATATTTGATAGTGGTGCTACTATTAAAGAGATAGGTAAAATGCTTACAAATAAAGGTGCAAAAGTTATAGCCCCTTTAGTGATAGCAAAAACAGTAGGAGGCGATATTGCAAACTGATTTAGTTTATTGGATATTATTTGCACATTTACCAAGATGGACAACATTAAAAACAAATAAACTAATTGTAGAAATTTTACATAATCAAAAGATTACCTTTGAAGAATTTTTTAGTTTATCTCATAAGGAATGGATTGAAATTTATAAACTTGAAGATAAAGAGATAAGTGATTTAAAAACTGCTAGGAAAGAATTGCCTAACTATTCTTTTTTATTAGAAGATATGTTAAGTCAAGGTTATGAACTAATACCATTTAATTCAAGTGATTATCCAAAAACTTTAAAAGATAACTTGAAATTAAAATTTACTCCACCTCTTATTTATATAAAAGGAAATAAATCTCTTTTGCATGATGATACAATAGCAATAGTCGGTTCAAGAAAAGCAGACAGTATATCGCTTGAGTTTACAAAAAATATTGCAATAAATGCCACTAAAAAATATCAATGTGTAGTTAGTGGTGGTGCAAAAGGAGTTGATCAGACAGCCTTAGATGAAAGTGTTAAAGCAAATGGTCATAGTATATTAGTTTTACCACAAGGAATTCTAACATATTCAAGTGGTATGAAAAAATATTATAAGCATATTGTTGAGGGTAATTTATTAGTATTAAGCACTTTTTTCCCAAAAGCTGGTTGGAGTACAGGTCTTGCTATGGGAAGAAATAAATATATTTATGGATTATCAAAAGAGATATATGTAGCACAATCCGATAGCAAAGGTGGAACTTGGTCTGGTGTTTTAGAAGGATTAAAGGCTAATAGAACTATATATATTAGAAATCCAAACAAAGATGAAAAAAATGCTAATGATTTACTTATATTAAAAGGTGGAAAAGCTGTTGATATAAATGGTAATTTAATTGAAATAGCTAAAACAGATGAAATTCCACTTGATGAAAAAATTAAAAATTCAATTAAAGGTATGGCATTAACGGCTAAACAAATTAAAGAAAGAATAAACTATGATATTGATACAAGAAAATTTTCACTATATTTAAGTAGTTTGCCTTTCATAAAAAAAGAAAAAAAAGGTAATTCTAATGTATTTATATATAAGAGTGAGAGTATACAATTAAGTTTATTTGATACAAACTAATAAGTAAGTCATCTAACAAATCGTAGAAACTAACAAGTAACCCTTGCAGGTTTACTTGTAGTTTAACTCAATCGTTATATCCAAGAAGCCAATGTCTTTGGAATTTTGAATATGCCTATTTGTTAACACTGATATGCTATAATCAAACAAAAGGAGTAAAAAAATGCAAGAACCCAAATTGAAATTATTACAACAAGCAAAAGAGTATTATTCAAATGAAGGATTTAATATACTTGGATTTTTTGGCTCTTACGCAAGAGGAGAGGCAACTCCTCAAAGTGATATAGATATTTTGTATGAACTTAATGAAAAGTTTATTAAAAATTATAAGGGTTTTTTAGCTTTTTCTAGGCTTAGTGAGATTAAAGAAGAATTAAAAAAATTTTTGGGAATAGATGTGGATATATCTGCTAAGAGTGGATTGAGTAGGACAGCAGAAAAATATATTATGAGAGATTTAAAATATGTCTAAAATTTCAGATACATCACGACTTGAATTTATTTTGGAGATGATAGAGGATATAGAGTTTATTATCAAAGAAAACAACTCATTGACCAAAGCTTTAAATAGTCGTATTGGAAAACATGCACTACTAATGTGTTTAATGCAAATAGGTGAGACACTTCATAAAATTAAAGATGAAGAGATTAGAAAAGAGTTACCTGTAAAAGGTGCTTATGATGTAAGAAATTTTATTGCTCATGATTATGAGGGGGTTGATTTGGGATTAATTGACAATATTTTGAGATATTTAATTCCTGAACTTAAAATGACAATAGAGAATCTAAATAAGAAGTGATGGCTTTGCAAAAGATGAATTTAAAAGGATTTGGGATGAATGGTTTAATTAAGGGAAAAGAGGTTCATTTTGATGAAGAGTATCTTCATGTAAAACTTGAAGATGACAGAATTATATCTACACCTATTGAGTGGTATAAACCACTACAAAAAGCTACTATATCTCAACTAAGAGATTATAAATTTATATGTCTAAATACAGGTATTGAATGGGAATCACTAGATTATCATTTAAGTATAGAAAGTATGTTAAGAGTTTCACTTGAAAAAGTAGCGTAAAGATATAACAAAACATAGGAGTGAATAAATGCCCTCTCGGGCATTTATTCACTCTACTTAATCGTTACCCCTCAAAATATGACTAACAATCCTATACCCATGATTTAAAGCAATAGCAATACTCCCACCAGAAGCAAAAGCAATATCTCCTGCAATATAGAGTCCTTTGACTTCACTCTCATAGTTTTCATCAAAAATAGGTTCACCCTTTTCATCTAAAGTAATACCACACGCCTTTAAAAAATCTTTAGGAGTTGTTCCTCCAATAGCGTAGACTGCTTTATCATAAAGCTCATATGTTCCATCTACATAGTTTACTTTAATCTGCCCATGTTCATTCTCAACATTTTCAATATCTATTCCTAGTTTCAAAGCTACTCTTCCCTCTTCGGCGTACTGTGCTATCATCTCTCTATTGGTTGGATTTGGTCGAGTAATTTTCTCTTGACGATAGGTCAAAGTTACCTCATTGCTATCACTTAATTCACAAGCGTACTCAACAGCCGAGTCACCACCTCCGACTACCAAAACTTTTTCACCTTTGCCACACTTATCTAAATTGTAACCTACCAAAGGTCTAAGTGAAGC
>JALWLD010000086.1 GCA_027081115.1 Sulfurovum sp.
GGTTGCTGTATGGCGTATGCTTTGCAGGCAAAAGGTCAGAATGTTTTACTTGTAGACAGGTCTGCTACTGCAGCTACAGGTGGTTCCGGTGCAGCAGGTGCTTTTGTCTCTCCTAAAATTGGTAAAGGAGGTCCACTTCAGTCCTTGACCAATGAAGCTTTTCATTTTGCCAAAGTGTTTTACCTCAAACACTTTCCAGACTATTTTCATCAAACAGGCGTGATACGTATTCCCAAAGATGAAGAGGATGCCCTCAAGTTTAGAACTTATGAACAATTTAACAATGCTGCATACAGATGGATAGCCAAAGAGGAATTGGAAAAGATCGGTATTCAAAATGCTGAAGCCAGTTTCCTTTTTGATGAAGCCGGTGTTTGCGATGCTCCCGAACTCTGTAATGCCATAGTCAAAAAAGTAAACTTCAAACAGTTTGATGTAAAAGAACTAAAATACAATGGTACAGAGTGGACTTTGGAGAATGCTGAACACTTAATGTTGAATAGTAAAAACATTGTTCTTTCTACCGGCTACCAAAATGATCTCTTCGATATGCGATATATGGCAGTTAAAGGGACCTGGGGTTCACGTGGAGACTACACGAGTACTTTGGATCTGAAAGTAAGTATGCACAAAAGTATCTCTGTTTCCGCCAATGTCAAGGGTGTCATTAAAATAGGTGCAACCCATGTGAAGTCCAAAGAACCCTGTACTGTCTGCAACGGAGAACCTTTAAAGGGTCTGTTTGAGGTGGCTTCCCAAATGGTAGATACTACGGATTTTGTCTTAAAGGAGACATTCTGTGGCATGCGTGCAGGATCTAAAGATTATTTCCCTTTGGCAGGGAAGGTCATTGATGTGCCTTATATGTTGGAGACATTTCCTGCTATTGTACGTGGAGCAAAACCGGAGTTGAAATATGTGGACAATCTCTATATCTGTAATGGAGTAGGGGGAAGAGGTTTTGTCTTTGCCCCTTTGATATCAGAGTGGCTCAGTGAGTTGATTGTGACAGAAAATGAGATAGATAAAAGAGTCAATCCCGACAGACTCTTTTTGAAATGGTGTAGAAAACTGAGAAATTAGGTTAGTTTTCCGGTTTATCCCACGTCTCCCATAAAGGCTGTTCCGAGATATGTGGAAAACCATCGAGTATCTCTTGGGGCTGGAATTTCGGTTTGTAGGCAAAGGCTTTACACCCCTCTACCCAGTAGCCCAGATAGATCCATGGTAGTTCAAGTATCTTTGCCAGTTTGATCTGATAGAGCAGAGAGTAGGTCCCTAAAGAGAGAGAAGCATAGTCTGGGTCATAATAGAAATAGATGGAAGAGATACCATCGTCTAAAATATCGATGAGGTCTACACCAACCAAGTTGCCGTCTACTACATAAAGCACCTCTTTACCAAAGTCATTGGCTCCATCTACAAAATTCTCATGATACTCTCTTTGTGAGATATTTCTATGACTCCAGCCATCTTTTTGATGTTTAAAAGCATGGTACTTGTTGTAAAGGTCAATATGGGTTGAGGTCAATGTCGGCTTTTGTACAATGATCTGGGTATCTGCATTTTTCCGTATGACTTTTCTTTGAGATTTGGAAAATTTATAATCATTTACATCGATACGGATACTTTTGCATTCATTACATCCGTTGCAAATAGGGTGGAAGAAATATTTTCCAAAACGTCGCCATCCTCTGCTTATAACAGCGGTAGAGAATTTTTTAGAAGCATTGTCAACATACTTGTAATTCATACGGACTTTGTTCCCCTCAATGTAGGCACAGTCATAGTCGAGCATGGAAAAATCTGTTGATGGCGGGTTGAGTAGGTCTAGTTCTTCGTTCATAATCGCGATTATACCCAAGTTAGTGTAAAATTCATAAAATCTATAAGGAATATCAGTGTTTCTCTACCAGCCTACATCGGGGTACTGTTATAACAGTGACTCTATCTTTTTAGTTGATTTCATCTCTTCTTTCAAACCCAAAGGAGAGTTACTGGATGTAGGATGTGGTGTGGGAATCATCTCTTTGATCCTAACGAGAGATTTTTCATTAAAGACGAGTATTATAGACAAACAAGAGAAGATGCTGGACTATGCCAAACAGAACTTTGCACTGAATGGTTTGGAGGTAAAGTCTTATCTGGGTTCATTTGAAACACATCAAACGGATGATCGCTATGACTTCATTGTCTCCAATCCACCCTTTTATGATGCCTCTGTGACACAGAGTGAAGACAGTCATCTAAATATTGCCCGTTATGCACATCATTTACCTATTGAAGGTTTTATTAAAACAGTGAAAACATTTTTGAGACCCAAAGGCTGGTTTATCTTCTGTTATGATGCCAAGCAGATCGATATTTTGTTACATCATTTGCGTATCAATAGGATTAATCCAGAAAAGATACAATTTGTACACTCTAAGCTTGACAGAGATTCAAAACTGGTAATGATCGCGGCACGTAACAACTCTAAGTCTATGACGCAGATATTGCCACCATTTGTAGTGTTTGATGATGATTCTGTGTATAGAGAAAAAGCCATGAAAGCATTTGAACGTGCCAACACACACAGTATTAAAGGTGATTTTGAATGAATGAAATATTAATGGAAAAAGAGGGATATGGCTATAAGTTCAAACCTTCGGAATGTGCGGCTTGTGGTGGGCACTGTTGTACGGGAGAGAGCGGATACATTTGGGCAAAATATGCTGAAATTGAGAAGATGGCAGCCTTTGTTAACCTTAGTGTAGAAGATTTTGCTACAATGTATTTGAGAAAAGTGAAACACCGTTATTCACTGGTAGAAAAAAAGCTTTCAAAAGAGAATTACGCCTGTATCTTCTTTGATGAAGAGATGAAGCGTTGTTCTATCTATGAAGTGCGGCCACTGCAGTGTCGTACATTCCCTTTTTGGGAACAATTTAAAAATGATGAAGATGAGGTAAGAAAAGAGTGTCCTGGAATCGTATAGTTTTACTGTTTTTAACCATTGTAACTTTTAGTATGAGTGCTTCTCAGGCTAAGCAGCTACGCGTACTTAGTGAAGATGAGCTGATTGTACAAGGTCTGTTTTTTGAAGAATACAAAGCTTATGAGAACAGTCGCCAAATATTTGCAAAACTTTATGATACTACGGGAGCCAAAGAGTATCTTTTTAGAGAGATGACTGCTTCTCTCCTTGGCGGTACACATATCATAAACAGTATAGAACGTCTTGAAGCATGGAATGAAAAAAATCCAAACTCTATAGAAGTAAAACGTTTGTTGATACCTCTTTATTTAACCAATAGACAGATAAAAGAAGCAAAAACAGAAGCAGAGTTTCTTATAGAAGCTTCAAGTGAAGCAAAGGACCTGGATTTGGCATCTAATCCTTACTTGTATTCAGGAGAGTTCAATAAAGCAATTGAACTGCTCAATAAGGCATATGTGAAGTCATCCAATGAAGATGTACTACTTCGTATGGTAGTGATCATGGATGAGTATGCCAATCAGAGAAAAAAAGCCATTCAGCTTTTAGAAACACATCGTCGTATGAATATTGTGAATTCTGATCAACTCTTCTTTAAACTGCTCTCTTTGTATGTCAAAGAGAATAATATTGACGGTGTGCTTGATATGTATATTGAGTTGTACAAACAAGACCAAAAGGATCAGTACTTAAATAAGATCATTGAAGCTTATGTCTATAAACGAGATATTGATGGTGCTATTGCCTTTTTGGAAAAGAATCCTAAAGAGATGAATGATCAGATATTGTATGATCTTTATAAAAGTAAAAAGTATTTTGATAGAGCATTGAAGCTGGCTGAGAAGTTTTATAAAGTCGATAAAAATCCACGTTGGTTGGCAGAAAAAGCTATCTTAACCTATGAAAAAGCAAAAGATAAAAATGACAAACAGATGATCAAGCAGGTAGTTTCCTATTTTGATACAGCTATTGCACAAGGTGTGGATGACAGTATCTATCTGAACTACTACGGATATACACTGATCGATAAAAATATTGATGTAAAAAAAGGGATGAAGATCATCTCTGATGCTTTGGTACAACAACCGGACAATAGTTACTATCTTGATTCTTTAGCCTGGGGTTATTACAAAGAGAAGCTTTGTGATAAAGCTTATACCATGATGAAAAGAGTGGTTGAAATGGAAGGTCTGGATGAACCTGAAATTGCAGAACACTGGAATGCCATTCAGAAGTGTAAATAATTTATGAGTGTTCAGCATTCAGTGTTCAGCGTTCAGGTATAATGCGATAAAAATTTAGTGTGGGAAAAGTATGGCTCAGATTTTAGATGATATTATTAAAAAGACAAAAGAAGATCTTGAAAAAAGAAAAGTGGAGTATCCTTTAGAGTGGTTAGGTCGCTCTCTTGCGTTTAATCCTTTTGCACCAAAAGATGTAAAAAGTGCACTACGCTCTACGGAAGAAAATCCTTATAGAATTATTGCAGAAGTAAAGAAAGCGAGTCCGAGTAAAGGGGTTATCCGTGAAGATTTTGACCCTGTAACCATTGCTCAGGCTTATGAAAAAGGTGGTGCAGATTCGCTTTCAATTTTGACTGAACCTCACTTCTTTCAAGGAGATAAAGAGTACCTTGGTATGGTAAGACGTTATGTGAGTATACCGCTGCTTAGAAAAGATTTCATCGTAGACAAATATCAGCTTGTAGAAGCTTTGGCATTTGGTGCAGACTATGTACTTCTTATTGCAATGGCCCTTTCACGAAAAGAGCTTAAAGAGTTGTATGAATATGCAAGACATCTAGGCTTGGATGTTTTGGTTGAAGTACATAATAAAACGGATCTGGTCAAAGCGATCTTTGCAGGGGCTGAGATCATTGGTATCAATCATAGAAACCTTGAAACCTTTGAGATGGATATGTCTTTGAGTGAAAGACTTATCCCATTAATTCCAAACGGAAAGATCATTGTGGCTGAATCGGGGATCAATGACCATGATACAGTAGTGGAACTCTCTAAGATAGGTGCGGATGCATTTTTGGTTGGGGAACATTTTATGAGACAGGATGATATTACTGCGGCTATTAAAGCTGTAAAATACGGAGCATAATTCTTTTTATTCTAGAGTGTTGTCAAGAGACAACACTTTGCGAGTTCATATTTTTTATGAGAGTAGCTTTTTAACCATTACGTTAATTCGTCCACCATCAGCACGACTTCCAATAGTACTTTTAGCAGCACCCATGACCTTACCCATATCTTTCATACTTTCTGCACCTACAGAGTTAATAACCTCTTTTAGGATCGCTTCTAATTCATTGTCATCCATCGGTTCAGGTAGGTAAGATTTTACAATACTGATCTCTGCATTCTCCTTTTCAACAAGATCTTCACGTCCGGCTTCTGCAAATTGTGTTTTGGCATCTTCTCGCTGTTTGAGATACTTCATCATGATAGCTTCAACATCTGTATCACTCACATCTCTACGCTCATCCACTTCAATCTGTTTGATGGCTGCTTGAATATTTCTAAGGGTATCTCTTTTGACAACTTCTTTGGCTCTCATTGCATCTTTAATATCATTTTTGATTTGTTCTTTTAAACCCATGGGTACTCCTGTATAGTTTAATGGGATTATACTATAATAAAGCATGATAATCAGAATAAAAAATAAAGAATTTGACACAGCAAACATAACACAGCTCTATCCTGCAGCAGTGGTAAAGACAGGGTTTGAAGATGAGACCACACAAGTGAGTCTTGAATGGCTTGATGTAGAAGCCAAAGGCAAGGTGGATGTTGTCGGCTTTGGTATATTTATTCATCTTGGAGAAGAGGAAAAACACTCTTTTATGTTTAATACAAAAGAAGAGATGGATGAAGAGATCGGTGCTATTGCTGCACAAATTAAAAAGTGAGATAATATGAAAAAAATAATTATAGGAATATGTGCTTCGGTGTTAATGTTAACATCATTAGCTGCAAGAGAAAGAGATTATGCCTCTTCACACTATAAATATATAGCACTCTATGAGCAGGGTAAGACAATGCAGCATGTCAGATCGGCTATGGGTCTAGATACTTTTAGGGAGATGATTAGAGAAGAGTGGGATCTGGGCTATGATATTACCGATATCAAATATGGTAACGGGAAATGGATAGGGCTGTTTAGTAAAAGTGATAAAGAGTCTCATCAAACCTATATCGTAGCATCCAGATGGGGTGCTGTAGATCATGTGCTTTCTGAATATTGGAAACAGGGATATTATATAACACATGTTGAGCATGGGTTGGCAGACTGGATCGTTGTTTTTGAAAAGAATACCGGCTATACCAATCAGTCGTATGAGAGAAGAAAAACTTTAGATGAATTTACTGTTTATGTTGAGAAGAGATGGGAAGAAGGGTATGATTTGATAGACCTCGAGTATGGTCAGGGAAGATGGACCGGTGTATTTGCTGAAGGTACAGGTTATAAGGGGCAGGCAATGGTCATACGCTCACGCTGGAGTGATATGGTACCGGTGATTGAACAGTATTGGAAAAAAGGGTATGGTGTATCTGATATAGAACAGACACTTGGAAAATGGATGGTCGTATTCTCTAAAACAAAAGAGCAAAAAGCACAAGGTTATGAAACAAGTTCAACTGTTGAGAAATTAAAAGAGACTTTGCAGAAGCGACAAGAAAAAGGATATAAAGTCATTGATCTTGCCGAAGGGTGGTAATATTAAGCTTCTTTAAAATTCAAAGAAGCTGAGTTTATACAGTAACGTTGGTAGGTTGGTGCAGGTCCGTCAGGAAAGACATGCCCCAAGTGCGAACCACATGCCCCACAACATACCTCTACACGTCTCATACCTAAAGAGTCATCTACAATCTCTTCAATATTTTCCTCTTTAATGGGTGCAAAATAACTGGGCCATCCTGTACCTGAGTCAAATTTTGTCTCAGAGTCAAAGAGTGGTGTGTCACAACATTTACAGCTGTATGTACCTTTTGTCTTTGCGTCCCAGAACTCATTTTGGAATGGAGCTTCTGTACCATGGTTTAAACATACGTTGTATTCTAGCGGACTTAGTTCTATTTTTAGTTTTTCTTTATCTAATTCAATTTTATAAGACAATTTTTATCCTTTAATTTTTTATCATCATATCAGATTTTCTTTGGATTTAAGTTAGTTTATCCTATTATTCCTAATCTAAATACGGAGAAATTATGTCAACATTTCAACTTTTTCTTTTAATCCTTGCTGTAGCAGTACTTTATTCATTTTTTAAACAACTTTTTTCAGGTTCTTACCCTAAGCGTGGTGTGGATTTTGAAGCCAAAAAGGCTGATGACCAGATTGGTGGTATCAATAGACCAGATAAAACTTTTTCTAAGCCAACGGTAGAGCCAACACGTATGGAACAGCTCCTTACCATGACAGACGAGGCCATTGAAAAGGGTGATCTTGAAGAGGCTAAAAAAGCTTTAGGTTCAGCACTTATTATTGATGAAAACAATGTGGATGTGTTACAGAAAATGGGATATGTCTCTATGGAGAGTAAAGACTATAAAGAAGCAAAAGAGAGTTATGAAAAACTGATTGCTTTAGATGAAAATGATGATATGGCACATGCACTACTTGCCAATGCCCTACATAAACTTGGAGATGAAGAGGGTGCAGAGAAACACCATGAGAAGGCCATTCTCCTTGACTCAACATATGCACCACACCACTTTAACTATGCCAATACACTGTATGATCTGGGGCGTAAGAAAGAGGCATTGGTCGGGTATAAAAAAGCCTATGAGTTAGATAATACGATAGAGGTAGCTAAAGAGATGATAGAGAAGCTGGAGGCAGAGAATGTCTAGTACCTGTTTCATCACTCAGGAGGCTACTTCTGAGATATTGCTACGTGTAACCAATGTCTGTGCAGAGTGTTATTGTGATATCCATGCAGGAGACACCATTCATTATGATATGCAGAGTTATCGTTATTTATGTGACTGTTGCCAGGAAAAACTCTGTGCGCAGATGAATGAAGAGTGTGAAATTGTTGAAGAAGAGCCTCCTTCACTGTTTTGTTAGAACCTACGCATTAACAATATATTCAATGGCATTGAGATAACTTAGATTGTTTAATGCTACATTTGCATAGGCAATATCAAATGCAGTACCATGATCTACGGATGTTCGTAGTATGGGCAAGTTAAGGGAAACATTGATTCCTTCATCAAAATAGAGTGCTTTGAGTGGTGCAAGACCCTGATCATGATACATGGCTATGTAGTGGGTGTAGTTTTTTCTGACATTGGGGGTAAAGGCTACATCTGGGACTAGAGGGGTACTATATACTTCGACAGGCTCAGCAATCTCTCCCCTCATTTGTTGAAGCGTATTATTTGCAGTATCAATAGCTCTTTGAATAATTTTCTCTTCATCTCCCAAAACACCATCATCACCTGCATGTGGGTTCAGTCCAAGAACGGCTACTTTTTGTGTAGGTTTTGCAGTTTTATAAAAATCAAGAAGAAATTTTGTCAATCTCTTTTCATTAATATTTCCTGCTACCTCTTTGAGTGGAATATGTTCTGTAAAAAGTGCCACATACATTTTTGGGCACCCTAACATCATAATGGCATTTTCATCAAAAAAGTCTCTAAGTGCATCGGTATGGCCTTTGTAATTTACTCCTGCCAACTCCCATGCTTTTTTATGTATAGGCAGGGTGCAAATAGCATCTACTTTTTTGAGATCCGCCATAATAACAGCTTTGTTAAATGATGCATAGGCATATTTTCCACTCTCTTTAGAAACAACACCTGGTGCGATTTCAAAAATTGGAGCTATATTTTCAATAGTTTGAAACTTTTCAGGAATAGGAATCTTGAGTTTTTCTGAAGCTTGTTGGAGCATTTCTGCATCTATACAGTAAATAGGATCTATGAATTGAGAAATAGCAGTATGATTTTCTAAAATAAGTTGTATGCCTATACCATTTAGATCCCCAACTGAAATGGCTACCTTTTTACGATCTTGCATTATCTGATCAACATCGCTTTCATATCTAAAATGGCTTGTTCCAGACCTACATAGACTGAACGTGCCACAATACTTTGTCCGATATTCAATTCTTCGATGGTCTCTATCTCTACGATGTCTGTTACATTTTGCATATTGAGCCCGTGACCTGCAGCAATTCTCAGTCCTCTCTCCATTGCATCACAGCTTAAAAGACGAAGATTTCTTAACTCATCCTCTAGCATTTGTTTGAGGATCTTCCTGGAGAGTTCAAGTTCTGGTATGCTGTGATGTGTTTTGGCAAGATTTGTATAGAGCATGGCATAGATATTGGCATATTTACCTGTATGAAACTCTATCCACTCTACACCAAGATCCAGTGAAGCTGTCACAGCATTGAGTGTAGGATCTATAAAAAGTGATACTTCTATCTCATGGGCTTGGAGTCTTTTTATGGCCTCTTTGAGTTTTGGTTGTTCTCCCTCTACTGAGAGACCGCCCTCAGTGGTAACTTCTTCACGTTTTTCAGGTACGAGTGTAACACGGTGAGGTCGCAGGTCACAGGCAATATCTATCATTTCAGGAGAAATGGCACACTCCAGATTAACCGGAAGGATAGAGAGTTCAATGATATTTCTGGCATCAGCATCTTGAATATGACGGCGGTCTTCACGCAGATGGATGGTAATCTGGTCTGCTCCGGCACGTCTGCAGATACCTAAAGCATCCAAAGGGTCAGGGTCAGCTACTTTTCTGGCTTCTCTTAGTACAGCAATGTGGTCGATATTTACGCCTAATAACATATGTTACGCTCCATGAGGAATTCTTATTTTGATTATAGCAAAAGTTTTTAAGATAGGATTTGTATAATCACTTAACTACGAAATTTTGGAGTTAAAATGGCAGAAAAAAAACCGCTTCTGGTTAATCAATACCGAGATATCAAACACAATATTGGTAATGGCAAACCGACTATTTTAGCTTTTGGTATGTCACACTGCTACTCCTGTTTGGCAATGTCAAAAGTATTTTCTGAAGTATTGGAAGTACATCCTGAGTACCAGATATTCTCTATTGATGGACAGAAGGAACGACTTGTGAGCCGTGATATTTATAAACTTAGAGAGATGCCTACACAGATCTTTTTTAATGCCAAAGGAGAAGAGATATTTCGTCATACAGGAGCATACAAAAAAGCTGTTTTAGATATTATTTTAAAAAAGTACGGATTTGTATAATTTGTGGTAAACCCAGCCATAACCAACTTTTCGATATAATCGCGGCAATATTATTTAAAGGCTTATAGCATGGCAAAAAAGACAATCAAAAAAGCAGTATTGGCGTACTCCGGTGGGCTTGATACAAGTATTATTTTAAAATGGCTTCAAGATGAGTATGAGTGTGAAGTGGTTACTTTTACTGCAGACCTTGGTCAGGGTGAAGAGGTAGAACCTGCACGTCAGAAAGCACTGGACATGGGAATTAAAGAGGAGAATATTTTTATTCTTGATTTAAGAGAAGAGTTTGTAAAAGACTTTGTTTTCCCAATGTTCAGAGCCAATGCTATTTATGAGGGTGAGTATTTGTTAGGTACGTCTATCGCACGTCCACTCATCTCTAAAAAGCAGATAGAGATTGCACATGAAACAGGTGCAGATGCAGTTTCCCACGGTGCTACCGGAAAAGGAAATGATCAGGTACGTTTTGAACTGGGTTACCTTGCACTTGATCCGGATATTGCAGTGATCGCCCCATGGAGAGAGTGGGACTTGAACTCTCGTACAAAACTACTGGCTTATGCAGCACAGCATGGTATTGATATTGATGGGAAAGGTCAGGCAAAACCATATTCTATGGATGCTAACCTGCTTCATATCTCTTATGAGGGGGAGCATTTGGAAAATCCATATGCAGAGCCTGAAGAAGATATGTGGCTCTGGTCTGTTTCTCCTGAAAAAGCACCGGATGAAGCAGAATACATTACCATCACTTATAAAAATGGTGATCCTGTAGCAGTCAACCGTGAAGAGATGACCCCTGCAACAATCTTGAAAACACTCAATGACTATGGTAACAAACATGGTATTGGACGTATTGATATTGTTGAAAATCGTATGGTCGGAATGAAGGCACGAGGATGTTATGAAACACCAGGCGGAACTATTATGCTTAAAGCACATAGAGCCATCGAATCCATCACACTCGATAGAGAAGAAGCACATATGAAAGATGAATTGATGCCTAAGTATGCAAAACTTATTTACAATGGTCTTTGGTGGTCTCCTGAACGTCGTATGTTGCAAGCTGCGATCGATGCAACACAAGAACAGGTAGAGGGACTTGTGAAGTTGAAGCTTTACAAAGGCTCTGTAACTGTAGTAGGTAGAAAATCTGATCGTACACTCTATTCAGAAGAACACTCAACATTTGAAGCAGATGATGTTTATGATCAGAAAGATGCGGAAGGATTCATTAAATTGAATGCTCTTAGATTTATGATTGAAGGTAAAAAACAGCCTGAGCGTATCAAAACACTTATCGGAGATTTTGATGAGACTGAAGTATGTCGTATTGAAACAGGTTCTGTTACTATCTGTGAGCGTATTAAGCGTTTCTTCGGGTTTGGCAATAAAGACAAATAAAAACAATGCAGGGTATGATACTTATCGTACCCTACGGTAGAACTTCCTTCATCACTTCTAAAACCTTAGAAGGCGAAAACTTCAAAAAACTTTCTCTATAGAGCAGACTTGGTATCCATTCTAAAAAAACATAGGCGATGAATAGCAAGGGGTAAAATGCATAATATTCATTTTTAAATGATTTAAATGTATAGCGTTTAGTGAACCACTCTTGGGCACTTTTTAATCCATTGTAGAAAAGCAGTACTTCCATAGCAAAGATAGAACCCCATACCATGTAAGTTATGCCTGTAACAAGCAGTGCCCCTTCTATACCATACATCCCCATGACTGCTGCAAGGAAAAGAGCGAGATAGAGTGAAAATGAAGCAAAACCGATGACTGCAAAGATGACCAGTGCAGAAAAGATGAAAAGTAGAGAACCCAAAAGAATAAAAAGTTCAAGAAAATTTTTCTGCTCATTAAAAGTAGGGCTAAAGTAAGCCCCCAGAAGAGTAATAATAAAAATAGCTATGAT
>JALWLD010000087.1 GCA_027081115.1 Sulfurovum sp.
TCTTCGAAGTTGTTTTGGAGGTATTTTAAGTCTATCATGGTTTTACCTAAGTATGAAATGTTTTTGTGATTATAGTAGAAAGTTTTGAAAAAAAGAAGGTAAAGCTATGAGATAAAAATCTCAATAGCTTTATTAAAAACCAAACTCATCATTTACTTGACAATTTGACAATACAAAAGTTCCATCATCACCTACTGTAGCAGTAACCCTATATCGCACAAATGGCGAAACACAATCTTCAGGATTATTTTTTTCAATTAAAATTATATTGTTTATATTAGTACTATCTGTGGTATTACAAGAAAAAGTAGAATTATTTAATCTCCAGACATCTACAGTTCCTGTTTCCACGAAACCATAATGTGTTACCTCTACAGTTGTGCCCTTAGGAATACTGGTAGATAACCCTGAAAGTCCTTGGAAACTCTGCAAGGTAGTAAATTTTACTTCTCCTCCTCTTAATTGTTTACCTGTTTCTGGATTTTCTGAAATAAGATTAACCATCAAACCTACTTTTTTACCTGGCATATAGGTTGCAGGGAATTTAACTGTAACAAATGTTTTACCTTCATTATCAAGTTTGTAAGTACCATCTGTTGAATCAACTTTTACTTGGTATTCAAGGTATTCACTACTACATAAATTTGAACGATAATTATGTCCCACAGCAAACCCAACACCTGCATAATCTTCACCCTCATAACTATCTGACAATATCAATTTACTCGCATTTGAGACACTATCTATTTCCCATTTTCCATTTGCCTCATAGGTTCTTACATTACCAAAGATAGCAACAATATCACGACTCAAGTCAACACCCTGCAATGTGATAGTATCAAAAGTACTGAACGGTGCAACGGAAACTGCATCTAACTCTACTTGTGCTGTACTTCCTGTGAGATTCGCATATATACCCAAATCTCTTTTACTATTTTGTCCATATATCATTCGATCCCCATTACTGTCTTTAGCATATCCAGCCATAACTCCTGCAGCAATAGTAGGAGAGGTATTAATTTTATTATTATACTTATCTGATGCAGATATCAAAAACTTATGCTCAAACCATTTTTCTTCAAAATTGTAACTCACACCTGCTGACGTTATAGAAATTGCTGTGGGTGGACCAGAAAGTACAGCTATGGCATAAGTTCTTATGAGCTCTCTACTGGCACCTTTGTTAGTTTTATAATTAATCGTAACTTTTATATCAGAAAGTCCAGATATATTTTGAGCAGCTTTTAAATATACATTTATAGAACTTTTTCCTGTAATTTCAAGTTTTGCAACAGCTGCACCTATTGCATCACTTGGATCAATCAACTTTAAGATATCTGGTTTTTTTGACTCAATTGTAATTTTTTCTACTTGACTTGAGGGTATAATAGTTTGTGTATCTTTATCTATTAATGACGCAACATAAAGTTTTCTTTCATCTAATCCTAGTGTATTCGTGCCATCTGAAGTAATAAAGGTTATACCATAGTTTACAAAATCATTTCCTACATCTGTACCATTGGTATCATTAGTATCAACAGTTCCTGTTGTCAAATTTATATCTACGTTAGTACACAAAGAAGCATTATCTTCTAAACAAAACTCAATACTAAAGTCATTCTCAACGATAGGTGATGGGGGAGTATAGGCAAAAACAGCTTGTCCAAATTCATCTGTTTCTACTACAGGCACAAACAAAGTTCCATGGAGCACATTTCCTGCTTTTATATTTTCACCAGCAACTCCATCAACACCTTGTGCTAGCCGTATTCTAATTGCTTTCTCAACAGATTCATTTATATCTAACCTTGTATCTATTGCATTTATCGTAAAGGGAAGTATCTCTTCAAAAGTAATATCAGAAGAAGCTATAGTCCCTGTATCTGTAGTAAAAGTTTCTACCGTAGTTTTACCATTCTCTAAAATGCTTTTACTTCCAGACAACTGATATAAGGTTGGTACACATGAAGCATCTTCCATTTTCCCTGTTAGCACCACGCTTCTAGTCGGTGTTGTACTGTCAAGTGTCACGGTATTAGGTGTAGCTGTTACAGAACTTGGAAGAAGAAGGCATCCACCTAAAGTAATATCCATATCACTCAAAGTTGCCACTACAGTACTTGCATAAGTGCTCGTCACAGTCACACTCGCACTTATATCACTATTAGCTTTGTCTATCGTTATACCTTGCAATGTTGTAGTAATCTGGCCAGAGGTATTCACATCAGGGTTTGGTGTTGTCACAGGAGGTGTTTTAACATCCTCTATACTATTACCTCCACAAGCTGACAATACCAACGCTAAAGTTAGCATAAAAGCGTATACTATATTTCTTTTCATCTTCGTTCCTTCTACTCGCGTATTAATATTGGTAATTTATACCAAAAACCACATCACCAGTATGGTCTAATGCGTCAGAACTTGACAATGAATATCTATACCCAACATCAAATCCAACATCTTCTGTTACTTCTAGGACAACTCCACCTTGCATACCATAAAGAAATCCACTTTCATCTACATCTTTACTTTCAAAATTCATGTATCCTACATTTAAACCTAGATATGGCTGTAATGTATAATTGTCCATCATATTTGTTTTTAAGAAAAAGTAATCCACTGAAAGGAAAAGTTTTTCAACGTTGTGCTCGCCACTATCAAAATAATTTAATGTGAACATAGTTCTCCATTGTTCATTTTGTGCACCAACACGTACTCCATAAGATACATCATCACTAGTATCACTAGGCTGTTCACCTTGTACTTCTGTAATACTTACTTCAACCCCAATAAATTTTTGACTCTCAGAGATATCTCTTGCATAAACTGAACTTCCCAATGTGGTACATAATAGTACCATTCCAATCTTTTTAACCATGATAAAACTCCTTGTCCTTGTTTAAAATAATGCATCTATAA
>JALWLD010000088.1 GCA_027081115.1 Sulfurovum sp.
CATATAGCCGTTGCAAAAAGGATAGGGTCTCCCTCTTTAAAATCTCCTTGGCGTTGCGCCTCTACGATGATCTTTACAAGACGGTGAAAGGCATCATCTGCTTCAGCATTGATGACTGCTTCATCAGCATTGTTATTTAAAAGTTTGTGTAAATCAGGACGTTCCTCTTGGCAGACCGCTTCACGCTCTTGTGACATATCAGGACCAAAGAGTAGCCGGTAGAGGCTAGGATTAGTGGTAGCAAAGGTGGTGTAAGAAGCACCCATATCATGAAAACGCTCCAATAAAGGTTTTTCACTATGCTCAAAATGGGGAGCAATAGCCTGGTCAAGTTTAGAAAAACCTTCCAAGATAACAGCACGCATCAGGTCATCTTTACCCTTGAAGTGTCTGTAGATCGCAGAGCGTGAAGTACCGATACGAGAGGCCAGCTCTCGCAGCGTAATGGCCTCTAAACCCTCTTGATCTAACATCTCTAAAGCTGTAGATATGAGGCTCTCTTTTAAATTTCCATGGTGATAAGTATCACTTTTTTTATTCATCATAATGCTATTTTAACAAGAAATTACCTAAATACGGCTAAAGATGTTGACAATGTTCACATCATTATGTTAACATTGTCAACATCTATCTTGATTAATCAAATTAGGACTAAAAGGTGATAAAATGTGTAAAATAAAACTAGACCCTATAAATAGACAGTGGTTTCTTGGTCCAGCAGTGATGTTGTGGATAGGAATTTATCTAACAGGTTTTGATGTAGTCCATTGGCTGATCTATATTCCTGCGACAATGGCAGTGTTTGCTTTTGTGACAGGGATATGTCCTGGACAGATCATGATCTGTAAACGTCGTGAGTGGTTTAAAAAGTTTAAGGAGAAGAGATGAAGAAATTATTGATAAGTATGGTGATGGTTGCCAATGTATGGGCAATTAGCAATTTTGAATTGGCACAAAAAAGTGATGCAGTGATGAGTGGTTATGAAGATGCTATCAGCATGATGGAGATGACACTGGTCAATGCTAATGGGCAAGAGCGTAAGCGTACGATGAAGTCATGGGTACTGGAGAAAAAAGGAGGAGATAAGTCTCTAATGGAGTTCTTGACCCCTGCCGATGTCAAAGGGACGAAGTTCTTAAGTTATGAACATGCTGACAAAGATGACGATCAGTGGCTCTACTTACCAGCACTTAAGCGTGTGAAACGTATTGCTTCTAAAAACAAGTCGGGCTCCTTTATGGGGAGTGAGTTCTCTTATGAAGATCTTACCGCTTTCAATATTGACAAGTATAACTATAGCGGAGAAGCTGAGGATGTTGTGGTTGATGGTAAAAAACTCTATAAAAGTGTACGTATTCCAAAGTCAAAGAACTCAGGTTATACCAAGCAGGTCTCTTGGGTCGACCCTCAGACTTTTTTGGCACAGAAAGTAGACTATTATGATCGTAAAAAAGAGCTTTTGAAGACGGCTGTCTTCACCGATTATAAGAAGATGGATGGTGTCTGGCGAATTGGCAAGATCACTATGACAAACCATCAAAATGATAAAAAGACGATACTGGTCTGGAAAGATGAAACGATAAAGAATGGTCTTAAAGAGAGAGACTTTAATAAAAGAGTGCTCAAACGATGAGAGCAGTCTTAGGGGTGGTACTCCTCTCCTCTCTATTGTATGGCGAATTTGAATATAAAGGTTACCTCGCGCTAGATAGACAGTACTATATTACGAGACCTTCAGACAAACACCCTGGAAACCTGACCTTACAGCAGCAGCTGGAGCTTAAATACACCAAGGGTGATTTTGAGGCGGTGATGGGGCTATATGCACAAGAGGACAGTTATGATTTTACGGATGAGAAAAATGATCGTACTTTTATCCGTTTAGATGAGCTTTATGGCAAGTACTACTTTGAGGAGGATATGGTGTTGGGTGGACGTAATATTCGTTTTTGGGGTGCGCTTGAAGTCAATAATATAGTCGATACCTTTAATACAAAGGACTTTCGTACCGATGGGTTAGACCCTCAAAAACAGGGTGCTTGGAATGTCTCATATACCCACTACTTTGAGAACAGTGAGATCTCCGTGATTGCAAAGCTTTATGAAGAGAAGCAAGAGATGGCTTCATACCCATATGTCTATTACTTCTTTCCGGAAAAGGTAAATATCCCTGTTCTAGGGCAGTTTGATCTTAAGTATGATGCAGATCGTGTGAGTAGTGAAAGTCTGTATCGACCAACGATTTATCTCAATTGGTCCGGCTCAACAGAGAGTGGCTACCCGATAGACTATGCTTTTATTGTGCAGCATGGTTTTGATTCTCAACGTGCTTTTGTATCAGAACTGGATCTTGCAGGAGAGACCACGACCCTACGTGAAGAGCTCTACCTTGTGAACAAGGTTATGACTTATAACACGATGGTCGTAGGTGCAACACTGTTCAAGCTGGAAGCTTTGGCTACGGATGTGATCGATAAAGTGTATACATCAGCTATCCCACAAGCGCTAAAGATCGGAGACTATTATCAGTTAGGCTTGGGCGTGGAGCATACAGTGAGTGCTATCATAGGTGAGGCTGATCTTGGTATTTTGGCAGAGTACTACTATTATAACACCTTTGATCAGAGTAGTGATATTGCGACAGATTTGGATCTGTTTCAGGTTTTTCAGAACGATCTTTTTGTTGGCTTTCGTTACACCTTTAATGATGGGGCAGATGGTTCTATTCTTGCGGGTGCTATCATCGACATGGATTACCAAGAGCAGAGTTACTCCATAAAGTTTGAGCGACGGATGTTTGATCTGATGAATTTGAAGGTTGATTATGCCTATATCAATCCATCAACAACGGATCCTACTGCATATGCTTTGATGGGGCAGGATCCAAATAATTTAAAAGC
>JALWLD010000089.1 GCA_027081115.1 Sulfurovum sp.
GTTTGATAAAGTTCCTGTTTTTGCAAAAATATATGGATCATTTATCCCCTTGTAATAATTTTTTAAAGTTCCAGAATCTCCACCAGCTGGAAAATATCTTTGTATCGTTTTCCAACCTATTTTGTGGTATATTTTTTCAAGTGTTTTATTGTTGTAAACATTAACAGGTATTTCATTATCTCATAGGTTGTTGCCATCTCCCTGTTTTCTTCATTTTTATATCTAATATATCAGATATTAGTCCAATGAATAGGCTATAATATCTGATATATTAAATAATTGGAATGATTATGGTTGAATTGAATACGCCAAGTGAAATAATAACTTTATTAGTCAACAAAATAGAAAAAAGAAGAAAAAATCAAAAAATGACACAAAAGGTTCTTGCAAAAAAAGCAGGAGTGAGTTATGGATCGTATAGAGAATTGATAGACAACAAGTCAGTCTCACTTGCTAGTTTTATCGCTATATTACACGTATTAGGATTGTTTAAAGAACTTAATGATCTAGTCAAAGATAATGAAGTCAAAAGCATTGCACAAATGAAAGCAGAAGAGAGGAAAAAATAGATGGAAGTCACTATTTTTCTATATGGCATAATGCTTGGTACTCTATACGAGAAAGATGGGATCATTAGTTTTGAATATGAGCAAGACTTTATTAACACCCAGATGAATATATCCCCTATAAAACTACCGTTTGATACAAATACCTATGTAAACACTGATGACAAATACTTCCAAACTTTAGCTGGAGTGTTTTTTGATTCTCTTCCAGATAAGTTTGGGACAAAGGTTATAGAAAGATACTATGAGCGTAAAGGATTACTTGCTAAAGACCTTAGCGTTTTACAAAAACTTATCTTCATTGGTAGTCATGGCATGGGGGCCTTGGAATATAAGCCATGTGAAAGATTACTGGATGAGATGGATATCACAGAGCCGTTAGACATTAGAAGGATGTACGAATCATCTAAAAAAGTTGTTCAAGGAGAGATGGAAGAATCAATTGAAGATCTCATAAAGTTTACAGGAAGTGGAGCAAGTGCCGGTGGAGCCAGAGCTAAGGCGATTGTTGGTTGGAATGCCAAAACCAACGAGATCATAAGCGGAGTCAGTGATCTGCCTGTTGGCTATGAACAGTGGTTGGTTAAGTTTGATGTGTATGACGATCATAATAAGAGTCTTGACTTTACTAAGTTAGAGTACTTATATATGAGTATGGCTAAAGATTGTGATATCAATATTCCTGAGATTAAAATGATAGAAGATAGGGATTTACATCACTATATGATAAAAAGGTTTGATCGAGAAGGGAACGATAAAATACACATGCACTCTTTAGCTTCTATGATGCATATAGACTTTAACCTTCCTATGCATTATAGTTATGATGAAGCGTTACGAGTTGTATGGTTTATCAGTAAGGATAAACAAGATGTTATTGAGTTCTTTAGGCGATGTGTCTTTAATGTAATCGTTCGAAATCAAGACGATCATGCAAAAAACACCTCTTTTATGATGAGTAAAGATGGTGTGTGGAGTTTGTCAAAAGCTTATGATATAACGTACGCTAATGGGGCTATGTACACAAAAAATCATCAAATGAGTATTAGAGGTAAAGTCAATGATTTTGAGATGAATGACTTGATTATGCTTGCAAAAAGTGCTGATATAAAAGAGAAAATGGCTGAAAGTATTATCAGAAATGTTATAGGTATTGTATCTAGCTTTAGACAAAGAGCAGAAGCTCTGGATATAAGAGAAGAGTTGATTATCTTGGTTGAAAAGGACTTAAGAGTAGATATCGAATAATGTGTTTTGTTAAAAAATGTAGAAGAAGATGTGTAGAGGGTTAACACCGCAGGGCGGTGTTAATGTGTGGACTACTTAAGACCAGCGATGTACTCAGATACAGCCTTGATAGTAGCGTCATCATAAGAAGCTACCTGACCTTTCATCAATGCACCCATACCGTGAACGTTACGAGTACCTGCCTTGTAAGCGTGAAGAGCTTCTTCAATTTTAGCAGCATCCCAAGTGTTGATAACCTCAGATTTGTTAAGTGCTTTTTTCTCAGCTTTTGCACCGTGGCAAGATACACATTTTTTGTAAGATGCAGCACCGTCTGCTGCCATAAGTGATACGCTTGCTACTAGTAGTGCTAATGCGATTTTTTTCATTGTTGATTCTCCGTGTTAAAATTTGGCCTCATTATAAGCACTATTATCTTAAATTGTACTAAGGCATTAATCGTCAGTTTGCTATAATTTGGATTATATTACCGATAGAAACGCTGAAGGAAGAGACACATGCGCTATATAGACAATGACTTAAAAGATAAGACGATTTTGATCACTGGAGGGGCTGGTTTTATAGGCTCGAATCTGGCCTTTTATTTTCAAGGACACCACCCTGATGCCAAGGTCGTAGTGCTTGACAGTTTTCGTTCAGGAGAGACACTCTCAAACGGCAACCTTAAAAGCTTCGGCCATTTTAAAAACCTTATAGGCTTTAGAGGTGAGGTGATCAGTGGTGATATCAATGATAAAGCACTTTTAGCCAAGTTAGATGCAGAGTATGATTTTGACTATATCTTTCATGAAGCAGCGATCTCAGATACTACAGCATTAGAACAAGATCTTATGGTCAAGACCAATCTTAACGCTTATAAAGACCTTTTAGATATGGCACTGCGTCATAACGCGAACATGATCTATGCATCTTCAGGTGCGACCTATGGTGATGCACCATCACCACAGACAGTCGGTGTAGAAGCGCCTCAAAATGTTTATGGTTTTTCTAAACTGATGATGGACCATCTCTCGCGAGACACCATGAAAAGTGCCGACATCAGTATAGTCG
>JALWLD010000090.1 GCA_027081115.1 Sulfurovum sp.
GTTTATAATTACCAGAAAGTGTATCACATCCCGTAACTACCTTTAACTCTCCCGCACCATTTAACCCTTCACGCAGTAAAATATGCGCTTCTCTCTCATCTGATTCAGTTTTTACCTCTTTGGCATATAAGGTAATAAGTTTCCAATAATTGTTTGTAATAGGTACAGAGGCATGTTGTTCAGTACAGTTATCACTCCCTTCCAATCGGATGAACTGTTCTACAAGAAGTATGTCCTTTTCTTCCTCACCTTCCATTAGCGCACGTTTTATAACTTTGCCCTTGATTTCAACTTTTAAAGAAATAACAGAACCATTTATCTCTTTAAGATAAGCCTTTTCAAGTGCAACATTATCTCCTTCAAAGGCTACCGGATAGTATTTTCCAGTCATACAGTCTTTAAAGAGTGCTGTATCTACCGTATTCTTATACATACCTTCCATGACTCGACTTTCAGGTACTTTACCCACACGTCTCATGAAAAGATGTATATTTTTATCATTGTTACCTGCAAAGACTGCATTGAGAGTATCTGTAATATAAAGCAGTTTACCTTTATAGATAATCTTTGCACGTACTGCATAACGATGCCCCAGTTGAACCTTCTCATCATCAAATGTAATTTTAAATCCTATAGGGATCTGCCCAGCAGGATCCAGCACTGTTTTCCCAATCACAATAGAGGAAACATCTATCATAGTGATATCTTCTAGTAGAACCTCAAATTTTGCATTTGAAGGTAAAACTTCTTCATTTGTATAGGTTGCGGTACCGGCTATAAAAGCCTCTTTAGCCAAAAGAGTTGTAAAAAAGAAGAAAAAAAGAAAGAAGAAAAAAAGAGAATGTACCACCAATCGTCGCATCACATAAAATCCTTTCATTACTTGTTAGACGCTATTTATGTGTATAGTAGCACAGTTAAGTAAATGTACTTTTACAATCTCTGTAACTTTTTCAGCCCCTCTTTAACCAGTGTACTTGTGTCTCCTGTACAACCCGAAAGTGCTTTGTTAATAGCATCTTTTTTGAAACCAAGACTCTCAAGTGCCATCACTGCTTCTCCTAGCGCACCAGAGTTTTCGCTTTCACTGTTACCATCTACAATGAAGTCTGCCAATTCAACTAAAATACGAGATGCCGCTTTTGGACCAATACCCGGTACTCTTTTGAGCATATTTACATCTTTTGAAGCCACAACCTTCGCAAAAGTTTCAGGTGTAAAAGTAGAACATATGGCAAGCCCGACTTTGGGACCGACACCATTGATCTTCAACACAGTATCAAACATCTTTTTTTCATTATTATGTACAAATCCGAACAATAAATTGGCATCTTCACGTATAACTTGTGTAACAAAAAGTTTAACCTTTTTATCCTGAATAGCATTCGAAGTATTTATTGAAACCATGACTTCATAAATAATACCATTTACATTCAAATGTATAAAAGTGGGGTCTTTTCGCTCAACTGTTCCTTCTATGCCTACTATCATTTATACACCTTTATGTTTATATTAAGAAAGTATATCTATACTTTTCAAAGTATTTCTAAAAATATGTCATATTGTCATATTTTACTTCATAGAGAGTTTACGATAGAATACACTCAAAATCATAAACAAAGAACATCATGCAAATAAAATCTATCTTTACCAACAGCTTTGGGATACTCTTTTCACGTGTAACGGGTCTTGGAAGAGATGTACTTATGGCTTCAGCTCTAGGAGCTTCAATCTGGTCAGATATGTTCTTTGTCGCATTCAAACTCCCCAACCTATTTAGACGTATTTTTGCAGAGGGTGCATTTACACAGGCATTTATGCCCTCATTCATTGCATCCAGGCATAAAGGGGTTTTTGCTACAGCAATATTCTTGCGTTTTTTACTCTTTTTAATGGCCTTCTCCCTAATCATTACATTTTTCCCTGAACCTATGACAAAAATGATGGCCTGGGGATGGTCCACTGAGCAGATAGATCAAACTGCACCACTGACAGCCATTAACTTCTGGTATTTGGATCTTATTTTCATTGTGACTTTTTTTGCTACACTTTTACAATACAAAGAGCACTTTGCCACCACGGCCATGTCAACAGCACTTCTCAATATTTCAATGATCTCTGCACTATACCTGTATATGCATGAAGATCCAAAAAATGTTGCATATGCTTTGAGTTTTGCTGTACTCATAGGTGGAGGATTACAAATACTCGCCCACCTTGTTACCCTACACCATTTTAAACTGGACAGACTTCTTTTAGGCGGATGGAAATACAGAAAAGAGAAAGATGTTGAAGAGGAAAAAAAGCATTTTAATTCACTCTTTTTACCAGGTATTTTAGGTAATTCTACCCCACAGATCTCTGCATTTATTGACACAATCCTTGCTACCTTCCTTATGACAGGTTCTGTCTCTTTTCTTTTTTATGCCAATCGTGTCTTCCAACTCCCCCTTGCCATCATTGCCATTGCTACAGCAACTGTACTTTTCCCTGCTGTCTCAAAAGCACTTAAAAACAATCAAGAAGAGAAAGCTTATGAAAACCTCAAACAGGCTTTCTGGTTACTCTCTTTTTTACTGGGTGCAGCAATGATCGGTGGCATACTTATGGCAGAGCCTATTGTCTGGTTACTTTTTGAAAGAGGTAAATTCACTTCTGTTGAAACATTGGAAACCGTTGCTGTACTGCGTATGTATATGATAGGTCTACTTCCATTTGGTTTGGCAAAACTCTTTTCACTTTTTCTCTATGCTTCACACAGACACAGGAAAGCAGCAAAGATCGCTGTCTACTCTCTCATTACATCTGTTACCTCCTCTTTAATACT
>JALWLD010000091.1 GCA_027081115.1 Sulfurovum sp.
TGACATTTTCCTATATTGTTCAACCTTCACCTGATGGACTTGCACAAGCATTTATACTTGGTGAAGAGTTTATAGGTAATGATGATGTTTGTCTTGTCCTAGGCGATAATATTTTTTATGGTCACGGGTTAACAGAACTTCTCGCTACTTCTGTTAAAAATGCTAAAGAAAAAAATGAAGCAACCGTTTTTGGATACCATGTTAAAGATCCTGAGCGTTATGGTGTTGCAGAATTTAATGAAGAGGGAAAAGTAACATCTTTAGAAGAAAAACCGACAAACCCAAAAAGTAATTATGCCGTAGTAGGTCTTTACTTCTATCCAAACGATGTAATACAGAAAGCTAAAGCTGTTAAACCTTCAGATCGTGGAGAATTAGAGATTACTACACTCAACCAAGATTATCTAGAAGAAAATCGATTGAGAGTAGAACTTATGGGCAGAGGGTATGCTTGGCTCGATACGGGCACACATGAAAGTCTTTTAGAGGCTTCAAACTATATACAGACTATAGAAAACCGTCAAGGTCTTAAAGTGGCATGTATTGAAGAAATTGCCTATGAAATGGGATATATTTCTAAGGAAAAGCTTTTAGAGCTTGCTGAACCTCTGAAAAAAAACCAATATGGTCAATACTTGATTTCAAAAGCCAATGAAAAGCTTTTTTAGTAAGGATATAACGTGAAATTTACCAAATTTATAACAGTACTCAGCATTATTTTATTTACTCTTCTCTATGCACAGTCTTTAAATGAACATACAATAGACTGTGATGCAGGTAGCGCAGAAGCTTGTTACCAAGCCGGAGAACTATACTCTTCCCAAGCCCATAAAGAAAAAAATTATGATAAGAAAAAAGTAGCCCATGACGTTGCGACACTCTATAAAAAATCTTGTGAACTTGGGTACGCAAAAGGGTGTACTGCTTACGCTATGAGTTATGCTGCAGATAGACAAAAAGATACTAACAAGGATCTGGAGTACTATTTCAAAAAAGCCTGTGATACTGGTGATCAAACAGGATGCACCATGCTTAATATGATGATATATACAATAGAGAAATAGTAAATGAAAATATCATCTATATTCTATACCTTATCACTATTTTTACTTTTATCTTTTACTACACTTCATGCAACGATCAAGATCATGCCTCTAGGTGACTCTATTACCTGGGATTGGTACTATTATGACTCAAGAGATGATTCAGAAAGACATGGCTATAGAAATCATCTTTGGTATGCACTTCAAGATGCAAAATATGATGTAGACTTTGTTGGGACTCAGAGCAATGGCTCTGCTATTACTCCATCATTTGACGGTAATAACGAAGGGTACACAGGCTACACCACCTATCAAATAGCTGATCTTGTCTACAGTAAACTGCAACAAACTTCACCAGATATTATTTTACTACATATTGGAACCAATGACAGCATGTATTATTCTCCCTCCGATATGTCAGGATTAGAGCATATACTCGATGAAGTAGACCGTTATGAAAAAGACTATGATACTCAAATCACACTTATCTTAGCCCGTATAGTTGATATTCCAAAAGCAGGTAGCTGGGTATCTACATTTAACACTGCTCTTGACAGTATTGCAGCATCAAGAATCAGTAACGGTGATGACATCGTAGTAGTCAACATGCAGGGTATCTCTAGTCTCATTGATGGTATTCATCCTACAGATAGCGGGTATCAAAACATGGCAACAATCTGGTTTAATGCGATTGAAAAAATCATACAAGAAAAAAGAGATGAGATAGCAGCAACACTTATTCCTGTATATGGACTTATGCAACAGTAGACATACAAATCTTAGACCATATATAAAAGTAATTTGTCCAGTCTATAAAGGATATTTTGCTATACTATCTACTTAATTATATTCTATAAAGGGTAAAGAAAATGGCAAAAAAAAGTATATTGGTTACAGGGTGTGCAGGATTTATTGGAAGTAATTTTGTACCCTATTTTTTAGAGAAATACCCTGAGTACTTTATTGTCAATTTAGACTTACTTACCTATGCTGGTGATCTAGAAAACCTCAAAGAAGTTGAGAACAATCCAAACTATAAATTTATCAAAGGTGACATTTGTAACCGTGATTTGATTGAATTTATCTTTGCAGAGTATGATATTCAAGGAGTGATTCACTTTGCAGCAGAGAGCCATGTAGACAACTCTATTAAAAATCCTGGTGTATTTATAGAAACCAATGTGAATGGTACCTTTACACTTCTAGATGTTGCTTACAAAAAATGGATGGAAAAACCATTTACATTTAAAGAAGGTTATGGGGGATGTAGATTTCACCATATCTCAACCGATGAAGTGTATGGTACACTCAATGAAACGGATCTCTTTACCGAAGAGACACCTTATGCGCCTAACTCACCTTATTCAGCATCTAAAGCATCATCAGATATGATAGTACGTTCATACCAAGAGACATACGGTATGAATACAGTGATTACTAACTGTTCAAATAACTATGGGCCTAAACAACATGATGAAAAACTGATTCCTACTATTATCAGAAAAGCATTAGCTGGTGAGAGTATTCCTATCTATGGAGATGGTAAAAATATCCGTGATTGGCTTTATGTTCTTGATCACTGTAAAGGTATTGACCTTGTGTACCATACAGGTAAAGAATCAAATGTTTACAACATCGGTGGACGGAATGAACGTACCAATTTACAGATAGTAGATGCAATTTGTACTATCTTGGATAAGAAGGTACCAAGCACAAAGTCCTACAAAGATCTTATTACTTTTGTAGAAGATAGAGCAGGACATGACAGACGTTATGCCATAG
>JALWLD010000092.1 GCA_027081115.1 Sulfurovum sp.
CTTTTTTATACCAAAAAGCAGCTCTTTTAGAATCTTTTTTAACCATGTTACCTTTTTCATAGCGTCTAGCTAAATCCTTCTGAGCTTCGCGTTCACCCTCTTTTGCAAAACGATGTAAATTTTTTACTTTTCGTTTTTCTCCACGATAGTATTTCACCGTATTAAAAATAAACCAGATGATGATAACAATTAATACCATAATAATATATAGTTCAATATTTTCCATAATGCATATTACCTAATCATACTTATCTAATTCTTACTTGCCTAAACAAAACTCACCAAACATTTTATCTAGTATCTCTTCACTGTCATAAGGTTTTGATATAGATGAAATCGCTTTCACTGCCTCTTGTAAATGATAAGAAAAAAACTCTAATTCACCATCTAAAAGTGGTTGTTTTGCTTCAATTATTGAATCTTTTGCCTTGTTCACTGCCTCTATCTGCCGTGCAGAGATAAGCATAAGCTCCTCACCTTCTCCAATATCATCAAACAAAGACTCCAAACGCTGTGTTAAACGAACAAAAGATTTTTTAGCACTCACTTCTAATACATCATATGATTTTAATTTACGAATATCAAACTTATTTTCTAAGTCTGACTTATTGATGGCAACTATAAGATGTTTATCTTCTAATGTATTTACAAGTGTCATTATTTTTTCATCTTCCTCATCAAAAGGACGAGAAGCATCAAAAAGTGCTATAATCACATCTGCATCTTCCACAGAAGAGAGTGAACGCTCTATGCCTATTTTTTCTATAGTATCTTCAGAATCCCTAATGCCTGCCGTATCTACAAGTCTAATGATATGTGAACCAATACGTACTTGCTCTTCTATGGTATCTCTCGTTGTACCTGCAATGTCAGATACTATAGCTCTATCATAGCTCAATAGTGCATTGAGTAATGAGCTTTTACCCACATTTGGTTTACCTATGATGGCTACTTTAAACCCCTCTATAAGTCCTCTTCGTCTATGACTAGCATCCACTATTTGCTCTATCTTAACACTCAAGCTATCTAGTTGTGTCGTAATACTTTGCATAATATCATCAGGAATATCCTCTTCTGCATAGTCAATCATTACTTCTGAATAGGCAAGAGACCGTAAGAGTGCTTCTCTACTCTCATCTACAAAAGTTTTGAGTTCACCTTTCATCTGTTTGGCAAGTATTTTTGCAGCATCAACAGACTTAGCCTCTATGAGTTTAGAAATAGCTTCTGCCTCAGTAAGATCAATTTTTCCATTAAGGAAAGCACGTTTTGAGAACTCACCAGGCTCTGCAAGTCTTACACCATAGGCTAAAATACTATCTAATATCTCTTGCGCAACTATCATACCACCATGACATTGAAATTCGACTATCTCTTCTCCTGTAAAGGAATAAGGTGCAGCAAAATAAATCATAATAGCATGATCAATGAGCTCATCTTTTGCATTGTAAAGTGAAGTAAGGTGGGCATGACGCGGAATTATATTTTCTAAGTGAGAGATTTTATGTGCAATGCTCAGTGCTGCTTCTCCACTCACTCGTATGATTGAGATAGAGGAGACACCTTGTGCAGTGGCAATCGCCACTATGGTGTTTTGGAGGTTTAAAGTTTTATCCATTTATCTTCGTATTAAATTCATTAATAACAACAAACTTTTTACCGTCTCTACTTGTTTTAACGGCTACATATTTGTCAGGAAAACGTTCACGTAATTGTTCTAACGCAATTTGAACTAAAATACCATCTAAAAAACGTGTTTTGGCACGTCCTGTTTTTTCTACAGTTTCAATCACAGGTTGAATATATGACTTAATCATCTCTTGCTGTGTCGTAAGAAATTCTGCAATTTCAAGTTTTATAAAGAGTTCATACTTTGTATGTAACCAGTTAAATAGCATATATGAAAGAGCGTTATATCTGTAACCTTCTTTACCTATAAGTAACGCAGCATCATCTCCATCAATAAAGATAAGCGCGGTATTGTCTCTTACATCGACTTCTACCACATCTATTTGAAAACAGGAGTGAGAAAGTAGCTCTTTGAGCTCATTTTCAATCATCAATGCTAGTTCATCATAGACAACAGGCTCTTCTGCATCTTCAGATATATCTGAATCTGTTTCAAAGAAACCATCTACAATGGCATCTTTTTTAAGCTTAGTTTCTACAATAGCCTCTTTAGGAGAAACTTCCTCTTTCACTGTTGCTATAATCTCATCAGCAACACTCTCTTCTGTACTTGGTAGATGTTTTATCTTCTCTTGAGGTGCCGTCTCATTTGGTTTTTCTTTTACTTTACTACTTTTACAAGTAGCTACAATAATGGCATTTTTTTTCAAAAAGCCTAAAATTCCTTTTGTTGGGTGTTGCACAACTTCACATTGAAGTTCAGAAATAGAACATTCTAACGCCAAAGAAGCTTTTTTATAAGCTTCTTCTAACGTCGGTGCTTCGACCTTTGTCATTAACTATCCTTTCCTTTAGTATGGGATGCAACCGCAGCAGCTTTCTGTTTAGCATACATATGATTGATAAAGTACTGCTGACCTATAGTAAACAAGTTATTCACTAACCAGTATAATACAAGTCCTGACGGGAAGTAAATAAAGAATACCGTCATAATAATTGGGAAGAACTTAAAGATTTTTTCTTGTAATGGATCAGTAAAGTTTGATGGTGTAATATGTTGTTGGAACCACATAGAAACACCCATTAATACAGGAAGTACAAAATATGGATCCATCTGAGCAAGATTTTCAATCCAGAGTATCCATGGTGCACCTTCAAGTTCCACTGCATTTAAAAGTACACGATAGAGTGC
>JALWLD010000093.1 GCA_027081115.1 Sulfurovum sp.
ACATCTTACTGGAAACAAATAAGGGAACAAGTATGAAAATTGTACCAAATTGTATAGTTTTTAATTTTTTTGGTACAATCTTAAAGCTTATAGACAGAAGCTTTAAAGCAAGAAGCTTGCATCGATGAAGCAGTTTAAAAAAGAGATAAGCCTATGAAACACTACATCATCGGTGATGTCCACGGACACTATGATACCCTTATGATCCTTGTAGAGAGACTTCCCAAAGATGCCAAGCTTATCTTCGTAGGTGACCTCATAGACAGAGGCCCAAAAAGTGCCGAGGTAGTGGAATTCGTGCGTGAAGGCGGGCATGGGTGTGTGATGGGGAACCATGAGGAGATGATGGTGCAGTATGGTACGATCTTTTCCAAGGTCTACCCTGAAAGTACTGCCCCAAATGTGTTGAATATTTGGTATGACAACGGAGGGGACGCAACACTATTTTCCTATGGTCTGCTTAAGTATGACATTAAAAAAGGGATGCAGTGTGTGGAGAATGAAACGGGCATACGCCAGTTTTTGGATGACATCGCATGGATGCAAACACTTCCGCTATATATAGAGCTCCCGCTTCTTACCAACGACAAGCCTGTCGTCATTACCCACGCCAGCTGCGCGGATGTCTGGCACCATCACAACAATCCCGATGGAGTGGAGACCTTCCGAGAGTATGCACTCTGGCACCGCAGACCGCCAAAGTATGAAAGCAGTATATTCAACATCTACGGGCACACTCCTGTTGAGTTTGGTGTAGAAATCGAGCAGGACTATGTCAATGTAGATACGGGATGTCATGCCAATGTCTATGGCTTTGGTGAGTTGAGCGCCTACTGCGTGGAGACCGGGGAGGTTCTCTCGGTTAACAGACGGCTGGAAGAGTTGAGAAGAGAGATGTAAAGTAGCAAGGTCACATCTTCTACTAGAGTGTATATGTACATAAGCATTTACAAAGTAAAAAATGCTAAAATTGTAAATGACTATAAACACTTACAAAAAGAGACCCTATGCTGGATAAAATCCGAAAGTACCAAAATAGGCTGCAAAAGTCCTTCAATATCCGCTACAAAAGATACCTCTATCATGCTATAGACTTTGATGATAAGATGATCGCTGTCTTTGGCGCCAGAGGTGTGGGAAAAACGACACTACTGTTTCAATACCTCAATGAACTGCAAGCTCAGGGAAACAATGCCCTCTATATCTCACTGGACTATCCTTTCTTAAGCGGTATAGATCTGATTGAACTGGTTGAAGAATTTGTAGAGAGCGGCGGAGAGTATCTGCTGCTTGATGAAGTACACCGCTATGAGGAGTTTGCTTCCCATCTGAAAACTATCTATGATCTGTTTGATATAAAAGTTGTTTTTACAGGCAGCAGCGCCACCTCCATACTCAATGCCAAGAGTGACCTGAGCAGAAGAGTCACACTCTACCATCTCAATGGCTTCTCCTTCAGAGAGTACCTTGAAGTCAAGCATCAAGTTTTATTGCAACGATACACGCTCGAAGAGATACTGAATGAGCATATAAAAATAGCGACATCCATAGACAACAATAGTTTCGATATCCTCAAAGAGTTCAAAGCGTATCTGAAGACAGGATACTACCCCTTCTACTTTGACAAGAAGAGCTCCTATTATCAAAACCTGCTCAATACAATCAATCTCACTATAGATCTCGACCTGACTTCTCTTGGGCTTATTGAACAGAAATACACCTATAAGCTCAAAAAGCTTCTGGAAGTTATCTGTGAAAGCAAGCCTTTTGAGGTCAACTATTCCAAGATAGCCACTATGGCAGAGATCAGCCGTGTGAAACTATATGATTACATCTCCTATCTCAATGACGGACAGATGCTTCTGCTTGTCGATGAGAACATTACAGGATTGAAGAAAGTGCAAAAGCCTGCGAAGATCTATCTCAACAATACGAACCTGCTCTATGCATATTGTGAAGAGACGGAGATTGGTACCGTTAGAGAGACATTCTTTGCCAACCAGATTGCCTCTTGCTGCCCGTTGCATATCTCAAAGCAGGGTGACTTTATTCTCTCCAAGAAATATACAGTAGAGATTGGAGGTAAGGACAAGAGCTTCGATCAGATCAAAGATCTCCCGGACAGCTATGTTGCTGCAGATGATATCATCATTGGTGCAGGCAACAAAATACCACTGTGGTTATTTGGATTTTTATACTGATAAATCAGCAGGTAAAGTTCGGCATATTTCTAACAGCCCCTAAAGCGGTTCTTCTATTTGATTAACATAATGTTTATTCTGTAAAAATGCTCTGTAGATTCTATCGTTTAAACGTTCGTCGTGCTTGTGTATTGTGAGAGAGGTCTTTCTTCTCATCTTCTACTACAGTACTTTTTATATCTTCTGAAGGTATATCCATTTTTTCGGCTTTTTCTTTCCATGTCTCTCTTCTAAATCTGATTGGATTGCCGTCATCATCAAATTCTACAGGATACTTTTCTCCTGTATATGCAAGTTTTTCAAGGTATGTAATCTTTTCCTCTCTTAGTTCAGACAAACGCTTAAATGTCAACTTTCCGCCTGTTTTCTTTCCATCAATATAGGCATCACGATTGCTGTATACCAATTCTTTCAGTTGTTTATTTTCCTCCTTGAGGTTTTTATTTTTAAGCGCTAACCGTTGTGATGCTTTGCCAGCATTATTGAGTTCTTTTTCTAATTCATCAATTTTTGTCTTAAGCTCCCTATTTTCTTGTGCTAGATTGGCTGACTTTTGCACAT
>JALWLD010000094.1 GCA_027081115.1 Sulfurovum sp.
TCGGTGCAGCACTCCTGGTATGGGTATGGCGGATGGAGAAGTAGTATCTAACTCGTTTCTATGCAGGAGCATCAGCTATAGTCACCTTTAATCCAAAAGACTTCAAAGGTGTGAAAAAACATTTTGGTATTGAGGTTATCACACCAAAACAATTTTTACAACAGCAAGGAGTTTTACCATGAATTTTGCTCTAAGAATCCCCGATTACTACAAGAAAGAGATAGAGTCTCTCAAAGGAGAGGTTTCTATGAACCAATTTATTGTCAATGCACTGGCAGAGAAGATCGCTTCTATGAAGACAGTTACATACTTGGAAGAGAGAGCCCAAAGAGGTTCAAAAAAGCATGCATTGGATGTGCTAAACAAAGTAGCTGCACGGGAACCGATTGAAGAGGATAGGCTTTGAATGGATCAAACGACTCAATGAAATATCAAAAATGATCAACGGATTAAGCAACTATTACAAAAGCAAAGTCAAGAACATATAAACATCTAACCCCTTAACTCTTAACCCTAAAACCTCAACCCTGATCAGAGTGTGCGGGTTTTGGAGAGGGTGGGGTGAGTAAAAGATAGATAGACTTCTATTCAAAGTTCACTATGGTAAAATACTTGTAACTTAGCAGCTAGGATGTGGGGAGTGAGTTCAAAATTTTTTACCAACAGAGAATACAATACGTTAGAAAATCGTTTATGTCATTATCTCTATTTTTTCGGAATTGAATAATGGATACAAAAGAGATAGAACACAATATACAAAACATAATAAACAACTTCTCTGAAGATGAATTTATCTACGACTTCCTCCTATCCTATGGTGTGTCAAAAACCTCTGTTACTCGTTTGAAAAAAGGTGATTTCAATCTTTCTAAAAATGAGAATGAAGTTTTATATAAAAAGAAGATATTTTTCAAAGTTGTAGATGAGAAAGAGCTTTTAACTACCATTGAAGATGTATCTAAAGATGATCAGATCTTAAAACACAAACCTCGATTTGTTATTGTTACGGACTATAAGCAGCTTGTTGCAAGAGATTTAAAGCTTGGTAGAAATTTGGATATACCTTTAAAAGAACTGTCAAAATATTTTAGCTTCTTTTTGCCTCTTGCAGGGAGTGAAGTGTACCATGCAAGCAATGATAACGAAGCAGATAGGAATGCTGCTTATAAAATGGCTACGCTATATGATCTTTTGCGTGAGGAAAATCCTACAATTTATCATTCAAAAGAGAGCATTCACCATCTTAATGTATTTTTGTCGCGGCTTCTGTTTTGTTATTTTGCAGAAGACACAGGTATATTTGAAGAGGAGAGTATCTTTACCGATACTTTGGCACAACATACAGCGGCTGACGGTAGCGATACGCATATATTTTTATCCGAACTGTTTAAAAAGTTCAATACCCAAAATTCTAACGGATTTGCCGTATACCTTGCGAAGTTTCCTTATGTAAATGGTGGTCTTTTTAGGGATGATATTGAAGTGCCTCATTTTTCTGCCAAAGCCAGAAAAGTACTTATAGATCTTGGCGAACTTGACTGGAGAAATATCAATCCGGATATTTTTGGTTCTATGATACAGGCAGTTGTGATAGATGAGTATCGAAGCGATTTGGGTATGCACTATACCTCGGTGCCAAATATCTTGAAGCTCATTAAACCCCTGTTCTTGGATGCACTCTATGAGGAGTTTGAAAAGTCAAAAGGAAGTACTAAAAAACTGCAAAATCTTCTCAAAAGAATTTCCAAAATCAAGTTTTTTGATCCGGCATGCGGTAGCGGAAACTTTTTGATCATTACTTATAAAGAGATACGGGTTTTAGAGGTGAAGATACTGCAACAGATCATCGAGTTGGAGCAGTCGCACCTGCTCATAGACAGTGTTGTATCGTTGGAGCAGTTTTACGGCATAGAGATAGACGACTTTGCCCATGAGATAGCCATCCTTTCACTTTGGCTTGCAGAGCATCAGATGAATCAATATTTCGAGGAGCATCTATCTGGCTATACGGAAGCAAAATCTATCATCCCTTTGAAACAGTCGGGTACTATTGTTCAAGGTAACGCTACGAGGATAGAGTGGAAGGAAGTTTGTCCGATAGATAAAAATGATGAGGTGTATGTGATTGGTAATCCACCTTATTTGGGGGCAAGGCTTCAAGATGAATCGCAAAAAAATGATATGAAAATTGTACTACATAGCATTAAAGGACATAATAATATGGACTATATTGCATGTTGGTTTTATAAAGCATCTGAGTATATAAAAGATTTTAATGCAAAAGTTGCATTTGTAAGTACAAATTCAATTTGTCAAGGTGAACAAGTAGCATTAATTTGGTCATATGTTTTTTCTAAAAATATTGAAATTGACTTTGCTCATCAATCCTTTAAGTGGACAAATAATGCTAAAGGAAATGCAGGAGTTACAGTAATTATTGTTGGATTACGAAATAAAACTAATCAATCTAAATATATATTTAAAGATGATTTACAACAATTAGTTAAAAATATAAATCCTTATTTGCTAGATGCTCCTAATGTAATTGTTACAGGCAGAAGTAAACCTTTATCCAACTTTCCTGAAATCAGTTTTGGAAGTATGCCTAATGATGGTGGAAATTTATTATTGGATCGCCTATTCAAAACATAAGTGCAATTCACCTAAAATCAAGCAGCGATTTCCTTGCTGAATTCTTCAAAAAAGACCTCATAAGGCGTCCTGAATCCAAGTACTTTTCGCGGTCTGTGATTTAACTT
>JALWLD010000095.1 GCA_027081115.1 Sulfurovum sp.
TATGGAGTAGCATTTTCTGGACGAATGCTTAATCAAAAAAAGTTACAATTCTTAAAAGAAACCTATGGAGTTCTTGTATTAGAGGACAATGCTCATGCTATTGGAGCACAAGAGGGAGAGGTCAAGTCAGCCTCCTGTAAGAACTCTGATGTCTCAATCCTCTCGTTTCACCCTGTTAAGCATCTAACCACAGGTGAGGGTGGAGCCATTACAACCAATTCAAAAGTACTTTATGAAAAGATGATTACTCTTAGAGGACATGGTATGGTAAAAACGCCTGAGATGAAACCATGGGAGTATGAGATGAGAGAGCTTGGTTTTAACTATCGTATGACTGATATTCAGTGTGCTTTGGGGCTTTCTCAGCTTAAGAAATTGGATGATTTTATTGCAAGACGGATTGAGATTGCACAACGGTATGATGAAGCTTTTAAAAATAGTATAATAAAACCCCTTTATACTTATGATGGTAAATCCTCTTATCATCTTTATGTAGTTCAAGTAGATTTTTCTAAACTTGTTCTTAGTAAAGAGGAGCTTTTTGTAAAGATGAGAGAAAGAAGTATAGGATTACAACTACACTATATTCCTATCAATAAACAGCTTTATTATAAAAGCTTGGATTATGGTGATGAAGATACTCCTGTTATGGACAGGTACTATGAGGAGTGTTTCTCTTTACCAATATTTCCTAAATTAAGTAATGAAGAACAAGAGTATGTGATTGAGACACTTTTTGAGCTTTTAAATGCCTAAAGTTGTAGCTGTGATTCCTGCACGTAGTGGAAGTAAAAGAATTCCTCGAAAAAATATTAAAAAGTTTCATGGCAAACCTCTTATTGCCTACTCTATAGAGGTGGCATTGAGTTCAAAACTTTTTGATAAAGTGGTAGTAAGTACAGATGATGAAGAGATAGCTTCTATTGCTAAAGCTTATGGGGCTGATGTTCCTTTTATTCGACCTAAAGAGCTATCAGATGATTTTACAGGAACAGATGAAGTTGTTATTCATACCCTAGAGTGTTTACGAGATAGAGGTGAGGTGTTTGATTATGCTTGTACTATCTATGCAACAGCTCCATTACTTCAAAAAAAATATTTGGTTGAAGGGTTTGAAAAGTTAAAAAACTCTACTGCCATTCATGCATTTTCTACAACATCCATGCCTTTTCCAATTCAAAGAACATTTAAAATAGATAAAGATGGACGCTGTGAAATGTTTATGCCTGAGCATTATATGACACGTTCACAAGACCTTGAAGAAGCATATCAAGATGCAGGACAGTTCTATTGGACAAAATTAAATGAAGAATCTGATGAGATTATGTTTGGAAAAGAGTCTATTCCTATTGTTTTACCTCGTCATTTGGTACAGGATATTGACACTTTAGAGGATTGGAAGAGGGCGGAGATTATGTATCGTGTTTTAGAGGAACAGAAGAATCATGCATAAAATTCTCTTTCGAGCTGACTCCTCATCAACTATTGGTATAGGACATATTATGCGAGATTTAGTTCTTGCTAAACAGTACCCGAATAGTCAAATTATCTTTGCTACACAGGACTTAGTGGGGAACATTAACCATAAGATAATTGAAGCTGAGTATCAATTAGAGATTTTAAACACAAATAGCCCTGAAGAACTTGATAGACTTATCAAAAAAATTCAAATAGATATGCTTGTTATAGACCATTACGAGATAGATTGTGGTTTTGAAAAAGAGCTAAAAATCCAAAATCCAAAACTTACTATTTTATCATTTGATGATACGTATGAGAAACACTATTGTGATATACTGCTTAATCATAATATAAGTGCAAATGAGCAGAGATATGAAGATTTAGTTCCTGAGGGATGTGAGCTTAGATGTGGGGTTAAACATACGCTTTTGAGAGAGGAATTTTATCAAGAAAAAGAGATAAAACGAGAGAAAATTTATGATATTTTTATTGCGATGGGTGGGGCTGATACTCAAAATTTAAATATTCAACTTTTAGAACTTCTTCCAGACTATTTTAAAGTAGCCATTGTTACCACTATAGCTAATAATAATTTAGATGCTTTAAAAGCTTATATAGGGGATAATGAGTTGATTCATTTATATATTAACTCTATTCAAATAGCCAAATTGATGAATGAGAGCAGATTTGCTATTGTGACTCCTAGCGTAACGGTTAATGAAATCTATTTTATGGAGTTACCTTTTTTGGCGATTAAAACGGCTAAGAATCAAGAGGATATTTATGAGTATCTGCGGAAGAGTGGCTATAAGGTAGTGGATAGTTTTCAAAAAAATAAGATAGAGAAGATAGCCATTGAATTAATAAACTTTATAGATTTATCGTTTGATGAAAAAGTTGAAGTATTATCATGGAGAAATCATCCATCTATTAGAAAATGGATGTTTGATAAAGAGCCAATAGATTTAGAAAATCATATCTCTTATATTGAGTCACTTAAAGAAAAAAATGATAGGGTTTATTTTGTTGTCAAGCAGTATGGTCAAGCCGTAGGTGTTATAGATTTGACAAATATAAATCTAAATAGTTTAGAAGCAGAGATAGGACTCTATGCTAAGCCAATGCTTAAAGGAGTGGGTAGTTTGTTGATGCAAAAGATACTTGAGTATGGTTTTAATGAACTAAAACTCAAAAAATTAGTAGCTAAAGTACTTGAAGATAATTTTTCAGCTATACAACTCTATGAAAAGTTTGATTTTAAGCAAGTAGATAAACAAGATTCACTGATTGTAATGGAGAAAATAGATGAAAATAGGTAATTTTGATTTAGAAAAAGATGGTACATACATTATCGCAGAACTCTCAGCCAATCATGGTGGTAAAATAGAAATAGCAAAAGAGACCATTAAATGTGCTAAAGAGATAGGAGCAAATGCAATTAAACTTCAGACCTATACGGCTGATACACTGACACTAGATAGCGATAAAGAGG
Source organism: Sulfurovum sp. (assembly GCA_027081115.1). Lineage (GTDB taxonomy): Bacteria > Campylobacterota > Campylobacteria > Campylobacterales > Sulfurovaceae > Sulfurovum. Next base: position 2,954 of record JALWLD010000095.1, read on the forward strand.
ATTTTGTTATCAAAGGTGGTACCCTTTGGGATGATAGAAAACTTTATGATTTGTATCAAGAAGCCTATTTACCTTGGGAGTGGCATGAAGAGCTTTTTTCCTATGCTAGAGAGATAGGCATAGATATCTTCTCTTCTCCATTTGATAAAACAGCGGTAGATTTTTTAGAGCAGTTTAATCCAAGTGCGTACAAGATAGCCTCTTTTGAGATAACAGATTATGAGCTAATACGCTATACAGCAAGTAAAAGAAAACCTATTATCATTAGTACTGGAATAGCAACAATTGGTGAGATACAAGATGCTGTAGATATGTGTAGGAGTGAGGGAAATGATGATATCGTTTTGCTTAAATGTACCTCTGCTTATCCTGCACCATTAGAGGAAGCAAATTTGAAGATGATTCCTAATTTAGCCCAAACTTTTAATGTAGTTAGTGGTTTTTCAGACCATACTTTAGGAAGTTTTGCTCCTATTGTTGCTGTAAGTCTTGGAGCGAAGATAATTGAGAAGCATTTTATTTTAGATAAATCCATTGGTGGAGCTGATGCTGATTTTTCCATGGACAAAGAGGAGTTTTCTCAGATGGTCAAAGCTATTCGAGATACTGAGAAGTTACTTGGTAGGGTGGACTATTCTATGACAGAGAATAAGAGAAAATCTCGTCAGTTTAGTCGTAGTCTTTATGTGGCTGAAGATATTAAAAAGGGTGAAGTATTTAGCGAGAAAAATGTTCGTTCGGTGAGACCTGGATATGGTTTGCATCCTAAGTATTTGAATGATATCTTAGGTAAGGTATCTATGAAGTCATATAAATTTGGCGATAGAATAGAAGAGTAGTCAAATATGTTTAAAAAAATAAATGCACTACTCTCAAAACATGATAAAAATTTTTTACTTGCGTTAATCTTTTTTTCTATTTTTATTTCACTTATTGAAACATTTGCTGTTTCTATTCTTATGCCTTTTATATCAGCAGCAAGTGATTTTGAGTTTATTCAAAAGAATAAATATATGTCAGCTTTATATGATTTTTTTAATATGAGTTCTAACTCCAAATTTGTCATTTATTTTGGGATACTATTATGTATATTTTATGTGTTTAGAAGCCTTATAAATATGTTTTATTATTATATGCTTTCAAAATTCTCAGAGGGGAGATATTTTGCTATAAGCAAAAGGTTATTTGAAGGATATTTAAATCTCCCATATCAAAAATTCAATAGTTTAAATACAAGTCATTTAACAAAAATTATTATAAATGAGGCAAGTTATTATACACAGGTCATTTCATCTTTATTGGTTATGATTTCTGAGATTTTTGTTATTATATTTATTTATTCTCTTCTTCTTTATATTGATTGGCAAAGTACTTTATTCCTTTCGCTTATACTTTTGTTTGTTGTAGGTATTATTTTAGGAAAAATTACTCATTTGATTAAAACAAAAGGAAAAGATAGAGAAGTTTATCAACGCGGTATTTATGATGTTTTGTCTTCTAGTTTTGGAAATTTTAAAGTAATTAAACTATTTTCAAATGAGAAAAAAATAGTTGAAAATTTTACGGGAGTAAGTCAAAAACTTGTACATAGCAACATTATTTTTGAAACTTCTTCACACATTCCACGGCTACTTTTAGATGGTCTAGGTTTTGCATTACTTTCCTTATTGGTATCATTTTTAGTTTGGAAATATAATGCAGATATCTCTAAGTGGATGCCTATTTTATCTTTATATATTTTAGCCCTTTATAGATTGTTGCCTTCCGTTCATCGTATTATTGTACGTTATAATAAAATTATGTTTTATGCGCAAGCAGTAGAATTAATTTATAATGAATTACAATATGAGGGAGAACATTTGGGAGAAGAATCTCTTAATTTTAACCATAATATTATATTTAAAGATGTGAATTTCTTTTATGAAAATGGAGAAAAAGTTTTAGACACTATTAATTTATCAATTCAAAAAGGGGAGAATATTGGTGTTATTGGGGAAAGCGGAAGTGGGAAAAGTACTTTTGTAGATATGCTTATTGGACTTAATTTCCCTACGGGTGGTGCTATTTTAATAGATAATCAAGAATTAACGATAAATAATATTGTTTCATGGCGAAAACAAATAGGATATATTCCTCAATCTATTTATCTTTTTGATGGGACAGTTGGGGAGAATATTGTGTTTGCTAGAGAATATGATAAAGATAAACTTATTGATGTCCTTAAAAAAGTGAATTTGTGGGATATGTTTGATGAAAAAGAGGGACTTAATACACAAGTGGGTGAGATGGGTAAACTACTAAGTGGTGGACAACAACAGCGTATAGCTATAGCAAGAGCGCTATATTCTTCCCCCAATATATTGGTATTAGATGAGGCAACATCAGCATTAGATGCAAAAATAGAACAAAAAATAATGCAGGAAATATATACGCTTTGCAAAGATAAAACACTGATCATTATTTCTCATAAACAAGAGATTTTAAAAGAGTGCAATAGAGTATTTAAAGTAGAGAATAAAAGAGTTATCGTATGAGAGTTATTTATGCAACAAGTGACTTAAATGCATGGATAGACGTAGCAAAAAATATGCAGATGTTACGAAGTTGGAATCCTATTTATTGGATTACTACACCCCATAATGAAAAGTCTATACATAAAGCCTTTCCTTTGACCATTACCCAAGGATATATTGATTCCATTCGTGGACTTTATACAAATATTAATTTGCCAATTAATAAAAAAGTCTTAGATGAAAAAACTTTAATAAAGTATTATTTTTATGAAAAAACTGCACTTAAAATGATGGATAGGATGGATCCTACTGCCTATGCATTTAATTTAACTGAGAGAACAGAACTATATTATGAGTTGTTGGAATATTGGATAAACGCAGTGAATGTATTAAAACCTAATTTTGTGGTTTTTACAGAGTCCCCACATGCAATTTTTCAATATCTATTATATGCAGTATGTGTTGAAAATAATATAAAAGTTATTCGATTTACTCCAACTCATATAGAAGGATTAACATTTTTATCTTCATCTATCAATACAATACCAGAGTATTTACAAGAAGTATATAAAGAGTGTCTAGAGAATAGTTCTACTTCTCATTACAAGATTGCGAATACTTATTTAAATAAAAATAGAAATTCTTATCAGGAGGCGTTACCTTACTATATGCAAGATATAACTCAAAAAAAGAGTATCAAAAAAATACTACAAAATATTAGTAAGTTAAAACGTTTTTTTAAAAATAAAATATTTACAGCATATAAAAGGGGAAGCTCTCATAGTCTTAATGACAACAATATTACTAAGTTGGATTTATTAAAGTATAAGGTAAAAGGGTATTTTTTCAAGAAAAATTTAGAAAAAAAATACAATAGTTTAGTAATACAAGTAGATTTGACACAACCTTATATTTATGTTGCCCTACATTATCAGCCTGAAAAAACAACTTCTCCAGAAGGAGGAGTATTTGTAGATCAATGGTTAATGATAAATATGCTTTCTGTAGCTATTCCAAAAACATGGAAGCTTTATGTTAAAGAACATATATCTCAATTTTCTGAAAAATTTTATGGAGAACAAGGGAGAAATGTAGATTTTTATAAAAAGGTATCAGCTCTACCAAATGTGCAGTTTGTTCGCAATGATTTAAGTTCTTTTGATTTGATTGATAATGCAAAAGCGGTAGCTACTGTTACGGGGACTGTAGGATTAGAGGCAGTTATTAGGTCTAAACCTGTTCTTAGTTTTGGATATGCTTGGTATAGATTGTGTCATGGGGTGTTAGATATTAAACAGATAGAAGATTTAGAACAGGCACTAAGACTTGTTGAAAAAGGATACAAAGTAGAAATGCAAAAGGTAAATGCTTTTTTGTATGCCATAGAAAAAGTATCATTTCCTACCTACCTTAATCCTGGAAATAAGGTAGGTGTTTCATTTGGAGAAGAGGTTAATATAAAAAATTTAACACAATGTTTATTAAAATATGCGCATAAGGTATAGTCTTGCAAAAATTGTCTATGAATGAGTTGGTTACTTTTGAGAAAAAATATTCTCTTTGGGAATATCAGTTATTTAATTATCCATTATGGATACATTGCCGAGAACCCCTACTTAACACGGGGATCATGGCTGAAAGAAGAATCGTAAGACCAAGATTAAGTACTATGTTTAAAAGTTTTATTTTTACAATAAAATTTTTGTTGACACAAAAAAAATATGATAAAGTTTTTTTCTTAATGGAAAGAGCTGAGTTATTAGAGATATATAAAGAAGAAAAAAACACTAAAAAAATACTTTTTTTAAACCCAGAACAAGAAAAAGTTTATAAAGGTAATTATATTAGTAGTGATTTTTTTAGTTTTTTACGCTTGATAAGTCGCAAAATTTCGTTTGTTTTGTTTTATAAGAAATATATAAATATAGCAGAGCATTTAGAGATAATAGGTTTAGACAAAGGTTTAAATAAATATATTAAAATTGCAATGGGTGATGCATTCTTTTTAAAACTCCTGTCTTTTATTTTATGGAAAAAAAATGAAAAAATTTATACTGGTGCAGTTATTCCTATGGGAGAAAAGTTTGTAAATATATTAAATTCTTATGAAGTACAACATGGTGTTATTCATCCTGAACATCCTGGGTATATAAGTATCCCCCCTGTAATGAATACTCTGATTTTATATGCTAAACGTTATGAAACTATATTAATGAAATATGGATATAAAGGTAATTTAAGTATTCAAGAATATAAAAAAACTTTTTTTGAAAGGAATACAGATAGATCTTATACTATTGTAATTTATACACAACCTTTAAAAAGTATGCAAGAAGGAATATATAAATTTTTACATAAATATCGACCTACAAATGTATTTATTCAAAAACACCCTAAAGATTATTTTGATTATAAAATAGATGATAAGTTCTTTGTAAGTGCAACAACACCTTTTGAGGTAGAATATCCTATAATGTATTTAAGTAGTATTATAGAAAATTTTACGCTTTATGATAAGGATTGTTATATATACGATGTAAAGCATTCCTCTATTGATATAAAAACATTTTTAAATATATATACATCAGATACAGAGTCACAAATGATTATTATGAGTAGTTTAGATAAAATATACACAACGATACAGTCAAGAATGTTATGAAATTTTCTCTTTTACTATCCATATACTATAAAGAACAGGCTAACTATTTCAATAAAGCTATGCAATCTATTTGGGATAATCAAACAGTAAGACCTAATGAAATTGTCTTGGTACAAGATGGAAGGCTTACTAGAGAGCTATATCAAGAAATAGCTTTTTGGCAGAAAAAATTAGGAAACATTCTTAGGGTGATTAAGATAGAAGAGAATGTCGGATTGGGGAATGCTCTTAATATAGGACTTAAAAACTGTAGCCATGAACTTATAGCAAGAATGGATACGGATGATATTGCACTTACAAATCGATTTGAAAAACAGTTAAAAATATTTCAAAATAGTGATATTGATATATGTAGTTCTTGGGTAAGTGAATTTGAATCAATGGAAAATAATATAGTATCTTATAGGAGATTACCAGAGAATCATCAACGTTTAGTACAATTTGCAAAAAAACGAAATCCACTAAATCATCCAGCGGTTATGTATAAAAAATCAATAGTACAATATGCTGGTGGATATAAGGATATGACTTGGTTTGAAGATTATTATCTTTGGGTAAGGATGATGCAAAAGGGAGCTAAATTTTATAATATACAAGAAGTATTAGTAAATATGAGAGCTGGTTATGCACAATTGGAGAGAAGAGGGGGGCTTCAATATGCTATGAATGAAGTAATTCTACAAAAAAAACTTTTGAAATTGGGGTTTATCAATAGTTTTGAATTCATACGAAATGTAGGTATAAGGATTACAGCTAGGTTAGTACCCAAATATTTACTCAAGAAAATATATAGTAAAATAAGAACTTAATTAAAGGAAAATAATGAAAAACAATAATTATAATATAACCCAATTACAACTATGGGGACTTATACTTATAGCATATGCTTTTTCATTTGCTGTACGTATAATATGGGTATATCAATTTCAAGATAATCCAAATTTTTATTGGAATAATCAGTTGATGATAAATACCAATGATGGCTATACATGGGCTGCTGGAGCACAAAATATTCTTTATGGGATACATGAACATAATCCAGGTATACGCAATATGTGGGGGAATGCAACAATATTTTTTACCGTGCTCTTGGTAAAAATAACACCATTTTCTTTGGAAACAGTTATTTTATATATGCCAACAGTCATATCTTCTTTGGTGGTTGTTCCAATTATACTTATTGCAAGGCTTTATGGGCAAGTTACATGGGGTTTCTTTGCTGCACTTTTAGGAAGTATTGCTTGGAGCTATTATAACCGTACGATGACAGGGTATTATGATACTGATATGTTTTCTGCGATGGCTCCTATGTTTATACTCTATTTTCTTATGAAAAGTACGATTGATTTTAATTTAAAATCTGCACTTTATGCTGCTATAGCAATAGCAATATATCCTTTCCTCTATGATGCCGGAGCTTCTATAGTATACGCGATGGGGATTATCTATGCGGCATACCTTATTTTTTATCATCGCAAAGAGACCAATACGTATTATTCGCTGATATTGGTGTTTTTTGCACTTTTACATTTACCAATTTCCGCTCCTTTCAATTATATTGCAACGATTATTATATTGATTGTTCTTTATATGTATTTTCAAAAAACAACAATAGCACAAAAAAAATTAATCATAGCGGCTGCTATTTTATTGATGTTATTTATGTATTTTGGCAATGTGTTTGGGTTGATTGTTGGAAAAGTAATGAGTTATATTACTACTGGAACATCAGTAGAGGGATTGCACTTTTATGGAGTACATCAGACTATTAGAGAGGCAGGAAAAATACCTTTTCAAACCTTTGCCAATCGTATCTCTGGCTCAGAACTTGGTGTTATACTTTCACTCGTCGGATATATCGTTTTAGTCCTAAAACATAGAACGTTTATACTAGCATTACCACTTGTAGGTATAGGAGCTTTTGCTTTAGCTGGGGGACTTAGATTTACAGTATATGCCGTGCCAATAGCTGCGATGAGTGCAACATATTTCTTTTATTATCTTGATAGTCGATTAAAAGAAAGTTTGATAAAAGGATTAGTCCTTGTTTTTGGAGCATTTTGGTTTTTTATAACATCATTTTTAGAAGCAATCCAGCATTATATTATTCCTAAACAAAGAGGCTTTTTTGACTCTTTGAATTTAGTAATAGACCAAATAGGCATCACAATAAAACAAGACTATTTAGCATTTTTTGATAAAAACATAATACATTTTGGGGGCAAAATAGATATATATGAAATAATTATATTTTTGATAATGCTTTTAGTAGCCATGGTTATAACTTTTTTTACTACAAGTAAAAAGAAACCATTCCCCTCAATAGTCTTTATATCTTTTTTGACTTTTATTATAGTTGTTCCAAATATAGCACATATCATAAAATACAAAGTGCCAACGGTACTCAATAAAGCTGAAGTACAGGATTTAGAAAAACTAAAAAGTATTTCAAGTAGTAAAGACTATACGCTTACTTGGTGGGATTATGGATATCCTATATGGTTTTATTCAAATACAAATACTATTATAGATGGTGGAAAGCATCAAAATGATAATTTTATTATCTCTAAAATAATGCAAACGTCTTCTCCTGAGTTGGCTGCTCGTCTAAGTAGAGTAGCTGTTGAAACTTATGTCGATTCTAATTATAGTGTTATCGCAGATACACTTTTTAAAAATGGAAAAAAAGATCAAGTTAATCCAAATATTTTGTTGGCAGAATTGGAAAATGGCACATACCCGTTACCTAAAAAGACACGTGATATTTATTTATATCTACCTTACCGAATGCTCAATATCTTTCCAACGGTTTCTGTATTTGGAAACTTAGATTTAATGACAGGGAAAGCCCTCAGAAAAATAGTATTTTATCCTACTGTAGCGATTAGCAATCAAAAAGGTATATTGCGATTTCAGAATGGCATTATTTTTAATAGTAAAACGGGTAGACTAAAATTAGGGCAGATGGAGGGTGATGTTAAATATTTTATTGCTACACAAAATACTAACGATAATAAAATTCAATTGCAATCACAACTTTATCATGTGGATGGAAAATATGCAGTTGTTTATATGAAAAGTTATAATCGTTTTATCGTTATGGATATTGAAACATTTAAATCAACATATGTGCAAATGTTTATATTGGGTAAGTATGATAAAGAACTTTATGAACTGGTGGTTACTTCACCATATACACGTATCTATAGGCTTAAGATATAAAAATGCTACTTGTCCTTGTTCATTTCTTTTTTCCAAAGATAGGCATAGAGACTGAGATAGCAAAGGATAAAAATACCGGCAATGAAAATATTGGCAATTGAGCTTTTG
>JALWLD010000096.1 GCA_027081115.1 Sulfurovum sp.
ATTAGGTGAAATCAAAGCACTTTTAGAGGATTTTGTGGAAAGTAGACACTCCTTAGTGGCTCCTTCTGTGGGCAAAGGTTTTGAGAGAGCACTGTATGCAACCTACCTGAGTTTTTTACCTACTGATAAATTTGCCTATGAACTAAAAGGTTGTGAAGATGAACGTGGTACTTTTTATGAGTTTGTTAAAACACTAGATAGTGGGCAATTCTCCATTTCCACTACTGCCCCAGGTATAACACGCGGAAACCACTATCATAACACCAAAAATGAGAAATTTCTTGTCATCAGAGGTGAAGCTAGCATTAAACATCGTCAAATACATGGTGATGATATCATAGAGTACATAGTAAGTGATAAAAAGATGGAAGTGGTCGAAATGATTCCTGGCTATACCCATGACATCACTAATATTGGTGACACAGAAATGGTCTTATTGCTCTGGGCAAACGAGACTTTTGATAGAGAAAATCCAGATACACATTTTTTAAAGGTATAACGTGAATAAAAAATTAAAAGTAATGACAGTTGTTGGAACACGCCCTGAAATCATTAGACTTGCTTCAGTGATGAAAAAACTTGATGCCTCAGATGCTATAGAGCAAATCATCGTGCATACAGGGCAGAACTATGACTATGAGCTTAATGAAGTTTTTTTTAAAGATTTTGGACTTCGTAAACCTGATTACTTTCTTAATGCAGCACTGGGTAGTGCAGCAGAAACCATCGGAAATATCCTCATCAAAGTGGATCCTTTACTTGAAAAAATCAAACCAGATGCTTTTTTAGTGCTGGGAGATACAAATTCATGTCTTTGTGCTATTCCTGCAAAAAAAAGGCAAATTCCTATCTTTCATATGGAAGCTGGAAATCGATGTTTTGACCAGAGAGTACCCGAAGAGACCAATAGGAAAATAGTCGACCATATTTCTGATATCAACTTGACGTACAGTGACATTGCCAGAGAATATTTATTGAGAGAAGGATTACCTGCTAATCGCATTATAAAAACAGGTAGTCCAATGTTTGAAGTGATACACAGTAAACTTGATGATATAAAAGCCTCAAGTATAGTAAATGATTTGGATTTGACAGCAAAAAGGTATTTTGTTGTCTCTGCACATAGAGAAGAAAATATAGGTAGTGATAGAACATTCAATGCTTTAGTAGATACACTGAATGCTATGGCAGAGATATATAAGTTACCAATTATTGTCTCTACACATCCTAGAACACGTAATAAAATAGAAGAAAAAAATATTACGTTTAATCCATTAATTAAACTTATGAAACCATTAGGATTTAATGACTATGTAAAATTGCAGATGGATGCCAAAGCGGTATTGAGTGATAGTGGGACTATTAGTGAAGAATCTTCTATTTTGGAATTTCCTGCATTAAACATCCGTGAAGCACATGAACGTCCAGAAGCGATGGAAGAGGCATCTGTGATGATGGTGGGACTTGATAAAGAACGTATTTTGCAAGGTCTACAAGTGCTTGAAACACAAACACCTGATATCTTGCGTCACGTAGCTGACTACAGTATGCCGAATGTTTCAGATAAAGTTTTGAGGATTATTCTTTCTTATACAGATTATATCAATCGAACAGTTTGGAAAAAGTAACATAAATGTCAAAAAAAATTCTTATAGTTACTGAATATTTTTATCCTGAAGAATTTAAAATAAATGAAATTGCTTTGGCCTGGAAAGATAAAGGCTATGATGTAGATGTTTTGACCCAATTTCCTACTTACCCTGCAGGTAAAATTTTCGATGGATATAAAAACAAATGGTATCTTAAAGATACCTACAATGGTATCAATATCTATAGAGTAAAAGCCGTTACCGGGTATAAAAATAGTCTTTTTAAAAAACTCTTAAAATATTTTAGTTTTATGATCTTAGGCAGTATGGTTAGCTTGAAAATCGGGAAAAAGTATGATTATGTTTTTGGTTTTGACATTGCGGCATTGACTGGAATGGTTCCGGCAAGTGTATTGAAAAAAATTTACGACAAACCCGTTACATTATGGATACAGGATGTTTGGCCAGACAGTGTATATGCCTATGGTTTCAAAAAAACAAAAACATTGAGTTTTTTTCTTGATGGCTTTGTAAAATCTGTATATCATAACAGTTCAAGTTTTGCAGTTTCAGGAAAAGGATTTACAGAAAAGGTAAGGCAATATACAAAAGGTGATCAACCTATTGAATATTTACCAAATTGGGCAGATAAATTCGACCATACGCTTATACCTTTTAAATTCAGTCAAGATCAAAAAATTCATTTTACATTTGCAGGTAATGTAGGAAAAGTACAAAATCTAGATAATATTATAAAAGCATTTGGTTCCCTTAAAACAGAATATTTAATAAAAGCACAATTGAACATCATTGGTGATGGTTCTCATCTGGAATCATTAAAAAAGTTGGTGAAGGAATCTAATTATAACCATGTTGTCTTTTGGGGAAGAAAACCTAGAGATGAAATGTATAAATACTTTAGTGCCAGTGATTTCCTAATCGTTTCATTGGTAAATAAACCAATATTCTCTTTGACAGTTCCAGCAAAAACACAAACATACATTGCGGCAAATAAACCTATACTGGCAATAATCAATGGTGATGCTTCTGACATTGTTAGAGATAATTGTTTAGGATATAGTGCTAATCCGGATAATCTTGCTGAAATACAAAATGCATTTATAAAATG
>JALWLD010000097.1 GCA_027081115.1 Sulfurovum sp.
GCTTATACTTGGTGAACTTGAGGAAGAAGGTACGGATGGGTTTGATGAACGTGATCTTTTATTAACAAAGGCCGAGGTACTCCTCTGGAATAGAGACCTTGCTCCTGCTTTTGAATCACTTAAAAGACTTGATGAAATCTTACCCAGCAAGGGTGCTCTTCCTTTGAGAATAGAAAAAGCATTTTTAGATGTCCAATATATGCTTCTTTCATCACAGTATGAAGAAGCCCACGCATACCTTGATAATCTCTACTATCTATTAAAGGGATATCCCGATAAACTATATCTTGCCGATTACTATAGATTAATGGGGATAGCATATTGCCATAATAATAAGGTAAAAAGTCTGAAACTCTTTAACATGGCAATTGACCTTTATAAGGAAATGGGGCTAAAGCATAGAATAGAAGAAGTAGTAAGTGAGCAGAAAAGATGTTATTCTAATAATTAAATTGGTAACCTGAGCCTTTTCTTGACCATCCCGTCATTTTATTTTATCTTTTTTCACACTTATAAGGAGGCAGGATGGCCACCAAAAAAGATGTTAAGGTCAATATAAAGTATGAGTTTTGTAAAAGATGTGAGATATGTGTGCGGATATGTCCCACAAATGTCTTCGGAATCGACCGCGACGGATATCCAGAGGTAATACATGAAGATAAGTGTATAGACTGTAAACTCTGCGAAACCCACTGTCCTGATTTTGCTGTATGGATCCAGCACAATGAGGAGGAAAAAGAACATCCCATGTGGGATTACCTCAGAATGGATCATCAACCCTCTGTATGGTGTCCAGGATGTGGTATAGGTATAGTGTTTCAGTCGCTCTTAAGACAGGTTAAAAAGCTCGGAATACCAAAAGATAAAATAGTTTTTGTGTCAGGAATAGGGTGTACAGGTAGAATGCCGGGTTATGCAGACTTTAATACTGTTCATACCACACATGGAAGAGCTTTGGCTTTTGCTACCGGTATTAAACTCGCTAATCCAGAACTTAAGGTTATAGTAGTTTTGGGTGATGGTGATGGGCTTGCAATTGGTGGAAATCATCTGATTCATGCTGCAAGAAGGAATATAGATATTACCGCCATACTTGTAAATAATTTTAACTATGGAATGACAGGGGGACAGGTCTCACCTACGACGCCGGAGAATTCTTATACCACTACATCTCCCTATGGTCAGCTTGAGCCGTTCTTTAATACTGCTGAACTTGCTATAGGAGCGGGTGCAAATTATGTTGGGAGAGCCACAACCTATCATGTTCCAATCATGGATAAATTAATAAGGGAAGCGCTTGATAGAAAGGGTTTTTCTCTTGTGGAGGTATTGAGTCACTGTCCAACTTACTATGGTCGTCTTAATAGAATTCCAACGCCATTTGAAATGCTTGAATGGCAGAAGAAAATGGTTACTCGCAGAGACGAGCCAGGTAAATATAAAATTGGAGTATTGCATAAAGGGGATAGAGTTAGTTTAATAGAAAAGATTGAAGAGCTTAAAGTGAGGGCAAAAAATGGAAAATAACAAGAAAATCGAAATTACACTTTCTGGAGCAGGTGGGCAGGGGATTGTAGTGGCAGGCTATGTAATAGTATATGCTGCTGGAATCCTTGAGGGGAAAGAAGTGGTTCAGGTGATTTCTTATGGTCCTGAAGCAAGGCTTGGCTCTTCAAGGTCTGATGTTGTGATATCCCATGCTCCTATTGCTTATCCCAAAGTTAAGAGACCGGATATTATGCTTATTATGAATCAGGAATCATACGATAAGCTCCACAAGAATCTCAAAGAAGGTGGAATCCTTATTGTTGACACAACCTTTGTTAATGGTGTGGAGGAAGAATTTGCTTATAAGATTCCATTTACACGTTATGCACGGGAAGAGATAGGTTCCCCTGTGGTTGCTAATATGATGGCTCTGGGATTTATGTCAAAGCTTACAGGTATTATTGGGGTGGACAGCTTAAAACAGGCAATACAGGATAAAGTAAAAAAGAGTTTTGTAAATTTGAATTTGCAGGCAGTAGAGAAAGGGGTGCAACTTGCAGAGGACTTTATTAATAATAAAGCCTGATGCTGTTAAAGAAAGGGTAATAGGGAAAATAATCTCCATTGTAGAGAAGGAATTTGCTATACGTGGAATATGCATGAAAACTTTGTCTGTAGAGGAGGCACGGAGATTCTATAAAGTGCATGAGGGAAAAGAGTTCTATGATGGCCTGGTGCAATTCATGAGCAGTGGACCAAGTGTGGGGGTACTTTTGGAAGGTGAGGATGCAATTTATAGACTTCGAGAGCTTGTTGGCTCCACAGATCCTAAGAAAGCAAAACCTGGTACTATAAGAAATATGTTCGGCACTACAGTTCGCTATAATGCTGTACACGCCTCTGATTCCCCTGAATCCGCAGAATACGAAATACCCTTTTACTTCCCTGAAAGGGAAGCATGAAAGCAGTAGTTGTTCATGGAGGTTCGGGTAAACTTAGAAAACACAAAGTAGACAGGGCAAAGAGGGGGGTAAAAGAAGCTGCGGCAGCTGCATATAAAGCCTTATTGAGTGGAAAGACCGCTCTGGATGCCTGTGAAATTGGTGTAAAAGCTCTTGAAGACAACCCGGTTTTTAATGCAGGTACGGGTGCTGTACTTACCCTGGATGGAAGATGTGAGCTTGATGCAGCAATAATGGTGGGATCTACTTTAAGTGC
>JALWLD010000098.1:0-2302 GCA_027081115.1 Sulfurovum sp.
GTAAATAAAATTTTCTTCATACTACTCTTTCTGATTATTCTAAATAAATGGCTTATTTAGTACTGTTAGATTCAGCTGAAGGCTTTACAATCGTTGCTTTACTTTTAAGTTCTTTTGCTACTTCTGAAATTTTACTAGCAAATTGTTTTTGTTTAAGTGATGCAATAATTTTATCTTTTACTTTATCGTAGGCTGTAGCTGCCGCTTCTTTTTTACCTTCTAGATAAATAACATGGTATCCAAACTGTGTTTTCACTGGTTTTGCTGTAATTTCACCTACATTAAGACCCCACACCGCTTTTGAAAATTCAGGAACCATTTGACCCTTGTTAAAAGAACCTAGATCTCCACCTTTTGGACCTGAAGGACCTGTAGATTTTGCTTTAGCAAGTTCGATAAATTTTGCTTTAAGTGCATCACCTTTAAGTGTTTTCATTTCATCGATAATAGCCTGTGCATCTTTTTCATCTTTAACCAAGATGTGTCTTGCATGTACAGAAGCTTTTTGCATAAATTTGTCTGCATTTTTGTCATAAAAAGCTTTTGCTTCACTGTCACTCACTACTGCTTTGTCCATCTGCTCTTTCATCCACATATTTACAAGAAGTTCTTCTTTGATTTTTTCCATATTTCTTTGAAATTCTGGTTTTTTATCAATCCCTTCTTTTGCTGCTAGTTCTGTGAAAAGTACTTTTTCTACAAGTCTATCTATAATCATTGCTTGTTGTGACTTATCAAGTGTTGAAAAGTGTGCCTGTGGAGATGAAGCATTCACAAATGTTTCTGCCTCTTGTTTTGTAATATTTTTACCATTGACCGTCACCAATATATCTGATGCTGTAAGTGCTGTTGCCATCATTGCTACAGTGAGTAGTGAAGTTTTTGCTAGTTTTAACATATTTATTTTCCTTGAAGTATTTTAATTTTAAGAAGAAGTATATCTCTCTTGGGTAAATCATTCATTAATGTGGTAATATTTTAGTCATATTATATTTAGAGCAAGGTTTTAACTATGGCAAAAGTCAAAAAAGCAACCCAAAAAGAGATTGATGAGATAAAATCACTCTTTTTACACCATTACCCAGATTCCCTTACAGAATTAAACTATACTAATCTCTATGAACTACTCATTGCCGTGATGCTCTCTGCTCAGTGTACAGACAAACGTGTCAATATCATAAGCCCTGCTTTGTTTGAAAAGTACCCAGACCCCATCAGTCTTGCTAATGCTGACTTAGATGATGTAAAGTCTTACATCAACACTTGCTCATTTTTTAACAACAAAGCCAAAAACCTCATCAAAATGGCTCAGTCTGTAGTAGAAAACTATGAAAATGAAATACCTCTAGAGCGTGACGAACTTGTAAAACTCGCAGGTGTGGGACAAAAGACAGCCAATGTCGTCATGATAGAATATGCAGGTGCTAACCTCATGGCAGTTGACACACATGTCTATAGGGTAGCACACCGTTTAGGACTGAGTGATGCAAAGACGGCCATAAAGTGTGAAGAGGAACTGACTAAAAAATTTAAAACTGACCTACATTTACTCCACCAAGCTATGGTACTCTTCGGGCGTTATAAATGTAAGGCTGTCAAACCTGAGTGTGCAGGCTGTTTTATGGAAGCACACTGCAAGACAACACAAACGTTTAAAGTTTAGTGTTCATCATGTGAACGTCTATGATAGCGTTCAACCACTTCAGGGTCATGATGCAAGTTAATTTTGGCATTTTCTTTTCCTGCATAGTCTATGCGAGAAAGTACATAACGTATAGACTCTAGGCGTGCACGTTTTTTATCGTTACTGTCTACTATAATCCATGGCGCATAACTTGTATGAGAGCGAGAGAACATCTCTTCTTTATAGTAGGTCACTTTATCCCACATCTCTTGTGCTTTTTGGTCAACAGGACTTAGTTTCCAATGTTTTAGAGGGTTGCTCATACGCTCTTTAAATCTTTTTTGTTGATTTTCTTTGGTAATGGAGTACCAGAGTTTAATAAGTATAATCCCATCATCCATAATGGCATGCTCTATCTCTGGTACCTCTTTCATAAACTTTTCATACTGTTCAGGGGTACAAAAGTCAAACACAGGCTCTACAATGGCACGGTTATACCAAGAACGGTCAAAAAAGGTAATTTCCCCCGGGTTTGGTAAGTGTTGGAAGTAACGCTGAAAGTAAAACTGTCCTGTCTCTACTTCTGTAGGTTTTTGTAAGGCTACGACTCTAAATTTTCTTGGGTTAAGGTACTGGGTAAAACGTTTAATAGATCCAACTTTCCCAGCAGCACCACGC
>JALWLD010000098.1:2312-2690 GCA_027081115.1 Sulfurovum sp.
GTTTTGTAGTTTAATGAGTTCAACTTGAAGCTCTTTGAGTTCTTGCTCATACTCTACGTTACGAGTTATTTTAGCAAGTTTCTTCTTGCTCATAAGTTGAGAAAGTCCACTCTTTGTTTTAAGTAGGTGAATATTTTGCTCTAACTCTTTGAGTATCTTCTTCGCTTTTTTATCTTCAATTTTTTTATTGAGGTACTCTAAATCTTGGAATATCGTTTTCATTTTTCTCCTTCAATGATAAGTATATTCCTTCATTTTACTCCTACTATATTCTGAAAAAATTGATGTATATCATAAAATTAGATACGATTGATAATTCCTGTTAAAACTTCATAAATTCTCACAACTGAATCTAAATCTACTTCCTCTCTCGTAGAG
>JALWLD010000099.1 GCA_027081115.1 Sulfurovum sp.
TTCGTGTATGGTCATCGGGAGTGGAGCCGATACCGCCAAAGCCGAAGAGCACCGGATTGGGCTGTGAAGCGATGAATTTCAGTGTCTGCACAATAAGCGCAGGATCATCTTCGATGGTAAATGAACCTGAGAGTTTGTGCCCTTTTTTGGCAAGGGCATCGGCAAGGAAATCAAAGTGTGCATCTTTTCGTCTTTGGTTGAGGATCTCGGTACCGATGATGAGGGCGAAGAAGGTAGGTGTTTTCATAACGGGTATTATAGCAGTTACAAAGTTATCGAAAGGTAGAAGTCCATATCGAAACGGCCGTCATCACTGAGGTGGTGGTTGGTACGGTAGATGGCGTAGGGCGGTTTGGTTGTCGTCTCGTAGCCGCTTTGGGGCAGCCAGGTGTGATAGACCCAGCGGATGAAGCGCAGCAGGTCTTCACGCTCCCCTTTGACCTCAAATTTGGCATAGACGCCGCCTGCAATTTTGAACTTGGGCAGATTCACTTCCGAATTTTTAGCATCCAGACTGATGGCTGAGACATGCTGGCACGCATCAAGCCTCGTGATGGCGGGGTTATCGTGAAAGAGGGAGATGAGTGTATAGCTTTTGGGCTCGAGGGTGTAGATGAGTGTCTGAAGCTTCTGCCAGGAGTGTTTGATATGTGGTCCATAGCCGTTGTCGCGAAGATAGAATGCGTCGATGGGCTCCTGCTTGACGATTGTGGGCTCTGAGATAAGAAGCTTGCCGCTCTCCACGCTGCCGAGCAGTTTGTCGGAGTAGAGAAGAAAACCGCCGTTTCTCCACGCCTTGGGGGTCATGCCAAAGCGTGTCTTGAAGGCGCGAATGAAGGAGGTTTGCGAACTGTATCCGCAGGCAGCGGCGATCTTGCTGATGGTAGAGTGGCGATTGGTTATCAGCAGGTTGGAAGCCTTTTGAAGACGTATCGACTTGATACTCTTGTAGATATTCCTGCCAAAGACCTTTTTGAAGACCTTGTGCAGGTAGACCCGGTCCATACCAAGGGAATGGGCCACTTCATCCATATTGATCTCCGTATCGATATTGGTATAGATGTAGAACATCAGATCGTTCGCTACGCGTATGTTCTTCCAGTATGTCTCTCTTTTCATGAGAATAATTATAGCAATTAAAGTATATATTTATGACAAAAAAAGATAACTTTTGGTTTGAAATATGTGTAGAATCGCAGCGTTGGCAAAGGCTATAATGGCACAAAAAAAGGATAACTGATGATAAAAACCGTAAAAAGAAAGATCAACAAACTGCTCATAGCCAACCGTGGAGAGATCGCGCTGCGTATCATCCGCGCCTGTAAAGAGCTTGGTATCACAAGCGTGGTGGTACACTCCGAAGCGGACAGGGAGGGTGTCTGGGTGAAGAAGGCCGACCAGACCATAGAGATGAAGGGACACCCTGTTCAGGTCTATCTTGATTATGAGAACATTATCGACCTGGCAAAGGCAAACCGCTGTGATGCGATCCACCCCGGATACGGTTTCCTCTCAGAAAATGCGGAGTTTGCCAGAGCGTGCGAGAAGAGAGGGATTGTTTTTGTAGGGCCGAGCCCCGAGCATATTGCCCTCTTTGGAGACAAGATCGCCTCCAAAGAGAAGATGAAGGAGATCGGTGTGCCGGTCATCGAAGGGACGACTACGCCTGTGCAGAGTGCAAAGGAGGCGCAGGAGATTGCCGAGACAATCGGCTATCCGGTTATCATCAAGGCGGCATTTGGCGGCGGCGGGCGCGGTATGCGTATCGTGCAGGAGGGCAAGGCGTTTACGGCGGCGTTTGATGCGGCGCGCTCCGAAGCGGAGAAGTATTTTGGAAACGGAGACCTCTTTGTCGAGAAGTACATCAAAAATCCGCGTCACATCGAAGTGCAGATCATTGCGGACAAGTACGGAAACGTCGTCCACCTTGGCGAGCGCGACTGCTCCATTCAAAGACGCCACCAGAAGGTTATAGAGATCTCTCCCTCACCGCGGCTGAACGCTGCGACCCGAAAGGAGCTCTACCGCATCGCCCAGAAGGCGATCTACCGCCTTGGCTACGAGAGTGTGGGGACGCTGGAGTTTCTTGTTGATGAGGAGGATAACATCTACTTCATCGAGATGAATACACGTATCCAGGTGGAGCACCCTGTTACCGAGATCACTACCGGTGTGGACCTCATTCAGCGTATGATCCAGATCGCCGAGGGCGACAAGCTTCATTTCCTACAGGAAGAGATCCAGTTCAGGGGGTATGCCATCGAGTTTCGTATCAACGCAGAAGATCCGCAAAAGGAGTTCATGCCCTCCTTTGGTACGATAGGCGAGTACCTGACGCCGGGAGGTCCTGGTGTGAGGCTTGACAGCGGTATCTACGGCGGATACACGATCCCGCCGCACTACGATTCGATGATCGCCAAGTTGATCGTCTGGGCACTGGATTGGGAGGGTGTCATCCACAAGGCGCAAAGAGCGCTTGACGAGTACTACATCGAAGGTGTCAAAACCAATCTGCCGCTGCACCGTGCAATAGTGGAGGATACGCACTTTCAAGAAGGGAGATTTACGACACAGTTTCTTGATAAATTTTCCAATGAGTTTGCACTGCTAAGTACCATTGCGCCGACTGATGGCGATGATACTACTTCATTTATGTCCCGCTTGATACA
>JALWLD010000100.1 GCA_027081115.1 Sulfurovum sp.
CTGCAGCAGACGCTATTGTTCGGGAAAGTGGAAAGATGACGTATCAGTTTGATGAGAACAATTCAACATCTGTAATTTACAATAAAAAGAATCTTCTTAATCCTTGGTTTATAGTTAGATGATAAATATCTTAGAGAACTTACTCAATATTGATTTAAATATTTGGAAACAAGGTAGTAGCATATGAAACAGACCTGTATTTTAATCTTAGGCATGCATAGAAGTGGAACCTCAGCTTTGACTGGAACTCTTGGGCTATTAGATATTGATCTTGGTAATAATTTAATGACAGCCGATGAAGATAATGAAAAAGGTTATTTTGAAAATCAAAACTTCTATAATATAAATGAAAATCTGCTAGCACAAATAAACAGTTCATGGGAAGATATTTTTTTTGATGAAAGTAAACTATCTCACATTAAAGATACTGATGAATTAAAGAGAATACTTAAAAATGAATTTGAAAAGAGTAGTATATTTGCGATCAAAGACCCACGACTTGCTTATCTTTTTCCTGTATATGAAAAGGTTTTAAAAGAATTAAATATAGATATAAAAATTATTATACCTTACAGGAATCCAATAGAAGTTGCAACTTCCTTAGAGAGCAGAAATCACTTTAGTCTTGAAAAAGGTATGTTACTATGGTTATATCATATCTTACTATCTGAAAAATTCAGTAGAAACTACAAAAGAGTATTTATTGAATTTAATGAACTCATATCAAATACAAAAAATGTTATACAGGTAATGTCAAAAGAATTAGAACTTGATTTTAACTCAGCATATAACAAAAATAAAAAAGATATATCAGATTTTTTAGATCCAGGCATAAAGCATCATAATATTTCTATAGATGATCTTCCAAGTAATACACCTAAGATCATTAGAGATATTTTAAGTCAAAGAAGTGCCTTTAATACAAATGTTATTACAAGTAAGTTCGATACATGGAGAGAGGAACTATTTGCTTACCAAAAACTTTTCTATAATCAAAATACTGTAGATACATTCATGGAATTAACTTCTGTAAAAGAAAAGTTGCACCAAACTGAAAACACGTTCATGGAATTAACTTCTGTAAAAGAAAAGTTGCACCAAATTGAAAACACATTCATGGAATTAGATTCTGTAAAAGAAGAGTTGCACCAAACCAAAGACACATTCATGGAATTAAATTCTGCAAAAGAAATATTGCAGCAAACTGAAGACACATTCATGGAATTAAATTCTATAAAAGAAATGTTGAGCCAAGCTGAAAAAAAGACTATTATTCTAAATCAACAGATCCAAGAAAAAGAAGACTATATAGATCATTTGCAGGAACTTGTTCAATCACTTAGATTAAAAAATCGTTTAAAAAACATTGTCCCCAAGAAAGCAAGAGAAGTTCTACATATATTAAAACATTCCTTTAAAAACCCCGTTAAATTATTGAAAGTTATGGATAAACAGTATGCAAACAAGTTGTTTAAACACATTAAACAAGGTAATTTCAGCTATATTCTTGAACGTATGGGGCACTACATAAACCAAGAACCATCCAACATTCATTTAAGTCTTATGTCTGGCTATAGCACTGAAGAAGTTTTGACCTTTCCTGTAACAGCTGCACCTAAAGTTTCTATTATCATTCCTGTATACAATCAATTTGACTATACACATAGATGTCTCAGGTCCATACTACAATTCACAAATAACATAGATTATGAAATCATTATTGCAGATGATGTTTCAAGTGACACCACTCAAAATATTCATGAGTATATTAAAAATATTAAAGTAGTTCGAAACAAGAAAAACCTAGGTTTTCTACTCAATTGTAACAATGCAGCAAAAGAAGCAAAAGGAGAATACATTTTCTTCTTGAACAATGATACCAATGTTCAGAAAGACTGGCTTTCAACTCTTCTTGAAACCATAGAAAATGATTCTACCATTGGCATGGTAGGCTCAAAACTCGTTTACCCGGATGGTCGGCAGCAAGAAGCTGGAGGTATCATCTGGGATGATGCAAGTGGATGGAATTATGGTCGTCTTGACAACCCAGAAAAGCCAGAATACAATTATGTTAAAGAGGTAGACTATATCTCTGGTGCAGCGATCATGATTCGGACAGAGCTATGGAAAGAGATAGGTGGTTTTGATGAACGTTATGTCCCTGCCTATTATGAAGATACAGATCTTGCATTTGAAGTAAGAAAACATGGATATAAAGTTATTTTACAACCCAAATCTGTAGTTGTGCACTTTGAAGGTATCTCCAACGGAACAGATACAAGTAGCGGACTTAAACAATATCAAATAGTCAATAAAGATAAATTTTATGACAAATGGAAAGAGTTACTAAAAAAAGAACATTTTAAAAATGGACAAAATATCTTTACAGCAAGAGATAAAAGTGTCAATAAAAAAACACTTCTATTTATAGATCATTATGTTCCACATTTTGATCAAGATGCAGGTTCTAGAGCAACTTTACACTATTTAGAGTTATTTAAAAAACATGATATGAATGTTAAATTTTTGGGTGATAATTTTTATCACTATCCGGAGACACCATATGTTACAACTTTAGAAGATATGGGTATAGAAGTTTTATATGGTGGGTATTATGCAAGAAATTGGGAAAATTGGCTAGCAGAAAATGCTAAAAATATTGATTATATAGTTTTAAGTAGACCTCATATAGCAACTAAATATATAGATATTGTCAAAAAATATACTGATGCAAAAATCATTTACTTTGCAGTAGATCTACATTATCTTAGAGAAGAGAGAGAATATAAAATTAAAAAAGATAAACAAATTTTAAAAAGTAGTAAATATTGGAGAGAGATAGAATTTGATTTGATGGAGAAATCAGATTTAACATGCTTTTATTCCTATGTGGAAGTAGATGAAATAAAAAAAGAAAACCCTCTGTTAAATACGATTCAGATTCCATTGTATATTTATAATGAATTTAAAGAGATAGATTATGCTCATAAAAATCGTCAAGATATTATGTTTGTAGGTGGTTTTACGCACAATCCTAATGTTGATGCTGTTGTATACTTTGTTGAAGAAGTGATGCCAAAAATTCGAGAGAAGAATATTCCATTTAAAGTTTATATTGTTGGTTCAAATGCAACTGAGCAAATAGAAGTTTATGCAAATCAACATGATGATATTATTGTAACAGGTAGAATCTCAGATGAAGAACTGGAAAGACTATACAGCAGTTGTCGATTGGTTATTGCACCACTTCGTTACGGTGCAGGAGTGAAGGGTAAAGTTGTTGAAGCTTTATATAATGGTATCCCACTAATTACTACTTCAGTTGGTGCTGAGGGGTTAATTAATGTTGAAAGTTCTTTAAAAATTGCGGATAACGCAATGGAATTTGCCAATGCTGTAATTGAAGTTTATTCCAAAGAAGAATTAGCGATAGATTTATCAAAAAAATCTATACAATATTGTAAAGAAAATTTTTCAGAGAAATCTGCTGATAAACAAATTTTTAATAATGGTATAAATTTACTAAAATAATTTAAGATAGGGAGACTTTATGAAAAAAGCAATAATAACTGGAATAACAGGACAAGATGGGGCATACTTAGTAGAGTTGTTACTAAATAAAGGTTATGAAGTATATGGAACATACAGAAGGACGTCATCAGTAAATTTCTGGAGAATAGAAGAACTAGGTGTAGATAAACATGAAAATCTACACTTGGTAGAATATGACCTCACAGACCAAGCAAATAGTATCAGAATGGTTATGGATATTCAACCAGACGAGATATATAATCTTGCTGCTCAAAGCTTTGTTGGTGTTTCTTTTGAACAACCACTTGCAACTGCTCATATTACTGGTCTAGGCTGTGTTCACTTACTGGAAGCCATTAGAATAGTAAATCCTAAAATTAGATTCTATCAGGCCAGCACATCTGAAATGTTTGGTGAAGTTCAAGAGATACCTCAAAAAGAATCAACTCCTTTTTACCCAAGAAGCCCTTATGGTGTAGCTAAACTTTACGCACATTGGATGGTAGTTAATTATAGAGAATCTTATAATATTTTTGCTTGTAGCGGAATTCTATTTAATCACGAATCACCACTAAGAGGTAAAGAGTTCGTAACAAGAAAAATTACAGATTCTGTAGCAAAAATCAAACTTGGTCTTCTTGATTGTATGGAACTAGGAAATATGGATGCAAAAAGAGACTGGGGATTTGCTAAAGATTACGTAGAAGGTATGTACCTTATGCTTCAATCTGATAAACCAGATACTTACGTACTGGCTACTAACAGAACTGAAACCGTTCGTGATTTTGTTACTATGGCATTTAAGGGTGCAGATATAGACGTTGAATTTAAAGGAACTGATGAAGATGAAATAGCAGTAAATAAAGCCACAGGTAAAACTGTAGTAAGAGTTAATCCTAAGTTTTATAGACCCGCTGAAGTTGAACTTCTAATTGGTAACCCTCAAAAAGCCAAAGATAACTTGGGATGGGAACCAAAGTGTACCTTAGAAGAACTGTGTGCAATGATGGTTAAAGATGATCTTAGAAGAAATAAGACAGGTCTTAGTTTCTAATCTATGAAAACAATTCTTATAACCGGGATCGATAGTTTTACAGGAGAATATCTATCATCGTACCTTGAGGATTCAGGGTATGATGTATATGGTACATCTTTATTTGAGGAGTCTGATAAAAAATATAAATGTGACATTACAAAAAAAGAAGATGTGAAAAATGTATTTAAATCAGTTCAACCTGATTTTTTAATACACCTCTCTGGCATATCTTATGCAGCCCATGGAAAAAATGAAGATTTTTATAAAGTAAATACTATTGGAACAACTAATATTCTAGATACTCTTATAGAATTAAATATTAATCCGTTAAAGGTTATCTTGGCGAGTAGTGCAACGATATATGGAAATCAAGGTTTAGAAGTACTTGACGAATCTCTCTGCCCAATACCGGCTAATCACTATGGTGCAAGTAAGTATGCTATGGAGTGTATGGCAAAGAGTTATTTTAACAAGCTCAATATTATCATTACCCGACCTTTTAACTATACAGGCATACATCAAACAGACAACTTTCTAATACCCAAAATAGTAAAACACTTTAAAGAGAATAAAAAAACGATAGAGCTTGGAAACTTAAATGTACGTAGAGAGTTTAATGATGTAGAGTTTGTATGTGAAGTATATAAAAAACTTTTAGAGTGTAAAAGTAAATCTACAATAATAAATATTTGTTCAGGTAGAGGTCTAAAACTTTTAGAGGTGATAGATATGATGAATAAAATTGCAGGTTATGATATAGAAGTAAAAGTAAATCCAGCATTTGTAAGAAAAGACGAAATTAAATCTCTTACAGGTTCCACAGAAAAACTTTTTAAAACTATTGGTAATGTGAAGCAAAATAAATTCGAAGATACATTAAAAACTATGTATAAGGGTGTATAGATATGACTAATATTATTTTATGTGGTGGTAGTGGCACAAGGCTGTGGCCAATGAGTAGATCACTCATGCCAAAGCAATTCAATAAACTGTTCGATAATAAATCTTTGTTTCAACTAACAGTTGAGCGTAACGCTAAAGTATGCAGTAAAGACTTTATCATTTCAAATGCAGAACAATATTTTATAGCTAAAGACCAATTGGATGAATTGAGTAAAACAAACAATAAGTATTTGCTTGAGCCTATAGGACGCAATACTGCTCCCGCTATTGCTTTAGCTTGTATGGCACTGGATAAAGATGAATTTGTCTTAGTAACACCCAGTGATCACCTCATAAAAAATGAAGAAGCTTATGCAAAGGTAATATCTAGGGCCATGAAGTTAGCTCAAGAAGATACTCTTGTAACCTTTGGAATCAAACCTACTTTTGCAGAAACGGGGTTTGGATACATAGAAGCTCAAGGTGAAGATGTAACAGCATTTCACGAAAAACCCAACAGTGAAACAGCAACTGCATACTTGATCGCGGGAAATTACTACTGGAATTCTGGAATGTTCTGTTTTAAGGCTGGAGTATTTTTAGAAGAACTTAAAAAGTATTCTCCTGCTATTTATGATACTTGTCAACTAGCTCTAGAAAATGCAAATACTGATGGGATGATTCGAATAAAACATGAAGATATGCTCAATATTCCTGATGACAGCATAGACTACGCTGTCATGGAAAAGTCTAAAAAAGTAAAGGTCGTACCAAGTGATATTGACTGGTCTGATGTAGGAAGTTTTGATGCACTCTATGATGAACTTGCACAAGATGCTGATGGCAATACGAAAAACAATAAACATATAGCTATCGATAGTAAAAACAACCTCATAGTTGGTGAAGAACGAGTCATTGCAACTGTGGATGTGGAAGATCTTATTATCATAGATACAGGAGATGCCTTACTTGTAAGTAAAAAAGGAAGCTCACAAAAAGTAAAAAAAGTCGTTCAAAAACTAAAAGAGCAAAACTCACACCTTCCAAACATACACTTAACAGCACATAGACCATGGGGCACATATAGCATATTAGAAGATACCCCTGGGTATAAGATAAAACGTATTATTGTAAACCCCGGTAAACGTTTATCTCTTCAGAAACATTACCATAGAAATGAACATTGGATTGTTGTAAGTGGTACAGCCACTGTTACTGTAGGAGAAGAAACAAAGATCATCAGACCCAATGAATCAACCTATATCAAGATGGGGGAAGTACACCGCTTGGCAAATGATGGAGTAATACCTGTAGTCCTCATAGAAGCCCAAGTTGGTGAATATACCGGTGAAGATGACATCGTTAGACTTGAAGATGACTTTAAAAGAAATTAAAATAAATCTAAATGGAAAATAGTATGGCAAATAGAAACATAATAGTGCATATACATATATTTAAAAATGCAGGAAGCTCATTTGATGATACTCTGTTGACAAACTTCAATGGTGATTTTGTAGATCACCGTGAAGATAATCTAATTAGAGGAGATAAAAACTTTTTAAAGCACTACTTGACAGAAAACACTAATGTAAAAGCTTTTTCAAGTCATTCAGCCTATCATAAGCCTGAAAATTTCGATCATGTCAAATTACATCCTGTCTATTTTTTACGACACCCTATAGAACGAATCAGATCAGTATACAGTTTTGAAAATAAACAACCTGCAAAAGATTCTTTAGGTGCAAAAAAAGCAAAAGAATTAAATTTTCAGGAGTATGTTGCTTGGAGAATGCAAGATGATGTACCTACAACTATTCGAAATCTGCAAACCATATTTTTAGCAGGTGATGGTCATCAGTCAAATGATATGAAAAAGAAATTTGAATTGGCACTCAAAAACTTAAACCATTCTCATTTGATAGGTGTAGTTGACAGATATGATGAATCGATGGTAGTTTTTGAAGAATACCTAAAACAGTTCTTTCCAAATATAGACCTCTCCTATATCCGAAGGAATGTAACCGATACAAACATACATGCATCAGTAGAAGAAAAAGTTGAAAAATTACTTCAAAAGCTCGATAAACCTTTACAAAATCTAGTCAAAGAAAAAAATGCATTTGACTTGGAACTGTATGAAAAAGCCAATATTCTACTTAATGAAAAGATAGATAAAATTGAAGATTTTGATAAAAAATTAAATGATTTTAAAGAGCGATGTAAAATAAAACCTATACCTTCAGTACAAAAAGAAAAAATAAAGAAAATTGAAAAAAAAATAAAAACACTGCCTAATGTATATGCTGAGAAACTCAAAGGTCATAAAGAGTCAATATCTATTTTATCAAAAAAATTGGCTTCCAAAATAAATCCTTTTAAAATACAAAATAAGAAAAAAGTCTTTATTCAAGCAAATTGCCAGAGTCATGTTATAAGACATATTTTTCAAAAAACTTCACGATTAAAAGGAAGATATGAAATCATACCTGTCAAACCTGTTCATCTTTGGAAAAAGGAAGATAGTAAAGATATATTTAACAAAGTAAAAGAGTGTGATATATTTTTACACCAGCCAATCGATGAAAAAACTTTTGGTATTTACGCTTCTGAAAATATGAAACAATATCTTCAAAGTAATACCATCACTGTTTCTTTTCCTAACCTTTATTTTACCGGTTATCATCCTCAGGCTTTTTACATGAAAGATAGTAACAGTAAGAAAATTTCAGAACCTTTTGATTATCATGATGAAAATATTTTCAACTTCTTTTCAAGAGTCTTCTCTAAAAAGATGATTTTAAATAAACTTGAAAATGAAGTATTTTATTCTACTGATGAAATAAAATCAAACATAAATAACTCCCTACATTCACTTAGAAAACGTGAAGAGGGTACAAGTATTAAAGTTTCAAACTTTATTGAAGAAAATATGATCGGTAAAAAACTATTTCATATCTTCAATCATCCAACGAATGAAATGTTGTTTTATCTTTTTGATAGAATCCTGGACAATCTAAATGAACCCACTCTCACGAATACTGAAAAATCTGTCTTTAAAAAAGAAATGCTGGGAGCTATACAGTATCCCATATATCCTTCTGTGCAAAATTATTTTGCTATTGAGGAACCATTCTCTCTTGGGTATAAAGGAAAAATATACTCAGGTAGTGAATTTATTGACATGTATCTGAATCACTATAAGACCCAAGTGAAAAATGAGTCTCACAGGTGTGAAAATGTAATAGTACATGCACATATTTTTAAAAATGCCGGAAGTTCATTTGATGACACGTTATTGAGAAATTTCAATAGTGATTTTGTAGATCATCGTGATGACAACTTAATCAGAGACGACAAAAGATTTTTAGAAAGATATCTAACAAGAAATAGTAAGGTAGAAGCTTTTTCAAGTCATTCAATTTTTCATAAGCCTGAAGATTTTGATCATGTCAAATTACATCCTGTCTATTTTTTACGACACCCTATAGAACGAATCAGATCAGTATACAGTTTTGAAAATAAACAACCTGAAAAAGACTCTTTAGGTGCAAAAAAAGCGAAAGAATTAAATTTCCAGGAGTATATAGCATGGAGAATGCAAGATGATGCACCTACGACTATTAAAAATCTGCAAACCATATTTTTAGCAGGTATCGGCCCTCATCATACCGATATTGAAAAGAAATTTGAATTGGCACTCAAAAACCTAAACCATTCTCATTTGATAGGTGTAGTTGACAGGTATGATGAATCAATGGTAGTTTTTGAAGAATACCTAAAACAGTTCTTCCCAAAGATAGACCTCTCCTATATCCGAAGGAATGTAACCGATACAGATATGAATACTTCTATAGAAGAAAAAGTTGAAAAGCTACTTCAAGAGCTCGATGAACCTTTACAAGAGTTAGTCAAAAGAAAAAATGCATTTGATTTGAAACTGTATGAAAGAGCAAATGTTTTACTTGATCTAAAGATAAGTAAAATTATGGATTTTGAAAAAAAGTTAGATCATTTTAAAGAGCGCTGTGAACTTATAGGTAAATCATGATTAACTCTAAAGGGATTTACTTATTAAGAGAAAGAACACTTTGGTATTTCAACACCATCAAGAAATTTACCAAACTTAAACCGAAGTGTTCTGTTCTTATAATTATATTTTCTATATCAACTCAAGTACTGATGCTTTTGTCTTTTGTAGTACCGCTTAAAATGCTTTTTATCATAGGGGTAAATGAATTCACAGGTATAACCTGGGGTACATACACTATAGATACAAAAAATGAATTAGCAGTTATTTTTGCCATAGTCATGACTATATTATTAGGCATTTCTTTTACAGTAGAGAAGTTTTCCAAATATACTAAAAAAAGATGCTCAGATGATATTTGGAGAACCAATAAAAAATTTCAAATTTATCCTAATCAAGAAATATTAGCTACTAATCTTTATGGGCAATATACCATGGGGGTAAGTGGCATAATATTTATGCTTTTTATACTCTTGGTATTGAGTTATTTGTATCCTCTGGTATTTGTCATGCTGATACTCTATTGGATTGCTGCCACGGTGGCTATGGTCTTATATTATGACAAAAGTGACTCTTTTAAATTAACTGTAGGAAATGAATTACCAAAGGTCATGAACAGTGCTGGACTGTTTGGTTTTTTAGTCATTTTCATTGCAGTGATTGTTGACTTTATATCTCCTGTACCATCCAATACAATCATTTTTGCATTCATATCTCTCATCCTTATTAGACATATGACAGGAAGCATAACTTCATCTATTCAAAGTATAAAAATGCTTTATAGTCAAAAAGAATACTTAGAGGCTATATTTTTCAAAGGTTATGCAGACCAGGTCACTGTCAATAATCAGGAATCAAAATTTTGGAAGCTCTTTGAAGAAACACACTATCAGAAGTGGATACCCGGAGTTTTAGAAAATATTTTACATCAGAACATAAACTGTGTAGGTTATGAATGGTATGAACTAGGTGTTCCAAATGTCATCACTTTTATTATAAACGTAGAAAAAACAAGTGATACAAATTTAGAAGAAAAATATATGCTAAAAGTATTTAATAAAAATGTACATGTAAAAGCATTAAAGGAAGCTACACTTTATACGGAGTGTAACTTACATGAACTATCTACTGAATTTATAGGTTCTAGTTTGATCGGGGAGTACCATTGTCATCTATTTAAGCATGGTAAATATTTTCATATAGAACAAAATGTATTACCGAGTAAAAAATTTGAAATAGTATCAAAAATAGTAAGTTACAAGTTGCCAAACCCCATTATACAACAATACAAAACAACACATAAATTCATCTATAACCGTTTTTCCAAAGATATGTTAAAACGTATGAGTATGGCCACAAATGAAAATGAAAAAAATCTTTTAGCATGGTTTGAACAAGAAATGGAGAATATAACTGATCAAATAAACACATTACCTCTAAGCCTTGTAGTTCCTGCTATAAATAAAAATACTTTACTCATAGACCAAGATGAAAATGCAAAACTTATAAGCTTTGATAACTGGTCTATAGAACCTATCGGTTACGGATTGGCTCCAATCCCAGAGGAGAGAGCAATACTTGGAGAGTTGTTAAATGAACAAGACTATAAAAAAGCACTCATAGTGCAAGAGTTAAAAGCATGTGAACACAACTATAGTAGACATAGCTTCAGACTGGCTATTGAGAACATTAGGAAAATAAAAGAAATCTATGAGCAAGGATTGAAGCAGAAATGAAAATACTAGAGTTTAAACCTATTGATTATTATATGCAAAAAAAACGTGGGTAATATTGTGCTTGTCTCCATTATCATCCCCACATATAACGCTGAGATGTATTTTCCAAAACTCTTAAAAGCGTTGACACATCAAACTATAAACTTTGAGTTAATCATTATTGACTCATCTTCAAATGATCAAACAGTGAATATTGCACAACAATATACCAAGAATGTCATCGTCATTCCCCAAAATGAATTTGACCACGGGGGGACAAGAACAAAGGCAGCTCAAATAGCCAAAGGTGATATTTTGGTTTACTTGACGCAAGATGCATTACCTTTTGATGAAAACACAATTCAAAATATTATAAAAGTATTTGAAGATGAAAAAATAGGGGCTGCTTATGGTAGGCAGTTAAGCTATGAAGACACAAGTATTTTTGGCAAACATTTACGTGAATTCAACTACACAGAAAATGCTTATATTAGAGATAAAACAGACATAAAAGACTTTGGATTAAAAACAGCATTTTTATCGGACAGCTTCGCCGCATACAGAAAAAGTACATTAGCAAGTATAGGATGGTTTAAAGATGGACTAATACTGGGAGAAGATACTTATGCCGGAGCTAAAATAATTTTAGCCGGTCATAAGCTGGCTTATGTAAGTAATGCGCAAGTATATCATTCACATAGCTATAGTGTATGGCAGGAGTTTAAACGTTATTTTGACATTGGTGTATTTCATACGTCAGAAAGTTGGATATTGGACGAATTTGGTAAAGCTGAAGGTGAAGGGATGAAATATATACATTCTGAAAGTAAATATCTTTTGTCCCATGATGCCTGGTATCTTTTCCCTGAATTCATCATACGTAATGGCATGAAATATGCCGGCTATAAAATGGGACAAAAATTTAACTACTTACCTCTATGGTTCATTAAAAAATTCAGTATGCATTATAAATGGTGGGACAAAAGCATATCAACCAAACACAATTGACTTTTTGCTAAAATAGTTCTATTTTACTAAAGGGTAACAATGAAAGACTTCATATCAAAAATCATATTTATACTTTTTGATATTGCTATGATTATGCTTTCTCTTTATTTTGCATATATTTTACGATCAACTTTTGAAGACCTTGGTTTACAAACTACACCTTTTATGGAATACCTTAGTTTTTACCCTCTTTACCTTATACTCATTTTACTTTTTTCTTATGAAGGGATCTACACTTACCGGTATGACTTTTGGCATGAAAGCAGATTGGTTCTAAAAGGTATTATCTTTTCTGCTATTCTTATTTTTGCTTATTTGGCAATGACAAAATCTATAGGTGACTACTCCAGGTTAGTCATAGGTTTTTCATTTATTTTTATGGGGGTACTAATTCCACTTTCTAAAAACATAAGTAAAAAACTACTGTACAAACTTGGTTTATGGCATAAAAAAGCAAAAATCTATGGTAATGATCCTTTTTTGACTGATGAAATATATAAAAACCCGTACCTTGGATATGTTCAAGCTAAACAAGGTCAAGAACCTTCAACCGTATTTGTAAACTCCAAAAACAGTGACATAGATACACTGAAAAAAATAATCTCATCTCAGATAAAAATGCGTAGTGAAGTCATTTTTATTCCTCTTATTGATGACTATGACCTTACCCATTCACATATATATGAACTCTCCAATACCCGTACAAACTTTATTGTTTTTAAAAACCGACTGAAAAGCAGATACAGACGTATATTGAAAAAAGTGTCAGATTTTTCTCTGACACTACTTATTTTCCCTTTGCTTATTCCTCTTATGCTGCTCATTGCCTATAAGATCAAACGTAATACACCTAATGAAAAGATCTTTTTTAAACAAAAACGTTTAGGAGAAAACAGTAAACCATTTACTTGTTATAAGTTTCAAACCATGCATGAGAACAGCGATAGCATATTGGAAAAGTATTTACAAGATCATCCTGAAGAGATAGCATATTATGAGATATACCATAAATATAAAAACGATCCTCGTATCACAAAGATCGGGCACTTTTTACGCCGTACATCTTTAGATGAATTACCTCAGATCTTTAATGTTTTCAGAGGAGATATGAGTTTTATAGGACCTCGTCCTTATATGCTAAATGAAAAGCAAGAGATTGGAGAAGAGATCGAAACCATTCTTTCGGTAAAACCGGGTATTACAGGATTGTGGCAAGTCAGTGGACGTAGTGATGTTGATTTCCATTCACGAGTTGATCTGGACGTCTGGTATATTCGTAACTGGAATCTCTGGATGGACCTGGTTATATTGATCAAGACTATCAAAACAGTTTTATTTAAAGATGGGGCAAGCTGATGAAAGACATTAAAATAATTTTAAAACGTTTGGTATTGCCCTACTTCAAAGGGTATATTCCCTACTTTCTTCTGGCTATCTTTGGAATGATCCTCTCTGCAGCAGGAGCATCAGCTTCAGCTTACCTGGTCAAACCTGTACTGGACAAGATCTTCATCGAGAAGAATGTAGAGATGTTGTATCTACTTCCTTATGCCATTGTACTTGTATATGCAATGAAAGGTGGAGGAAAATATATACAGGTTTATTTTTCGGCACTCATTGGACAAGATATCATACGAAAAGTACGTAACCGTCTACTCGAGCAAATGTTAAGGCTGGATATTTCATTTTTTCATGAATTTCGTGCAGGAGAACTCATAAGCCGAAATGTCAATGATGTAGAACGTATTCGAACTGTAGTCTCAACTATGATCCCAGAGATCGGGAGACAAACCCTTACAGCACTTGGCCTACTTGCTGTAGTGATCTATATGAGTCCAAAACTCTCATTTTTTGCATTGATTGTTTTACCTCTGATCATATTTCCACTCTCCATCATTGCCAAAAAATTAAAAAAGATTTCTCACTCTTCACAGGAAAAAACATCAGATATCACCTCTAGGCTCTCTGAGATCTTCTCAAACATAGAACTTATAAAAGCACATCATGCTGAAAGATTTGAATATGATAAGTTTGCCAAAGAGAATTATGAATTTTTCAAGATCAATATGAAATCTGTAAAAACTTCCGAGCTCTCTGGTCCGCTTATGGAAGTGATGGGCGCTATAGGTGTGGTTGCTGTGATTATGACCGGAGGTATGCAGGTCATAGACGGTACAATGTCTGTTGGATCTTTTTTCTCCTTTCTGACTGCTCTTTTTATGCTCTATACACCCATAAAACGACTCTCATCCCTCTATAATGCGCTACAAGATGCTGTAGCAGCAGGAGAGAGAATTCTCTATATCTTTGACAAAGAACCAAGCATCATATCAAAAGAAGAAAAAAGCATTGATGATATTCAAAATCTCTCATTTAAAGAGGTTACTCTTAAATATGGAGACAAGCCGGCACTCAATGGTATAGACTTTAGCATTTCAAAAGGAGAGAAACTGGCACTGGTCGGGGACAGTGGCGGAGGGAAAAGTTCCATAGTTAACCTCATTATGCGTTTTTATGATCCCAACAGCGGAGAGATCACACTCGATGGAGAAAATCTTGATCACTTCTCTTTGGAGTCCTTACGAAATGCCATTGCTATTGTGACACAAAGGGTATATATCTTCAATGAGAGTATTGCTGCCAATGTTGCTTACGGAAAAGAGATCGATGAAGAGAAGGTCATCTCATGTCTAAAGCAAGCCAATGCTTATGATTTTGTAGAAGAGTTAGGTGGTATTGAGCAGAAACTCAATGAACATGGAGCCAATCTCTCCGGTGGTCAACGACAACGTATAGCCATCGCCAGAGCTCTGTATGTGGACCCTAAAATACTCATCTTTGATGAAGCTACCTCTGCACTGGACTCAAAAAGTGAAAAGAAGATTACAGAAGCACTTGAAAAGATCACAAAAGAGAGAATAACCATTATTATTGCCCATAGACTCAGTACCATTCAGGATGCAGATAAGATTGCTGTACTGAAACAGGGGAAAGTCATCTGTATAGGTAAAGAGAAGGCATTACTTGAATCTTGTGATGAGTATAAACGGTTGTCTGGAACATTTGTACATGAGTGACAAAACACAAGAGAAGTACAAAGCCCTTTTCCTCGACAGAGACGGGATAATCAATGTTGATCATGGCTATGTATATAAAAAAGAGGACTTTGAATTTAATGAAGGTATCTTTGCATTAGTCAAACACTTTTTTGATGAAGGATACTTGATATTTGTGGTAACCAATCAATCCGGTATTGGGAGAGGATACTACAGTGAAGAAGATTTTTCACGATTAACACAATGGATGATAGATGTATTTAAACAAAAAAACATATCTATAGAGAAAGTACTATATTGCCCACATACACCCCATGCAAAATGTTCCTGCAGAAAACCAAATACTGCCCTGATAGATGAAGTGTTACAACAATACAAGATAGACCTCTCTGATTCCTACCTCATTGGAGACAAACAGAGTGATATAGACCTCGCACTAAATGCAGGTATAAAACATGCTATCTATATTGGCAATAAAAATATAAAAAACAGTACACTGAATTTTTTATCTATTTGGAAATACAAAGAGTACCTGGAAAACAAAGATGATCTGGCCAAAGAAATCGAAGCAAAAATAGAACAAGACCCCAAAGTTGAAATTTTTTCTTTAGCCACAACGAATGGAAGAGTATGGGTAAAACGTGCCAGAAAAACCGCTTCCAATTTGCTGCATAAAGGTGCATTTTTTCTTACTAAAAACCCTATTGTAGTCCCAGTTGAAACAAAAACTGCATATGAAGCACTTCAATATGAAGCATCAAAACTACAAAGACTGTATGAAAACTCGATACCTGTGCCTAAACTGATAGTCAAAAGCCAAACATACTTTGTTATTGAAGATTGTGGTCAGACTGTAAAATATCTGCTACAGGAATTAAGTAATAGTGAAACACAGACATTACTTGAAAAAATCATTGTTCAATTGGCTACACTACATAACGCAAATGAATATCACGGTGGTTCCCAGGTAAAAAACTTTACCTATAAAGAAAATAAGGTCTATTTTATAGATTTTGAAGAGAGTTTTCCTAGTGATATAGACATAAAAGAGTTACAGTTTAGAGACCTGTTTCTCTTTCTTTTTTCCATTAGTAAACTCAATATAAAAGTGGACTATGCGGCACTTATTGAACAATATATTACGATAACGGGCAATCAAACTGTTATAGATAAATTTCATACACTTACACATACAGTCAGCTTTTTAATGAAAATTGTGAAAAACAGAATCGTTTGGCATTTTATAGACAAAGATACAAAGAGTATTTATAGACTTTTGATACACTTAGAAAATATTCCGTCCCATACAGGAGAAGCCCCATGAATGAAATGATTAAAACAGAGTTTAATGCACACAGAAAAACTATAGATGATACAATAGAAACCTTGATACCCGATGTTGAGAATGCCGCACATATGGTAGTAGAAACTTTAAAAAATGGACATAAGATTCTTCTATGTGGAAATGGTGGTTCTGCCGCTGATGCACAGCACATTGCTGCAGAACTTACAGGACGATACAAAACAGAGCGTAGAGGTCTGCCTGGTATTGCATTAACAACAGATACTTCAGCTCTGACAGCCATTGGCAATGACTATGGCTATGAGAAAATATTTCAAAGACAGTTTGAAGCTTTGGCCAAACAAGGTGATTTACTTATAGGTATCTCGACAAGCGGGAATTCAGGCAATATACTTGCTGCACTTGAATCAGCTAAAAAGATGGGCTGTAAAACCATAGGGTTTTCCGGTAAAGACGGGGGAGCGATGAATAAAACATGTGATCTCAATATTGTAGTCCCTTCAAATGATACACCCCGTATACAAGAAATGCACATCCTCATAGGACATACAATCTGTCAAGCAGTAGATGATGCCTTTTAAGTTTTAAAACTACTCACAGCTATTGAGACGGAAACGATTGAGACTTTTATCTCTTCCTACCAAAAGTACTTTTACTCTTTTGTTATGTACCAGTTGCTGTAGAAGTTTTGGATCATCCGGAACATGAAAAAGAAAAAGAGGTATATCCCCAAGACTTTTTTTCATCTTGGGTCCGTAAACAGGATCATCTACTGATCCGGATGCAAATGCCAATCCACTTATATTATTGAAATAATAAGCCATTTTATACCCGTTTACAACAATAGATGATAAAGGGTTGCTTTCACGCAGAGGATGGATACCTAAAATTGTTTTCAATCCTGCATCAGTATACATAGACAGCAGAAGCGGATTGGAGCCTTCAATATAGAGACGTTCACGGATAGCATCAGCCTGTGTAATATGAAGTAAGCGTGCGATCGCCTGTTGGGTCTCCTTTGTGCTTAATTTATCTAAATTTTTATAATCAAGCCAAAAATAATGCCCTTTACCCACTACGTTGAACAAAGCTTCCAGTGTAAGTAGTTTGCCATTTTTCTTTGTATAGACAAGATTTCCATCGCTGTCTTTTACAGGATGATCATGAGAAACAATAAAACGATCCATTTTCACATCATAATGAAAATCAACTTCTGCACCCAATGCACCTTTTTTAAAAGCATTTACAAAACTCTGAATCGAGTTTTGATTATGATAATTACGGTAAAGCCCGCGTGATGACCAAACTTTATAACAGCTATCATAGATTTTTGCATCTCTGTTTTTTTCTAAGTGTTCATCTACATAAAAAACTGTAAGATTCCAAAATATCACCACTGCAACAAGTATAATAATACTTATAATTTTTTTATTCATCACCTGTCTCCCTAACGAAATCGTTGTTTACTATATAAAAAATTGAGTCCAAGAACAAAAGCCAAAGCATCTTTTTCCAATTGAGTATCATGTGCAACGGGGACCAAATGTTCATCTACATATTTAAATGTTTTAGCAGCCTGTCTGGGTCTTATTACAGCTACTCTGTCTTTGATTCTTAAGGCATAACTCTCATTGAACTGCATCAGCACCACGTCATGTTTTTCATCTGAAAAGATAGACTTTCCTAAAATAGGGTATTTCAGATCTTTGCCCAAAAGATCTATAGCTGTAGCCAAAACATCAGGCTGCGAAGCCAACCTATCATAGGTATTTGTCTCTAGACCCTCTGCAATAATCAATGCCGGAATATGAAACATATTGATAGGAACCACATCATCTCCATAGACACGAATGTTGTGATCTGCAATAACAACAAAAACTGTATCTTTATAGTAAGGCATTTTTTTGGCTTCTTCAAAAAATTTCCCTATAGCATAGTCAGCATACTGAATAGCATTTTCCACACACTTTTCACCTTTCTTCAGGGCTTCTACACGTCCTGAAGGAATGTCAAAAGGACTATGGTTTGAGGAGCTGAACATCAGGGCAGCAAAAGGTTTTCCTTCTTTATAAAGTGCTGAGAATCGTGTATTTCCTTTAGCTGCCAAATCTTCATCACTTACTCCCCAGGTCGCTACAAATTTCGGATCTGTATAATCTTTCTGTTCTATGACTTCATTAAAACCGTTACCCAAAAACCATGAACGCATATTGTCAAACCTTGCTTCACCCCCATATAAAAACATAGTATGATAACCCAAAGGCTGTAAAAGCGAAGAGAAAGTAAAAAAGTCACTTTGTGATTTGGTACGTTTGAGGACGCCTTTGCCAGGTACTGCCAGGAAACCTGCTGTTACCCCGGCAATACCCCTCACACTCCTGGTACCGTTAGAATATGCTTCATTAAACCATAGGCCCTCTTTTTTAAGTTTTAACAGTTCAGGCGTGATTTGAGGTGTAATAAACTGATATCCCAAACTCTCCTGCAGGAAAATAACAAGGTTCTTCTTCTTTTCTGTAGGAAAATGTGTTTTTTCCATACGGGAAAAGACAGAAGTTGCATTTAAGTCATTGCCTTTGATAGCCAAAACATTTTGCATACGTTGCAATACTTCAACTATAGACATCTCTCCATACTGTTTAATTACCTTTGTTTCATACTTTTTATTGGCATAATAGGCATAGCCCACTGAATAGAGTGAATTTTTTGTTACTTCATTTAAAATGCGGTTACTTGAGTACATAGCATCAGAAATATTTGCCGGCCTGTGTCCAAATGAAGAACGGATCCCAATAAACAGAAGTATAGCCAAGGGGAAAAAGAGTAATGCTCTCTTTAGCAAAGGCTGTTGTAATACAGGAAGAAAACTCTCTTTTGTTTTACGCCAAAAAAACCACACAAACAGACCTATCATGATAAATGCGATACCCAGTGCCAGCTTATAGTCTGCAATAATCATATTGAAGACTTCTACAGGGTATTCCAGATACTCTACAAATTTAAAGTTTGGGCGTACATCATACTGTGTAAAAAAAGGAAATGTTGCATTCTCAATGTAAATAATAAAACCAAATACCAAAACAAAATAAACACGTAAAAAAATATTGGATACTTTAGCCCATGCTTTAGGTGAAAAGCTCAGCACAATGAGAGGGATAATAAGCAGCATTGATGCCACCATGGTATCCATCTTCAAACCATACATAAAACTAAGCCAGTAGTTCTCACCACTTTGTGAAAACCTGTCAAAATAGACAATAAACAGAAGTAAACGTCCTGTAAAAAAGAGTCCTACTATCAAAAGATAATAACCCAATAATTTTTTAACCATTTGCATGATGTTCCTTTAATATCTCTTTATAATCTTCAAAAGCCACTGTCTTACGTATGGTACCCTCTCTATTATCAACCAAGCCGTAACCTGGTGCTATAAGCTGATGCCAGTAGACACGGTCTACTTTCCCACTTTTCTTGACTATAGAGAGATACTCTCTCATAAATCTTGCATAGGCTTCCTCACTCACACACTCCAGCTCAGAAGTCGGTGCATAGGGTGCAGTATGAGAGAGGGGCCAGTTCACCTCTGTAATATAGAGGGTATTTGTACTTTTGGGTGAAAGTTTTACAAGTGCATAGAGCATATTGATCTTGTTTTTAGTATCAAAAATACCCATCTGTCTATTGTCAGGGGCTCCACGTCTGTCAACATATAACAGAGATGAAAATCTATCATACTTTATATGAAAAAAGTTAAACAATGTGCGGATCGTATAGTAATATTCAAAATCTATAACAGAGGAACCTATGAGTTTTAAATGCTTATATTTTTCATCTCTAAGTTTTTGGATAGCAGCATACCATTTTAGATATTCTCCCATTGAAAAAAATCCCCATTTTGTTCGGTTGACAGCATTACCTATTTGATATTCCTCAACAAGGGGAGAGAATGTCTCGAAGATCGTTTCCATATCTTTAAGCAGCAGTGCTTCATCTTCTATATGTTCTCTGTCTTGCAGTATATTTAAAAGTATATGTTTATCGTTACCAAAACTTTTTATAAACTTCACATAGGCACCGATATTGTCCATCTCCCACAATGGCATACGAACCAACAGATGTTTGACACCAAGTTCCTCTATGAGCTTCTGTTGGGCATCACCTTTATCTAGATTCACACCCATACCGTAAAATCCCTCAGCATCTACATTTTTACCTTTAAAGAGAGGCATGAGTACTATGCTAAGTGGGAAAAACAGTATATTGGTCAGAAAAAGAGCTATATAATCCCAAATATATCTTTTTCTCATGTTCTTTTTATAGGCTTTGTCTTTCAACTGATATGGCTGATCAGAATATTTGTCCCAGGAAAAGGGGGGCTTCATCTTAAACCTTTTTCTTCAACTACAGTCAGCACATCACTTGCAGTAATCAATTTCATACACTCATGATGCTTGAGCGGACATACCCTTTTCATACAAGGGGCACATGCCATCTCTTTACGTAACAACATTTCAGTATCATTCATCCACTGATGCGTCTCAAGGTGTTTTGTTGGACCAAAGATACAGACTGTCGGTATACCAAACGCGGCGGCCACATGCATAGGACCGGAGTCATTGGTAATAAAAAGATCCAACCCTGCTATTTGCTCAATAAGCTCTTCTACTGATGTTCTTCCCGCAAGATTTGTATAGTTAGATATTTGTGAAGCGATAAGTCTCTCCTCTATATCTTTGGCAATATCAACCTCTCCCTTCCCACCAAAAAGCACAATATCATACTTTAGTGAGAGCGATATAGCCACTTTGGCAAATTCTTCTGGGTACCAACGTTTTGCCGAACCGTATGTAGCTCCCGGGTTTATACCAAGAAGAGGTCTTCTTTTTTCTTTGACCTCATCTTTCATCCCGTTTTCTTTTAGATATATTTTAAGTTTACCCGCTTTACTATGTATCTGTAGGCTTCTATTGACAAACTCATTGTATCGTATGACCTGATGTATCTCATCTGTAGTGTAACGTCTGTAGATATATTTTTTTTGTGCATTAACAAACCAAAGAAAAAATTTTGTTGTAAAATTCTTTCTAAAACTAAATGCCAGATCAACACTACCTGCCTGTTTGGCAAGCCGATATAAATTTACATAGCGATTGCCCTCTTTCTTGCTTTCATCAATCACAATATGCTTTACATTGGGATGATGAAGAAAAAGACGGGTAGAGACAAAAGAGCCAAAAATTGTAAGTTCACATTGAGGGTAGTCCCTAACAATATTTTCAATAGCCGAGGTGGTCATCACTGCATCACCCAGCCAAGTTGGTATTTCAACAAGTATTTTCATCTAGCAGCTGGTACTTTGAATTTTATGAATAGTCTTTGAGGTACTTCGCCCATCGACAAACTGTACCAATTTTACTTCCCCCGCAATATCACTTCCTACCACCTCTTTTCCTTCATAGTCACCACCTTTTACAAGAATATCTGGTTCTATCATTTTAATGAGTTCATAAGGAGTATCGTCTGAGAAGAGTGTAACAAAATCTACACTCTCCAATGCAGAAAGTATGTATGCTCTGTCCTCTTCATGGTTTATAGGCCGACTTTCACCTTTAAGTTTTTTAACACTCTTGTCAGAGTTGAGTCCCAATATAAGTACATCTCCATACGACTTTGCAATATCCAGATAACTGACATGCCCACGATGCAATATATCAAAACAGCCATTGGTAAAGACTATTTTCTTACCTAATTTTTTCAACCTTTCAACCTGTACCCGAAGCTCATCAAAACTTTTAATATGACTCTCAATACTGCCTTTATGAATACTTGCTCTATAGTGCTCTATCTCATCAAGGGTTGCTGTTGCAGATCCAAGCTTTCCAACTACTACACCTGCTGCAAGGTTTGCAAACTCTATAGCAGAAAGTATATCCTTGCCTTGCGCCAATGCATACCCCAAAGAAGCCAATACGGTATCCCCTGCACCGGTCACATCATATACTTCTCTGGCAACGGTAGGTCTCATCACAAGTTTATCTTCAAATATTGCGATACCATCTTCACTCAATGTGATCAGTGAAACACTCAGGTCCGCAATAGTTTTGAGTTTTTTAAGGGCTTCGATCAAACTTCTATCGTCACGGATGTCTATACCAGATGCCTCTATGGCCTCTTTTTTATTGGGTGTCAGCAAATATGCACCGGCATATTTACTATAGTCACTGCCTTTAGGATCTACCAACACTTTTTTTTGATGTTGGTTTGCATAATATATGATCTGCTGAGTCAACGATTTTGTCAATACACCTTTACCATAATCAGAAAGTAAAATAAGATCATGAGCATCACATATCTCTGTAAATGTTTTATATAACGCGTCAGCACTCTGTAACAGTATCTCCTCTTTACTCTCATTATCGTAACGAACCACCTGGGAATGAGAAGCAATAATACGACTCTTTTTAGATGTTTTCCGGTCTTCTTGTTTGAGTAAGTAAGCATTCACTCCGATGGCATCAATCATAGCCTCAAGTTCTTCCCCTGCTTCATCTTTACCGATGACAGAAAGTACCGAGATCTCACACCCTAAACTGTGTAGATTGTTAACCACATTACCTGCACCTCCAAGTACAGCACTCTCTTTTTCAATATCAACGACCTGAACAGGTGCTTCAGGAGAGATACGATTGACAGACCCCCATAGATAATGATCGATCATCAAATCACCAATAACCAGTATCTTGGCTTGTTTATTTGGCATTTTTCACCTCTGTTTCAAAAAGTCGTCTGATCTCAGGGATATACGCTTTGATCCCCTCCTCCATCTCAAAAGTGGGTAGATACTCCAAAGCTTCTTTGGTAGTCTCTATATTGGCTTGGGTAAAGAATTGATACTGTCCGACAAAAGGATTTGGGATATACGTTTTTCCATTGTCTATACCCAGCTCTTTTTGTAAAATATTGACTATATCTTCAAAACTGCGTGCTTTACCTGTACCTACATTATAAACTCCGGATTTCTTTGGTGTACATGCTTTAATATTTGCCTGTATCACATCTTCTATATAGATAAAATCTCTTAAGATCTTATCGCTGCCTTCAAACAGACGTGGAGTCTTTCCTGCCAAAATCTGATGCCCAAACTGGACAACCATAGAGGCTGTACTGTTTTTGAAAAATTCTCTTTTCCCATAGACATTAAAATATTTCAATCCTACAATATCAATGTCTACACCTTTTTTCAAATAGGCATACGTAATATTATCCATCATCACTTTTGAAAAACCATATGCATTGTTGGGTTCTTCATACCCTACTTCAAACCTGTTACTGTCCCCATATGTTGCAGCAGAAGAAGCATAGATCATATTTGCACCATGTTTTATGGCTATTTTCAATAGATCTTCATAAGCATTTACATTGGTTTTCATCATAAGATCCTGCTCTGCAACAGTTGTATCGGAAATGGCCGCCTGATGAAAGATATAATCAAACGTATAATTCTCTTCCAAAGATTTTAAAGCTTTCTTGTCATTAATGTCTCCACTGATCACAATCCCTTTAAAGCCCAAAAGGTTATTGAAATGTCCAAAACTCTTTAGGTTTCCGTTACTGAACACCTCTCCGCTTCGAAAAGAGTCAAAAACAACTACGTTGGCATTGGGATAGTTTTCCTGAAAATAAAATGCCAAATTTGAACCTATAAAGCCTGCTCCACCTGTAATTAATATGGTTTTTTTATTAAAGTCTATTTCTGAATACTTCATGTTATGCTCCTCTTTTTATACTATTTTCAATTATATCTACCAATCTCTCTTCTATAGTTTTATAAAACATTTCATCATAATGCAGAGGAACTACAATATTATTTTGTATCTCTTCATCACTGATTGTTGCCCATCTCCTGGGACCGGCAAAAAGCGTATCTCCAAAAAATGAGAGTGTCTGTGTATTGGTCAAACCTGCCAGATGCATAGGCCCCGTTGAGGTACTCACAAAAAGTGTAGAGGTGGCAATATAGCTAGTCAATTCTACCAGCGTAGCAAAATCATCTTTGAGACTTGCAGGGAAATCAAGTCTACTTTTTATGTACTGCTTGATATCAATATCATCCGGACCGAAGGTAAA
This sequence comes from Sulfurovum sp., assembly GCA_027081115.1. GTDB lineage: Bacteria > Campylobacterota > Campylobacteria > Campylobacterales > Sulfurovaceae > Sulfurovum. The sequence continues at coordinate 24,686 of JALWLD010000100.1, forward strand.
GACAACTTTTACCAACTCTGATGCTTTTTTTGCCAACTTAAGATAGTCATCTACCAACAAGTTACCGTCACTGCTGCCACCTGATCCAGGATGAAAAATCACAAAATCATCTGTAGGCTCTTTTTCAACCGCTAAAAGCGGTCGTTCAAAATCAAGATTTAATGTTTCATCAAAAGCTTTTAAAAGATCCAGATTATATTCAAATTCATGTTTCTCTACTAAACTTCTTCTTTGTTTTACTCGACTATTAAAAAATATCTGTGCCAATTTGGTTGCCGGAGCAATACGTTTTGGTATGCCTGCACGAAAAAGTACAGACCCCAAAGCAGTATCAATATATCCACTGATACTCACATCAAACTGATATGCTTTAATGGTTTTTATCAATACTTTACTCTCATCTGTATATACAATGACCTCATCTATAAAATCTAAAGTTTCTGCCAAAGCAGCATTCACTTGGGAGACAAGCATGACAATCGTATGTTCTGTCTGTTCTTTAAGTACTCTACATACAGGAAGCATGGTAACAAAGTCCCCTATTTTGTCATGTCGTGTTACAAGTATTTTCATTTTTTCTGTTCTTTGTTCATCTCATAGAGTTTCATATATTTATAAAAATTCGTCACCATATGTGAATATGAGATAATCAAACCAACATAACCATCGAGAAAACCTTTTTTTAAAATATATGTTCTTATAAATGAATAGACTCCGTTGAAAAATGCTTTAAGGGGTGAAGATGTTCTTTTACCTACATTATTTTGTGCAAAAAGGGTTGAATACCTATCTGCCTTGATGATAAACTCCGATATGGAATGGTAACTGTAGTGCTCCATATTGCCTGAAAGAAGCTCTATAGCCAAACCATCTGTCATAATATCTTCATGTACATCATTGTTATTATATCTGGTAACATTTCTGTTAAACACTCTTTTAATCTTCTGATTATTCCAACCACAGTGTTTGACCTGTATATCTTTGTAGTATGCCTTGAAATTGAGTTGATATACTGTGTTGTCATCCAATCTTTTAGTTTGGAGTGTTTGTAACAACTCCTTATCTACCACTTCATCACTGTCTACAATAATGATCCAGTCATGTTTGGAAAAAGAGACAGCTCTGTTTTTTGTCCAGCCAAAGCCCTTAAATTCACCTTCGACCAAATGCACATTTGGAAACTTTCTTGCAATATGTTTACTTTCATCTGTAGAACCATTATCGTACACCACTACATTGTCAAATGCCTTTAGACTTTCCAGTGTCGCAGTTAGTGTATGTTCATTATCTTTCACTAACACAACAGCACTCATATGATCTATGTTATTCAATATGTTTACCTCTTAACTTGTTCTTCATAATCATTTTGTCTTTATGCTTCTGGTTATAGGCAATGGCCAACTCAACACATCTGTTTTGCTCTTCATCCAATAAAAGCGCATACTTTTCAGCCATGACCTTTAAATCTTCATCATTAGCCCACAATTTATTGAAATTTTTTAACCTTTCATCAAGAGACAACTTTTTAAATACCATACGGTTAATATCTACAATTTTAAAAACATACCCACCATTCTCTTGTTGTATAAGTATATTGCCAGGAGAATAATCTTTATGCAGAATCCCTTTCTCATGCAACTTAAATGTAAATTCTGCAAAAGCTTCAAAAATCATTTTTCTCTCTTTAAAGTCAGCATCCAGCAGAGGTTCTCTAATGGTAAAATCATAATCAAACTCTTTTGCAATAAAATAACTCTCAGAGAGTAAGCCAAAATTATAAAATTCTATGTATCCAATGGGTTCTGGAGTAAATATTCCTATTTTTAGTGAATGAACATATGATTTCTTCGCTTTTGTATCACGAAAAAATGTATAATAAATACGTCGGATAAAATTTGGTACCTTAAATGACTTTACTACAAAAGACTCTTTCTGATAAGGAATAATCTTTAATTCATTTCTGGCTTTATGAATACTATGCGTGTTTTCGACAAAATAATTTCTGATATTTAGTATAAAGTCTTTACAGTGGATAAAGTGCGGGTTTATTTGATATTTATACAAAGTTTTACCTAATTCAGAATATAATCAAGATTATATCTAAAAAAATGTAAATCGGTATTTTATGAATAAAAAAATCTTAGAAGTCTGCTTATCTCCAGGTCTAGGCGGACTGGAACTTTTTACCCTACAGTGCTACCAAAACTTTTCTCAAAAAGGGGTATGCCACATTGTAGCCGCACCTCATAAAAAATTGGATATGTATATCAATGACAGTAAGGTATTGCATATAAAAAGAGCTAAATTCTTTCCTTTTATTCCTGCTTTTAGATTAGCAAAATATATTGACCGGATGGATATTGACATACTGCATTTTCACTGGAACAAAGATATCATTACTGTAGTATTGGCAAAACTGCTAAGTAACAAGAAACCATCTATCATTCTTACACGACATATGGGTATGACCCGTTTCAAAAATGACTTTTATCATAAATGGCTCTATAGACACATATCAAAAATACATGCCGTCACACAGAAAGTAAAAGAACAGCTCATACACTTCATCCCTGCAGATATAAGACCGGAAATAGAGTTGATCTACCTTGGTGTTGAGCCAAAAAAAGAAATAGACACTACATTTTTAAAAGAGCGACACCATCTTAAAGATGAGTTTATTGTAGGTATTATCGGGCGTATACAGGAAGGTAAAGACCAACATATTGTCATAGAAGCTATCGCTGCATTAAAAATGCTCAATCTCAAACTCTTCATTATTGGAGATGCAATGGATGAAGGCTATCTACAGCAGTTACATAAACTATGCAAGTCCCTAGACATTGAAGAGAGAGTCATCTTTACAGGCTTTACAAAAGAGACAGATGCCTATATGCAACTCTGTGACATTACTGTACTGGCTACCAAAAACGAAACTTTTGGTCTGGTCATCATAGAATCAATGGCTAACGGGACTCCTGTCATTGCAACTGACAGAGGTGGTCCACTGGAAATCATAGATGACCGTAAAGATGGTCTGTTGTATGATGGGACAAAAGAAGATCTGGCAAACAAGATCGCACAATTATATGACCATAGAGAACAACAACAATTATTGAAAAACAGTAGTCTCAAAAAGATAACAACCAAATTCAATAAAACAAATCAATTAAAAAAACTTTATGACTTTTTAATATAAACAAAACCGAGGATATATTAAATGACAAAGATCATTCACAATCTGCTACAACATCTTAGAAATAAAATAAAAATTTCTAAAACAAATCAGCTTACTATAGATACAACTTCAAAGCTTGTTGATTGCAATATATCTGTTTACGGATTAAACAATAAAGTGCTTATTGGTAAAAACACAACTATTAGAAACTCTACTATAGAAATACATGGTCAAAATTGTAAAATTTCAATTGGAGATGATTGTGTTATCGGAGATAACTGTTATTTCGTCGCAAAAGAAAATGAGATAAAAATCATCATTGATAATCACTGTATGCTATCACGGAATGTCAAAATAATGGCCAGCGACGGACATACCATTTTCAATAAAAAGAACGACAGGATCAATCATTCTAAAAGTATTACTGTTTCTCATAATGTCTGGTTGGCCGATAATGTAACTATTTTAAAAGGTGTTATAGTAGGTTCCAATAGTGTAGTTGGTATCAATTCTACACTTACCAAATCTATCCAAAAAAACTCCATAGCCGTAGGTAACCCTGCAAAAATAACTACGGATGATATATACTGGGAAAAGTAGCATAGAATATTCAAAGAACAAAAAAATTCTATTGAACTACCAGGAGACATTCTTTTTAACAATTTTTGCAGGGTTTCCTGCAAGTATACAATACTCGTCATCATACATTTTTGCTACCAATGAATTTGCGGCAACAATAGAGTGGTCTGGGATTACAGAACCTTTTAAAATGGTACTTCTTGTGCCTATCCACACCTTTTCTCCAATCAGGATCTCCTTATCGGCATTAATACACTCTTCATTATCATTATAGATATCATGATAATCTGTATCCATAATCAAAGAATCCCATGCAAATGTAGAATCTTTACCTATCTTAATAGATTTATGACAAATAATTTTTGACTTCGCCGATATAGTAAAGTTTTCACCAATATCCAGATATCCACATGCCCCAACCTCTATTTTAGAGGCTTTCCCTATCTTACATTTTCCTCTAAAATGTATTGTACCTTCCAAATGAAGGATACTTCTTTCATATGCAAAATCAACCAGTCTTACATTACCAAAACCAATACGAATAATGCCCGTTTTATTTTTATCTAAAATCACTCTCCCGCTCAAAGAAGATAGTTTTGTTTTACGAGAAACAATAATAGGAAGTTTTATAGCATCTTTAAAAGGTAAAACTCTAAAGTTGACATAAATACTTTTATGTAATCCTGCCATATAGTGCAGTATATTTGTTATTTTATCTGTATTCATGACACTCCCGAAATGTATTAAAATGCATCTCTAGCCTTTTACCGTCAATGCTTCATTTTCTATTTGAGAAAATCCTATGGAAAGTCCTATAAAAAGAGCAAACAGTGCCAGTGGAAACTGAACAGTAAAAGCAACATCAAAAAAAGATGAAATACAAAATACTAAAATAAACATATATCGTATATTGGAATACTCTTTATTTACAATATCAAGTCTTGCTGCTGTATAAAACATCCATAGATACAAGAAGAGACCAATGATTCCAATCTGCACAGCATATTGTATATAAGCATTATGATAATTATAGGGGATCATTATCTGCAAGGCTTCTTTATAGACACCTGTGTAGTGATTTTTTTCAATATTTTCTTCAATAATATGCATTTGATCACCCAAACCTACACCAATAACAGGATGTTCAGGAATAACCTGGCTAACGGCTTCATGCCAAACAGCAAAACGATAGCCCAGTGACCCACTGTATTTTTGCGCATCATCATTCAGTAATTTACTTATCTCATACAGACCTTTGTCTACTCTTGATTGAAACACATGACTAAAGTTGTAAGCTACAAGAGTAATAAGAATACTTAACACCACCATAATAAAAAATGCTTTTACTTTGTTTTTAATAGTAAGAAATCCTAATACAAAAATCGATATAAGAAAAGCAAGTTGCCCTGTTCTCCCCCCATTTAAAAACAGGTTTGCCGTGACACTCATGAAATAGACAAAATAAAAGAACTTCCATCCTTTGGAGACTTCAAAGAAAAAACGATTGAGTAAAAGTAGGGCAGTCATTGCCAAAAACATGGAATATTGTATATGATGCATAAAAGGTGTCGGATTTTGAGGTGTTGCATTTTTAAATGTCCACCATTCAAAAAAGATACCAAAAGAGATGATCTCACTAATCAGCATTCCAAACAGAAATGCTGAGAGTATTTTAGGAAAATACTCTTTTCGTATGGAAGTTGCAAAAACCAGTAAAGGAAGTAAATACCAATATTTTCGTAATGTATTCATGCCTAACTCAGGGTCTGTACTCCATAAGAGAGAAACCGCAGAGAAAAGAACAAAAGCAACAACAGCGATAATAACTTTATTATGAAACAACTGAGTCAACTTCTCTTTAAGATCACCTTCAAACAACCATAGTAAAAACAGTAATGCAGTACCCACACCGACACCCGCCCGTGAGATTGGGAGCATAAAAGCATAAACAACTGCTATATAACCAATAGCTGTATTGATATTGATACTTTTCAATGGTTTTAAAATTGAGGATGTCATTGTTTTTTCCTTTAATATTCGTAAAGCTCAGGGTTATATGTTTTCCAACGTTTATGCATCCAGAACCACTGCTTTGGGTTTTCTTTAATCACATATTCAAGTCTCTCTGCCTGTTTTTGAGTTAAAAGATTCAGATCTTTTTCCTGATCATCTGTTTTTAGTGTTTTTATAGGAGGATAGATTTTTACCGTATAGTCCACATAATCCTCTGTTGAGATAAAAGCAGGAATCAGATCAAGTCCAAATTTACGAGACAATATAGAAGCTATGGGGGTATGTGTTGTCTTATGGTCAAAAAACTCAACATCGACAGATTGTTCAACAGATAAACTCTGGTCTGTTAAAATACCTACAATTTTCTTTTGTCCAATTGCCTTAATACACCCTTTCATAGCACCGTTTTTATAAACCATTTCTACATTAAAACGTTCACGGTTTCTACGAAGTACTTTATCCATCATCTCACTGTCTAGTTTTCGTCCCACACCTACCAGAGTCAGATCAAAATGAATAGCAATCGATTGTGAAAGTAATTCCCAGTTCCCATAATGACCGGTAACAAGTATAAACTGTTTACCGGCATCTTGATATGCCTGAATGATCTCTTCACCTTCAAATACTACCTTTTTTACAACCTCTTCTTTTGGTATTGCATCACGCTTGAGTATACCAAATACAGTATCAATTAAATTGGTAAAAGCAGCAATACCTATCTGCTTTTTTTCTGATGCATTAAATCTGTTTTTAAAAGCCCATTCTAAATTAGTATTGATAATACGCTGATGTTTTCTGCTCACATAGTAAGCAACATGACCCAAAACATGCATCAATCCAACCGTCCATCTTTGAGGAAGCAGTTTAAGAATAAGTGAAAAAGTTTTATACAAACCATAGTAAAGATAATCAATCATGCAGTAATTCCTTGGCCAACGCTACAATTCTCTTTGACTCAATATTTCCAATACAATAGTTTTTCTTATCTAGTTTTAGAGGGTCAATCTTTTCTCCACAGTCCAATACTTTATTAATAGAAGTCTCTAAAATATTTCTTTCTGAAGGGGTAGGTCCAAAAAGTGTTACACTCGGTCTGTTCAATGCCCAAGCAAAATGCGTTGGACCTGAATCCCCACCTATCACAAGGTCTGCCTTGGAAACAAGTGCCTTTAATTCATTTAAATTTATCTTTGGTACTATTTTGGCATCTGTATGCTGGGCAACATATTTTGCATAACTCTCCTCATTTTGGTTACCCCACACTAAAAGGTGATTCCCCTCCAGTCGATTGATAATGTCTACAAATTTCTCTTTAGGATAGATCTTACTTTCCCAACTTGAGCCTAAAATATATATAATATTATTTTGATCATGCTTTAGCAACAATTCCACTTTTTTTTCATCTTCTAGAGTGAAAAATAAAAAGGGTTTTTTCTCTTTTATCTGTTCTTTTGTCATATCAATATCTAAAGAGAGTGCGGTCAGGTCAGCATTTCTAAGAATCACATTTTGACTATAAGGTACAAAAAAAGATTTTTCATAAAAAACAGCTGCTATTTTTTCACGAATTGAGTTTTTATCAAAACCGACATTAGGTCCCAATATTTTTGAAACGATTGCAGATTTTAAAAGCCCTTGGAGATCTATCACTACATCATAATTATTTTTGGCATATTTTTTTAATTTTTTCACTTCAGAAAAAAATTTAAACTTATCTTTTTTTAATGCTTTTAAATTGACACCGTATAAGGAATCAATATGAGGATTATGTTCTAAGACTGCTTTGAAACGCTCTTCTACTATCCAGTCAATACTACAATCTGGAATAAGCTGTTTAATGAACTGCAATACTACCATCGCATGCACAATGTCACCCAATGCAGAAAGTTTCACAATTGCAATTTTCATCCATTTCCTTTCGGATAGCCTTGAAATAATTGTTATCATTTTACCCAAATAGACTAAAAGAGTGACGCCAAAATCATGACCTTTCAATTTAATTTGTTATAATCACGTTCATTTATAGACCACTGAAGGATAAATATTGATTGGAATCGTTGATTACAACATGGGAAATCTTGCCTCTGTCATTAATGCTTTTGCCAAAGTGGGAGCAGATGCCAAACTGGAGAGTGACCCTTCTAAATTGGCTCAATATGACAAACTCATTTTACCCGGGGTAGGTGCTTTTGGAGATGCAATGGAACACCTACAAAGTAATGGGATGGATGAAGCCGTTAAAGCTTTCGCACTCAGTGGTAAACCTCTACTTGGTATCTGTCTAGGTATGCAACTTCTTTTTGAAAGTTCTGAAGAATTTGGTTCTACTGAGGGTCTTGGACTCATCCCCGGAAAAGTAGTTGCCTTTGACAAGGGTAAATTTGATCATCCTCAAAAAGTCCCGCATATGGGATGGAATGAGCTTTTTGTTCAACATGACACATCTATCTTCTCTGGACTAAACAACGATTTTTACCTCTATTTCGTACACTCATTTCATGCTATATGTGATGACAAATATACTATAGGTAAGACACACTACGGGTATGAGTTTGTCTCTGCTGTACAAAATGGAAATATTTACGGTATTCAACCACACCCTGAGAAAAGCCATAAAAATGGTTTAAAAATAATAGAAAATTTTTCAAAATTATAGGAACACAAATGACAATTCTCCCGGCAATTGATTTAAAAGACGGAAAAGCAGTAAGACTCTCCAAAGGGCTTATGGAATCTGCAAAAATATACTCTGACGAGCCTTGGCAGGTAGCCAAAAAGTTTGAAGAACTTGGTTCAGAGTGGGTACACTTGGTTGACCTCAACGGTGCTTTTGCAGGTAAACCAGAAAACCTGGAACAGATCAAGAAGATCCGTGAAAACTGTAACCTCAAACTGGAGCTTGGTGGTGGTATTAGAGATGAAGAGACCATTAAAATGTATCTTGAATTAGGAATCGACAGACTCATCTTAGGTTCCATTGCAGTCAAAGATGCACAATTTGTTAAAGATATGGCAGCCAAATACCCTATTGTAGTGGGAATCGATGCTATAGATGGTATGGTAGCAGTAGAAGGTTGGGCAGAAACTTCAGACATGAAAGCCACAGACTTGGCAAAAGAGTTTGCTGCCTGTGGTGTGGAAGCTATCATCTGTACGGATGTGGGACGTGATGGTATGATGACCGGTGTAAATATTGAATTTACCAAAGCGATTCAAGAGGCTTCCGGACTTGAAACCATCGCTTCTGGTGGGCTCAAGGATATGACAGATATCCATGGACTCATTGAAGCGGGCATTGACGGTACAATTGTGGGGAAAGCATTCTACGAAGGTACACTTGACTTGGAAGAGGCATTCAAGGTAACAAATGCAAGATAAATATTATGAACTCACTATCAAACTTGATAACGCTTTTGTAGATATCATTGCAGATTATATTTTAAATCTTTATGATGAAGGTGTAGAGCTTGGAGAGGATCAGATCATTGTCAGATCCGAATCTGATTTAACTTTTGTTAAAGATGCTCTTGTATCCTTGTCTGATAGTTTGGAAACACCGGTTACTATGACGTATCAGCTCGAAGAGAAAGAGAACGTAGACTGGATAAAAACCTATCAGGATTCTGTCCAGCCTATAGAAGCAGGGAAATTTTACATCTTTCCAAGCTGGTATGAGGAAAAAGAAGATTTTATCAATATCAAGATTGATCCTGCTTTGGCATTTGGTTCAGGTCACCACGCTACAACATTTTCATGCCTTGAAGCTATCAGTACTTATGTGAAAGCTGAAAAGAGTGTCATTGATGTAGGTTGTGGTTCAGGGATTCTCGGACTTGCCTCTAAAAAGCTAGGTGCAAAAATTGCACTTTGCGATACGGACCCTCTTTCTGTAGAGAGCTGTAAAGAGAATTTTGTACTCAATGATGAAAGCTATGATGCACTCTGGGAAGGATCTATTGACAAAGCGGAAAACTCTTACGATGTGGTTATTGCGAACATCATTGCCGATGTCTTACGCTTTATTGCAAAAGACCTAAAAACAGCAGTAAAAGAAAACGGATACCTTATACTCTCAGGTATTTTAGATAAAAAAGAAGATCTGGTAAAAGAGTCGTTTAAAGACTTGAAACTGGAAAAAAGAACGTTAAAAGATGAGTGGGTAACACTTGTTTACAAGAAGGAAATAAATGGCTAACCAAAATAATAACAATAATAACGACAATAACAATAATAATTTTTTCAACAATAACCCACTGCTGGCATTTGCCATCTTCTCTATGGTCATCATCCTCATCTTCAAATCGTTTGTAGGAGAGGGAGAGAGCCTCAGTTCAATGATAAATACACAAAAGGTTTCACTGACAAAACAGGTCAAGTATTCTGAGATCAAAAAGAAGATCGAAGAGGGAAATGTAAAGTCTGTCAAACTGACACCTTCAAGTATTGAAGCCATTGCAGAAGACAATGGGCGTAAAATTCGTTATGTGGCACAGAATGTTCCTACCTACGATGAACAACTCATCCCTCTTCTTGAGAAAAAGAAGATCACCTATGAAGGTGTGATGGGCAATGGGTTCCTCTCAGAACTTATCTCAATGATGTTGCCTATTCTTATTTTCTTTGGTATCTGGATATTCCTTGCTAAAAAAATGTCTAAAGGGATGGGTGGTGTTTTAGGTGCCGGGAAAGCAGACAAACTCATCAACTCTGAAAAACCGGACACAAAATTTTCAGATGTACAGGGAGTCGAAGAGGCCAAAGATGAGGTCAAAGAGATCGTTGATTTCCTCAAGTTCCCGGAACGCTATATGGAACTGGGTGCCAAGATCCCCAAAGGTCTGCTTTTAGTTGGACCTCCCGGTACCGGTAAAACACTTTTAGCAAAAGCAGTTGCCGGAGAAGCTTCTGTACCCTTCTTCTCAGTAAGTGGATCTGGGTTCATTGAAATGTTCGTCGGAGTGGGAGCAAGCCGTGTACGTGACCTTTTTGCCCAAGCTAAAAAAGAGGCTCCGTCTATCATCTTCATCGATGAGATCGATGCTATTGGTAAATCAAGAGCCTCTGGCGGACAGATGGGCGGAAATGATGAAAGAGAGCAGACTTTAAATCAACTGCTCGCAGAAATGGATGGTTTTGGTACCGATACACCAGTCATAGTCCTGGCAGCTACCAACAGACCCGAAACACTTGATGCCGCACTGCTTCGTGCCGGACGTTTTGACAGACAGGTACTGGTAGACAAACCAGATTATGATGGGCGTTTAGCCATCTTGAAAGTACACTCTAAAGGTGTGAAACTCTCCAAAAATGTAGATCTCCACGTGGTCGCAAAACAGACAGCAGGGCTTGCCGGTGCAGACTTGGCAAACATTATCAATGAAGCTGCCTTGCTTGCTGGTAGATTTAACAAAAAAGAGATTGAACAGTCTGACCTGTTAGAGTCCATTGAGCGTTCATTTGTCGGCCTTGAGAAAAAGAACAGAAAAATCTCCGAAGTAGAGAAAAAGATCGTTGCCTACCATGAAAGTGGACATGCACTAATGGCTGAACTTACCAAAGGAGCTACACGTGTAACCAAAGTCTCTATTATCCCAAGGGGTCTTGGTGCATTAGGATATACACTACACCTACCGGATGACGAAGACAGATTCCTTAAACAAAAACATGAACTTATGGCGGAGATAGATGTATTGCTTGGTGGTCGCGCTGCTGAAGAAGTTTTCATTGGAGAGATCTCTACAGGTGCAGGTAATGACCTTGACCGTGCCACTGCTATCTTGAAAGATATGATCTCTGTATACGGTATGTCTGATGTTGCGGGCCTTATGGTACTTAAAAGAACAGAAAACAGCTTCTTGGGTGCGGGTATGGCATCGACAGACTACAGCGAGAAAATGGCTGAAGATATTGATTCACATATTAAAAATACATTGACAGAACGTTATGAGTTTGTCAAAAAAACCCTTAACGAATATTATGAAGCTATTGAAAACATGGCTACAGTACTTCTTGATGTAGAAGTGATAGAGGGTACTAAAGTACGTGAGATCATAGAGACTTTTGAAAAAGATCACAACATGGAGAGCCGTTTGGCACACACAGAAAAAATTGCTGCAGCCAAAGCAAGAGCTGAAGCAGAGAAAAAAGCTGAAGCAGCAGAGGAAGAAGCGTCTAGAGACGCTTAACTTTCATGCATAAGTCCAACCTCCTCTACATCCTGCCCAATCTCTTCACTGCCAGCAGCATCTTTGTAGGTGTCATCAGTATTGTAGAGGCAAGTAAAGGTCACTTTGTCCTTGCTTCCTGGCTCATCCTTCTTGCCCTGATCTTTGACGGGTTAGATGGTAGAATTGCACGTATGACCAATACCACCTCGCAGTTTGGTGTTGAATTTGATTCTCTTGCAGACATTATCTCTTTTGGTATTGCACCTGCGATGCTACTCTATTTTTTCATAGGTCATGAGTATGGACGTTTCGGTATTTTGGTCTCTGCACTCTATGTGATCTTCGGTGCCATCCGTTTAGCCCGATTTAACATCTCTACAGCAAAAACAGACCCGAATGTTTTTATTGGGCTCCCTATTCCAACCGCAGCTATCTTCCTCTCTATGTGGGTACTTCTTTTTCATAAATACACGTTAGAACACTATAGTATGATACTTCTATTTTTAGCACTTGGTATCGCCGTTTTGATGGTCAGTAACTTTCGCTACCCTTCTTTTAAAAAAGTGCAACTCGATAAACCTATGGTTTTTAAAACAATGATTATTGTTGTCCTTATCGCTTCACTACTCTACCTTTTCTCTGCTGAAGGCTTTGCACTGATCATCCTGGCTTATGTCCTTTATGGGCCCTCACGTGCCATCAAAACAATGAGTTCCCGTAGATTTGACAAGACAAAACATCCAGATTGAATCT
>JALWLD010000101.1:0-927 GCA_027081115.1 Sulfurovum sp.
CCATAATACCCTTTGGTGTCAAGTCAAATAGCTCAGAAACACATGCTGTTATTTTCTCTTCATCTACGGCTGCGGTACCATGCGTATCTACATAAATAGAAACTGGTTTTGCTACACCAATAGCATACGCTATTTGAAGTGTTGCTTTTTCACATGCACCTGAAGCCACTAAGTTTTTGGCTACATATCTTGCAGCATATGCTGCACTTCGGTCAACTTTTGTCGGATCTTTACCAGAAAAAGCACCACCACCATGAGGACAAGAACCACCATAGGTATCAACAATAATTTTTCTTCCCGTTAACCCGGCATCCCCTTGAGGTCCTCCAATGACAAAACGACCAGTTGGATTGATATGATAAATGATATCATCATTCATAAGTTCTGCAGGGATTACTGCTTTTATCACCTCTTCAAGTACTGCCTTTTGTACTTGTTCCAAAGAGACATTATCATGATGTTGCGTTGATACTACTATCGTATCAATAGCCACAGGTTTACCATCTACATACTTTACAGAAACCTGTGCTTTTCCATCTGGACGTAAAAATGGAACGGTACCATTTTTACGTACTTCTGCCAACTTTGCAGTAATTTTATGCGCCAATGAGATAGGTAAAGGCATCAATTCAGGTGTCTCTTTACAGGCATAACCAAACATCAATCCTTGGTCACCAGCACCTATTTCACCAGAAGCTTGGTCAACACCTTGATTGATATCTGGACTCTGTTCTCCAATACCATTCAGTACACCCGCACTACGGTAATCAAAACCATACATAGCATCGGTATAGCCTATCTCTTTTATCACCTCTCTAGCAATCTCTTGCATAGGCGCATACGCTGTTGTTTTTAGTTCTCCTGCAATAACACAAAAACCGTTGCTCACTAACGTCTCACAAGCTACTCTAGCTTGTGAGACGTTAG
>JALWLD010000101.1:937-1952 GCA_027081115.1 Sulfurovum sp.
CTTTCGATGATATAGTCGAGTATAGCATCTGAGATCTGATCAGCCATTTTATCTGGATGACCCTCGGTTACCGATTCACTTGTAAAAATGTATTCGTTAGCCATTTTTTAAATCCTTGAAAATATTTGTTCACTGTCACTGAACTTTAAAGAATACCTCTTAAGATACTTTTTAAAATTCCGTAGGGGTCAATTCTATATTGACCCTTGGGCAGATATGGAATCTGCCCCTACAGTATTCTTTTTGCCAATTGCTCTGGCAATAAGCCTAAACTCTCTTCTACTAACTTCGTGTTTCCATGTGTGATAAACGCATCATCATATTCAAATGACGTTAAGGCTACATCATGAATTTGTTTTTCACTTAAACACTCTAAGATGGCAGAACCAACACCCCCCATTTTTGCAGAGTCTGAAAATACAAACCACTTTTTATATTGTCTACTCAGTGTTACAAGCATCTCAACATCCAAAGGTTTAACAAAACGTAAATCAAGTATAGCTACTTTGACTTCGAGAAGCTTAGCTACCTGTTCTGCACGTCCCACACCATTACCATATCCAATAAAGAGTATCTCTTCACCCTCTTGGAGTAACACAGATTTACCCAATTCATAAGCTACGCTTTCTCTATCTTCAGACAAAAAAGCACCTCTAGGGTATCTAAAAGCACATGGATGGTTATACTCTTTAGCAAACTCCATACAAAGCTTCATTGTTGTTTCATTATAGGGAGCCAAAAGAGTCATATTGGGGATACCTCTTAAATAAGAGATATCAAATGCCCCCTGATGTGTTTCTCCATCTTCCCCGACAATCCCTGCTCTATCTAACGCAAAAGCTACACCCAAATCCATAAGTGCAATATCATGAATTACCTGATCAAAGCCACGTTGTAAAAAAGTAGAGTAGATGGTACAAAACGGTTTAAAACCTTCTTTAGCCAAAGGTCCCATTGAAGTGACTGCATGTTGTTCTGCTATCGCTACATCCCAAAAACGTTCTGGGTATTTCTC
>JALWLD010000101.1:1962-2493 GCA_027081115.1 Sulfurovum sp.
GTATTTCTCCATGACTGCTGTCATTCCAGTACCCGATGGCATTGCTGCGGTGACACCTACTATTTTGTCATCTTTATCTGCAAGTGCAACTAACGTTTCAGAAAAAATAGCAGTAGCCGCTTTAGCCCCATCTTTTTTAGGGGCCATACCAGTTTTAAGATCAAAGGCACTCACACCATGCCAATGCTCCTTTGTTCCCTCTGCTATCTCATACCCTTTTCCTTTGGTCGTTTGTGCATGAATAATAACTGGTTTTTTTAAAGCTTTTGCCACTTCCATTGTCTCTACCAATGCTTCAATATCATGCCCATCTACCGGTCCAATATACTCGATACCCATCTCTTCAAATAAAATACCAGGCGTGATAAGTTTAAAAGACTCTTCAAATCTTTTTGCCATATAAGAAGCACTTTCAGGTAAGTGATCAAGTACTTTTTCTACTTTACCTTTAAATTGTTGGTAAAAAGAACCTGCCATGGTTTGGGAAAGAAGTTTCGAAATTGCCCCGATTGGTTTCGCGATACTCATTTC
>JALWLD010000102.1 GCA_027081115.1 Sulfurovum sp.
CATATAACTGGTCTGAGATTGGACGTTTCTTCCAATTTACTATCGTTGAAAGTGCCATAATTGTGGCTATGATTGTGTACTTTAAAGTAAAAGTACACAGTATCGTAAGTAATGTTTCTTTGGTAAGTGCAAGCATTTTACTCGGTGTGCTTCTTGCACTCTTTGGTCAAACCTATCAAACGGGTGCAGATACGTGGCAACTCTTCTTTACCTGGGCTATATTAATGTTACCGTGGGCTATCATTGGGCGTTTCTCCATTTTATGGATACTTTGGATAGCACTTTTAAATCTCTCTATTATTTTATACTACGGACTTTTTCAAAGTTTTTGGTGGGATATAGATGATGCACAAAATCTACTATGGTCACTATTTATATTTAATCTTCTCATACATAGTATTTGGGAACTTTCTTTAACATATCAAAAGGTAGATACATCTGACAGTTGGGGCATACGATTACTTACCTTTATGAGTGCAACTTCTATTACAATTCTTGCTATTATCCAGATTATTGATACTAAAACTACGGGTTTTACAGTTGTTATTATAGTATGGATACTTTATCTCATAACTGCGTATGTTATCTATAGAAAATTAAAACCAAATCTATTCATCCTTGCAATGGCTTGTTTATCTGCTATAAGTGTTAGTATTACATTTTTGGGTCATCTTATACTTAGTACCATATCTTTGGTGGCTTTTTTCTGCTTGCTCTATGTACTGTTGGTCTAGGTACACTTTGTGCCCTGTGGCTTAAAAACTTACACAAGGAGTGGGAACTATGAATACTCTATGGCAAATACTCAAAGATGCACAGCTAGTACAAGGTGAAGAACCTGCAAAAAAAATGCCCTCCTCACCATGGTATATTAAAGCACTTTTAGCATTTTCAGGATGGCTTGCGGCCATTTTTATGCTTGGTTTTTTGGCTCTAGGTTTTAACCAACTCATACAAAATGAATTTGCTTTATTGCTCATAGGTATTGTTATGATTTTAATTTCATATATAATACTTAAAAAAGAACCCAGTGATTTTGTAGAACATGTAGTACTTGCCATTGGTTTTTCAGGTCAAGTATTGGTATTTATAGGATTATGGCAAATACTTAACCAACACGATACACTTTTTTGGTTCATCATAATGCTATTGCAAATTTTACTTACACTTAAAATGCCAAACTTTATACACCAACTTTTTTCTTCATTTTTTGGGGCATATGCATTTTCATTTGTTGTAGCATACTTGGGCATGGGAAGTACTCTTCTTCCTTCTATTATGTTATTTGTGGCTTAATGAATTTCATCATTCAAACATCACAAGGGCACATGCTATAGGTTATGGTTTAGTATTTATGCTTATTACTGTCCAAGGCATGATACTCTCTCATACACCTTTATTGTTTTGGTCTTATTCTTCTATGGTTATCACGCCATGGTTTCCCTATTGGTTAGGAAGTTTCTTTACAGGTGCGGTTACGCTGTTTGTCGTGTTAACGCTTCTAAAAGTACATCATCAACCTCTAACATCATCTATATCACTTAGTATCATCATCTCATTACTTATACTCTCTTTTGTAGCCATTAAGATACCTACATTAATGCTTGGCATACTTATCATGATACTTGCTTTTACTCATAATAATCGTTTATTACTTGTACTGGGTATTGTCTCTTTTCTTTTTTCTATCTCTGCGTACTATTATTATCTAGAGATTACCCTACTTCAAAAATCACTGATACTAGGTGTTTTAGGTCTAGTTATTCTCATAGTTAGATGGTTTATCTTTCATCTGCTATTGAGCGATAAAGGAGAAAGAAATGTCTAAAAAGATAGCGTTACTCTCATTGGTTATTATCCTCTTGCTCATTAACTGGTCTATTTACCAAAAAGAACAGCATTTGAAATGGGGAGAAAAAGTTTATCTAGAGTTAGCACCTGTAGACCCACGCTCTTTAATGCAAGGAGATTACATGACACTTAGATTTTCTCTTGCTAGAAAAATACGTGATGCCTTACCTAAAGAGTCAACACGCTTTCGAGCTAAAATTATGTCATCAGATGGGTATATTATCGTCAAACTAAATAAGAAACATATTGGTACATTTAAAGCCCTCTACACAGAGCAAACTCTTGGGGACAATGAACTATTGATGCACTATCGTGTAAGAAATGGAAAAATAAAACTCGCCTCAAATGCCTTTTTCTTTCAAGAAGGTGATGCAAAAATCTATGAAAAAGCTAAATATGGTGAATTTAGAGTCAAAAATGCTGAATTATTATTATCAAACTTGTATGATGCTGAACTAAAGAAATTAAGTAAACCATCTATAAAATAAGAAAATTTATGAACATATTAGAAGAACTAAAATCAGGTAAACTACTGGGTGCTACACATATAAAACTTGCCTGTGGACTTACAGCATTTCCTGTAGAACTATTTGAAATAGCAAAGACATTGGAAGTTTTAGATATG
>JALWLD010000103.1 GCA_027081115.1 Sulfurovum sp.
AAATAACTCTGACATCATCTCCATAAATTTCTTAATCCAAACAATGTTTAGTGCAATCAAAGGATTCGCTATCATCTCAGCAAGATGTTCATTTATTTCTTCTAACGCTTGATTAAACTTTCCCATCTCTATATTAGCAAATGCAGTATTCGCTATATCTGTTAACCCAGTAGTTAATGCACTTATCTGTGCATTTATATCTATGGGAGTAATGGGTAAAGAATTTATCAATGAATGAATAAGCATATTACTTGGGTCATTTCTAAGTGCATTTTCTAGTGTCTCTTTAAGTGCATTATTGAATGAATTTGTCAATGCATCATTAAGCATACTGCTTGGTACTTGAATACCCAAAGCATCTAGTTCCCTTGATAAAGTATCTCTCAATAGATTAAATGATTGATTATCAATTAATCTATTTAAATGATTTTGTAATGCTACTTTTCCTTGATCACTTAGTTGACTATAAGATGTACTATTTAAAGCATTACTCAATGCATTATTCAGTGTACCTTTCAGCACGTTATTGAGTGTATCTTTTGGTATATTGTTTAACGTATTCATATATACTTGATTTAAAGTACTATCTAATGGAGTCAGGTTTTGTGCTATACCCCAGGACATACTTAGCATCAACACTACTAACAATCTAATAACTATTATCATCTCTTCGCCTCAACTACTTGTGTAGCAGTAGGTTTTTGAAGGACAGGTAACTTGATACTCTCAAAGTGTATACCAAACGGATTACCAATATTCACATACTTTGCCACATCAATATGGAGCTTAAAAGGTATATTCATTGCCACCTCTCTTGTATCCCACTGTTTAATCTCTCGTATCCAGGACTTTACAAGTACAGTCAGTCCTAATGTACCACTGATAACCGTTTTAAAGTTATTCTCTTCATTGGGTTTTTGTATGCGATACTGAGTATATTTATTTGTAAGTACATTAATATACTCAGGGTAACGTCCATCTACCACTGCACGATGTAATGCCCTTACATAATTAGCTAATACAGCTTTATTAGGTGATGCAAAACGTGTGTAGAAATCATGAATTTTTTCATTTTTACTCAAAATCTCATCTCCTGAAACATAGGTTACTTTATAGTTCGAAGAGAGTACAATATTCCCAGAAATAAGCTCATTGATAATCTCATTTGCGATATATGCCTTAAAACGTTCATCTGTATAACTCACTTCAGATTTAGTTGCCGTAATTGCCATACCTGACGCACTTAAAAAGTAGACTTTATTGACATTTTCTTTTAGGTACTTTACCATAGCCGCTTGTCGCGCTTCTACTCTGTTTACAGTGCCACCCACAACATAGACTTGATGCACCCAAATAGCAAACATCAACAACATCAATACAAAGGCATTAAGTGACACAAAATCACTTATTTTTGCTATGATGGAAGTATTTTTATTTTGGCTACTTGCGCGTATATTGTTTTTCATTCAGCCCTCTTTACTTAACGTCTCTACCTGGTTCCAGGTCATAACGCTTCAAAAAGATAATCGCCTCACGTTCAGAAGAAAATCTTACCTTCAGGTTTGTCCCACCATTGCTGATAGTGTAAGGGAAACCAGAGCTGCGCAAGAGCTTGGTGTAAAACTCTGTGTTTGGCAAATACTTATAGACAGTATTGGTCATACTACTGGCTAACGCTGGCTTGTCGTAACGATTGCTATCTACTCCTGGCATAAAGACACCATCACTCACACCTGTTTTCCCTTGTACGGGGTCTACTGTAGAAGGCAGTAGACTCTCTGCATTTCCTCCTGAAATACCAGCATATGCACTTTCTGCTTTAGGTAAAAGTACTATCTCTTCAGGGGTAAGCTCACCTTCGAGTCGACATCCTTTTACAAGTACAGACATACTCCCATCTGGCTTTTTTACCTGATAGATCTGTGGTGCAGTAATCTTATGCTTTTTAGAAAGATACTTTCCTGCCTCCATCGCCTTAATGGCCTTGAGACGTCCCTTAAGCTTTGCAAGCACTTCTTTTTTGGCTTGCTCATACCCTAAGCGCATCCCCTCTTTTTTACCATCGTTAAATCCTTTGTCATAAAAGAACTTATCGGCATCTGCCTTTTTGGCATACAATGAACCCGTTCCTACACATAAAGCAAGCGCCAATACAATTTTTCTTTTCATCATTTTATCCTTTAAAAATTTTTCATACCTAATTTAAGAAGATCTTTCAGGTCACCCAAGATATTTACCTTGGGATCAGGTATAATTCCAGTACCATTTATTTGTGAGCCTGCCACTAGCAATGAACTCAGTAAAACACTTTCAAATTGTAAAATAACAGTAAAAAGTACCCAACCTACTACACTTGCCATAAAGATACCCATCATTGTCCCAACATCTATTTGCGAGGTCATTTTATAATGATCTGCTCTTCTCATCTTCAAAAGAGGCAGAGACATAGAAAG
>JALWLD010000104.1 GCA_027081115.1 Sulfurovum sp.
GCTTGGCACCATGCGGGTGACGGAACAGATCGATGCGCTTGTGACCCTCTCCACCAATCCCTATCGCTATCTGGTGGGGCCGCGCATCGTCGCCGGGGTGATCACCCTGCCGCTTCTGGTGATCATTGCCGATATCATCGGCATCATGGGCGGCTATATCGTCGGCACCCGCTCGCTGGGCTTCAATGCCGGCGCCTATCTGAAGAACACGGTCGACTTCCTCGAGATGCAGGATATCACCTCCGGCCTGATCAAGGCGGCGGTCTTCGGTTTCATCATCGCACTGATGGGCTGCTATCACGGCTTCAACTCGCGCGGCGGCGCCCAGGGCGTGGGCCGCGCCACCACCAATGCGGTGGTCTCGGCCTCCATCCTCATTCTCGCCGCCAACTACGTGCTCACCTCACTGCTGTTCACCGATTGACCTCGTTTCACAAATTCCAGGGCCATGAGCGAAAAGCAGACACATGCCGCACCACCCCCGGACGATATTCATGTGGAGCTGAAAGGCCTGCGCAAGGCCTTTGGCGAGAAGGTGGTGCTTGATGGCATTGACCTGAAGGTGCGGCGGCGCTCCTCGCTGGTGGTCATCGGCGGCTCCGGCACCGGCAAGTCGGTCATGCTCAAGTGTCTGATCGGCCTTCTGGAGCCGGACGGCGGGCAGGTGATCATCGACGGTGAGGATACCACCCACTTAAGGGGCCGCGCGCGCGATCGCGTCATGCGCAAGTTCGGCATGCTCTTTCAGTCCGCGGCCCTGTTCGATTCCCTGCCCGTATGGGAAAACGTGGCCTTCGGCCTTATCCAGGGCCGGGGCATGCGCCGGCGGCAGGCGCGGGAAAAGGCGATCGAGACCCTGGCCAAGGTGGGGCTGGGGCCGGAGGTGGCCGATCTCTATCCGGCGGAACTTTCCGGCGGCATGCAAAAGCGCGTCGGTCTGGCGCGGGCGATCGCGCATCAGCCGGACATCATCCTCTTCGATGAGCCCACAACAGGGCTCGATCCCATCATGGCCGCCATCATCGACGAACTCATCGTCTCCACCGTGCGAGATGTGGGCGCCACTGCCATTTCGATCACCCATGACATGGCCTCGGTGCGGCGCATCGCCGATGAGGTGGCCATGATCTACAAGGGCCGCATCATCTGGCACGGCCCCGTCTCTGAGATCGACCATTCCGGCAATCCTTACGTCGATCAGTTCATTCACGGGCGCGCCGAAGGTCCGATCAAGATGGACGTTTCACGAAAGTGAACCTGTTCAGCTTGCGTCAGAATGACGCATTTTTCTTGCCGATACACATTGCACACTATCTTCAATCTCAAAGAGAGGCATTTTTTGGGTAATTTCGGGGAAGAACCCATGGCCAAGACATACAGGTGGCCTTGTTTCTGGTCGAAGGCAACACGCAAAAGTTCCCGCCGAGATGAAGAGCGGACCATTGCCAAGCGTATTGTTATGCGCAAGTCACGAGGGAACATACGCCTCATAATGGGAAGGTATGCTACCAAAGAAGATCTTGAAAAAAGAAAGAAGAAGATTTTGTCAGCGAACTTCGTATGACGAAAGAAACTCATCCTCAAACACCTGAAAAAGAGCTGCGAAGCTTTTATGAACAAGCGCAGAGATATATAAAGATTTCTGAAGAAATTAATGGAGAAATTCCTATACCAGCAATAAATGAATTACGTAATGCTGGATATCATATAGTGAAGTTTATTGCAAACACCCCAGAAGAAAACAAGGAATATGAATATATCAGAGCAAAGTCTCATATTCAGCGCGCGTGTTATGAGGCACTTGATGCTTCTCTTATATTTTTGATTGAAATCATTAAAGAATTCAAAAATTCATATAAAAACTATCCTATTTCAAATGTTATTCCTGACTACCATGATGCCTTGAAAGCAGTAAAACAAGCAAAAACCATATTAGAGCAAGGGAGAGATTCAAGCGAAAACAGGGATAATGATTTTCGCAAAAGAGAGGAATGCGTAAAACAACTAAAGAAGTTTACTGATAATTTAGACATTTATAGAGAAGAAATTGATGCTCTGATATCTCATGATAAACGGCAGCGCTGGATAAATTTCTTTCTCACACTTATTTCTGGAATAATTGTTGGGTTATTATCAGCATATATATTTAGTTGAAATTTCTTAATGAAAAAGATATGAGCCATGGCCCCGCATGGCCGGGGTATGCTAGGCCTCTTTTGAGGTGCTGACGCATTCGGGATTCGTCTGCTTCATGGCGCGCAATCGCACATCGTTCATCTGTCAGGCCTGCGGGGCCATGCATCCGCGCTGGGTGGGGCGGTGCGATGCCTGTGGCGAGTGGAACACCCTGGTGGAAGAC
>JALWLD010000105.1 GCA_027081115.1 Sulfurovum sp.
GAAGAGACAAAAATCACCATACAATCACCACACATCACTACCGAACATCTGAATCTCTATAACAAATACCATGACTATAAAGCAAAACTCGATGGATGGAAACACCAAGATGTTTCGCGACAAGAGTACCATGAAAACTTTGTAGCAGGAGCACATGACTTTGGCAAAGAACTACTCTACTTTATAGATGACAAACTTGTGGCTGTTGACCTTGTAGACATACTAGACGATGGCGTAAGTTCCGTTTACTGCTACTACGACCCTGACTACCCACGTAACTCTTTAGGTACGTACTCTTTACTCTATCAGATTAAACTGGCAGAAAATCTCGGACTTGACTGGGTTTACCTTGGGTACTGGGTAGAAGGATGTAAATCTTTCGAATACAAAGAAAACTTCCAACCCATCGAAATACTAGAAGGCTACCCACGTATCTTCGAAAAACCAAAATGGCAAAAATGGATACCCAATAAAGTCTACTCCCACACGCCAAGAGAACAATAGTTACATTTGTCTTTCTACTTTTCTTGCCCATTTATACATCAATCTATCAGGGTTTACTCTTTTGTCTATCTCTTTACCCTTAACCATATGCTCTACTAACATCTTAGCCATCAACGGAGCAAAAACAAAACCACGCCCTCCTAACCCATTTAAAACATAAAGATTATCGATATATTGTAGTTCTGTTTTTGCTCCTCTTGTAATCTTAGGATAGTTTTCCAACATAAAAGGTACATCTATCACCTTCCCTACCAAGGGAAAGTAATCTTTAGACCCTGCACGCATCCCACAAAATACTTCTTTTAGTTCTAAGTCAGCAGTCTCTATGAGTAACGACGCTTTCTCTTTCAGACTTAGTGCTATCTCATCACTACATGGCACTACTTCTTTTACCTCTTTTTCATGTGTCGCACCAAGTTTTATGATGCCATTTACATTCGCCCCTACAGACATAGACTGATGCATACTTACATTTAAGTCTAACGCAGAGCTAAAGTCACCACGTGTTCCCCATGTACCCCGTATGCCCATGTAACGTAAGTCAGCTAGGTTACTTTCATGTCCCGTAGCTAAGACGATGTTTTTAGCCTTGTACTCACCTACAAGCCAAAGCCCATTTTCTTTACATAACGCATCTACATCATACTTTAGCACTTCAATGTCTTTGAGTAAATACTCACATACCTTAGGTGCATCACAATCCCCAGCATCAGGGAAGTAAAAACTATCAAGCGATACATTTATACCAAGTGACTGTAGTTTTTCTTTCGTATATATCTCATACGCTGTGTCATTAAACTTTTCATACTCAGCAAACTTCCCCGCATCTAAATCATCTTTGGGTATGCGTATCACACCTGTTTGGTGAAAGTGTTCGGGACAAGTAGAAAGGTAAAACTCTTTAGCATACGTAAATGCTTCATTTGTCAGTGTTTGAAGAGGTGAACCTTTCCCTATCTTAGGAGAAACAAAAGCCCCTGCAGCCCCTGAACCACCTGAGGCAATGCCATTTTTATCTAGTACTAGTACTTTTTGATTTTGTTGTGTGAGTGTGTAAGCAAGTGTTGCACCGGCTATACCTGCTCCAATGATTACTGTATCATATACCATTATTACTATTTAAAAACATTATTTGCTCAATACTTTTCATTTTAGAAGTATTTTTATTATTCATTATTTCCATATATGGTTGATAAATCAGTATTTCATACTTATCATTTTGAATAAGTTCTAAGCATATATCTAAATATTCAAAAAATATTTCAGTTTTTTCAATAAAATATTTAGAGGTAGAACCACTTAAAAAATTACAAACCCGACTATCCCAAATTGCATATTTTTCTGGATTTATAAAATGTAATAACTTTGAACTTCCAACTAATGAATTATTTATTAACCTTTTAAGAGCTTCTATTTCATATTTCTCTAGTCTATCTACAATTTTTGATTTATTTAAAATTTCAACACACTCACTAAAATTTGTATCTTTAAAGTTTAATATTGTTGGCATCCATCCATATGTAAAATTTGATGATATTATCAAATCATCTTCTGTAATTACATCTTTTGAAGAAAAATATCTTAGAAAGGCATCATATGATTTATCATAAGATAAAGTATCTTCTTTATTCATATTCTTTAATCGAACTTCTAACTGTTCAATTGTTGGATATTTTAATTTAATCACTTATACTAAACCGTAATTTCTTTAATATCCGCAATCCCCTTAAAAGTCTTATACACAGACCCAATAGTATTTAAACGGTTATTTTTCAATGCATCATCTTCTGCATTTACCATCACATCATCAAAATAC
>JALWLD010000106.1 GCA_027081115.1 Sulfurovum sp.
GTTGTTGGACGCGTATTATAGCACCAGATACCTTTATTGTCAAGGGTTTTTTAGAAAATATTATAAATTCTTTCAAAAAAATTGTTTACTTACATTATATATGCAAAATTACCTTAATCTTTACTGTCTACATTATAAAGACTCATGAGTCATATATATGCAGGAATAAATAATATTCGTGTTTGTTTGTTTTATATTATCTTATTTCAGTACACTGTCATTATGAAAAAACTATATCTATTCCTTATCACGATAACTCTTTTAACCTCTGCTCCTAAAACCTCCATCATCTTTATGATTGGTGACGGTATGGGTCCGGCATATACAACAGCATATCGCTACTATAAAGATGACAATACCACACATAAAATAACCCCAACTGTCTTTGACACGATACTTAAAGGAATGAACTCTACCTATTCTCATAATTCAGTCATTACAGATTCAGCGGCAGCGGCAACTGCATTAGCAAGTGCTAATAAAACAGACAATGGCATTATAGGTCTGAAAGATAATCATAAGGAGAAAATACAGACTCTTCTTGAAGTCGCCAAAAAATATGGTTATATGACAGGATTGGCTGCAACCAGTACGATCACCCATGCTACACCTGCTGCTTTTATTGCAAAAGGTGGTCATCCGCGTAACAAAGAAGCTGAGATAGCCAAAGATTTTTTTATAAAAACACCAGACGGGAAACTGAAGTTCGATCTGATTATGGGAGGTGGAGAAAAATATTTTGCTGAAGCGTTTGCTGATTTTAACCAAACGGCAAATGAATATGGGATTACACTTTATAGGAATGGGTATATGTTAGAAGATATTAAACAATTTCCTTTTATGGCATTTACCTCTTATGACTATCCTCCTTTTGCTATAGATGAAAAAAAAGAGAATAAGTACCGTGTGGCAAAAATGACAGAAAGATCATTGAATCTATTAGAAGGGAAACCTTTCTTTCTTATGGTAGAGGGTTCACAGATAGACTGGTGTGGGCATATCAATGATGTTGCCTGTGCTATGGCCGAAATGGATGATTTTGCCCAAGCTGTTACCCATGCAAAAACGTATGTCGACAAACATCCCAATACCTTACTTCTTGTAACAGCAGACCATTCAACTGGAGGTCTTGCTATAGGGGATATGGTCAGCAAAAATGAGAGTAAAATTGAACAAGCCAAGACCTATACCTGGTATCCTGAGGTTATAAAAAAGATAAAAGCCTCCTCGTATGTGATTGCAAAGGCACTTAGAGAAAGTAAAGATATTAATATGACTTTTCAAACATATACATCCATTACGCTGGAGCAAGATGAATACCTCCAGGTCAAAGAGGCGATCACGAACAAAGAAAAAGTACGTGTAGTTGTTACAGACATTATTAACAGCCGTTCTCATACAGGGTGGAGCACTTTAGGGCACACTGCAGTAGATGTACAGACATTTGCTTATGGAGAAGGAAGCCAAAAATTTAAAGGCTTCATGGACAATACTGATATTGCAAAAAAACTTTTTGAAGTTTTATCTAACAAATAAAATGCTTTTATAGTAATTAAGAGTGATTATTTACCGTATCAGGAATAACTGCTCCAGATGCCTGTAAAGTCAGTGCTTCTGGGTACTTTTTATAATGTGTTCTCACTGCTTTTGCCAAAGATTTTTTGGTATCAACCTCTACGGGTGTAGGCACTTCTGAAGGCAGGGCATCCAAAAGTACCTGAACCAATGCATCTTGGGGTGTAGTCATGAGACCTTTCCAACTCTCCAACAGGGTTCTATTGACATGAGAAGGTATAGACCCCATAATACCTACATCATTTTGATCATGAATAAGAAGCCCTGAGGTCGTACCTCTATCAAGTGTCAGTACCTGAAAAAGGTATAGGGTATGATAGTCAAGTTGTGTAGATTTCTCTTGAGCTGTATAGCTGATATAGTGCTGTAGTGCCTGTACCACAATACCGATATAGACATCAATGACACTCTCTCCCATTTTTTTTGCAAAAACACTATCTACTCCAAAATCATTCGTAGTAAAATTTTCCAAATAGAAATGGCTCACACCTCTAGTTCTTTCAAGTACGGGGATATAAAAGTAACGATCCCCTTGTTCTTTTCCCTCTTCATAATATTCACCTGCCGCTCTATCTAAAGCTATTTCAAAATCTCTTTGAAAGACATCATTTTTTAAAGAAGGGTTCAAGTCAGCCATGATACGCCAATACCCTTTACCCTCTTTCATCTCTGTCCATGAAATATGCATATGCATAGATGGTACATGGGGATTTTGAGGATGAATTATTGTCGAGATAGCAGAAGCTGATCCTAATTTTCTACTTCTGTCATCATCATAATGGACTTGAGAGATATTAACAGAGGCACGGTTAAAAATAGTATTGTCTCTAGCTTCATAACGTACCCCGCCACCATGCAGCCCTTCATCTCGGAACCATTCTACAGCTTCAAAATCTACAGCTTCTCCAAAAGTATAACTCACATCATTTAATTTAGATACAAAATAGGCTTGCAGTTCTTCTACAAGTTGATAAGCTGATTTGGCATGAGATGATCTGGAAAATATACGCATGAGAGTTCCTCAATATGATTTTAATGGATTATAGCATTAAGAATTAAATAAGTAGATAGTTAAAAATAAAAATAATTTTTTTGATTTATAGTAGATTTGTTTGAATGGGTTTTACGTAGGAAAGAAGCTTCTTTATAGTAAGTGACCGAACGGAAATAAACCCCGTTCGATTGAAGATGCTGTGAAGCGAGAAAATTATATTTTTTCAGCTTTCTGAACATCATATAGAATATCATCCATTGGGTGTCTGTACATTGGCATAGCCAATCTCTTTTCATCAAGTACGTGACCGATGAATCCGATAGATCTACCAACGATGAAGAATGCATTAAGTGTACCAGATTCGATAAACTCATTGATCTCTTCTTCAGAGTAACCAAGTGCTCTCCACATATCTACCATAAGAATACCAATAGTACCATCCACGTTAAGGATAAGGTTCTCTTTCTTAGAAGTAGTCAATGCTTCAACTGTTTTTGCATAGTCAAGTAACGGTGTACTTGGGAAGTTTTCCGCTGCAAAGTTCATAAGACCTGTAACTCTAAGATCAGGGTTCTTCAATGACTTGATTCTGTGTCCGATTCCCGGAATTGGTACACCTTCACCTTTCATATACTTCAAGAATGCTTTTGGATCAAGATCGTTATCATTTGCATATTTGAAATACTTAGCAGCACCATCAATTGCACCACCAAATCTTGGTCCAATAGTTAAAAGACCTGTTACCAATGACTCAACTACTGACTTACCGGCTCTTGCAGTTACTTTTGCATTGTGTGCACCAGATACAGCCGGTCCGTGGTCTGCAACTGTTTTAATGACTGTCTCAATAAATTCTGTAGCCCACTGTGGATACTGTTTTTTGAACCACAATAGTGAAATGACATCACCAATACCTTTACCGGTATCAGGTGTTGCTACAGATGAAATTGGGAATCCTGCATATGTCGCTTCTTCTCCCCTATCATCAGAGATCGTACAGATGAACTGCTTCGGTCTTCTTACTTTTGGTATGATATTGATCTCAGGCTCAGGAATTGGGTCAAGATTCAATGATTCAAATACTTCTTTGATCTTTGCCGGAAGGTCGTTGAATGTTGCCGGTACATGAATACCTGCTTCAGCCATTGCTTTGTTCTTATATTCAGCTGTTTCCATCTCGCCGTTTGCAGAAGCCCCCGCGTGACCGAACTGAACACCTGAATCATAATACTTGGCGATTGTACCGATACACCATGCAATAATCGGTTTAGTGATCTGACCAGATTTTACTGCTTCGATCACTTTGTACTCTTCTGTACCACCCACTTCACCAAGAAGGATCATATATTTTACTTCCGGGTTCTTTTCCATTCTAAGAAGGTTGTCAATAAATACGGAACCGACAAATCTGTCTCCACCAATTGCAACACCTTCAGCAATACCATCTGCATTGATAGAAATAATGTTAGAAAGCTCATTGAAAAGACCACCTGATCTTGTTACAAGACCACAAGAACCTGCTCTGTGTAACTTAGAGTTGATGATATTATCGATCGTACCACCAATATTTGCTACTTTAAATGCACCCGGAGTAATCGCACCAACAGTTGCTGGCCCAATAACAGTGACACCCAATTCTCTTGCTCTGGCATTCATACCACGTGCAAGTCTTTCAGGGATACCTTCAGCAGTGATCATCATAGAGGAGAATCCACCAATGTCAAGTGCTTCCATTGTTACATCATATGCTGTTCTGAATGATGCAAAGTTAAGAAGTACATCTGCCTGTGGCTGTGCTGCTTTAGCATCGGCTGTTGTCTTATAAAGTGGGATCATAATTTCATCTGCACCCCAGAAGAACTTCTCAAATTTGTTACCAGATGTAGGTGCAACAATAGCAGCTACAGATGGAGTATCTCTCTTGATTGTATAGTCATAATCCAACATTCTCTGAATTGCAGTTTTATTGTTATTCCAAAAAATAGCTTGTGTGCTTCTTGTATATAATTGATTCATTATTTACCTCCCTCTAGTGCCATTCTCACAATATCTGTTACGTGAGTTTCCGGTCCGTATACTTCAATGTAAAGACCCATTCTATCTGCAGCTTCTTTAATATCTTTAAGACCTTTTTCATAATTTGGTCCACCACGTCTTACATAAATTTTAGTATCTACAGCTTTGAGTTTATCCTGGTACTCTTCGAATGCCTGGATAATACCTGTAAATGTTTTCGCAACATCTGTAAAGTTGGCAATCGCACCACCAATAATAAGTACTTTTCCTCTACCTGAAGGATCTGCCTCTCTAGTCATAAGATCAAAAAGTGTTTCTGCATAGAACTTTGTCTCACCAGTTGTTGGTCCACCTGAGTACTCACCATAGTTTGCAAGGTCATCAATACCTGCCATATCGGCAATTGTATCAGCATAAACTACTGATGCACCACCACCAGCAACCATTGTCCAGATTCTAGCTTCTGGCTTCAATAGTGTCAATTTAAGGGAAGCACCTGTTTTTGCATCTGCTTCTTCAACAGCCAATACTTCAGGAGATTTTTCTTCCATCCCAAATGAAGTTGGGTATTCAACATCTCCCCACTCATCTACCATCATGAATCCTGCAGTATCATCAAGTTTTGCAACCATGTCTAGAAGTTCAACATTATTCCCCTGCAGTACAAATGGGTTGATCTCAAGGTAGGCAAAGTTAAGTTCTCTGTATGCTTTAAAGAAACCAATCGCAAAGTCTGCAAATGCTTCTTTATCTTTTTCAGCAACGTCAGCAGGAATATTTGCTTTGATTTTACTGGCAATCTGCTCTTCTGTATCAGTGATTTTGAAAGCAACTTCTGTTACTTTTTCTTCCCAACCCTCTTCAACTTCCATTCCACCTTCAGCAGACATATAAAGCATATCATCATCACCTACACATGTTGCAGAGATATAATACTCTTCTTCTTGTGTATGTGGAGTAAATGGCTCAACTACAAAGTGAGTCAGCATATCTACAGATGGTTCACCTGTTGGTGTATCACCATCAAATGAGAAATATACTTCTTGTTTAGAACTTGATTTATCATCGATCCAAGAAGCTGCTTTTTCAAGAGAAACATCACCTGGTTTTGCATCTTTGAAAAGTACCAAACCATTTTTACCTCTTTTACCAAAAAGCATATCCGGTTTTGCTACCAATGGTTTTTCATTTAACCATGCATGTGTTTTTGCCGCTTCTCTAAGTTCATCACCATTCTTTACTAATACCGTCTGATACGGATAGTTGAAGTTTGGAAAGTACTTATCCCAATGTTTTGCTAGAATTGACTTTGCGTCATACTCTCTAATCGCCTTTTGAGCCATCGAGTTCTCCTTTAGTTTAGTTCCCATAAGTTTAGCACTAAGTATATTTAACTTTTGTTTATGTAATTTAAACTATAAGTATAAAGTAAATATTGTGTATTTTAGAAACAGTTTTTTAGGTATTTGGAGTTTACTCACTGCAAGTTGAGATATTGTAGTACTTTAATTGGTAACGTTCTCTCTCATCCGTCGTATCATAACAGTGAATATTGTCAGCTTTTAAAGCTTCTGACAAAATATATGGTGCATAGACAGAATTACTATAAAAACGCTTTGTATCCTTTGTGATATCGAACAGTATCTGATACAGTAAAATAGATACACTGCTTAAAATCAATGTTGAGATAATCACTTTGAAACTCACAATATACTTTTTCTGAAATTCTGGTAGACGTACCCTTAAACTGTTGTGGTATAAATGCAGCATCAAAGGGACAGCAATCAAAACATAAGGTGCAAAGTCCGTGATACCGATCTTTTGTCTGATAGAGAGGATCAAAGAGACAAACAGTGCAGTAAAAGCGATATACCAGACCAGTGACTTCTTTTCACGAAGAAAGATACGGTACATTGTATAGAAAAAATAGAAAAAAACCAGTGGCGAGAATACAGCTGCATAGAGTCCAAAGATCTCTGCAAAGTGACCTGAAGGGCGTCCACCTATCTCTATACCTTTTGCCAGATAGACAAATGCAATGAGAAACGCAGCAGCAAAAATTGAAAGTTTCCTGTCTTTATGTAACAAACCATACAGAAGTAAAGCGATAAAAAATATAACAGATGCTTCATGTATAAAAAAGAGGATCAACATAATAATTGGCAGTACCGTAAAATGGCTTTTTTCATAAAGTAGTACAAAAAGTAACACAAAAGGTAACACAATTATTGCAATATTGGCTAAAGTACTTCCTGTCACGATTCCCGGTAAAAGCATAAAGATAAATGTTGCCAAATAGGCATCTTCTCGTTTATCAAAAGAACGTCTTGAGAACTCGTAAAAAAAGAGTATAGAGAAGAAACCAAATAAAACAAAAAATATTCTTAACCCAAAGAGATTGCCAAAGAGATCATCT
The DNA here is from genome assembly GCA_027081115.1 of Sulfurovum sp. GTDB lineage: Bacteria > Campylobacterota > Campylobacteria > Campylobacterales > Sulfurovaceae > Sulfurovum. Next base: position 7,002 of record JALWLD010000106.1, read on the forward strand.
CCCATATGCATGAATGAAGAAACTATATCCGAAGAGGTATAAAATATTTTGGCTTCATGAGGACTTATGGGCGCAGCAGAGGCAAGGTATAGTACGGCAAGAGCATATAAAAAAGCTACCCATAAAAAGTACTGTTTTTTCATCTGCCCACCTTAAGGTTTAAAGTTTTAGAAAGTTATCCAACATCTCATGACCATGTTCAGACATAATGGACTCAGGGTGAAACTGCACACCATAAATAGGTTTGTCTTTTATCTGTAAAGACATGATCTCATCATCATCCTTAGAGTGTGAAGTTGCTATGATACTCTCTGGAAGATTCTCTTTATTGACCGTTAAAGAGTGGTAGCGTGTGGCTCTGAACTCAGAAGGAAGGTCTTTAAATATAGGTGTCTCTGAGACTACTTCAACCTGAGATGTTTTTCCATGCATCATATTTTTAGCCCGGATCACTTCTCCACCAAATGCCTGGGCAATACTCTGATGTCCCAGACAAATGCCGAAGATCGGTGTGCTGTCTGCAAATGTTTTAATGACATCAAGTGTAACACCAGCATCATCAGGTGTTGAAGGACCAGGAGAGAGAATGATCTTTTCAGGGTTAAGTGCCTTGATCTCATCAATTGTTAATTCATCGTTACGGATGATCTTCAGGTCTGCACCCAATTCTCTACAGTACTGTACAACATTGTATGTAAAGCTGTCATAATTGTCTATCATTAATACCATATTATTATCCTAAATCTTTCTACTGTAGAGCTATTTTATCACTATTTGACTTTAATACGTCGCCAATTCATGATAGAGGCTGTCTCTCTCAACAGGCTGAAACCCTGAATTTTTGATCATAGCTACAAAATCATTTAGATTCATACCATGAGAAGAGGCTGCACCAGCAGCGGACTGGATGGATTCTTTTTCTATAGTACCATCTAAATCATCTGCTCCGAACTCTTGTGCGATGAGTGCAAGATTGATGGAAGCCGTAACCCAGTACGCTTTAATATGTGGAATATTATCAAGAATGATTCTTGAGATGGCATACGTTTTAAGAATTTCTTGTCCAGAAGGGAATTCTTTGACTTTCAAAAAGTTATTATCTCGTTGATATACCAAAGGGATGAAGGCATTAAAGCCACCTGTTTTATCTTGAAGATCACGCAGACGTATCATGTGATCAATACGATGTGCACGTGTTTCCACATGACCAAACAGCATTGTAGCATTGGATTCTTTACCTTTGTTATGCCATTTTTCATGGATATCCAGCCACTGTTCTGAAGTGACTTTCCCCTTACATAGATATTCTCTTACACCTTCATCAAATATCTCCGCCCCACCACCAGGCATTGAATCTACACCATTTTCTATCATCATATCTATGATCTCATCATAACTATGACCATACTCTCTTGTGAGGAAATCTATCTCTGCTGCAGTCATAGCTTTTACATGTACCTCTGGGTATTTTTCCTTGATCTTTCTAAACGCTCCCATATACCACTCTACCCCATCATTCGGGTTGTGAGCAGAGACAATATGCATCTCTTTGGCACCATTTTTAACCGAGTTGTCTACAATTTTCAAGATTTCATCATGACTCATGGTGTATTGGTTTGGATTTTTTCTGCTTGCCGAGTAGGCACAGAACTTACAGATATCTGCACAAACATTGGTTGGATTGATATGACGGTTGATATTAAAATAAGATTTTTTACCATACTTCTCCTGGCGGATCTCATCTGCAAGTTCCCCTAAAGTATAAAGATCTAAATCGTAAAGTGCTTCACCATCTTCTTGTGTAAGGCGCTCTTTGTTACGTACCTTTTGTATTAAATCCATCTCTAAACATCCACCATTAGTTATTTTCGGTATTATATCACTAATAGATTAGGAGTTACTAAGTGGATAAAGTAAAAGCACAGATAGAAGAATTACTTTACGAGAATGCAGCAGATTTTGAAATTGCAAAAGTATTGAAAAAAGATATAAAGCACTACTTTGAAAACCTTGAGGAGATCTTTTCCAACTCAGGGGGAAAAGACTTTCTAGTCAAACATACAAAGCGTATAGACAATGTGCTTAAACTCATCTACAAAGTTGCACAAAGAGAGATGTTTGGTGACTATGCACCTATGAAAAACTCCATTCCTATTGCATTGGTTGCCCTGGGATCATATGGAAGAGAGCAGCTGTGTGTCTACTCTGACATTGACCTGATGATCGTTTACAAAGAAATACCTGGGTACAACACCAAAGAGATGATAGAGAAAATTCTCTACATTTTATGGGATACAGGACTCAAACTGGGGCATCGTGTACATACGGTAGAAGAGCTTTATGATGTCTCTAAAACCGATATCACCATTAAAACTGCACTTATCGAATCGAGGATGATAGAAGGTTCTATTTTTATCTGGACAGAGACACAAAATGCAATTGCACAAATACGCCACAACAACCCCAAAGAATTTATTGAGCTCAAACTTGAAGAGCAACAGACTAAACATAAAAAATTTGCATTGACAATGGAGCCAAACCTTAAAGAGGGTGTAGGTGGATTTCGTGATGCCAACCTGGTTTTCTGGATAGGAAAAGTCTTCTACAATGTAGACAGTATTAAAGACTTGCCTACAAAGATAGTAGATGAAAAAGAGTATAAAGAATTTCGTATTGCTTTGGAGTTTCTTTTTAGAGTGCGCTCGGCCCTACATCTGGCGACAAAAAAGAAAGAAGATAAACTTAGAATTGATCTTATCCCAAGTATCGCACGCCTGATGGCATTTCCCCAAACCAAGCAGGGACATATGAAACTGGCAAAAAAAGTAACTGAGAGCCTCAAGGTCATTCGACTTTACAGTACGATTTGGATTGAAAAACTGACACATAAATATGTAGAAAATGATCCAGATAAAAACTATATTTACCCTAAAGAGGGTGATTTTAATGTTCTGTTGAAGCAACTCTGTCAAGCGGCAAAAGAACCATTTTACGCCCACCCTACTTTTTACCAAAAACTGCTTACCTCAGCAAAGCCTGATCGTCCAGATGAAGTATTGTATACAACCATTGCAAATATTTTTTATCAGCCCTATGCCTACTCTATTTTAAGTACACTCTCTTATGCGAGACTGCTCAAATATGCTATCTCTCCCATTAAGAAAGTAGTAGATTTACCACAGTTTGACGGGTACCATAAGTATGCAGTTGATATTCATTCGCTTCGATGTATCTATTCTCTAGAACATATAGAAGATGACTTCATTCAACATCTTTTTGACGCATTGAATGACAATGAAAAAGCTATGTTGAAACTTGTAACATTTTTACATGATGCAGGAAAAGGAAGAAAAAGAGACCATCATCTCGTAGGTGTATCACTCTTTAAGATCTTTGCACAAAAGTTGCATGTCGAAAAGTCACTTATTGCGTTGGGAGAGAGGCTTATACAGTATCATACACTTATGAGTAATGTTGCACAGAGAGAAGACCTCTACAATGAAAATGTCATTTTAGGCTTTACATCACACTTTCCAAATAAGAAACTGCTTGATATGATTTACATATTGACCTATGCGGATATGAATGGGGTAGGTGTAGATATTTATAACTCATTTAATGCCCGTCTGATCCGTACACTTTACCGACAGGCAGTAGAAGTACTGGGAAATACTGCCATGCTGGATGAAGCTGCCAAGCGTTCCAAAAAAGAGAATGCACTCAAAAAACATCCTCAATTTCTTACACTTAAACGTTCTGAGCAAAAAAAGATACTGGAGATGCCATCGAACCTGCTATTTTTACGGTATAAACCTCAACGTATCATCGATATTTCTCAAAAAGCATTTGAGACTGTTGACTATGAATACCACATCTCAAACGGAGAGTATCTCGTCATAGAGATCATTCGTGAAAAATCTTTTAACTTGAGTTATCTTTTAGGAAAACTAAGTAATCTTGAAGTAGTCAATATGGACATATGTAAACTCTTCAACAATTTGAAATATTTTAAAATTGATTTTGCTTCTCCTGTAGATGAGAGTGAAATAGACTTGATCAAAAATATTATTGAGAATTCATTTGACCATAACAAAAAAAGTTTACCATACATTCCAAGTATTCAATCAGAAGATATTGACATTGATTGTGAACACTCCAAAACCTACGCTATCATGCACCTGAAAAGTAAAAACCAAAAAGGTCTGCTTGCCTACATCATAGATATGTTTGACAGTATGGATATTGACATTGTGACAGCAAAAGTACATACCATCAAAAACCGTGTCAGAGATATGTTCCTCATCGAAAAGAATGGAAACTTTTGTCATAATGTTGACACTATTATAGAGAAGTTAACTACGGACAAAGAGAAGGAAGAATAATGTGTGGAATTGTCGGGTACATTGGTCCAAAAGAAAAAAAATCGATATTGTTAGATGGCTTACAGGAGTTGGAGTATAGAGGATATGACTCTGCCGGTATTGCCATCATTGAAGGTGAAAAACTCAACAATTTTAAAGCCATTGGGAAACTTGCAAACCTAAGAGACAAAACCAAATCTTATAAGAGTGAAGGCTTTGGTATCTCTATTGGGCACACACGCTGGGCGACACATGGTAAACCAACTGAACTCAATGCCCACCCACACCTGGGAGCCTACTCCTATGTGGTTCACAACGGGATCATTGAAAACTACCAAGAGCTTAAAGAAAAGTTGCAAAAAGAGGGTGTGGCTTTTTTAAGTCAAACAGATACAGAAACCATTGTACACGTTTTTGAGAAGTTCAACAATGCCATTAACGACCCTTTTGAATCTTTTCAAAAGACCATTAGAAAACTAGAAGGTGCCTATGCGACACTTCTTATTACTGAAGCTGCACCTGATACCATTTTCTTTGCAAAGAATGGTTCTCCAATGCTTATTGGTTTTGATGGAGAAGAGGTTTATTTTGCCTCTTCAGATACCCCTATTATCGGAAAAGCCAATGAAGTCTACTATCTGGAAGACGGAGAGTACGGTTTTGTCAAAGAGGGAAAAGTCTCTTTGTTTAATGAAGAGGGAGAAAGATCTTTCACAAAACAGGCACTTACAGCTGACAAAGTCTCTGCACAAAAAGATGGTTACCGGTTCTTTATGGAAAAAGAGATCTATGAACAGTCCTATGTAATGACAGAAACAATGATGGGACGAGCCATGGGAGATCACATAGTTTTTGATGAACTTCCTGAAGACTTTTTTACAGATATCTCTGCTATCAAAATCTGTGCCTGTGGTACATCTTACCACTCTGCCCTTGCCTCTGCCTACCTTTTTGAGCGGATTGCCAAAGTAAGATGTGATATAGAGATCGCTTCAGAATTTAGATACAAAGAGCCTCTGCTGACTCAAGATACCCTCTTCATCACCATCAGCCAAAGTGGGGAGACGGCAGATACGCTTGAAGCACTTAAAATGGCAAAAAGAGCCGGCTTAAAATCTTTAAGTATCTGTAATGTCGACAACTCGTCCATTGTACGTGAAAGTGATGCAGCTATCTTGACACGTGCAGGGATTGAGAAAGGGGTTGCCAGTACCAAAGCATTTGCAACACAGACCATGGTACTTTGGATGCTGTCACTCTATGTGGGACAAAAGAAAAAAACTGTTTCAGAAGAGACATTAAAAACAGAGATTGATGCCATGTTACACACACCAAAAGCATTGATAGTAGAAGAGAGATTGCATACAAAACTTACCAGACTGTCAAAACGTTACTTGCATGGTCATGGATTTTTCTTCATTGGTAGGGATATCTTCTTTCCACTTGCCTTGGAGGGTGCACTGAAACTCAAAGAGATCTCTTATTTTCATGCGGAAGGCTACCCCGCAGGAGAGATGAAACATGGCCCTATTGCCTTAGCAGATGCAGAACTGTATACCATTGCACTCATGCCAAAGACAATGCACTATGACAAGATAAAATCAAATGTAGAAGAGTTAAGTGCCAGAGATGCTACTATCTTAGCTATCTCCCCGGAACCTTTTGAACTGGCAGACGATTTTATTCAGACCAAATATGACTCACACCCAATGCTTGAATTTTTTGAGATGATGGTCATTACACAATTGCTGGCACTTGAGATTTCTGTTAGATTAGGAAATGATGTCGATATGCCAAGGAACCTTGCGAAGTCCGTGACGGTAGAATAGGTTTGGTTATTTTATATGCTTAAAAAAGGTATTTTAACAAAATGGAATGATGAAAAGGGATTTGGTTTCATTACACCTGAAGGGTCCAAAAAAGGAGTTTTTGTGCATATCAAAGACTTTAAAAATAGACATAATCGTCCATTATTAAATCAAAATGTAACTTTTACACTATCCCGAACTAAAGGTAAAACTCATGCAATTAATGTGGAAATTGACAATAGTAGTCCGATCTTACGAAAAAAAGGAATCTTGACCAAGTGGGATGATGACCGAGGATATGGTTTTATTACCCCGGTAGGAGAGAAACAAGAGATATTCGTTCATATCAGTGAATTCCAAAGTCAACCTTCAATATACGAAAGAGTTTCATTTACTCTTTCTAAAGATAAGAAAGATAGGGATTGCGCAATAAATGTTATAGTATTTGAGAAAGCAAAATTGAATTACAAAACAAAAAAAACAAATACTATATCTTGGTTTTCAATAATAACAATTACTATATTTTATCTAATGCTTTTTTACTTGACTCAAAATACTACAATTGAGTTCTATATCATTCCTTATTATGCATTAATCAGTATATTGACATTTTATATCTATGCAAGTGACAAAAATTCTGCACAAGATAGAGATTGGAGAATATCAGAAAACACTTTACATTTTTTATCAATCATAGGAGGATGGTCAGGTGCACTATTGGCCATTGACAAATTACAACATAAATCTAGAAAAAAAAGCTTTAAAATAGTATTTTTTATAACGATTTTACTCAATTTAGTTCTTTTATTTAGTCTTAATTTTTTTAAATACATATAGATTTTAATAAAATAGTATGTTGTAATATATGCTCTCTTTACCTAGCTCACCTATGCTACACGTTATTAAATATTATCTTCAAACCATTGTTTACACAAAGCTTTATAAACTACTTTATAGGCATCCAATTTCTTTTTCTCCCAACCATCCGTTCTAAAATACCTTGCTAAAAAATAGGCTTCATCCAAAGTACTTAAATGAAACTCCACACAAACCGCTGCCAGGTCAAAATAGCGGTCATTCATACCTGCAAATTCCCAATCTATGAGTTTTAAATCTTTATTTAAAAAAATACAATTTTTAGCATTCAAGTCATTATGGCAGAGAACCATCTCTTTAGGTGCATGCTCAATAATGTCAAAAGCATCTTTCAAATTCCCATCTAAATCTGAAAATTCACTTTTTAGGTCAAGAGCCTGCTCTTGAATGTTTATACTGTGTAGTGTTTTTAATACCTCTGCCAATAAAAGAAGTTCATTTTTTTTGAGTTTTTCTTTATGACTCCCCTCTAAGTATTGACAAATCATATAGTCATCTTCAAGGTTTAAAAGTAGAGGTTTGGCAGCCAAACCTTTTTTATAGGCCAAAGCCTGAATCCTAAACTCCAAGTTCCGGTCACGGTCTTGCAGTTTGAATTTACGTAAGAGATAGGTTGTTTTATCTAAGGTAAATGTGTAGCTTTCATTTGAGAATCCCTGTTGAGGCAGTTTTTTCAAATCTGTGATATTTTTCCCTTTAAACTCTACCTTCATTATACGCCTTTCGCCAAGAAGCATAACCGTAGAATGCCAATATTACATAGAGGACAAAAAGTACAATGGTGGCCAGATATCCAGACTTGTAATAGAGTACAATTGCAACAGAATCAATGAGCATCCAGTAGAGCCAATTCTCCAACACTTTTTTTGCCATCATCCAGGTTGCAATACCTGAAAAAACCATTACAAATGCATCGTGATAAGCAAACCTGGCTCCAAGGTAGTTTTCAGATAAGTAACCCAATACAACCGAACCTACAAGCCCTGCACTGATAAATAGCAGATGCTGCCTAAAATGCCAACGGCTGATGTGAAGCGTCTCTCCTTGCTCATTCTCTTTCCAAAGCATAAATCCATAGATAGCCATAGCCATATAATAAAAATTGAGAACGGAAGAGGAGATCAATGCACCATCCCAAAAAAGGATCGTATAAATAAGTGTAGAGAAGAATGCAAAGGGCCAGGCCCATTGAGACTCTTTGGCTGCGAGGATCACATAACAGATGCCAAGTAGCACTGCAACTATTTCCCAACCAGACATCTGAATAAATGCAATAGCGATGCCGGCCAAAGAAAAATCCATACTAAAAAGACCCCTCTCTGTTGTGTCCTACAAATTTAAGAACAAAAATGGAGTCCGGGATCTCCTTGAATACGGAGTAGATCTCCTCTTCAAGAAGTTTCATAATGGTTTTGTAATCACCATGCAGCTGTGTGCTTAGCTCATTGCATGAGACCGTCACAGACGGTTCTGTTTTCAAACGTTCAATAAAAGATGAAATAGGCGCTTCATACTCTTTTTGCAGAGGGTACATACTAATATCTACTGATATTTCCATTTTTCTTCCTTTTAGAAGTCGTAACTTAATGTAAGACCACCGGTTCTAGGTGCACCCAACTGTACATATCTTTCTGTTGCATAAAAGGTTGAAGGATTATTACCAAAGCTACCAAAACCTCTTACTTCATACTCTTCATCTAAAATATTTCTTACCCAGAGACTTGCAGAGAAAGAGCCGTTAGTATACTCTAAACTACCATTCCACAAGCTATAGGCATTTGCCTTTTCATCATGTCTGTCTGAGAAATAATAAGATCCTTTTCCTTCAACATTGGTTTTAAATGTCCATGCTTCCAAAAACATATAGTCTAACCCAACATTATACTGGTATTCAGGAGAATTTGCCGGTGCACGTCCAATCATACTTGGATTATTTGGATACTCGTCAAATTCTGCTTTAAGTAAACCCAAACTTGTATAGAGATGCAAATTCTCTACCAGGTAGTAGTCTATTTGAGACTCCAGGCCATAGTAGGTACCTTCAGATGCATTACTTAAGTAATCTATAAATTCTGTACTCCCGTCACTATGTGATATAAGCTTAGAATCTTTTACTTGCTGATCTTTTCTTTTCCCGTAAAAGAGATTCAATCTACTTTTTACTTTATTGTTAAAATGACTTGAGTTTAGCCCTAGATCTAGATTCCATAATGATTCAGTCTGATACTCTTTTTCATTAGGAGATAAAGAAGAATTTGCATTAATACCGCCAGGCTTGTAACCTTTTGAAAGTGTCAAATAATAAAGGTAATCTGCTGATTCCTGATAATTCAAACCAATTTTTCCACCTACCAATACTTCATCAGTATCAATATTTACAGCATCAGAATCACTGTATGATACATCCCATTCTTCAACCCTTAAACCTGTAACCAAGGTTAACTTGTCGGTAAAATGTGTATCAAGTTGACCATATACAGCTTTGTTAGTTGTATCATAAGTACTAGTAAATGGTATCGGGTATGTAGAAAGATACGTATAGTGGCGTGCCAGGTTTTCACTATAGTCTTTATAATACACACCCATAGTCCAATCACTCATTCCATTGAAAATACGTCCTGCTTCATCTGAAACCATTCTTACATCAATATCGAGCTGTTTTCTATCTCTCAAGTATTGGTCAAATGAGCTATATGACCACGCAGGGTCAAATTCACCGACATAAGACCAGTCCTCATCATAAGAGTATTCCAAATCTGACTTGCTGTAACTCAAACTTGAAATTAAATGCATTTTATCATTTACCTGATAGGTTGACTTTAGAGAAAAAGCATCTGTTAACTGCGTATCTTTCCCTGGTTCATCTGCATGTGAATCTCTTGTATTATCTAACGTCCATGCATCATAGCCATTATCTATATCTACATGCATATAGGTAAAGTCAATAGTATGATTGTCTGAGACAAACCAACGCAGTTTTGCTTTAGCTGTAAGTTCATCAATATTATTTGTATCATCACGTCCCAAATAGGAGTTACTCATATACCCGTCACTAGTATTTTTATATAATGAAAATCGTGCCAATAGTTTGTCTTCTACAATAGGTGTATTCAGTGCTATACCTACTGCTTTTGTATTATAATTTCCTACTGTTGCTTCTATGTGCCCATGTGCATCATTTGTCGGCTCATTACCTTCAACATTGATCACACCAGCCATACCATTTGCACCAAAAGTGGTTCCTTGTGGTCCTCTAAGTACCTCTATCTGTTTCACATCAAAAAGTGTAACCCCCAAAGCAGATTGAGAAAAATCAATACCATCGACCATGATCCCTACAGACGGATTTACCGGTGTGGTAAACTGTGAACGTTCTCCAATACCACGGATCTGGACATATTTTGCTTTAGATGCCCCTGCTGAAAAGTTTACATTTGGAGTAGCGGCAATAGTTTCTATAAACGATTGAGATGCTTTGTCGTAAATGTCTTTTTCTGTGATGATAGAGACTGAGTTACTTACCTGAGAAAGGTTGTGCTCTCTAAAGTCTGCTCCTACAACGATCGGGTCAAGATCGACCTCTTCTGCAAAAGTAGAAACAGATGCCAAGGCGTATGCCGCTATGAGTGATGTTTTTAAAATGTTTTTTGTCATGTTTTTTCCTTGTTTTCAGTGCAAGGAGAAGAAGGTTATGTGTGTTTGCTTCACGCAGTAGTCTACTTCTCTTCCTTACGCCGGTATTGTCCGGTTCAAGTTCAACGGGTCAGGCTATTGCCGTCTCAGCCAATACATAGTGTATATGGCTCCCCGAGAGTTGTTTGATACTCAAGTTATACAAGAAATAAAATTTGATTATCCTTAAATAGGAGTATTTTAGTCTTATTAAAAAATGGGTTCTTTTTTTTCAGGATCAGATGAGTGATATTGTAACTGTAAAGCATTTGATATCTTCATTTTTTCATACAAAAAGTTTTTGGCATTTTTAACACTTGTTTTAAGACTCATTTTTTTTGCAAGCTCTGTAGCAATAGCTGAAGAGAGTATACACCCCGTACCGTGGGTATGTGTTGTCTCAACTCTTGGGTTGGAATAGCAGGTTACACCAAAAGCATCTACTAAACAATCTACCGCATCCTCTTCACAGCTATGTCCACCTTTTAAAAGTACAGCCTTTGCACCAAGCCTAATAAGCTCTTCTCCCATAGTCAGACTCTCTTCCTTACCCCCTTTGTAGTCTGTACCAAGTAATGCATTGGTTTCCAATAAATTGGGAGTAACAAGGGTACAAAGAGGAAAAAGATCTTTCACCATCACGTCTACTGCATCAGCTTCCAGCAGTGCTTTGCCACTTGAAGAGATCATTACCGGGTCTAATACAATATTGCTGAGTTTATATATTTTAATGATCTCTACTACAACCTCGATGAGAGAAGCATTTGCCAACATACCTATTTTGACAGCATCTACTTTTATATCACTCAGTAGAGTACTAAGTTGCAAATGTAACATTTTAGGAGAAAGTGCTTCCACGGCAAAAACCCCTTGTGAATTTTGTGCAGTGATCGCAGTAGTAGCAGTTAAAGCATAACCACCCAACGAATGAATGGTCTTAGTATCTATCTGTATACCCGCACCACCATAAGGGTCAAAACCTGCTATGGTCAGTACAGTTGAAGTAGTACCTTTAATTATTTTCATTCCAGACTCTATTAAATTTGTCAACCAGCATCACTGTTTTCAAACGGGAGATCTCTCCGTTCTCTTCCAAAACACCCTGTATCATGGCAGCACCATTGGCCGAACCGGTTTTAACCACCTCTTCAATATTCCCCAGGTTGATCCCCCCGATCGCTACGATAGGATAGTCCACACCTTCTGACCAGCGTTTCAGGTCTTCCAGCCCAACCGGATTGTAAACCATCTCTTTTGAATTGGTCTCATACAGTGGTCCTATGGCCACATACGATGGGTCAAAACGCATAGCAATTTCAAGTTCTTCCGGAGTATGGGTACTGATCCCCAAACGCAGACCAGCCCTATGAATAGCACTAATGTCTGCTTTTTGAATATCTTCCTGTCCCAAATGTACACCATAGACCTTATATTTAATAGCCAATTCCCAAAAGTCATTGATGAAGAGTCTGGAATTATACTCTGAAGAGATACAGATTGCCTCTTGAATCTCATTTTCCAAAGCTTGACCTGAAAGGTCCTTTACACGAAGCTGTGTTGTGGTCACACCTGCTTTATACAGTGCGACCAATTTATAGGCTCTGTCGACCACAGGATAAATACCCAAAGGTCTGATACCACAGTTTAAAAATTTCATTTCAATTCTTTGTGTCAAAATCTTTCCTTATCTTTTATAGTTTTTGATGCCAGAAAGGGGTGCCGACTGTTGGTGTAGATGCAGAAGCAAATTCTCTCTCTTGCATAACACCAGACTCATACCCCAAACGTCCTGCCTCTACAGCATACTTAAAAGCATCTGCCATTTTGACCGGATCATGTGCAAGTGCAATAGCAGAATTTAACAATACACCATCATACCCCAATTCCATGGCCTGCGTTGCATGGGAAGGTTTACCTATACCTGCATCTACAATGAGTTTAAGCTCAGGAAACTGCTTTCTTATGGCAATTAGATTATCGGGGTTCATCAAACCTTTTCCCGAACCGATCATGGACCCCCATGGCATAATAATCTTACACCCTACATCTGCCAAACGTTTGGCAACGACCAAGTCATCCGTTGTGTAAGGAAAGACTTCAAACCCCTCTTTTATAAGTACTTCTGCTGCCTTTACTGTTTCAAAGGGATCGGGCTGAAGATTATATTGGTCACCTATCACTTCAAGTTTTATCCAGTTCGTGCCAAATACTTCTCTTGCCATTTTGGCTGTGGTGATCGCCTCTTTGGCTGAGTGGCACCCTGCTGTATTTGGCAGGACTTCAATTCCTAAAGATTTAATGATATTCCAAAAGTCTCCACCTGATTTTACAGTAGCAGACTGACGTCTAAGTGCCACAGTCACTATCTGTGCCCCTGATGTTTTAATAGCATCTTCCATATTGGCAGGTGATGGGTACAGTGCTGAGCCTATCAACAATCTGGATGTCAGTGTTTTCCCCCCTATTTCCCAAGTATTTTTATCTATTTGCATATGTTTAGTCATAATTTAATCCTTATCCACCCTGCACCGGTGCTAAAATATCAATCTTATCATTCTCTTTAATTACAGTTTTTTCATAAGCATTTATAGCTACAAAAGTTGTATTTACCGCAACTGCAAATCCTTTTGTTGTATAGCCTAATTCATCAATCAATTCATTCACATTCAAATCTTCAGAAATCTCTTTTATTTCTCCGTTTACAGAAACTTTTATCATGCATAGATCCCTTCATTTAACGCTTTTTCTACAATAGCAGGAGCTAAAAGATACCCATGTCTATACAACCCATTGATACGCGTTAACTTCTCTTCATTTTCAATACGTGGTAAATTATCTCTAAATGCCGGACGGCAATTAGTCTCACTATTGACAATACGTGCCTCTCCAAAATTTGAATTGACAGAAAATACAGCAGAAAGTAACTCCATGCTGGAACGTACAGAAAGAGGCGAAGTATCTTCACTTTCTATCTCCGTAGCACCAATAATATAACGTTTGGATCCAGGCTCCTGAGAAATTTTACACTCATTACAATACGCTATGTCCATACCTTCACAACCAGACCCTCGCGGAACCACATAGATCTTATACCGTGGGTGCAAGAGCCTTGTAGGTCTGATTATATCTATGTCGTTGGCTTCCAGCCAGATAACCTCTCCTCTTACACCACGCAGATCAGAAAAATGCTCTTTTGCACCTAAACCTCTTGCATCAAAAACCCAGTCAAATACTTCTATCTCTTCATTTATATACACTTTACCCGATTCTATTTTATCTACTAAAGTATTTTCTCTCCAACTCACTTCCGAACGCATATCCAGATAATTGCCTGAAAACATCATAAAGCGTTGGGCATCTACATAGCCTTCATCTTTAATGTAATAGGCTCTGTTATGTTGTTCAAGATCACTCTCCAAATTAGTCAATGCTTCTTTATCGAGTACTTCTATCTCTTCTGCTTCTGCAACTTTATGTTTCAACGTACCTATAAAATGATTTAACTCAGACATATCTTGAGGATGTGCCGTGATAATAGTACCATCCAGTTTATACCCATCAAAGAGACCGATCTCTTTTAAGAGGTCTGGCCAAAGTTGGATAGAACGTTTTCCATGTTCAAAAATGATGGATTCTGCTGTCTCCAACTCTGCAAATGGTGCCAACATTCCGGCTGCTGTGAAACCTGCTGCAGAAGTACCGTCTTTACTGCCTTTATCGAAGAGTGTAAGGGTATGACCTTGTTTTAAAAGATTAAGTGCAAGGACTCTACCAACGAGTCCAATACCAACTATTGCTATATTCATTTTTGCTCCTGCTCTTCCCTATTTATCACACAAAGTGTGCCTTGTCGTGGCGAACGCCCAATGCACCCCACTTACGCTTTAGCGATGGAGGGTATCTGGATTTAGTCCCAGAAAAGCAAAGCGATTCGAGAGCCACGACGATTTTAAGATGCCATTACACCTTCTCTAATTTATCTGCCTCTACATATACTTCTGAACCCATCTCCTGGAATTTCATAGACATATCATCCATGCCTGCCTGTTTTGCAGTCTCTACGTCCGTACCTAATTCATCTGCATACTCTCTTACCTCAGCAGAGATCTTCATAGAACAGAATTTTGGTCCACACATAGAACAAAAATGTGCTACTTTCGCTGCTTCCATTGGCATAGTTTCATCATGATATTCTCTGGCTCTGTCCGGATCAAGTCCAATATTGAACTGATCTACCCATCTAAACTCAAAACGTGCCAATGACATAGCATCATCTCTCGCTCTGGCACCTGGATGTCCTTTTGCAATATCTCCTGCATGTGCAGCAATTTTATAAGTTATCAACCCCTCTTTTACATCATCTCTGTTAGGTAACCCCAAGTGCTCTTTTGGTGTCACATAACAAAGCATGGCACATCCGTACCATGCGATCATTGCAGCACCGATACCTGATGTAAAGTGGTCATACCCTGGAGCAATGTCTGTTGTTAAGGGTCCAAGTGTATAGAATGGTGCTTCATGACACCACTCCAGCTGCTTATCCATATTCTCTTTGATCATATGCATCGGTACATGACCAGGACCTTCTATAAGTGTCTGGACATCATGTTTCCATGCGATCTTTGTCAATCTTCCAAGCTCTTTAAGCTCTGCAAACTGTGCTTCATCATTGGCATCTGCTCCTGAACCGGGACGTAGACCATCTCCTAAAGAAAAGGTCACATCATAGGTTTTCATAATTTCACAAATATCTTCAAAATGGGTATTGAGAAAGTTCTCTTTATGGTGATGTATCATCCACTTTGCCATGATCGCCCCACCTCGTGAGACAATACCTGTTACACGTTTTGCTGTCATTGGTACATGATGCAAAAGCAGACCCGCATGGATAGTAAAATAATCCACACCCTGCTCTGCCTGCTCAATAAGTGTATCTCTAAAAACTTCCCAGGTCAGGTCTTCTGCAATCCCGTTTACTTTCTCAAGCGCCTGATAAATAGGCACTGTCCCTATAGGAACAGGGGAGTTACGCAAGATCCAGTCACGTGTTGTGTGTATGTTCTTTCCTGTAGAGAGATCCATAACTGTATCTCCACCCCATCGAATAGACCATACCATCTTTTCAACTTCTTCGGCAATAGACGATGTTGTTGCGGAGTTACCAATGTTTGCATTGACTTTTACAAGGAAGTTTCTACCAATGATCATAGGCTCTACTTCAGGGTGGTTAATGTTACAAGGAATAACCGCTCTACCCTCTGCCACTTCTTTTCTTACAAACTCAGGAGTGATCACTTCAGGAAGATTTGCTCCGAAATTTTCCCCTTTGAGTCTCTCTTCTCTCTCTGCATCCTGAAGGTACTCTTCTGTCATTGCAATATTCTGATTTTCACGTAATGCGATGAATTCCATTTCAGGTGTGATGATCCCCTGTCTTGCATACCAGAGTTGAGAAACATTTTTACCCTCTTTTGCACGAAGCGGTGTTCTTACCAAGCCTTTTGCACCTGCAGTTACAAAATCCAGCTGTTCATCTGTTGTATATCCGTTGTCTACAGGCTCCATGATACGCCCTTCATACTCCTCTACATCTCCACGTGCTTTGATCCACTCTTTACGAATAGCAGGGATACCTTGTCCTACATCAATATCGATAGTGGGGTCCGTATAGGGACCTGAAGTATCATATACACCCAGTTTTGTATCATTGGAAAGTGCGATCTCTCTTACTGGTACACGGATATCTTTATGGATATTCCCTTTTATATATACTTTGGTAGATGCCGGAAGCGGTTCTCTGGTAAGTAACTCGTTTGAAGTGGTCAATGTATCTTTAAATGGTTTTGTCATTGTGTTTTCCCTTAAAATTTATGTATCAAAAAAATTTGTTTGGGAAGAGGGAGTAAATAAAGTAGAAATAAATAATTAAATAATTTAACTGTTTATTTTAAGTATTAAGTACAAGTCTCTTCCTTACGCCGGTATTATCCAGGTCAAGTTCAGCGGGTAGGATTTTGCGTCCTTCTCAGCTACCTGTGGCAGCACCCCGAGAGGTTGAACTGCTAATATAAACTAAATAAGATAAATTTACACTTAATTAAAAAGATTATCTATTTTCTAAAACTATCTTGGCTATAATCTCACACAATATTTCTAAAAGGAGAGTCTCTATGTTACTTGGTTTTGGTAAAAACTATTTTTCATTATCTGCTATACTGGCCTACAGTGTTGCACATAAGCTGCAAAGCCAAACTGCCTCAGCACAGATACTTTTCCGTCTTTCCAACGAGAAAGAGAGCTCAGAAGAAGCCGAACCGCCTGATGAACTTCTTGAAGAGTCTCTACTTCTAAACACAAAGCCCTGTCACTGCAACTGTTACTATAAACGTAAAACCCGCCTTGCACTTCTTTTAAACCACTACATCCCACGCTGTCCTTTTTACTGTACCTATTTTGCATTTCGCCGTACAGGTGTACATCCTCCACAACTTCTTTTTTCACATTAACTTCAACACGATCTAATAAACCATTATCAAAATATCCAAGGATACACACATGTCAAAAAAAGATAATAACGGTTTCGAAGAAATTTTTCCTCGAAAAAATTATGTAGTAGGATTCCCTCGTATTGGGGAACAAAGAGAATTAAAAAAAGTTTTAGAACAGTTCTGGGCAGGAAAATCTCCCTTTGAAACTGTAGAAAAAGTAGCTTCACAGCTCAAAGAGAGACACTGGAAGTATCAGAAAAATGCCGGTATAGACTTCATTGCGTCTAATGATTTTTCACTCTATGACAATATGTTAGATACCGCCATACTTCTAGGAGCTATTCCCAAACGTTTTCAAGGTTTAAAAAATGAAGATCTCTACTTTTCAATGGCCAGAGGAAATAAAGAAGCAGTAGCAATGGAGATGACCAAGTGGTTCAATACAAACTACCACTACATAGTACCGGAACTTTCACTAGATGACAACTACAAACTCAATGCCCATAAAGTATTAAACGAATACAACGAAGCCAAAGATATAGGTATTAAAACCAAAATCAACCTTATCGGACCTATTACCTTTCTAGGACTCTCAAAAAGAGTAGATAGAGGAGATACCTACGAAATGTTTTCTAGAATCTTGCCACTTTATGAAACACTCTTAAAAGAAATAGCCACACTCGATGAGCATATTACCGTACAGATAGATGAACCGATCTTTGTTAAAGACATTGAACCAAAAGTTTTGAGTCTCATCAAACCTTGCTATGACACTTTGGCAAATGTTTCAACAAATATCGATCTTATTGTCAGTACATACTTTGAACATGCAAATGAAGCTACTAGAATATTGGTACATACACCTATTTGGGGTATAGGACTTGATTTTGTCTATGGTAAAAAGAATATAGAGAGTCTACAGAGCATCAAAGAATCAGGTAAAAAGTTGATTGCCGGGGTGGTAGATGGTAGAAACATTTGGAAAAATGACATTCAAACTTCTGCGTCTCTACTCTCATCGATTGCACAAGTATGTAACAAAGAAAATATCATTGTCTCCTCTTCCTGTTCACTTTTGCATACACCTTTTACTCTGAAATATGAAGAGAAGATGGATAGTGAAATAAAAAACTGGCTCTCTTATGCTGTAGAAAAACTTTCAGAAATTTCCCTTCTCTCCAAATTTTTCTTCGAAGGGCTGGAGCATTTTACAGCCGAGGAACACCAACACTATAAAAATAATGTACAAGCCAATCATGAGAGAAAAAACTCTACACGCATTCACAATGAAGTAGTACAAAAACGTACCAGAACACTCTCCAAATATGAAAGAGCAGGTGCCTATGAAGAGCGTATTGAACTTCAAAAGTCACTTTTAGGATACAAAGACCTTGCCACAACTACCATAGGTTCATTCCCACAAACACCTGAAGTCAGAAAAGCAAGAGCAGACTTTAAAAAAGGAGTGCTTTCAAAAGAGCTCTATGAAAAAGAGATGAAACAGTATATTGATGACTGTATTGATTTTCAGGAAGCCTGTGGCCTTGAAATACTGGTACATGGAGAACCTGAGCGTAATGACATGGTGGAGTATTTTGGGGAACAGCTTGACGGGTACGGTTTTTCACAAAACGGATGGGTACAGAGTTATGGAAGCCGCTGTGTCAAACCACCATTCATCTACGGAGACATTTCACGTCCCAAACCTATGACTGTAGATTGGATGACCTATGCACAAAGTAAAACACCCAAGATCATGAAAGGAATGCTCACAGGCCCTGTAACCATACTCAACTGGTCTTTTGTACGGGATGACCTTGAAAGGGGCGAAGTTTCCAAACAAATTGCTGTAGCTTTAAGTGATGAAATTGATGACCTTCAAAAAGCAGGTATTAAAATGATACAGGTCGATGAAGCTGCATTTAAAGAAGGATATCCATTAAGAGAAGAAAACATTAAAGGATATGAAGATTGGGCAGTCAGAGATTTTAAGATCTCGGTAAGCAGTGCATTCAAAGAGACACAGATACACACCCACATGTGTTACTCTGAGTTCAATGACATCATTAGAACTATTGAAGCCATGGATGCAGATGTCATCTCCATAGAGACAGCACGTTCGGGGAATGAACTTTTAAAGATCTTTAGAGATGTAGGCTACAAACAGGAAGTAGGACCTGGTGTATATGACATCCACTCCCCACGTATCCCAAGTGTAGAAGAGATAGTAACTCAAATCAAAAAACTCTTGGAAGTTTTACCAAAAGAACAGCTTTGGATCAATCCTGACTGCGGACTTAAAACACGTAAATGGGAAGAGGTAAAACCTAGTTTGGAAAATATGGTAAAGGCTGTAAAAATTGTTCGTGAGACATTGAAAGAGCAGTAAGTAGTTGTAAGGAAGGGCTTCCTTCCTTACGCATCTTCATCTGTTTTCATATCGACAAGCTCTGCTAAGAGTTCATTGATTTCATCTTCTTCCAGTTCATCACGTCCGAGCTCTTCAACAATAGCAAAACACTCTGTACGCATTTCACGCATCTCTTCAAGATCTTCTTTTTGTTCTTTAGAGGCTGATTTTGCCTTGTCAATAGCTGCAAAAAGCTCATCGATTGCTACTTCAAGATCGGGGATGATTTCAAGTTCTAAAAGGTTTTTTAATTTTTCTGCTGATGTCATGGGATATCCTAATGATTAATATTTTTGAATTATAGCAGAAATACTGTTATTTACTTCCACCTGTTTTTACGCTTTCTTTCCATCGCATCAGAGACTTCACTCTGAAGTTTTGCAGCCTCTTTCCCAAACAAAAATGTACCATCAAAATAGACTTCAACATCTTCTACATATGTCTTCAGTAATTCTTTTTCCTTTTTTGTTTCAGGTACCGTAAACAGATATTGCATACCATCGTCAAAATGTATACTTCTGTGATGCCTTTCAATATAGAGATGACTTGATTCTCTTTTCAAAGAACCATCATCTAATACGGTATAGGTTTCTATTTTACTTCCAATCGGACTTTCATCTGCATGTCCCTGACGAGTCCAACGTGTATAAAAAACAATCTGCTTCTCTTTAATCTCATAGTTACCTTCTTGAATTCCTGTGTCAGAACAGTTACCGGTTATATTTTCCAACTCAAATACCAAGAAAGGTTTTTTCATGTTACTTTGATTAGCATCATAAAATTTCACCCTGCTTCCCTTGTCTCTATAATAACTATAAGACTCCTGAAGCACTGTAAAATGGGTATGGTTAATCTCTATCTCTTTCTTTTTCTCTTTGGTAAAAGAGGAGGCAAAGAGAGTGAGCGTGGTAAAAAAGAGAAGTAGATACATTTTCATTTCAGTATTTTATACAAATATTTTTTGTTTTGGATTAAAAAGTTAAGCTGGATAGTTTACTGTAAATTTACCTGAACGGTATAAATAAAGTGTGAGCGCGTATAAATAGTACTTGACTGAATGGAACAAAGCCATTCAGTCAAATAAGCGGCTTAGTGGCAGCCGCAGCCTTCATGATTTTTATTTGTCACTTCTTTTTCTGCTGGAGCTGAAGCAGCACCCGCACCGGTAGAACAAGCTGAAACACCCGGAGGTGTTGTCGGTTGTACCGCTGAGTTGTCCGCACCGCCTTCAGCATTGACTTTATCAATAAAGGCAAGAAGATCTGTTGCCGCTTTCTGGTAACGTTTTGCTGTTTCAGAATCTGCTTTATGATACGTTACCGGCATACCTGTATCTCCACCTACTCTGATAGCAGGCTCTATTGGTATACGTGCAATGACGTTGGTATCATACTCTTTTGCCACAGGTTCTGTTGTTCCCATACCAAAGATATCTGATTCGGTATCACATGAAGGACAGATAAATCCAGACATATTTTCAATGATACCCGCTGTTGGGATATGAAGTTTCTGGAACATATCCAAAGAACGTCTAGAGTCATCCAAAGATACCTCTTGTGGTGTTGTTACAGTAATACCTGCTGTTACAGGTACAGACTGTGCAAGTGTCAATTGTGCATCACCTGTTCCTGGAGGCATATCGATCACTAGTACATCCAATTCAGACCATAGAATATCTCTTAGGAACTGTTCAATTGCTTTCATGATCATAGAACCTCTCCAGATAAGAGACTGCCCAGGCTCCATCAATGAACCCATAGACATGATCTCAACGCCATATGCTTTAAGAGGTTGTACTTTATTCCCCTGAATTTCAGGTTTTTGATCTGCAACACCCATCATACGAGGAATGTTTGGTCCATAGATATCTGCATCAAGAAGACCTACTTTTTTACCCTGCATTGCCATTGCAACTGCCAAGTTCACTGAAGTCGTTGATTTACCAACCCCACCTTTACCTGAACTTACCATGACAAAGTTCTTTACATGTGGTGCAATATTTTTACCAGAAACAGAGTTTGACATCTGTTTAGGTGCCTGTGGAGCTTTAATGTTAATGTTAATGTTTTCAAAACCAAGTTTTTGAAGCTCTTTTGTCGCTTCATCTCTAAGTTGTGCTTTTACCTCATCTGCCGATGATGTAATATCTATAGTCAAGCCTACAGTTGTACCATTTACAAGGACATCTTTCACAAAACCAAAAGTTACGATGTCTTTCGTAAATCCCGGATAGGTTACATTCTTTAATGCTTCTAATACATTTTCTTCTGTCATATTTTTTCCTAACGTTGAAATAGTTTGATATAGGAGTTATACCACTCAAATCTTAAATTAGATTGAAAAAATAGGGTTTGCACAGTAATTAAGAGTAAAAAAGTCTTATTAATAGGAAAACATAGGAAAATCCTATATTTAACAGCAAAGAAATACTAAAGCTTTGGAAATGTATACTTCGTTACGATTTGAAACAGTTAGGAGTTGCCATGTCAAACACAACCCTTGTACTTTTAGGGGCAGGATCTGCCTCACGGTTTGGGAGTACAGTGAAGAAGCAATGGCTTTATAGTAAGGACATACCTTTATGGTTACAGGTTGCAGAGCAATTTTCAACTGCAGCAAAATTTGAAAATATCATCATTGTTTCTTCAGCAGAAGAGTTAGAGCATATGAAACATTTTGCAACATATACCTATGTGCTAGGTGGTAACAGTCGCCAGGATTCATTGCGTAATGCACTGCAATATGTAGACTCAGAGTATGTCATGGTCAGTGATATAGCCAGGTGTTGTGTCCCTAAGAGCATGATAGAACGTATTTTGGATGCCAGAGAGGAAGCAAGCTGTATTGTACCTGTACTTTCCGTAACAGATACACTCTACCTTGACGGTCAGCCAATAGATAGGGAAAAAGTAAAAGCAATACAGACACCACAACTAAGTGTTACCAAACTACTAAAAAAGGCTTTAGAAACGGAGACTCTCTTTACAGATGACTCTTCTGCAATTGCCTCTTTGGGAGAGAAAGTATATTTTATAGAGGGAGACAGTTTGGCACATAAACTGACTACACAAGAGGACCTCCATAAATTACCATGCATTGAAACTGCTTCTACAAAAACATTAACCGGTTTTGGTATAGATATCCATCCTTTTGAAGAGAACAAAGCCATGTCTCTTTGTGGTGTACCCATTGATGTCTCTTATGGCTTTAAGGCTCACAGTGATGGAGATGTTGCTATCCATGCTCTCATTGATGCACTTTTAGGTGCAGCAGGTATGGGTGATATTGGAGAACTTTACCCAGACACAGAAGATGCTTATGCTGGAGCTGATTCCAAAATACTCTTGAAAGATACAGTGAGCAGAATTCACTCTTTTGGGTATGAGATCGGTAATGTCGATATGACCATTATGGCAGAGGCACCGAAACTTTTACCCTATAAAGAGGCTATGAAGCGTACATTGGCTTCGCTACTGGGGATCCGTGCAAACTTTGTCAATATTAAAGCGACCACTGCCGAAAAACTTGGGTTT
This sequence comes from Sulfurovum sp., assembly GCA_027081115.1. Lineage (GTDB taxonomy): Bacteria > Campylobacterota > Campylobacteria > Campylobacterales > Sulfurovaceae > Sulfurovum. The sequence continues at coordinate 30,150 of JALWLD010000106.1, forward strand.
GTCGGACGTAAAGAGGGAGTTACAGTACATGCTGTAGCAAACTTGACATACAAAACATTCAAATAACTATTTGACTATTAGGAAAAAATGAAATGAAAATAATCATCGTAGAAAATGAACTTTATTTGGCTCAGAGCATCGCCTCAAAGCTTAATGAAAACGGATTTGAAACAGAAATATTCTCTTCAATAAAAGAGGCCATGCAGAGTAACGGAGATGTCTATCTACTCTCAACAAACTTACCCGGGCAAAATACTTCCCCTCTGATTACGAAGTTCAAAAACAAGATCATTATCTTGATGGTGAGCTACATCAACAACGATACGGTATCTGAACCATTGAAGCTTGGAGCAAAAGACTACATTGTAAAACCTTTTATGATAGAAGAGCTCATGCGTAAGATCGAGCATTATCAAGAGTATCAGGATCTCAAGAAAAAAACCCTGCTTTACAAAGAGTATATGGATAACCTCCTCCAAGAGATAGAAACCGACTTTGACATAGAAAAACTCTCCTCACCATTGGTCATACAGACCAATTACCAAAGACTGGTAGACAAGATCGTATTTGAATATGCCAATGCAAACAACAAACTCCTTACTTTTTTACCATTAGGAAACAAAGAGTGGAAAGAGAAACTTGAAGAGAGCAGTTCAAGAGCCCTCATCTATGTCACAGAAATACACCTGCTTAAAAAAGCAGACAGAGAATTTTTACTTGAGAAATTAAAAACCTGTGACTTCATACTTTGCAGTACTTCAGAATTGGAGACAGAGTTTGAGACCTTGACACTCAATACAGATTCAAAACTCTATGACCAAAATGAGATCCTCACGATCGATGACTATGTCAAGTTTATTGTCAACTCTTTTCAGTACAAGTTTCCCGATACGGAACTGTCGAAAAAATTGGGAATTTCAAGAAAAAGTTTATGGGAAAAAAGGAAAAAGTATGGCCTCTTTAAAAAGAAATAAATCACTCTACATTGACACAGAGGCACTTTCAACACTTGCTCTGGTACAAGCTGGACTCATTGCTCCTGTTGAAAAACTCATGAATAAAAAGGAGGCCCAAGAGGTTGATAAAAGCAAACACTATAAGGGTGTGCCTTTTCCTTTTGCCTTTGTACTGGCTCCCAGTGGTAAAAAGAACTTTGATGTACTCAAAACATTACAGGCGGGAGAAGTTGTCGACCTTATCAATGATAAAGTAAAAGTAGGAGAACTGACCGTCGAAGAGACCTTTCCTATCAATACAAAAGAGCGCCTACTCAATATATACGGTACGACAGACAACAACCATCCCGGTGTAAAAAATACGATGACTAGACTAGGGGAAATTGCTGTATGTGGAGAGTACCATGTAGACTACCCGATCATTGAAGACAACGTTAAACGTATTCAAAGTATGATTACCAAAACAGGTGCAAAGTTTGTCTCTTCCATGATGCTTGCAGCAAATCCTCTCAACCGTGCCCACGAGAGAATGATACGCCAGGCTATCACAGACAGTGACCTTCTGGTCATTTTCCTTCGTAAACCTTTTACATCAGATGGCTTACGGTATGACATCCGTTATGATGCACTCAATACCTTTATTGATAACTTTATTCCTAGAAATAAAGTGATTATCATCCCTTTTGAAAACACATATATTTTTGCAGGGTTTAATGAGTTGATCCTTGATGCTATTTTGGCTAAAAACTATGGATGTAACCAGCTTGTAATTGGAAAAAACCATGGAGGACTTGGTCTTTATTATGACAAAAATCGTTTAAATTCAGTCTTTGATCATTGTAAAGATATTGACATAAACATTAAAACACTAGATGAGCTCGTCTACTGCGATACGTGTAAAACGCTGGTCAGTACAGCCACCTGTCCACACGGACAGCACCACCATGTACATTACCACTCTGATTCCATTATGAAACTTATCCAAAGTGGTATGGTACCTCCACCTATATTGGTAAGAAAAGAGGTCTCGGCTAACATTCTGGCTTCCCTTTTCCCGGAGAGATTCCATAATTTACAAGAGATGCACTACTCACTCATCCCAGGTTCCGGACTCCTTGAACAACAAAGTGAAGAGCAGTTCTACTTGAAACTGATCGAGCTCTATCAGACTTCATCATTGACCTAAGGAATTTCTATGACATTACAAAAAATTTTCCTTACCTTCGGGGGAGCAGGACTTTTTAAAAAAGCACCCGGTACTATGGGTACTTTGGCTTCTTTTCCCGTAGGTATAGCCATTTTATACTACTTTGGGATGGAGACACTTTTTATGCTTACCCTGGCCATTACCGTCATTGGTGTACTTGAGATCAACAAAGATGAAAAAACTACCGGTATCCACAACCCGGAACATATTGTCATTGATGAAGCAGCAGGTATGTGGCTCTCCTTGATGATTGCCGTCTCTACTGCCAATACTATGAGTTATCCCAATGCCGTTATCCTGGCTAGTATCCTCAGCTTTGCTGCATTCCGATTTTTTGGCATTTGGAAACCCTCAACCATAGGTTGGATTGACAGGGAGATCAAAGGAGGACTGGGTGTAATGATGGATGACATTGTTGCAGGTATTGCAGGTGGTTTCCTGACGGTTGTCATTTTAATAGGACTTGAGAAGGTATTGTAATAAATGATCAAGCCAAAAAGTCATAAAAGCTTTTGTAACACCTTATAGATCAAATCTTCATAGGATGCCAAGGTCTTGGCATCCAATGCTTTTCCTGAACGAAAGATCTTATGGTATTTTTCCAACTCTTTTCGCAAAGTATCATCAAGCCATCTCTCTTTAAACCCTTTCTCCATTTCAAACACCGCAAGTCCACGTTTTGCATGTGAACGGTTAGCTATTTTAGAGGTATGGTAAAGCATTCTTCCTAAAAATATATAAGGGAAATTCCTATTTTCCATAGGACCTATCTCCAGGTATTTACTTCCCAATGTTTTTCCGAACACTTTAATTTCAGAGAGTTCATTAAAAGCAAAATATGCCCCTACACCACCCGCAATCGCACCTATGGCACCGCCTATGAAAAAAGTATGTCCCGCTAAAAAAAGGTCAATACCCGCACCGGTCAATGCACCACTGGTCACACCGGTTACCAAAAGCTCTTTACGTGTAAGGCCAAAGACAGAAGCAGACTCTTCGGAGAAAAGATCCATATCTTCAAAATAAAGCGGATTTTTGTCCTTTTCCAAATGTTCGTGTTTCCATATCTTCTCAATACGTTTTTGGGTCTGATTCTCTATGCTTCGCAAACTGTTTTTATAGCGCTCTTCCAGCTTTTTTTTCTCATTGTCACTGGCATTCTGAGTTGAAAATGTAAGGGTTTCTACTGTAGAGAGTGCTTTATAGACAGCATTTGCAACCACTGCTGCACTACGATGTAACATCTCATCATGATAATGTTCAAAAAAACCTATGGAGAGTTTAACCAGTGCCGTCCACTCCTCTTTAAGCTGTGCCATACTCTCAAGAATAGAGATATGTTGTGCCAAACTTATCTCCATAGGGTTATAGGTTCGTACGATCTTAAAGTAGTGTCCCAGAGCTCTTTTCCACTCCAAGGTATAGTCATCTTCATCTATATGATTGATCAATGCCATAGAGGGTTGCCCCGTCCAACGTAATATCTCCATCTCTGCTTCATACTCTTCACCATAAGGTTTGGAAGCATCCACCACATAGATAATCCCTGCCCCATCCATGATGGGTTCCAGCAGTTCAATTTCATCATTGAATTTTGGATCCTCTTTAAAGGTATGGATAAAAGCATTTACCACTTCATGTTTTTTATCTGCAGAGACATCATGCTGTTCAAGCCATGCCAAAACCTGTCGTGCCCGTTGAAAACCTGGTGTATCAAACAATTCATAAATGATCTTCCCATCTACAGTGAGTGGAAATGAGCGTTTTACCGTTGTAGTACCTGGTGTATCTGAGATCTGAACAGAATCATCTAGCGCCAAAGAAGAGACTATAGAACTTTTCCCTTTATTGGGGTGTCCAACTACAGCAAATTTCGGATAATCCAAATCGGTTTCTTTACGAATCGGCATTTAGTGCCTCCC
>JALWLD010000107.1 GCA_027081115.1 Sulfurovum sp.
AAACTCTCTTGTATCTTTATAGTTTCCCATAAGATCGTGATCTTTTGCTTCGGCAGGCAGTTCCTCCTGATTTAGCAGCAAAGAGATATACATAAAAAGCTTTGCCGTGTTGGTTGGATTGAGTTGAGCCTTTTTGAGATCTTTTGTGAATACTTTATGAATGGCGATATTAAGCACCGACTTCCTTTTTGAGTTCCTCAAGCGATACTTTTGTCATGTTTTTGCCCTCTCTTGCTTCTTTGATCACCTTTGCGGTCTCATCATTGGGTATTTTGATTTGAAAGGGGATACCTTTTTCCATGACAGCCTGAGCAAGAAAAATATTGAAAGCGTCACTGAGTCCCATACCGTACTGTTTAAAGATCTCCTGAGCTTTCTTTTTCATTTCGGTATCAAGATATACATTGGTTCTGGTCTTGTTATTGGCTGTTATAGTCATACTAATCCTTCGTGTTGATGCAGTTCCATTATGACACACATTGTGTGTTTTGTCAAATAGGGTTGATATCTTAATTGGTGGATTTGTTTAGATGAGGTATTGGTGGAGGTGACGGCTACCGAACTATATCGCTATAGCATGCTTTGTGGCTATCAGCCCCTCAGCGTGTACCGATTCGTGTACCACTTGGGTTTGGGAACTGGGTTCAGTTCCCTTTAATGGGATTGAATGATGTTGGAGATAATCTCTTTTGACCATTCAGGTAGGAGAGTGTTGAGTATGATATTTTGCTCTCCTCTTGCGCCGGATCTGCGAAGTGATGCGATACGCCTATAGTGTGATTGTGAATTGTCAAACAGATAGAGGGCTTTTGTTTGTGCTGCAACTTCGGCAATTTGCCTCATACTTTTGTAGTAGCGTCTTACAATAATATCAGGATCGACAAAATGCCCTTTGTTTTGAACTCTGGCACGCACTCTTTGCACATTGAGCAAAGGATCGCTAAGCGCAACATAGACAATGTAAAGATCATAGCCTTTTGCAATGGCATCATCTATGAGCTGTTTTTCACTATTGCCGGAGAAAGTGGTTTCCAATACAAAGCTTATGCCATCTTCTAAAAACTGTTTGCGCCTTTTTATCGCTTCTTTTCCTGCCTGTAGCATCTTTTGATTGCTCTCTTTGGAGCCGTCGGGTAAAAAATCTCCGAAGATCTCTTTGGCAATATCGTCAGGATTGACAAAGGGGAGTTTTTTGAGAGCTTTGTATTTTCCTATGAGTTTTCTGTAGAGCGTAGATTTGCCCGATCCGTTTGGACCGGCAAGTATAAAAAGTTTTTGTGCCATAGCTTAGAGATTTACAACCGTTTCGTTAAAAGATGCGTCTATATGTACTGTCTCTTTGGTGCCGTTAGGATAGAGTTTTATCATAAAACCGTTTGCCATTCCAGGCTCTTTGATATAGGCAGGCACACCGTTTTGCAGCAGTTCTTTAGTATTGTCATCCATTTCAATACTGTGCAGCTCTTCAAAAATGGTTTCGATGTCAAGCTCTATCTTTTGAACCATGGTGTCCTCTTTTGTCTGTTTTAGAATGTATGATTATATCATAAATTGAAAACTACTTGATCGGATGCAGCAAAGAGAATGTATGAAACTTTTGCATGGCTGCTTCTTTGGCGGTTTTACACTTGAAAGTGTTTTCGATTTTGGCTGCTTCATTGAATTTATTGTTAAGGTAAAGCGGCGCAAACTTTTTTTGACACTCGTTAAAGTCCTTTTTGAGTGATGCAATATCGGCAAGGTACTTTTGTTTTTGTTCGTTGACGGCTTTGTCTAAAGCGATTTGGGCAATGCGGCAGTTTGGATTTGAATAGTTTGTGCAGCTTTTTTTCTCGTAAGTGATCAGTTGATCTCCCGGATGCTGTTTGATAATATCATCAATGGCAGCATTCTCTTTTTCTTTTTGGAGATCTTTCCATGCTTTGCACTTGGCATCCTGGACGGATAGATTGTCACCAAAGATCGGTGCATTGTCGCAAGCTTCCTTTTTGGCAGCCATGAAAGCATCAAACCCCAGAGGCTGAAGTTTGGCAAGGAATTCTTTGTATGCCTGATCAAATGCTGCCTGCTTTTTAGCTCTTTCTTCTTCTCTCTTTTTACGCTCCGCTTCATACTTGGCTTTGCGGATCTTGGAGCGGTGTTCTTTGTAGGAGATCCGTGCGGCTTTGCATTCGGGATCTTTGTCGTATTTCTCAGCCAAAGCCATATCTCCGCTTTTTAATGCAGTGACTATACCCTTTTCGCATAGTTTGAATTTGGATTGAGCCTCTTCGGGGTGTTTGTCATAGT
>JALWLD010000108.1 GCA_027081115.1 Sulfurovum sp.
ACGCGGTGCAGCGTCCGGGCGGATTCAATGATGGCCTGAAAGCCGTCAAGAGATTTTGGTGCATATCCGTGCCCCCGGACGGCAGCGGCGATCTGGAGCCGGGATGCCTCGCCGTATTTTTCCAGGCGCTGGCGCACCCATTCACGCGCCGCGCGCGCCATTTCGCGATCATCTCCGAGAGCAACCGCTTTCAGGATCCTGAATTCAAACTCCGCCCGCCGTTCGGCCTTTTTCACTGCGGCGCGGTATTCGGATTCCATGGTCTTGCGCACTCGCGACGGGGCGACGCCTGCGATTTTTCCGACGGCGCGTGCGAGACGCGCAAGCCATTCCCCGCCGGCCTCGAAAACGGGGAGCAGGTCGTTCATGCTGTCGCGCGCCCAAAAACGCACGTTTTTCCCGTGCGCCAACGAACTCAGCCGCGGAACGATAACGACGCCGCGCCAGTCGGCCGCTGCGTTGGCGCCACGAATATGACGTCCGGTCGTAGGCGAATAGGATTCGTCCGTTATGGCCGCCGTCAGGTCGTCGCGCCCCGGCTTGCCAAGCCGATAGGCGATCAGGGTGCGGTAGCTGTACAGCTCCGGCCCTTCATACCAGAGATTGCCGTTCGGAGTTTCATCCTCCGGTTTCAGGCCATGCGCCCAACCGTGCAGCAATTCAGCATTTGTCCGTGCCATGTCGCTTTTCCCTTTTCGGATTCCGCTTTTCGCTTTTCGCTTTTCGCTTTTCGCTTTTCGCTTTTCGCTTTTCGCTTTTCGCTTTTCGCTTTTCGCTTTTCGGAATTGAATTCAGCCTATCCGGACCTTTCCAGATTCGTGCAGCTTGTGGCATACCAGCGCCGCCACCCATCGCGGAACGAACAGCTCCCCCACCCATACTTCTTCGTCGTTGCGCGACAGCGCGCCGCAAAATAGGCGCCGCGCTTCATCGAATGGAATCAGCCCTTCTTCGTCCTCTATTTCTCCGGAAGAAAGACTTATTTCCACACCTTCGTCCGTGACGCGCGCGGAAGCTATGTACATGCGCCACCCCGGGAGATAGGACGCCGCCCCTTCGCCCTCGAGAGCAAAGGGACCAGAATTAAAGTACGCTTCCGCAAAATCGTCCCACGTGCGGAAGCGGTTCTGCGTTTGCCGGATCACTTTAAGGTAATAGAGGCCGCGCATTTCTGCCTCTACGTCCCTATACATCTCCGCCTTTGCAAGAGCAATTTCATCCTCGCGGCTCCATGATTCATCGTAGTTGTCCATGTCATAAGCCTCCTGAGTATACGTGTCGCGGTTTTCCATTTTTTTTTGTCCTCCAAGATGCGCCGCGGCGGTTTCGCGGCCGTGGAATTCCTGCCTCCGCAGCTTCGGTATTCGTGCGTTCTGCATAACACTTCTCCGGATACGTTGTCAACCTCTTTTTGTAGTTTTTAGCGGCACAAAAGCAATGCGCCGTCCGGGTGGGCAGCCAAGACGGCGCAGACATTCTGCGGTATTCCCAGCAGGTCGTATCCGGAGGCACGTTCGCGTATGCCGCGCCGGATTGCTGGAGGACGGTTTTCAGATACCCAACCGGGTTGCTGAAGTTTCGTCAAGGCGCTCCTAGGGCAGGGCGGGGCGGAGTATGGGCGGAGCGGAGTATGGGCGGAGCGGCGTATGGGCGGGAAAATGCGCCTATCCGCGGGCGGGGGCGCCCTGGGGCGGACAGGGCAGGGCACCAGGGCACCGGGGCACCAGGGCACCGGGGCACCGGGGCACCAGGGCACCAGGGCACCAGGGCGGAGAAAAATTGCAAAACGCGATTGACAAGCGGCGCGGTAACGGCCTATCAACACTTTCACGCTAAGAATGCGGATACAGACAATCGAGAACAGGAGGATCTGGACATGAAAGAATGGCTTCTTAATTGGGCGGACGCCCAAGCCTGGGGGGAGGCCCTGGGGTGGAAGGCGCGCCCCCTTGCGCGCCTTGCCGTGGAGGCGGCCTCAGACATGGGGGCATTTGAGAAGGACGCCCCCCTATTCTACGTCCGCGCCGTCGCAGACGAAGCGGACGTGGAAGTGCCCCTGTACAAGGGGCACTCTAAAGAGGAACGCATCGGCCGCGTTGCCGATGCGCTCTCTAAGCTGCCCGGCGGCACGGTTTCCGTGCTGATCATCACGGACGGCGGTTCCGTGCGCCGCTATGCGGCCGCGGAACCGCTCACGGTTCGTGTCCTCCAGGACGCGGATCCTTACGAGGTGCCGCTTAATGCGGCGCGTCTAGACTTT
>JALWLD010000109.1 GCA_027081115.1 Sulfurovum sp.
GGAACATGGGAGAGCTCATCAACCGCCGTACCAAAGAGTTTAGCCATGATGACACAGACAAGATAGCTAAAGTGTATCATGACTGGAAGAGCGGCAATGATGAATACGAAGATGTCAAAGGGTTTTGCAAGTCTGCAAACATTGATGATGTGCGGGAACTGAACTATGTACTAACTCCTGGGCGATATGTGGGGCTGGAAGAAGTGGAAGATGACTTTGACTTCAAAGAACGGTTCAGTGAACTTCAAAAAGAATTGCAGGAGCAGATGGAGGAAGAGCAGATACTTAATCAACGGATCAAGGTGAATTTGGCGAAGGTGATGGTTGATGGGTGAGTGGAAAAAATCGAGACTTGGTGATTACATTAAAGTCAAACATGGTTTTGCATTTCCCGGTAAATATATTACTACTGAAGAAACTGATGATATTCTTGTAACTCCTGGTAACTTCAATATTGGTGGAGGATTTAAAAATGCAAAAATGAAATACTTTAAGGGAGAGTACCCTGACGAGTATATTTTGAAGTATGAAGACATCATAGTTACAATGACAGATTTAAGTAAAGAGACGGATACATTGGGGTATTCTGCAAAAATTCCCAAGAATGACAATAAGCGATATTTGCATAATCAACGAATTGGGTTAATACAATTTAAAAATGATGATATAGATAAAGAATTTCTCTATTGGCTTATGCGAACACGAGAGTATCATTGGTATATTGTAGGTTCAGCTAGTGGGACTTCAATCATGCATACTTCACCAACAAGAATTGAAGATTATACATGTACTATCCCTCCTCTTCAAGAACAAAAAACCATAGCAGAAGTCCTAAGTTCCCTTGATGATAAGATCGACCTGCTTCATCGACAGAACAAAACCCTCGAAGCGTTGGCGCAGACGCTTTTTAGGCAGTGGTTTATTGAGGAGGCTGGGGATGAGTGGGAAGAATGTAAATTAGGCGATGTTTTAGAAATAAAATATGGTAAAGATCATAAGAAGCTAAGTGATGGAAATATACCAGTATATGGCAGCGGTGGAATAATACGATATGTTGATAGTTTTTTATATGACAAAGAATCTATTTTGATACCAAGAAAAGGAACACTTTCTAACCTCTTCTATATAGATGAACCATTCTGGACTGTTGATACAATTTTTTGGAGTAAAATTGATATACAAAAAGTTTCAAGTAAGTTTATATACTTTTTGTTAAAAACCAAAGATCTATCTAATTTAAATGTGGGTTCAGCAGTTCCTAGTTTAACTACAAAAGTTTTAAATGAAATCTTACTTTCTTTACCTCCATTAAAGGAGCAAAAAAAGTTTAATGATTATGCAGACAATGCCTGGGAAAAGATCAAGAGTAATCAACAACAAATAAAAACTCTTGAAAATATGAGGGATACACTTTTGTCTAAATTGATGAGTAGAAAAGCGAGGATAGAAATATGAAAGAAACAGTTCTGCAACAAATTCAAGACAGATTAGAATATATAATTGAAATAGAAAAGTTTCAATCTTTTTGGAATACAAACAGAGAGTATGTAGAAAAACTAATAGCTTTTTACTTTACATTTCAAAACACTCAAAATTATATACAAAATAAAAAACAGTTTGATGACATGGTATATAAAGTAATGACTAGTGATATACAACAACTAAGAGAGATGCTTATTAAATTAAAATTTGAAATAGAAAGTGAAGACTATGTTGATAAATATATGGAGTTATTAAACAAGCAATTGTTAAATAGTCAAATTCAACATCAAACTACTTTGTTACAAAATATAAACAGTTTTAATGAGAATCTTGATGTGTTAAAAGTAGTTCATAATGAAATAACTACTTCAGGCTCTCAGCAAATTTTTCATGAATTTAATCAGGCAATAAGAACAATCCCTCAAGAAATTCAATCTTTATCGCAAATACTTTTAAGTATAGAATTTTTTGATTTGTTGAAAAATAAAGGTGAAAACTTAGTTCTAATTGGAGCAAATGGTTCGGGTAAAAGTACATTTTCTCGGCAAATTAAGAAAAATATAGCGCAACAATTTACATCTTTTGTAGCAGTTATACCTGCACAAAAAATTTTTAATGTCATCCAAAATAATAGCATACCATTAAAAACTAAAGCTTTTTCTGACTTTTCTCAAAGCCATAAACATGATAAACTCGTTAAAGATTCAAACGATATAAGATTTATAACAAATGAATTTACGCAAATTATAAACTGTTTAATTGCGGAACATCAAGAAGTAGCAAATAGTACACATGTAAATTATGAAAACTCTGGTTTTACAAAACGAAATTCACTTTTAGAAAATGTAATTACTGTATGGGAAAGTATTATCAGTCATATTAAACTTAGATATGACGGACAAGGTAATATAGAAGCAGTATCAGAAAATGGGAATACATATAACTTTATGGCTCTAAGCGATGGGGAAAAAAGTATTTTTTATTGTATAGCTAGTGTATTATTGGTTGATAAGGATGGTTATATCATAGTTGATGAACCAGAAAATCATCTTCATATGTCTATTGTCAATAAGCTCTGGGATAAGCTAGAGTCTATAAGAAGTGATTGTCAGTTTGTCTACTTAACACACAATCCAAGTTTTGCAACAGGGAGAACAAATGCAAAGATACTTTGGATAAAAAAATACATTCCCCCATCAAATTGGGATTATGAAGAGATACCTACAGATGAGATACTTCCTCAACAGTTGATGGTAGAGTTAATTGGAAGTAAAAAAAAGATTTTATTTTGTGAAGGTGAACGAGATAGTTATGATTACAAGCTTTATTCTGTTTTATTTAGAAACTATACAGTTATGCCTGTCGGTGGACATCAAAAAGCAATAGATTATTGTAGGGCATTTAATGAAAACCAAAAATTATCCAATTTTTCAGCAATAGCAATAATTGATAAAGACTTTTATGAAGATGAAGAGTTAAAAAGATGGAAAGAAGATGATATATATACTTTAGATGTTATGGAGATAGAAAATATCTTATGTGATGAAGAAGTTTTAAAGGTGGTTCAATCAAGTGTTCATGCAACAGCAGAAGAGTATAGTGATGCTAAAAAGCAAATTTTTTCAAAAATAGAAGAAACTAAAGATAAGCAATCAATGGAATATGCAAGATTTAAAACAGATAAAATTTTAAGTAGCTTAGTTGGAAAATCAGGTTCACCAACAGAATTGAAAACACAACTTGAAAATGCAATAAGTTTATTGGATCCAAAAAGCTTTTATGATGAGCATAAACAATTATTACAAGATATATGTGATAAGGAAGATTATGACGAAGCACTCAGGTTTTATAATAATAAAGGGATGCTTAGCTTTGTAGGAGACAGGATTTTAAAAGGTTACAAAGACAGAGTAATAAGTTTTATTAAAAATAATGAAGAACTTCAAAAAAAGCTAGTGGATAAGTACTTTAGTGATATACCAGCAGAATAGTTGAAAATATATACTAAAGCAAACCTAAATCTAGAAAATACTATACTTTTTTCTAGATACATCTAAAAAGGAAACCATTGAAAAGCCTCGTAGATACCGCATTTTACTTCATAGCAGGACATGGTAGGGGGTGGGCTTTTTCGTCAAGTGATCTTTTGGAGAAGTTCAGCCGTTCACAGGCGGACAACCTCCTCTCAGAGCTTGTCAAACAGGGCAAGATACGCCGTGTTACCCGTGGTATTTACGACTACCCCAAATACAGTGAGCTCCTCAAACAGACACTCAGCCCAGACATTGACCAGGTTGCCAGAGCCTTTGCCCGAAAGTTCAACTGGCGCATAGAGGTTTCCGGTGAGAGTGCTCTCAATATGCTGGGACTCTCTACGCAGGTCGTTGCCAAATACATCTACCTCAGTGACGGTCCCAACAAAAGCTATGACATCATGGGTACGACACTGGAGTTCAAGAAGTCCTCCTTGAAGAACATCGGCTTTAAATACAAAGAGAGTTCCCTCATTGTGCAGGCACTCAAGGCACTGGGACAGGAGAATGTTACACCGAGTACCATTAAAAAGATCCGTGATCAGATAGATGAAAAGATGTATGACAAGATACTCAAAGATACTAAAACTGCTACCACATGGATATACGAGACTATAAAAGAGATCTGTAAAAAAGAGGTGCACGATGGATAAAGTAGCCAATTTTTCTACAGAGGAGAGAAAAGAGCTTTTTGGAGAGACCGCCAGCCGGATGGGTGTGCGTCCTGCCATTGTGGAAAAGGATTTTTGGGTCGTATGGGTTTTAGACAAGATCTTTGCAGATGAACGATTGAGTAAGATCTTGATGTTCAAAGGAGGAACATCACTCTCCAAAGTGTTTGACCTTATAGGCAGGTTCTCCGAAGATATTGACCTGATCCTTGACTGGCGGGAAGTAACCGGTGAAGACCCGCAGGCAGAGAGAAGTTCCAAAAGCAGACAGGTTAAGTTCAATGAGAGGGTAAATGAAGAGGCGTTAGTGTATATTGAAAAAACGCTGCTTCCTGTTGTCTCTAAAATTGTTTCACCGTTATGTACCTGCAGCATCGATATTGACAATCCGTACAATATCAACATTGCCTACCCCGCAGCATTTGAAGACCCCTATTTGCGCCCGGAGATACTGCTTGAGATAGGACCACTGGCATCCTGGCTGCCTTCGGATCGTTTCGATATCGAAGCGTATGCTGCAAAACACTTTCCTGATATTTTTGAGAGAACCCTCTGTAGCGTTAATGCTATAGTTGCCAAAAGAACCTTTTGGGAGAAACTGACCATACTGCATCAAGAATCAAACAGAGATGCTGGTAAACCTTTGCCTCCAAGGTATTCTAGGCACTATTATGATCTTGCGATCATGGCAAAGTCGGCAGTGAAAACGGATGCACTTACAGACTTGGAGTTGCTGGAGCAGGTAGTCGCTTTTAAACAGAAGTTTTACCCTGCCGCTTGGGCAAAGTTTGAAGATGCCAAACCGGGAAGTGTCAAGTTGCTGCCACCTGAATTTCGCATAGATGAGCTGGCAAAAGATTACAAGGCGATGGAACACATGATCTTTGACAAAGCCCTCTCTTTTGAGGAGATACTGGAGATACTCCGTGCTTTGGAAGATGAGATTAATGCACTGAAAGGGGGATAGAGTGGAGAAGATCACCGAAAATGAGATAGAAGAATTTGCCATAGAACTGTTAGAGCAGCAGGGATACACCTATGTCTACGCTCCGGACATTGCCCCCGACAGTAAAACACCCATGCGAACTTCTTTTGAAGAGGTACTGCTCAAAGAGAAGATACTCTCCGCCCTCCAGAAGATCAACCCCACTTTTGACTATGACCTGATAGAAGAAGCCTATAAACAGATAGAACGCATCAAATCACCTGACCTTTTGGTAGACAATGAAACCTTTCATACGATGCTGACAGAGGGCATTACCGTAGAACGGCAGCAGGATGGTGTAACCAGAGGAGAGATCGTCAAGCTGGTGGATTTTGATAATGTGCAATCGAATGACTTCATGGTAATGAACCAGTTTACTGTTATGGAAGACGGTGTGAACAAGCGACCTGACCTCATACTCTTTGTGAACGGGTTGCCGTTGGTGGTCATAGAACTGAAAAACCCTGTCGATGAGAATGCAACCATTAAGTCCGCCTACAAGCAGATACAGACCTACAAAAGCACCATTCCTTCTCTCTTTACTTACAATGCCTTCTGTGTCATCTCTGACGGACTGGAAGCCAAAGCCGGTACCATCTCGGCAGGATGGACGCGCTTTATGGCATGGAAGAGCAGTGACGGCAAGGGTGAAGCCTCCAAGCTTGTTTCCCAGGTGGAAACACTCATTAAAGGGATGCTCAATCCTGTAACATTGCTCGATTTGGTACGCAGCTTCATTGTCTATGAAAAGAGTGCAAAAGAGGATAGCAAAACAGGACTGACGACTATAGAGACAGTCAAAAAGCTGGCGGCATACCATCAGTACTATGCCGTCAACAAAGCTGTAACTTCTACACTTCGGGCAGTTGCTATGGAGAACTATGAAGACAAAGTAGCCGAAGATCCTGTAGCGTATGGGCTTCCCAGTGTAGAGAACCAACCCAAAGGAGACAGGAAAGCTGGGGTTGTGTGGCATACACAGGGGAGCGGAAAGTCGCTTTCGATGGTATTTTATACCGGAAAGATCGTACTGGCGCTGGACAACCCAACGGTACTGGTGATCACGGACAGGAACGACCTGGATGATCAGCTCTTCGATACCTTCGCCTCCTCACAAAGCCTACTCAGGCAGACACCGGTACAGGCAGAAGACAGGGAACATCTGAAAACACTTTTGAAAGTGACTTCCGGCGGTGTGGTTTTTACCACCATTCAGAAGTTCCAGCCCGAAGAGGGGAATGTATATGATGTGCTCTCAAGAAGAAAGAACATCATTGTTATCGCAGATGAAGCGCATAGAACGCAGTACGGGTTTAAAGCCAAGACCGTAGATGAGAAAGATACCGAAGGGAATGTGGTGGGTAAGAAGATCGTCTATGGGTTTGCCAAGTATCTTAGAGATGCACTGCCCAATGCCACCTACCTTGGCTTTACTGGAACACCCATAGAGAGTACCGATGTCAATACGCCTGCTGTGTTTGGGGATTATGTCGATATCTATGATATTTCACAGGCGGTGGAAGACGGGGCTACGGTCAAGATCTACTATGAGAGCAGGCTGGCGAAGATCAATCTAAGTGATGAAGGAAAGAAGCTTGTTAAAGAGCTAGATGATGAGCTTCGAGGTGACGACCTGAGTGAAACACAGAAAGCCAAAGCCAAATGGACACAGCTTGAAGCACTTATAGGGAGTGAAGACCGTATTCGAGAGGTCGCCAAAGATATCGTCACCCACTTTGAAGCCAGACAGGAGGTGTTCGAGGGTAAAGGGATGATCGTAGCGATGAGCAGACGGATCGCTGCAAAGTTGTATGAGGAGATCATCAAGCTCAGACCTCAGTGGCACAGCGACGATCTGGACAAGGGAGCCATTAAGGTAGTGATGACTGCCAGCTCCAGTGACGGACCAGAGATTGCCAGGCACCATACAACCAAGCAGCAGAGACGGGAACTTGCCAACCGAATGAAAGACCCTACCGATGAACTGAAATTGGTCATCGTGCGTGATATGTGGCTGACCGGTTTCGATGCACCTTCATTGCATACACTCTACATAGACAAACCCATGCAGGGTCATAACCTGATGCAGGCGATCGCAAGGGTCAACAGGGTTTACAAGGATAAGCCGGGAGGTTTGGTGGTGGACTACCTGGGGATCGCCAGTGACCTGAAAAAAGCACTGTCGTTCTACAGTGACAGCGGAGGCAGGGGTGACCCGGCATTGGCACAGGAACAGGCTGTAGCACTTATGTTGGAAAAACTGGAAGTGGTCTCGCAGATGTTTCATGGATTTGCTTATGAAGAATACTTTGAGGCAGATACCAGAAAGAAGCTCTCTATAATTCTTGAAGCGGAAGAGCATATATTGGGACTGGAAGACGGTAAGAAACG
Organism: Sulfurovum sp.; assembly: GCA_027081115.1. Taxonomy (GTDB): domain Bacteria; phylum Campylobacterota; class Campylobacteria; order Campylobacterales; family Sulfurovaceae; genus Sulfurovum. The sequence continues at coordinate 7,563 of JALWLD010000109.1, forward strand.
GTACATCGATGAAGTGACGGCACTCTCTCAGGCATTTGCTATTGCCGTACCACATGAAGAGGCGATGGATGTCAAAGATGAAGTCTCCTTCTTTCAGGCAGTCAAAGCCAGACTGGTGAAGTTTGACAGTACAGGTAACGGACGAACCGATGAAGAGATGGAGACAACCATCCGTCAGGTCATAGACAAGGCACTGGTGACGGAACAGGTGATAGACATCTTCGATGCCTCAGGAATTAAAAAACCGGATATCTCCATTCTTTCCGAAGAGTTCCTCTTGGAAGTGCAGGGGATGAAACACAAGAACATTGCCATGGAAGTCCTTAAAAAGCTGCTCAATGACGAGATAAAGACCCGATCCAAAAAGAACATCGTACAGAGCAAGACACTGATGGAGATGCTGGAAAACTCCATCAAGAAATACCATAACAAGATCATCACTGCTGCGGAGGTAATTGAGGAGCTTATCAGCCTGAGCAAAGAGATCCAGAAGATGGATGAAGAGCCCAAAGAGATGGGGTTGACCGATTTTGAGTATGCTTTTTACAGTGCCATCGCCAACAATGAGAGTGCCAAAGAAGTGATGGAGCAGGATACCTTGCGGGAACTTGCCGTAGTATTGACAGAACGTATGAAGGCGAATGCCTCCATAGACTGGACGATCAAGGAAAGCGTGCGTGCGAAACTGAAGGTGATTGTTAAACGGACACTGCGGCAGTTCGGTTACCCGCCGGATATGCAGAAACTGGCGACCGAAACGGTGCTGAAGCAGGCGGAAATGATTGCTGCAGAGTTGGTTGCATAGATAGGGTTAATAAGCTGATGGGAGTGGATATATTCATACTACTCTTTTCAAAACGTCAAGTCCATATCCACCTATACAACCCTCGGCTTATGTATCCATGCCCTCTTTAAAACGATTGTTTTATTTAGGCTTAATGGAAAAAACGGGTTGCTAAAAACCTAAACAAAGCCCGGTACTATGGGAGTTAAAAAGGGATTATTTACAATGCGCTGTAAAAAAGTGCCCAAAATGCCTTTCAAGCCATACAAAAAAGAATGGTCATCACAGAGGGATCCAGAAGTATATTTGCCTTGATTGTAAGCATAGTTTTTCCTCACAAAGACGTTCTGATAAACTTCAACAAATAATCTTCAACCACTATTTCTATCATAGACAAACAGCGCAGGAGTTGGCTCTAAAATATCATCGTAGTGAACGATGGACCAGAGAGCAGATCCATGCTTATAAAGTGACTATTAATCAGCGTACTCCAAGAGAAGTTACACTGGTCATGGATGCAACTTTTTTTGGTAGGCGCATAGATAAATTTGGTCTGATTGTTGCCAAAAACATCACAACACTTAAACCCATCTCTTACCACTTTATTCAAACAGAAAATCTTGCAGAGTATAGTAGGCTAAAATCTTCTATCCTCTCCCAAGGATTCAGAATTCAATCAATCACCATAGACGGTAAACGCGGGCTATTCAGCCTATTTGGCGATATCCCAGTGCAGATGTGCCACTTTCATCAGCAGGCTATTATTACGAGATACCTCACCAGAAAACCCAAGCTGAAAGCCTCAATAGACTTGAGGCGGATCACGGGATATCTTGGGGATGTATCGGAAAAAAGATTTGTGGTGCTGCTTGATAGCTGGTATAATCGACACAAAGCATTTTTACAAGAGAAAACTTACAATGAAGAAACAGGAAAACGGCACTATACACATAGACGCATACGGTCTGCTTTTAGAAGTTTGAAAAGTAATTTGCCTTATCTCTTTACATACAAAAACTACCCTGATTTAAACATTCCAAATACAACTAATACTTTAGACGGAGGACTATTCTCTCCTATGAAAATGTTATTGAAAGTTCATCATAGAATCGGCATTGAAATAAAGAAAAAATTGATCACGGATTATCTGGAAAAACAGGTCAAATAGCAACCTGTTTTTTCCATTAACTCGAAATTGCTAACCAAGTTTCGAAAATTGATTCGTATCATTATTCGAGGATGCAACAAGGGCGAAATGATAAATTTGATCATATGATAAAACAAGTTGTTATTAACTTGACATTAATCTATTAATAGTGATATAATGTATCAGTTATTAAAAAAACCAAAAAAAGGATAGATCATGAAAAAACTTACACTTTCAATTGCAGCAATCGCTGCTATGGGTAC
>JALWLD010000110.1 GCA_027081115.1 Sulfurovum sp.
ATCACATTATATATTATAATAATAGAAACAGTAGTAATTGAAAAACGAATAAATTTTTCTTCAAAAATAAATATTCCTATGAAAACCACAACTATACTAAAAAACATAAATATAAGTTTTGTTCTTGTATTGATGCAAGGTTCTAAACCAGATTTCCAATATTTTATTGAATAATTACACCAAGTCTTTTCAGTTCTTGTCAGTGCTAAAATAAATAACCAAAAAAATGTTCCAAAAGACACTGTATTAAAAAACTTTTGTTCTACAAGTTCATACAAAACTACCGCATCATAAAATGATTCTAAAAATGCGTAAACCATAAGAGGTATCATAATAATAACCGATACTAAAAGAAAAACAATCAAATATATAATAAAAAAATTATATATAAGTGGTAAAAATTTATAGGGTGGCAGTTCTATTTTAAAAAACTTCCATAAATATTGCAATATTTTTTTTTCGTAATTAGATACAATAGTCTCCTCACAAGCAGAATCTAATTTTTTCAAATATACTTTCATGGGTTACAACCATCTCTATTTGCCATATTTAGTGTCCCTCCAAATATGTAACTTAGTACGGATACTATGATTGCAACACCTGTTGATTTCGCTAAACTACCCACTACAAATGAAAATCCTGCCATCCACTTTGAAAGAGTAGACATTCCTGGACAATTACCTACGAAAAAGTATGCTAAAGTAGCCGCATAAATAATTGCAGCTACAAAAATAGCTATAAAAGCCCAACCAGCAGCAGAAACAAGTAAAACACCCATTGCAGCTAAGGCAATTGATAATCCATCATCAGGACTTAAAACCCCCCCCCATTCCCCCCACCATTAATCAAATAAGCCTCATTAGCATTGTTAGGGTCTATGACCATATATCCTGTACCTGTCCACCCAGGTACTGAGACTTCTCTTTCATGTACAGTAACTATCTTACCAGTAGATACTGCACTCATGATGTCTCCTTTTACCAAGCTAGATGCTTGTATCTTGGGTAATATTGTAGCGATATTTTCTTGATTAATTGTGTATATCTTCTGCCCCTCAGCGTTAGCAAGGGCAAAGGCTTTCATGGTACTTATGCCTTGTACTGGGTGTTGTGGGTCGGTGTTGTACATCTGTTCTGGGGTTTGGTGTTCTAGGCTTGAGGCTATCATACCTGCTTGGAGTCTGTAGTTTTTAAAGTTTTGTTGGTTATTGTTATCGGCTATGACTACTTTGGTCATGGGTATGGGTAAAATTTGGTTTTTTAAAGACATAGGTTATTTTATCGTAGGTTTGCTTTGCGGTAGAAATATAATAGCATTAGCATCACCCGACCCTATGCCACGACCCTATGCCAAAAATTTTTTAAATATAGTAATGTCTATTGTGAAGTTATATATATTTAATCCAATGATAAAGTGCTATAAACATAGAAGAAACCCACATAGTAACGCCGTTCCATATTAACAAAGGAATAAGTTCAATACCATAAATATAGGAAGAGGTTGCCATAGATATACCTAGGATTATACCTAAAAACAATTCATATCCTGCATAAGTATTTTTATAATAGAATTCATTCTTGTTGCTGTCATTACAACTAAATTCTTCCTTTGAACGTAAAAAAAGAAAACTATAGTATCGTAAAAAATTCCATAATGTTTTTTTACACATATTGATACACATATTGATACTTTTTTCTATTTAACAAATAACAATAAACATCTTTTAGGCGATTCATCATGATATACTCAATATACCCTTCAAAGAATGTAAGAGACCACATTATAAGTGCTCCTGCGCCTAGTCCTGCTATGCCAACCATAACTAATGTAATTGCAATATTCCAAATTAGCCATATAGAAACTATAGCAATAGCTCCAACTAAAGATTTACAGTTACTAATTGTGTTAATTAATTTTATAAGTGTACCAATGATTAAACCTATTGAACCGACTAATGCTTTAGATATCATAGGATGATTTTTTGCCCACCCTAGATACATACCTAACCACATTTGTAATTTATTTTTAAGATTCTTAAAAAACCCGCCATTCCCCCCACCACTAATCATATAAGCCCCATTAGCATTATTAGGGTCTATGACCATATAGCCAGTACCTGTCCACCCTGGTACTGAGACTTCTCTTTCATGTACCGTCACTGTTTTACCTGCATTGACTGAGCTTTGTATATCTCCTTTAGTGAGTGATGAAGCTTGTATCTTGGGGA
>JALWLD010000111.1 GCA_027081115.1 Sulfurovum sp.
TGACAGTGGAACAGCGTCAAGAGTCTGTAAAACAGATGAAGGGCATGGGCGAAAAAGCAAAGATCTCTATCAGAAATGACAGACGTGATTCAAATGACAAAATCAAAAAACTTGAAAAAGAGAAAGAAATTACGCAAGACGAATCAAAATCTGCTCAAGAGAACATTCAAAAAATCACTGACAAATACATCACAAACGTAGACAGCATCTTAAAAGATAAAGAAGCTGAAATACTAAAAGTATAACAATGGATGTCAAAAAAATATATATGGATGCGGATGCTCTTTTAGAGGGGCATTTCAAGTTGAGCAGCGGAAACCATTCACAGTTTTATCTGCAATCTGCAAAAGTGCTTGAAGACCCTAAAACAGCTAAGCTCTTAGCAGATGCCTTGGCAAAAGAGATACAAGCAAGCGGACTTGAAATAGACACGGTCTGTGCACCTGCTCTTGGCGGACTCATTGCCGGTTTTGCCCTTGCTACTGCACTTGATGTCAGAAGTATCTTTGCAGAACGCGTTGACGGAAAAATGACTATTCGCCGTGGTTTTGAGATAAAACCGGGTGAGAAAGTACTGATGTGTGAAGATATCATTACAACGGGTGGAAGCGCTATGGAAGCAGCCGCAGTTGTCAAAGAGCTTGGCGGGGAAATCGTCGGTGTAGCAGCGTTAGCTAACCGTGGTTTTTGTCATAGAGAAGGCAGTGATGTCGCGACAAAGCCTAACTGTAAACTTCCACAGGATATTCCATTTTTTGCACTCGCTGACTTTACATTTGAGATGTATGCACCCGATGCATGCCCGCTCTGTAAAGACGGTAGTGAAGCCATCAAACCGGGTTCAAGAGGAAACTAAACTTCTTCTTAGCTTCCCCACTTTAACTGACAGGTGAGCATTCTTTCGACAAGAACGCGCGCCACTTCTATTTTTCCATCAACAATTACATTGATATGCAGATCCTGCAGTTTGATCTTCTCCTCTTTTGATGTCACTTTTACAACCAGATTCACATTTTTACTATGTTTTAAAATCGCCTCACAGATGAGTCTCTTCTTTTCGATGTTATCTAAGGTAATAATCACTGAGGAAGCTTTTTCAACATGCAGTGCTTCAAGGATTGAAGCTTTTGAAGCATCTCCCAAATAGGCCTCTACATTGTCATTCAGCGCCTCTTTTACATGTTTGTTTGAGTTATCTACAACGACATAGGAAGCATCAAGCTCATCTAAATGCCGTGTAACAAATTTTCCTACATAACTGTAACCACAGACAATGACATGATTTTCTCTTGATGCAAGTGCGGACATATCTGTAGCGACCTCTTTGTCTTTTATGAATTTATCGACAAAAGGACTGATTTTGGCAATGAAGAAAGGTGTCACAACCATCGAGAAGATAACAATCAGAACAAGTAAAGAGGAGAGCTCTTCACTAATGAGTTTTCCTGATGTTGCCATTGCAAAAATCACAAAAGAGAACTCTCCAACCTGAGAAAGAGAGAGGGCACTTTTAAGCGAAACAGCACTCGATGCGCTAAAACGCAGTACTGCAAAGGTCACAATACTTTTAAGAATCAAAACAAGCAGAAAAACACCGACAATTAAAACAAAATTATTTAGAAACATTCCTACATCTATCTTCATACCCACGACCACAAAGAAGAGTCCCATCAAGATATCTTTAAAAGGGGCAATATCTGACTCTACTTTATGATGATACTTTGTCTCCGCAATAATCATACCGGCGATAAAAGCACCTAAAGAGTAGGTAAAACCCATATAAGAGGCCAAAAATGAAGCGGAAATAACAATAAAAAGAACAGAGCTTACAAAGAGCTCTTCCAAATCAGACGAGGCAGAGAAATGCAGCAGCCATGTGATAAGAGGCTTGCCAATAATAAATAAAACAGCGATAACAAGCGCAACACTTAAAAGTGTCTGCGTGAGCACTGTTGTCAATTCCTGCCCGCTTGAGTTTGTTAAAAAACTAATCAAAATTAAAATCGGAATCACTGCAATGTCTTGAAAAATCAAAATACCTGTTGCTTTTTGTCCATAAGGAGTGTAAATATCTTTAGAACTTTTCAAATAACTCAGAACAACGGCTGTTGAGGAGAGTGAAAAAGCAAGTGCTACGATAATAGAGGAGGTGATACTTAAGGCAAAAACATAATGCGAAAGAAGGTAGACAACTGAAGAGGTCAAAACAACCTGCAGCAGAC
>JALWLD010000112.1 GCA_027081115.1 Sulfurovum sp.
CATCTACTGAGTAAACTCCACCAGTTGCAGTTGCAGTGAGGTTTTGTGTCGCACCATTTGCATCTGTGACTGCAAGAGTGATAATGGTTCCATCTACTGCGTTTGTTGTACCTGTAATTGTTGGTGTCGTATCCTTGGTAAGATCCGGTGTATTTACAGTGATTGTTACTGCTTCAGTAACAGGACTAGAAACTGTTGAATCTCCCCCACTACTGCCTTCTGTCTCAGCAATTCCTCCAAGACCAGCTACACCGGCTAAAAAGCCTAGCGTGCTGAAACCTAAAGCATCTGTCCCTATCCAAAGTGGACTGACGATTCCGTCTCCACCGAGTGCCTGACCTGCAGCATCACCACTGTTAAGAACACTGATAGCATCAGTATCTGCTGCACTTTCTGGAACAAAATTATAGTAGAGACCATTTTCTGCTTTTCCAACAAGCAGTTCTCCTGTTTGATCATAATAGCCATCAATGATCATATCAGGATCATTAATATCACTTCCTTCAAATGCAATATGCAGGTCTTTACCAACACGTTTTGCCGTAATATTTTCAGGTGCATACCCTGTACTTTTTTCTATAAGGTCATATTTAACATTTGAATGTGCCTGAATATGCACTGCTTTACCTGCTAAAGAAGGATTTGCCCCATGGGTCTTGACTGCATGGGATGAAATAGTACCTTCTGCTGAATTTATATGAACAATAACTTCTCTAACCATTATTTCGATCCTTTTGCTGTAGTATGAGGTTGTGTACATCGACGCTTATTGAGTCTTGAAATTGTATGTGCCTGTTTTTTTCTAAACTGTTTTAAATATTTTTGACTTTCTTGGGCAGGAACTGCAGAAACCTTCAACGATTTTCCTGTTTTTACAATGCTATAAATATGTTTTTCAGAAGTATGAAAAGTAACCCATTGTCCACCCTTTTTCTTCTCTTTATATTTAGAGGTCGTATTGGTATAGGCAAGGTTGATACGATGTCTTCCACTACAGACCAACTCTTCAGTATATGCTCCTGACAATAAAGATGAAACATACTCACCATCAATATAAATATTGATCGCCTGTCCTGTCACACTTTTTGGTCGGATAATAATCATATGTGATAAGTTTGATGTACTTTGAAGCTCTTTCCCATCTGAAAATATTTCCCAGTTCTCTGATTTTGCAGATAGAGAAAGTGTAGAGAAGAGGAGCATAAGAATGACGAAACTATATTTTGCAAATTGCATTTGTACCCTTTTAATTAACAAATCTATTGAAACAAATTGCAGCTTGGCGATCTACTTGAGACCCATAGCTTTCCGTCCCATTCTCACGAATGGTTTGGCCTGATAATATACTCTTAATAGAGTACTACATCATTAATTATACTATATAAATGTCATCAAAATGTCACTTTTTACAATCTTTATTAGGATTTATATATACACGGTAACACTGTTTTAGAAACTTTCCTATTATAAAGTACTATATCTGCCCATTTAAGCGCTGTATCATCTTTGTATGCCTAGAAACCCTGAAATCCATCTTCTACCAAAAAAACCACACTCAGGAAATTCTCCAAAACTTCATACATTTCCTGACGTATATACGGGTTACCTTCTACATAAAAGTAAGAAAGATCGTAGCTGGTTTTTATAAGCGTATTTACAAATATAATCTTTCTTCTTTACTGATTTATGTTATAGTATAACTAAACAATGTCGTTAAAATATCACAGGGAAATTATATGAAATTTTTGAAATCATTACTTCTAATGATACTTATTTTAACGTTTAACATATATGCCCAAGAGACAACTCCGGCAAAAACAACACTGTATCTCCAAGGGAAACATCGGTTTGAATTTGCCGGCTTCTATGCGGCTAAGGAGAAAGGGTTTTACAAAAAGGGCGGGCTGGATGTCTCGTTTGTTGAATTTGAAAAAAACAAAAACATTACAGAAAAAGTTTTAAGCGGAAAAGCTCAGTATGGACTTGGAGACGCATCTATTGTAGCAGACTATCTTAAGGGAAAAAGTCTTGTTCTACTAGCAAACTTTTTTAAACAGTCACCTCTGGTACTCATAGCTCAGGAAAACATCAAAACACCTGCTGAACTTAGCAATAAAAAGATCATGGGTCTTTCGAACAGTATTCATGATATTACACTCTTAACTATGCTCAACAAATTCAATATTGGACTTGACAATATTACTACAGTACCAGCAAGTTTCAATACAGATGCCTTCATAGATAAAAAAGTAGATGCCATGAGTGTTTTTACCACTAATGAGCTCTACAGCTTAAATCAAAAAGATGTCAAATACAATATTTTTGACCCTGTCATTTATGGTGCCAAACATTATACTGCCAATCTCTTCACCTCCGCCAAAGAGCTTCATGAACACCCCGAACAAGTTGCACGTTTTACAAAAGCTTCCATAGAGGGCTGGGAATATGCCCTGGGACATAAAAAAGAGATCGTAGAACTGATACTAAAGAAGTACAATACTCAACATAAAAGCAAAGCAGCACTTCTTTTTGAAGCAAAACAGATAGAACAGCTCATGCTTCCGTCTATGCATAAGATAGGCAGTATAGATATCTATAGAATTGAAGAGATTGCCGAAAGCTTTATACAGGCAGGTTTTGTTGACACACCTGTAAACAGAGATATCAGTCATTTTATTTACCATTATGATTCCCAATCAAAAAAAAGGGTCTGGAAAAAGAAAACAGCTGAAAATAGCATGATCGATGAAGTAGTACTGTTAACAGCCGAGGAGAAAAAGTACCTTTCATCCAAAAAAGTGGTCACAATGTGTATTGACCCGGACTGGATGCCATACGAATCAATAAAACAGGAAAAACATATTGGTATCAGTGCCGATTATTTAAAAAAGATTTCGTTATTGATCCACATACCTTTCACACTTATTCATACAAAAAGCTGGAGTGAATCTTTGGCCATGTTCAAAGACAAGCAATGTGATATTCTCTCTTTGGTAGCACAAACACCAAAACGTCTGAAGGAAATGTCATTTACCAAACCCTATTTGTCTTCTCCTCTGGTCCTTGCTACGACCTATGATAAATCATTTATCTCTGATATCTCAAAACTGAAAGAAAAGAAAGTAGGTTTAGTGCGAAGCTATGCCAGTTCAGAACTGCTTAAAAATAAATATCTTGATATTCATTTTATAGAAGTCGATACCCTTTCAGAAGGTCTGAAAAAACTTGAAAACAGTGAACTCTATGCAATGATAGATACACTGACGACACTCTCATACCAGATTCAGAACTATTTTCCCAAACAACTTAAAATTTCAGGACAGCTACAAGATCAACTGCATCTGGGGATTGCCGTACAGAAAACAGAACCTGAACTACTCTCTATCCTCAATAAAGCGATTAACACAATTAAAACTGACAGCAATCAATATATTTTAAACCAATGGGTCAAAGTAAGATTTGAAAAAGGAGACCGTTCTGTTGAAGCTTTCTTAAAAATCATTTTACCTGTTTTACTGCTTTTCGGGCTCTTGATTATCAGTCATTTTATACAGCGTCAATACAGTAAACGTCTCAAAAAACAAGTTAATCTAAACATTGAAGCCTTACGGGAAAAAGATGAAGTACTCATCCAAAAACAGAGAATGGCAGACATGGGAGAAATGCTCTCCATGATCGCACACCAGTGGAGACAGCCGTTAGGTGCCATCAATTCAACCATATCAGGAGTACATATTAAAATAGCCAGTGGACAATACAACCTGGACCATCCTGCAGATCAGGAAGATTTTCTTAACTATTTAGAGAGAAAGCTTAGCAATATTACCCAATATGTACAACACTTATCAACTACAACTGATGATTTCAGAAACTTTTTCAATCCTAATAAAAATAAAGAACTCACTTCTTTGGTTCTCCCTATTGAAAGTGCACTGAATATTGTAGAAAACTCTCTACAAAAAAGTGGGATAAAAATAATCAAAGATTTACAGGAAAATCCTACCTTCAATATGTATCCCAACGAAATTGTACAAGTTATACTTAATCTATTAAAAAACAGCGAATATAATTTTTTGGATAAAAAAATAAAAGATCCAAAAATCATTATTGTAACCTATACACGAAAAAACAAAACCGTTATCAGTGTATGTGACAATGGGGGAGGGATTCCTGCAAATATTGCAAAGAAGATATTTACACCATATTTTAGTACTAAAACTGAAAGAAATGGTACAGGGCTTGGTTTATATATGTCCAAAATCATCATTGAAGACCATCATAATGGCTCATTGGCCATGAAAAACCGTCATGATGGAGTCTGCTTTGAAATGATCTTTAAAATATAAAACTTTTAAACTCTACTGTTTTTGTGTAAGTTTATATCCCATACCGTAAATACTACTGACTGCTTTTTCAGGAAGTTTTTTACGTAATTTAAAGACAAGGTTTCGAATATTTTTTTCATCCAGTTCTACTCCCTGTATATAAAAGTGCTGAATGATATCATCATTGGTACAGACCTGCTCCTCTTTCTCAACCAAAAGTTGCATCAAAAGAATTTCATGTTTGGTTAAAGTCACAGGTAAATTATCTCTTTGCAATACATGTTTTTCCCTGTGCCATACCGTTTTCTCTCCCATGTCAAAAATTGTACTCTGAGGCAATACTTCTTCCTCTTTATTGATCTTACTACATACATAAATAAGAGTATCAAGCAGCCGTTCATGCTGTACAGGTTTATTGATAAATTGTGCTATCCCCAGATTAATAAGCCGAAGGAGATACTCAGTATCCGTATGGGCAGACAGAATGATAATCTGCTGATTTTCATTTTCTTTACGAAGAATTTCACAAAAATCCACACCATTCATTACAGGCATAACTATATCTGAGATAACAATATCGAATGTTTTACCATACTCTGATTGATATTCCTTATAGAAACCTAATGCTTCTACACCATTTGAGGCCACAACAACCATTTTAAACAAGTCTTCAAGCATCTCTGCCATATCATTACGTAAAGGCTCATAATCCTCCACTAAAAGTAGTGTCAACTCTTTAGTTTGAGAAAATAGTGTTTTATAATCCATTACCTTTCCTCTCTTAAAAAAACCATTGCTGTAGCAATGATATCATCATCATCTTTTGAACGAGATTTAAGTACCCTTCTCTCCTTACCCTCTTCTCTAAACTCAATAAAGACATTTTCTCCATAAGAGGAGACTTTAGAGATACCTTTCTCTCTGGCAAGTACTTTCATTACGATCACATCAATGAACTGTCTTGTAATGGTATCAAGTTTACCAAACCTGTCTGCTATTTCAGATTCTATCTCATATACTTCTGCGGTACTCTCACAAAGAGATAGCCGACGATAGAGTTCAAGTCTCAGCCTGTCTTCTTCTATAAGCTCTTCATTCAAGTAAGCATCGATAGCCAGCTTCATGTCAATATTCTGTGCCACTTCTTTATCTTGTCCCGAAAGCTCTTTAATAGCATCTTCAAGCATACGCAGATAGAGTGAGTACCCTATCTGTTTAATATGTCCTGACTGTGCTTCACCAATAATATTACCTCCGCCACGTATCTCAAGATCATGGAAAGCGAGTACTGCACCTGAACCTAAGTCTGAGTTGGATTCCAAAGCCAAAAGTCTGCGTTTGGCATTGTCTGTTAAACGCTCTTTATCTGCTACCATAAAGTAACAATAACCTTCTTTACCTCCACGCCCTACACGACCACGTAACTGATGCAAATCTGCTATACCGAAATTGTCTGCACCATCTACCATCATTGTATTGGCATGTGGCATATGAATACCAGATTCTACAATAGAAGTAGAGAGAAGAACATCATACTCTCCATCTTCAAACAACATCATTTCATCTTCTGTCTCTTTGGCTGAAATTTTTGAGTGTAATACAGCAATTCTCAATTTTGGTAAAATTTTTAAAAGCTGTTTCTTCTTCTCTTCAATACCTGCAATGGAGTTGAACACATAAAAGATCTGTCCACCACGACGCATCTCACGAAGCAATGCCTCTTTAATGATCTTTTCGTCATAAGATTTGACAAATGTTCTTACCCCTTGTCGTTCTGTTGGCGGAGTTAAGATTTCTGAAAAACTTTTTACTTCAGACATCGCTAAATTTAAAGAGCGAGGGATAGGTGTAGCTGACATGGAAAGTAAGTGTACATCAATTGCTATCTCTTTCAATGCTTCTTTTTGCTTTACACCAAATTTATGCTCTTCATCGATGATAACCAAAGCAAGATTCTTAAACTTGGCTTTCAACAATGCATGTGTACCTACAACTACATCTATAGTACCCTCTTCTAAACCTCTGAGTGTCAATGTTTTCTCTTTGGCAGTAGAAAACCTATCGAGTTTTGCTACCTTAATGCCATGTGTATAAAAACGCTCTTTAAGTGATTTGAAATGTTGTGATGAAAGTAGTGTTGTAGGGGCGATCATCATTGCCTGATAACCATTTTTTACTGCCACGAACATCCCATTCATTGCCACTTCTGTTTTTCCAAATCCTACATCTGCTGAAAGCAGTCTATCCATCATTTTACCCGAAGCCATATCATCAAGCATATCATTAATAGCTCGTTCCTGATCTTCAGTATGCATAAAACCTGCTTCAGACATAAAAATGGCATGCTCTTCCATGTCACGTTTAAGCACAATCCCTTTTTTCAAATGTCTTTGGGCAGAGAGGTTAATGATTTGCGAGGCAATGGCGAAAAGTTTCTCTTTTACTTTGGCTTTTAGCTTTTTAAAGCTGGCTTTGCCTAGCTTATCCAAAATAGGCAATGAGCCTCCCTCAGCTACATACCTGTCTATCACTTCCAAAGATGAAACAGGGATGAGCAGTGAATCTTCATTTTGATACATCATGACCACAAATTCAGAAGTAGCACCCAGTACATCACGTTTTTCAATACCTCGGAAAATACCCACTCCATAATTCTCATGCACAACATAATCACCAGGTTTCAACTCATCCAAAATAATACTGGCTTTTTTAACACGTTTACGTTTTATAGGTTTATTGAGAGAGAGTATAAGCCTGTCTGCACCCAAAATATTTACAATCCCTTCTTGGTACACGAACTCGATATCTTCAAAAGAAGAGAGCTCGGAACCTCGGACTATACTCTCGTTTTTAGCAAGAATAGTAATCTTTTTGTCTGTATGTGATTCCAGTAATTTGTTTGGGCTTACCGCTTCCAAATCACGGTATTTACTGCCTTCTGGAATCGTAGGAAGTAAAAAATCTTTACGGGGCAGCAGAGGCTCAGTCAATTCATAAACCTCTTTAAGCTCTTCATCCATATTCGAGGCCATAATAGCATCAAACTGTACTAAAGCACTCTCTGCCAACGCTTCTAAATGCCAAAGACCAAGAGAATCAATATCTTTTACAAAAGTATCATAAACACTACGTTCACATCTACCTTTTAATGTCTCATACTGACTTTTATCTAGCGCCAAAAATGCAGGTATAATTTCTAATGCCTCCAACTCATCAGGTAAACGCTTTTGTGTATTCACATCATAACAATGGATCGCTTCTACCTCTTCATCAAAGAGGGAGATACGATATGGCTGTTCTACCTGAATTGGATAGATATCAATGATATCTCCACGGAAAGAGACTTCTCCTCTTTGTGAAGCAATATCTACAAAATGATACCCCCATTGGTACAAAGTATCTTTGAGTTCTTTTAAATGAAGCGTATCGCCAAACTCTATCGTTCTTGTAGCAAAGAGCTCCGGTTTTGGAAAAGGAATAAACAAGGTACGCATAGGAGAAATAAGTACTTTTCTTTTTTGGCTGCTATGGTACGATGCCAACTGAGTAAAAAGATCCTGTAGGTCATCTCCATAAGCACGCAGATCTTCTCCCACACTGACACGAAGATCTGGTAAGACAAAAGTATCATACTTTAAGAGTACAGCAACATCACGTATCTGCATCGCTTCTTTATCATCTTTACAGATGAGTAACTTTGTCTCTTTTAACGCTTCTAAATATTCATATATATTACTTTGATACATCGTACCTCTTTAAAAATGCTTCCACAACATAAAAAGACCCAAAAACAAGATAATCTTCATTGTTGTCTATCTGATTTTTAAACTCACTGTATGACAAATCAATGTTTTGCAAAGCATTTTCTATTTGATCCAGAGTTGTTGCCCTTTGTGACTCTATCTTTATAATTTCAACCCGTTTCACCTTTGGCTTTAAAATAGACAGCACTTCTTCATAATCCTTATCATCCAAAGAATTATAGATCAGGACTACTTTTTTATCCAAAGCTTTAGCTATTGCTTTTGCTGCCAAAGGATTATGTCCAACATCAATCCGAATATTTTTAGTTAACGGATAAAAACGTCCAAAAAGTTCTAAATTCTCAAGATTGTGGACTTGATATGATATACCCATTATATCTAAAGCCTTTAGTGCAACTTTCGCATTATCTATAAGATAAGAGGGCCAGGCATTTTGTATAGCAATATGCTCTAGTACTTCAGGAATACTAAATTCAGCATACTGAACATTAAATATTTTAGCACCTTTTTGTGCTGAAATATTTTTTGCCACGTTAATAACCTCATCATAAACCTGAGGTGCCAACAGTACATTATTTTGTATACTTCGTATCTTTGTAGTGGCAATCTCTTCTATAGTCGTGCCTAAAAAAGCCTGATGATCTACACCTATAGGTGTAATAATACTTAGCTCTTTGTCACATACATTCGTTGCATCAAATTCTCCTCCAAGTCCTGCCTCCAAGACCATTAAATCACACTTCTCAAACACCATAAATGACAACAGTGTTGTATACTCAAAATAGGAGAGTTGCTCTGATATCTCTTGACCTAAAAGTATAAAAAGTTTTTGATGTGCCTCTTCCAGAATTTCATCTGAAACATCAACCCCATTAATCCAAATACGTTCATTAAATTTTAAAATATGTGGAGAAGAGTAATGCCCGACGGATAAACCACTTTTATATGCCAGATGAGCTATCATACGACCTGTAGAACCTTTACCGTTTGTCCCTACGATATGTATGGTTTTAGGACATCTAATATGGGGGGTTAAGCATGCATAAGCTCTATGTACACGCTCATGATCTATCTCTTTATAGTAGAGGGGTTTTGTATTTAGGAAACTATCTAAAGAGACTACTGACACAAAACTATCTCACTATTTACTGTTGGCAGACTTAGCAGAAACATAAGCCAAAAACTCATCCAAGGCTTTCTCCAGCCCCAATCGGATTGCTTCGATTCTCGCTTGAGAAGAACTTAATGCACTGGCATCGATATCGGATTCAACCACGGCATTGATCCTCTTCGTCTCTTTACCTTGTTTTGTCTTCATATCAAAACGTACTTTCACATTGGCACGATACCTGGTCACATATCCATTTTCATAAGCAAGTGGTGTAAAAGTACTGCCTGAATAGGAAATACGAATACTGCTGCCTGCCTGTTCTTTTGAAGTCACATGTCCTTTAAATCTGTTATAGACCAATCGATTCATCTCATCTTTCACAAAAGGAGCATTTTCAGGTTCAACCCTGTCCACAACCACTTCCACATAAACAGTATCTTCAAAAGTTTTTTTAATGTAATGCGATGAAGGTTTATAACCACAGGAAACCAATAGCAAACCTATGAGAGTGAATAATAGAGAGTTAATCGTTAATAGTTTTTTCATTCTTTTTCCTGTGTATTCATTTTAAAATTATGCTGGTTTGACGGCAAGATTTACAAGCTTGTTTGGTACAACAATCTCTTTCATGATCTCCATACCTTCAAGCCATTTTGCACCTGCCTCTTTTGCTGTGAGTAATATCTCTTCTTGTAAAGCAGAAGGACTCACTTCGATTTGGGTACGTTTTTTGCCACCAATCATGACTACATACATCACTGAGTCTTGTACAAATACCTCTTCTTTTACTTCAAGTATATCACCAAGATTTTTTCTATCAAACAAAATTTCAGATAACTCAGTTGTTACATGCGGAATGATTGGCTCAAGCAAATTAAGCATAATATACATTCCCTCTGTCCAGACCTCAGCACTCTCTTGTTTATCTAAGGCATTCATAGCTTCCATACAGGCAGCGATGAGTGTATTAAACGCAAATGTTTTTTCATAGACATCTGAAGATTTCTGCAATGCTTCATACACTTTTACACGTGCAAGCTTAGATGCTTTACTTAAACTGCTCTGATCAATCTCTGGCAATGCACTACCGGTCACTTTCTCTCTTCTGTCATAAAGTTTTTTAATGAACCTGAAGGCACCCTCAACTGCAGAGTCATTCCACTCTAACTCTTTTGCAGGTGGTGCAGCAAAAAGGGTAAAAAGCCTTGCCGTATCCGCACCATACTTTTCTACAAGTGCATCCGGATCTACCGTATTTCCTTTAGATTTTGACATTTTTGCACCATCCATAAGTACCATTCCCTGTGTAAGAAGATTCTCAAACGGTTCAGTAATATCATGGTAGCAAAGGTCACGTAACACTTTTGTAAAGAAACGTGCATACAAGAGGTGTAAAATAGCATGTTCTATCCCCCCTATATATTGGTCCACTCCTAACCAATAGTTAGCATCTTCTTTATCGATACCCGTCTCATTCCATTTCTTCGGATTGGTCGCATAGCGGAATTGATACCAACTTGACTGTACAAAAGTATCTAAGGTATCTGTTTCACGCAGTGCATCTTTTCCACATTTTGGACAGGCACAATTCTTCCATGTTGGATGATTTTCAAGTGGATTTCCTTCTCCTGTGATCTCAACATCTTCAGGCAGTGCAATAGGTAAATTTTCCACTTTTTCAGGCACAAGCCCACAAGATTCACAATGCACAAAAGGAATGGGTGCACCCCAGTAACGTTGGCGTGAAATACCCCAGTTTCGCAACTTATAATTCGTTGTACCTTTACCCACTCCCTCTTCTTCAAAGAAATTAATAATCGCCACTTTGGCTTCATTACTGTCAAGACAAGAGAAACGATCAGAGTCTATAAGATCTCCCGTTCCGGTATAAGGAAGTTCCTCTCCTCCTTCGATCACACGTTTGATCGGAAAATTGTATTGTGTAGCAAATTCAAAGTCCCTCTCATCATGTGCAGGTACAGCCATGACTGCACCACCACCATAAGAAGCTAAAACAAAGTTGGCTGTCCATACCGGTATCTCTTCCCCTGTAAGCGGGTGGATCACAGTAATACCAAGATCATAGCCCTCTTTACCCTCTTTGGCTCTTTCTATCTCTGTCATATTGGTGATTTTTTCAATCTTCTCAATCACATTTGTATCTAAAAGACTGTTTTTTATCAAATACTTAGTAATCGGATGTTCTGCAGCTAAAGCAGAATAAGTCACACCATAAATAGTATCTGGACGTGTAGTAAAGACCGTATATTTGTCAAAATTTCCACTCAGCTTCTCTTTACTTGACGGACTCAATTCAAAATCAAATTCAAGTCCCTGTGATTTGCCTATCCAGTTACTCTGCATAGTAATGACCTGATTAGGCCATTTACCTTCCAACTCTGTTAAATCACCGAGTAATTCATCTGCGTACTTAATAATATCCAGATAATAGCCCGGCATCTCTTTGAGCTGTACTTCATTGTCACAACGCCAACAACATCCCTCTTCTACCTGCTCATTGGCAAGAACGGTATGACAATCTTCACACCAGTTTACAGTTGTTGATTCACGATAAAGCAGTTTCTCTTCAAACATCTTAATGATAAATTCCTGCTCCCACTTGGTATAGAGTTCATCACAGGTAGCAAATTCACGTGTTTTTGAAAAAGAGAGCCCTAAAGTATTAAGCTCTTTTCTCATATAGTCAATATTCGAGTAAGTCCACTCTTTAGGATGTCTCCCGTGCTTAATTGCTGCATTCTCCGCAGGCATACCAAAAGCATCCCAACCAATAGGGTGTAACACATTAAAATCCTGTTTTCTATAGTAACGCGCAAAAGCATCACCAATCGCATAATTTCTAACATGCCCCATATGCAAACGCCCACTAGGGAAAGGAAACATACTTAAGATATATTTTTTTTTCTGTTCAAGAGAATCAGAAGGTTCAAATGCCTTTTCTTCTTCCCATTTTTTCTGCCATTTGGCTTCAATCTCATTTGGATTGTAACTCATGTTAAACTCGCTTCTTTGTGATTATTTAATTGGAAGGATTATATCGAATAAGGGGTTAGATACATCTGTTGCAGGAGAGGAGACTCCTCCCCTAGATATGGCGCTTACTTAAATGTATCACACTGTCTAAGATCACCTGACTCAAATCCACGTCTAAACCAGGCTACACGCTGTTTTGAACTTCCATGAGTAAAGCCGTCCGGTCGTACTTTCTGACCAGCCTGTCGTTGTAAAGTGTCATCACCAATGGAAGATGCTGCACGCAAGGCCTCTTCTACATCTCCAGGCTCCAGCATCTTGAATTTTTTCTGTGCATGATATGCCCAGGCTCCTGCATAACAGTCTGCTTGAAGCTCTACACGTACTTGTAAAGCATTGGCTTTTTTAGAGTTACCTCCCCAACTTTGTTTTGCCTGCTGTACCTTGTTTAATGTCCCTTGTAAATCTTGTATATGGTGTCCAATCTCATGAGCAAGTACATACGCCTGTGCAAAATCGCCAGGAGAGTTGTGTCTTTTTGCCAAATCATCAAAGAAACCCAGATCTAGATACACTTTTTTATCTGCTGGGCAGTAAAATGGTCCCATCTGAGACTGAGCTGCACCACATCCGCTTTTTGTATATCCTCTGTAGAGTACCATAGTTGGTTTGCTATAGCGCATACCATATTTGGCAAGTGTCTCTGTCCAGACATCTTCGGTACTCTTCAATACTTTTGAGATGAATACTTTTCGTTTTTCATCTTCTGCTTTATTCACCGGTTGAGATGAAGTACCACCCATACCAATGATTGCCAAAGGGTTATATCCCATCAAATATGCAGCAATACCCGCACCAATAATCACAAGGCCAAATTTTGATTTAAGGAGTGGTTTTACCAGTGGCCAAAGTATCATCATTGTCTGCATAGACGGCATTCCACCAACTCTGCCTGTACTGGCTCTCCTATCGTCTACGTTACTACTCTCCTCTTCATTATCCATACGCATAGTAAGCCTTTTATATTATTTTCTGTTATCCAATTATACCAACCAAAAGTAAAATTTAACTACAATGGTATCAAGAAAAAAAGAGGAGCCTGTTTGTCATTAGCCTTAGCAAGAAAATACCGCCCAGCCACTTTTGATGACCTCATAGGTCAAGAATTGGTTTCACAAACTTTATCTTTGGCACTTGATGGGAACAGACTCTCTCATGCCTATCTTTTCTCCGGACTAAGAGGTTCAGGGAAAACTTCCACAGCACGTATCTTTGCCAAAGCACTCCTTTGTGAAAAGGGAACTACTTCACACCCTTGTGGTACTTGTCCTCATTGTATAATGTCAGCTGAGAACAGACATATGGATATCATTGAGATGGATGCAGCCTCCAACCGTGGTATTGATGATATTAAAGACCTCATAGAACATACCAAATACAAACCTTCTTCTGCACGTTACAAAATTTTTATTATCGATGAAGTCCATATGCTGACCCCTCAAGCCTTCAATGCCTTACTAAAAACCCTGGAAGAACCGCCAGATTTTGTAAAGTTTATCTTGGCAACTACAGACCCTCTAAAACTTCCTGCAACGATTCTCTCCCGTACTCAACACTTCAGATTTAAAAAGATCCCCCAAAATCTTGTCCTAAAACACTTAGAACACATTTTAAATTTGGAAAATGTAAGTTATGAGAAGGAAGCACTTGATATTATTGCCAGGACAGGAGCAGGTTCACTAAGAGATTCACTAACGCTCCTTGATCAAGCTATTGTCTACTCTAAAAATCATGTAGATATAGCTACTGTTACCGGTATGTTGGGAATTATCGAACCTTCATTGCTTGAAGCACTACTTAATGATATCGTCCATAAAGACAAAAGTAAAATCCTAACCTTTATTAAACTCGCTTCTGATTATGAAGCTGAAATGATCTTAGATGAGCTTACCCTCTATCTTAAAGAGTTGCTTTTAACACAAAGCAGTACTTTTTCTCCTATGACCATTGAACGTTTTTTCCGTGTCATCGCAGATGCCAAATCACTTTTAGCTTTGGGAAGTGACGGAGAATTTGTATTGACTCTCTCTTTATTCAAAATGATGGAAGCACTCGAGATCAAAGATATCGATATGATGATCCGTTCTTTGGAAAAAGAATTGCAAGGTGTAGAAATCACAGAGATCATGGTTACAACACCAGACCAGGACAACAAAGCACCGAATGAAGTGATTACTATTACCGAAGAAGAGATAGTAGCAACCCTACCCAAAGTAAACATTCCTCGTTCAGAAGGTAGCCTTCAAGAAGAAGTAGATATTCAACAGGATCAGCCACAAAATCTTGAAACAATCGAGACCCAAGAAGAGCATTCTGAAAAGACTGAACCACAAAAAGATCAAAAACCAGAAACCCCTCTGAACACTGAACACTCAACACTCAACACTAATAAATTCAATGAACTTATTTCAAAAATCTATGACAGAAGTTTTGACTTGGGAGAATGTTTCAAACACAACATTGAGTTTGAAAGTTTTGAAAACCATAAACTAACCTGGGGTTCAACAGCTGAAGGAGAAGAGAAGAAACAGCTTGTTACACATTGGGGTGTGATCAATATGTTTGTCAAGGAGATCTTTGGATTTGAAACCAAGATCGTAAATATCGCTAAAAAAAAAGTAATTAATAATGCTGTAGCCCCGGAAGATGCTTCCATAAATACAAAAAACATTTTACACAGCAAAGAAAGTGATACCCCTCAACCAAATAATGAAAACTTAATATCTGAATCTACCACAGTCAACCCTCCACATAACGATGCAGACTCCACATCTATGATAGAAGATGTGGAGATGAAAAGTTCCTGTATTGCCCCAGATGCCGGAGAAACCGAAGCAGCAAAAGAAAAAGACCCTTCTACACTTTTAGAAGAACCAATGATCAAAGAGGCCATTGCACTTTTTAATCCAAAAAAAGTACGTATTAAGAAAAATGTGTAGGGTGGTGTAATTGCCATTACCTCCTACAATTCCATCCATGCCTTTGTCACGATTTTAGGCTGATCATCATAAATCTTTATTTTCTCTGCTCCAATACAGTATCCTTCATTATCCAATTCAAAGACTATCATCTGTAAGAGAGATTTACAGTCGTTTGGCACATCAAAATGGCCACCCAACCCTGTTAAGAAACGTTTTATAGGTACTTCTGCTTCCATACCTATAACACCGTCTCTACAACCTGTAAGACCAACATCTGTCACATAACAACATCCCTCCACAACTTGCAGATCATCCGTTGCTACATGGGTATGGGTACCTAAAATGGCCGAGACCTCTGCTTTTAAAAGATGTAAAAGCACATGTTTCTCTGAGGTAGCTTCAGCATGCATATCAATAACAATATGTCTATAGCCCTCTTCTTTCAATGTCGATACTTGCTCTTTGATCATCGTAAAAGGATTATCTACCATAGGCATGGTATAGTGTCCCATAAGATTAATAACGGCAAGATCATGCCCCAATAAGGTTGTTTTAAACAGCCCATTTCCCGGTGTCTCTTTAGGATAATTGATAGGACGGATCAGGGGGTAGGTATCAAAGAGTTGAAGTATCTCTTTTTTGTCAAAGCTGTGGTTCCCTCCGGTCATCATATCAATGCCATATCCCAACAGTTCCACACAGTTTTTTTCAGTCAGACCAAAACCATGTGAAGCATTTTCATAATTGGCAATAGTAAAATCAATAAAATGTTCCTGCTGAAGACGCTTAAGATGTCTCTTAAGCATGAGACGGCCAGGTTTACCTACAATATCGCCTATAAACCCAATCTTCACGAATTTATTTACTCTTCCCCGCAAACGGAAGTAAGGCACTTGCCCAAGTCAAGCCACCGCCAAAGGTATCAAGTAACATTAACTCGCCACTCTGAAGTCTTCCTGACTCCCAAATATCATTGATCGCCATTGGTATGGAAGCCGCTGATGTATTTCCATATTTTCCAACAGTTAATACCACCTGTTCTTCTCTCATTTTAAGCGCATCTCCTACCGCTTTGATAATACGATAGTTTGCCTGATGAGGGATAAAGTGAGGGATATCATCTGAAGCAATTTCATTTTTTTCCAAGATCTCTTTGACATCTTTGGTTAAGGTTTTCACTGCAAGTTTAAAAGTTTCATTCCCTTTCATCTGCACAAAATTCAACCCTTCATCTATGACTTTCTGACTCACAGGGTTAATGGCACCTGGTGCCGGTGTGACAAGAAAATCTGCATATGAACCATCTGCTGAAGCATGCACATCAATGAAACCTTCTTCAGCGTTATCTGTCGCAGATATCACTGCAGCACCTGCACCATCACCAAACAAAATACAAGTACTTCTATCTGTATAGTCAACGATGGAAGAGAACTTCTCTGCACCGATAACCAGTACATTTTTTTTCATACCAGACTCAATAAATGCCTTTGCAATAGAGAGTAGATAGACAAAACCACTACAAGCTGCAGAAATATCAAATGCCTGTACATTTCTAATACCTAGTTTGTCTGAGATTATACATGCTGTAGAAGGCATATTGAAATAGTCCGGTGTAACTGTTGCACAAAGGACAAGATCAATCTCATCATTGTTTAATGCTGCACGCTCTATGGCAAGTTGTGCCGCTTTAGCACCCATGTCACTTGTAACTTCATCTTGAGCTGCAATATGGCGCTCAGAGATACCTGTACGCTTTACAATCCACTCATCTGTGGTATCAACCATCTTTTCAAGGTCGGCATTTGATAAGATCTTTTCAGGAACATATGCCCCTATAGAACGGAATGAAGCATAGTGTGATTTTGTCTGTGACATGATTATCCTTAGGCAATACCAAGTGGTATTTGACCAAAATTATTAGGGTTATTTTACCATAAAATTCTAATGAGAGAGGTGTAATTGGGGATTTGACAGGTAAATACCTGTCAATTATTTATCATTACTAAGGAGTTCTTCTATCACTGTATTGACATCTGATTGTGTATATTGAATGGCTTGAAAGAGTGCATTTTTAATGGCTTTTGCATTGGAAGCACCATGAGAAATGATAGCACAACCGTCAATACCGAGCAGTGGTGCACCACCATATTCATCTTTATCAATTTGTTTTTTCATATTTGCAAATACTTTTTTACGCATCAACAGAGCACCAATTTTAGCAGGAAGAGACTTTCTGATATGCTGTTTCATCAAATCAAACACAGTTGTTACAACACCTTCAGAAGTCTTCAATAAGATATTGCCTGTAAATCCATCACATACAATCACATTGACTTTTCCGTTAAATATATCTTTCCCTTCAACATTCCCAATAAAACCTTTAAGGTCTTTTAAGAGAGTAAATGCTTCTTTTGTCAGAGCATTTCCTTTACTGTCTTCAGAACCATTTGAAAGCAGTCCTACACTTGGAGCTTGTATTCCCATAATCTTTTGGACATAGGCTTCACCCATCGCTCCAAATTCATACAAGTTTTGAGGTGTACAATCCGTCACAGCCCCCACATCTAATACCAGAGTTTTGATGTCAGTTGTACTTGGCATCAACGTGGCCAATGCCGGTTTTGAAATGTGAGGGAGTCTACCCATTCTCAAAGTTGCCAATGTCATAGTTGCACCTGAATGTCCAGCTGAAACTACGGCATCTGCCTCTTTGTTACGTACCAATTCTACTGCTTTGTAAATGGAAGATTCTTTACGTTTCAAAGCATTGGTTGCCTGATCACTCATAGCAATCACATCACCGGCATCTACAATTTCTACTTTGTTAATATAATATTGTGGGAGGAGTGAGAGTATCTCTGTTTTATCACCTACAAGTATAGGGACAAATTTTTTTTCTTCCAGTGCTTGAACCACACCTTCAATTATAGGTTCAGGACCGAAGTCCCCACCCATAGCGTCAATCGCAATTTTAATCATCTAGATTACGCTTTAGTTGTTTTGTACTCACCAGTTGTCATATTCATGTGGTGAGGCATTCTCCATGTTCCATCTGCATCTTTTACAGGCATTGGTAATGTTAATTTGTAATGTGTTCTTCTTTTTGCTGCTCTCGTGTGACTCACACGTCTTTTAGGTACTGCCATGTTTTATCCTTTGTTTATATGTATTTCTAAAACTCTACTTCAAAATCCTCATCTCCATTGTCACATGTGTCACAATAGTGATAAGCACCCTGAATTGCATTAATTTCGCTCTCAAGGATGTACGTAACATCGATTACGCCATCTAAAAACTCAATTATATCCAAATCATCTTTATCTTCAGAGACCTCGTCACTGAGCTTCAGTCGTAGCGGACTTGTTACGACATAATCAAAACTTTGACCACATCTGTCACAATCCAACTTCAAACTGCCGTCCATTATGGCATCCAAAGTAACGCGATGATAA
Source organism: Sulfurovum sp. (assembly GCA_027081115.1). Lineage (GTDB taxonomy): Bacteria > Campylobacterota > Campylobacteria > Campylobacterales > Sulfurovaceae > Sulfurovum. The sequence goes on from JALWLD010000112.1 coordinate 18,628, forward strand.
CCGCTCTTTTTCAAAGTTCCCTCTAACTTCACACCCTGAACTTCAAGTTCAATCGGCTTAGCAGTGGAACCCACCTTATCAAAAACTATTTTCAAAAGAAAATCGTTTAATTAATAGATTTCTCTCTCAGCAAAGAAGAAAGAGATTTCAACTTTAGCATTTTCAACAGAGTCTGAACCATGTACAGCATTGGCATCAATACTGTCTGCAAAATCAGCTCTGATCGTACCAGCTTCAGCTTCAGCAGGGTTTGTTGCACCCATAAGGTCTCTATTCTTTGCCATTGCATCTTCACCTTCAAGTACAGTTACTACAACCGGTCCTGAGATCATAAAATCTACAAGGTCTTTAAAGAAAGGTCTTTCAGCATGAATAGCATAAAATGCTTCTGCATCTACTCTTGAAAGTCTAGTCTTTTTTGTAGCTGCAATTCTAAGTCCTGCTGCTTCAAATCTAGCTAGGATCTCTCCTACTACATTTTTTGCTACTGCATCTGGTTTGATGATTGATAATGTTTGTTCCATCTTAATATTCCTAAGCGATAATTTACTTCTTGCCATCCAAAGATAGTGTGACGAAAGTATTCGGGCGGGATTATATCGAAATTAAGATTAAAGATTTATTAAAAAATAAGGGGGAATTATAGATGTTATTGCCGGGCAGGTGCCCGACATCAGTAAAGACCTACTCGTCTATTACTGGCTCGCCTTTTGCACCTCTGTTAGGAGAAGCAGGCATACCGTCTGTTGGGTCACCCCAAACAATACATCCTTCAGTTGGACATGCTTCAGCACATGCTGGTACATCATGATAGTCTACACACTCAACACATTTGTCTTCGTATACGTAGTAAATCTCTTCACCCGTTGGGTTATCATCCTCATCTACAATTGCTTCTACTGGACATTCGTCAATACAAGCTGCACAGTTGATACAAGTATCGTTAATAATTACTGCCATTTTTCATCCTTTATGTTAAATATAATCAAACTATAGCAAAAAAGTTTGAATAAATCTTTAATCTCAAAATTATTTTGGAATTATTTCTGATATACGCTCCATTTCCCAACAGAGCGTATTCAATCGGTTTTGATAATGAATATACTTATTGGATATTTAAGTATTTTTTAATATCTTCTACTCTGCTTGTCTGTTCCCAGGTAAAGTCAGCATCTTCTCTACCAAAATGTCCATAAGCTGCTGTTTTTCGATAGATAGGTCTTAAAAGATCCAACTCTGTCATAATTCCCTTTGGTGTAAGATCAAAGAGCTCTTCAACACAAGAAATGATTTTATCTTCATCTACAGTCGCTGTACCATGTGTATCTACATAAATAGATACCGGCTTTGCCACACCAATGGCATATGCTACCTGTAGTGTTGCTTTTTCACAAGCACCTGCAGCCACAAGGTTTTTTGCCACATAACGTGCAGCATAAGCAGCAGAACGGTCCACTTTGGTAGGGTCTTTACCGGAAAAAGCACCTCCACCATGAGGACAGGAACCACCATAAGTATCAACAATGATTTTTCTTCCGGTAAGTCCAGCATCACCCTGTGGTCCACCGATCACAAAACGTCCAGTTGGATTAATATGATAAACAATATCATCATGCATTAATTCAGCAGGAATCACCGCTTTAATCACTTCATCTAGTACCGCTTTTTGTACCTGAGCCAAAGTTACATCATCATGATGCTGAGTAGATACAACAATAGTATCAATAGAGACCGGTTTACCATCCACATATTTTACAGAAACTTGTGCTTTACCATCCGGGCGCAAGAATGGGACAGTGCCATTCTTACGTACTTCTGCCAGCTTAGCCGTGATCTTATGTGCCAGTGAAATTGGCAAAGGCATGAGTTCCGGTGTCTCTTTACAGGCATACCCAAACATCAATCCCTGATCTCCCGCACCGATCTCTCCATCTTTCTGATCAACTCCCTGATTGATATCGGGACTCTGTTCTCCAATACCATTAAGTACCCCTGCAGATCTATAGTCAAAACCATAACTTGCATCGGTATACCCTATTTCACGTACAACCTTTCTTGCAATCTCCTGCATTGGTGCATACGCTGTTGTTTTTAGTTCTCCTGCGATAACACAAAAACCATTGCTCAGTAACGTCTCACAAGCCACACGCGCTTGAGGATCTTTTTCGATAATGTAATCCAATATCGCATCAGAGATCTGGTCAGCCATTTTATCTGGATGACCCTCGGTTACCGATTCACTTGTAAAAATGTATTCGTTAGCCATTTTTTGTCCTTTTGTTTTTTGTTCACTGTCACTGAACTTTATAAAATATCTAACCAGATATTTTATAAAGTTCATTACATTTGATGTGATAGTAATCACATCCTAGAAGATCTTTTTTGCCAACTGTTCCGGTAACAGACCTAAACTCTCTTCTACTAATTTTGTATTGCCATGGGTAATAAAATTATCATCATACTCAAAAGAGGTTAATGCAATATCTTGTAAGCCTTGTTCACTTAAGAACTCTAAAATAGCAGAACCCACACCACCCTGCTTGGCAGAGTCAGAGAAAACATACCATTTTTTATAGCTCTTACTCAAAAGCATCAACATCTCTTTATCCAGAGGCTTCACAAAACGTAGATCTAAAATAGCTATATCATCATCCATCAATACCGCAGTCTGCTCAGCACGTCCCACACCATTACCATACCCAATAAAAAGTATCTCTTTACCCTCTTTTAAAAGTTCAGATTTACCCAATTCAAACGCTTTACAAGTACGATCTTCTGCCAAAAAAGCACCTCTTGGATATCTAAAAGCACAAGGGTGTTCATAGTCCTTGGCAAATACCATAGCCTCTTTCATACTGGTTTCATTATAAGGGGCAAAAAGTGTCATGTTAGGAATAGCTCTAAGATAAGAGATATCAAATGCCCCCTGATGTGTTTCACCATCTTCTCCTACAATACCTGCTCTGTCAAGAGCAAATACCACACCTAAATCCATCAGACAAATGTCATGTATCACTTGATCATACCCACGTTGTAAAAAAGTAGAATAGATCGTACAGAAAGGCTTAAACCCCTCTTTTGCCAATGGACCCATCGAAGTGACGGCATGCTGCTCTGCAATAGCGACATCCCAGAAACGTTCAGGGTATTTCTCCATCACAGAAGACATCCCTGTACCACTTGGCATCGCTGCAGTAACACCCACAACCTTTTCATCTTCATCTGCCAGCTGAACAAGCATGTCTGAGAAAATAGCTGTAGCTGCTTTGGCACCAGATTTTTTAGGTACCTCACCTGTTTTGAGATCAAAAGCAGAAACCCCATGCCAATGTTCTTTGCTCCCCTCTGCGATCTCGTAACCTTTACCTTTGGTAGTTTGTGCATGAATAATAACCGGTTTACCAAAGTTCTTGGCTATTTCCATAGTCTCTATCAGTGCTTCGATATCATGACCATCTACAGGACCAATATACTCAATACCCATCTCTTCAAACAAAATACCCGGAGTGATCAGCTTAAAAGACTCTTCAAAACGCTTCGCCATGTAGGTGGCACTTTCAGGAAAATACTCAAGTGTTTTTTCTACTTTACCTTTGAACTTTTGGTAAAAAGAGCCTGCCATGGTTTGTGACAATAGTTTTGAGATTGCGCCAATGGGTTTGGCAATACTCATTTCATTATCATTCAATACAATAACCACTGGGTATTTTCTATCACCCAGTTCATTCATCGCTTCATACACCATACCCGCAGACATAGAGCCATCTCCAATGAAAGCAACAGGAATACGATCTTCACCCTTAAGTGCTATAGCTTTTGCTGCACCCACAGCCAGAGAAATAGAGGTTGAAGAGTGTCCGGCTACATAATAATCATACTCTGATTCACTCGGCTTTGTATAACCGCACATACCATTGAATTGGCGTAAAGTATCGAACTCATCCCATCTACCCGTAAGCAATTTATGTGCATAGGCTTGATGACTGACATCAAAAATAAACGGATCCTTCTCAACATCAAATACTTTATGCATTGCAATAATAAGATCTGTTGCACCCATTGTTGAACTTAAATGCCCTCCATTCTTACTGACAGTATTCAAAATCTTCTCTCGAATATCTTTGGCTACCTCTTGTAGCTCTTCAATAGTACATGCTTTTAATTTCTTCATTCTACCTCTTTGCCATATAGGCTTCTATCAACTTCTTGATTGAAGCTATCTCTTCATCACTATACCTTAAACCTATCTTTTTTGACAGGCTTTTTAGCTCTTTCTTTGTCACTTTTTTTGTCACACCAATGTGTCTCTCTTCTTGGATAAAACGTTCTAAGAGAAAGGGCTTGACATCTACTTCATCTGATTTAACCACCAAGACTTTTTTCAACCTACATAACCTCAGAAAAGTGTCTGAAAAAAGTATCGTTTTGCTTGGCTGTACCAATGGTTACACGTATTGCATTTAACCCATAAGACGTCAGATTACGAATGATCACACCTCTTTTTAAAAGCGCATCAGCAATCTGTGCTGAATCATATTTCTCATCAAATAAATAGGTAATGAAATTTGTATAACTCTCAATATAGCTAAATCCATTCTCTTTTGCAAAAATTTCATACCGCTTGATCTGTTCTTGATGTAAAACAATAGATTTTTTGACAAAAGCATTATCTCTGCTTGCTTCAATAGCCGCTGCTAAAGAGAGAGTTGAGATGTTAAATGGTGGTCTCATTTTATAAAGCTCATGAATGAGTGCTTCTTGTGCAATACCATACCCCACACGCATCCCACCCAGTCCATAGGCCTTCGAAAAGGTACCCAGATAGATCACATTTTCATACCCTAAAAGGTCTTGCGGTGTAATGGCATACGCTACATCTTTAGCTGCCGCATACTCCATATAGGCACCATCTACTACTACCAGTGTTTCCTTACCAATTGATTCAATAATACGAAGCACTTCAGCTTTGGATGTGGCATCTCCTGTTGGGTTGTTCGGTGTACAGATGTAAACAATCTTTGGTTTATGGATTCTGTAGGCTTCCATAAACTCATCATATTTATGTGTATAGGAGGCTGTCCTTACTATTTTGGCACCCATCTGTTTTGCGTAAATTTCATACATCGCAAAAGTAACTGCTGACATAAGTACGGAAGAGTCTTCATCCAACAAGGCTCGTGAAATAAACTCTAACACCTGGTCAGAACCCGCACCGATAATGATATTTTTGTCATTCACATCAAATTTATCTGACAAAGCAGCCTTCAATTCAAACATAGAATCATCAGGGTAAAGATGTGCTTTGCTGGCATTTTTCCTGATCACTTCAGCCACTACAGGGCTTGTTCCTATGGGATTTTCATTTGAAGCTAACTTCACTACATCTTCTGCATTGATACCATATTCACGTACCACCAATTCAATGGGCTTCCCCGCTTCATAGATCTGAATATTTTCTAAAACGTTATTAAATTTCATGTTTATCCTTGTGATACATTAAAAAACATACCCTACAGTTATATATCGTCACGCTCTTTCACGTAAGAGCCAAGTACTTTAATTTCATCTTTATGTTTTTGAAGAATATTGGCAATCTTCGCATCATCTTTATGCCCATTAAATTCCAGAAAGAAAACAGATTTTCCTCCTACAATATGTGACTTTATTTTTGTCAGGTTCACTTCTGCTTTTTCAAAATCATTCAAAAAATCCACCAGTGCTCCAGGTTTATTTGCAAGTTTGACCAAAATCGATGTTTTATCTTCACCAGAAGGCAAGTTGTCAAAATTGGAGATAACAAAGAAGCGTGTCCTGTTGTTAGTGTCATCTTCTACATTTTCAAACAATATAGGCAAATTATACATCTTTGCCGCAATTGAAGGACAGAGTGCCGCGGCATGCTTGTCTTTTGCTGCCAATTTTGCTGCTTTTGCCGTAGACTCAACCGGAATATGTTCTATCATATCTAGTCCAAGATCCTGAAGGAATTTTCTACACTGACCAAAAGCGATATCTTTTGAATAAATTTTAGTGATATTTTTAATATCTTCACACATTGTTGCAAAACAGAGGTGCACATCAATGACTACTTCAGCAATAATCTTCAGATCATACTCGTCCAGACAGTTAATCGTATCAGTCACAATACCGTTTGAAGAGTTTTCAATAGGTATCACACCAAACTTCGCAGTCCCTTTTGCTACCTCTCTAAAAACACCGGGTATGGAAGATATAGGCAAATAGGTACTCAATGCACCAAATTTACTCTCTGCTGCCTGATGTGTAAAAGAGGCTTCCGGTCCCAAAAAGGAAACAGCTTCAGGTAATTCCAGATTTCTAGCAACTGCAAACATTTCTAAAAAGAGTGCATCGATTGCTGCATCTGTCAACTTCCCGCCATTTTGACTTTTAAGTCGGTTAAGAATAGCCTGTTCTCTCTCAGGTCTATAGATAGGTGCACCTGTAGTATTCTTCAACTCACCTACTTTATGTACCAAATCCATACGTTTGTTATAAAGTTCCAGTAAGCTGTCATCAATACTATCTATCTCTTTTCTTAAATCGTCTAAAGTCATCTCAAACCTTTATTTTAAATACGCCAATTCCAAACGTACTTGGTCTTCATACGTTTCACGGGCTCTAATAAGTCTATCTTCACCTGCTTCCAAAGCAACCTCTGCAGCTTTAGCACGCGTATTGTAGTTACTTGCCATGGTAAAGCCGTATGCCCCTGCTGAATGGATAATCAAAAGGTCATTATGCTTTAGCGAAGGAAGTTGTACACCTTTTCCAAAAAAGTCTCCACTTTCACAGACTGGGCCTACTACATCAGCAGATGTTTTTTCACCCTCTACGTTTACCGCTTCAATTTTATGATAAGCATTGTAGAGACTTGGTCGAAGAAGATCGTTCATCGCACCATCTACAATAACAAAACGTTTTCCATCATTTACTTTTTCATACAGGACAGAAGTAAAAAATGCACCCGCATTAGCGACCATGTATCTACCCGGTTCACACAGAAGTGTCACATCCAATCCTTTAGTCGCTTCAAAAATAGCCTGTGCATAATCAGTAGCAGAAATTGTTACTTCATCGCTGTATACTACACCTATTCCACCACCTACATCAAAGAATTTAATATCAATTTTAATAGCTCTTAAAGAACGTACCAGATCCGCAACAATCACACAGGCCTCTTTAATTGGATCCAGTTTTGTCAACTGAGAACCTATGTGAAAATGGATCCCAACCGGGTTCAAAAATTCTGACTTGTTTGCATAGATATACATACGTTTTGCCATAGCTATCTCAACACCAAACTTGTTCTCATTCAGGCCTGTTGAGATATATGGATGCGTCTGCGGATCAATATTTGGATTCACACGAATAGAGATACGTGCCTCTTTATTTAACTCTTTGGCAACCATCTCTACACGCTTCATCTCTGCTTCTGATTCAAGATTGATAAGTAAAATATCTTTCTCTAGAGCTTCACGGATCTCATCATCCCTTTTTCCTACACCCGAAAAAATGATCTTGTACTTATCAACACCTGCATCCATTGCACGTCTTACTTCTCCAATACTCACACAGTCTGCACCTGCACCCATATTTGCTAAATGTTGAATAACAGAAAGGTTGGAGTTTGCTTTGACTGCATAATTGATCATCGATTTTTTACCTGCAAAAGCATCTTTCAATGTTGTATATCTATTCTCAATATAATCAAAATCATATACATACAGTGGCGTACCATACTTTACTGCCAATGCGTTCATATCATTATTCATTGCTAAAGTCCTAACTATAATTTATAGCGATTTTATCCAAATCTGTCTAAGAAGTAGCTATAGCAGCCTAATAAGTCGTATTCAAGGGCTTTAAATGCTTTTTCAGCCTATCTTTTTTTCATCTGTAAAAAAGATAAAAAGAGCATAGGCCCATAAAATAAGTATGGGTAAAATAGCTGTCAATTCAGGAATTAAAACACCGTTAGCACCCATTTGATTCAGCCCGAATAAAATACCCCAAATAATAAATGTTGCTCCCAAAGAGAGAGCAATCACAGAACCAAAACTCATCATCCGTGCATGAAAAGGTAACCTAAAGAAGAGTATCAATCCTAAAGCCAGAGCAAAGAGAGGTACAATAATCTTATTGTAAAGAAGACTACGTATCTTGTCTGAATTCAAACCTTGTTTCTGGAAAAGTTTCCAAGTATAGTAAGCATCTATAATATTGAGGGCATTCCCCTCATATAAAGAGGTAATGATCTTTGGCTTATACCCTTTTAACGTTAAAATACGCTCTTTGTATTCAACTTTGTAATGGTTAAGTTTTCCATTTTTATAGATATGTGTTTTGAGTGTAGCATCTTGTGCTTCCCACTCATCCTTGCCATAGACAGCTTTAGGTGCATAGATTGTATATTTTACCTGATCCCCTTCTACATTAAAGATGGTAATGTCAGACATTACCTTGTTAATAGGATCCAATTTATTGATATAAACAAAGGTATCGTTGTATTTAAAAAAAACATCATTGACATCAAAGGCATTCATCTGGTTTTCCAGTAAAATTTTAGCCTTATCCTGAGCATAAGAAAACTCTGTAGTATTCAAATAGAGGAAAATAGAATATCCAAATAGCATGACTGTGAATATAGGTTTAAAAAGTCTTTTTTTATTGTAGCCAAAGGCATGAAGTGCACCCATTGTATTGGCTTTAACCAAAAAAAGTTTTGTCATGATCAACGCAAAAACCATTGCCAAAGGGTAGAGAAGCCCCAGTGCTTCCTCCCACTTATAGAAAATATAGAGTATCTGATAGTTACTTGACACATTCAGGTTTTGTACATTTTGAAAATAGTCAATAACCGCAAAAGCAAAAGAGAGTCCCAGTAAAATAGCAAGTAGATTCCGTACATACAATTTTGCAATATATCTAAAATGTAGACTAGGTACGAATAAATTCATTCCTACACTTCCAGATTTTCAATAGATTTTAAAGAGTATAGTGACTTTACTACATTCAATTCTTCATTAACCAAAGCTTGACATGCCTTCGCCACATGGGCAATAAGTTTATCTAACTGCATCTCTTCAGTTTTAGAAAAATCATGTAAAACATAATCTGCTACTTGTGATTTATGCTCTGGTTTGTCTACTCCAACCCGAACACGCAAATATTCTTTTCCCAGCATTGCATCGATCGATCGTAAACCATTATGACCACCATGTCCACCACCCTTTTTAAAACGCAACGCACCAAAAGGAAGATCAATGTCATCATGGATCACAATGATATCTTCAAGTTCTATCTTAAAGAACTGTTTAACAGCCAGTAGGCTTTTACCTGACAGGTTCATAAATGTAGTGGGTTTTAAAAAAAATGTATCGGCAGAACGATAAAGTTTGCCTTGAAATGAAGTTTTGGAGATATCTCGGGCAGAAGTACCATCGACAAGTTTGTCGATGACCTTAAACCCAATATTATGTCTTGTATTTTCGTACTGTGATCCCGGATTACCTAGACCTACGAAAAGCGTCATAATATATTATTTAGCTTTGATCACACCACAGATAGCAACATCTGGTCTGTCCATCAATCTACAATTTGCAGGTACTTCTAGATCTCTTACAAGAATTGATTCATCTCTATCCAATGATTCAACAGCAAGATCAAATTTAGCAGGCATATCTTCAATCGCCCCTCTTACTTTTAATCTCTTTTTAGACATTACAAGTACACCTTTGTTTTTAAGACCAATTGGTGTTCCGTGTGTAATAACCGGTACAAGGAAGTTTGTTACTTGACCTGGTACAGCAATTCTTAAATCAACATGTACTACTTCTCCGTGAATTGGGTGTAGTTGATACTCTTGGATCACTACATTGTACTCTGTATCACCTACTTTAACAGGAAATGCAAGGTTCTCCTTATTTCTAACTGCTCTTACAAATTCTCCACGTTTAAATGAAGCTTGCACATTTTCAGTGCCATTTGCATATAAATTCGCAGTTAGATAACCATCTCTTCTAAGCTTCTTTGCAGTAGTCTTTCCGATACTCTCTCTAACGATACCTTCTAACATATTTTGTCCTTAAGTTTAAATATTACACCATACAGCATAATTGAACGCGGATTATATCCAAATGGATTTAAAAAGAGTTGAAATGAAAGGAGAGAGCTAAGCTGCCTAACTCTCTTCTTCTTCCTTAAATTCAAAGATGTCAGCTTTTGCATTATCATGATGATCCTTCACGATAGCCCCTTTACCAACCCCTTCCATCTTCAATTTCATATCAGACGGGTTGGTTGCATACTCAAGTGTTGTCTCTTCTGTAATTCTACCTTCACGAAGCAGATCAAGCAGTGCCTGGTCAAAAGTCTGTGTTCCGTAGATCTCTTTACCTTCAAAAAGTGCATCAGGAATTTCATAATCTCTGTTTTCCATAATTAGCTGTTCAATTCTAGCTGTCTTTTTCAAAACTTCAATGGCGGCTGTTCGACCACCTTGTGTATTGGGCACCAATCTTTGGGAAATGACCCCCTCAAGCACAGAAGCCAAAGAAGCTCGGATACGATTCTGTTCCTCTTTAGAGAACATACCAATAATTCTGTCTACTGTTTCTTTTGCATCCAATGTGTGAAGGGTTGAAAAAACCAAGTGACCGGTATTGGCTGCATGTAGTGCAATATCAATAGTTTCAAGGTCTCTCATTTCCCCCACCAAAATAATATCCGGATCTTCTCTCAAGGCAGCCCTAAGTGCATCTGAAAATGAGTGTGTGTCTTGTCCTATTGCACGCTGGTTGATCAGGCAACCGCGGTCTTTGTGAATGAATTCTATGGGATCTTCAACGGTAATAATATGCTTTTTCTCTTCTCTGTTTATCTTATCCAGGATCGCGGCAAGTGTAGTTGATTTACCAGAACCTGTAACACCGGTTACCAAGACCAAACCTCTATGTATATCGGTAAAAGATTTAATTACTGCAGGTAGTTTAAGGTCATCAAGGGAAGCAATTTCAACAGGTATAAGACGAAAAACAGCAGAGAGGCCATCCATCTGATAAAAATAATTCACACGAAATCTGTGTTCATCACCTAGGACATACGTAAAATCCAGATTTTTATCGGTTTTGAGACGCGCATACTGTTCTGGGGTTGTGATCTCTTTGGCAATGGCTTCTACCTCATTAGCACTCAGTGGATCCTTACCCAAGAGCCGAAGTACACCATGTATACGCACCCGCGTAATAGCACCAGATTTAAGATGAAGGTCGGATCCCTCATTACTGATCATACTTCTCAAAAAGAGTTTAAGTTTTTCTTCCATGAAACTTCCTTGTGTTTTTTACTGTTCAGCCCTCATTTACTATCGCGGTACTACTTCAACTTGTCCAACATCTCCTCAAAGGCTTCTTCAAATGCTTTGAGTCCATCATTCAACAGTGTATCATAAACTTCATCCATATCAAACCCGCTGTCTGCCAGTCTGGTAAAATACCCATTGATCTCACTCTCTTCCAACGGTAGTTTGGCAGCAGTCTCTTTTTTTGCTATATATGCTTCTATTGTAGCCAAAGGTGCTGTATTGACCGAATGTGGTGCAAACAACTCTCTTATATAATAATCTGCTGGCAGATCATCCCCTTTTACACCTGTACTTGCAAATAGTGTTTTGATACTTGGCGTATGGCTCTTTTCGATCATATTGTAAATTTTTGCCGCATTGTAGATACCTGTTTTGGAAACTTCGATCCCCTCACGGGCGATCTCAGCATCCAAGAGTCTGTCAAAGCGGCTTACAAACACGGAGATCACGGCTTGAATTCTACGTCCACCATCGGTTTCAAAAAGGTCAATACCATGTTTCATTGCTTTGAGACAACGCTTGGCCTGTTCGGGAGAAAAGATCAAAGTGGCATTGACTGAGATACCTGTAGCAAGCAGTGTTTCCATTGCCTCATAGCCCGCATTTGTCGCTGGTACTTTTATCATGACATTTGGCTCGCCAATAGCAGCAAAAAGGCGTTTACCCTCTTCAATAGTACCTTGCGTATCATTAGACAAAAATGGGTCTACTTCTATAGAGATGTATCCGTCATTACCTTCATCATAAGCAGGTCTCAAGGCCTGAGCAGCTGTACGTATATCTTCAATGGCAAGTGCTTCATACTTCTCTTTAGGTGTTTTCCCCACCAATTGTGTCAACTGCTCTTTATACGCAGGTGAAGTAGTAATGGCCGAAGCAAAGATAGATGGATTGCTGGTTGCACCATTAATGATCTCTTTTTCGATCAATACCGAAAACTCATTTTTCAAATAGTCTCTCTCTACAAAATCCAACCATAAAGAGAAGTTTATATCTCTATTTACCATCTTTTTTTCCTTTATTCTTTTCAGGCTCTTCATAGTGCCAACTGAAATCTTGCCAATCTCCCATATCTCCGGGCTTGATGATCGCTTCACTGAGTTCATCCAGGTACCTGTCTCTCTCAGCGATCTCTGCACCCAGACCTATCATATGATCTGTTTTCATCTGGCAATCTATAAAATCATAACCTCTCCTACCTAAGACATCACTTAGTGCCTTAAATGCCACTTTAGATGCGTCAGGTACCAAAGAGAACATCGACTCTCCAAAAAAAACTTTTCCTATAGCCAAACCATACAAACCACCTACAAGTTTACCCTCCAAATATACCTCAACACTGTGTGCTATACACTCTTCATGCAAATGGATATAAGCTCTTTGCATATCAGGTACGATCCAAGAATTTTTCTGCCCTTCACGAGGTATATGGGCACAATAAGAGATAACCTCTTCAAAATGTTTGTCAAAGGTCACAGAAAATTTTCCAGAACGCAATACACGTCTAAATGATTTTCTTACTTTGAATTTATCAGGGTAGAGCAGAAGTCGTGGATTTGGAGACCACCACAAAATGGGATCACCTTCATTGTACCAAGGGAAAATTCCATTTCGATATGCACTTAAGAGTCGTGGGACGGAGAGATCCCCGCCATAAGCTAAAAGTCCTTCATCTGAAGTTTCACGGGGATTGGGAAATTGGTAGGAATACCCTCTAAGTTGAGGAATAATATATTCCTCTTCATCATACATTGAAGCCATTATTTCTCTAAAAAGTCAAATAGCAATTGCTCTTTTTTATAATCTACTTTCACAGATCCACCTTTTTTCAATGCACCAAAGAGAATTTCATCTGTAAGTGCCTCTTTAATCTGTTCATCAATCACACGGGCAATATGTCTGGCACCATAACGCTCATCATAACCTTCATTGGCAAGGTAGATTTTGGTTTTTTTACTTAGTTTTACTTTCACTTTTTTAGATTTCAATAGTAGATTCAACTTATCCAACTCTATATCTACAATTTTTATCAAGGCATCAATATTGAGTGTATTGAACTCAATAGTTGCGGAAAGACGGTTTCTAAACTCAGGTGTAAAGAACGATTTTAGTGCCTTATCTGTCTTCATCGAGTTATCTTTGTTAAAGCCCATCACATTAGCTTCTTTGGTTCCTACATTGGAAGTCATAATGAGTATGACATTTTTAAAGTCAGAAACTACACCATTATTATCTGTCAATTTGGCACCATCCATTACTTGCAGTAAAATATTCATAATGTCAGGGTGTGCCTTTTCTATTTCATCAAGCAGGAGTACAGTATGCGGATGTTTTTTAATCATTTCAGTCAACAATCCTCCCTGTTCATACCCCACATAACCAGGAGGTGCACCAACCAAACGTGATACGGTATGTGCTTCCATATATTCAGACATATCCAAACGTTCGAAATGTACATGCATAGTCTTTGCCAACTCCGTAGCCAAAGCCGTTTTACCTACACCCGTAGGTCCCACAAAAAGAAAAGAGCCAATAGGTCTGTTCTCTCCATTTAAACCTGCATACGAACGTTTAATGGCAATGGAAAGTGCTTTAATTGCTTCATCTTGACCAATAATATGTTTCTGAAGGTCTTTCTCTAACATCTTCAGTTTTTTAGTATCATCTGTACCAATCACCGTAGAAGGAAGCTTCATGATTTTTGCCATACTCGCTTCAATATCTTTAGGTTTTACCGTCACGTCTTTTTGCCCTCTAAGCATAAAGTGTGCACCCACTTCATCAATGATATCCATCGCTTTATCCGGTAAAAATCTGTCATGCAGATATTTTACAGAGAGATCTATAGCAGACTGTAAAGCAGCATCGGTAAATTGAATATGATGATATGCCTCATACTTATGCTGAATACCTTTAAGAATGGTAAAAGTATCTTCCACACTCGGCTCCTCTACATCAATTTTGGCAAAACGTCTGCTCAAGGCTTTATCTTTGTCAAAAAAGTTTCTGTATTCTGCATAGGTTGTTGCACCAATACATTTCAAGTCGCCACGTGCCAATGCCGGCTTTAGAAGGTTGGAAGCATCCATAGACCCTCCACTTGTCGCACCAGCACCTACCATAGTATGAATTTCATCGATGAACAAGATGGCGTCATCCAGGGCAGACAACTCCTTAATGATCCCTTTCAAACGTTTCTCAAAATCTCCCCGATACTTTGTACCCGCGACCAAAGCACCCATGTCTAAAGCAAAAACTTTTGAGTCCTTGATAATATCAGGAACTTCCCCTTCAGAGATCTTCAAAGCCAAACCTTCAGCAATAGCTGTTTTACCTACACCAGGCTCCCCTACAAGCAGTGGGTTATTTTTCTTACGACGACAGAGAGTTTGCATGACACGCTCTATCTCATCTACACGTCCTACCACAGGGTCTATTTTCCCTGTCTCTGCCAAGGCAACCAGTTCAATCGTAAACTGATCAAGCAGGCTTTCCTCTTTTTTTTCTTTTTTCTGTTCTCCCTCATTGGCAACGGTTGAGTGAGAGATCACTTCAAGTATATCTACTCTGGAAATATCTTCTTTTTTCATCAAGTAGACAGCATACGAGTGTTCCTGCATAAAAATAGCTGCCAACATATCACCAATACTCGCTTCAGTACGTCCCGAAGAGTGTATATGTGTCATCATATCATTAATGGCACGCGAGAGTGCCACTGTTTCGAAAGGTTCCACTGCCTCTTTTAAAGAAGGAATAGTTTTATTCATATGCTCCACGATTCCCTCTTCGAGCATTTCAAGATTGGCATCAAGCAAGGAGAGTACTTCTATACCCTCTTCACTTTTCACGATAGAGAGAAAAACATGTTCTACAGTCAGGTATTCATGTCTGTTCTCTTTGGCGTAACGCACGGCATTTTTAAATACATCATTTAACGCTATACTAATCATATGAGTCCTTTAGGCGTCTTCTTCTATGGTTGCAAGTAAGGGAAATTCATTCTCTTTTGCAAGCTGTTTGACCTGCTCTGCTTTTGTCTGCGCAATCTCAAAAGTATACACACCGCACACTGCTTTGTTTTTTTTATGTATCTGCAGCATGATCTGCTCTGCCTGGGCCTTTGTTTTATGGAAAATACGCATCAATATATCGACCACAAAATCCATACTTGTGTAGTCATCATTGTGCAAGAGTACTTTAAACATTCTTGGTTCTTCAAGCTCCAGAGCAAAATCCAACTCTTCTTCAAACTTTGGCATTAGTATCCTTAAATCGTCTTTCTACTATAATTGTATCAAAAAATATCATGAATTATAAAGGAATTGTGTATGTCTACGCTTTTTATTACAGCAACCGGTACCAACGTGGGTAAAACCCATACCACCCTGCAACTCCTAAAGAGGCTCTCAGAGCAAGGACATAAAGTCGGGGTCTATAAACCCATCGAAACCGGAGTGACAGAGACAGCTCCTGATGCAAGTGTACTACTTGAAGCTTGTAAAAAGGTAAACAAGAACTTTGAAAGCTTCAATGTTGAAGATATTACCGCTTATACCTTCCCTCTTCCTGCAGCACCTTTTTGTGCAGACCAAGAGCATGAGATAGACCTCAAAAGCATTATAGACAAACATGAAACACTTTCAAAACTATGTGATATTCTTTTGGTTGAAGGAGCAGGAGGACTTATGGTTCCCATAACTAAAGAGTACATGGTCATCAATCTTATTAAAGATCTGAGTGCCAAAACCCTTTTAGTCACACCAAGCAGACTGGGGTGCATCAATGACACCATCCTCTCCATTATGGCGCTTAAAACCTTTGACATCGACTTTGACTGGTGTGTAAACCTCTATGAAGACAAAGAAGAGTTTAGCGAAGTCACACAGCCCTATTATGATGCAGTGTTTCCAAAATGGTGGAGTATTGAAAATGGGTTAAACAAATTTATAAAGCATCTTTAATTTTTTTAAAAATAGTTTAATAATTTTCATTGATCCATCCTTTTCTAAATATATTTTACCATTGATTGGTTATAATCATATCATTATTATCCGTTACATTATAAAGACGGATATCAAGGATACCCATGCAACACCTCATTGACACCAATGATTTTTCCGATGCACAGATAGCACAGCTCTTACAAGATGCCAAAATATTTAAATCCAAACGTCCTATCCAATTACTTCGTGACAGACTCTTTATTACCCTTTTCTTTGAGGCTTCTACCCGTACACGAAGCTCTTTTGAAGTTGCTGCCAAAAAACTGGGGGCTGCAGTGGTACATCTAGACCCTTCTCGATCTTCTACAAAAAAAGGGGAAAGTCTGGAAGACACCTTTGCCAATCTCTGTGCTATGGAACCTGATGCCGTCATCATCCGTCACTCTGACAATGAAGCTCCAGGTATGCTTGCTGACATGGAAATGACACCGGTCATCAATGCCGGTGCAGGTAACTACGCGCACCCTACACAGGCACTGCTTGATCTCTTTACCATGGTAGAACACTTTGGCGATGTCAAGGGAAAAACGATTGCTATTGTGGGAGATATTATATCCTCGCGTGTGGCAAGTTCGGGTATCCGTCTTTTCACACGTATGGGTATGCATGTGATTCTTGTTGCACCTCAGCCTTTCATGCCAAAAAGTGACCTGCCTCAGTATGAACATTTGGCAGATGTTATAGAAAAAGTAGATGTCATCATGTCACTCAGAGCACAACTTGAACGTCACTCTGCACCAATTTTTGACAATTACAATGAATACTCAAGACACTACTGCATCGACCGTGAACGTTTAGATGAAAAAGAGATATTACTCTTACATCCAGGTCCGGTCATGAGAAACATAGACATTTCTGATGAAATGCTGGAAGACCCGCGTTGTAAAGTCTTGGAGCAGGTTAAAAATGGAGTCTATATGCGTATGGCCATTTTAAAACTGTTGCTTTTAGATTCGTAGATGAGACTACACGGTTTTATTGAATGAGTTGGCTCAATCAAGAAAAAGGATTTGATACCATCAACACATTGGGTCAAAATCGTACTCCCTTTCTTTTTATCCTCTCTTATGACAAAAAAAAGATCTTTGCCAAACCGCTGGATGCACTTGGTGATGACGTTTACTATAAACTTGAAAAGAAGCGTAACTACCCTGTACAAAAAAGAGGAAAATCCTTTACCTTCTCTAAATCTCCTGTCTCGTTTCTACAGTACAAAAAAGCCTTTGAACACATTCTTGTAGAGATACGTTCAGGCAATACCTACCTGTTAAACCTGACTTTTGAGACCCCTATAGAGAGCAGTTTTGATCTCAAAGAGATCTTTACCTATGCCAAAGCCAAATTCAAACTCTATTTTAAAGGAGAATTCATCTGTTTCTCTCCTGAGCGTTTTATTGAGATAGAAAACAATACCATTGCGACCTACCCCATGAAAGGAACTATAGATGCAAATATTCCTCATGCCAAAGAGACTATAGAGAACGATGAGAAAGAGACAGCCGAACATGTCATGATCGTAGACCTGATGCGAAATGATCTGGGTATCGTAGGTTCGGAAGTCAAAGTAGAAAAATTCCGCTATATAGAGAAAATCAAAGCGGGGAACAAAGAATTGCTTCAAGTCTCTTCAAAGATCACTGCCACCCTGCCAAAACATTGGCACAATGAAATTGGTACACTACTGGACAACATTACACCAGCAGGCTCCATTACAGGTACGCCTAAAAAAAGTACCATTGACATTATCTCCTGTACTGAAAACTATGAAAGAGGATTTTACACAGGGATCTTTGGTATCTTTGACGGAGAGTCACTTCACTCCGCAGTGATGATACGTTTCATAGAACAAAAAGAAGGAAAATACTTCTATAAAAGTGGTGGTGGCATTACCATCGATTCTGATACCTACAGCGAATATGAAGAACTCTTAGATAAGATCTACTTACCTTTTTAGATCTCATGCTCTTTTCTGTGTTTCCACTTGTATCTTTTGTCTTCTTTCACTTTTGAAAAATACAATGCCCCAGGCTTTCTCCAGGGGTCAATGATGATACCATGCATCACCGGTTCTCCTTTGGCAGAGACCACAAGAACATTGTGCTCAAAAAAGTATTTTCCCTGATCTGCTACTAAAAGATGAAATGTAAAATGTGCATACTCTTGTTTTTTAAAATAGAGATAAAGCGCATTACTCCACTCATAACACAACCCCTGCTCTTTTAATCCAACATTGATGAGGAAATTGTTCATATGGGGTTCAAAAACCGGATCAAATTTTTTTCTGAGCAGTTTAGTTTGGCCATAGATCTCAATAGCCAGTGACTGAGCCTCTTCATGAGAGATATTAGAAGACAGGCTTTGAAGAGTACATGTGAGTGATTGCCTGTTTGTCGAGGCATCCAATGTATCTCTACTACATGCCAATAGAAAAAATATAATACCTATGCTAAGTAAAAACTTGTACATAGTAAGAAGGAAGATACTGTATTACAGCAAGAACTAAAAAAGACATAGCAAGAGAAAATCCCAAAAACCATTTTGGATTTTTTGAAATAACAAAACCACCAATGAGCCCTATGACAAGTCCGCCAATATGTGCAGAGACATCTATGGAAGGGATAGAAAGCCCCAATACAAGGTTGAGCCCTAACACTATTCCAAAATCTTTCATAAAAGCTTTGGAGTGCTCTTCTATTTTGTTACGATGTGCCAGAAAAAATCCTGCTAAAGCACCAAAAATACCAAAGATAGCTCCTGATGCACCAACTCCTACAGAGTTTGGATGCATATAGAGTGATGCCAAACCACCCAGCAAACCAGAGAAAAGATAGATCGATATATACGCTTTTCTCTCAAAGTAAAGCTCTACACCACGTCCTATGAGGTAAAGAGAAAACATATTCATAAGTATATGTGTCATACCTCCATGCAAGAACATGGCAGTTAAGAGTCTCCACCACTCACCCTTAAGTACAACTAGAGGTCCCCATAGTGCACCCATGTTAACAAGGGTTTCCATATCCATATCGATGATATTGCCAGAGAAAAGTGCCGAAAAAATATAAGCTATGACATTAACGACTATAATGCCATAGGTTAAAGGATAGGCTTTAAATGTTTGTAGCATCTACCCGTAAATAGCTTCCGCAAATATCACACCATCAATACCACCTCTGGCTATCTTGGCAATCTCTTTTGCATTGTGTATCAGTACCAAAACACGTGCATCAAACAGATACTCTTGTGCAATAGGCTGAATCATCAATGCCATATCTTCTTCACACACCATATATTTTGCGCCAAGGGCATTGGCAAAAAGTGCATCATCTAAAGAGGTAGTAACCACTGCATAGGCAATACTGTTTCCTTGACAATATTGCGCAAAAGTATGTGAATCTACTAAAGGCTCCAGCAAAACAACCTCATCTGCCTGTGCATTTTTAATATCTTCAATCGAAAATACCTTACGAAGTTTTTGACTTTTTATCCATGGATGACCAATAATTAACATATGCTACTCCTTTTTATTTATTTATCTGCACACTCATCACAATAGTACTTGCCATGAATAAGGATGCTCTCTTTCACTGTTACATAGGTACTGCATTTTTCACACTCTACCAAAGTATCTTCATCAAGCTTTTTTTCTGACTGACTCTTGCCACCAATTGTAGGGAGTTTACCTCCAAAAAATTTATAAATGAAGTAACCCGCTACTGCAAATATTATAAGTTTTAAGATCATTTTTGTGCCTTGATATACAGATAGTTTCTCTGGTTTTTTTGTACTATATCATAATCTAACTGATGTTGCACATCTTCAATTTCATCAAAAACCCTACTACCTTTATAGAAAAGGTATTGTGTCTGAGGACTACTGATATCTTTTGTCAATTCTAAAAGTAGTTTCGTGTTGGTCACCGCCCGCGATGAGATAAGTTTAAAGGCTTCATGCTCTACAAACTCTACCCTCTTGGCTTCCACTTTAACATTAGATAATTCAAGATCAATGCTGGCATATTTTAAAAAAGAAACACGTTTTTTTAAAGGCTCGGCTAACACCACTTCGGTTTGTGGCAATGCAATGGCCAGTACCAAACCAGGAAAGCCGGCACCTGTACCAACATCAAGCAGTGTTTCAGGGTTTGTGATAAAATTCAAAGGATACAATGAATCTACAACATTATCATAAATCGTTGCAATATTTTTTGCCCCTGTGAGGTTATGTATCTGATTCCATTCATGTAATAAACATGTAAATTGCTCTAACTTTTTCACAATTTTATCTGAGAGTAGTATCTCTTCTTCTTTCAATAACGCTTTTAAATCCATTTATACTTCAACCTTAAGCAAACCATTTTCTTTCAACTTTTCAACAAAAGTAATAAGGTCTTTTTTCAAAACTTCATCTTCAACATCATACTGCATCAATAAAACTTTAAAAACTTCATCTAAGGTCTCATTCTCCTGCATTGCATTCCAAATATCTGTACCAACAACATCAAGTCCAAAATAATTTTCAGAATTCATATCTAGTAAGACCATCTCACCATCTACTTCCTGTGCAAATACCGTCTCTGCAAAGGTTACTTTACTATTCATATCCATTATTTTTGTAGACCTTTTAAAACTTGATCCTGGGAGATAGGGTTAAAATTAGCATCATACAACGCCGGTGTCCCTCGCATATTCACCTCTCTTGCTGCTGCTTCAGATCTTTTTTTATAAACTTGTACTTCAGGAGAGTGTACAAATGGTTTTTTCACATCTTTAATGAGCTCTGTATACTTTGTTGAATCTTTAAGCATCACATCTTCAAAACGTATTTTCTTTTCCGTATCATCTTTACCCATCATGATCCACTCTATCATAGCTGGAGATTTTTTATGAAAAGAGAGAGGGAAAAGTATGACATGTACTGTATAGTCATTTAATCTTCCTTTTGCTTCCTCTTCAAATTTACTACAGTACGGACATTCCGGATCTGTAATCAAATATATCTCCTCCTTTCCATTCCCATACGTAAATGCCACACCATCTTTAATAATTTTTGGATCTTTTGGAAACTCAATGGCATGCCCCTCTTTATCATATGCCGAACCAATGTAAAGCTCCGATGTCTTTTTATCTAAAAAAGCTGTAATATTTTGTGAACCCTGTGGCGATCTTGCTTCAAGTTTCAATATATAACTCTCAGGCTTTTCAATAGCACCTTTTATAGTAAGTACCGGATCCTGTAGAACTTTATTCATTTTTTTAAGATCCAGAAATTTAGCCGAGTCTACCATGTTTTCTTTAGCAAAAAGTGGGTTAAACAGTATAACTACGGTAAGCATAAATAGTTGGGTTTTCATGAGGATTTCCTTAAAGTATTATATATTTTCAGAGTATAACATAAAATTATTTTTTCACTGTTTTGCATATCGAGATTTTTGCTGCATTTAAACGCACCCTACAAAACTCAAATTTATATTGAACAAAAAGTCTTAAGACTTCATATTTTACAGTTATGTGCTACGATTGCATCATACACTTCAGGCAATCTTTCCAAATCCCAGGGAATAGTTATGTTGTATACTCTAACCGATTGTGCCATCTCTGTAAAAAATACAAATCTCTCTTTTTTCATAAAATCAAAATCAATAAAACTGCTGTAGTGAAAGGCTTTGAACTTCTCTATGCCTTTGAGTTCTACTATGCTGACCTCTGCATCTGTTTCCACTTTTTCAAGTCTATAGACAGCATGTATAGGTTTGATTTCAGTCGAAAAGTTTTCAACGTAGTAACCCAAAGTTTCAAGTTCACGATAAGGTCTGTGAAAAGGGTAGGAAGGGACTGCATAATAGCCATTATCTCTTTTTTCTACACCCAAGGAGTCATCTGAAAGAAGTGTATGCCCATGCTGTAGAAAGTAGTCCGTCAATGTAGATTTCCCACCAAAAGAAAAAGCTGAAAAAAAAACAGCTTTACCTTCTATCTCAACAGATCCCACATGCAAAATACGATAATTTCTTTCCAGCTCAAGTACCAGTGGGAAAAAGGTATGCAGACACCAGAATCGTAAGCGTTCCGGGGCATACTGTTTACTTTTATAGTAAAGAATTTCCCTTTTTTGAACATTCCAGGCAAGAGTTAGGACATTTACAATCTCAATTCCCCATGAAAAATCTTTACCTGCATTATTAAAATCTCTTACACTTAAATAGTAAACTTCTTGTCCCGACATAGGTATTAAATTACTTTTTCTTGTAAGCCTAAGATCCTCAATGCATGTTGAATCTTCAATAACTTTAATTGTTTCCAATGAATCATTAGTCGGTCTTTGCATATTGAGTTGAGCTTCATTGATGAAAAGAATATTTTTATTAAAAACGATCATAAATGACCTTGAGAAAAGAAATTATACTGTAATTACCATACAGGAGGTCCAGGAACAGAGTTCCGTGCTTGCACATCCGTAGGCTTGACAAGTTGTCCCAATACCATCAAAACCGGTGCAGCATATACAGATTTCTTTAAAAAATGACGTCTTGAATATTCTTCCTGATCTTTTTCGGCAATAGACAAAGCACTTTCTTCTTCTAACTTTTTAGGCGCATTCATATTTTGTGCTTTCTTCATTATTTACTCCCAGATGAAGTAAGCATACTATCGGGTAAAACTACCCATTCAAATGTCTTTTCAGTTTTACCGTTCATGTTAAAATAATATACTTTAGCCTGATTTCCAGATAAAACATTTATAGTATTACCGGTATCAACATCGATCAGTTGCATATTTTTTATAATCGGATTAGACATCGATCTTGTCTCATCATATCGTTGTCTGTCCTCTGTATCGATATAAGGTTCAAGTACGTATATCCCTCTCCAGGTCAATGCCATCTGTGCATTGACATTATCGGTTCTTACCGTAAATCGCCATCTGTACTCACTATTTTCAGAGAACTGCTGAAAATTTGTTTTATAATCTCCGGCATCCACACCTACAGGGTCTTGAAAAACAATATCAATATAATCACTACCCATAGGAGGAAGAGTAATTAATGTATGTTTTACAGTAGCTTGTTCTTCATCAAGCACTCCTAGTTGAGCATTTGAAGATATAATCTGCGTTGAAGTATCTTCTGCTTGCAGACGAATATACCAGTTAATTGCTTTTTCTTCCATAATACTTCTTTTTGATGGTACTATATCCTCGTTATCTGTATTATCAGCAGTGTTAACACTATTGAAGATACTGGAATTTACTACATCATTTGAAATATCACAACCCACTAAGATAATCATTAGTATCAAAAGGTAAAAAAACTTCTTTATTTTTAACATTTTTTACTCCTCTGGTATAAGCAGCTTCACTACTTTCCCTTTTGTAGGACCATGTAGTTCCATCCAAAAACCTTTATATGGTATGAGTTGACATCCTCCTGGGGTAACGTCATTACATGTTGTGTACCCCTTACCATCTGCACTGCTACTGGAAGGGTTGTACTGCCATATCTGATTCTTTATATAGCCTGCCGTTTCAGCTGAACTCGGTGTATAGGACACATCATCTATCAAAATACGACAATCTGCCCAATTAACCGGCTTCTTACCTACAGCACCTGTCAAATTATATCTGTACGGACCAGTACCAAGAAGATCATCTACACCATCCTCTAATGCAACAGGCCGTATATCTATCTCAACACAGCTAACTGCAGGACAATCTGGACTTGGTGAGTTATAATTAACTGACTCTATATCATTGACATCCCATGTCGCACTTTGTAAACTTCGTAACCAGTACCCTTTTCCAAACTCCAGTGACGTATTTAAGTCAAGATATTCGTACCAACTGCTATTATTGGTATCACTGTAACCTCTCCCGTATACACGCCAGTCGGTACCATAATTCGTAGTAATATCGTCCCCAATTAGATCTGCCACTGTAAATGTTCCCGTTCTCAGATCTGCAGGGATACCAATAAGTTCCCATACACCGGCATTTACAATTGCATTACAAGTATTACAAGTTCGTGTTGTACCATCATAATTATTACCTGCCGATTCATTTGTATAAATGTCTTGTACTTCTGTAGCAGTTAAAGCATAATTCCAAAACTTTACTTCATCAATACTCCCTAGCCACTTATCATCATATTGATCACTTAAGTCATTTCCAATAAAGAGTGCTTCAGCAACTGCTGTTATTGCCGATGAGTAAGCTACATTCTGAATTTCTACACCATTTTTATAAATTCTAAGATTCGTACCATCATACACACCGACAATATGATTCCAGGTATTCATATCTAAAGCTGCACTCACACTATTATCTCTACCATTAACAAAAAACTTGATACTTGTATTATCAGCAGCATTATTTGCTAGTCCAAAACCATCATCCCAATTTTCTGTACTTGTTTTCATAACTGCTGCTACCCAATCAACAACAGATGTTCCGGTAACAGGAAAAAGCCATGCAGATATTGTAAGTTCTGTAGATAATTCATCTAAAACTGTCGTATCCTCTACCCGTACTCTATCTCCAACAGTTCCAAAAGTACCGTAGTTACATATAGGTGGATTCAAAGTATTGGTAGTCACAGTAGCTGCACCTTCAGATGTTGCATCTTTCCCAAACGGTGAACTATCCTGCACATCTCCAACAATGGCACTATTGTTGAACCAAAAACACTCATCCATACGGTACTCAACCCTTGCATTATCTGGGTATATTTTGATAGAAAACTGCTGCCCTACTGATTCTCCATCCTTATCTGAAGCATATAGCGTGACTATTTGAGACTCTTGTACTGTAGGTGTCCCAGATATTATACCTGTCGCTGTATCGAATGAAAGACCGGAGGGAAGAGTCCCATCTAATCGATAGCCAGTTATCGGATCGCCATCAGTCTCCATAACATATATTGATGTATCAAACAAAAAAGCGTCCCCTATTGTTCCAATCTGATTTGGAACAGTATTGACATCAGGGGGTAAATCAGGATCTGCATTGTAAATAGTCAGTGTTGCATAGTTATAGGTACCGGTGTCTCCAGCAGCATCATCACAAACGGTCAAAGTCCATATACCGGCTGAATCTTCCCCGCCAAATGTATTCAAGGGCTGTTCAGGCTGTCTTGAAACAACTGAATTCTGATTAGCATTGTCATCTACAATGGATGTAGCTGCCGAATCATCAAATATTGTATATAGATTATTTTTATTTCCTCCATTATCACTGGTCAGATCAACCGCTGTTCCTAATGGTGATGTCAAACTAATATCAAGATCAGCACGCCAACTATGGTCTATATTCACTTCTATGATCACATCCGTAACTATTGAAGAGGTTGGGATATCAAATGTCCTGTCAAAGCAGGTATTGTCATTTACTGGAGTTGATACAGAATCTGTAACAGAAATACTTCCAGCATTTAAAAATATGGGAAGCAATACTAATATCAAAAATAATTTTATGTTTTTCATTTCTTAACATATTCTCCGTACAATATATTTATACCAACACTTTCATGCACATCATTTAAAAATTTTATCCAATAAGATCATACTATAATTTTTGTTAACAAAGTATTAATAGCTATGTATATACTAAGTATATACTTAAAAATTATTACAAAAAATGTCATATTTATGTTATTGTTAAATTAGGTTTTAAGCTCTGATTATGATGATCAGTATTTGACACACTTAGAGAACTAACGCAGTAAATAATATATAACTATGAAACTATGAAAACATCTCTTTTCACAGTAATATATAAAAGTATCGACAAACGCCTATCCAATATTTGATTAGCAAAAAGTTCTGGACTTGACCACTACGATTCACATCATAACAACAGCAACCCACTTCAAAACATACAGGCCAAAAACCTGAAGACCTTCTCCAAACTGAAACTGGGTAGAAAGGGCAAAGACGTGGCATTTTATTACACCACATCAATGGATATAGTGTTCATTTATTTTTTAGAAAAATATTTTTTCTGTACTTTTAAAATATAACATATTGGGCATGATTTTTAAAGTAAGTGCCCCAGTTGATCTTTCTTTACTTGAAGATAGTCTTCATTATATGGATTGGGGGTAATCTGAATAGGGATACGCTTTACAATGTCTATATCGGGGAGACTTTCCATTTTGGCAGGGTTGTTTGTAAGAAGTTTGAGTTTTTTAATACCAAAGTGTTTTAAGATAAACTCAACGATCTCATAGGTACGTTCATCGGCCCTAAAACCCAACTGGTGGTTTGCTGCTACTGTATCAAAACCTGTATCCTGCAAAGCGTAAGCATTGACTTTGTTAAGTAACCCTATGTTTCTTCCTTCTTGTCTATGATAAATTATCATACCACCCTCTTTGGCTATTAGAGACTGTGCATAAGTGAGCTGTTCTCCACAGTCACACTTTGCAGAACCAAGTGCATCTCCGGTCAAACACTCAGAGTGTACACGTACAATCGGAGCTTCTATCTCTTTAAGATTTTCAGTAAAGAGAGCCAGGTGTTCTTTACCTTCAGCATCTTTAAATGCCTGGATTTTGAAGGTGCCGTACTGGGTTGGTAATGTAGCAATTTGTGAGATTTCTATGTTGTTCATGTCGAAGTATACTATAAGAATCAGTAATTAGGAATGAGTAATTAGGAATTTTTGGTTAAAATGTTGAAAATACTTAATGTAAGGCTATTAAAATTATGTTTGCACGTTTTAGAAGAAAAAGAATCAACCCTGTGTTAAGAGACCTTTTACAAGAGACCCATCTCTCAGTCAATGATTTCATCTACCCTCTGTTTGCAAAAAGTGGAGAAGGCATAAAAGAAGAGGTGAACTCTATGCCTGGTGTTTTCCAGATGAGCATTGACGAGATCGTCAAAGAATGTTATGACCTAAAAGTTCTTGGGATCCGTTCTATCATCCTTTTTGGTATACCAGATACCAAAGATTCTGTAGGTTCAGATGCTATGTGTGAGCATGGCATCATTGCGGAGACAGTCAGAGCAGTTAAAGCTGCACACCCTGACATGTTTGTTGTCACAGACCTCTGCTTTTGCGAATACACAGACCATGGACACTGCGGTGTACTCGACCCTGTACTTGAGACCGTTGACAATGACATTACACTTGACAACCTGGCAAAACAGGCCGTTATTCATGCCAAGGCAGGTGTCGATATGATCGCTCCAAGCGGAATGATGGATGGAATGATCCAAGCCATTCGTGGTGGCCTTGACGGTGCCGGATTTGAAAACCTTCCTGTGATGTCCTACTCTACCAAATTTGCCTCTGCTTACTATGGTCCATTTAGAGACGTGGCAGAATCAAGCCCAAGCTTTGGAGACAGAAGAAGCTACCAGATGAACCCGGCTAATAGAAAAGAGGCCATACTTGAATCAGTAGAAGATGAGAAAGAGGGTGCGGACATACTCATGGTCAAACCAGCACTTGCATACCTTGATATTGTACGTGATGTAAAAAATAACACTTCACTTCCTCTTGCAGTCTATAACGTAAGTGGCGAATATTCTATGCTTAAAATGGCAGCCAAGGCCGGTGTTATAGACTATGATAAAGTGATGATGGAAACCCTTATGGCATTTAAACGTGCCGGTGCTGACATCATTATTACCTACCATGCAAAAGAGGCTGCGGAGTTATTGAATACATAGATGCACACAAAAAATCTAGCTGGTGTTATTTTTGCCGTTCTTATCATTTCTCTTGTGGGGTTCATTCTCTACTGGGGAAGTATAAAACCTGTCTCTGTTATAGTACAGGCAGGACATGAAGAGAGAGTCAAAGGAAATACAGGAGCAACCGGGTTTCACTATAAAGAGACAGAGTGGAATACCATTGTAGCCGATGAAGTAGCTAAACAACTCACAGAGTGGAATATAGATGTGAAACGTATCCCTGCAAAAGTACCAAAATTCTCCAGAACAAAAATTGCTGTTTCTATACACTTTGATTCGGCAAAAAAACCTTGTCGTTCAGGTGCTTCCATCGGCTACCCAAACAAAAATTCTTATGATTTTGCAAGACGCTGGGAGAAACTTTACAGAAGTCACTTTCCTTTTGGATGGCATGAAGACAACTTTACAAAAAATTTGAAAAACTATTATGCCTACAAAAAAATAGATGCTGAGAAGTTCCTTATACTTGAATTAGGTGAGATTACTTGCGAAAAACAGACCGTGTGGTTACAACCACGTTTAAAGAAGATTGCCCATCTTTTAGCCTATGCAATTGCCTCTGAACTGGGTAAAGAAGTAGCAAAACCTAAACTATAATCCATTTCCAACTATCTTTATGGTAAAATATTCTCTTTAATTTTTACATGAGTAATCATGTATGAGGATAGTCCTATGAGACATTTTTTAACACTCAAAGATTTCAGTAAAGAAGAAATTTTAGAGATGATTGCTTTGGCACTAAAGATCAAAGCACAAACCAAACAACGTAAATTTGTTCCCTACCTGGAGCACCAGACACTCGGAATGATATTTGAGAAGAGTTCTACACGTACACGTGTGAGCTTTGAAACAGGTATCTACCAACTCGGTGGTATTGGGTTGTTCTTATCATCCAATGACATTCAGCTAGGTCGTGGCGAGCCTATGAAAGACACGGCAAGAGTGATCAGCCGCATGGTCGACATGGTCATGATACGTACTTTTGAACACAGTAAACTTGAAGAGTTTGCCCAGTTCTCCAAAGTACCGGTTATCAATGGTTTAACAGACTCTTACCACCCTGTCCAACTTATGACTGACTACCTGACCATGATAGAGTTTGGAAAAGAGAAAGATCCTGTAGTTGCCTATGTGGGTGATGGAAACAACATGACACACTCCTGGCTTATGCTTGCAGCCAAACTTGGATTTGAACTAAGAGTCGCTACACCAAAAGGGTATGAATGTGATGCACAAATAGTTGCTGACGCACTCGAGATTGCTAAAGAGAGTGGAGCAAAGATCACGTTTGGCAATGACCCTGTAGCAGCTGTCAAAGGATGTGATGTCGTTACTACTGACACCTGGGTATCTATGGGGCAAGAAAATGAGAAAGAAGAGCGACTCAAAGCCTTTGCAGGATACATGGTAGATGAATCTATGATGGCAAAAGCAAAAAATGATGCGATCTTCCTACACTGCCTTCCTGCGTACAGAGACTATGAAGTGAGTGAAGAGACTTTTGAAAAACATGCCAATGTCATCTTCAACGAAGCAGAAAACAGACTCCATGCCCAAAAAGGAATCATGGTATGGCTGGACAGCCAAAGAGCTAACTAATCATGCGTACTCCATGTTACATAACATTGGGCACTGAGAAATATACAGAAGAAATGAATTTCTTCACAAGGAAACAAAATTGAGTCAAATAGATTTCGAAAAATTCAGTAAATACTCCAAACCAGGACCAAGATATACCTCGTACCCTACCGCACTAGAGTTCAATGAAGACTTCTCTTATGAAGCCTACCTCAAATATCTCGAAAATGGTACCGAACAACTTTCACTCTACATTCACCTGCCATTCTGCCGTTCAGCATGTTACTTCTGTGGGTGTAATGTTGTTTTTACCTCCAAAGAAGAGAAACTCTCTCAGTATATCGAATACCTAAAAAAAGAGATTGACATACTTGCAAAACATCTTGACTGCAACCGTGAAGTGATTCAATTTCATTTTGGAGGAGGAACTCCGACTTTTTATAAAGCATTTGAACTTGATGAGATTGTAAGCTATGTAAAATCAAAGTTTCCAAACTGGAGTAAAGATGCAGAGATCTCTTGTGAGATAGACCCACGTTTTTTCAACGAAGAACAGATGAAAGTCTTCAAAAAGCATGGATTTAACCGTATCAGTTTTGGAGTACAGGACTTTGACCCAAAAGTACAGCAAGAGATACATCGAATTCAGCCTTATGACTTGACTAAAGCAGCGGTTGATCTGGCAAGAAAATATGGTATCAACTCCATCAATGTTGATCTTATTTACGGTTTGCCATACCAAACCTTTGAATCATTCAAAAAGACACTCTCGGAAGCCTTTACCCTTGAGCCTGACCGATTGGCCGTATTCAACTATGCACATGTACCTTGGCTAAAAAAGACTATGCGTAAATTTGATGAAACTACTCTGCCTTCTCCTGATGTAAAATTACAGATCTTCCAGTATACCATTGACTTTTTTGAGAGCAATGGGTATAAAATGGTAGGTATGGATCACTTTGCCAAACCTGAAGATGAACTTTTTGCTGCTATCGCCAAAGGTGAACTGCATAGAAACTTCCAAGGGTATACAACCAAAGGTGGTGCCAACCTCATAGGTATTGGACTAACCAGTATTGGTGAGGGAAGCCATTACTATGCACAAAATACAAAAGATATGAAAGTCTATGAGGCTGACATTGATGCAGGTAAACTCCCTTTTGAAAGAGGTGTGACACTCAGCGAAGATGACTACTTGCGTAAAGCAGTCATTATGGAATTGATGGCAAACTTCAGTATAGATATTAAGCGTGTTGAAAAAGAGCATGGTATTAACTTTAACGAGTATTTTGCAGATGCCCTGAATGAGTTACAAGATTTTGTAGATGCAGACCTCATGACCATTAGCAATGAGAAAATATCTGTAGGTACTACAGGGACACTGCTTATCCGAAATATAGCCATACCTTTTGATGCCTATATGCATCAGTATAGTGGAAACAAAAAGAGTTTTTCCAAAACAGTATAATAAAAGTGACAGAAGAAATTCAAGTTACAAGGAAACCCATTGAGTAAAAAAGTAGAAGAGATTTTCAATTTCACAGAAACATCTGATGCCTGTATCAAGTGTGGTAAATGTATACCCGTCTGTACAATCCACCAGGTAAACCCTGATGAGACGACTTCTCCTAGGGGGTTCATCGATCTTCTTGGTGCATACCAGCAAGGACATTTGGAACTTGATATGAATGCAAAGAATATCTTTGAGAGTTGTTTTCTCTGTACAAACTGCGTTGATGTCTGCCCAAATTCTCTGGCTACAGATATGGTCATTGAAGAGGTACGTGCAGATATCGCAGATAAGTTTGGTATCGCCTGGTTTAAAAGAGGTTTCTTTTTCCTACTAAGAAACAGAAAGATCATGGACTTTGTAATGAAATTTGGATTTATGTTCAAAACCTGTGCCCTTGCAGAGGACGAAAAAGGTAGAGGTCTCAGAGCCAGATTTTCACTGCCTATGATGAAAAAAGGAAGACTCATCCCCTCTATGATGAAAACCTCTTTTTTAAACAAGTACCCCGAAGAGATCCTTGCTCCAGACCAAAGTGTCAAAAGGCAGCGTGTTGCCATATTTATCGGGTGTTTGGCAAATTACAACTATGAAGGCATTGGGGACGGGTTGGTAGACATTTTAACTGAACTTAATATTGATATGTTCATCCCAAAAAAACAACTCTGTTGTGGCGCACCTGCTTATTTTACAGGTGATGTAGACTCTGTGGAGTATATGACTAAAAAAAATATTGAGTATTTTGAAAGTTTTATGGATGAGTGTGATGCCATGCTCATTCCAGAGGCTACCTGCTCTGCAATGGTTAAACATGACTGGCAGGTTTTCTTTAAAAATCATGATATGCCTGAATGGGAAGCACGTGCCAAAAAAGTAGCCCGGAAAATTCACATGGCAACTGCGTGGCTGGATGACAATACTGAGCTACAGAAAATACTCAAAAACAAAGGCAAAAAGTTTGAGGAAGCAGTAACCTACCATGATCCTTGTCATGCCAGAAAGGTACAAGGGATTTACGAGCAGCCTCGTAATCTTTTGGCACCCAACTACCCTATGGTAGAGATGTCAGACCCTAACAGATGTTGTGGTTTTGGCGGGGTAACCATGCAGACAGAAAAGTTTCATTTTGCCCAGGCAGCGGGTAAACCAAAAGCAGCCATGATCAAAGAGACCAAAGCACATTATGTCTCTGCAGAGTGTTCTGCCTGTAGAGTACAACTCTCTGAAGCAATGAACAATGCAAAGGTAGAGACAATCTTTAAAAACCCACTGGAACTTATAGCAGAAGCTTTAAAATAACTGTAGTGTTCAGGTATAGCTGAATACTACTCTTTGGTTGGGATAATCATAAAGACATTTCTTCTTTCACCATGTCTGTACCCCAATCTGTACCCCAACTTCTCTAAAATATTATGTACAATATAAAGCCCCAGTCCAAAACCTGAACTTCTTTTTTCAGCTTGGGAAAAAGGTTCAGTATAATACTCTAACGCATGTTCCAAAGCCGGTCCTTCAGAAATAATCTCAATGATACTGTAATTGGTACGTATCATCACACACTCACCCGTACCATACTTCATTGCATTATCTATAAGGTTTTTAATAACCAGAGCCATTAGATTTTTATCGGTAGTTAGAGCGATCTCATCCACCTCAACTTTCAGACAAGAGGTTTGAGACATAAGCAGATCTTTACTTTCATTAATAATCTCACTCAGCATAAGATACTCAAAATCAGGTTCAAAACTTTGTGACGTTACTTTTTCAAGGTCTGCAAGCTCAGTAATGAGTTCATTCATTCGTTCAAAAGCACGTACCAAAATTTTCTTGGTTGCTTCATCTTCTAACATTTCTACTACAATACGTCCTTTGGTAATAGGCGTTTTGAGTTCATGCATCATATTTCGCATAAAGAGGTTTTTAGAGGTACTGAGCTGATTAATATGCACAATGGCATCATCAAAACTCTTAGCGATCTTTCCAATCTCATCATCGTGTTTATAGGAGATACGCGTATTCATATCACCCTGTGCAAAACGTTGAATCTGCTTATGTAACTTTTTGAGAGGATAAAGTTTTCTTAGTACAGCCAAATAGATGAGTAAAAGTACCAAAATAATACTCACACCTGATGCAATAGCAATTTCAAAATAATAATTTTCGGGAAGATCATCTTCAAGCATAAGATTATAAGACATACGCTGTACATTAATATAATGCTTTTTATCTATATCAAATACCCGTACTCTTCCTGCACTTGAACCACCAGAAAAAAGTGTTTTACCTTTGGTTTGTATCTCTTTTTTTAAACTTTTTAATCTTTGAGGCTCCACAGGCTTGACATACATCTCTTTATAGAGTTTCTGGAGCTCTTCATCACTCGGGTAAGACTGTAGTTTAGAGAGAAATGTAACAGAGATAAGCTGATAACGCTTGAACTCTTCGATCTTGCTTCTATCACGATCCCAGGAGATAAAAAGGATGAATGTTGCAATCAGTATAACGATTGCAACAGAAAAAAGAATATGAATAAAGGTAGTAACAGATAGATTTCTCATACGCGGTCTGTTAAGAGGTATCCTACACCACGGATAGGTTTAATATAGAGATGATCCGGGTCTACTTTTAAAAGTTTTTGTCGAATACGTGATATCATCACGTCAATATTTTTAATAGATGAATCATCATCTATATGCTCAGACTCGTACAATAGTTGTTCTCTGGAAACTGAACCATTTTTATGCTGAATAAGCATTGAGAGTATATCATACTCTGCAGCTGTTAGATCAAGGTACTGCCCTTTGAATGAGATAGTGTGTGCTTTAGGGTCTGCTTCAAAAACCTCTTTCTCTTTTTTGGCTTTATCATCGACTGCATGTGTACGTCTTAGAATTGTTTTAATTCTTGTGACCAACTCTCTTGGGTCATACGGTTTTGGCATATAATCATCTGCTCCACGCTCCATACCTATCACTTTGTCAGTAATGTCATCACGGGCAGAAGAGATGATAATAGGAATGTTGGTCAATTCTCTGATCTTAGGAATCACTTCAAGCCCATCCATACCAGGCAGAGTCAAATCTAAAATAATCAAATCAAAATCATGTTGTGTTAGAAGAGAAAGACCTATATAAGGGTCCTCAGCACCAATCACCTCCATATCATATTTGGTAAGGTAATTTGTCAGGATGAGGGCCAGTTCCGGATCATCTTCTATAATGAGTATTTTAATAATGTGAACTCCTTTATTTGTCCAAATCTATATGTTATTTTAAAGTAATAGTCGTTAATGGTGGGTTAATATTTTACTTTTCACTATAGTCAAGATAGACTTTGGTAATGGCAATAAGGAATGAGGTCAATGCAGGACCCAAGATCATACCCCAAAAACCATAGGTACTCATACCCGCTAAAATAGAAAAAAAGATAACAATGGAGTTAATTTTAATGGTACTTTTCAAAAAGTCTTTTTTGATAATATCAATAATCATTGGTTTTACAAAAGTATCTGCAATGATAGAGATCACAATAATAGAATATGATGCAATAATAATAGCTGTCTGTGAGTCAATTTTTGTCCATACATAAAGTGATACAGGTGCCCAGACAATGATACCTCCAATAACCGGGATTAAGGATGCAAAACCGTAGATGACTCCAAAGAAGAGACCATTAAAACCAAAATAGCTCATCAGAATACCAAAGAGAAAACCTTCAAAGATCGCTGTAACAATCACCGAGTAGAAAACTACTTCCATAGTAGCAGAGACCTCTTCTATCATTCTGCTCCCTTTTTCTGCTGAGACAGGCAAAAGTTCAAGAATCGTATCAAAAAATCGGTTTCCATAGTAGTTAATAAAGAAATAAAAGACTACAACAAAAAACATATTTTTCATAAAGCCAAGACCTGCACCACCTACTGCTGTTGCGTACGAAGTAGATTCTTGTATATAGGTATTGATCTGAGCATCATTCAAATATGCTTCTGTAAATCTATGCATAAAAGGGATACCATCCATAAAACCTTTAATCGTATGGATAGTCTCTTTAATACCTGCACTGTCAAGCTGAGAAATATAACCCACACCCAGTGTAGCCAAATAGATAATAGGGGCAAAAAGGAGCATCATTAACAATGTCGTAGAGATGGCTGCTGAGACATGTGCAGAGCCTGTCCAATTGACCAAACCTTTGGTAAGGTTAAATGTTGCCATACTTAAAAGTACCGCCACTGTAATAGAGAGAATAAAAGGCTGATAGACAGAGTAAGCGCCAATAATTCCCAGCACAAAAAGTGCCGTAACCATAAGTGAGGTTTTAGTCATCAAAGAGGCCATCCTTTATACCACCCAGTTTAAAGTGTTCATAACTTTTCTGAGTAGCAATACGTCCACGTGCCGTTCTCTCAATATAACCATTGGCTATAAGATAAGGTTCCAATACATCTTCAATAGTCCCTTCATCTTCAGAGAGTGCTGCACCTATGGTACTAAGCCCCATAGGTTTGTTTTTTGCAGAGACAAGCAATTCAAGCAACTGAATATCCTGTTCATCAAAACCTAAATTATTTACACCCAATTCATCTAGTGCATACTTGGCACGCTCCAGGGAGACTACTTTTTCATTGGCCACTTCAGAAAAGTCTCTAACCCTTTTAAGCAGTCGCAAGGCAATACGCGGCGTTCCCCGGCTTCGTCTTGCTATCTCAGAAGAAGCTTCTACCTGTGCCGGTTTTTCAAGTTTATCTGCTGCCTGTGCAACAATTTGAGATAACTCTTCAGGTGTATAGAACTGCATTCGAAAATGCATACCAAAACGTTCACGTAAAGGATTTGAAAGCATTCCGGCCCGTGTGGTTGCACCAATCAATGTAAATCTGGGCAAGTCAATTTTCACGGTCTGTGCAGCAGGACCAGAACCAATAATAATATCCAACCGAAAATCTTCCATCGCCGGATAAAGTATCTCTTCAATAGCCGGTGACATACGATGGATCTCATCAATAAAAAGGATATCTCCTTCTTCAATGTTAGTAAGCAATGCGGCAAGATCACCTGCTTTTTCTATCATCGGGGCAGCAGTGGTTTTAATATTGGCATTCATCTCTGTAGCAATGATATTGGCGATAGTCGTTTTACCTAACCCGGGAGGTCCAAAGAAAAGAATATGGTCAAGCGCTTCATCTCTTTTTTGACTTGCTTCAATAAAGACTTTAAGATTCTTTTTTATCTTCTCTTGACCAATATATTCATCCCATGAACTTGGACGAAGAGTCACTTCATAAGAAACTTCATCGTCAAAACGTTCTATCTCTACCATACGCTCCATTAATAAGTGTACTCCGAGCCTGGAAATTCCCGTGACTTTACTTCGTTTCTATACTGTTCCAAACCTTCACGTACCTCTTTTGCACCATTACAATACTGTTTGACAAATTTTGGTTTGAACGATTCAAAGAAACCAAACATATCTGACCAAACCAGTACCTGACCGTCTGTACTATTACCCGCACCAATACCTATGGTTGGTACAGAAACTGCTTTAGTCACAGCATCTGCCGCTTCTGCTTTGACACCTTCAACCAATACCATAACAGCACCGGCAGCTTCAAGTGCCAGTGCATCTTCTACGAGTGCTTTTATATCTGCTTCGTCTTTTCCTCGTACTTTATACCCACCTTCACTGCGTACATGCTGAGGCATCAAACCTATATGGGCAACGACTGCAATACCATTTTCTGACAAGGCCTTAACAATCTCTGATTTCTCTTTTCCACCTTCTATTTTAACCGCTTGCGCACAAGTTTCCTGATAGACACGTACTGCATTTTGAAGAGCAATATTTGCGGTAGTATAGCTGCCAAAAGGCATATCAAAAACAATACAGGCAAGTTTTGCTCCATTACAGACAGCCTGCGTATGATAGATCATTTGGTCCATCGTTGCAGAGAGGGTATCATTTTTACCAAGAAAAGACATATTGAGACTGTCTCCCACAAGGATCATCTCTACTTCGCCATCAAAAAGTTGTGCAAAAAGTGCATCATAAGCTGTTACCATGGTAATAGGTTCTACACCTTTCATCTTGGCAATAGTGCTTAAGGTTACTTTTTTCTCTATTTTAGGGGTATGAATACTCATTTGTTTTACGATTCCCATCTATAATTTTAGTCATTTTATCAAAAAAATGTATAATATCACAAATAATCGTCATATTGACATATAAAGAGTATATTTTGATAACAATTAAAATTGAATGCAATGAGGCACTAAATGCCTAATTATAAGAAACTAGTTGCATATATTACCACAGGGTTTCCCTCTTTGGATTTTACCGTTGATGCAGCATTGGCACTGGCTGATGCAGGTGTAGACACACTTGAACTGGGTATGCCTTTTTCAGACCCTGTAGCAGATGGTCCAGTTATTGAAGCAGCAAACCTCAAAGCCTTGCAAAATGGATTCAAACTGGATCACCTTTTTGAAGCTTCTGTAAAAATTGCGCCACACATCGACACTTTATGGATGGGGTACTTTAATCCTTTTTATCACAAAGGCATGACAAACTTTATTGCTGAAGCAAATAAAGCTGGAGTGAACGGATTTATTATCCCTGATCTTCCCCTTGAAGAGGCAAAACCTTACAAACCTATGGTAGAAGAAGCAGGTCTCAGTCTTATAGACTTTATTGCCCCTACCGACTCGAAAGCCCGTATAGAAGAGATCGTGACGGATGCTAAGAAGTTTATCTATCTTGTGGCATATGCAGGGATAACCGGTGCAGGAAAAAGTGAAGACCTTCAACCCATCATCACAGAGATTAAATCATTCACTAAAACTCCCGTATATGTTGGTTTTGGTGTAGACCAACATACTGCAAAAGCAAAAGCAGAAGGCGTTGATGGAGTAATTGTCGGTTCTGCATTTGTAAAAGTACTTCTGGATGAAAGCATCTCTGATACACAAAAGATCACAAAGATCGCTGCCATAGCAAAAGAGATCAAAGAGAAGATCAATTCTTAATATGGAACACTTTGTATGGAACGTTAATCCCAACATTTTTGAACTTGGACCTATCCAACTCCGTTGGTACGGTTTGCTTTTTGTTGGTTCTTTCTTTTTAGGATTGATGCTTCTACAATGGGTCTACAAGCGTGAGGGTAAAGACCCTGCCGTACTTGACAACTTACTCATTTACATCATGGTTGGTGCAGTCATAGGTGCAAGGCTCATGCACTGTTTTGCTTACGAACCAGAGTTCTACCTCTCTCATCCACTAGAGATACTCAAAGTCTGGAAGGGAGGATTGGCGAGTCATGGTGGACTTTTAGGTGTGCTTATTGCACTCTATGTGTTTTCTAAAAAATATAAAGAGTCTTACCTTTGGCTCATCTCAAGGGTGGCAATGCCAGGTGCACTCACTGCTGCCTTTGTACGTTTTGGAAATCTCTTTAATTCAGAGATACTCGGACTACCCACAGACAAACCATGGGCAATTATTTTTCCAAGAGTGGACATGATCCCCCGTCATCCGGTACAACTTTATGAAGCATTTGCTTACCTCTTTTTACTCCTGATCCTTGTAACACTTTATAAAAAAATAACTCCTTCATTTGCAAGTAAAATATTGCCCGGTATCTTTTTAACCTATATGTTCATTATCCGATTTTTGCTTGAATACACCAAAACAAGACAGGCAGACTATACGACCTCCCTTCCTTTTACTACAGGACAAATATTATCGGTACCTTTTATTGTTATTGGGATGTTATGGATAATCTGGGCTATCAAAACAAAGAGTAAAAATAAGTTAAACTAACAAAAATAAAGGTTCACATGACAAAAGCAATGCATAAACAGAAATACGCATTAGGTATAGACATTGGTTCAACAACTGTCAAATACGTCCTATGTGACCAAAAGTTTCACATTGTTGCCAAAGCTTACACCCCACATGATACAAAACAGGCTCCTACACTTCTTAAACTCTTAGAGAAGCTTTCACAAACACATGCAAGAGAATATGAAAATATAGACAAAGTCTACATTACCGGTTCTGGGGCTACACGCATAGCCCCAACACTCAATGCACGTTTTGTACAAGAGGTAAATGCCGTAGTACTGGCAGTAGAGAATCTCCACCCTGATGTCAATGCAGTAGTGGAGTTGGGTGGTCAAGATGCCAAAATCATCCACTTCAAAGAGGGGAAAGATGGTAAAAAAACCGTTTTAACCTCCATGAATGACAAGTGTGCCTCAGGTACAGGTGCCACTATAGAAAAATGTACCATGAAAGTGGGTATGGAGAACGAAGAGGTTCAAAAACTGAGCTTCCAGACAGACAAACTGCACCATGTTGCTGCTAAGTGTGGTGTCTTTGCAGAAACAGACATTGTCAACCTTGTAAAAACTTCTGTACCCTCTAATGAAATCATGAACTCTCTGGCTGATGCCATTGTCATGCAGAACTTGACCGTTCTTACCCGTGGTAATACCCTCATGCCAAAAGTCTTACTGCTGGGAGGTCCCAATACCTATCTACCTTTCTTACAAGAGTGCTGGCGTATGCGTATCTCAGAACTTTGGGATGAACGAGGTATTATCTACGATAAAAAGAAGCTCAATGAGCTCATCATCGTACCTGACAATGCCCAGTACTATGCAGCTTTAGGTGCAGTGATCTTTGGAGAAGGTGAAGACAACCACGATAAAAACTTTGCAGGGCTCATCCCTTTAAAAACACTGGTCGATACAGGAGGTGTCAACCAAAATGACAATGTTGACAAACCTCTTGTCTCAAGTTTAGAAGAGTTAGAAGCTTTTAAACGTGCGTATACTATTCAACCTTTTAGTGCGCCGATACTCAAGAAAAAAACAACCTGTTACCTTGGTATAGATGGAGGCTCAACTTCATCCAAGGCTGTACTTGTAGACGAAAAAGGAGAGTTACTTTTAAAAGTCTATCAGCTCTCTAAAGGAAACCCCATAGAAGATACTTTGGATCTGTTACAAAAGATAAAATCTGAGGATCCAAATAACTTTTATGATGTCAAAGGCTTAGGTGTTACCGGCTATGCAGCAGATGTACTGGGTGGCGCACTCAAAGCAGATGCCAACATTATTGAGACCATTGCTCACATGAAATCTGCACAAAAAGCATTTGGAGAGAGTATCAATGTCATATGTGATATTGGAGGGCAGGACATTAAAGTGCTTTTCATGGAAAACGGAATGATGAAAAACTTTCGTCTCTCAAACCAATGCTCTGCAGGAAACGGTACCCTGCTTCAAAGTATGGCAAAACAGTTTGGTGTTGCTGTGGAAGATTTTGCAGAGGTTGCTTTCTCTGCCAAACAGGCA
This sequence comes from Sulfurovum sp., assembly GCA_027081115.1. GTDB lineage: Bacteria > Campylobacterota > Campylobacteria > Campylobacterales > Sulfurovaceae > Sulfurovum. The sequence goes on from JALWLD010000112.1 coordinate 59,156, forward strand.
CCGATGTTCAACTATGGATGTGCTGTTTTTTTAGACACAGACAGGGTCAACTTTCAAAAAGAAGGTTACAGTAAAGAGGAACTCTTTGCAGGTATCTCTAAAGTACTACCCAAGAATGTCTGGCAGTATGTAGTACAGGCACCCAATCTTGCTGCATTTGGAGAACACTTTGTACTTCAAGGCGGCACGCAATATAATCAAGCAGCACTCAAAGCACAGGTAGATTATATTAAAGAGAAAGTTCCTCATGCCAGAGTCGATGTACACCCTCATCCGGGAGAAGCAGGTGCCTATGGTGCAGCATTAGAAGCACTTGACGTTGTCACACAAAAAGGTTTTGCCACTTTTGTCGGAATAGATGAGGCCCTGCAGATGACCTATAGTTCAAAAACCGATGAGAGTACACGCTGCCACTTCTGCTCTATCAACTGTTCAAGAACCTTCATTGATACGCAGACACCTACTTCTGATACAGTACGATATATTGCTGGTTTTGCCTGTGAAGATGGTACAGTTGAGTCTGTAGAAGCCTTTAAATCCTTAAAAAGTGAACGAAAAGGTTTACAAAAAACCATTCCAAACCTTGTCAAAAAAGAATCCACTTCCCTCTTTGCACCAACCTATGACTTAGAACCAAAACCCAACATATCTACAAAAATTACAGAACAACAGGTTAAAGTCACTCTAGGTGGTTGGGGACCGACATTGAGAAACAAGATACAACGAAATTTCAAAGTCAGTACTCAAGCAGATATAGAATATCGGAAAAACCTCAATATTGCCATTCCTAAAGTTCTCAACACCTACTCATTGGCACCCTTCTTGCGTACTTATCTTGAAGCACTGGATATCCCTGCACTAAACATTCAATTCTCAGGTTTTTCCAATGAAGATATGTTCCTGGAAGGTGCAAAATATGGTTCAGTAGACTCCTGCTACCCAGCAAAGGTGGCACAGTCTCATGTCTACTCACTTATGTATGAGAAAAAGTTTCTCAAGAAACACTTTAATTTTATGTGGTTTCCTGCTGTCACAGAACTTCCAGGATATGTTAAACATACCATGGGACAAACTTCCTGTCCTATTGTCTCGGGTACACCTAAAGTTGTCTGGTCCGCTTTTACCAAAGAGAAAGACCTTTTTAAAGAGAAAGGTATTGTCTACGTAGATGAAGCACTCAATTTTGACAATAAACAACTGCTTCAAAAACAGCTTTTTTCCACATGGGGAAAATATCTGCGTATCACCAAAGATGAAAACCATTGGGCTTGTGAGCAGGCATGGAAGGCTTTGGACAAAAATGATGAGGAAATAATGAAAGAGGGACGTGCTATCTTAAATGATGTAGTAAAAAATGATGAAATTGTCATACTCCTTCTAGGTCGTCCTTACCATTCAGACCCTGGTTTGAACCACGAAGTATTGGACGAATTCCAATCGCTTGGTTTTAAAACCCTCTCGATGCGTGCTATTCCAAAAGATGAAGCTTACCTGATGCAGTATTTTGGAGAAGATGTAAAAGCAGGCATTATAGAGTCTCCCTACGACATACGTGATGTCTGGCTGGAGAATTTCTCCACCAACTCCGCACAAAAAGTCTGGGCAGCAAAATTTGCCGCAAGACATCCAAATGTAGTCGTACTCGACCTCAGCTCTTTTAAATGTGGACATGATGCACCCACCTATGCCATCATAGATAAGATACTGGGAGCATCACGCACGCCACACCTAACCCTACACGATATTGACGCCAATAAGCCAGGTGGATCCATTAAAATACGTGTGAAAACGTTTGCATACACACTAGAGCAATATAAACAGACGCTTCAACAAAATAAAGTCTCTACCTTTATGGAACAAGAAGAGGTCTTTATATGATCTATTTTCCTTTCTTTTTCGTCACAGTACAAAAAGAAAAAATGAACAAAAGAAATTCAAACCATAAACAAAATATTGGAATTACACTATGAGCTCAAAATGTACAAGCATTAAAATGACCGACAGAAACGGGGATCTCTCCTTCATTAATCAAAAAGCTACCCAATGGAGAGATATCCCTCAAAAAGAGATACACTATGCACCCAAAGAAGAGACTATCTTTCTCTCGGGAGGATTAACCCTACTTCAGGATAAACTTGTTGAAGCAGCTCTCAACTCTATGAGTATCAACTTCACTGCCTTACCAAACCCGGACTTTGAATCCTTTCAGAAAGGTAAAGCCTTTGGAAACAGAGGACAGTGCAACCCCACCTACTTCACCGTAGGAAACCTTGTCAAATATTTACAAAACCTGAGAGATGAAACAGGACTAAGTGCAGAAGAGATCGTAGAAAAATATGTTTATATCACTGCTGGGGGTTGTGGACCCTGTCGTTTTGGTATGTACATTACCGAATATAAAAAAGCTTTACGTGATGCAGGGTTTGAAGGATTTAGACTTACATCCTTTGAACATGACAAAGGTATCTTCCAGGGAGATGACATAGATGAAGAGATACTAAACTTTACACCCAAATTCTTTATCACCCTGATAAAAGCTGTGATTATAGGAGATATCATTAACCTTCTTACCTATAAAATGCGTCCTTATGAAATAGAAAAAGGATCTGTTGATAAAGCTGTCACACAGTGTAAAGAGATTGTCTCCAAGGCTTTTTTAGAACATAGAAGTCTGATTAAAGCAATGTGGAAATGCAGATCTATGCTGAGTCAAGTAAAACTCAATCGCTTACAACCAAAAGCCAAAGTGATGGTCATGGGAGAATTTTGGGCAGCTATGACAGAAGGAGACGGGAACTATAACCTGCACCGATTTCTAGAAGCTGAGGGGGCAGAGTGTATACCTCAACCTATAACCAATCGTTTGATGTTAAGTATTTGGGAAGCAGAACAAGCACTTTATAAAACAGAGAACTTATATATAGAGAGTAGTAAAAAAGTAGACTTTTCAAATGTAAAGACACGTCTGCTCATCAAAATAGGAAAGGCAGCAGTAAAAACCCATTTTGCTCTCTATGCCAAAGCCATTGGTTTACATGATTATGATATCCCCAATATGGAAAAACTCGCAGCCCTTGCAAAAGAGTATTATACCCTTGACTGTAGCGGTGGAGAGGGACATCTGGAAGTGGCACACCTCATTGAGTCAGTCAAACACAATCTTTCACATTTGGTCATCTCCATTAAACCTTTTGGATGTATGCCCTCTTCTGCAGTTTCAGATGGTGTTCAGTCTTTGGTTACCAATCGTTACCCTGAAGCAAACTTTTTAAGTATTGAAACTTCTGGAGAAGGCGCAGCAAATTTCTATTCACGGGTACAGATGGCGCTGTTCAAAGCTAAACAATTGGCAAAAGAGGAATTTGAAAGGATAGAAGTACCGGAATATATACCTGAAAAAGTACATAACTATCTCTACCAGCCGCTAAGTACCAAAGCAGGTACGGCGGCACAACTCATTGAGACTCTATAAAATATTTACACGATCATAGGAGCAAAAGCTTTGGTACTTACTGTAACTTTTTGCCCTATCTTAAGCTTTTCTGCCTCATGTGAAGAGATGACCACTTCTACAAGCTGCTGTCCTATGGAGACAATCGCCACATAGATGACATCTACCTTGCTTATATCAAGAAGTTCACCCTCAAAAGAGAATTTTTGAGACCCCTGTGTTTTAAGAAGAACCTCTTTGGGACTACCATCATTAATGATCTTTCCCTCTTCCAAAACAAGCACACGTGAAGCCAAACGATACATTTCTGAAGGGTCATGACTTACCATAATCGTTGTCGTACCAAACTCTTTATGCAGTTTGAGTATTTCATCCTGTAATTTTGTTCTCATTTTGGGGTCAAGTGCAGAGAGTGGTTCATCCATCAGTAGTAGTTTTGGTCGATGCATCATCGCACGGCACAGTGAAACACGTTGCTGCTGTCCACCACTTAAAGCATGAGGTAGTCGATCTCTCATATCCTTTAACTCAGTAAGCTCCAATAGATGCTCTGCCAATTTTGGATCATTTTTTACAAAAAGAAGGTTCTCTATCACTGTCATGTTTAAAAAGAGTGCATAGTCTTGAAATACATACCCAATTTTACGTTTTTGTGGAACCAATGATTTTTTACCATCCAACCAGACTTCATTAGCAACACTAAGCGTACCCTGTGCTGACTCAAGTCCTGCGAGTATACGCAAAAGTGTAGTTTTCCCACTACCACTTACACCGGAAAGTGCTAAAAATTCACCCTCTCCTATCTCTACGTTAACAGAAAGATCCATCTCTCCTTTTGCACCATGAAGTTTTTTATGTATATCAAGCTTTATCATCTTATACCTATCTTCATTCTATATTTATGATTGAATATATAGACCGTAAGCAGTACAGTAAAACTAAGTAGTAACATAAATATACTGTAGATATGTGCAGAAGTATAATCCATGATCTCTACCATTTCATAAATTGCCACAGATGCCACTTTAGTCTCTCCAGGTATACTTCCTCCTACCATCAACACCACACCAAACTCACCGACAGTATGGGCAAAAGTTACAATAAGGGCTGTCAAAAGTGCAGGTTTCATATTGGGTAGTGCCACTTTCCAAATGGTAACCAATCTGCTTTTCCCAGAGATATAGCTCGCTTCAAGCATATGCTTATTTAAAGATTCAAACCCACTTTGCAAAGGTTGTACCATAAAAGGAAGAGAGTAGAGACAACTTGCTACAACTAAACCACTAAAAGAGAATGCCAATTCAACACCAAAACTCTCTTGTAAAAAAACACCTATAGGTGAATTTTGTGAAAAAGCCCATAGGATGTAAAAACCTAAAACTGAGGGAGGAAGTACAATGGGCAGAGCTGTAACCGCTTCAATCATCGGTTTCATTTTTGAACGCGTTTGAGAGAGGTACCAGGAAAGAGGTAGACTGAATATAAAAAGAATAACTGTCGTGATCAAAGCCAATTTAAAAGAGATAAGAAATGGAGTAAACTCCATCGCGTTTAACACTTCAATCATGAAGCACCTCAAGGATGGAAAGTTCATTGGCCTTAATAAGGGCGATGACTTCATCCCCCACGTTCAAAGAGAGTCTCTCCACAGCATTTGTACCCATCATAGATTCAAGTGAAAAACTTCCAATGCGTAACAATATCACACTTAACAGTTTACCTCTATTAATCCTCTCTATCTCTACTTTAAGCTGATTGGAGTAACTCAACATGGAACATAAATTTTGCACATCTCTGCTTGGTTTTGCCAACGCAACAGCAGTAGCCTTGCAGGCAAGCTTTACTTTAATTCCAAATTGTATCTCGTCAGCCAATTCCAAACTCACCATTTGTAGTTTCTGTCCGGCACAATCAAAAGTTACAATATTCAAATCATCTACATTCTCTATTCCTTCTATAGTTGCTATTAAATGGCTCATGGTATGTTATATCCAAACTTTTTCAAGATCGTTTTAGCCTCTTTGCCTAACATGAAGTCATAAAAAGCTTTCACTTCAGAATTGGATTGACCTTTTTTAAGTATGACCATTCCCTGTGCAATAGGTGTATAAAGTTTAGCATCTACCTCTTCCCAGTTTTTACCCTCTTTGTATTGTTGCATCTGTTTACTATAGAGTGATGACTTGGCGATAAATCCAAGATCAGCAGCAGTCACCGCATAAGAAACAGTTTGAGAGATAGACTCGCCAAAAATAAATTTATCTTTTACTTTCTCATAAAGCCCTGCATTTTCCAAAGTCTCTTTTGTAGCTATACCATAAGGTGCGGTCTTAGGGTTAGCCACTGCTATTTTTTTAATACTTTCCTCAGTCACTATCCCAATCCCCTGTGAAAGATCATAAGGTTTAACAGAAAAATATGCCAAAGTACCTTCCGCATAAATCACAGGTTTATTCACCGCAATTTCTTGCTTATACAATGCTTCAGGATAAGTCATATTTGCTGACATAAAGAGTTGATAGGGAGCACCATTTTTGATCTGTGCGGTTAACTTCCCGGAGCTCCCAAGTATAACCTGTATTTTTGTCTCGGGGTGTGCTTTGGAAAAAGTCTGTTTGAGATCTTCAATGGCATAACTTACATTGGCCGCAACAGCCACACGTATAGTACCTGCCAATGCATGTGTGGTTAACAATAAAATTAAAAATATTGTAAATCTCATCCACACTCCTAGAATGATAATTATATAACAATATTCTATGAAATCTCTTACAGTATTGACAAAAATGACCAAAAGTGTTAAAATCCGCCACCTTCCAATTAGTTAACTTTATTAATTGTAATCGGGGGTGACTTGGTTTCGACTGGAGTAGTCGGGGCTATGTGCATGTCGGACTGAGCAATTCCGTTACGCGGCTCACACGCATTTAAACGCAAACAATACAGATTACCGTCCAGCTTACGCAGTAGCGTAAGTCATTAACCCCGCTCACGCGGAGGACTGCCCTGCCGAGGAGTGTCATCTTAATCGGATTTTTGGGTATCACATCTGATGACTATGCTTCGGGGAAGCCATGCCCCGTTGTGAGAATTCTGGCTGGTCTGGCAAAGTTTTGGGTGTCGTACAAAACCAGATGAGATTTAACAACACCGACTAAGCATGTAGAGTCATAGTCCTAGCTACTTTAGGACAGGGGTTCAATTCCCCTCACCTCCACCAAAACAACTTTAAACAATACGCCGTTTAATATCTTTACTCAACCCTGTTGTCATTTCATAAGAGATTGTACTAAAATATTCTGCTGCTTTTTGTGCATCGTCCATAATCACAACTTCCTCTTTCTCGCTCTCCAACATAATAAAATCCATCGAAACTCTTCCTAGTAGAGGTAAGCCTTCAGGTATTACATACGCGTTACTGTTAACTGTTCTTGTCCAACCATTGCCATAGCCAAGATCATACGTAGAGACTGTCATCTCTTTGTTAGCTGTAAAATCTCCGGCATATCCTACTCTTTGTGATTCTTTGAGTATTCGTGTTGATGTTTTTTTAGCATAGAGGGTTAAAACCGGCTTCAAAGATATTGCATCATAAATGGCAGGAAGTTCGTTATAACCATAAATAGCTATACCTACTCTGACGAGGTCTTCATCGAATGATTGTGTACGAAATATAGCTGCAGAGTTATGAGAATGGAATCTCACATTTTTAAACCCTCTATTTCTAACTTTCTCTTTAACCCTTTCAAAATTCTTTTTCTGCCAAAACAGTTCGGAGCTTAAAAGGTCTGCGGAACGAAAGTGGGTCATAACACCAACTAAAGTTAAATGCTTTTTCTCTATTTCAGCCAATGCTTCATCAAGTTCATCCATAGCAATACCATTTCGATGCATACCGGTATCTACTTTCAACTCTACACGTGCACCCTCTTGTGCTGATGTTATATCAGTCAAACTATTCACAGTAAAAGAGCATACCTCATCTGCTATGATCTCATCTTTTAAAATCAAAACTGTTTTAAAAAGATATCTGATCTGTTTTGCTTCCTCAAAATCTTTGACTACTGCATGCTTAATGCCATATTCATGTGCAAGACCTGCCATAAGTTCTAAGCCATGACCATAAGCATTGTCTTTTAAAACCACTGCTATTTTATCTACAGAGCCGGTCTTTAGTGCAATTTGGTTAAGATTGTAAAAGAAATTTTCTTTATTAAGTGTAATAGTTGCCATACGATGATTATACAAATATAAAGACTAAAAAGGGTTTAAATGGATTGGCTTACACTATTGGAAGGTATCGGTATGCTCATTACTTTTATATTTATTGGGTTACTGATCAAAGAGTTTAAAAAAAGTTTTAAAGAGAGTAATGAAGGCAAAGGAAGCAGAAGGTGTGAGCTTGAATAAAAGACGTTTACCTGCAGAATGGGAAAGACAGCAACTTGTACTTATGTCTTTTCCTCATGAAGATACAGACTGGGCAAACAATGACTTGCAAGCTTCTCTTTCTCCTTTTATTCGCATTGCCCAAGCCATAGCCTATGGAGAAGCTGTTTATATCATTTGTAAAGATAAAAATAAAATAAGCTCCATGTTTTGCTCTACACGGAATTTGACCTTTGTAGAGATCCCTACCAATGATACCTGGATTCGAGACTATGGCTACATCAGTATTAAAGAGTATGGAGACAAAAGACTCCTTGACTTTACATTTGACGGATGGGGCAAAAAATTTGAAGCTTCACTTGACAATAGTGTCAACAGAACTTTACATAAAAAAGGATACATGGGGATTACACCTTTAGAATCTATAGACTTTGTACTTGAAGGTGGTTCTATAGAGAGTGATGGCGAAGGTACCATACTGACTACATCAGCCTGTCTTTGCAATCCTAACCGAAATGGTGGACTTTCAAAAGAAGATATAGAAAAACAACTCAAAACCTCACTTGGTGCAAAAAGATTTTTATGGTTAGACAATGGGTATCTAGCAGGAGATGATACAGATTCTCATGTTGATACTCTGGCACGTTTTGTCAATAGAGAGACAATTGTTTATCTCAAATGTAATGACAAAGAAGATGAACACTATGAAGCACTTCAAAAAATGGAAAAAGAGCTACAATCTTTCAAAACAGTAGAGGGGAAACCTTACAGCCTAATACCACTTCCTATGTGTGAAGCAAAATACAATAAATCCGGAAAAAGACTACCTGCAACCTATGCCAACTTTCTTATTACCAATGATGCACTCATCTACCCAACTTATGAGGATGTGAACGATAAAAAGGTGAGAGAACTCTTTAAAGACCTGTTTCCCACAAAAGAAATCATCCCTGTAAATTGTTTAAAGCTCATAGAAGAGGGAGGAAGCCTTCACTGTTCAACCATGCAGGTTGCCTACTGACGTGTACCAAAATTTTGGGTCCAATAACTCACACCATTTAAGGATTTTACTTCAGCCATCCCAAACTCTGTAAATTTTGGATTCATAATATTTTTACAGTGACCACTTGAAGCCATCCACTGTTGCATGACTTCATCTATACTCTTTGCTCCATAAGCAATATTTTCTGCGAGTCCTCTGTGAGCAATGTACCCATTTTGCTTACTGCGTTCTACAAAATTACTTCCACAACCCAAACCTTGTTCTATACAAGTACGGTCACTTTGTTGACCTGAACCTTTATGGGAAAAATACCTTGTATACGCCATATCTTGACTATGCTCATAAGCAGCTTGATAAAGTGGTTCGCTCCAGCGTAGTGGTTTTGCAGCCTCATATACTTTTCTTCCACATATCCTACGTGTTGCCCGCATATAATTTACCACATCTAAAGCATACTGTTTTTGCGTACTTAATACCAAAGATGGAAATACAACAGGAGAAGAAACATGATTGACTGAATGGGGTATCACTTCTTGTCGGCCACAAGCTCCCAATACCATAGCAACAAAAAACCAAATACATATTCTTCTACGCATAACAGACCTCTTTTTTAAGATTATAATATATTATGCTAAAATCATACACATGAAAACAGCATTAATTCAACAAAAATATTATGGAAGTAAAGAAACTACTATTCAAGAAACTGTGAGTAAAATAAACGAAGCTGCCCAACATGGTGCCAAACTCATTGTCCTGCAAGAGCTTCATCAAAATGAATATTTTTGTCAAAGTGAAGATACACAATTTTTCGACTATGCCAGTGATTTCAATGAAGATGTCTTATTTTGGGCTGAGGTAGCAAAAAAAAATCATGTTGTCCTGGTTACTTCACTCTTTGAAAAGCGTACTGCAGGCTTATACCACAACACTGCAGTAGTATTTGAAAAAGATGGTTCTATTGCAGGAAAATACCGTAAAATGCATATTCCTGATGATCCGGGCTTTTATGAAAAATTTTATTTTACGCCAGGGGACCTGGGGTTTGAACCTATCCAAACTTCAGTAGGAAAACTGGGAGTACTCATTTGTTGGGACCAATGGTATCCTGAAGCAGCCCGTATCATGACACTTAAAGGGGCAGAGATACTTATCTATCCTACTGCCATAGGATGGTTTGATACAGACAGTAGTGAAGAAAAAGAGAGACAACTTGAAAGCTGGGTAACCATACAACGTTCCCATGCCATTGCCAATGCTATTCCTGTTATCAGCTGTAACCGTGTTGGCTTTGAAGCAGACAGTTCCGGCATTATGGCAGGGACTCGTTTCTGGGGTAACTCCTTTATATGCGGTGCTCAAGGAGAGATGCTTACTCAAGCAGATAGTAAAAATGAATCTATCCTTTATGCAGAGATTGTCCATAAGCGTACCAAAGAGGTAAGAGATATCTGGCCTTTTTTAAGAGACAGACGTATTGAAAATTACAACTGCCTCTTAAAGCGTTATTGTGATTCCTAGTATCATTTTGTTACGTTTTACAAAGCAACATTATAAAATACTTTACAATTCATGACCTCAATCTTTACTCTACGATATAATCACACCATATATTTAAGATAAGGGTACATCATGTCAATGGAAATTACAGAGGTCAAAAAGGGTGAAGCAGTTCACTTTCAAAACCCTGCAAAAGAGTTTTATAAAGCAGTAGGTGAAGAAGAAGGGATGAGAACACTCATGTACAACTTCTATGACAAAATCTATGAGAGTGATATTGCAAACTTCTTTCCACAGGATGAAGAGGAATTTGAAGCTATCAAAGTCAAAAATACCAAATTTTTCATCCAGATATGCGGTGGTCCAAAAGTGTATGAAGACGAAGCACAGGGAATGGAACTCAATGAATACATGATCCGTATTCATGATGACTTTTCCATTACTGAAAAATCACGTATTGAGTGGCTGGGAACTATGAGAGAAGCTTTGCAGGAACTTGAAGATGTAAATGAAAAACTCATAGAAGATTTCTGGTCATACCTTGATAATTTCTCTAAACTAACTGTCAACTCTTTCTCAGATGGAAGTACCTATTACGCAGCCTACACCCAAGCCAAAGAAGACTAAGAGATTACCCTTAATTGCTGAGTTTATCAAAGTACCACATAAAAGAAAACATCAATCCTGGTGTTTTCACAATGCTCTCATCGTAGATAAAGGCTTTGGCTTCCTTCAACGGAAGTGTTATAACCTCTATCAATTCACCATCAACACCTCCACCTTCAGAAATTTTCATTCCTTCATTTACTTCAACATAATAGAGTGTCTGTCTACTCCCTGCAAAACCGACTGAAGTATAAAAAGAGCTGATTTTTTCTATACTCTCTAGAGGTACAGCATATCCACACTCCTCTTCTATCTCTTCTTGTGCAATCTGTGCCAAACTCATCTGTTTATCTACAATTCCTGCACAAAGTTCTATGCTCATCCCTACCTTATTGTTTACATATACAGCCGGCCTGAACTGTTTAACCAAAATAAAACTCTTCTTGTCTATATGGTAAATAAGTATGGCAACAGAGTCATGTGCCTGAACGATCTCCCAACTCTTAGCTATACCATTTTGTTCATAACTGGCTAAAGAGGTACTAATGAACTTAGGGTCTGTCAATGCATTTAATTTAAATTTTTCAATACGGTTTTGCATTTTTAGAGAAATATCTCCTTATCACTTATATTAACTTCAAGAAGAGCTTCTTTATTCCATACTTTTGTTGGTATATTATTTTGAACATACTCTAAAAGCTTCTCTTTTGACTTGATGATTGCTTTCATATCAACTGCTTTATATTTTGTTTTTTCTACATCTTCATAACGTGTAAATTTCTTCAATATAGAGGTTTTAATAGACTTTTTACGCAATACTTTCATTGGATTGACCCATCTACCATTTTTCATCAGACCAAAGTGTAAGTGAGGTCCTGTACTTCGCCCTGTACTTCCTACATAGCCAATCACTTGACCCTTTTTAACATACTTTCCTTTTTTGACACGTATACGGCTCTGGTGTGCATACAGTGAGACATACCCGCCATCATGTCTGATCTTGACTACCTTTCCATAACCACCCATACGTCCTGCAAAGATAACTTTCCCAGAGTTGACAGCCAAAAGTGGCGTACCCCTTCTTGCCCCAAAATCTGTACCATGATGTGGTCTATAACTATGGAGGATCGGATGCCAGCGTCTATAGGAAAAACTGGAAGTGATCCTCGCATGGCGAAGAGGCATACCAAATCTGGATTCTGCTTTACTTGCTCTTACTTTACGGGTATAGGTTACTTTCTTTTTACCCATGACCGTATAAGATATCTTCTTAGCCGTATCTTTGTACCCTATGCCATTTTCATCCACATAGATAAATTTCTCTTTATCTCCACGTTTTATCCGTGCCACTTCAATGGTCGGCATAGCATAGATCAAGCCTAACCGTGTTCTTTGCGTATAGATAAAAGAAAGTTCATCACCTTTTTTAAGTTTCTTGGCATCTACATCTCCTCTAAAAACTCTGGCAATTTTTTTAGCAACAGAAGCCTCTTTTACCGTTTTTAAGGTATCGGTATAGGGATTACTCTCTATAACTACTTTGGCAAAGTATTCTCTTTTTTTATACTCAATAGGAATAATATCAAAACCATATCCACTACCGGAAGGTTTACGGTAGATATGTATTTGCATCTCTACAGAGATAGGAATCAATGCTTGAATCAATATACCTGTAGCATTTTTAAGTTCATAATATTTATATTTATTTCGGATCTCTAAAAGAAATTTCTGATCCTCTTTTGATATAGATTCCAGAAAACTTGAGGAGATCTTGTTGGCTTGAAGATAAGCAGAGAAAGTTTGTCCCTCTTTCCACTCTTTCAATTCTACTTTTGCTGCAGACAAAAGTTGCACCATCATTACCAGTACTAAAAAAAACTTCATAACACTCCCGATATTTTGTTATGTCAAAATTCTACCCACTCAACATCAATAGTTGTCATTATATCAAAGTTAGCTAATGTTATTACCGTACTCTTTCCAACAATCAATAGACTTTTATTGTTTTGTTTGTATAATCAACATAGAATATTACCTACATTAAAAAGGATCGATATGCTTAAAATAGCACTTATCGCACTCACTGCTCTGCCTCTATTTGCAGGGTTCTTCCCCCCTACGGTCAACACATCTATTGCTACCATTTCAGGTAAAAATATTACCCTGCGTAATTCTCTGCCTCGTAACGGCATGAGTGGTGTGGTTATCCACAACTACGGAAGTGATCTCAAAGCCATCACCAGTCGCATTGTTCAAACCTCTAAAGGCCATGCTCTACTTACAGACAATGATGTCATCCTGCACGACAACCTGCCAACTATCAATACGGCCATTGCACGTGGTGACAAAGTTATCGGTGGCTATCTTTACGACAATGTTATGGTACTTGCACCCGATGCCAATACCTATGCAAAAGCCACTTCTTCTGCAAATAAAACATGGATACACCCTGACCTCTATGCACTCTATCTTTCACAAGAAGGAGAAGGTATCCCAACAAGAGAAAACCTTGCAGAATTTTCTAAAAAATATCAAGTGGGTCTTATCTACATTATTAGGAAAAGTTCTGCTGTACTCTTAGACCCAATTTCAGGAAAAATCGTAGGGCAAAAGGGAGTAAGTGGAAACCCAAGTAAAGCAAAGTTTCCTTTCTTTATGCGCTTCGACAAAATTGACTCGGGTTGGTTCTCAAAATCTGCAACAGGTACTTACTACAATCTTATGGAGACACTTTAGTGCTAGAAAAAAAACATATTGATGCCCTGAAAGATCTTGTGGGCAAAGAGAATGTCTTTTCCGACAAAGCCCATATGATTGCATACTCTTACGATGCTACACGTACACGTTTTGAACCCGATGCCGTAGTTTTCCCTAGAAATGAAGAAGATGTAAGCCGCATACTTGTTTATTGTAATCATCATGGTATTGTGATCACCCCTCGCGGTGCAGGTTCAGGATTTACCGGCGGTGCTTTACCTACCAATGGTGGTATTACCCTTGCCATGGAAAAACATATGAACAAGATCTTAGAGATCGACATGGAAAATATGGTAGCTGTAGTACAACCCGGTGTTATCAATATGGACCTACAGCGTGCCGTTGAGGAGGTAGGTCTCTTTTATCCTCCTGATCCAGCCAGTGAAGAGTACTCAACACTTGGAGGCAATGTTTCTGAAAATGCCGGTGGTATGCGTGCTGCCAAATATGGTATTACCAAAGATTACGTAATGGCACTACGTGCTATTCGCCCCAATGGAGATATCATTCGTGCAGGAAAACGTACCATTAAAGATGTGGCCGGATACAACATTGCAGGTATTCTCATTGCTTCAGAAGGTACATTGGCCGTTATAACAGAAATCACTTTAAAACTGATTCCAAAACCACAATTTACCAAAGCCTATATGGGTATTTTCCCTTCTGTTGATGATGCGATGAATGCCGTCTTTAAATCTTTAGCAGCCGGAGCAAACCCTGTAGCTATGGAGTTTATGGATTCATTGGTCGTACAGGCACTTAAAGAAAAACTAGGAATCGAGCTGCCCAAAAATGCGGGGGCACTGCTTATTGGTGATGTAGATGGCAATGTAACCCAGGAAGTTGATCTGCAACTAGATATTTTAGAAAAAACCTTTAAGGAAAATGGTGCACAGGAATTTATAGTTGCACATGATGCCAAAGAAAGAGAAAAGCTCTGGTATGCCAGACGTAATGCCTCGCCTTCTATTACTATTTTTGGTTCTAAAAAACTCAATGAAGACATCTCTGTACCACGCTCTATGCTACCTGAAGCACTCAAACGTATTTATGAAATTGGCGATCGCTATGGATTTAAAGTACCATGTTTCGGTCATGCAGGAGATGGCAACATTCACGTAAATGTCATGGTGGATGGTTCAAATACAAAAGACCTTGAAGAGGGACACAAAGCTATTGAGGAGATCTTTCAACTCGTAGTTGATATGGGTGGAACACTAAGTGGAGAACATGGTATTGGTACCTCTAAGGCACCATTTATGAATATCGCTTTTAATACTGTTGAATTAGAACTTTTTAAAGACATTAAACGTGCTTTTGATCCAAACAATATCTTAAATCCAGGGAAAATGGGTCTGCCCAACACTTAAAAGACCATGGGAAAACAAAAAAAGGTCCAGCAAAAAGGAGCATTGAAAAAGATCTTTGGAAATTACTATGTTTTCTTAAGAGACTTTTTTAAAGACCTTTTGGATGACAGACTGGGGTACTATGCATCAAGTCTCAGCTGGAATACCATCTTCTCTATTATTCCTCTTCTTGTTATTCTCTTTTATGTCTTTACTACTCTGCCTCTCTTTCAAGAGATGTATGACTCTGTACAAAAACTCATTTTTACCAATCTCATGCCCACACAATCAAAAGTCATTATGGATAACATCAATACCTTTATTGGAAATTCTGATAAACTGGGAATAGTTGGTGCCTTTTACGTCACATTTGCCGCCATCATGTTTTTTAAAAACTATGACTATGTTGTCAATGATATTTTTGAACTCCCAAGCCGGGGTATTCTTAAAAGTATCAAGACCTATCTGCTACTTATTGTACTACTGCCTACTATGATGGGAGCATCCTTTTACCTCTCCTCTTTCATTCAAAGCTATCTTAACAAAAATGAGATCACGTCAGGCATACACCTCTACTCTATTTTACCCTATATGATCGTTTGGACTGCTTTTTACATTGCATACCAACTTTCAGCCAATACACGTATAAAAAAGAGGGCTGCACTCATCTCTTCCTTTATCGCTTCACTTATTTGGTATCTCTCAAAAAGTGGCTTTGTTTTTTATGTAATGCATAATAAAACCTATACATCTGTTTACGGGAGTATTAGTACCGTACTCTTTTTTCTTTTATGGATCTACATCTCCTGGGCAATCTTTCTACATGGATTGAGATTTTGTTATCTACTTGATAAAGAAGATGAAATTAAAAATATCTAAATAAAAAGATAAACACCATATATACCAACAAGACCACAAACTGTCCAAAAAACCTTTTTAGACTTTATAGCATACAAAGATAGAAGTATATAGGGTATACCTAACCATAGAGGTAGAAGATACTCTCCACTCTCTTCAGGCAATGTAAACAATCCCAACAATGCACTGTCAAAAAAATAACCAAAACCAAACAGGTGTAAAAGCATTACAAGTGGATAAAAAGGTATAAAGAATACAGACAGTAGTGGTGATAAGAGTTGATAGATACTTGTCATTGGAAAAATCATATGTACAATAGGTAACATCAAGAAAAAGATACCCAGAGGAATCAACAAGAGTGAAACCAGCCACCTTGAATAGTTTTTAGCATAGAGTAAAAGAAGGAAAATGTAAAATACACCGGCAAGAGAAAGCCAAAAGCTCAAAGAGACAAGTAAATTGGGGAATAGTGCCAATAGTACCAATCCTATAGTAGCAAGGAATATAAAACTTAACAATTCTACACCCATTAATATTACTACCCATCCTGCCAGAACCATAGCATATGAGCGTAGTAACGAAGGGGGGAAATTTACAAACCAAAGATACACACCTAACAAGATGATCGTTACCAGACCTACATCCAAGAGGGCATGCCTATAAGGGAAATACTTTTGTTGCAAAGGTCTATAGATGAGTAAAAAAAGTCCATACAAGACAGCCCAAAGTATGCCCAAATGAAACCCACTGAGTGCCACAAGATGACTCACTCCCAGTAAAGAGATCTTTTCACGTAAAGATCTATCGATAGGTGTAGCAAAGAAGATTGCATTGTAAAAACTTGCTAGTGCACGATCTTCATGCTGTTCACTAACATACATCATGAGTCTCTCTTTAAATGTAGACGGTATTTTTTCAACACTTTGAATACGGCTTTTCACATAAAATGTACCCAAATACTCCCAAAAAGAGATATCCTCATTAGGGAAAATCTCTATCCGTATACGTGTATGAGAAAAATTCTCTTTTTTATAGGTTGTGGTATAAAACGTAAAACCTTCGTCTGCCTGTAATTTTAGCACATTATAGGTTTTTTCATTTTTTGATTTTTGGTAGGAATGAAGCACTTTTGCCTGAGTAAAATAAAAAGGTTTAGTTATAAATTCACGGTATGTCGTATAGTCAAAAAGAAGTCGTATCACAATAACGAAAGATAAAAACAATACTGTCCATCCAAAACTCTTTTTCGTATCAAAAAGTTCCGGTTTTATTAACACCTTCTTCTCGCTATAACTCTGTACTAAATAGTAGGTATCTCTATATTCCCCGTGTTGGCAGGGATATCTGCATCTTCATATGTAATCTCAAAAGCAGGTCCTGCTACTTTGTCCACAAAACGTGTAAAGTTTTTTTGAAATACCAATTCTACCGTACCCGTTGGTCCATTTCTCTGTTTGCCGATAATGATCTCCGCATCCTCTTCTGGTTTTTTTCTAAACTCGGATTCATACGGTTTACCTTCAGCTTTTGCCTTCATCTCTTTCTCTTTTTCCATTGCTTCTCTATAGACATCATCACGATAGACAAAAAGAATAATATCGGCATCCTGCTCAATTGCACCAGATTCACGAAGATCTGAAAGCATTGGACGTTTATTGTCTCTACTTTCTACTCCACGGTTTAGCTGTGAAAGTGCAACTATTGGTATCTGTAGCTCTCTTGCCAGTTGCTTAAGTCCTCTGGAGATCTCAGAGACCTCCTGCTGTCTTCCCTCTTTTCCTTCACCAGACATCAACTGTAAATAGTCAATGATCGCGACCGATATCTCGGGATGCTGAGACTTCAGCTTACGTAGTTTTGAACGTACATGGTGAATAGTCGCATACCCACCATCATCTACAAAAAGTTTTTTCTGCGACATATCTGCTGTTGCAGCAGCCAACTGAGACCACTGTTCATCTCTCAGATCACCCACTCTGAGTGCTTGAAGAGGTATAGAAGTCTTTGCAGAAAGCATTCTAAGCATCAGCTGTTCTGCTGGCATCTCCAGGGAGAAGAAGGCTACACCTTCGTTACGCTCTATAGCCTTAAGTGCCATATTGAGTACCAATGCCGTTTTCCCCATCGCTGGTCTTGCTGCAATAATAACAAGATCCCCTTTACCAAACCCAGAAGTCTTATCATTCAGATTTTTAAACCCTGTATCTGTACCAATAAGTTTAGAGTTACCCAGGGCTTTCAAACGATTAATTTCATCCATCATGGCAAGTGTGATTTCAGAAGATTCTCTAAAGTCTTCGTTAGTGTTATTTTGTGTAATCTCATAGAGCTTTTTCTCTACAAGATTCATCACTTCTTCTGCAGGAAGATCATCCTCAATAACTACTTTTTTAATCTCCGTAGCCAAAGTAGCCAAAGCCCTTTTACTCGATTTTGCTTTAATCTCAGTAAGATATGCAGCAGTATTGGAGATAGGGTTGGCAGAAAGGAGATCAAGCATTGCAACTTCATCAAATTTACCCATGGCATTAAGCTTTGCACGTAAAAACTCTTCATCAATAGGCTTTTCATTACGGCTCAACTCTTCCATAGCAGCAAAGATATGTTGATGAAAAGGCAGGTAAAAATCTGAATAAGAGAGTTTTGATGCAATCTCTTCATAGGTTTCTGGATCAAAAATAATAGCAGAAAGCACCGCTCTTTCTATGTTTAGGTTATACATATTTTCCATTATTTATTCTCCTCTGCAAACTTTTCCACTTCTTCAACGAAACGGTCTACTAACTCCTCTTCAGGCAAACGTGCTACCACTTCCCCTTTAAGCATCACTAGTCCTGCACCTTTTCCGTACGCTATTGCTACATCAGCATGTTTTGCTTCCCCAATCGCATTTACCACACAACCCATGACTGAGACATCCATAGGTGTTTTAATATGCGCTGTTCTTTTTTCTACCTCAGCTACAGCCGTAACCAAGTCAGCTTCTATACGTCCACAAGTAGGACAAGAGATAATATTAAGCCCCTCCTGCACACGTCCGGAGTCTTTCAATATGGCTTTTCCTACTTTGATCTCCTCTTCTAACTCACCTGTTATCGAAACCCTCATCGTATCACCAATACCATCTAACAACAGTGTACCAAGTCCAATGGCAGATTTTACAGTTGCATGAAAAATAGTCCCTGCTTCTGTTACACCCAAGTGGAAAGGGTAGTCATTTTTAGGTCTTAACATTCTGTAAGCATCTACCGTTCTGTCTACATCAGATGCTTTAAGAGAGATTTTAATGTCTGTAAACCCAAGATCTTCCAAAAACTTGATATTGTACTCAGCAGAAGCTACCATACCCTCTGCAGTCGCCCCATATTTTTGATCAAACTCTTTTTCAAGAGAGCCTGCATTCACACCTATACGAATAGGCAAAGATCGTTCCTGACATGCTTTGACAATCTCTTTAATACGACTCTTTTCACCAATATTTCCCGGATTTAAACGAATACAATCTACCCACTTCGCCGCTTCCAGAGCCAATTTATAGTTAAAATGAATATCTGCGATCAAAGGTAACGAGATCTGTTCTTTTATTGCCTTCAGAGCCAAAGCATCCTGCATTTCGGGTACTGCGACACGTACCATGTCTGCACCGGCAAAATGAAGCCTGTTGATCTGTTCTACCGTTGCAGCAACATTGTGTGTATCAGAATAAGTCATAGACTGTACAGAAATAGGGGCATCCCCGCCTACTGCAACATCTCCAACATAAATTTTTTTAGTTTTAACACGTTCTTTCAAGACATACCTTATTGTAGTCGATAAGCGACCCTACATTCATTGTATTTTATCCAAACTATCTTCATTCCCATTTACGAGAATTCAACAGGATCCATATCTACTTCTATTTCACGACACTCCACAGCATGTAATGCCTTCAAGAGTGGCACTCTGCTCTTTGCACGCAATAAGATATGAAATCTATATTTATTGGCTATTCGTTCCACTGGTGCCTTACCATGCCCCACTATTTCAACCTCTTCAAATGCTTTAAGTTTGATGACAGTATCTAAAGTGATCTTTCCTGCTTTACTCTCATCTTTATGCGCAATGAGTATCCGTGCCAGAGAAGAAAATGGTGGGTAGTTTGCCATCTCAAGGAAAAGAAGCTCATCTTTTACAAACTCTTCATAATCATTTAAGTAGGTTTGAAAAAATTCTGCATCCCCAGTCTGAACAATCACATCTGCCTCTTTGGCCCTACCTGATCTTCCTGCAATTTGAAAGAGCAAAGACATTGCTCTTTCTCTAGCTCTATAATCAGCCAATCCTAAAATATAATCAAGACCCATAATAACAGAAAGTGTAATATTGGCATAATCATGCCCTTTACTCAACATCTGTGTACCCAACAGCAAATTACTCTCACCGGATTCAAAACGTCTCAAAGCCTCTTTTAGTTTCTTTGCCGTAGTAATACTGTCTTTATCAAACTGTTCAACTTCGATACCTTTTATAGATGACTCAATGACTTCAATAGCCTCCTGTGTCCCCATACGCTCACTCTTTAGTGGGCTATGTCCACACTGCGTGCAGGTATCTTGTATCGTTTCAGTAAAATTACAGTAATGGCACTTCAAGTGTCTTCTTTGTCTATGTAACGCCATACCCACAGAACAGTAAGGACATAAATGGGTCTTCCCACAATTTTCACAATAAAGGTATTTAAAATTTCCTCTGGTTGGCAAGAAGAGCAAAGACTGTTCTTTACCTTTAAAATTTTTATCTAACATTGTTAATATAGGCGTATTTATACTGTTACCTGTAATAAATTTATATCGTTTTTTAGTTTCCACATAAGGTTTTTCCAACTTCACAACATCAAACTTATAGTACGAAGTCATAGAAGGTGTAGCCGAAGCCAAAAGTACTTTAGTCTCAAGCTTCTGGCCCATCAACACAGCCACATCCCGTGCATGGTACCGAGGCCTGGTCATTGCCTTGTAAGAGTCATCATGCTCTTCATCTACAATTATGAGTCCCAAATTAGAAAGTGGAACAAACAATGCAGAGCGTGCCCCTGCAATAATACGTATATTTCCTGCTTCTATTCCTTCTAAAATAGAGGCTTTTTTCTTCTTCGTCAACTTAGAGTGCCACATCTCAACAGCATCCCCAAAATAAACCTTTAGACGCTTCTCCATCTGAGGAGTAAGAGAAATTTCCGGCATCAAAAAGATAGAAGTTTTCCCCTCTTCCATCATCTTAACCATCAAAGAGATAAAAATCTCCGTTTTCCCAGAACCTGTGACTCCAAAGAGTAAAGCCCGATCTTTTTTTAGAAGTTGTTCGTAAGCTTTTTCTTGAATTGCAGATAATATAGGAGCCACAATAGGTTCTACCAATGTTTTTATTTTCACTCCCTGAGCTTCTTGAGTAGAAAATGGCAAAAATAAAGAAATCGCTTCAGAAAAAGAAGAAAAATAATACTCTGAAATAAACTTTGCTATTTCCATTTGTTCAGCACTATACACTCTATCAGTTACAGAAACAATCTCAGCTGTATTAAACTCAGGTTTTTCAACCTCCAAAATGACTACAGCATCTTTAAATGTTGTTTTTAACGGAACTGTAACCACAGTACCCATTGCTAAGATTTCATGAGAAGAGTAGGTCAAGTCAGGTGCACTTGACCGAAGAAGGATAATTTTATAATATTGCAAATGATACTCTACTTAACTATTTTTGTAGTATTATATCTAGAGATAATAAACAATTTTACTATTAATCTCGTAAAACAAATTTTTACTAAAGATCACTCATCCCGGGAACAGAACATGTGCCTTTGACAAGTTTATTGTTTGTCACTGAGAAAGCACAAGTACCTGATGGACCTGTAAATGTCAAGCCAGACCATTTTGAGCCTAAGCCATATTCAAGTAAACCAGGGACATCAGCATCTACAATATCTGTAAAATCCCCTCGTAAAATTCTTTTTTGTCTCTCGGTTGCAATTGCCGATCGCATAGCTGCTACTTCAGCTCTACCTTTAGATACTGCGGCATCATCTCTTGTTGCTGCAAATTTTGGTATTGCTATTGCAGAAAGTATACCTATTACCACTATTACAAAAACTAATTCGATCATCGTAAATGCTTTTTTCATTTTTTACCATCTCCTATTTTGTCAATATTAACATAATAAATAATCTAAATTATATATTATCTTTCTAACTAAATAAGTTAGAAAGATAAAATTGTAAATCAAACTATACTATTACATATTATTATAGTTTACACTATTACCCTGAAAATCTGTATATGTTCCATTAATATTTGTTGCTGCTGGTGCTCCGGCAATAACAACTTGTTCAGAACCTGCTGTAATAGTTACTGTTGCTGTTACAGTATCTCCGGTTGTTGCTGCTATACAAGCTGTTGAACTAAATCCTGTCAAATTATTCTGACTTGTATAATATGTAGAAACATCAATAAGACATATTTTTGCATTCGAAATTTCTGCCGACAATTTAGCATCATCTCTTGTTGCTGCTAATTTAGGAATAGCCACTGCTGCCAAAATACCAATAATTACAATTACAAAAATTAATTCAATCATAGTAAAACCTCTTTTCATTTTACTTCCTTTTCATATTATTACTATTTAAAAGAATATTTATATACTATCTAACCTAAAAATAATAAACTGAACAAAAGCAAATTTATTAAATATAATTTATGGAGTACTTGTGAAGAATTTATTTATTATGTAGAAAAAGTATGTTAAAGAGACTTAAAAATTAATCAAATTTTAATTGAGTCAAGCAAATTCTTGCTTGACTCAAAAATTAATAGGGTATTAATCATAAGATACAGATGTTCCTTGGAAGTCTGTATATGTACCATTAATTCCTACAGCTGCCGGAGCACCAGCAATAACAACTTGTTCAGATCCAGCTGTTGTAGTTATTGCTGCTGTTACAGTAGTTCCAGCTGTTGCTGCTGTACAAGCTGGTGAAGTAAAAGCTGCAAGATCACCCTGTGCTGTATAATATGCTTGTGTATCAGTTAAACAGGTTCTTGCATTAGCTATCTCTTTAGTTAATTGTGCATCATCTCTCGTTGCTGCCAATTTTGGAATGGCAACTGCTGCCAAAATACCGATAATTACAATTACAAAAATCAATTCGATCATTGTGAATCCGCTTCTCATGTTAGATGTTTCTCTCATGATATAACTCCTGAAAATAAATTTTTAGTACCAGTTCAATAACTAGTCCACTGTAATTGTAAGATTTATAAACTTAAAAGTATATAAAATTAAAAAAAATTATACTACCTTATAATCCATCCAGTGTTTCTATAAGTAATTCAATTTCATCTTCATAGGATGTTGCCTGCTTGGCAAGTCTTAGATAAGCTTTGAGAAGTTTATCCGGTTTATTGTCTGTATGTAGGTTTACACCTGCATCTTGTAGATCCTTATTGACAAAGTCTGCGAAGTCATCTTCCAGTTTGATTTCGTACCGGTTACCAGATACGGTCAGTCCAACTTGTTTCATGAAAAATCCTTTTAGATTTCAATAAAGAACACTACGAAAGTAGTGATTCAACCTGTGCAATGATCTTTTCAATCTCAGCATCTTTTTCTGCTAACTCACGTCTAAGTGTTTCAATGACCGTATCTTTTTCTCCTTGTGCCCCGGAAGCATTACTCAGCTCTGTTCTAAGTTGTGCATTTTCACTCTTCAATGCCTCGTGATCCACTCTCCACTGCTCAATTTTCTCTTGTAGTTTCTGTAAAGCGCTCATACTTTTCTCCATAATATTTTGTTGTGTTATAATACCAAAAATAATTAAATTGTAGACTTACTTCCAAAAAAGGATTTTTTTGCCGGATTATACAGTAAACAGCCCATATGCCCCTTCCGGTGATCAGCCCACAGCGATTGAACAGTTATCTACCTCCATAGAAAATGGAAATAAATACCAAACTTTACTGGGTGTTACAGGATCAGGAAAAACCTATACAATGGCAAAGGTTATTGAAAAAACCAAGAAGCCGACACTTATTATGACACACAATAAAACTTTAGCCGCACAGCTCTATTCAGAGTTTAAAAGTTTTTTTCCCAACAACCATGTTGAATATTTCATAAGTTACTATGACTACTATCAACCTGAAGCATATCTTCCTCGGCAGGATCTCTTTATAGAAAAAGACTCATCCATTAACCAAGAGTTGGAGCGTTTACGTTTAAGTACAACTGCTTCTCTACTCTCCAATGATGATGTTATTGTTATTGCTTCCGTCTCAGCCAATTATGGGTTGGGATCTCCTGATGATTACCGTTCAATTGTGCAAAAACTTGCCATTGGCCAGGAGTATAACCAGAAAGCCCTGCTGCTCAGACTTGTCGACATGGGGTACAAACGTAATGATGAGTTTTTTGACCGTGGAGACTTTAGAGTAAATGGAGAGGTCATAGACATCTACCCTGCCTACTCGGAAGAATTTGCACTGCGTATAGAGTTCTTTGGAGATGAGATAGAAGCACTCTATGAGTTTAATTCTCTTACTGGTGAAAAACAAGACGATATGAAAGAAGCCACCATCTATTCTGCCAATCAGTTTATTGTCTCTAAAGAGAAGTTGGCACGTGCTGTTAAAAGTATTGAAGAGGAGTTGGATGAGCGTTTGGCTTATTATCAAAAAGAAGGTCGTATGGTGGAATTCAACCGGCTTAAACAACGTACCGAGTTTGACCTCGAGATGATAGAAGCCACAGGTATGTGTAAAGGAATCGAAAACTATTCACGGCATCTAACAGGTAAAAAACCAGGAGAAACACCTTATTCGATGATGGACTACTTTGAAGCAATGCATGATGACTACTTGGTCATCGTAGATGAATCTCATGTCTCACTTTCACAATTTCGTGGAATGTATGCAGGAGACCGAAGCCGTAAAGAAGTCTTGGTAGATCACGGATTTAGACTGCCTTCTGCACTTGACAACCGTCCTTTAATGTTTGACGAGTATATTAACAAAGCTCCTCATTTTCTTTTTGTTTCCGCCACACCCAATGAACTTGAACTTGACCTCTCTTCGGTCGTAGCAGAACAGGTGGTAAGGCCTACGGGATTGATTGATCCACTTATCGAAGTAGTTGACAGTACCTATCAGGTTGAAGACCTGCATGACCGTATGAAACCAGTCATTGAAAAGGGAGAACGTGTACTTGTCACCGTGTTGACAAAAAAGATGGCAGAGGAGTTGACATCTTACTATAATGACCTTGGTTTGCGTGTACGATACATGCACTCTGATCTCGATGCCATTGAAAGAAACCAGGTCATACGCTCTTTACGTTTGGGAGAGTTTGATATTTTAGTGGGAATTAATCTGCTTAGAGAGGGGCTTGACCTGCCAGAAGTAAGTTTAGTTGCCATACTCGATGCAGACAAAGAAGGGTTTTTACGTTCCAAAACCTCTCTCATACAAACTTCAGGACGAGCTGCAAGAAATACCAACGGCCATGTGTTGATGTATGCTAAGAAAATGACTGACTCGATGAAAGCGACTATTGAAATTACCCAAAAAAGACGTGAAAAACAGATCAGCTATAACAAAAAACACGGTATTACACCCAAAACAACTATCCGTGAACTAGATACCAATCTCAAAGTTGATGATGACGGAGAGCTGTACAACAAACGAAGTAAACTGGACAAAATGCCAAAGGCTGAACGCCAACAGCTTGTCAAAGAACTCAAAGCCAAAATGTTGCTTGCTGCAAAGAATTTGGAATTTGAAGAGGCTGCAAGATTGAGAGATGAGATAGCGAAAGTTAAAAAGTTGTAATATTTTTCGCTATAATACGCGAAAAATATACATTATATAGGCAATTTACATGACTTTAGACCTAAACTCTTCACAACTCTACTTCAACCGTGAACTCTCATGGCTACAGTTCAACTCTCGTGTACTTGCACAAGCATTGGATGAAAAGCTGCCACCGCTTGAACGTCTAAAATTTCTTGCTATCTACGGAACAAACCTTGATGAATTCTATATGATTCGCGTGGCCGGACTAAAAGCTCTTTTCAAAGCACGTGTTCAAGAGACAGGTGCAGACAAACTTACTCCTTCCGAACAGCTTCAAGAGATACACACCTATTTGCATAAAGAACATCAGGTATTGGAGTCTTGTTATACTTCCATCATCTCTGACCTGCATACCCATGGTGTAAACGTTAAACATTATGATGCACTTAATGAGACTGAACAATCACAAATAGAAAATATCTTTTTTGAAGAGATCTACCCGGTTATCATTCCTATTGCTATTGATGCGACACACCCCTTCCCTCACCTGAACAATCTTAGTTTTGGTTTGGCCTTGACACTCAAAGATGATTCCAAGAACATTAAACATGGTCTTATTAGAATACCAAGGATCTTACCAAGATTCATTAAACTGGGACATACCTTTGTTCCTATTGAATCGGTGGTAGAACACTTTGCCTCAGAGCTTTTCCCAGGATTTAAGCAACTTGCCTCTACCCCATTTAGGGTTACTAGAAATGCGGACATCGAAATAGAAGAAGAAGAGGCAGATGACTTTTTAGAGATCCTACAGGAGGGACTTCGTTCAAGAAACAAAGGTTCTCTCATACGTCTTGAACTCATAGATGGTGCAGATGCTGACCTTATCAAGTTTTTACTTTCCCATCTTAACCTTGATGATCGGGACATTTACTCTTACAAAAGTCTCTCGTTAAATCTTGGTTCATTATGGCAGATCGTAGGGGATAAAGAGCTTTCACACTTGGTATTGCCCACTTTCAGTCCCAAAACACTTCCCCCTCTGGATTCGGAAAATATTTTTGAAGCCATAGAGAAACAGGATATCCTGCTCTACCATCCTTTTGACAGTTTTGAACCGGTTGTGAAATTCATCAGACAGGCAGCAGTAGATACGGACACCATTGCTATTCGTATGACACTCTACCGTGCAGGACCCAACTCACCCATAGTCAAAGCCCTCATCGATGCTGTACGTGACGGTAAACAGGTTACAGTCCTCGTAGAACTTAAAGCACGTTTTGATGAAGAGAACAACCTACGCTGGGCAAAGGCATTGGAAGATGCCGGAGCACATGTTGTGTATGGAATTCCAGGGCTTAAAGTTCATGCAAAGATCGCACAGGTGATCAAACGAAAAGGCAAAAAGTTACACTCGTATGTACACTTGGCAACAGGGAACTACAACCCAAGTACAGCAAAAATCTATACGGATATCTCTTACTTTACCTCAAAAGAGGCATTTTCAACAGATGCCACACACTTTTTTCACTTTCTAACAGGTTTTTCAAGAACAACAAAACTGGATACCCTATTTATTTCACCGTCACAGATCAAGCCAAAACTCTTAAAGCTCATAGAAAAAGAGGGCAAAGAGGGAAAGAATGGACACATCATCCTCAAAGCCAATTCACTGGTTGATACAGATATTATCAAAGCACTCTATAAGGCATCACAGAATAACTGCAAGATAGACTTGATCATTCGTGGTATTTGTTGTCTGAAACCGGGGGTCAAAGGTGTGAGTGAGAATATTACTGTCTCGTCCATTATTGGAAAATATCTGGAACATCCACGTATCTACTTCTTTAAAAATGACAAAGTGAAGTGTTATATTGCTTCTGCCGACCTGATGCCACGTAATCTTGTTCGTCGTGTAGAGTTGATGACCCCGATACTTGAGGAAAATCTCAGACAGAAAATTGAACAGATACTCATTTTGCAACTGGCAGACAATCAACTACGCTGGTTCCTGAAAGAAGATGGAAATTATGTCAAAGTACCTCTTCTAGGGAAATCTGTCAATAACCACAATGTATTGGAATCTTACACAAACAAGATTCATGATAAAACAAAAAAAGAGACACCTGATTATGTCAGCCGTCTTGCAAACCGTATATTGAAGGATAGCTGATGATCATGAAATTTCAAGAGTGGTTACCGGAGCTGAAAAAAAATGCCTGGGTAGCAGAAGGGGCTTCTGTCATAGGACGTGTGAAAATGGGAGAAGACAGTGCTGTCTGGTTTGGCTGTGTAGTACGTGGGGATGTACATTTCATTACTATTGGAGACCGAACCAATATTCAAGACCTCAGTATGATCCATGTAACCCATCATAAAAAGGCAGATATGAGTGATGGAAATCCTACACATATAGGCTCTGATGTTACAGTGGGGCACCGGGTCATGCTCCATGGATGTACTATTGAAGATGCCTGTCTCATCGGTATGTCAGCCACTATCTTAGATGGTGCGGTCATAGGTAAAGAGTCTATCGTTGGTGCAGGAAGTCTTGTAACAAAAAACAAAGTTTTTCCTCCACGAAGCCTCATTATGGGAAGTCCGGCAAAAGTGGTACGCGAGTTGACAAAGGAAGAAGTCAAAGAGCTGTATGCTTCAGCAGCACGTTATGTTACATTTAAAAATGAGTATTTATGAACCAGGTTATCAGTAAAAGCTTTAAAGACATCTTCTCGGCAACGGTACTCTCTTTTGTAGCCAAAGCCACCATTATCTCCATAGCTGTAACAGTTATACTCATTTGGCTTTTAAATGGTACACTTACAAATTTTATTACCAGCTATCTTTCATGGATACCCTGGGAATGGGTACAAACAACAGGTGCTTCTGTTGCAACCATCGCTATAGCCTATATGCTTTTTATCCTTGTACTCTCCATAATAACCTCTCTTATGATAGAACCTCTTTTAAAAAAATTGGCTAAAAAACACTACCCAGATGTCCCTGTAATAGGTACTGCAAATATAAGTACTTCTCTGCTGCTTAGTTTAAAGTCAGGACTTATATTTTTGATTCTATTCCTTTTTACCTTTCCCCTCATGTTCATACCACTTATTGGTGCAGTATGGATGCTATGGCTCTGGTCTATTCTACTTAAAGCCCCAACTATTTATGATGTCAGTGCTCTTTTTCTCTCGGATAAGGCAGAAGTCAAAAGAAGAACAAAAAAGTCAACCCTTACGGCAATGATCGCAGCAGGATTTAACTACATCCCGGTCTTAAATATTTTTGCACCTGTATTTGCACAAATACTGTTTTTACACCAAATACTCGGAGAAGAAAAACGTTAATCAGGTATTCAGTTTTTTCTTTTGAGTACGCTCTTTTCTACTTGAAGTGGAAAAACGTATCAGATCATCTGCACTCTTTACATACTCAGGAATATTTTCTAAACTCTTCTCCATCACTTTATTGGCACAGACTGCATCTGAAAAAGCACGATGGTGTGTAGCTGTTTCTATCTCAAGTGAGTCTATAAGATATGCCAAACCATAACGTTCACTTTCAAAAGTGCGTCTTGCCAAGTCTATTGTACATAGTTTAGGGTTACCTATGCCTCCGAGTCCAAACCTATTGAACGATGCATTCAAAAAACTGTAATCAAAATTGGCATTGTGTGCTACAAATATAGCATCTTCCATAAAATGTCGTAGTCCTATGAGTGCTTCTTTTCTAGAGGGTGCCCCTATAAGGTCTTCAGGTTCAATACCGGTAATTTTTGTAATATACTCTGGTAAATAGGCACACTCTACAAATGTTTCATACTGATCAATGACTTTACCGTTTTGTACCATGATAGCCCCTATCTCTATCACTTGTGATGTTCCTGGTTTGGAACCATTTGTTTCTATATCGATGACACAATACTTTTGATCTCTATATGGAGTAAAAAATGTTTCTAACCTGTATCTGCCGTCTTCAGTTTGTGCAATGGGATAGCCTGAAGCTTGAAGTAAAAGAAAGATTGTATTGCTGTCTTCAAGTAAAGTGGTATGTCTCTGGGCGATATCTGTATATTGCTCTTCATTTAACATACCTTTATGTTTACGAAAAGCTGTGGTCAGTTCATCAAATACTTTTTGCATTGGCGATAAACTGCTCTACTTTCTTTGGATCTTTTTTCCCTTTGATAGATTCTACTCCAGAGCTGATATCAACTCCGTAAAAGCCATACTTTTTAAGTTCTGAAACATTCTGGGCATTCAAACCTCCTGCCAGAATAATTTTAGAACAGTCCACTCCCTCAAACCATTCAAGATTAAGACGTTTTCCTGAACCACCATAAGCTTCGCAATAGGCATCAATAAGACGATAACGGTCTGAAAAAAGATGTACATCTTCTGGTTTTTGTGCACGTACCACCGGTAATGTTTTAGAATCAATGGCATCCAAAGACTCTTCATCTACTTCAAAATGTATCTGCGCTAGTGAGATATCAGAATATCTACAGACCGTGTCAATCGTCTCCACACCTTCATTGACAAAAAGTCCTACCCTTTCTACAAAAGGAGGAAGCTGATCGATAATACGTTTAGCTGCTGCAGGGGTAATATAACGTGGAGATTTATTATAAAAAACAAAACCCAGTGCATCTGCACCACATTCAACCGCATGAAGTGCATCTCTTAAGTTTGTGATACCGCAAATTTTTACTCTCATTGTAAACCCCCTATTTTAATGCAGAAATTGCTTTTGCTATACCTTCAGGATGCTTATAGACAAAAGAGCCTGCAACCACAATATTGACACCTGCTGCTTCCAGCTCTTTCACATTTGCATCATTTACACCACCATCGACTTCTATAAGACACTTTGGATTTCTTTTTTCAATAAGTGCTTTGAGTCTTTGGGCTCTTTCTATAACAGAAGGTATAAATTTTTGTCCTCCAAATCCTGGGTTTACGGACATCAAAAGTACCATATCTAAATCTTCCAGTAAAAACTCGATAGCTTCGGGTGGTGTATGGGGATTTAAAGTAATCGCTGGTCTTATGCCGAGTGCACGGATCTTTTGAATCAATCTATGCGGATGCTTCTCCTCTTCTATATGAAAAGAGATAAATCCCGGTTTAAGTGGTGCAAAAAGGTCTACAAAAAAAGAGTTATTCTCAACCATAAGATGGATATCAAGTGGTTTTGTTGCTGCTTGTGCAACAGCTTCTACCACTACAGGGCCTATGGTGAGGTTGGGAACAAAGTGTCCATCCATCACATCAACATGTACAAGGTCACATCCACCTTCACAAATGGCTTCCACATCACGTGCCAAATGTCCAAAATCAGCAGAGAGTATACTAGGGGCTACTAACATAAATGTCCTCGTGTAAAATATTTCAGTTATTATAACAAAACCTAACTTGGCTTGCATCTTTTTCAACAAGCATCTTTTTATCCATTGGAAAAGCTGAGAACTTAAGCAAAATTTATGCTCAATTTGTCTATAATCGCACAAAATATTCGAGATTGCAAACCCAATTGGGTGTAAATCTACATTAAAAGAAGGTACTATCATGTCAAGAAAATGCGAAATTTCTGGTAAAGGTCCGCTTACAGGAAACAATGTTTCTCACGCGAACAACAAAACAAAAAGAAGACAACTTCCTAACCTTAGATCTGTAAAGATCACATTGGAAGATGGAACAACAAAAAGAATCAAAGTTGCTGCTTCTACTCTTAGAACAATGAAGAAAAAAGCTGCTCAAGCTGCTGTAGCAAACTAAATATCCCTCTCCAGGGATAAAATCTTTTGAGCTTATCTCAAAAAATCAAAAAGTTTCTCGGTTGGAGAAGCACCCCAAAACCACATATTAACCTAAATGATGAGTTCTATAGTCATTTAGCCCCTTTTAGACTTCCTCTCGTACTTACTGTATTTATTATGCTTATCGGAACGATAGGATATATGGTCATTGACGGTTTTCCACTTATGGATGCCATTTATCAAACAGGGATCACTTTTACGACCGTTGGATTTGGAGAGATACAGCCTATATCCGATATGGGTCGTATCTTTACGATTACCCTTATTATTTTCGGATTTATTGTATTTTCCATTGCAGTGGGTATTATTGCTGAAGTGGTTAAAAAAGGTGAATTCCAAAAAACTGCCAAGGAGCGTAAAATGCTTTATGAAATTGCCAGACTGAAGCACCATTTTGTGGTCTGTTACCACAATGAGTTTACTATTCAAGTCACAAAACAACTCAGAGAAAATCACATCCCTTTTGTAGTGGTTGACCCGAGGGAAGACCTTGAAGAGATTGCAAAAAAGTACCACTACCCCTACTTTGTAACCACCGAACCACATACAGAAGAGGGTATTTTAAAATCACACCTCTCTTCAGCCAAAGGGGTTATCACACTAGCAGACAATGTGGCAGATAATATTGCAACCATTGCCTCAGCACGTCTTTATGAACGAGAGATAGGGCGTTCTAGAAAATTCCTTATCATTGCCAATGCAAAAAGTAATGAAGATGATCAAAAACTTTTAAAATTGGGGGCAGATAAAGTTGTCACTGCTACCAAACTAATGGCAGAGCGTGTCAATGCCATGGCAGCAAGACCGGACATGGAAAATCTACTGCAAGAGTTCTTGTATAAAAAAGATACCCCACTTGATATGGAAGAAGCAAAAGTATCCAAAACATCATGGCTGACACTTAAAAAGATCAAAACAGCAAGGTTTAGAGATGTTGCAAATGTTACTATCATTGGTATACGTCAAAAAGATGACAAATTCATCCCTATGCCAAAAGGCGATACCATTATCATGCCTGAATCTAAACTTCTACTCATTGGTACTGAAGAGGGTATCCGTAAAGCAAAGAAGATCATACGCAAAAAAGAGAAGCCTGACGAGCTTAAATATATTTAAATTTATGGTGCCACAGAAATCGCACCTTACAAAATCTAAAAGGTAGAATAGAAATGTCTAAATTTACAATTACTCCCTTAGAAAACGGCCTGGATAATGTCCAAGGATTTTACTGTGGTGCTACCAATGTAGGTATGCGTACCAACCCGGCGAACTCAGGTCCCTCAGATATAGATGGGGATGTTGCATTTATCCGTTCTATAGTACCTTGTGATGTCTCAGCCGTTTTTACCTCAAACACATTTCAGGCAGCACCGATCAAACATTATCAGCGATACCCTAAAGGGTTTCAAACAGACTTTATACTGATGAATGCAAAAAATGCTAATGCAATGACAGGAAAACAGGGTATCAATGACATTGACACTATCATGTCTGTACTCTCATCAAAATTGGATGTATTTAACCCTATTATGGCATCTACCGGGGTTATAGGATACCGTTTACCCATTGACAAAGTTACATCCGCTTTTGATACTTTAGATTTTAACGCTTCAAACTCACACATGGCAGCACGTGCTATTATGACTACAGACAGCTTTAAAAAAGAGTTGGCATACAAAGTAAAACTGGAGAATGGGAAAAGTTTTAACATTGCAGCCATCTGTAAAGGTGCAGGGATGATCAACCCTGCTATGGCTACTATGCTCTGTTTCATTACTACAGATGCTGATATTCCTAAGTCTGATATGGATACTTTACTCCTTGATGCTACGGAGGACTCCTTTAACCGTATTTCTGTAGATGGAGACACATCTACCAATGATACAGTGCTACTGCTTGCCAATAAACAAAGTGGTAACTATGATAAAGAGGCTTTTACAGCTGTACTCAAACAAATCATGTTTGAACTTGCTATGATGATACTCAAAGATGGTGAAGGTGCCAATAAACTGGTTGCCTTTGAAGTTAAAGGAGCTAAAACACTCGACGATGCAAAAAAAGCTTCCATGGCTTTAAGCAATTCACTACTTGTAAAAACTGCCCTCTTTGGTGAAGACCCTAACTGGGGGCGTATAGCCTCTACTATTGGGGCAAGTGGGATCACGTGTGATGATAGTACCCTTGTCATTCATTATGATGACCTGCTGATCTATTCAGACACATTCAGAGAACTGGATAAAGAGAGAGAAGATAAAGCCTATAGCATTATGAAACAGGAGAGTTTCAAAGTTACCTGTGACATCGGTTTGGGTAGCGCTTCTTACATCTCATACGGTTGTGATCTGAGTTATGAATATGTCAAGATCAATGCTGAATACAGAACATAAAAGAGAACCTTGATTTAACGCATCTATAACCACAAAAACGATAAAATATACAAATTACATTTAGGAGTGACTATGTTACACGAATACAGAGATGAGATACACGAATTAAAACAAAAAAATGCACACTTTGCAAATATTTTTGAAAAGCACAATGCACTTGACAAAAAAGTAGAGGATGCGGAAGCGGGAAGAACCATTCTTACTGATGTAGAGTTGGAAACTTTGAAAAAAGAGAAACTTCTTTTAAAAGATGAAGCGTATAAAATGATCATGGATTATAGAAAAGAAAACGCATAATCTATTTTTGTGGGCCTTTGGCTCACATCTTCAACACCTCCGTATTAATCCATTTACTCTATACTTACAACTATAAACACTTATACAAATCATAAAGAAGTTCAAAACCATGGCAACATTTGATACAATAGACAACATACCACAAGCCCTCCTAGAGATACTAAATATACTCAATTTCAAAGAAATGAGTGAGATACAAAGTAAAGTGATAAACCCTATTTTGGAGGGAAAAGACATTTTGGCACAGTCTAAAACAGGTTCTGGAAAAACATTGGCTTTTGGACTACCTGCTGTGATGAAAATAGATACCGGCCATAACAAACCACAAACCATCATTATTACCCCTACTCGAGAATTGGCTGAACAAATTGCTGTAGAACTTCGAAAAGTCGCATCCTACAAACCCAACTTGAAAATACTCACACTCTATGGAGGTGTACCACTTCGTGCACAGGCTGAGTCTTTGGCAAAAGGAGCACACATACTCATAGGAACCCCAGGGCGTATTCAAGACCACTTGGCAAAAGAGACACTGCTACTTGACAGTATTAAAACTCTCGTACTTGATGAAGCAGACCGTATGCTAGATATGGGTTTTTATGATGAGATTGTTAAGATTGGTTCCAACATGCCAAGATCCAAACAGAGCCTCCTCTTCTCTGCTACTTTTCCTGAAAAAATAGAAAAACTTGCAAAAGCCCTACTTAAACAACCTTTGAGCATCAAAGTAGATACCATCATTGAAGAGAACAAGATAGATGAAATCGTTTATGAAACAGAAGATAAATTTAAAACACTCACTACACTGATACAGGCCCACAAGCCAGAATCCCTTCTTATTTTCTGCAATACAAAAGCACAGGTCATAGAGTTGACAGATCAGCTTTACAGACGTGGGCACTCTGCTATTGACCTACATGGAGACTTGGATCAAAGAGAACGAAATGAAGCAGTTCTTGTCTTCTCCAATAGTTCAAAACGAATTTTAGTTGCAACAGATGTAGCTTCACGTGGTCTAGACATTAAAAATATTGAGCTTGTCATCAATTATGACCTTCCTTTTGATCAAGAGGTCTATACCCATCGTATCGGTCGTACAGGACGTGCAGATGCTACAGGTACAGCACTCTCCTTATATAGCTCCCGGGATTCAGATAAATGCTCCTACATTACTTCTTCTGCTCGTAAGGGGGAGATGAAAGAGTTACGTGTAGATGCTGCCTTTAAAATGATTTCAAACTATGATACTTTGGGTATCAATGGCGGTAAAAAAACCAAACTTCGTGCAGGCGATATTTTAGGAACACTTTGTAAAGAGATTGGTATTGACAATAAGTTAATAGGGAAAATTACCATTACTGATACAAAGTCTTATGTCGCCTTACATCATACTGTTATAGAGAAAGTATTTAAAGCCTTGAAAAAAACGACTATAAAGAAAAAAAGATATGTAAGCTGGATATTGGACTAATCTTCCAATATCTCTTTTTTACGTTTGTTTCTAACCACATAAAAAACTGTGATAAATACAACACAGGTAAGCGTAATCAGTGTTGCTGTATGTAGATATTCAGAGATGAGTGCTTCATTTGAACCCAATAAATAGCCCAAGGCAACCAAAACAATAACCCAAATACCAGCACCCAGTGCAGAGTAGAATGAGAAAGTGAAAATATTCATCTTTGCAAGACCTGCAGGTAGAGAGATGAGCTGGCGTATACCTGGGATCAATCTTCCATTAAAAGTGGATAGCTCTCCATGTTTGGTAAAAAAAGCTTCCAGTTTATCAAGTGTCTCTTCTTTGATAAAAACATATTTTCCATATTTTAAAATGAATTTTCTACCAAAATAGAGTGCAAGGTAGTAGTTGAAAAGTGCACCCAAAACAGAACCCAATATACCGATGATCACTACAAGGTAAAGATTCATCTCCCCTTTAAAAGCAAGATACCCCGCAGGAATCATAATAATCTCAGAAGGGAAAGGGAAAAAGGTACTCTCAAGAAACATAAGAAAGAAAATACCCCAATAACCCATGTGACCTATATATTCAACAATAGTCTGGGCTATATCATGTATCATCTAAGAAAAAAAACTTTATTCGCTATAGGCGCCAACAGCTGTTAATCTCTGATAACGCTGATCAAGCAGTTCATCTACCGTTAACTCTCTTAATGCTTTTACATTGTCTAAGAAATATTGTTTAAGAACCGCAGCTGCTGTTGCTTTGTCTCTATGTGCGCCAATGAGTGGTTCATCCAGGACATCGTCAATCAACTTATGCGCAAGTAGATCACTCGGTGTGATTTTCAAGGCTTTGGTTGCCGTTTCTACTTTTGATGGGTCATTCCATAAAATAGCAGAACACCCTTCTGGAGAGATAACTGCAAAAACCGAGTAACGCATCATGGCAAGTTTATCGGCTACACCGATTGCAAGTGCACCACCGGAACCACCTTCTCCAATGACAATAGAGATCATTGGCACTTTAACAGAAGCAAATTCAAAAAGGTTTTTGGCAATGGCTTCTGACTGACCCCTCTCCTCTGCACCTAGTCCAGGGTAAGCACCGGGAGTGTCTATAAGCATAAGTACAGGTATATCGAACTTTTCAGCCATTTTTACTGCACGCAAAGCTTTTCTGTAGCCTTCAGGATTTGGCATACCAAAATTACGTTTGATTTTATTCTTAACCCCACGCCCTTTTTGTTCACCAATCAGCATAGTCTTTTGACCATTGATCCAACCGATATAACATAAAATAGCTGGATCATCACGAAAAGCACGGTCTCCATGTATCTCATAGGCATTATCCATAATTAATTTAATATAATCCATAGCATAAGGTCTATCCGGGTGACGTGCAAGTTGGAGTTTTTGGTAATCAGAAAGAGAACCAAAGGTTTTTTCAACCTCTTTTTCAAGCTCTTTTTGGTATTTATCAACCGCTTCCAGATTGGCAATGGCATGAGCAGATACGATCTCTTCTTGTATCTTCTCAATTTTATTTTCAAATTCTAAATAGGTTGCCATTTTATATCCTTACACTTTTTTAAAGATCACTACACCGTTGGTACCGCCGAAACCAAAAGAGTTAGACATTACAACATTGATCTCTGCTTTTCTTGCTTCATTAGGTACATAATCAAGATCACAATTCTCATCTGGATTTGTATAGTTGATTGTTGGAGGTAATATGCCATCTCTCATTGCCATAAGTGAAATAACTGCTTCAATTGCACCGGCAGCACCAAGACAGTGACCTACTTGGCCTTTAGTTGAAGAGACCGGAGGACAGTTCTCTTTACCGCCAAAGAGCTCTTTAAGCGCTGCTGTTTCATTTTTATCATTCACTGGCGTAGAAGTACCATGTGCATTGACATAGTCTACTTTTGGCTCTCCTGCCATTTTGTAGGCACCCTTCATTGCACGAAGCGGTCCATCCATAGTCGGGGTAGTGATATGATTTGCATCTCCACTCTCACCAAAACCAATAAGCTCACCATAAATTCTTGCACCACGTGCAACTGCATCATCATAACTTTCAAGAACAAGTGCACCTGCACCCTCACCCATAACAAAGCCATCACGCTCTGCATCAAAAGGTCTTGAAGCTGTCTGAGGATCATCATTTCTCGTAGAAAGTGCTTTCATGGCAGCAAAACCACCCATACCAGCACCGCAGATTGCAGATTCTGCACCAATGACCAACATTTTATCTGCTGTTCCAACCATAATAGACTTAGCCGCTTCACCAATGGCATGTGTTCCCGCTGCACAGGCAGTAACAGAGGAGAGGTTTGGCCCTTTTAAATCTTCGTAGATCGAAACAAATCCACCCAGCATATTGACAAGTGAAGAAGGAATGAAGAATGGAGAGATTCTTCTTGGTCCTCTTGTTGCACATACAACAGAGTTCTTCTCAATATTGGGAAGTCCTCCAATACCTGACGCAGAGGCCACACCAAATCTCTCTCTGTCAAAATCTTCCGGTAAATTTGCATCTTTCATTGCTTCAGCAGATGCCTTGAGCCCTAGTTGAATAAATCTATCTGCTTTTTTTGCCTCTTTTGCATCCATGACCATAGAAGGTTCAAAATCTTTGATCTCTCCTGCAATCTGTGCTGAAAAAGCTTCTACATCAAAAAGTTCAATCTTTGAAATTCCACATTTGCCTTCTATTACAGCTGAAAATGCACTCTCTTTATCAAGCCCTAAAGCATTGATCATTCCCAAACCTGTCACTACTACTCTTTTCACTGGGGCTCCTATTTACTCTTTATAAGATATATATAAATATTTCATTAAAAACTCATATATATGTTAATGCTTTCCCAAAAAAGGGAAAACAAAATCAAATTATACGTTTTCGATGAATTTGATAGCGTCAGCAACTGTTGCGATCGCTTCAGCTTGGTCGTCTGGAATTTCGATGTCGAATTTCTCTTCAAGTGCCATAACAAGCTCAACTACGTCAAGGCTGTCTGCTCCTAGATCTTCTACGAATTTTGACTCTTCTTTAACCTCGTCTGGGCTCACGTTTAGTTGCTCAACAACTACTTCTTTTACATCATCAAATAATGCCATTGATTACTCCTTAAGTTTGTTATAAAATACGCAATAAGTATAGCGAAATAATGATAAAAAGTTTATGCAATATCTGCGTCTATACACAGGAAGTTATGATTTTCATCAGAATGATCACACAGAAGAAGTCTCTGTTTAGTGATCCAATAGCTTCTTTTTTATAAAAGGGTCATGTAAGTTTTTACCCTGAAGCATTAAGAGTTTCATTTCATCATAAGGAATAAAGCCCTTCTGGGATTTCTCATAAGCAGCAAACCCGTACCCCATAGGAGAGGAAGCAGTGCGTGAATACCAGGCTTTTTTCGCATCGATCCACTTAAGGGTATCCTGTGTCTGCGTAAAAATTGTATGTATATCCTTACTGTTCTTCTTTAACCAGAGTATGGCACATCCGATATCATCAAAAAAATAAGTATTTCCATTTTCAGAAGTTATCTGTGCTGCATAACTGAGTGCTTCTATATTCATGTTACATTCGGAACACTGATACTCCTTTACTTTAATAGGCACAGCACTGTGTGTGGTATTTCCCTTGTAGACATAGCGGGCACCCTCATCACTTCCAAAAGAGAACAATAATATCAGAATCACTGCGATCACAATGACAACAGTAATAATATTTATAAAGATATTTTTCACAATAAAACTCCATTTCTTACATAAAATACAAGTACATATGCACTGCATATCAGCACAAATAGTGTGAGTAATAGTAACGAAATTCTCTTTAGAGTTTTTGCAGGTTTTTTAAAAAAGTATTGTAACAGAGCAGAATCAACAGCAAGAAACACACCTGAAAGTAAAAGTCCCCAGATTAGGTACCCTACATAATAATAGTGATCCTGCAGCATGCAGAAAGGACACTGATGTGTGGGAAGCTGATAGATATAAGTCCCAAAAAAATAGACAACCGCGTAGTAGGCAACTACAGCAAAAAGTAATACGCTGCCTATGCTCATAAGACTGCGTTTTGAAAGTATTGTTAAAAGTAGCAATGCATAGAGAAGATAAAAGAGTATAAGCAGTTTAGGGGTATTCAATCCAAAAGGTAATCCGTTTGCCCCTCCAGTCTGCCCAAATATAACAGAACAACAGGAGACAGGATTGATCGTCTCTATGTGTGTAAAATACAATATATCAAGTAGATATTCCACACTAAAAAATACAAAAAGCAGTATAAAGAACCATGACTTCAATTTTAGGTAAGGATAACTCTTTTCCTGAAGATCAAGCCTATTGAGAGTAAGCCATAGAGCACTGAGAAAAAGGATAATTACTTTAAGACCTAAAAGAGGATTACCATAGGCATTGGCTTTGATCACACCAGCCCCACACATTGCCCCAGGGATCAGGTCTGAAAGCTGGTCTATCGTATAGACAAAATAGGGTAAGAGCACTATCTTAATAAGAAGCACAAAGAAAATGATGGTCATCACAAGATATGAGCGGTTCTCCAGCATGAACTGTTCACTGGTAAAAAGATCAAAATTCCATTTTTTCACCAAACCCAACGTGGCAAGAAAAGCGATAAAGAGCAATAGATAGAGCAATGTTTCAGAAAGTAGATAGACAATGACTTCATTACTTAAGAGTATTTCATTCAAAACAGCTGCCTCTTCATTGCTTTTGCTTCACTATTTTACCCTCTTGCATATGCAGTACTCTGTTCACGAAAGGAAGAGTTTCAAACAGAGGATCATGCGTAGCCACAATAATGGTTGTACCACTATTGTGAAGATTTTTCAGGATATCAATAAATTTCAGTGTATTCTCTTTATCAAGATTCGCTGTAGGTTCATCACAGATGATCAATGGTGGTGCATGTACCAAAGCTCTTGCAATAGCACAACGCTGTTTCTCTCCTCCTGAAAGTTCTTTTACCTGTTGATCAGCTTTATGGAATATGGCAGCCATTCCCATACTTTTTTTTGCCATATTTTCAACTTCTGACAAGGTTAAGCCTGAATTGACCAGAGGGGAAAGAACATTCTCTTTAACTGAGAGAGCCTCCAACAAATTAAAATGCTGAAAGACGACACCAATACTTGTTGCACGATACTCTGAAGCATGCAAGTCCGGCAGTTTTGAAATAAGTGTATTGTTCACAACGATCTTTCCAGAACTAGGCTTGTCCAATGCAGCAATCAAAGAGAGCAGTGTTGATTTTCCACTGCCACTTACACCACTTAAAATCACAGTTTCACCTTTTTTTACTTCAAGGTTTACATCTTTAAGTGCTTCAAATGCCTGTACAGTACCCTCATTGAATATTTTATTGACATTTTCAACCTGAATCATCATAACATTGCCTCTTTAGGTGGTGTTACTGCTATTTTCCATGCGGGTATAAGTACTGCCGCAAGAAATGGGATCGCATAAAAAAGAAATATAGTTCCAAGTGTACCAAACTTCAATACAGGTGCATAGGTTACCGTATTGTTTAAATTAGATCCTCCTAAAAATATCTGACTCAAAAGTGGTGCATGAAAAAAATAGACATAAAAATAAGCAAGAGTCACTCCTACAGTAAAACTTACAAATACAATCACAAGGTTTTCATAAAATTTCAATTTCAGAATATCTTTGATACTCCAGCCTACTGCACGAAGAATACCAATCTCCCTCTTCTCTGTAGAGTAAACCATGGAATAACGCTGATAGAGTATCAGTATAAAGGTAACAATAGTCACCAAATAGAGTATGAGAAAAAGTCCACCTTTATAGTTGTAAAGATTTTCATATGCTTTTTTAACTTCTCTTTTTTCTATGACTCGAACATCATAAAAAAGCAAATGCATTTTCGTGATAATATTATCCCACTCTGCATCATTAGGCACATTGAAAGTGATATCTGTTACCTCCTCTTTATCCATACCAAAGATCTCTCTGGCAAGATCAATAGGCACAATAATCATATCATTGGAAAGAAGATTGCTTTGTAAGGGGAGAGTATTTGCAATATTAACTTTTTTAAATTTTCCATCAGGGGTTTTAAATGTAAAACTCTCAGGGTAGTAGTGTTCAGCCAAAAACTTTTTCA
Organism: Sulfurovum sp.; assembly: GCA_027081115.1. GTDB lineage: Bacteria > Campylobacterota > Campylobacteria > Campylobacterales > Sulfurovaceae > Sulfurovum. The sequence continues at coordinate 101,020 of JALWLD010000112.1, forward strand.
CACCTTCTCCTACCAGCATACTATCCTGAGATAAAAAACTTTTCAGATCAAGATCTTTGAGCAGTGTTTGCAAAGACAGACTGCTCTGTTCATCAAAGAGATCAACTCCGATAATTAAAAAAGACTTTTCACGCGGACTAAAGAAATATCTTCCATAGACCCGGGGTGACACATGGGTCACCCCATTGATCTCTATGATCTTATCCAACCAGGAGAGTGGCGTATTGACCGCTTTCCCTGCCTCTATCCGGTGTATAGTAAAGTCTGCTTCATCCTCTAGTGTTTGAAACAATGAATACTGTAAAGATGAAGAGATAAAAAGTACCGAAGACAAAAGAAAAATAATAATTACAGAGATAAGTACTGCACCAATATGTTTACTTTTTTGCTTAAACAACATAAGGCTCAAGAAGTGAAAAAAAGGACTATCTTGCATAAACCATATCCATTTTATTGATCGTCTGCATTTGGGGGTAGGCAGGATTTACCGCTGCATCATACAATAATATCCTTGGTTCATAATAGGCAACACTCAAAGCAGGAGAAGAGAACTTTGTCACCCTACTTACAATTGAAAGCTGTTTTTGTTCCATATCATGATCAAACATGCTGTAGTGTATAAATACTATAAGAAGTAACACTCCCATAAAGAGGATCAGAAGTTGAAGTTGCCTTAACACCTAAACGTCCTTCTCTTCACAAAAGTCCATCCAGCTTCATAAGCATTGAATCACTTATCTCATCAAATTTTACAATAGACTTTCCATTATGCTCTGACAAAAACTGTTTGGCCTTCTCTTTACTCTTAAAAGGGATCAGTTCACGCCCCATCGGTCCAAAAATATCTGAGTCAAGCACATAAAAAGCCTCTTTTGCTTCTATCATTTCAAGAGTATAATAATCACTTACCACCATCTGGGAAATGTGTGTACGGTCATAGAGGAAATCACCATCAAAGATATAATATTTCATCATATCTTTCACACCGTCAAAATAGTAGATTTTTTCATCATGTTCCATCTGTGCTACCCATTTTGGGTACTTGGAGACGAACATACCACAGACGGGGCATTTTGCATTTTCAGGTACAACAATATGTTTTTGTAACACGTTACTACTGCCATAGATCAGATAATAGGCAACTGCCTCCTGTTTTGCTTTTGAGAGAGGAGGACAGGCTTGAGAAATTTTGATCTTTTGCATCAGTGTTTCAATATCTTTCCAAGCCGTAGGCAGTTTCTCTTTTTCACAAAGTACCTGGACGATCTTCTCACCTTTATGGGCAAGGTGCATATTTTTTAAAGTAGTACTCTGCTGAGCATACAAAAAAGTCATCGTGCTCACAGCAATTAGAAGTGTAATTCTCATAATCTATTCTGTTAAAGCTATCTGTTCTTCAGATAAAGTCCAACTGCCTGTAACTGTTTTGCATGAATATCTTTACACAGACTGTTCTGAATGACAAATGCTTTCGCTTCAGCTACAGTATCAAACTTTTTATCTGTTTTTTCACATTTGTTGCTATAAACCATCTCTCCCTTTTCAGCCATCATTTTCTGTTTGGAAGTGATCATTTTACTCTCTTTGGCAAAGTCACTTTTTGCGTCTGCCAAAGCAGTCTCAAAATCTACAACTTTTCCTCCATTGCTTTTTGCAAAGGCTTCCGCATCTTCTTTTTTTGCAAAAGCATATTTACTGACCATAGTCATAGTCCCTTTTACACCACTGCCAACCACATAAAATGCTTTAGGTGCAGAAATAAATTTCAATGTACTTACATCTACAACCTTGATATCGGTCAACTTACTTCCTTGTTGCATATCGTCTACTACACAATGCATAGAACAATATTGTTTTACCTTACCATCTACTGTAGCCGCATGGTTGGTTTTAAAGAACATTGGTAAAGTCATACCACACTCCGGACAAAATACTTTTGCATCACCTTCCTGAAGTAAAGTTGCTTCCCCTTTAGAGACAGACTGAAACATTTTCATCATCTTTTTAGGTTTAGCCGGAGATTTCATCGCAGAGCCACATTTTCCTGATTGACACTTCATTTCTGCCTGAGCAACACTTAGCATTGTTCCCCATACCAATAACACCATAAATATTTTTTTCATAACTTATCCTTTTTTTAATTGTATATCTTAATACAGCTATGTTAACTCACTGTTAATTCTAATAAAATTTATGGATCTCTTCCATAATATTGGCAAACTCCACATCGTCACCTTTCTCTTTCAAGAATTTGATAAGGAACTTTTCAGAGGCTTCTACCCCCTCTTTTTTCTCTATCTCCAGTAACTTGGCATAAAGATCTGCAATAATTTCCAATACATGTTTAGAGATACTTTTTCTAGCAGCATGATAGCCTATGACCTCTCCCGTATCAGTGTCTTTTCTGGTTTCAAACTCAGTAAATATCCAGTAGTATCGACCATCTTTTGCAAGATTCTTTACTACTGCATTAATATTTTTACCTTGTGAGATCGTCTCCCACAAAAGTTTAAAGACCACTTTGGGCATATCTGGATGACGTACAATACTGTGTGGTTTTCCTATGAGTTCATCCAAACTGTATCCGCTGACTTCAATGAAATAATCATTGGCAAAAGTAATCTTCCCTTTTTCATCTGTCTCTGAAACAATATAACGTTTCGGGTCAAGTATGATCTCTTCATCAATAGGTATTGGTTTATGCATCTCTACTCCTTTGGTTAAATTCGTCCGTTGATCAATCTTATGAGAGCATCAGACACCTTTTCAAAAGGCATGACTCTTGCACCATGATGTGTTTTTGAAAATTTTTCTGCTGCCTCTTTTGTAGCAAAAGGCACCAGGTCATCACCCGCAGGTGAAGTAACATTGCTTCCATACACATAGTAAGATGTCTCCGCATTAACAGGCTTCCCTGTTTCATAATCTGTCACAACGATCTCTGAAAAATCTCTTTCACTTTTTACCCCTACCTCATGCCATTTCCCCGGTCTGAAATAAAACTCAAACATTGATTTTGGAGAGGAGAAATAAACAACTTCCCCATTTCTTACTTTAATCTTCGCTACCCAATTTGGTGCTTTATAAACCTTCAAATGGCGTACCAGACAGCTGGTATTTTTATCGTAGGTCAAAAAGTACTTTTTTTCAACATTGAACGGTTTGAGATCTGTGTTAGCAGATAAAAGGCTACTAAACAAAACAAAAGCTATAAGTAAATATCGCATCGTAACTCCTTACACCAAATCTTTTTTGGCAAAAATAGTAAAGCCTAAAAAGGCAAAAAGAACCCCAAGAAAAAGAGGATAGACGATCGAGACAAATACAAACATCTTTTGACTCATCATATCAAGAATGTAAAAAGCCACCGGTCCCATCACGGTCAATTCAGGATCAAAAAGTGAAATAGCAGCAACTCTAAATATCTCCATAGGGTTGACCAGAGCAATTCCAATAATCAATTCTGTACTCATGCGCTCTTGCATCATAAGAGAGATCAACGCGATATCGATAAATGCCAAAAGGAAGATCCATACAAAAAAAGAGATACCCAGTGCCATCTCTGAAGACTTCACGATAGAAGAGACAAAAAATGCAATACCCAGAAAAGCTGAAGACATAGCGAAAAGTAGTCCTGTATAGAGGAAAAAGATATTCCAGGGAACATCTGCTCCTTTAAATACACCATACAAAATAGCAAAGACCATCGCCATAAATACAGGAAGGAATACTGTAATAAAACGTCCAAATACCTTTCCCCAATAATACTGTTTTAGAGAAATAGGGAAAGAGAGCATATACTCTAGTATGTGGCTGTCCCTGTCTCCAGAGATGGAACGCACTGTCGTTATCAAAATAAAAATAGGCAGGATCACGATCGTCACTTGAATATACATCAGCAGTAAACGGCTTAACCCTGAAAACCCCATCACCTGGGATTCTGTAATACCCGCAATGAAGAAGAGTGCGATCAATCCACCAAAGACCACAGAATAAACAATGAACCAGTTTGCACGAATAGACTCTTTGAGGTCAAGATATGCAATTAAAAGTAAATTTTTCAATGAGCTCTCCTGTGATTATTTTTCTCTTCTATCTTTTTAACCTGTGAGAAGAGAGTATCATAATTAAAGATATCTTTCCCCTTTTTAATACTCTCTTTTTTGGCATGTGCAGCAAAACCGTATGCCATCGGTGTAACATTACCGACGTCATAAAAGGCATCTCTCGCATCAATCCATGTACCTGTATCCACATCAGTAATCCACACTTTTGCCTGCTCTTTCCATGAGACCTTCTCTTCATCGAACCAAAGCAGTGCACAGCCAATATCATCAAACATATAGGCTCTTCCTGTTGTAGGATCAATAACCTGTACAGCATGATGTCTGTCAGAAGTAACCATTTTACATCTTTCACACATATCTCTGTCCCAATGTACTTCCTGAAGTTCTGTGGTGATCTCTTTCTTTTCACATCCGTTAAAGCCCATAACGAGCAGTATTGTAAAGAAAAAAGTCTTAACAGCGTTCATCAGATACTACCTTTCCCAGATCCATATATATCTCTCGGTTCACGATCGATTCTACCTCTTCTATACGGTGTGTTACAAAGAGAGAAAGTTTCTCTTTTTTGCTCTCCTGTATCAAACTGTAAAAATCATCCCTTGCTTTAGGGTCAAGATTGGCTGTAGGTTCATCATAGATCACGATCTCTGATTCTTTTGCCAAAGAGATTGCTATTAATAGCTTTTGCTTCATACCACCCGAAAGTTTAAAAAATGATTTTCCGAGATTGGCTTTGATATCCAGTTTCATCGCAGAAGCATAGTGATAGATACGTGCTTCTTCCACACCTGAACTCTGACACACGTAATAGATCAACTCACCCAGGCTCAACTTGATCGGTGGTGGTAGCTGTGGGACAAAAGAGACATGTTTTAAAACTTCTGTACGCTCCTTTACAGGATTCAAACCTTTAACCAGCACAGAGCCACTTGTAGGGTGATAATAGCCTAAAATAGAGCGAATAAGTGTTGTTTTACCTGCACCGTTGGCACCCATAAGTGCAACGGCATCCCCTTTACTGAAATCCAGTGTCACATGATCCAAAGAGAGTGCTTTTTCAAATATTTTACATAAATCGTTAATTTTTATCATTTATACCAAGCTTTTTAACCTAAAATCAAATTTCAATGCATCTTCATGACATACATCGATACATCTTCCGCATAGTGTACAGTCTGCACCCGTAATGTAAGCTGTTTTTATCTCTTTTTCATCGATCTGTTTTTTATATTTTGCTTTAGTGATCTCCAGCACTTGATTTTCAAAACAGACATCATGACAGACCATACAAGAATCACAATTGTCATTCCACTCTACTCTTGTTGCTGAAATTTTTCCGATCATACCGTAAGTAGTACCGATAGGGCAGATATAGGTACACCATGCACGTCTTGAGAAAAAGACTTCCAACGCCAGTACCAAAAGTACCCAGATCAATGCCAGGGACCAACCATATGCAATGGCACGGCTCAATATACCTATCACATTAAAGGTTTCAAATACCATATATCCTGAAGTAAAAGCAAGAATCAAAAAGATAGCCCAGAAAATATAACGCACACGGTGGTCGAATTTTCTGTTTTTAATGATCTTTTTGCTTACCAGTGTATTGTGCCATTTCTCTCCAATTTCAGAAAGTATACCGTAAGGACAAACCCAAGCACAATAAGATCGTCCACCTACCAAAAGATAAAAGATAACAATAGTACTTGTACCAATAATCATATTGATATGCATATGATGCTCAGCCAGAAACATCTCCATGGTCGTAAATGGGTCAATCAGGTGGAAACCTAAAAAGCGTGAACCACTTAAGGTACCTTCCAATGTCTGTATATCTATAAAAAAAGACAAGAAGAAAAGCAAGTGGATCATAAATACAAGGATCCAACGTTTGGAACGATAAGATAAAAATTTTTTACCTTCTCTAGTTGTGCTGATAAATGTAGACCAAAATGTACTGTTCTTTATGGTCTCTCTATTGTTATACTTATCCATACAATACTCCCTTTTTAGGTACGTTTTCTATTTGCCACTGTCAACTATTATTTAGCTGCTGCCGCTCTTGCCGGGAATTCACCAATCTCATCTGCAAATTTTCTCAGGTCTGATTCTTCAAGGTGCATCAAAAGTCCTTTCATGACAACATTCTCTTTTCTGCCTGCTTTAAAATCAACAAGTTTTTTAAAGATCTCATCAGCATTCTGTCCAAAAAGTTTAGGCCCCATCATCGGTTTACCATTCTGAAAACCTGAACCATTTACACCATGACAAGAAGCACACTTACTTTTATATGCTTGAGAGACTTCAAATGCACCGGCATTTCCTGCTTTATCTCTCAATGCATTCAACTTGTCATCTTCTTTCTGTCTGTCGTCTTTTTCTGCCACTTTGGCTGTTTTGGCAGTAGTATTACTACCCATATCAGCAATAACTTTTCCATGTTCCCCACCATTGTAAGGACCACCCTTTGAAGCTACCCAACCTGCTACACCTAAAATAAAAAGCACCAAAATACCTACAATTGCATTCTTCATTACTTTTTCTCCCTCATTTTTTGAATTTCTTGGTTAAAGTGATAAATCTCATCCGCCAATGTACGGATCTCCTCTTCACTCATCTGATGAATTAAACCATCCATCAAAGGGTTGGATTTTTTACCACTTTTAAAATCTGCGATCTTGTTATAAATATAATCTGAATCACGTGAAAGTAAAGACGGACCGATGATCCCGTTAGCATAGTCATCATGACAGGCAGAACATTTTACTCTAAAAGTCTTGCTCAGCTTCTGCACCAGCATAGAGACCTGTACGCTTTCATAAGGACTACGTATCTGTATATTCGCATCGACCTGTGTTCGAGGTTTAGCTCTTACAGAAGCATCTTCATTGGCAGGTCTTGCATTGGGGTCATATTCACTTTTGATGTTATAGTCATAATAGTATGATTTGCTCTGATTTTTATCAACTTTTTTCTCTTTGACTTTAACCTCTTTTGCATTTTCATTGACAACTACTTCTATCTTGGCTGCCTGCGCTGCTTCAGACTCTTTCCTTGGTACTTTCTCTTTTTTCTCTTCTCCACATCCTGCTAAAAAAAACATCAGTGTCAAACCTGACACTGTCACAGAAAGTTTGGTATATTTATTTATCATTTTTATTCCTAACTTTTATAAAATTGTTCATACGTTACTCTTGGCTTCACTACAATGGAAGGTACTGAGGTTGGACAGACCTCCTGACAGGCACCACAACCGATACATCCGTCATAAATCTCCGGTCTCTGTCCTCCTTGGGCATCTCTCACCATAGAAATAGCTGACATCGGATTTGGCACAGGACACATATCGGCACAAAGCGTACATGCTTTGCCTTCATACTGATCAAACTTCTCAAGCAGTTTCAATTCAAGATCGGTCACATTACGCGTATTGTCAATAAAGTCATGCATCTTTTGGTTGTACCCTTTAGGTACAGGCTCTTTTAAAATACCCAAACAGGTATCTGGAAATTCAAGAACAGCAATACCCATTTGAATATCTTCTGCTTTCTCTGTACCATGATCCAGTGCGCCACTTGGGCAAGCAAGTACACAAGGTACAGCATTACAGGCATAACATCCTCTTTCATTGGCGTCAATGTACGGTGTACCCAGACCATGCCCCTGCCCGATATCTGCAAGTTTTATAGAGTGGTAAGGACAGACTTGAAGACACTGCCCACATTTGATACACAGTGCTAGAAACTCTCTCTCAGGTACGGCACCTGGAGGACGCAGTCTATTCTCAGCTTTTACAGCCATAGGAGAAAAAACAAATCCACCTGCCAATACTGCACCAAGAATACCCAGGGTCGAATATTTAATAAATTCTCTTCTCTCGGTTTCTATCTTTGCCATCTTTTATCCTTTCATTCCATGTTGTTCTATTTTTACTTTAGGTGATGTATCTTCCATCAAAAACAAAGGCTTGGTAAACGGTGCCAGTTTTGCCAGAAAATTTAGCAGGGAGATCACTGGAGAGGCATAAAAGAACTTTACATCCCGATTATATACCCAAAGCTGATCTGCATACTGATACACTTTATGTGGTGTATCCCCTATATTATCACCATTCCTATCAAACCCTTCGTACTTATCCCAGTAATTTCCTGCAATTTCATTTTCATTGGTCTTTGAACCACGACTGTCATTGACTATATCTTCAATATTTCCCATGATCGTATTGTTCTTGATAATATTATTTTCACTTAAAGAGTGAAAATGCAGGGCTTCTGCATTATAAATAACCTGATTACCCTCAATCCAATTATGTGTTCCCGGCTCAAAAGGAGATCTGTCAATATAAAGCCCCTGTGCATTGTAAAGCACCGTATTGTTAATAAGTTTAAAATTGGAAACATCCTTTAGACCTATACCCATACCCGTGGCACCCTGGGAACTTTTGACTACATTGCCTTCAGCAATGGTATCTTTCGAATACATGAAAAAAATCCCTACAGAATTATACTGATAGTGGTTATTTTTTACAAGATTTTTTCCTGCATACATAAAGTGCAACGAATAACGGCAGTACTCTCCGGAATTATCAATGATCTGATTACCGTGAGAATACCAAACAACCATATCTCTTGATTTATATAAAACATTTTTTTTCACAATGTTGTCATTGCTGTACCAGAGTCTCAATCCATCCCCACGAAGTCCCAGATCAAGATCTTTGGATGTAACCCGATTATGTGAGACAATAGAGTTGTTCACCATTTGCAGATCAATACCGAAAAGACAATCTTGAATCACACAGTGAGAGATCTCACATTGTGAGCCTTCCATAAGTTTAATAGCAGCATCTAACCCTTCATGTCTGTCTCCGGAACCTACGATGTTCAGGTTTTTCAAAGTAATATAGGAACCTTTGGCTGTAATCACCGTACCACTACCCTCACCGTCAATAACAACTCCATCTTCTTTACCTACAATTGTAATTGGTTTGTTAATGACAATACTTCCTTTGTAAACACCTGCAGGCAGTTTCAATATGGAACCACTTGGTGCCTTGTCTATAGCATCTTGCAGTACTGACCCTTGCAGGACTGTAAAAAATACTAAAAAAGAAAGTACAAAAAACCTAATCAAAAAAATTCCTTCGTTATGCTTGTGCTTCTGTTTCTTTCATCGCTTTTTGTTTAGCGAAAAAAGCAAGCAGACTCAATAAAGAGATCGCTACCAACATGTAAAACCCAATAGTCGGATAAGAGTGTGTGGTAAACTGTGCAATCTTTCCGTCTCCAAATACTGTCGGCATAAACGGTTTGATCTTAAATGCACCCCAGTCATGCAGATTGTGTCCAAACCAGTAGAGCCAGTAGGAGTAATCCATTATGAAGAGTATCGGTAATGAAACCGGTATCAGCATTAAATAGGTCAATATCTTTGAATCATAAGCTATAAACAAGATAATAATCAACGTCAAAAGCAGCAGTGCATATGGACCAATTGCACGTTCAAAATGACCTCCTACCCACATAGGATCCATCCCTACATAGTGGTTGATCGTATTCATTTCATGCACTTCTCCACTGTATCCGTCAAAATGGAAAAAGACAGGAATTCCTTCGGGGAATGCCTCTTTTGGATAATTTGGCGCTTCCAGAGAAACTGCCCATATAGGCATAGAAGCCACACCGATCTCTGCAGATTCATCGATCATTTTAAGCAAGTCGTTGTGTGCATCTTTAGGAGTACTGACACTTTTGTATCTACCCTGATTATACAAGTTCCATACTTTGACTGATATAGGGGATATCTCATCTGTTTTCCCTGCGTCTATCTTATTTAATGTACCATGGAATGTCACCATGGGAAAGGTAAATGCGACGGTCAAAATAACCAAAGCCAACCCGGCAAATATTTTTGCTTTCATAAAACTAGGATGCATAGATCCTCCTTATTCGTGTAAACTCTAAATATTATATCCAAGAAGACTGATATATTACTTGACAGAAATCAATAAAAAACTACAACTTATGATTTTAATAAGATTTAATTATAAATTAGGGGGGTAGAGATAATTGTCAAAGGCTAAAATGCCTTTGACATGTGTAGATTAAAAGAGGTTTGCGTTCTCGTCAATCCATTTGAAGTATTCGATAAGATCTTTGATCTCATCATCACTCATATGCTGGTTAGGCATTTTAAGATTAAAGTAATCGATCATACCTTTTACATATGGATCATCATACATTTTTGCCGGATCTTTAATGAAATTAGTCACCCATTCCTCAGCATTTTCATGACGCTGTAGCACACCTGTCAAGTCTGGACCTGAAGATACTTTACCTACAACGTGACATCCTGAACAACCACCTTCATCAAAGGCTCTTGCTCCACGCTCAGCTGCTGGAGATTGCTTTGTTGCGATGATTCTAACCAATGCATCTTTCGCTCTAATTCCAACATCTGCAGTCTTAACCATAAGCTGCCAGATCATATTTTCAAAGAGGATCGCTTTTTCCAAATCTCCAGCTTTCACTGCAGCATCAGCTTTCTCTTTTTGACCCTTGATCTGTCCATACTGTGCAAATGCATCATCAACAAGGTCCGCAACAACTTTATGATCAGCAAATTTATTATCTTTTAAGAACTTCACAACAGACTGGATAACGGCATCCGTTGCATCATTCACAGCTACTGTTTTGTCATACTCGGCTTTCAACTGCTCCGGCGTCATTGTAGCCATTTTTAGTTTCTGTGCTGATGTATACTTTTTGTTCGGGTCTTTAACCATAAGGTAACCCATCATCTCCAAGTGTAGTGCAGAACAGAACTCTGTACAGTAGTAAGGGAATACACCCTCAAGATCTGCTGTAAATTTAACTTCTGCTGTTTCACCCGGTTCAAGTGATGCGTGGATATTATAGTTATCTACCGTAAATCCATGAGTCTCATCTTGTGCTCTCTCAAGGTTGGTCAAGTACATTGTTACTTCATCACCCTTGTTCACTGTAATTCTCTCAGGATTAATGTGAGATCTTACCATGGTTGCATAAACAGTAACTTTATTACCTTCTCTTACGATCTTCTCTTGACCTGCAAGTGTTTTACCAACATGCTGCTCACCAGTTTTCGTATTTGTACCCATTTTATAACGTACATGCGGGTGTAGTTTCTCTGCTCTGATTGCAACTGCCTGGTGAGGCTCACCCAATGGCAACGGCATATCTACCAGTAGATCCATTTTCTTCCCTGAAATGTCAATAAGCTGGTGGTTTTGAGGATGCAAAGGTCCAACTGGGTCAAATCTGTCAATGGTCAATTTATTCAATGAAATAATATATTTACCTTGAGGATCTGCAGTTTTTCCTTCCATACCACAAAGGTGTCCAACGTTATAGTGTACGTTCTCTTTATCGATCACTTTAAGTGTTTTATAGTTCCACTTCACGATCTGAGAATCCACATAAAGAGAAGTATAAATTTCACCGTCTACAGGAGAATACTGGTTATGCAATGGCCCAAGACCCAACTCAACCTGTCCGTGTAGAGACTCTTTCATATCAAGGATAGGTATACCATACGGGTCTTTCCCTGCATATTTCTTGTCAGCAATAAGTTTTTTGATCTTGCTCCATTTATAGACAGAAGCATGTGTATCCAATTTACCACAAACTGTAATATACTCACCATCAGGAGAGACATCAACACCATGTGGTGATTTTGGCTCAGGGATCAAGAATAGCGCATCATTTTTTACTGCAGTTTCCATAGAGATCACTTTAATACCATTGACTACTTTAACATTTTTAGGATCTTTGGCTACTTCTGCCAATTTTTTCCAATTATATACATGAAGGAAGTCAGTATCATTTCTAGACATACCCGCTTCATTTGGCGGCATACCTACTTCAATACCACCTGTATACATCTCTGTGTTAAATGAGTTTGTAAAACCCCAACCATAAGAAGCACCTTTACCTGCATCGGAAAGATCCTGCATATATGGTGGCAGTTCCAGAACAAATGACTCTTTTTCGTTAATACGACCCTTTTCATGGTTGAACTTCCAAAGTGTCACACCTCCACGGTATGTCTCTTTATAATCTTCAATCGGGTGGTATTCATTATCAAACGGTGCAGCATACTGACATGCTTCCAAAATATATTCAGAGTTTGGTGTAAAAAATGCTCCACCATGCTCAGATTTGAATACTGGGTTAACAACAATCTGCTTCGTCTCAAAATCTTCCAGGTCAATAATAGCCACTCTTGGATTGGCTTTATCGTTGATCGCTAACCATTTACCATCATATTTACCGTCAGTTTCAGAAAGTCCAGGGTGGTGTGTATCTCCCCAGTTAATCTCTTTACCTCTAATATTACCCTGTCTGAGTATTTTGAGTGAATCTTCATCATACCCGTATCCTTGCCAAGGTTCAGGTGTAAATACAGCAATGTATTTCAAAATTCTCATAGATGGCACGCCATATACAATCATCTGTCCAGACTGCCCACCAGAACTAAATACGATAAATTCGTTTCTTCCTCCGGTCGGGTTATAGGTCTTAGCTGCACGAATAACATCTGTCTCCGTTAAGCCTCTGTCTTTCATTACTTTTTCAAGTGCTCCTGAACCAAACGCTGTGGAAGCAGCGATTGCAGAACCCAGAAAAAGAGATGAAAGTTTATTTAACTTGTAATCCATTTTCTCTCCTCCAAATTTTAAGAACCGATTTATACATACAAAAATATGATAAATCAACGCTTGTTTAATTAAAATAATAATAATTCTAACTTATTATTATCATCAAACACATCTAATTATAACGAAACTAAATGGTGGTTTTACTTGATTTGCATCAATAATTTAACACTAATTTAACATTTCTGTCTTTTAGTTACTGATTTGAGAAAGCGTGAGAGAGACAGTGGTACCTCTATTTTTTTGAGACTTTATATCTATACCAATTTGTTCTTCATCACAATAGCTTTTGACAAGTGCCAAGCCAATACCCTGCCCTGATTTCTGACTATCTGCCTGATAATAACGTTCATAAACTTGAAGCAATTGTGTTTCATCCATACCTATACCATTATCAATAATGTTAAGTGTAGCACCGGTTAAAATAAGGCTGATAGATGCATCTTTATCGGAATACTTCATAGCATTCATTAACAGGTTGTCTATCATCTTCTCAAAACCTATTTTATCTGCTTTTAGGTCAAGTGGAGCGATATCTAAGATAAAACAGTTACGTTCAAAAGTTTCAAATACCTCTATTCGTTCCTCAATTAGTGTTTTTAATGAAAAAACCTCTTTTTTGACCGGATGAATCTCTTTCTTGATACTATAGACCAATTCTGCATAGAGTCTCTCCAGTCTAACTGACGAATCCTCTATACGCTTAAGCCGTTTGAGACTTTTTTCATCCTCCATATGCTTTTCAAGCATTGCTATATTGGCTTTAATAGTAGAAAGAGGAATGTTGAGTTCATGCAATATTTCAGTACTCAATTGTGAAAGATGGGCATCCTGTTCAGCTTTAGGGGCAAGAAGATGAGAGGCAATAATGTACCCCCACCCCGCAGCCAAAAAAAGTACCAAGATAGATGCTATGAGGTAGTTACTCTCTGAAAAACCTTCATTTTTCAAAAACCAGTAGACAAAACTCAACAGTATAGCTACAGAGGAGAAATAGCCCAATGCTGCAAAAAGTGTTCTTTTTCTTATTGCACCCATCTGTACCCAATGCCTCGCACATTGACAATATTGGCAGAAAAATACTTTTTAAGCTGAGTTACATAGACACGAAGCGCACCATCACTGGCATTTTGTCCTGCTGCCCAAAGACGATTTTTAATCTCTTCAGTGCTAACCACTTCACCATTGGACTCTAGCAGTAAAACAAGAAGTTCCAATGCCTTTTTTGTGATATCCAACGCTTGATCTTCAAAATAAAGTGTTTTAGAGAGCATATCAAGAGAATATTTACCAATAATCATCTTCTCATTTCTTATCTGCCTTCGCATCAGTGCAGCTATGCGAAGCAACAGTTCATTCAAATCAATTGGTTTTTTCATATAGTCATCTGCACCGATTTCAAATCCCTGTGCAAGTGATGACTTATCATCTCTTGAAGTTAAAAATATTGTAGGTGTTGTATCTCCACTTTGGCGCAGCTTTTTAAGCAGATCAAATCCACTCTCATAAGGCAAATTCACATCAAATAAGTAGAGATCATAGACATGTGTATAACTGAGTTCAAGTGCGGTGTATGGGTCTAATGCATAGTCTAAAACGAAACCTTCCTCTTCAAGAAAGTCTTGAAGGGTTTCATTAAAGAGTTTATCATCTTCTAAAAGTAATATTTTTACAGACAAAGTTTTTTAATTTATATGGCATTGCAAAGCAACACTACATAAACATCCCCCCATTGACTTTAAGGGTTTCACCCGTAATATAAGAAGCATGGTCAGAAAGTAAAAATGCTACCGCTTCAGCTACTTCACCGGGTTGACCGAATCGTGCCAGAGGTATCTTTGCTGTAAAGGCATCTTTAACCTCATCCTTAAGGACATCTGTCATCTCAGTTGCTATGAAACCCGGAGTAACGGTATTGTATCTAATGCCACTTGCAGCCGCTTCAATAGCAAACGATTTAGTCATGGCGATAGTACCACCTTTACTTGCCGCATAATTGGTCTGACCGGCATTACCTGTCTCTCCAACAATAGAAGCAATATTTACCACAGAACCAAAACGTTTTTTACGCATAAGTTTAAGAGATTCCCGACACCCAATAAATGTTGATTTCAGATTGGCATCGATCACATCCATAAAAGCATCTGCTTTCATACGCATTGCCAAACCATCTTTGGTTATACCCGCATTGTTTACAAGATATGAAAGCTCTCCATCTTCTCCCACAATTGACTTCATTGCAGCTACAAATGCTTCTTCGTTGCTCACATCAAAACCGATAATCTCTGCTTTTCCTCCTGCAGCTACTATTTCCTCTTTCACAGCAGTCGCTTCTGCTTCCCCGGATCTATAGTTGACCCATACCTTCAGACCCATTTTGGCCAATGTTTTTGCTATCTGTGCCCCTATACCTCTACTTGCACCTGTGACCAGTACATTTGTCCCCGTAAATTTCATTTATTCCCTTTGTTTTATACTTTATTTTTTTATCTATCACTCTTCACAAGCAAAAAGTCTCTCTTTTATATCTTCAAAGACTTTATAATCCTCTGCAGAGATCGTATCTGAGTAGATAATATGATTTAACTGTTCCAAAAGATGGAATTTTGAAAGCTTGTCATCACATAACGCATCATTAATGATCTCTATATGTTTATCAAGATCATAGTCTTTATTCATCATCGCATAAAGAAACGTTTCTGCTTCATCAGGGTTACAGTCAAAATTCTGTCCCATAATCTCACAAAAAAGTGGTGCCTCTTTTTGAACATCTCTGTTGTCTATTTTTATAATATGTGCCAGCAGTGTCCCTACTGACTCTTTAATTGTCTTTTCCATAAAAACTACCTTTATAAATAGATAAGAGTTTATTGTACCACAAAGAGCAAAAAAATGCGAAAATTCTCTAAATAAGTGATTCGTCCATCTCTGGCGGTATCTCTAGACCCAATAGTTTCAATACTGTCGGGGCCACATTGTTCAAACCACAACCCTCTTTTACAGAATCCACACCTTCTGCCAATACAAAACACCAAACTTCTCCCACGGTATGATTGGTCAAGGTATGGCCTTCCCCATCACACATCTCTTCACAATTTCCATGATCAGAAGTCAAGACTACAGCATACCCCTCTTCTTTGGCTTTTGCAATAATCTTCCCTAGTTGCATATCTACTGCATTCACTGCGACACAGGCAGCATCATAATTACCTGTATGTCCTACCATATCACCGTTGGCAAAGTTCACAACAATGAACTCATAACTCTCATCCATGGCTCTACGTACAGCTTCTCCTACTTCAGGGGCAGACATCTCCGGTTTCATATCGTACGTTTTCACATCTGGGCTAGGTATAAGTACACGACTCTCTCCTATCATTGGCTCTTCAATCCCACCATTTAAAAAAAACGTTACATGGGCATATTTCTCAGTCTCTGCCGTATGCAGCTGTCGAAGTCCTGCACAGGAAATTACTTCAGCCATCGTATTTTTCGGTGCCTCTTTAGGAAAAATAACCGGGTAGGGAAAGCTCGCATCATACTGTGTCATTGTTGCAATGTGCAGTGGGATATACACTCTTTCAAATCCACTGAACGCTGTATCTCCTAACGCTGCAGTAATTTCTCTTACTCTGTCTGAACGGAAATTAGCCATGATTACAGCATCACCTTCTTTCATCCCTTCATACCCTTTAAAAGCTACGGGTTCTATAAACTCATCTAGCTCATTTTTGGCATAAGAATCATCCACATAAGCTTGAGGATCCAAATGGGTAGAAGGTTCTGCTTGCGCTATAACCCTATATCCTTTCTCCACTCTCTCCCAACGGTTGTCTCTATCCATTGTATAAAAACGTCCTCCAATAGTAGCAATAGAGATATTTTCATCACAAATTCTTTCAATCTGTGCTATATAGGTTTTTGCAGAGCTAGGAGAAACATCTCTACCATCTGTAATCAAGTGTAAAAAGACCTTTTTACCTCTCTTTTTTGCTAAAAGTGCAAAGCCGATAATATGCTCAATATGTGAATGCACACCACCATCACTTAAAAGCCCTATAAGATGCAGACGATCACTTTTTGCCATAATATCAACAATGACAGCATTGTCATTTAATGTCCCCTCTTTCAGAGCCAGAGAGATCTTAACCAGGTCTTGATACAAAATACGTCCCGCCCCAATAGTCATATGCCCAACTTCTGAATTACCCATCTGACCTTCGGGTAATCCTACACTCAAACCATGTGTTGAAATAAGTGCTCTAGGTGCTGTTTCAAACAGCATATCATAGGTTGGTTTTTTAGCTCCTTCAAAAGCATTACAGGCTGCCCCCTGCTTCTCTCCAATCCCGTCAGTAATAATTAATATCGTTTTTTGAATGCTCATTGACAACCTTTTTTCATAGATATACTCTTCTTATATTTTAATGAAATAATAGTAGAATACCTCTTTAAATACAATTAGGGTTAGTCAAGTGCCCTACAATGAAAGATTCCCATGGTTTATGAACTGAACAACCTCCTGCATATGCATCTTTTTGGATACATATCTATTCGTGCTGGTCTTGCCTTCTTACTGGCTTATCTTCTTGTACTCATACTCATGCCCAAATATTTAACCTGGGCCATTTCCAAGAATGCCAACCAACCCATAAGTAAATATGTAGCAGCGCATGAGAGTAAAGGAAAAACACCTACTATGGGTGGAGCTGTATTCCTTGCGGCAACCCTCATTGCTGCATTTATTGTGATTGACCTTGAGAACCCCTATGTCTGGGGAGGGATCATCACCCTTGTTGGTTTTGGTTTGGTAGGGTTCAAAGATGATATCGGGAAAATTATCTCAGGAGACAACCTTGAAGGTTTAACACCCAAAGGGAAAATGGCTTTACAGATGATTGTAGCAATTATAGCAACAGGGCTATTGATCTATGTTGGTTTTCCTACCGAACTCTATGTCCCTTTTGTAAAAAACCCTCTTTTTGATATGGGTTATTTTGCTATTCCATTCTGGGTCTTAATGTTTCTTGCCACCACCAATGCGGTTAACCTTACCGATGGCCTTGATGGATTGGCAACTGTACCTTCCATTATTGCACTCTTCTCTCTAGGCGCTATTGTCTATGTAACAGGTCATGCCATATTTTCCAACTACCTGCTTGTACCAAACATAAAAGGAGTAGGAGAGCTTGTTGTTCTTGCTTTTGCCTTAGCTGGTGCACTTATGGGCTTCTTATGGTACAACTGCTACCCTGCTGAAATATTTATGGGGGACACAGGAAGTTTAGCTATTGGTGGTTTTTTGGCTTACCTTTCTATTGTTGGCAAAAGTGAATTCCTGCTTCTGCTTATTGGTTTTGTCTTTGTCATGGAGACCGTTTCGGTTATCTTGCAGGTTGGGTCTTACAAGTTACGCAAAAAACGTATCTTCCGAATGGCACCTATACACCATCACTTTGAACTTAAAGAGTGGGCGGAGAACAAAATCATTATCCGTTTCTGGATGATCGCCTTCATTACCAATGTCCTGGCTCTTATAACCTTCAAGATAAGATAATATGAAGCCAACACTTTTCGGATACGGACTCACAACCAAAGCCATTGCCAAAAAGCTTGGTGGCGGCTGTACTTTTTTTGATGACAACTGTAAAGAACCTTACCGTGATGAGATGGGAAACCACATTCTTCCATCTTCTATGTTCGACCCTGAAAAAAGTAAATGTGAAGTCACCACCCCTAGTCTTAAACCAGACCATCCCCTCATCCAAAAAGCAAAACATCTTCTAAGCGAGTATGACTACTTTACAGATGTCATGCCTTTTAGTATTTGGATAAGCGGTACCAACGGTAAAACGACCACTACACAAATGTTGACACATCTTTTGGAAAAAAGAGATGCACTTAGTGGAGGAAATATTGGTACCCCACTTGCCAACCTAGATACCAAAGCACCTATTTGGGTCTTGGAATCCAGTTCGTTTACACTACATCATACCCATACCGCTTCGCCAGATATTTATCTTCTGCTTCCAATTACACCTGATCATTTAGACTGGCATGGTACTCCTGAACAATATGAAGCAGATAAACTCAAACCTCTATTGAGTATGAGAGAAGGAGAGTTGGCACTGGTACCCAAAGGTTTAAACCTTCCAAAAACAGATGCATATGTGGTTGAGTATGACAGTCAGGCATTCTTATGTGAGTATTTCAAACTTGATGCTTCCAAGCTAAATTATAAAGGAGCATTTTTAGAAGATGCCCTGTTGTCACTTGCCATTACCAAAGTACTTTTTGATGAGGCAGACTATGCTCTGCTTAATACCTTCAAGAGAGATGCACACAGACAAGAAGAGATCAAAGACTCCAAAGGCAGACTCTGGGTGAATGATTCAAAGGCTACCAACCTAGATGCTACCATCCAAGCAGTCAAAGGCTATGACGATCATTACATTCATCTTATTTTAGGAGGCGATGATAAAGGGGTTGATCTTAGCCCTCTTTTTGAAGTAATGCAAACACTTAACCTTACACTATATACTATAGGGGCCAATACAGAGAAACTTTTAGCACTTTCCAAAACCTACCAAATCGATGTTATGCAATCAGATACTATAGAGACTGCCATTGAAGCTATAGATAAAGTATTTATTAAAGATGAAATTGCACTACTTTCTCCTGCTGCAGCTAGCTTTGATCAGTTCAAATCCTATAAGCACAGAGGGGAAACCTTTATGGAATTGGTAAAAAAACTGTAAAAATTCTATTTTTTAGAATTTTTACTTTCTAATTTAAGGTTTTGCTGTTATAATTTCAGCCACTTCAAACAATATGTGGCTCCATAGCTCAGTTGGTAGAGCAAAGGATTGAAAATCCTTGTGTCGGCGGTTCGATTCCGTCTGGCGCCACCATTCACTTAAAATCCAAAATTTTTCAAAAATATCTTAATAGATCTAAGATCAATATAGCTATGATCATTTCAGATAATATCACTCTCATTAATTTTTCATTAAGAAATCAATAAATTTACCTTAAAATTGATCTGGATCAAGACTTTTTAGCTTAAAGAAAGCTGATATATCCGTGTTTTTATGCAATTATTAATAAATTGTTAACTTTTTATTAATTTTTCTTGACTTTTATAAATGTTATATGTTATGATTATGGCCAATCTAACAAAAATAAGGAGATTACAATGAAAAAAACATTATTACTTTCAGTAGTAGCGTCAACAATGATTATGGCGGGTGGAGACATCGAGCCAGTAGCGGCACCAGTAGTAGAAACATCTAACTGGGAGTGGAGCGGAACAGCTAAAGTGTATTACCAGACAATGGATCACAAAAACTATACAGTTGATCCTAGTGCAAGAGTTGTTGGTGAGTCTAACAGCATGTTTGACAAAGATGGTTCAGCAGCAGATGCAGGTCTTCAACTTAGAGTTGTGAACAAAGATGTAGTTGCAGGTATCGGTTTTGGTGCAGAACTTACAGCACTGTCTACACTTAATCTTGTAAATGCAGGCGTGGTAACAGCAAGTATGCAGAGTGCTGCAGATGGTTCTGTTAATGGTAACCTAGGAGATGCAGACAATCAGCTTAGCAGTGGATGGGTAAGTCAAGCATATTTGACTTATGGATTTGGAAACACTTCAATCAAAGTTGGTCGCCAAGAGCTTCCTAAATCACTTTCACCATTTGCTTTCTCTGAAGGTTGGAATGTATTTAAAAACACATTTGAAGCAGCGCTTGTTGTAAACACAGATCTTCCAGACACAACTTTGGTTGGTGCTTATGTAAACAGAGCAAACGGTTCATTGTCTTATGCAGGTTCTATCGTTGCTATTACTGCAGGAACAGCTGTTAACCATGGTGCGGGAGACCTTTCTGACTGGAGAAATGTTGGTGACGACGGTACTTACATGTTGACTGCTCAGAACAAATCTATTGCTGGTTTGACGGCAACAGGTTCATTCTACTATGCACCATCTTTTGCTAAAAATGGTATCATCAGTGGAAACAACTCTTACATTTCTGGACTTGCAGGAACAGCAATCAACAACAGTGACTCTGACGCTATGGTTCTCTGGGGTGACTTGGCATATAATAATGCTGACTTACCGGTAACTTTTGGTCTACAGGGTGGTATGATCAGCGCTGATACAGATGCTGCTACACTGGGTCTAACAAGTGATCTTGATGACACTACCGCATGGGGTGCAAAAATCGGTGGTAAAATCGGTCCTGTATCTCTTCTTGCAGCATATACAAGTGTAGATATTGATGATAGAGTACAAGCACTAACAGTAACTAACTTCGGTACTGCCGTGAAGTCTCCACTTTATACACAGCAGGTTCTTAACCAAATCTTTATTGATGGTCACTTCGGAGACTCTGACACTTGGCAAGTTAAAGGTGTTTATAAAGGTCTAGGTGGGAAAATTATTGCTCAGTATGCAAGTTCAAGCATGGATCTTAAAACAGAAGACTATAATGAACTTGACCTTATTTATGCAACAAAACTCAATACTTCATATGGAGATATTGGTCTTAAAGCAATGTGGATGTATCAAGACTTCGATGGTTTCACAGTTAATACTATTGAAACAGACGATACAAACAACGTTCTTCGTTTGATCGCTTCTTACGACTTCTAGGAACTGTTTTATTAAACAGTCCTACTCTTAGAGTTCAGGCTTTGGCCTGACTCTAACTTCTTTTTTACCTTTTTCTTTCAACTTTACATCAATAATCCTTTTTACTTTCTATTTGATACTTGCACATGCTAAACCTACTTTTATGCTATAATTCTCAAAATATTTATAAAGAAACCATTATGACCAAAAAACTACACCTTGTAAGCCTTGGCTGTACAAAAAACCTTGTTGACAGTGAAGTGATGCTGGGACGACTTAAAGAGTATGAGATTACCGATGACAACTCTCAGGCCGATGTTATCATCGTCAATACCTGTGGATTCATTGATGCAGCAAAAGAAGAGAGTATTAACACTGTACTAAACTTACATGATGAACGTAAAGAAAATTCCATCCTCGTGATGAGTGGATGTTTGACTGAACGATACAAAGAAGAACTGCAAGCAGATATGCCTGAGATTGACATTTTTACAGGGGTAGGAGACTATGAAAAGATCGATGAGCTTATTGCTTCTAAGCAGAGCACCTTCTCTCCAGAAGTCTATCTGGCAACAGAGACATCAGGCAGGGTCATTACCGGGTCCAAATACCATGCTTATATCAAAATAGCTGAGGGCTGTAATCAGGCTTGCTCTTTTTGTGCCATTCCAAGCTTTAAAGGAAAACTACATTCGCGTTCACTCTCCTCTATTGTGAAAGAAGTAAAAAATTTGGCAGACCAAGGCTTCCATGACTTCTCATTCATCTCCCAGGACTCATCAAGTTATGGTAGGGATATGGGACTTAAAGATGGGCTTAGAAACCTCATCAAAGAAATAGAAACGATCAAAGGTGTATATTCTGCACGTATTTTATACCTGTACCCCTCAACCACGACATTTGAGCTCATTGATGATATAGCTGATTCAACAGTCTTCCAAACATATTATGATATGCCCATCCAGCATATTGATGATAGTGTACTAAGAAGTATGAAGCGTGGCTTTGGAGAAGCAAAAACCATAGAGTTACTTGAGCATATGAAAAGTAAACCCAATGCCTTTTTACGTACCTCTGTAATTGCTGGGCACCCGGGAGAAAGTATAGAGAGTTTTGAAAAACTTTGTAACTTTATGGAAGATTTCGGATTTGACAGATTTAACACTTTTCACTACTCCAATGAAGAGACAACCACGGCATATGACATGGAACAGATCTCTCAGGATACCATTGACAAAAGAGCAGATAGACTAGGAGAAATTGCAGAACTGTCTACCCTACACTCTCTAGAGAAGATGGTGGGGGAAACTGTAGAACTTGTCATTGACGGGGAGAGTGATGAACATGAATATCTTCTCTCTGCCAGGCCACTTAACTGGGCAGTAGACATCGATGGAGAGATCTATATTAATGATACTTCTGACCTTCTTGTAGAGTATGGAAAAGTCTATGAGGCCAAAGTGACAGAACTTGTTGGCACACAACTACTTGCTACACTGATCAAATCTATTTCATAACTATGTTACACTTCGATACTTCACATCTGAAAGGGAGAAAAAACCTTTTGGCTTTCTCTTCAGGTGTGGATTCTTCTGCACTTTTCTTTTTACTTTTAGAAAAAGGTATCTCATTTGACATTGCTTTGGTCAATTATGGTACACGCCAAAATAGTAACAAAGAAGAAATTCATGCAAAAATATTAGCTGAAAAATATAACCTCATTTGCCATACTGCTCAAGCACCAAATTTTGATGGACATTTTGAAAAAAATGCAAGAGATTTTCGTTATACATTTTTTGAAAAGTTAATCAAGGTACATCATTACGATAATCTGCTTACTGCACACCAACTCAATGATCAATTGGAATGGCTGCTTATGCGTTTAGTAAAAGGTGCAGGAATTTCAGAGTTACTTGGTCTAGAAGCTCTAAGTCAACGTAAAAATTATACACTTGTCCGACCTCTGCTGTCTTATAGTAAAGAAGAACTGTTGGATTATCTCAAAACCAATGACTACCCTTATTTTGTTGATGAAAGTAATAGTGATGAAAAGTATGAGCGTAATCATTTTAGAAAAGTCTTTTCAGACCCTCTTTTATGCCAATATAAAGAAGGTATTAAACGTAGTTTTGACTACCTAAGGAAAGATAAACAGTCACTTGAAAAGAGATTTGAAACCATTTATTCGGAAAAAAAACTAAGAATCATAAAACTACAGACTCATAGAGTGAAAACAAAAGCTGCAGATCTCGCATTAAAAGAATTAGGCTATCTTCTCTCTGCTGCACAGCGAAAAGAGATAGAAAAAGAAGAAAGTTTGGTTATAGGTGGAGAATGGGCTATAGAAATACAAGGTGATCTACTTTATATTTCTCCCTATTTGACAGTTGACATGCCCAAACAATTTAAAGAGGAATGCAGAGTTTTTAAAATACCAAAAAAAATAAGAGCCTACTATTTTAAAAATGATATCGATCCAAAACTCTTAATTTCCAATTCCTGATTTTACTTTGCAAGAGGGTGTGCTTTCATATACTCTTGCATCTTTTTAACAGAACCTAACTTCGTATAGACCTGTGTTGTTGCCATTGTCTCATGCCCTAACAGTTCACTCACATCTGATATACGTGCACCATGATTGAGTAAATGGGTTGCAAATGAATGGCGTAACTGATGTGGTGTCACTTTCAATCCTGCATCTTTAAAAAGTTTTGTCAACTTGTATCGTAGTTGTGCAGCATTCAACGGGGCATTGCCTTTTTCAAAGAGATACTTCTTGGGATGATAATTCTCAAGATAGTGACGAATCAATATTTGTAACTCTGACAAAAGAGGAAGTTCCCGTACCTTTGAACCTTTCCCGTGTACCTGTACCCACTCTGCTTTGATATCTGTAAGTTTTAGCTCACTCAACTCAGAGATACGAAGTCCCAAACCATACAACATAGAAATTAGAAGTCTCTCTTGCAGATTTGCTCCCTCCAATACTTCTGTAATATATTTTTCTTCTATGGGCTTAGGAAGGCTCTGAGGTACCTTTATGGACTCATCTGCAATCAACTTCAAAGAAAATTGACATTGATCTTCAAGATACTTTGCAAATGAACGTACTGCAGAGAGTTTTTTAACAATAGTCTTTTTGGAATTTTTTACAATATTAAAACGAAATGGAGTAATATCGAGAATTGTTACACTATCTTCTTCATAAAAATGACTTACTTCAGCCATTTGGCGAAGTGCAGTCTCATAAGTCGTTATTGTAGTATCGGAATAGCCACGTACATTGTAAAGATAATCAAGAAACTCTTCTACATAATTCTGAAGATTCTCTTTCATATCTGCCTCCCTACAAAATCGTATTTTCTAACATTTTCTCGCGTAAATATACTTTTGCTGTTTCCAACTCCATACCTTCAAGAGAGAGACTCTGTATGTAAAAATCAATTTGAGTAAATGGTTTGGGTATCACAAAACGATCCCAACTTTTCAATTCCCAATACTTTTGGGCTTTATAGTTCATCACAAAAATAGGTAATTTACTTTTTAATGCTATACCTATGGCACCATCACTCATTGAGTGTCTAGGACCTCTTGGACCATCTGGGGTAATTAACACCTCTTCTCCACTCTTAATACTCTTAAATGCCTGAAGCAAGACCTGTCTGGCACCTTTTTTTGTAGAGCCTCTAAGTGGTCTGATCTTCAATATATTAAGCGTTCCAGCAATTAGTGAGCCATCAGAATGAGAAGAGATAATAGCTGAAGCTGGATGATTTTTATGAATCTTTCTATAAGCTTGCGGGCTCATGAGCAATTCATTGTGCCAACAGACACAGACATGCTGTTCTTCCCCAATATCTGTAATATAATGAAATTTTTTAGATGCCGTGTACCAGAGGAGACGCATAAGGATGTAAATGACCGGAGGGATAATAACCTCACCTATACCTCTGAAAAATACTTTCATTTTCCCCCACTAAACAAGTACACCATCAAGTGCACCTCTGGATGTTTTTACGATCTTCACATCCACAATTTTACCAAGTAACTCTTCACTGCCTTCAACAAAGATCAGTTTACCATCATCAGAACGACCGGAAACTCTTCCATTGGCTTTCAACTCATCAAAGTAAACCTTATGTACTTTGCCTAACTGGGCATCCATGATCTCATCTAAAATTTCAGTGTGTCTTTTTTGTAATCTGGTTAGACGTTCTCCTGAGAGCACATTATCAATTTGTGCTTCAAATTCGGCAGCTTCTGTATGTGGTCGTGGAGAGTATTTAAACGAAAAAAGCTGTTCAAAACGTACTCTCTCAAGTACATCCATTGTATCTTCAAAATCAGCATCACTCTCACCAGGGAAACCAACAATAATATCAGTTGAGATAGTTGCTTCAGGGCAAAGTGTACGTATCTTTTCACAGCGATTGATGAAATTCTCTTTACTATACCCACGTTTCATGGCTTTAAGCAGTTTTGTTGAACCACTCTGCAAAGGTACATGTATCTGCTTACATATCTTCGGATTGGAAGCAAACTCTTCAATAAAGGCATCATCCATATGCAAAGGATGTGGAGAGGTAAATCTAATACGCTCAAGCCCTTCTATTTTAGAAATTTTTTGTAATAGTTGGGTAAAGTCACAACGCTCTTCACTGCTACCAAAACGTCTACCATAATTGTTAACATTTTGTCCAAGCAGCATAACTTCTTTGGCACCTGTATTCACTGCCTTTGTAATTTCCTGTACCAAAAGATCCGAAGGGATCGATATCTCATCTCCGCGTGTTGCGGGGACAATACAAAAAGTACATGACTTGTCACAACCTATAGAGATATTCACCATTGCCTTAAAAGGGTTACTTCTGTATTCACCAAAAGCATAGGTACTTTCATCAAAGTCCGTATCTATTTCTACAGCATGTTTTTTGTCAACCACTTGTGTGATTTTAGAAACATTTCTCGCTCCAATAACAAAATCTACGGAAGGTGCACGTTTAATAATATCTTTACCAAGATGACTTGCTGTACATCCTGCCACACCGATCTTTGCACCTTCTTTTTTATGTTTATTAAAGACTCCGATTTCTGAGAAAAGTTTTGCTACAGGTTTTTCTCTAACAGAACATGTATTAATAATAATAAGGTCAGCTTGGGAAAGTTCTTCGGTAAGTTCGTAAGGTTCTTTTTGGTTTAACTCGGCGATCATGTGCTCTGAGTCTCGCACATTCATCGCACAACCAAGTGTTTCAATAAATAATTTTTTCATTTTACTCCGCTACACTTGCCTCCTTAGGCAATAATGTGTACTTCGTAGATATATTCGTTATCATCAAGTCCATATTTGACTTCACGCATATAAACAGAGTAACCTTTCTCTTCGAAATGCTCAATCAACTCTTTAAGCTCTTTATGTGAGTTGTCTTTATCGAAATAAAAAATAGATCTGTTTGCTAGTTCATCTTCGAGTTTTTTCAACTCTATAGTTTTTGGTTTTGCTTTGAGTGTTGTTCTAGCAAGTTTTAGTTTCATGTACATTTCCTTGAATATTAGTTACACAGAACCCCTGCAGCTCCCGTAATTGCTTAGATTATACTTTATTTTCAGTAAAGGTTTGATTAGCTATAATGCTATTCTTCGAAAACAGCACCTCCTTGACGTTCTTAACACTGTTATGTTACCTCTTGTAGCGGGTTGAAATTGAATTTAATTAAGGAATACACTATGGAAAAAATATTAGATATTATTGAGGCAATTGCACACGAAAAAAACATCAGTAAAGAGCATGCCCTCGAAGCATTTACTGAAGCATTGACAAAAACAGCACAAAAGCTTACAACATTTACTTCTGCATTTGAAGTAAATATTGACCATGATACAAAAACCCATTCTGTTAACAAAGTCATCACTGTTGTAGCAGACGGTGACCCTCAGCTTATGGTTGAAGTAGGAAGAGAAGACAACAAAGAAACCATCGAATCTGATGCATTCATGGCACTTTCTGAAGCCAAAGAGTATGATGATTCTATTGAAGTAGGCGATCAGCTCAAAGAAGAGTTCATCCTCGAGGATCATGGCCGTACAGCTTCTGCAAACCTCTTTAGAGAACTTGAATACCACATCCAAAGACGTATAGAACAAGATCTTTTTGAGAAGTACAGAGAAAAAGTCGGTTCTGTCATGTTGGGTACGGTAAACCGTATCGATGCTGAAGACAACACTCATGTTGAAATTGGTGAGTTGAAAGGTATTATGACACTTAGAAACCGTATTAAGGGTGAAAAATTCAAGCGGGGAGACAGTATTAGAGCTCTACTAAGATACGTCTCTGTAGACCCACAGTTTGGTCTTTTTCTTGAGCTTACACGTACCTCTCCAAAATTTTTAGAAGCACTTATGGCTTCAGAAGTGCCTGAAATTTCAGATGGTATCGTTGAAATTGTTGCAGCAGCAAGAATCCCTGGAGAAAGAGCAAAAATCGCACTTAAAACAGAACAGATGAATGTAGATCCTATTGGTGCTGCGGTTGGTGTAAAAGGAGTAAGGATCAATGCGGTAAGTGAAGAGCTTAATGGTGAGAATATTGACTGTATCGAGTACTCGGCAATTCCTGAAATTTTCATTACCAGAGCATTAAGCCCTGCTATTACACAAAGTATTAAAGTAGATCAAGATGAGAAAAAAGCGATCATCTCTATTACTGGCGATCAAAAAGCCAAAGCCATTGGTAAATCCGGTATCAATATCCGTTTGGCATCTATGTTGACGGGGTATACTATTGAGTTAAATGAAGTAGAAGGTGTAACAGAGAGACAGGTTGACTCTTCAGATACTACTGAAACCAATAAGACTACAGATACTACCGCATTGGCTGATCTATTTAAATAAAGCTTGGTGTTATGGAAGCATAATACCCTACTATCGTAGGCTACTGTCTCTCGACGGTACCCTTTAATATGTTTGTTTTAAGTTCGTCTTATTTACATTGTGGTAGTGTTTTTTCTCTTACTTTTCCAGAAAAGTAGACAAAAGCCGTCATGACTCTCAATATAATCCCGAAGGTACGAGGAGATTTCACTTTCAAGGGCGTTCTTACCATGACAAGGCACACTTCGTGTGATTAATGGGGGGGGGGAAAAGAGAGCTTTACGCTAAAAACATTTCAGAAAATGATTCTACACTTAATGATGCAGATCCTACCAGTACTCCATCTACACCGGCTATAGAGATGATCTCTTTGATGTTTGCAGGTTTGGCAGATCCACCGTAAAGAAGAGGTTTGTTGTTGATAGCTTTTTTTAGTGCTCTGTGTGTGGTAGATATCTCATCTACTGTCGCAGAGCGTCCTGTTCCAATAGCCCAGATCGGTTCATAGGCTACGATCACTTTGTCATAAGAGATATCGATACCTTCAAACTGTGCTAACAGGTATTGCATAACTGATTCAAACCCTTTCTCACGGATGTGAAGTGGTTCTCCTATACAGTAGATGATCTCAAATCCCTGCTCTTTGAAAAAATCAAATTTCTCTGCCACCTTTGTCTGGGTTTCATCCATATATTCACGTCGTTCACTATGCCCAATAAGAATGGCTTTGATACCAAACTCTTCAAGCTGCTCTACCCCGATCTCTCCGGTATACGCACCATTTTGTGTAGCGTATGCATTTTGTGTACCCACAGTAAAATCACCGTCAAACCTGTCTAACGCAGTTGAAGGTGGGAAGATATACACCTTATCTTCAGGTTTTTTTGAAACCAATTTTACTTTCAAGTCTTCCATATACGTTTTTGTTGACGCTCTAGTATGGTTGGTTTTAAAATTGGCTGCAAATATCATATTTTTCCTTCTTACTTTTCCAAGGCTTCAAGGCCAGGTAGTTTTACACCTTCAATAAGCTTCAAACTTGCACCACCGCCGGTACTTACAAAAGTCATCTCATCTACATCGCCTGCCCTTTGTGCAACATCTGCGGTATCTCCACCACCTACAATGGTTGTAGCATGTGTCTCAGCAATGTGGTGTGACATTCTCAAACTTCCTTTTGAAAATTTATCCATCTCATACACACCCATTGGACCATTCCAAATGATCGTTTGCGCATCATTGAGGACTTCACGGAAAAGTCTTGAAGAAGCAGGACCGGTATCTAGTCCCATCCAACCTACAGGGATCTCCTGTGATGGCAAGTATTTGACTGCTGTATTCTCAGAGAACTCAGGAGCAACCACAAAATCAACAGGCAAATAAAATTTTACACCCAAAGAGTGTGCTTTGTCCATAATGGTTCTGGCTTCATCCAGAAGATCATCTTCACATAAAGAGTTACCTATCTCATACCCTTGTGCTTTCAAGAAGGTAAAGGCCATACCTCCCCCGATGATCACTTTGTCAACCTTGTTAAGTAAGTTATTCAAAGCCTGAAGTTTACCTGAAACTTTAGACCCTCCCACCACAGCGATAAAAGGACGGATTGGGTTTTCAAGTACTTTACCAAAGAAGTTTACCTCTTTACCCATAAGAAATCCTGCTGCTTTATGGTCTACGTCAAACTGCTCTGCAATAGCGTAAATAGAAGCATGTTTTCTATGACAGGCACCAAATGCATCATTAACATAAATGTCTGCAAAAGAGGCTAACTCTTTTGCAAAAGCTTCATCATTTTCTGTTTCGCCAGCTTCATAACGTAAATTTTCAAGAAGAAGAACATCCCCCGGCTGCATATTGGCAGCTTTCTCTTTAGCATCTGGTCCCACTACATCATTGGCCATATAAAATTCATTTTTTATTTTTAAAAGTGTATTCAATCTTTTTGCCACAGGCTTTAAAGAGTATTTCTCTTCATATTTACCAGGCTCTGGTCTCTCATAGTGTGAAGCAAGAATCACTTTACAGTCTCTGTCAATACAGTAACGAATTGTCTGTAAAGCCGAACGTATACGTCTGTCATCTGTAATATTCCCAAATTCATCTTTTGGGACATTAAAATCACATCTTATAAATACTCTTTTACCATCTATCTCTATATCTTTTAGTGTTCTCATCGTTTACCCTATTTTTTACTTATGTGTATCGCCATATCTACCAAACGACAAGAATATCCCCACTCGTTGTCATACCAGGAAAGTACCTTGACCATATTGTCGCCAATCACTTGAATCGTATCCATCGCAACAACGGTACTAAGCTCTTCTCCTACAAAGTCTTGAGAGACTCTATACTCTTCATCCACACCTAAGATTCCCTTGTGTGAACCCTTACTTGCTGCTGTAAATGCAGCTTTTACTTCATCCAATGTTGTATTTTTACTCAATGTCACAGTCAGGTCAACCATAGAAACATCAGGGGTTGGTACTCTGAGTGCCTGTCCATTTAATTTACCGGCAAGCTCAGGAAGTACTTTTGAAATGGCTTTAGCCGCACCTGTAGTTGTAGGTACAATGTTGGTCGCACCAGATCTTCCTTTTCTTGGATCTTTTTTATGTTTTGTATCCAGAATCGGCTGGGAAGCTGTGTAAGAGTGGATCGTTGTCATCAATCCATTTTCAATGCCAAAAGCATCATTCAATACTTTAGCAACAGGTGCCAGACCATTAGTAGTACATGAAGCATTTGAGACAATACACTCTCCTGCATAGGTATCTTCATTGGCTCCTATTACAAATGTAGCCGTATCATCTTTGGCAGGTGCCGAGAAAAGTACTTTTTTCACACCATTACCCAAATAAGGCTGTACAGATTCTGCTGTTAAAAATGCACCTGTACACTCAAGTACGATCTCCGCACCCGTAGAAGCAAAATCAATTTTTGAAAGTTCACGCTCGGCAAAGATCTTTGCTTTTGTGTCGGCAATATTCAAATATCCGTCCTTCACAGAAACATCACTGCGACGACCATGTACAGAATCATACTTGAGGTTATACTCAATCATCTCATCTGTTCCGCTTGCATTTACTGCTACAAGCTCAATATCATCTCTATCCGCAATAATACGTGTGACACACCTACCGATTCTACCCAAACCATTGATTGCTACTTTTACAGCCATTTTCTATCCTTAGAGGTTTTTATTAGGACGCTTCTAAATATTCCTATATTCATAACAGGTTTTGCAAATGTAAGCTTGCACAAGAACTTTTCAAGTCCTAGCCGTAGCCAAGGCAAAGTAAATATCTTGTGCAAGATTGCGTTTGCAAAGCCCACCTCTGGGGCATCACCAGCTTTCACCTATGCATTGCTACTCTATCTCAACTTAGCAATGCCAGGTTTTCAAAAGAGTGCCTAGTCTAGACAAAAGCTAGTGATGTTATGAACATATAGGAGTATTAGAGGTGTCCTTATGTAAAACTATGTTAAAATTGCGTAATTTTACAGTAAATGAGGTTAGCATTTGGTTAATAGGTCTAAGCCTGTGGTCGCGATTTTTGGAGGGTCATTTGATCCGCCCCATAAAGCACATCAACGTATTGTTGAGAAAGCACTTGCTTCACTTGATATAGACAAACTAATTGTTGTACCTGCCTACTTAAACCCTTTTAAAACATCATCGCTTGCCTCTGCCAAGCAACGTCTTGCATGGTGTCATACACTTTTTGATGAGATTCCCAATGTCATCGTTGATGATTATGAGATACAAGAGGGTAAAAGTACCAGAACATCACAGTCTGTAAAACACTTTAACAAAACATATGATGTCAAGTATCTTATTATCGGTTCTGACAACCTGTCAACATTAACAAAATGGCATGAATTCAACTGGCTCAATAAAACCATTCAATGGGTTATATTTACCAGAGAAGGGCATGAAGTACAGACAGATGAGCTTTTATCATGGGAAATAATCCCACTCAATGAGAGCGTCAGTTCCACAAAGATAAGAGAAAAGCAGACTATAGAACACATTGACAAAAAAATAGAAAAATCTGTAAAACAGATACTCAAAGGATAACACTTAATGACAATAGATGAGAGAATAGAAAATATCGTAAAAACACTGGATGAGAAAAAAGCTGAAGAGATCGAGGTTTTTAATCTTGATAATGCAGACTACATTGCTGATCGCGTAGTCATAGCAAACTCACTCAACCTTAAACATACACAGGCACTTTTTGTACACCTCAAAGATGCATTAAAACCAACAGGAGAAACCTTTCTTCATGCCGATATGAGTGATGAATGGGTTGTTGCAGACCTGGGAGATATTCTTGTTCATATTATGATCCCAGAATACAGACAACGATATTCACTTGAAACATTTTTAGCTGAATTGGTTGAAAACCAAAAAAATAAAGATATCGACCCTGCATAGATTAAGTTCGGTTACCAAGCCGAACTTACTGTTTTGATCCCTATAGAGGTAATTCATGACCAGAACCGGTCAAAAACTCTAGGATCAAAAACAATCCTATCGTCACTAAAGGCGAAAAGATCAACCACCAATAATATCGGTCACGTACAATATACCATATCAAACCACCCCACGCACCAATGACTAACACTATATGTGCTAAAAAAAGCGGAATAACCTGTCGAGTGATATTTCCCATAATCCCCAGTGAAACAATCAATAAAAAAGAGCCTAAAGCAATAAAAAGTTTTTTAATATCTCTATTTCTACTGTA
Source organism: Sulfurovum sp. (assembly GCA_027081115.1). GTDB lineage: Bacteria > Campylobacterota > Campylobacteria > Campylobacterales > Sulfurovaceae > Sulfurovum. The sequence continues at coordinate 134,044 of JALWLD010000112.1, forward strand.
GGAGAAGAAGATAATACCTAACGTAACAAGTATGGCTAAAATGATCAGGGCTTTCATGAAATGTACCTTTTAAGGGGTCAAAAAACCGACCCTAAGTTGTATTTATTAGAGTTTGTCTACAACCTGAATGCCAAGTATATCCAAACCTTGTTTAATGGTTTTTGCTGTTAAGTCAGCCAAAAGAAGACGTGATATTTTTATTTCCTCGGGAACACCCTCTTTAAGTATAGGATTTTGTTCATAAAAACGCATAAAAAGTGTTGCCAACTCGTACAAATACGTTGTAATCTGATTTGGAGAGGCATCTTCTGCTGTACGTTCAAGAATATCTTCAAAACGAAGTAACATAACTGCCAAACGATGTTCAAGTACATCCCCAATAATAATTTCCCCCTTTAACTCACCATCAAAACGTCTAAAGATACTCTGTATTCTTGCATAAGCATACTGCATGTATAACGAGGTATTTCCTTCAAAAGATAACATTTTATCCCAGTTAAAAATATAATTGGATTCACGGTTGATGGCAAGATCTGCATATTTCACTGCACCAATACCAATGATCTTTGCCAGTGCCTCTACCTCTTCTTCTGAATATGACTCTTTATCTTTTATTGCTGCTTTTGCTTTGATCACTGCCTCATCTAAAAGATCTATGAGCTTTACGGTACCACCATCACGTGTCTTAAACGGCTTACCGCCTTTGTCCATCATCGTACCAAAAGCAATATGCTCAAGTTTTACATCTTCGGGGACAAACCCAGCTTCTTTGGCTACTCTGAACACCTGTTTAAAGTGTCCCCCCTGTCTAGCATCTACCACATACGAGATACGCTTTGCACCAAGTACCTGTGCTCTATACCAGAGTGCTGCTAGATCCGTTGTTGCATAAAGATAGCCACCATCTCCTTTTTGTACAAGAACAGGTATCTCATCACCTTCAAGAAATACGCACTGTGCACCATTACTCTCTTTGAGTGATCCTCTTTCATTCAATGCGTCAATAACCTTAGGCAGTTCATCATTATAAAAACTTTCTGCACGTACATCATCTCTTGTCAAGTTCACATTGAGTTTTTCATACACTTCTTCACAATGCCCCAAAGAGATATCAATGAACTTCTGCCAGAGTTCCAAACAGTATGCATCGCCAGACTGTATTTTGACTACATACTCTCTTGCTTTATCTGCAAATTCGGCATCTGCATCAAAACGCCCTTTGGCATCTTTGTAAAACTGCTCTAAATCTTTTAGAGACACCGAACCATCTTCCCCCATCTCTTCAAGGTAGGCAATGAGCATACCAAACTGTGTACCCCAATCACCAATATGGTTTTGGCGGATCACCTCATCTCCAAGAAAAGTCAAAAGATTGGCAAGTGTATCTCCTATGATCGTGGAACGGAGGTGTCCCACATGCATCTGTTTTGCCATATTTGGACCTGAATAATCAACGACAACTTTTATAGGGTTTTCATGCTTTTCTACACCTACTCGCTCATCTACACGAGATCTTTCACAGTTTGTCGCGATAAATAACGGATTTAACCATAAATTTATGAAGCCGGGACCTGCAATTTCTGCCTTTGCAATAATACCGTCAATATCAAGGTTCTCAATAATACTTGCAGCGATATCTCTTGGATTTTTACCCAGTTTTTTAGAAAGTGCCATAGCACCGTTAAACTGATAATCCCCGAAATCAGGTTTAGTAGCTTCAGAAACAGACATCGGCTGTTCAGAGATATTTGCTTTGTCAAATGCTTTTTGAATCGTTTGGTTGATTGTTTGTTTTAATTTCATATGTTTTCCGTATTTGAATGGAATAATGCAGGAACAGCGACGCTGTAAGGAGTACTGAACGCCCAGCGCTGAACACTGAACGCTAGATTTTTACGCTTTTGTCTCTTCTTTGACTTCTTCTTTAACTTCAGTCACTTTTTCTTCGATCTTTGCTTCTTCTTTTTTAGCTACTTCAACAACTTCATCTTCATCTTCTTTGATGGCTTTCTTGAAATCTTTGATCCCTTTACCCATACCTTTTGCAAGATCTGGAATCTTCTTTGCTCCAAAAAGTAGTACTACGATCGCAAGAACGATCAATAATTCTGGCATACTTGGCATACCCATAGTCAATCCTTTTTACTCAGTTTTGAGTATTGTTTTAAAATTTTAACAATTATACATAAAAATGTTTAACATCACCCAAACTAATGCAGCCATTGCTCAATAAATTTATCTTCGGTCTCTTTACTAAACTTTAACCTTGCTGCTTTAGCCACAATAATGAACTCTTCAGCTGCTTCCGCAACAACATCATTAATAATCGTAAAATCATACTCATGCACTGCTTCTATCTCATCTCTGGCATTCTTCAAACGATTGAGTATTACCTCTTCTACATCGGTACACCGTGTACGAAGTCTACTTTCGAGCTCTTTTAAACTTGGTGGTGTAATGAATGCTGATGTCGTAATATCATTCATCTTGGCACGTACCAGTCTGTGTCCTTGCACATCTATATCAAAAATTACAAGTTTCCCTGCCTCCAAGGCTTCATTAACAGGTTTTAACGAAGTACCATAATAATTTCCATGTACTTCTGCATACTCCAAGAAATTCCCTGCTTTAATATCTTCTTCAAAACTCTCTTTGCTTACAAAAAAATAGTCTCTACCATCCTTCTCCCCTGTTCTTGGATGACGTGTTGTTGTAGAAATTGAGAAATAGTACTCACCTATTTCTCCCGATGCGGCATTGATAATAGTACTCTTCCCTGCACCACTTGGACCAGACAGAACAAGAATGGCACCTTTTTGTCTCTTTAACATTATTTTTTATCCTTAAGCGTAATGGTTATATCGACCTTTTTGTCTTTAAGCAGTTTTTTGATCTTCTTGAGCTTCATACCTTCAATTGCAGCAATAAGTGTCTCTTCAAAACTATAAGTCTCGTCAGATTTTTTTTCTTTTTTCTTTTTTGAGTTCTTTTCACTTTTTTCTTTTTTCATTCTCTTTTTACTAAGCTTTTCTTCTACACTTTTATTACTCAAAATATCAACAATTTCATCTTCAGAGATGATCTCCAAACCATCTGCTTCCAAATGTTCTGTGATCACTTCAACTTTACGGGATTCATAGTCTTCATCCACACTTAAAAGATCTATCTCATTGTCATCATCATTTAACAATGCTTTAATTCGTTCAATCTCTTTGCTGTCAAGAACCTCTGCTTCTCTGCTTGGTTCAAGTTCAACTTCAGACTCCTCTTCAAGTATTTCCTCTACATCCACTTTTGTATCTTCCTCTTCTAGAGGTTCATTCTCTATTTTGTCGGCACTTAAAGGAAAAATAAAAGGTGTCGTAGCCCCCTCTTCATCAAGTTTCTCTACTTCATTATCCAACATATCTACAAAGATTTCATCCATCTGCTTGACGCGTTCTATGACCGTAGTGATTTGTGAAGGTAAAAATGGCTTTTTAATCACTTCGTCAAAGTTTTCAAGTTTATTAGCAACTTCATTGTCACTACTTAAGTAAACTCTGCTTTTCACCATAAGATTTTCAAGTGCAGTTTCTACTTCCTCTCTATAAGAGAGATCATCTACAAATACAATGTCATATTTTTTTTGCTCTGCCAGTGTAATATCACTAATCTCCTCAAGAACACTCTTCTCATCACGAAGACAAAGATCAATGAGTCGGGAGACCACAGGATTGGTATTGATAAGCAAAATATTCATAAAGAGACTCCAGAAAGTAATTGTTATTATTATAGTGTAATTTGGGGAAAAAGTTATCTAACATGCAACTAGAAAACTAACTTTATCTTAGTTGTGTTCAGATTTTACATGATTTGATTGAGTTGTACATTAGGTACCTCGAGTGAAAATACATGAAATATGGATACAAATAAGATAAAGTGGTACACCCATCAGGATTCGAACCTGAGACCTTCGGTACCGCAAACCGATGCTCTATCCAGCTGAGCTATGAGTGCACATTTAAAATGTAGTAGCGATATTTAGAGCGCAATTGTACCTAAATATACTTTATTTTTCAAGTAGTTTCATTGGAGTAAAGAGTTTTAATACCTCTTCATTTTTGATAAAGGTATGATTGTAAGGGTGTTCTACCTCTATAGTCTTAAAGTTTTCAAGCGGAAGCTTCTTTTTCAGTGTTTTGGCATGCGTACCAAAAAGGATGAGTGTTGGGTCATCTTCTTCTAACTCTTGAAGTAAAGTTTTCATAAAGGGGTTCCATGCTTTCACATGTCTGTTGGAAGATTTTTTATCGGTAAAGACAAGTGCTGTGTTTAAAAGTAATACGCCGTTTTTTTCAAAGTTTTTACGTAACTCTTCGATGGAATTAATGAAACCATCTTTATCAATGCCTGCTATAGCTTCTTGAGAGAGATCAGAAGTACAGAGGTCACCTTTGGCTAAAAGAGCCATCTTTACAAAATTGCGCAAACTTGTAGCACGGTTTACCTCTTTACTTAGCCCGTTGTCTGAAAAAATAGTTTGTACTTTTTCATCGATAAAGGCATATCCTCCTGCACTCTCTGCTCTTGGATAGGGGTCTTGTCCAAAAAGAATATATTGTACTTTCTCTCTTGGTAAGGTTTGAAAAGCATTAAAATAATTTAAGGCATCCGGGAAATAACTTTTGTCATTTTCCAAAAAATCTCTGTATTTTTTATCTAAAGAAAGATAGGCTTTCTCCAGTATCATCTGCCAGGAGTCCATTACCCTTGTTTCTCTTTTTTAATCTTATCAAACTTAATGATGAGTTCTATTTTATTTTCAGGGATACCCAGCTTTTTGGAGATAGTGGCTCTACTCTCTCCCTCTTCAACCAATGCCATTACTTCATCATGGGATGAGATACTTTCTATTACATCTTTCACTGCCACACGAGAAGCCTCAAAATTGTCAATGGTACTATCTTTAAGCGCAAGTATCTCCCGAAGTTTTTTGATCTCTGTTTTCAGTCCTCTATTTTTAAATAACAGCACTATAAGTAAAATCAACACTGACACAAACGAACCCATCAAAATTTCCAAATAAATCATAACAACTCCAAAATAATAAGAATTAAAAAGACAAACCCTAAATAGCCATTCACTGTAAAGAAAGCTTTGTCTATTTTTGTAAAATCTTTGTTGACAAGGTAGTGTTCATAACCCAACATCACTGCAGAAAAAACCACAGAGAGCCATGCCCAATAACCCAAACCGGCATCTACTACAAACCATGCCCAAAAAACAATCGTCAAAATATGAAACAGTTTGGCAATATGCATCGTATTTGTTGCACCAAAATGTGAGGGGACGGAGTGTAAACCATTCTCTTTGTCAAACTCTATATCTTGCAAGGAGTATAAAAGATCAAATCCTGCTACCCAGAACATCACACCCATTGCAAGATAAACAGACCAGGATGTCACTTCTCCCAATACAGCTACTACACCTGCAATAGGTGCCAAACCAAGACTTATACCAAGTATGAGGTGTGCTGCAGCAGAAAAACGTTTAAAGACCGTATAAGCACCCAGTACAATAAGTATAGGCACAGCAAGTTTCAATGCCATCTCATTAACAAAATAAGCCACAGCAATAAAGAGCAAGGCATTAATAATAATAAATCCAAGCATTTGAGTATTGGAAACCCTTCCATCTACGGAGGGACGATTTTTAGTTCGTGGGTTCAGTATGTCAATGTCTCTGTCAAGGTATCGGTTAACACCCATAGCAAAGTTACGTGCGGTAACAGCGGCCAGTGTACCCAAGAAAAGTAACTTCCATCCAAACCAACCATCTGCTGCCACAATCATGGCAATAAAGATAAAAGGCAGAGAAAACACTGAGTGTTTAAACATGACCAGTTCAGAAAAATCTGCAAGCATTATTTTAAATTTATTCACTTCTAATTTCTACTTTATAATTTCTAATTTTTTATGGATGTCGTATTTTCAGTTTACTGTTCAATGACCAGGCAATAACCAATACAAGAACAGCAATGACATAAGGGTTTGGTATAAGACCGTAAGCATAAACTAAATAGAGTATCCATAACAGTATTGCTCCCAAAGGTGTAGGTACACCAACAAAATATTTGGCAGCCTCACCCACTTCCATACCAATATTAAATTCAATCAAACGTCTTAATCCAGAGATAATATAAAAAATAAATACCATGCCAACTGCTATCTGCGTCATGCCTGTTGTATTTTCTGTAATAGCATAGTAGAGTAAAAAGGAAGGCATGACCACAAAAGAGATAAAGTCAGCAAAACTGTCTACCTGTATACCAAACTCTGTTGAAAGGTTGTATTTTCTTGCTACTTTACCATCTGCAATATCCAGACCACCAGCGATCCAAGCCAAGATTATAGCGGTAAAATAATCACCATGCACAATAAAATGTATAGCTATCAAACCAGCTGCTATATTTCCAAAAGTAATAAGATTGGCAATGTTAAAACGATTGTCTTTGTCATATAAATTCATACCGTATTTTACCCTCTTTGCTCTTAACCCTTAACACTATCTTGTTATCATAGTGCTATGGAAAAAGTTAAACAACTAGCAATTATCGGCTCTACTGCATCAGGAAAAACTTCACTTGCTGTACAAGTGGCAAAAGCCTATGATGCATATATACTCTCTCTTGATTCTCTCTCTATATACAAAGAGATAGACATTGTTTCTGCCAAACCAACACTAGAAGAGAGAGAAGGTATTGTACATTTTGGTATCGACTACATCTACCCTCATGAACTATTTGATGTAACAACATTTATAACACTCTATAAAGAGGTGTATCAAAAATGTTCAACGGAGAATAAAGCACTCGTTATTGTAGGTGGCACCAGTTTTTATTTGAAGATGTTGATAGAAGGTGTCTCTGATTTACCAACTATTTCAGCACATACAAAAAGAGAAACATTAAAACACTTACAGGATCTACCAAAGACACATGCCTTTCTCACAGAATTTGACCCCGAGTATATGTCTAAAATTGAAGTAAATGACACTTACCGCATAGAAAAAGCTTTACACATTTACCTAGAGACAAACACCACACCCTCAGTCTATTTCAAAACACATCCTCCCATTCCAACAATACAATCACACCTACCCATCTATCAAATAGAGTGGGAGAGAGAAATATTACGTCAACGTATAGCCCTTAGAACAAAAATGATGGTCAAAGAAGGTCTCATCGATGAGATCTGTACGTTGGAAAAAAAATATGGGAGAATACCCAACTGTATGAAAGCCATTGGGATTAAAGAAACTTTAGCCTATTTGGATGGTCTCTATACAAAAGAAGAAATGATAGAAAAGATTACTACAAATACCTCACGTTTGGCAAAACGACAAAAGACATTTAACAATTCTCAATTTAATAATGTAACCAAAGGGAGTGTCGCAGAGCTGGAAAGAATTTTATTGGATTTATAGTTAATTGGTACTGTCAGAAGACAGTACCATGCAGAAATAGTCTGCACTGCAGGGTGTTGTACATTTACAACACCAAATAGCATACGATATTAATATCCTGAAGCAGATATCATATAATAAAGGTAGGATACCAACGGCTGCACGTAGAAGATAGCACCAACTGTTGCCAGCGTTGCCATACCAATTACAACAACCAATGGTTTAGAGAAGTTATAGTAGACAGTATCTACATCTTTTACCGGATCTTTCAAGAACATATAGACAATCAACTTTAGGTAGTAGTATGCTGCAATAGCGGCATTCAGACCCATAACGATCGCCAACCATACATAGCCAGAGTTTACTGCTGCCTGCATAATATAAATTTTTCCCCAGAAGACTGAGAATGGTGGCACACCTGCAAGTGATAACATAAAAATTGCCATAATCACAGCGCCCATTGGCATGATCTTGATTAAACCTGCAAACTTCTCAAACGGATGGTCATATCTCGCATTAAATCTTCTGTTCTTATGTCTTGATATCCATAACATTGAGAATGCCCCAAGGTTTGTGAACATAAAGAGTGCATAATATAAGAAGATACCCGTCGTACCTTCTGTTGTACTCAATGCCAAAGCTGCAATAACAAAACCAGCATGTGAGATAGAAGAGTATGCCAACATACGTTTAACATCATCTTGTACCAAAGCCATGATATTTGCAAGTGTCATTGTAATGACGGCTATTGCAAGCAAAATGATTCTTACCCATTCAACACCAAGGTCAATGTACATACCGAAGATTCTAATCGTTACAACGATCGCTGCAATCTTTGGAACAATGGACATATATCCTGCCAACGGTGCAGATGCACCCTCATAAACATCCGGTGCCCATGTATGGAACGGAAAGAGTGAGAGTTTAAATGCAAAGGCAACCAAAAGAAGGATAGACGCACCAAAGATTGTGATCATGATACCTATTTCACCAAGTCTTGCTGCCATCACTTCTGCAATTTTATATAGCTCTACTGAACCTGTGATTGCATAAAGTGCTGCTGAACCCATCGCATAAAATGCTGCTGCCAATGCACCCATAGTAAAGTACTTTACTGCTGCCTCATAAGAGTTACTTCTGTTGTGAAGCGCGATGAGTGTATAGAGTGCCAATGATGCTGTCTCAATCCCTACAAAGATCAAGATCAGGTTGTCTGAAGTGACCATAAACTGGAAACCAGCTACCATAAAAAGGAACATAGCAAAGAATTCCGGGTAAGAGTACTCATGAAATCTTTTTGAAGTCAATGCCAACGGTGTAAAGATCATTGAACCAATAATGATCATAAGCTGTGAAATGATGGAGATACCATCAATAAGCATCACATCAAAGAAACCACGTTCATTCACATTCAGACCCAATACTGCACCAAAATCGATAAAGAGTATCAAAAGGGTTAACATTACATAAAGTGACTTATGTAGTTTATCATTGATCAGGTCAAGTACCAAAATAATCAAAGCACCGGCAATTGCAATCAGCATTGGCGCCAGCGTGATGAGATTAAGACTTTCCATACTTACATTTATAGGTTGTAACATTACTTAACCTCCTCTATTATGATTTTTGTTTTGGCAGTTCTGATAATATCTTTTGCCTCAACGGTAATGGCTTTTTCATCCATAAATGTCAACATTGCTTTGACTGAATTATCGATCGGTTCAAGGATCGGTTTAGGGTAGATACCCAACCAGATAACAATCAGTACCAACGGCACCAAAGACATAGTCTCTTTTGCATCAAGGTCTTTAAGTGTTTTATTTGCTTCATTGGTTACCGGACCAAAGAAAGACTTCTTAAATACTGACAACATATAGATAGCACCAATAATGATAGATGTACCAGCCAAGATTGTCATAATTGGAGAAATCTGATAGAATCCAAGGAGTACAAGGAACTCACCGACAAATCCAATTGTCAATGGTAGACCGACCGATGCCATAAGCATGATCCCGAAGATCACTGCATATTTTGGCATGACTGAAGCCAATCCACCAAACTCATCCATCATTTTTGTATGTCTTCTGTCATAAATAACACCTACAAGCATAAAGAGTGCTCCTGAGACGATACCGTGAGATAACATCTGAAACACAGATCCTGAAATACCTTCTGCATTCATTGCAAAGATACCAAGCATAATAATACCCATGTGAGATACAGATGAATAGGCAATAACCTGTTTCATATCTTTCTGTGCATAGGCTACCATTGCTGTATAAATGATCATAATGATCGAAATAATGGCGATTGGCGTGATAGCCATTACAGATGCATCAGGGAACATTGGAAGTGAAAATCTTACAAAACCGTATGTACCCATTTTAAGGAGTACCGCTGCTAGTATGACTGAACCGATTGTTGGTGCCTGCCCGTGAGCATATGGTAACCATGTGTGGAACGGGAACATTGGAACTTTGATCGCAAATCCAACAAAGAATGCTGCAAAGAGCCATAGCTGATAATCAACCGGAAGGACCAATGTGTACCAATCCGTAATCGCAAAACTCCATACACCTGTAAGGTTATGATATACATATGCAACAAATAACATACCTACCAGCATAATGAGTGAACCCGTAAATGTATAAAGGAAGAATTTGATCGATGCATAAACACGAAGAGGTCCACCCCATGCTCCAATGATATATAACATTGGGACAAGAGAGAGTTCCCAGAATACATAGAAAATGATCGCATCAAGAGAAACAAAGACACCTACCATAGTCATCTCAAGGAATAACAAGGTAATGACCATGTTTTTCATATTCTCTTTGATGGTCATAGACATCATACCGATCAGTGTCATCAATGTTGCCATGATGATAATGAATAGTGAGATACCATCTACACCTAAATAATACCCGATACCAAAATCAGGGATCAACGGGATCATTTCAACGAATTGCATACCTGCATTTACAGAGTCAAAACTAAACCATAACCATAAAGAGAGGAAAAACTCAATCGCTGCAACAGTGATACCGTACGCTCTTGCACTCTCTTTATTTACTACAAATCCTAACAATCCTGCGATTGCTGGGAAAAATACTAATATACTTAAAATATTATCCATCTCGACCCCTTACACAAACATCGCAGAGATAGCTGCGATCACTAGAAGTATTACTGAACCAACAGCCATCCAATTTAGATAGTTTGAAAGGTTACCTGTTTGCATTTTTCTTGCACCATCACCAGAGCTGTAAAGGAATTTCGCAATTCCGTCAACTGTGGCATCTACGATCTTCATATCTACATCTTTCCACATATGCTCTGAGATCATTGCATATGGTTTTGTAATCACTTCTTCATACAATTTTGGAATATAGTACTGATTTGCCAATAGTTTATAGATAAATGAATTTTCACACTTTTCATCTCTCTTAAGACCATTTCCATACTTTTTATATGCTAAAGCAATACCACCTACTGCCACTACAAGAACAACCAGTCCAAGTATCCATGCAATATGGTGTGTATGCTCAGACATATGATATGCAGGAAGCAATTTGGTAATGAAATGCTCAAAACTGCTCATTCCAAAACCTGCTACTACTGCCAACAATGCCAATGGAGACATAGCAATGAGTACAAATTTGTACATCTCATGCGGATGTAGTGAGGATTCATCATATCTTGCTTTTCCATGGAATGTCAGGAATACCTGTCTGAAGCTGTAGAATGCTGTCATTCCGGCAGTCACAACCAAGATAGCCCAAAGTACGATTGTACCTTCATTCCATGCTGTCTCAATAATGGCATCTTTTGAAAAGAAACCTGCAAAGAAAGGAATACCTGCAAGTGCCAATGAAGCCAGACCCATATAGATATAAGTCCCTCTCATTGCTTTTTTCAATCCACCCATTTTAAAGATGTCAAGTTCATCATGCATTGCGTGCATTACGTTACCTGCACCCAGGAAAAGCAGTGCTTTAAAGAAAGCGTGTGCTGCAAGGTGGAAAAGTGCGATCCAATACGCACCAAGTCCGGCCGCTGCAAACATATACCCTAACTGAGAGAGTGTTGAGAATGCGATGATTCTCTTTAAATCTCTGTTGACCAGTGCCATCGATGCAGCAAAAAATGCTACAAAAGTACCAAGCGCTGCAATAAAGTAAGATACTTCAGGTGTCACTGAGAAAAGAGGGTTTGCTCTAATTACCAAGAATACACCTGCCGTTACCATCGTTGCTGCGTGGATCAATGCCGATACCGGAGTAGGACCTTCCATTGCATCTGTCAACCATGTATGTAACGGGAACTGAGCTGATTTACCCATTGCACCGATAAAGAGTGCAATTGCTGCTGCATTCAATACTGTACCACTCAAGTTTGGCAGTTCAGCAAATACGACGTCATACTGAAGGCTTCCTGTATTCCAGTAGATAATAAAGATACCAACCAACATACCAAGGTCAGCGATACGGTTCATAATAAACGCTTCATTCGCTGCCCATGAAGGAGAGATAGAAGGATTCTCTTCTCTACTTACATCTTCTTTATGGTACCAGAATCCAATGAGTAGCCATGAACAGACACCCACACCTTCCCAACCAATAAATAGGCCGGCAAAGTTATCAGACATAACCAAAATCATCATTGAGAAAACAAATGCTGACAAGTATGAGAAGAATCTGTTAAAACTCTTATCGTGATCCATATATCCAATTGAATAGATGTGTACAATCGTTGATACAAGTGTTACCACTGTCATCATTGTTACAGAAACCTGATCGACCAAGAAACCAAACGGAATAGTAAGGTCTCCAGCAGAGATCCATTCCATCATTGTTACATGTACAGTACTGCCCGTTGTCCAAACATAAAATGCCAACAATGCAGAAGCTAAGAATGATGTAAATAGGAACAGTGATGCTATCACACCTACAAAGATCTTTCTCTCACTCATTCCAAACAATGCTGCAAACATAGAACTTGCAAACGGAGCAAATAGTGCTATATATACTAAATTTTCCATCATTACCCCTTCATACTTGCAAGATCATCAAGATCGAGACTACCATATTTTTTATACAACACGATCAGAAGACCGAGTCCAACTGCTACTTCAGATGCTGCGATCGCAATAATGAAGAAGGCAAACATTTGACCGGTTAAATCATTGTAATAGTGTGAAATGGCAGCAAATGCAATGTTCACTGCATTGAGCATCACTTCTGTTGCGAAGAAGAGCATCAATAGGTTTCTTCTTCTAAGCACACCGACCAATCCGATTGAGAAGATGATCGCTGAGACGATTAGGTAGTGAGATAAACCTATCATTTTTCATCCTTTTGTGTCAAAATTTCATCATCTGCACTGATATCTTCAGTGAGTGAATCATCCATTTTTTTACCTGCAAGGATAATTCCTGCAATCATAGCTACAAGCAACATTACCGCTGCTACTTCAAATGGTACAAGATACTTTGTGAAAAGTACAATACCTACATCCTGTGCATTACCTACACCTTCATGCATAGGGTAAAGTGCCTGGATCGCATCTGAGTGTATCGGTGCGGCAAACATCAATACCAATACCAATGCAGAGAACCCGCCCAGTACAAAAACCAGTGCTGAGCTTGTATTTTTCTCTTTAATATCTCTTGTTGCATCAAAAAACATCATCGCAAATGAGTACAATGCCATAATGGCACCTACATAAACGATGAGTTGCACTACACCAAGGAAGTCTGCCCCCAGGATAAAAAAGAATCCTGAGATAAGCACCATTCCTGCTGCAAGTGATGTCATGGCATATAGAACATTCTTACTCATGACTGTCACAAGAAAAAGTCCTATTGTCAATACCGAAAATAGGTAAAAGGCTACTACTTCATACATATTCTCTCCTCCTAGTACGCTAAAGGCGTTTGTTTAATGTTGTCATCAGCATTTGGTGATACTGCACCAAATCCGTCATACTCTTGCTGTAAATTCAGCTTGTCGATTGGTGTCAACATATCTTCAAAGAGAGAGAATGATGCTCTCTGCTCTGATGCTGTTTCATATCTCGGTCCATGTACGATCGCTAGCTCTGGACATACTTCTGCACAATATCCACAGAAGATACATCGTCCAAAATTGATCGTATATTCACTTACCTCTTTACGCTGATTCTCATCATATCTTGTATCCATTGTTATACAGTTGGAGATACAGATCTTTTCACACAGTCCACATCCAATACATCTGTAGTGACCACTCTCAAGCAATCTAAGCATATCATGGATCGCTCTGTATCGTGGTGAGATAGGCAATTTTTCAAATGGATACTTGATCGTATGCAACTGCTTACCAAAAAGTGTACCACCCATCTCTCTCATGGTAACCCAAAGTCCGACAAAAAGTTCAAGCTTTACTGATCTTGTCATCACCTGCTTAAATTTGTCTTGCCAAGTCTTTGGAGACTCACCATCATCTACCAACGTATAGTTTTGTGTCCCTACGTTTCTATTTTTAAATTGTTCTAAACCCATAATCTCTCCTTACACCATCATCACAATACCAGTGATCACAATATTGATCACTGCAATTGGCATTAAGACTTTCCAACATAGCCACATCAATTGATCCGGTCTTACGTGTGGCCAAGCTGCTCTTACCCATAACATCAAGAAGAAGAAAAATGCCACTTTCAAGATGATAGTTAACCAACCGATACCTTCAACACTGTATCCACCAAGGAATACGACTGCCGCGATAATAGATACGGTAATCATATTGGCATACTCTCCAATAAAGAACATACCCCATCTCATTCCTGAATACTCTGTGGCATACCCTGAAACAACCTCTGCTTCATGCTCAAGAAGGTCGAACGGTGTTCTGTTGGTCTCTGCAAATCCTGCAATCAGGAAAAGTACAAAAGCTACTGGCTGTTGCCAAATAAGCCAATTAGTGATCCCCCCTTGTTGATAGGCATTGAAATCGACAAACGACAAAGAACCAACCAACATAATAGGAGCCAAAATAGAGAGTCCTGTTACCACTTCATAAGAGAGGAACTGAACTGCTGTTCTGGCAGATCCGATGATACCCCATTTATTCGCCTGTGCCATACCTGCAAGTAGTGGTCCATAAAGACCTGCTGCCATCATACCAAGTACAAAAAGAATACCAATGTTAATATCTGCTGCAATTGAAGGAACAAACACACCACCTAACAAAGGTATCCAATCAGGGATCGTGAAGTCAGGGAAAACAGGTACCGCTGCCAGTGCAATAAATGCCGTTGCCGCAGTAATTGACGGTGCAATCTTAAAGATTAGAGGATTTGCATTCTGAGGTACAATATCTTCTTTGGTAAAAAGCTTGATACCATCTGCAACCAGCTGCAAAAGTCCATAAGGCCCTACGTGCATTGGCCCCAGTCTTCTTTGCATAAATGCAAGTACTTTTCTTTCAATAAATGTACCGAAACCTGCAATAGCAGCAATAACAGCCAAGATAATGATCGCTTTAATGATCACACCTGCTGCTGTCACTTCCGGTAGATTATGTACGAGTGTTGTTTCCATATTACACCTTTCTCATTGTTACTGTTTTATATCTTGATGCACCAAAGAGGCCATAAACATCTTCTGCTGCTTTAAAGTCTGAAAGTGCCATGATGTCACCTTCCATTCTATCATCAACAATTACATCAACTGTAATGCTTTTTGAATCAAATGTTACTTCTACTTTCTCGCCAAGTGTTTCCGCTTTTTCCGGAGATGCATAAAGTCCAAAGGCTTCAAAGATCTCATGTGACTTATCTGAGAAGTCTGAGAATTGTCTTTGTGGGTTACATCTGTAAACGATATCGCCATCAAGCACTTTAGATTCATCCAATTTATCTACTGAAATGTCTGAAACATCTGTTGTGCTTATACTCAAGGTATAGCCTCTGTTCTCTGTACCGTCATTCAAGTACCCGTTTGGCAGTGAGTCAAATTCTACTGCTTGGAATCCTTTAGCTACAGGTAACTCTCTTGTCCAGTCAATCGTTTCAGCCGGTGCATCAACAAGTGCTTTCATAAGATCATTCAGTTCATATCCGTCAAACTCAAGTGCTGCGTTTGTCGGTGTTACTCTTTTATGCATATTTGTCAATGTACCTTCTTGCTGGTTCATTGCCGGCATATCAAGGTCTCCATCACCCAATGCAGAGAGTTTAAAGTCTCCATTTTCATTATACCCTACAGTATAACCGCTTGCATCATCATCAAGGTCACAGATAAGTGCTACACCCAAAGAGTTTGTCTTAGGTGGGATCATCGCTACTTTCACTGAAGATGTTTTTTCAATAAGTGCAATCAACTTCGCAATATTTTCTGCTTTATCATGGAAATAAAGATCTTCTCCCACAATAAGAGAGAAAGTTTCTTTCTTTTTCATCATTTTTTCAAATGTGTCTGCAAAGGTGTCTGCATCTTTACCAAGAAGTTCAACCAGACCGTTCTTTTCAACAGTGATCTCTTTTTCTACCATTTCAGGTACTTTTTTACTCACTTGTTTCTCTTCACCAGTCTCTTCATCGATCACTGTTTCAGTCACTTCTTTCATGACTTTTTCTTTGATCATTTTTGTACTGCTAGACTTAAAACTCTCAAGGTACTCTTTGACATCAGCAGGAAGTTGTGCTTTGTCAGAAAAAAGATCAAGAATCAAATACAAAGCTGCTTCTTCAAGCCCCACTTTGTGAGTAAATACTTCAACACTTTTACCAAATGTTGGTACAAGATTGTCACCTACAGGGTGGAAGTAAAGACCGGCACCTTTATTCATCTTCTGTACATTGTTAAACGCGTAACGTGCATTAGGATTATCATTTCTAAGAGATGATCCCACAGACATCACGAAATCTGTTGCCATAACCTCTTTAAAGTCAAAGCTGTAAAGAGACTGACCTGCCGCAACTGAATACGCTCCCAAGAATTTCTGGAATGCTCTTGCTTCAGGGTTGATGAGTTTAAGACCCATTTTTTCTTTTAACGTTTGAAGCATCAATGCCTCTTCATTGGTAATGACAGAGTTAAATCTTACAGTTTCTGCTTTTTTGAATGCTTCAACAGCAGCAGCAAAGGCTTTTTCATCTTTACCTTCTACATTGTTCTCAAAATCATATCCGTAACGTCCTGCACCACAAAGCGATACATAGTTCCACTCATTGGTTACACGATAGATCTTTTCAGATCTGTCCGATACAGACGTATGTTTTGTTTCATAATAAATCTGGCATCCAGATGAGCAGTGTGCACAGGTTGCAGGTGTACGCTTAAGTTCCCAGGCATTGGAAGTATAAACAAAGTCTCTTCCTGTCAATGCACCAACAGGACATACTGCCGTACACTCACCACAATCAGAACAGTCTGTAAAGTCTGTATCATTACTTGGTGCAATGACAGACTTCTGAAGTTTATTCCACATAGAGTATGCATCTTTGGGCATGGTCTCTTTAAGTGCTTTATCCAGTGGTTCTCCACCTCTTTTGACTGTAGTAATCGCTGCATCACCGATCATATCTTTACACACAGTAGTACATCTTTCACATACAATACAGAGTCCGGCATCATAGTGTAAAACGGAAGACCAGTTGATCGTCTCTCTTTTTGTATCTTGAATCATATAAGACTGAGAGTCTACACCCAGTTCAAGAGTATAGTTCTGAAGTTCACACTCCCCACTCTTATCACATACACCACATTGTAGCGGATGATTGACATCATATACTTCCATAATAGCACGACGCTCTTCAAGAATGTTTGGTGTATCTACAGTAACCTCCATTCCCTCTTTGACTTTTGCATTACATGCATATACCTGTTTTCCATCTGCTTCTACAAGACAGATACGACACGCCAGTGTTGGCGAACATCGTGTCAAGTAACAGATAGCGGGTATAAAAATATCATTGGCACGTGCAGCATTAAGGATATATTCACCCTCTTTTACTGCAATTTCTTTGCCATCAATTTTAATATTGACTATGCTCATATTAACTTCCTAACCTTTCAAAATCTAACCTGCTAAATCTATAAGAGGATAGCAAAGCAGTACTTAAGCCCATGTCAAACGTAGGGTTAACTGCAATGGTTCCTTTCATAGTTGTATCAATCGTAAACACACGATTGAACTGAATATCATCTATTGTAAACGTGATCTTCTCTCCATCTTTTAATTTGGTTGCTGTAGCAAACTGCTGAGAACCTAAAAGTACTGCCTCTTCTTGCAAAAGTCTTGACTTCGCTGTAAAAGGAGAAAATTGCTCCACAGGATTACAGTTATAGACCACTGCACCATCGAAACACTCTATCTCTTCTACCTCTTCAATTTTTCTGCTGACAGATACTTTCTGAGGTTTTAACATATATCCTCTATTTTCAGTTCCTACAGCATCAAAATAGTTTGGAAGGTCATCAAATGCGATATTTTCAAACCCTTTGTCTGCTGGCAATACTTGTGTATAATCAATCGTATATTCTGCATTGAGGCCCAGAGCATTGGCAATATCATTAAGCACATATCCACCATATTCTAAAGCAACATTCATCGGTACAACACGCTTATCTACCGTTGTCAAAGTACCTTCCTGCTGATTCATTGCCGGCATATCAAGATCACCATCTCCCAGAGCAGAGAGTACAAAATCCGCTTTGGCATTGTAACCAACACTGTTGCCTTCTACTGCATCATCAAGATCACAAATAAGCGAAATACCCATGGCATTTCCTGCTGGTGGAACACAGATCACATTAAAGTCTGCATACTGTTCAAGCAGTGCCAGAAGTTTTGCTATCTGGGAAGCTCGCGGATGTGCATAGAGATCAGAACCTATAACCAAAGAGAAACCTGACTTTTTAATCAGTGATTTTCTCAACGCTTCAAGCTCTTCTTCTCCAATGTTACTTTCTGCAGAGAGGTTACCAATATCAAGATCATCAAAAAACTCTCTAATCGTTTTAGGTAATTCTACTTCTCGTAGTAATTCATCTGCCAAAAGTGCTGCTGCACCCTCTTCGGAGCCGGCTTCATACTTGATGAACTGTGTGACGATATTTTTCATCTCAAGATCTTCAATCGGATGCATATAGGCAACTCTTGCGCTATGCCACTTACTCGCCATATTGATATGATACTTCACTGTTGGGGAATCATTGTTGATCTTAGCCCCCATCACGATCACAGCTTTTGACTCAGAAAGACGCTTTAAACTTCCGTTACTCACATGTTTACCCGTGATCTCTGAATAGTCCTGCATAAACTTCTGATAGGCTCTTGCTTCATGAGATACCAGTTTGAAACCCAACTTCTCCTTGAGGTTTTGCAAAATCAATGCTTCCTCATTTGAAGTTTGAGATGAGAAGATGACAGAATCTGCATTTTTAAAAGCTTCTACTGCTTTATCAAATGCCTCTTTGTCTTTACTTACACCCTCATTGGCATAATCAAACCCATATCGTCCTGCACCACAAAGATTGGCAAATTCAAAGGTATTGCTTACACGGTAAATTTTTCCATTTTTCACTTCATATGCCATGTCACATCCTCCACCACAATGAGGGCAGGAAGATGGGATCTTTGTAAGTTCCCATGCATTGGCTGTATATTTGAAGTCTGTACTGACCAAGGCACCTACAGGGCAAACTGCTGCTGCCTCGCCAAGAGAAGCATAATTCTTCTCCTGTTTGGTGTTAACGATCGTTGAACCGTATCCGCCAAACTGCACTTTAAGTGCTTCATCTCCAGTAATCTCCATAGAGACACGTACACACTTTTCACACATAATACATAGTGCAGGGTCATACGATACATGTCCCCAGTTCTCTACAGGTCTGTGCTGATCTCTGGCAGTAAATGCCTGCTCTTCAAGATCAAACTCCATTGTTTTGTTCTGAAGATCACACTCACCACTCTTGTCACAAACACCACATTCAAGCGGATGGTTGACATTATAGAGTTTCATAATACTTTGACGTTCCTGGTAGATCTCATCATTATTCGTATTGATCACGGCACCATCAGTTGCTTTTTCCTGACAAGAGAGGATCATCCCATCTACGCCTTCTACCTCTACAATACACATACGGCATGAAGCGATTGGCTGTACCTTGGTAAGATAACACATGGTCGGGACATAGATGTCATTTTCTCTTGCAATCTCTAAAATGGTCTTTCCAAAGGTACTTTTACACACTTTACCATCGATGGTGACAGTGATCTCTTTTCCAATATTTAGTGAATTATGTATGCTCATATTACACCGCCACCATAGAGATATAGTAACAACGCATACATCTCTCTGCTTCAGAAATAGCTTCTTCACCTGTAAAGCCGAGATTTACCTCTTTGTTGTTTGTCTTACGCTCATCTACACCGAGTTTTTCACTCTCTGCGCGTGGAATACCAGGCATCCAACCGGTGATCTTCTCTTTTTTGTCATAAACTCTAAGTCTGTTTAAATGGTCTTCCATGATCTCATCATCTAACAATGTACATTTTCCATCATAGATATAACGAGAAATAACAGAGGCTGCTCTTCTTGCCTGTCCTACAGCATTTACAATGGTCATTGGACCATATTCACAGTCACCAGCAGCAAAAAGCCCATCTTTAGAAGTCATAAAATCTTTACCATTTGTTAGAATCGAGTTCCATGAAGTCATCTCAAGGTTCCACTCTTCTGGCAATATCTGTGTATCCAAAGCTTGCGAAACCGCAGGGATCAGATAATCACACTCAATCTCAAAGTCCCCGCCTTCTATTTTCACCAACTGTGCTCTACCGCCATTAGGATCAGGTACCAATTCAAAACGGTTTACTTTGAGTTTGGTAATGTTTTCACCATCATCAAAGATCTCTTCGATCGCCGAATGGAAGATAAATTCTACGCCCTCTTCAACTGCTTCATGGTACTCTTCATAGGTTGTATTGCGAATGATCGTCTTTTCATCACGACGATACAGCATTACTACCTTTTTCGCACCTTCACGTATGGAGCATCTAACCACGTCCATAGAGGTAAATCCACCACCAACACAGACAACAGTTTTACCTTTAAGTTCATTGGAAGCCGGAGAACCGATCTTATATTTGTGCCACAAGTTTACCTTGTCAAGCATCTCTATTGCACCCCAGTAACCGCCCATTTTGGTATTTTCATTGGCAGCACGTACTTTTTTCGAAAGTCTTGCGCCAAATCCAAGCATCACCGCATCATACTCAGCATGTAACTCTTTGAGTCTTTGGGCATCTACTCTATGGTTGTTGGTAATACTTACAGCTTCCATTTCAAGGACAAGGTCAATATCTTTGTTGTATTTGTCTATAGGCATTCTGTATTCAGGTACACCCACAGCTACTTCTCCACCATTTACCGGCAGCTCTTCAAAGATATCTACTTTAATACCCTCCAGTGCCAAATAGTACGCCGCTGTCAATCCCGCAGGTCCTGCACCGATAATGGCTACTTTTTTGCCATCGTTTCTTAGAGGTTTGGGTTCAACAGGGTGTAACCAAGGTACTTCATGGTCTGTCTCGTAGTCTGCACCCAAACGCTTCAATTCCATAATAGAAATTGGTTCATCCAGGTTGGCACGACGACATGCATCTTCACATGGATGAGGACAAACACGTCCACAAGTATGTGCCAATGGCATCGTTTGACGTGTCGCAGCCAGTGAGTCAGTAAAGACCATATCTCTTACACCTTCTATATAGGCAGGAATATCAACATGTGCAGGACACATATCTGTACACGGTGCTGTCACCTTTGCTATATAAGAGGTCTCTCCGTTATAGTGTTTAGATGGTACTTGTGCATCAATACAGGTATTGAACTGCTCACTATAGTGTTCCATCAGATCTAAAATAGGTTTAGGTACGGTTTTACCGATCTCACATTTAGAAGTGGTCATCATTGTTTTGGCGATCTCTTTTAAATGCGCGGTATCATCGTGTGTCCCTTCCCCACGTGCAATTTTGTCGAGTAAATCGTAGAGGATTCTTCCTCCCCATCTACCTGGAGCACAACGTCCACAGGCTTCTGAGTATTCCTGGTACTGCGCAGCATACTGTGAAGCCAACTCTACGGCATCTATATCTTCATCGAAGATGGCAACACCATCCCAACCTATAAATGCTTTAGAGTTCGTATCTCCATGATATGTTTCGGGCAGCTTGAACCCAGATTCACCCCACTCTAGGGCTGGTTTACCGCGGTTGTCGATAAACTCGTCCCTCCAAGTAGAGAATACAATGCCTGACATTATTTAGCCTTTGCTTCTAAAAAATTTTTAGCATCGTTAACGGAATCTTTAAAATCACCTTTAAAAGAGTATTTTTCTTCCATCATTTGAATCTGTGCATCACTCATATTTGCAACATCTGCATACGTAAAAATACCTTCACTGTTCAGTGTTTTCATATATGCTTTTCCTATACCCTTAACTTTAGTCAGGTCATCACTTTTCGTACTGTTTGATGTCTTCTTTTTAGTTTTATTTTTAGCTTCTGCAGCTGCTTTTTCAGCCTCTTCTTTTTCTGCTTTGGCTTTTGCCTTCGCTTCTGCTTCTGCCTTTTGGGCTTCTTCTTTGGCTGCTTTGGCTTCTGCAGCCGCTTTTTCAGCCTCTTCTTTGGCTTTTGCTTCAGCTGCTATACGGTCTGATTCTTCTTTTTCTTCAGCAGCGATTCTCTCTTCTTCTGCTTTTTTCTCCGCTTCAAGTCTTGCAGCTTCGATCTTTTCGGCACGCTCTTTTTGTGTAGCTTCATCTACTTTCTTAACCACTACAGTCCAGTCTACTTCATTGAACTTCAATGAGTTCATAAGATCATGTCCTGTTGCTCTGATCACGTCAGCCGACTTTTGGATAGAAGAGAAATCTCCTACTTCAAAAAGGAATATCCCTACTTCGCCAACTTTAATACCTTTATCGATAAGCTCAACCATTCTGTCATAAAAATCATCTTTTAAATGTCTTAAATCATATCTTTGCATAGTCTCTCCTATCTGTCAACTTCACCGAATACGATGTTGGTAGTACCAATGATCGTAACGACGTCTGCTATATATGTGCCTACAAGAATATCTTGAAGCAATCCTGTGTGGAAGAAACTCGGTGCTCTACATTTCAGTCTGTAAGCATATGGCTCACCTTCTGATTTGATATAGAAGCCCAGCTCACCTTTTGGCGATTCTGTTGGTACATACACTTCACCTTTTGGCGGTCTCATACCCTGTGTAACCAATACAAAGTGCTGCATCAATGCATAGTTTTGTGTCATGATCTCTTCTTTAGGAGCAGAGATGTACTGTGGCGCATGTGCCATGAGCTGAGGCTCAGTATCTTTATACATAGGTATAAGTTGTCTAATGATTCTTGTTGACTGTCTTATCTCTTCCATATAAAGTCTATAACGTCCGTAAGAATCACATCTGTCTGAGACAGGTACATCAAAGTCAAGCTCACCATACAATTCGTACGGCTCCTCTTTTCTGATATCCCACTTTACGTTTGACCCTCTAAGCATTGGACCTGTACATCCCCAAGAGAGTGCATCTTCTGCAGAGATAACCCCTACATCTTCCAGACGCATCTTCCAGATTCTGTTCTCTGTAAGCAATGCTTCATACGTATGTTCCACTTCATGATCTACTTTTGCACAGAATGTCGCCATATTTTCCAACCAACCAGCAGGAAGATCCAAAGGAACTCCACCGATACGTACAGAAGAGTGTGTCAATCTCGCGCCACAATAGTCTTCCATCAAATCCATTGCAAATTCACGCTCACGGAATGCATACAGGAATACTGACATTGCACCAACATCCAGTGCGTGTGTAGCAACAAAGAAGAGGTGTGAGATAACTCTGTTGAGTTCAAGTAACATCGTTCTGATCACCTGTGCTCTTCTTGGTGCTTCTATACCAAGCAGTTTTTCTACTGCTAATGCATAAGCATAGTTGTTCGATGTAGAAGCAATATAGTCAAGTCTGTCCGTAGTTGGCAAAAACTCGTTATAGGTCATATTTTCTGCCATTTTTTCGATACCTCTGTGAAGGTAACCGATATCCGGATAGGCTTTAACCACCTGTTCACCGTCCAGTTCAAGAACCAGTCTTAACTGACCGTGAGCAGAAGGGTGCTGAGGACCGAAGTTGATGACCATGGTATTGTCATCACGCTCAAAATTGAGGTTTTCAAAAAATGGCGTTAATTTATTTGGTTGTTGCATGCTCTCCCCTTACTTTCTCTCATCTAATGTCTTAGATGAAGTGGTATAGTCAACTAAAACTGTTTCACTGTATTCAATCGCTTGTTCTTTCTCTCCTTGAGAGATATCTGCATCAAATGGTACTTCATATCCTACTCTTGAGAAACGTTTTGTGTCATATCTGTCGATACGTGCAGCATCTCTGTTCTCAGGTCCGATCACATCTCTGTACTCTTTACCAAAGATCTTGTCTACTTCATACCATGAAGCAAATTCATCTCCATGCAGTGGGTAGGTCTTAAGCAGTGGATGCCCTTCCCAGTCATCTGGCATAAGAATACGCTTAAGGAATGGATGGTTGTTGACTTTAATACCGAACATATCGAACATTTCACGCTCAGCAAAGTTTGCCGACTTGTAAAGAGAAGTGATTGACTCGATCGCTTCTCCTTTTTTAATACGACAAACTACTCTGACTCTTTTTGCTTCTGTAATATTAAGCAGCTGATAAAAGAGTTCAAACTCTCCATCCTGTGCCAAATAATCTACAGCCGACTGCTCGGAGCACTGTGTATAACCACACTTCTCTTTAAGCACGCGCATCACTTCAACATTTTTTGTTGCATCAATATGTACAACCAACTGTCCGATCTCAACATAAGACTCTTTTGAGAGTTTTCCCAACGCTTTTAGCACAGCTGCAAAATGCGATTCTGCTTCTACTTCTACTCTAGGTACACGTGGTGCCACCCAGTATCTGTCCGTATAATACGATTTGGCCTGAACATTATCTTTGGGTACGTATTTTCTCATTACACTAACCTCAAATTTTGTTTTGTATTGTTATTCATATTCGCAGACTCTCTTCTAATCTTCTTCTGAAGCATCATCAATGCGTACTGAAGGGTCTCAGGTCTTGGTGCACACCCCGGAAGATAGATGTCAACAGGAATGATTCTGTCTACACCCTGTACTGTTGCATACGTGTTGAACATACCACCTGTGTTTGCACAAGATCCCATAGAGATGACCCATTTAGGTTCTGTCATCTGGTCATACAGTCTTCTTGCGAACTCTGAGTGCTTTTTAGAGAGTGTTCCTGCAAGGATCATCACATCTGCCTGTCTCGGAGATGCTCTAAAGATCGTACCCATTCTGTCAAAGTCATAACGGGATGCTCCCGATGCCATCATTTCAATCGCACAACATGCGAGTCCATAAGTAAGCGGCCAAAGTGAGTTTGAACGCCCCCAGTTTACGAGTTTGTCTACCGAAGTCAGTGCTATCGGCAAGCCTGCTGATGAGGCGTAATTTACTTGATGCTGTGCCATTCAAGTGCTCCTTTTTTCCATGCATATACGAATCCGATCGTAAGTAGTAGTATAAATAGTATCATCTCTGCAAAACCGAACCAACCGAGCAATTTAAAGTCGATCGCCCATGGGAACATAAAGATGATCTCCACATCAAACAAAATAAATAGAAGTGCTATCAGGTAGAACTGTACCGAAATTGTGTTTGGCTGTTTTGTTACTTCAGGTCCACACTCGTAGATGGTAAGTTTTAGCTTCTCTGTGTCGAGTTTAGCCATCTTTCTACTAACGAATCTTGCCAAAGCCAGTGTTGCCGGAAAGGCTATTACTGTCAATGCAAACAGTACAAATACACCGAAATACGGATGCTCTGTAATTACATGAGTCATATTAATCCCTTAACTATATTAATTCTTCTCTTCACTGACGTACTATTTGCGACAACGAGAGTATTCTCAGAATATTGCTTTATACTAACCAAAAGATGATTAAAGTTGTTTGCTAAGATAAGAACAAGCCCTCCTTACTTTTCTACAATGTAACTATGTGAAACAAAAAAATATTGATACAATACGGGAAAAATTATAAGACTATTTTATGAACAATATAAATATGAGTAGTCAAAACGGAGAAAAGATGAAAGAGAACAAAAAAGTAACCAATATCCTTTACTGGATCGCTATGGCAGGTATTGCCCTCTATTTTTCCTATACCAAAGGATGGATACTTGCAGATTTTGAATTCATAACACCAAAACAGGCACAGGTCCTCATAGAAAAAGACCAAAACGTAACACTTTTGGATGTCAGAACAGTAGATGAGTTCAAAGAGGGTCACATACGAGGGGCCACACTCATTCCTCTTGGCAAACTTGAAGCAAACCTTCTGAAGTTAAAAGATTCCAAAAACAAACAGATAGTAGTTTACTGCCGTTCTGGAAGTAGATCTGTTGCTGCATCACGTATCTTGAAAGCTCACGGGTTTACCCCTCTCAATGTAAAAACAGGGATGATCGGATTGCTGGGTACGGATTTGGAGATTGTGAAATAGATATATTGTTCACTGTACAAAAAGCACAGTCTGAAAGGTAAGTATTGATAAAATTTCGATAAGAGACACCTTCTTTTTTTTACCAATATTTTACAATACACTATCATATTTACTTTACTGTTTTGACTTTTTCAAAGATCACTTTTTTATGACCATAAGGACACAGGGGAGTACCTCCTCTTAATCCGAGTCTGTCCCCTGACGGCACTGCCCCACAACGATGAAGAACAAAGTAAAATTAAACTTTAAAGCCCATACTCTTTGCTCCATCAAAACTGGAGCCTAACTCTTTTTCGATCTCTTCCAAAAAGTCTTGGTTTCCAAAAACAGACTCTTCACGTACTGCTACTTTATAGGCTGTATTTTTGATGATGAGATTGATCTGACCACCGGTAAGTTCATATTTTGACAACGTTTCTACATCAAAATCTTCTGTATAATCCGCTTTTTCAGGCAACATAAACTGCCAAAGTCTCAAACGCTGTTTTTTACCCGGTTTTTTAAACTCTATCTTGTAGTTGAAACGTCTTGAGAAGGCTTTGTCTATGTTTCCAAGCAGGTTGGTAGTTGCAATAAGAATACCTTCGAATTTTTCTATCTGTTCGAGAAAAATATTTTGCATCTGGTTGTGCATTTTGTCTGCTGAAGAGCCGTGGCCTTCAGAACGGGAACTCAAAAACTGGTCTGCCTCATTGAGTAGCAGGATCGGTTCTACTTTGGCCTTCGCAGAGAGGTCTTTAAAGTCATCAAATATCTTACGTACATTCTTTTCACTCTCTCCTACATACATAGAAAGGATCTTTGAACAGTCAAAAGAGAGGATGGGTTTTTTAAGTGTTTTTGCCAAAGATACAGCAGTCATAGTCTTTCCTGTTCCGGCTGAACCATAAAAGATGATACGTGCATCAATACTTTTACGTTTGTCTTTGATACCCCACTCTCTGAGTTTTTTAAAGACATTTTTGTCAACCTGTTTGACAACATTGTTCAGAGTTTCTCTTGTTTTAGGGTGAAGTACCACATCATCTAGTGTAGTAGCAGGCTTAATGTATTCAAACAGCTCCTGCTCCTGTACCAGAGCATCCAATTTTAGTTTGGTTACCTTTTTCTTTTTGGAAGGATGAATAATGCGCTGCATAACTTCTTCTTGAAGGTAAAAAGCACGGCTTACTCCACCAAACATATTGAGTATCTCTTCATAATCGATGATCTCTTCGGTAATGAGTTTGGCACCATCTTCAAGCAAGGCACGGTTTTTGATCTTTTCATACTCATCAAATGAGATAAGTTCAATGAGGGTATTCATGTCTCTGAACTGCCCTTCTCCTCCAGAGTATTCCTCTTTAAGCAGTGCCAAAAAGATACGCTTCTCTTTCTCATCCAATGCTTTCTCTTTAAAGAACTCCTCCACCACAATAGGTTTTTCAGTCATCTTCACACGCTCTTCAATACGTGTTGTCAAAAGTGTCAACTTGTTCTTCAAACGTCCGATACTCAGAGAGTTGTCTGCAAAACCCTGTTTAAAAGTAGAGATCTTGTGCAGGAGAGAAACCATATCAAACTGATCTTGCAGATACTCCAAATGGTCAGTATAGGGTTTTACTTCGGGTAGGAAAATCTCCAATGAACCCTCTTCAAGCAGACGAAGTAGTGAGATACTCGGCGTCACTGAAGTGTTCAGGAGCTCAAGTCTTGATGCTTCATGGGCTTTGACCTGACCAAAACTCATTTGGATGAACCAGCCCAGATCAAGTAGATTTTTTACCAGATCCAGCTTTGCAATATACGCGTAGCCTTCTTCTGAAAAAAGATCACGCAGCATGTCAAGTACAGGAACCTCTTCAAGCCCTTTGACATAGCGTTTACAGACATATCGAACAAGTTCTGCTTCCTGTTTTGTACATTTTAAATGTGTATAAACAGCACTTTTAGCAACATCTTTGGCTTCTATAAAATCAATTAGGTATTTCAATCATTTTCCTGGATATTTTCTTTGAGTATAACAAATCTTTGCTATACTTACTATTATGAGTATTTAAATTTTACAAAGGGGTTTATTATGCGTTATCTGTTACTGCTTTCTTTACTTTTTTCATTTGCTGCTGCTGAGATCACGATGATCAAGGACACACGTACCAATCTTTTATGGGAAGATACTCCTCATGTAAGAGAAGCAAAGATCACACAGCCCAGAGCAAAGATCTACTGCTCAGAATTACGGCTTGGAGACTTTCAGGACTGGAGACTGCCAACCATTCAAGAACTTTTGACCATTGTAGATTATGAACGGACTTCTCCTGCCCTGCTCAAAGTATTCAACTATGTGGAGGATGAGTCTTTCTACTGGACACAAACCGTTGTGGCAGACGAGTCAGATGCCTACTGGGGTGTGAACTTCAAACGTGGTGCCAGCTCCAAAGCTTCTGAATATTATGACCGTTATGTACGCTGTGTCAGGAGTATCAAATAGATATGGGGTTTTTCAGTCTCTTCTCTTCCAAACCATCTACACACACTTTGACGGTCACATCTGCTAACGGGTTTCATTTGAGACCTGTAGCAAAATTTGTCACTGTCGCAAAAGCATATAAAGCAGAGATCACAGCTACTTTTAACGGACGTACTGTCAATGCAAAAGGGGTAAACAGCCTGCTCTCCCTCTCTTTGGAAAAAGAAGACAGCTTTTTACTAACCTGTAAAGGAAAAGATGCCAACGAAGCAAAAGAGGCATTGATAGATACATTTTTTACACTCATGGAAGATGACCCGGAAATACAACTTCTTGAAAAAGAAAAGAGCACTTATGACGGGACAAGCCTTGAAGCCGATATCATCACTTCAGGTATAGCCATTGCTCCTCCATATATCTTTAGAGAACACTATGTGGAAGAGAAAAAAATGCAACCTTTTCATGAATCTGCAGTACTCAGTCTTCAACAACTCCAATCTCTCTACGAAGCGAAAAAAAATGAGCCCAATGCAGAGATATATCTTGCACAAAGAGAGTTACTCTCTTCTCTAACGCAGGACCTTGTCACATTGGAAAGTTTTGAAAAAAGGCTCAATGCTGTCTCTGAAGAGCTCAAAGGCACGAAGATGGAAGCCAAGATCATTGACTATAAAGATATTCTGCATCGCATTAAAACCAATATGGGGTTTAGACTGGATGTTGATTTTCCCAAAGAGCCCTTTATTTTACTCGCAAATGATCTTTTGCCCAGCCAGATAGAAACCCTGCAAAAGGTTTCAGTACAGGCAGTAGTTCTAAAAGAGACCGCTATAAATTCACATACTGCCATCTTACTTCGTGGGGCAGGTATTCCTTCTCTCATAGCAGATACATCACAGGTGGGAACCAACAATACGATCATTGTAGATGCCCACGCAGGTCTGGTAGTAATAAAACCAAGCCAGGAAGATCTGCAGAAAGCACAAAGGCGCAAGCATGAAGATCTTACACAGCAACAAGAAGCACGGGAAAAACGCTTTGAGCCTGCACTGAATACAAAGGGGAAACAGATACATGTTTTGGCTAACGTCACAGATGTCAACTCTGCAATAGCTGCCAAAGAAGAAGGTGCTGAGGGCATTGGACTCTTTCGTACAGAGTTTCTCTTTAAAGAGAAAAAGCCAAGTTTTTCACTACAGGTTGATGCATACAAAAAGATCTTTGATCTCTTTAGGAACACTACTGTACGTACACTGGATGTTGGAGGAGACAAAGCACTGCCTTATATTGAACTTCAAAAAGAAGAAAACCCTTTTTTGGGAGTTCGTGGTGTCAGGCTTTTTAAAAGTCATCCCCAGATTATGGAAGAGCAGTTACATGCTATGTTTGTTGCTGCACAAAATAGTGAGATCAAAATCATGTTCCCTATGGTCTCCTCTGTTGAAGAGTTTGTTGATGCCAAAGCTTTTGCACACAAAGTTGCGAAAAAAAATCAACTTGATATTGACAATATCAAGTTTGGCATCATGATAGAGGTACCTTCTGTACTTTTTTTACTTGAAGAGTTCAATAAAGTAGTCGACTTTTATTCCATTGGTACGAACGATCTTACCCAATACCTTTTTGCCATTGAACGCACACACCCTACACTCAAAACAGATGACCTTTCTCCTGCAGTATTTCGTGCCATTGAGACCATTGTAGAAAAAGCGGACAAACCCGTCAGCATTTGTGGAGAATTAGCAGCTAAAAACAAAGCTATCCCCACACTCATCAACCTAGGCATTGAAACCCTGAGCGTTTCAGGAAAAACGATAGCAAAAACAAAGGAACTCATCAGACATGTTTAACTTACTACAACGTATCGGTAAAGCGCTCATGACCCCCATTGCAGTACTTCCTGTAGCCGCACTGCTTCTTCGTTTAGGTTTTGGAGACATTTTTGACGGACAGATAGCTCTCATTATGAAGTCTGCAGGAGATGCCGTCTTTTCAAACCTCGATATGCTCTTTGGTATCGGTATTGCTTACGGTCTGGCAAAGAACAATGACGGTGCTGCTGCACTTTCAGGTGCCATCGGCGTATTCATTGCTAAAGCCGTATATCTTTCTATTGACAAAGATGTCAACATGGGTGTCTTTGTCGGTATCATCATCGGTGTGCTTGCAGGGACACTCTACAACCGCTTTCATGACATCAAAGTCCCTGAGTTTCTGGGCTTCTTTGGCGGTAAACGTTTTGTACCGATAATCACGGCATTGGCTGCCATTGTCGTGGGTATACTTGCAGGATATTTCTGGCACTATGCACAAGGTGCCATCGATGCTTTCTCCAATATGATCATTGGTCTAGGAGAGCTTGGTACCTTTATCTACGGGACCTTGAACCGTCTACTCATCCCACTGGGATTACACCATATACTAAACTCTGTCTTCTGGTTCCAACTGGGTGAGTATACATACTTAAAAGATGGGGTGGAAGTTGTAGCCAATGGTGACCTGCATAGATTCTTTGCAGGAGATCCACGTGCAGGTATCTATATGTCAGGATTTTATCTTGTAATGATGTTTGGCTTGCCTGCAATGACCTATGCGATCTATCTTAATACACCTAAAGCATATCGTAAAAAGGCCGGTGCTATTTTGGCAGGTGTTGCCTTTACCTCTTTTCTCACAGGGATTACCGAGCCTTTAGAGTTTTTATTCCTCTTTGTAGCACCACCCCTGTTTATACTGCATGCACTATTGACAGGATTGGCACTTGCCACTGCTCAACTCTTTAACATTCATGCAGGTTTTGGTTTCTCTGCAGGTTTCATTGACTACGTCATCAACTATAAACTGGCTACCAACCCACTCCTGATCCTGCCTTTAGGTGCTCTGTTTGCTCTTATTTACTTTGTATCCAGTTACTACCTCATCAAAATACTCAAACTAAACATACTGGAGACTGAACTGAAAGAAGATTCAGACAAAGGAGAAGTTTCCAATGAAGCTTTGGCTTTCATCACGGCATTGGGAGGTGACGATAATATCGTCAATACCGATGCCTGCATCACGAGACTTAGAATGTCAGTGAAAGATAGTACAGCGTTAAAAGATGAAGCTTTTATAAAACTGGGAGCCAAAGGGATCATACGTCCAGATAAAAAGAGTATTCAAGTAGTACTGGGAGCTAAAGCTGAGGGTGTTGCTGAAGGGATCAAAGAAGCACTTAAACAAAAAAGCTAAAGCATGCAACGTAAAAGTAAAGGGTAGGCAGGGACTGATCTTTCCTACCCTTATATTACAAGAGAGTCTCTCTTATGGATTTGGTCCATTATGACAGTCATAACAGCTTACCTGATGTCCTTTAGGGAAAGATTTTATTTTTCCTTCAACATCAAATGATCTATCTGTCCATGTTTTAGCAAGGGCTGAACCTCTATAGTCTTGACCATGACATGCTTTACAGTCAGTACTGTTCTTTTCAGCAGCACTTTTATGGTCTTTAACCCAAGTTTGCCCTACTGTGTGCATACCGTGCGGTCCTTCATTTACTGTTTTTGGTACCGTAGTGTGACACGCCGTACATTCACCGATAGTTCCGGCATGACCTTGTACCCCTTCACTTAGCAGGTTATCTGCATTATGTGCAGGGTAGATAGCATGGGTTGCACCGTGACATGCTTCACACTGTAATTTACCATGACCTGTACTAAATCTGAAAAGACTGATACCCGTTGTCGGTGTATCCATGTTTGTTGCAAATCTTGTATCAATTACATGTCTAAGGGTATTGGTTGCAGGATCAATCGCAGATGTCTCTTGCATTCCGTTGTGGTGACATGCTTGACAGTTTGGTTCATCCAACCATCCTTCTCTGTTTTTATCTCCTACCGCATGCATGGTACCGTGACAGCTTTGACACTGCATCGTATTGTTACCGTTAGCATCTTTTGCATCACCCATCGCACCTCTTAGACACTCAGTCTGTGCCCCCGGGTGACAAGCATAACATGAACCTCTATTGTTGATATCACCTAATTTCATTCCTGAAAATGGATCTGTCACACCCGCATGTTTAGAGTGGATAGCATTGGTAAATGCCTTAAGTCCTATCCCTACACCGGGGAGTGCATTTGATTTGTGACATGCTACACAGAGCACGGCGGTTCCACCCATTGCGGTAGCCTCCAATCCTTGTGCATCATAGGTGTATCCGGCAGCTTGAAGAGCAGACATATTTTTTGTGACAGCATCAGGATGTGATTCATCATGAAGGCGTAAAATATTGTATTTAAAATCTTTTTCAATATCAGCATCGTTTACCCAACCACCGTTTGGTTTTGCATCATTACCTGCAGTACTTGCATGACAACGTTTACAATCCATCTCATCACTTACGGGAAGTACTGTTTTTACTTCAGCAAGTATAGTACCCGTACTGTCTTTTGCCACTACTTTTACAAGAGGGTAGTAATTTTTTGAGCCATTATCATTGTATGGTGTAAGAGGGATACCTTCTGCTTCCCACCATTGGTGTGTTGCATTGAATATCATCAGTGTAGGTGTTGTACTAGCCATTGGATTACCGGTAAGTCCAACATCAGGAGAAAGCGTAGCACCAAAAAGATCAGTGACATGATCCCAGAAATTTGTTTTATCACTACTTGTAGTATTGATCTGTCCATCTGTTCCTATTGTTGATTCGTAAGTAATCGTAATACCTGAAGTGACAAGGTCACCACTTTTATCTTTAATTTGTGCATGCAAATTATTATATGGAGGCAATACGGAAAAGACTGAGAAATCATTCCCATCCATACAGTGCATACCTAGATCATTCCATGCAGTAAGCATATAGTCACCATTCATAGGTGGTGTTGTATTCGTATCGGGAGGTGTTGTTGGTGGTGTTGTATCATCACATGGTATTTCATAGAACTCTTTCAAGTCTATCTCTTTTTCACCATCAAGAATGATATTCATATGTCTATAACACGGATCATCCAATGTTATATCAAGATTACAAATTGTATCGGTAGGTATTTTAAATTTTACCTCATCTTTGTCTTCTTTTATTTCTTCTTTTTTGTAGAAACCATTGTCACACTCTACAACAAGTGTACTATTTGGTTCTACATGTTTTACTTTTAGTTTATAACTGTCTTTCTTTTTATCATCTGCCGTAAGGCTTGTTCCTAAAAATGATAAAAGTAAAAGCGTTGTTACTATGTACTTAAGTTTCATTATATCTCCTTTTTATTACATAATGTGTTGGATACTATCTATGATATACATCAGTAAATAGCCATCAAAGTCTACCTGTACCAGTAAAATACATTGTATAAAAAGTGCATTACTCAAGTATTACCCAAGTAACAAAATAGTTTTTTAAAAATACATTGCTGTTTTTTATCCAAGTAACCCCATTTTTGGTAGTATAATCCAGATTTATCAATCTATATTTTAAGATTTGGGTACAATATGAACTAATGATCTATATCTTTTTTATTGGAGGATTCCGGTGAATGGATCGATCAGAGAACGAGAAAGGTACATAATACGTTATGCGAAAATTTCTGATAACCTTATCCATATTGTTCATAAGTGGATGTTCCATTGACGGTCTTATAGTATGGGGTGAAGTCAATAAGGTACAGATCGTAAAACAAAATGCTTATATCAAACATTACAGGGCATATTTCCACAGAAGCCCTTTACATACCATCAGACATGGCAAAAAATATCTCTTCTTTTATAATCGAAAAACCAAAGACCTGGCTATTCTGCTGCACCCAAAAAACAAATATATACTTTACAGTTTCTCTCACCCTGACCTAGTCATGAAGATCCGTTCAGACCGGAAACACAGTTATGCACATATGATGAAAACATTGAGACAAAAAGGTTACAGGATCACTTCCCCACATACAGTAGGTTACACAACAAATATCTCTTTACGCAGATATAAGAAGGTTAAAACCTATCTTGTAGAAGTAAAAAATTACCAGCATCTTCAGCATCTGTATAAAAAAGCTATTAAAACCTATAATGCCAAAGGGATCAAAAAAATTAAAACAAAGCTGCCAAAAGTGCTTATTGATACATATTATCAAACCTACAAAGCAAAGGCTACTACCACAGAACAATTCAAAGCACTTAAGATCATTGCTAACAAACTCGATCTAGAGACATTTCATCCATCAAAAAAACATACCAGCCAGGAAAAAAGTCGAGCTGAAACCCTCATCGATACAAAAAAAGACAATAGCGCACAACTCTACCGTTATTATCTCAAAGATGCATCTTATACTGAGTTGACTCATTATCTTTCCAGCTCTGATGCAAAATATGCACTGAGCTATGAACAACATAAGATGTTAAACAAAAGGTACAACCAGATGAAAGAGGAAAGACTTTTGGAGAATGGGTCACTTGAAGAATTGATCAGTGCCTACAAAAAAAATAAAAACCCAAAATATAAATTAAAAATCATGCAACGCATAAAAGAGATAGACCAAATGAAAAAAACATAAGACCCTAAATTATCAATGCTCTTAAATTTAAAATGATCGTTGTTCCCTTTCTCTCTTGACTTTTTACTTTTATCGTTATATCCAGTTCATCACAAAGCTTCTTTACTATATGCAACCCGATACCTATCCCTCTGTCCTGCTCTTTATAATATCGGTTAAATATGCTTCCCGTATTTTTGATCCCTTTTCCGGTATCTTCAATATAAAGAGAGCTCTCTTTTATGAAAATAGATACTTTTCCGTTGGTTTTATTGTATTTACCCGCATTACTCAACAAATTGTCAATGATACGCACAAGTGCATCTTTATTGGTTTGAAGTAAAACCTTCTCCACAGAAAGACGATAATCGACATCAGGATAAAGAATCTTAAAATATCTGATACGCTTTTCAAGTAACTCTTTTAGCTTGAGAGTTTCAGTCTGTGCAGGAATCCCTTTTAAAAATATCTGTAGATTGTTTTGAAGAGAGAGGATGGTTTCAATATTGTTTTCAAGTCTTTCAATTTTCTGATTTGCTCCTATTTCCCGCTTAAAAAGATTAAAATTGATACGCATGGAGCTGATGGGTGTGTTAAAATCATGTAAAATATCTTTAACAAACTCTTCATTCATACGCAACGCTTTACGCAGAGGCATAAATGCATATAAAGAGAATAAAAAAGAGACGAACGCAGAAAAAAGCGAATAGACAAAAAATTTATTGTAAATACTGATTCTTAACTTTTCAACACGCAAAAGGTATTGGCTCTGAGGATAAATAACCTGCATTAGATACTTCTCAACAGTCGGTACTTTAAAGTAACTATAGAAGTCACCTTTTTCGTAAAATATGTTCTCTTCTTTATCTTTGTCTTTTTCGACAAAATCTGTTTTAAAACCATTACACTGAGCTGTATAGGCACAGAGTTTCATCTCAATCTGTATTTTTTCTTTCAACTGTAGTTTATTATTTTGAAACTCATGCCAAAAATTGAGCGCAAGTGCCACTTCCAGTAAAATAAAAAAAAGGACAAAGCTTTTTAATAATGACTCTAATTCATACGTTCTCAATCATATACCCTTGACCCCGTATATTTCTTATATCTATTCCCAGTTTTCTTTTGAGTTTGGCAATATTCACCCGCAATGCATTTGCATTTTGCTGTTCTAAAAAATCCATCAGTATATAACTATCAACTACTTTGTTCTGCTGGGTGATCAATGTATGAAACAGGTTCAGCTGTACTTCTCCCAGACTGATGATCTTGGAGGATTTTTTAATGATTCTATTCACCGGGTCATATACAATGCTATGAGAACATATTAGTGTATTTGCCTGTCTATATTTACTTTTGATCCGTACGATCAGCTCTTCAGGGTCAAAAGGTTTTTTAAGATAATCCTCCGCACCGATCTCAAATCCTTTTGCAATAGAATTAATATCAGTCAAAGCTGTAATATAGATGGCTGGAGTTTCATCACCAGCCTCTTTAAGGGAAGAAAGGACATCAAACCCATCAACATCGGGTACATTCACATCCAAAATATAAAAATCATATTTTGTATTGAAGGTAAGATCAAAAACCTCTGGTCCTCTATGGGCTGTATCAACCCTGTAACCTTCCAGTTCCAAAAAATCTTTTAAAGAAGCGCAGAGGATCTTGTCATCTTCCAAGAGTAGTATTTTCATCATATGAAAGTATAGTGAATGTACCGTTAGCACAGTATTAGCAGATTATTTCTTCTTTGGTGACTTCAATACTATAAAAAATACCACTAAAATAATTGCATAAACGACATAATAATATATATTATCACTCTGCATACTAGATCACTTCCATGATTTCATCACCGGCAATGACTACATTGGTATTTTTGTCTATGGCTTCATATTTACTCTCATCTGTGATCAAAATAGGCGTGATGATATCTTTGGCATGCTCTTTAATGTAGTTTAGATCCACTTTAATAATAGGATCTCCTACTTTTACTTCATCTCCCTCTTGTGCCAGACGTTCAAAACCTTCGCCTTTAAGTGCTACCGTCTCCAGCCCGATGTGTACCAATACTTCCAAGTCTTCTTTACTCTTTACCGAATAGGCATGATTGGTTGAAAATATTTTAGTGATCACACCATCAATAGGAGCTACAAAAGTATCTCCAATAGGTAAAATAGCTACACCGTCTCCCGCCATTCTTTGTGCAAATACTTCGTCATCAACATTTTCCAAAGCTACCAATTGACCGTCTATTGGAGAATAGACATCTCTCTTTTTACGTTTTAGGAATCCAAACATACTATATTCTCCTGTATTTTACTTCACCAGCAATAATTGTTGATATGATACTGAAATCTTCATCAAAGATAACTATATCTGCATCATACCCTTGTTTGAGTACTCCCTTTTTGATCCCCAGTTTCTCAGCAGGTATTTTTGTAACTGCATTGATAGCTTCTATGCGTGTCATAGAAGTATGTTTTAACATGGTGTAAAGTGCCTCATTCATCTTCAATACCGAACCTGCCAAGGTACCGTCTTCAAGTGTTGCTTTACCCTCTTTTACTACTACCTTCTGACCACCAAGGTCATAGCTTCCACACTTCATACATCCTGCCCGCATAGCATCGGTAATCAAAATAAGCTTCTCTTGTTTTATTTTATGTGTCAATGCCAATAGTGAGGGGTGGGTATGCACAAGGTCTGCAATAATATCACAGCTTACATTTTCTGTATCAAAAACAGCACCCACAATACCCGGTTCTCTGTGATGATAAGGAGTCATCGCATTAAAAAGATGTGTAGCATGGTTTACACCCCAGGTAAAACTCTCTTTGCTTTGCGCATAATTCGCATCTGAGTGTCCAACACTTAATACAATATGCGGGTAGTTTGTTCTCAAGTAACGTATAAACGCTTTGGCACCTTCTACTTCAGGGGCGATAGTGATCATTTTAACAGAAGAAATATAATCTTCTATCAGTTCTAAATTTGGTTTTTGTACATACTTTTTATCTTGTGCACCATGTTTGTCAGCATTAATAAACGGACCTTCCAAATGTGTACCCAGTATCTTTGCACCTGTCACATTTTGACTGCTGTTTTGAATATTTTGTAAAGCATTGTCAATAGCCTCTGGTGACATGGTCATAGTAGTAGCTAAAAAAGAGGTGGTACCTGTTTGCAGAAGTGTGGTAGAGATGGTTTCCAATGCTTCAAAACTGGCATCCATTACATCTGCACCACCTGAGCCATGTATATGCATATCTATGAAACCCGGACTTACATACCTGCCTTTTGCATCAATAACTTCATACTTTGCTATATCGAACGTATCAGAAATATCTATAATATGTTCATTGAAAAAAAGAACTTTACCTTCAATAATATGATTGTCAACAATGAGTTTTGCATTGATAATCGCTTTGATTATATCTCCTTTTTACATAGATATCTTGCGATGGCAATCATACCCTACACATTCTTCAGATTTTCCTTGAGTACACGCTTAAGTATTTTTCCTGTGGCATTTTTAGGTAACGCTTCGATAACATGAATTTGTTTTGGTATTTTATAATTGGCCAATTTTTCACGCATATGCTTTTTAAGCCCTGCTTCATCCAAAGCTTTACACTCTTCTTCAAGTTCAATGTAAGCCACAGGGATCTCACCACTCTTTTCATCGTAGATACCTATCACTGCTGAGGCTTTGACCCCTTCAAAAATGTCTATCACCTCTTCCACTCCACGTGGATAGATGTTGATACCTTTTGAAATAATAAGATCTTTTTTTCTATCAACAATAAATAAAAAGTTCTCATCATCCAGGTAACCCATATCACCCGTAAGCAACCAGCCATTTACAATGGCCTCTTCTGTCGCTTCGGGACGATTAAGATACCCCATCATGATATTGGGACCTTTTACAATAATATCTCCAATCTCACCGGTTTTGAGTTCATTCATATCTTTGTCTACGATCTTTACTTCATGCCCGTACATCGCTGCACCCACAGAACCGGCTTTCTGCTTTTTCATAGTGTTGACACAAACCACCGGGCTGGACTCACTTAAACCATAACCTTCAAGTAGCTTCGCTCTTTTAAATTTCTTAGCCATTGCATCCAAAGTTTTTGGCTGCAGTGCTGCTGCACCGGAGATAAACGCACGAATATTGTTAAACCACAAAAAATACCAGGGAAGTTTGGCTTTAGCCAAAGCATTATAGACATCGGGAATACCAAAGAAAAGTGTCACACGTTTCATCAGTGTCTGTTTAAAGACATTTGCAAAAGGTTGTAATGATTTTATAATAACCATAGATCCACCCACATAGAGTGGCATGGCAACTCCCACAGTAAAGGTAAAGGTATGAAACATCGGCAAAAAGACAATAACCCTGTCTTTTGATGTAACCTCTATGAGTTGTTTGGAATACTCCATGTTGGACAATAGGTTTTGATTGCTCAACATAGCACCTTTGGGTTTACCTGTGGTACCTGAAGTATATATGATTATTGCACAATCATTAAGAGTACGATTTACTTGTATAGTATTGTTTTTTCCCAAAGAATTATCAGCAAAAAGGTCATTAAAGGTCTCTAAATTATTATCTGTAACATCACCTTCCCAGATAATATTTTGACATTTAGTATTTTCATTGACAACTTTTTCGTGTATTTGAGAAGCAACAAGCAGTTTTGCTCCTGAATCATCTAAAATATAGTCCAACTCTTCAGACTTTAAAAAAGTATTAACAGGTACAGAAATTGCACCTATTTTAGAGACTGCAAAAACAGTATAGATGAATTCGGGAGAATTTCGTAAAAAGAGAGCAACTCTATCGCCCTCTTGTATACCTTTTTGGCTTAAGAAAGCAGCAAGTTTATCTACCTTTTCCAAGATCTCAGCATATCTGATCTTCTCATTACCAACAAAAAGCGCCACCTTACGTTTACGCTTTTTAGCCTGATAAGAAATGATCTCGTATAAAGTAGTAAACTGTTCTGCCATCTTAGAACTCGTAAGATGCACCGATCGTTGTCAAGTATGCACCACCACCAGAGAAACTACCACCGCTATAAAGTAGTGAAGTCGGATCATTATATGTACCTGCTGTTACAGTAACTGGATCCTTACTGTCATATAAGAACGCTGCACCCCATGAAAGCGCTTCTGTTTGCTGATAACGGAATCCCATAGAGAAGATTTTTGCATCAGAATCCGGCAATTCAAATCCAATATATTCTACTGGAACTGGTGTTTCGTCGATTGCAAAACCCATCATCATAGTAATCTTGTCAAGTACAACTGTTGCACCAATTCTAAAGGTATTTGTATCTTCCCAGTTTTTCGCAATAGGCGTACCAAAAACAGACTGAAGTACTGGGTTTATTGTACTGTCATAGCCAAACTCTAATGTTTCATATGCAGACCAGTATGTTCTCTCATACACTAATTCTAGTGTAAATGTATTGTTCCATGTTTTTGAAACAGCTAAATTCAGTGCAGCCGGAAGAGGTACAGAGACACTTGCATCACCACTGTATGTAAGACCAAAGCCAGTAAGATCAGCTGTTCCTTCTTCATCTAAATCTATCTTTGAACGATATGTAGCAGCCATAATAATATCATCTGTAGGTTTATATGTTATCGCAAGGTTATATCCAAACTCAACAGTATCACCGTCCATATCTCTGGAAACACTTGGTATAGCACCACCTGTTGCAGCTGATGCAGCAGAAGAATCACTTTTTACAACACCTTTACTATATACCAATCTCAATCCACCACCAATACTTAAATTATCCATTACTTTATATGAAATTGTGGGGTTCAACTCTATGTTTTCAAGTGTGAACTCTTCTGCATACGCTTTTTGAAATGGTGTTTCCCATCTTTTTGTCAAGCCTGCCGGTGCAGTCAAAGAGACACCCCATCTAAAATCGCCCATTGGAGCAGATACATAATGCATATTAGGAATTAAAATATTCTCTTTTTCTGATTGACCAGAAGCAGATCCTAAAGAGTATGTATTTGAAGGAAGATGTGCCAAAGTCACTGCGCCTTCTATGTACTGTTTTTCACCCATAAATACCATATTTGCCGGGTTGAAATATGATGTATCTGCACCTGTAGTGTGTGCTACATAAGCTGCACCTAATGCCATAGAATTAAGTGATTGCTCCGGAATTTTATATCCTCCTGCCATAACGACTGAAGATGCGATAGCACTCAGTGCTAAACCTTTTACGATTGTTTTCATGATTTTCTCCTTGTTTTTTTAAAAAGTCCTTGTCATTTGAACTTGATCTAGATGCCCACTGGCATCTAGATCAAGCCCAAGTACAATATTTATGCCTCTATAAGCGCATACAGCTCTTGAATCTCTTTTGCCCAGATACTTTCATCTATGGTTTCCAGTACCAAAGGGATGTCATCCATGCGTGAATCATTCATAATGAATTTAAAAGCATCCCAACCTATCTCTCCTTGACCTAAAGAGTGGTGTCTGTCCACTCTAGAACCCAGTTTAGGTTTGGAATCGTTAATATGCATACCCATAAGGTACTCTCTACCTACGATCTTGTCAAAACTCTCCCAGGTTAAGTCATACGCTTCTCGAGTGCGAATGTCATATCCCGCTGTAAACATATGACAGGTATCTATACAGACACCTACACGGCTTTTATTTTCTACCTTATCAATAATATGAGCCAGATGTTCAAATTTGTAACCAAGGTTGGAACCTTGTCCCGCAGTATTTTCTATGACCAGTTTTACATCTGAATCTTTTGTTGCATCTATAGCTCTGTTAAGTGATTCTGCTATGACATCCAGACATCCTAGCTCTGCCTGCATCAGCTTATCCATATACTCCGGGTCTTTTTTAGGGATTTTCACCAAGTGGGAACCAGGATGAAAATTCAATCTGTCAAGTCCTAAAATACGGCACCGCTCCAATTCATCTACAAAAGCATCTCTTGATTTTTCAAGTTTTTCCACTTCAGGATGTCCCAGGTTTATGAGGTAAGAATCATGTGGAAGCACATGTTTTGGAAGAATACCTGAGGCTTCAAGGTTTTTATGAAAAGCATCTATGGTTTTTGTCTCAAGCGGCTTAGCTACCCATTGCCTCTGGTTTTTTGTAAACAAGGCAAAGGCTTTTGCTCCAATTGCCATAGCATTGAGCGGTGCATTGTCAACACCACCACTCGCAGAAACATGTGCCCCGACAAATTTCATAAACTTCCCTCTTCCTTTACTGTTTCTTCACTTTTATAAGTATGTGATTGATTGTATCACGAAAAACAATACCATTATTTAAAACAGTATATTCTATATTATATTTATTTTGACTTATAATTTTTTGTGTAAAGCCGTTACGAACCTTCTTAAGATGTAAACTATTATAGATTGGATTACCTCTAAAGATATTCTGAAGTATCTCTTCTGGATATGCTTCAGAAAGTACTTTTTCATTAAAAGCTTTGCCTGACATACATGAAAAAAGACTCATACACACGGTATCTTGCTTGATGATCAAAGACATCAGTGCCTGTCCTGAACCGTAAATTTCTACTTTAATCTCTGTATTGTTTTCATACACAAATCCCATATCGGCATACTTGAAGGTAGGTGTTTTAAAGACAATAAGTGCACTGTTCTCTTTCTTGTACTGTGGGGCTCCACAGGCCGCAAAAAAAAGAGTCAAACCCATGAGGGCAATAATGATTTTACGATTCATTGTAGACTCACTTTATTTTTTAGTAAATTATACCCTCTTTAAGAGTAAATTAAGCACCCTGTCACTATAATTTCGTCCACAAGTTGTGAATGGCCCCATCGTCTAGCGGTTA
The DNA here is from genome assembly GCA_027081115.1 of Sulfurovum sp. GTDB lineage: Bacteria > Campylobacterota > Campylobacteria > Campylobacterales > Sulfurovaceae > Sulfurovum. The sequence goes on from JALWLD010000112.1 coordinate 176,917, forward strand.
GGATCCATGGTTTTCATCCATGTTACCGGAGTTCGAGTCTCCGTGGGGTCACCATTTGTACCTTGTAAACTTTTTAAAATTTTGTTGGCCCCATCGTCTAGCGGTTAGGATCCATGGTTTTCATCCATGTTACCGGAGTTCGAGTCTCCGTGGGGTCACCAACAAAACAATATCTCCCATCTTTTTTTATTATTTAGGTATTAATCTGTAACTTTTATTTCTTTTTTATCTCAATACTGTTTTTTGTTTTAACAGAGCTTTTTCGATTCTCAAATTTTTCCAACTCTTTTTGATGCTTGGCTTTGAGATCTTTTTGTAAACGTTCATACTCTTTGGCTTTCAGTTCAGAAAGTTCTCTTTCAACCTGGTCAATATAGGCATTCAGCTCATTGATCTGATCCATATAATTTTGACAATTGTTGACAACAGTAGTACTGTAATAGTTGTCTTGATAAACAACACCGGGATTTACAACAACAGGTACATGTGGTGGGCGTACTATTGGATATTCTGGTTTTTCAATAGGCAAAGGGGGTCTAGGAATAGTCTGTTGCATTGTCACTTCAGCAAAAAGTATAGAGGTATATAGAGTAAGAAGTATGATCAAAAAAAATCGCATAGAGTCTCTCCTTGGAAAGTAAGTATTGATTTAAGAAAGTATAACATAGATAGTAAGAACTGTATTGGGTTTCTATCTCATATAACATTGACACAATAGTCTATAGTGATTTTTTAAAAAGTGGGACTTGCATTAATGCTTAAGTGGTGAAGATTTTAAAATTATTGGTGGAGCATAACTCCACCTAACTATTACAATAGGTAACGTTATTACAGTTCATAATTAAATTCTAGTCATTAAATAACTACTTAAATGACTACTAATGTGTAAAAGTAAGGGAGGTCTTATTTAAGGGTATAGCTCTTACATTAAATATTTTATTTCTTTATTTTCCAATGGATTTTTTATGGATTTTTTCACATGATCTACTGTCTAATTTGTGTAAAGTTTTTCTTGCGTTCATTCTTGTGTTCATTTGTTCATCGGACAACACGTTCAAAGCCGTGTATATCTTTATTTACGCGTGAATTAAGTGTTCACTTTACCCTGCAAGTTCCGAGTGTGCCTTTAATACACTATTCACTTTGTTGGGAGTTGCATTTTCTAAAGTAACGCCCACTACATCATCTTTTTGGGGTTGCGTTTACTGTTCCTTTTTGTATAACTACACTCTCTATTGTTTCGATGCCACAGGTCTTACGGCTGTTCTCTTGCTGTTCCCTTTTATTCTGTCTTTATGTGCTTTAAATACATCATCAGGCATTGACAGTATAAAAAAAGTTTCTCTTTCTATCTTCTCGTATTCGGCTCTTTCAATCTGTCGTTTGGTGATGCTTCTTTTTTGTGTTGGTTTTGTCCATGTACCGTTTTTTCGGCTGTATGAAACCCTGCATAAATTGTGCATCATGTCGCAGATCAAATCAATGTCATCATCTAACTTTGCACTCAATTCATAAAATTCTGTAAAAATTTGGTTTCGTTTGTGGGATAACATCATTACACCATTACCTCGTTAGTTTATGGTTGTTTGTTCACTTCCTTTCTACTTTTAAAAGTGAATTATAAGCAAAGTGCGATACTGACGCTCTCACCGTGCTTATTTGAGGTTTTGTGTAAAATTCTTTGCCTATTAACTTACGCGTGTGAACATAGACTCTATTTTTACACTTAACCCTGTAGCTTTTTTGATAGTTTTTTCCATCTTTTTATGGACGGTTTCAATATCTTTTAAAAGTACACCACTTAGGTACTTTGATTTAAAGACAAACTCCAGTCTATAAAGTGGATAATCTAATTTTGCATGAAGTGCTTTATCATAGATTTTAATATCCATAAATGGATTAGTCTTTTTCTCTTTGGCTGTTTTGTAGTAAGTAGTGTTCTTCCATGGAAGTGGCGTTCTAATCCTACATAATGCCTTAATAATACTCTTGGGTATGTTCCCCTTAAAATCAATGGCTACATCTAACCTTGTTACTTTGGTATATTGTAATCGACTCTCTAACTCCTGCAAGTGTTGCACCAGTAGCCGTGACCTCTCATTGTAGCCTTGCAGTCCTGCAAACTCTAAAGTTTGGCTCTTGGGAGTGGGTGCAAGGGTTTTGAGTGGTAGCGTTAATCCTAAATATGTGTGAATGATCTTGGCTTCAATGATGTTTTTAGTCAATGCTTTACCAAAGGCTGCACTCCATACTTTGGGCTTAAATACGCTTCTACTCTTCACGGCTTCTATGCTATAATCTTGATGATGAATAAAGACTGCTTCCATAGTTTCACTGGAGAGATTAAGAGAGTCGATATTAACTCTCTTGCCCCTCATCTTTAAACCACTCTCTTACTTCACGTTTCCATTCAGTAGTTAGTCTAAAAATACCTATTTTTGCTTTTTTACCATTCTCTTTGATCACGGTTCTAGGTTCTGTATAAAGATTGTCTTTTACTTCCTCATGTGTGACCTTGAAATGCCTTTTAAGCTTCTTTCGTAGGTGTTGTATAATGTCAGGTAAATAGTGACAGTTAAAGATGTATGCGTGGTGCTGTTGCACTCTGTCATCATCTACCAAACACATCTTTAATATCTTTTCTTCTGTTGGTGTGAGTAGTGGCTTTTTCATTTAAGCCACCTCTACACTTGCATTGATAAACGCTTCAAGTTCTGAACGTTTGAAGATTGTTACTCTATCACTTAGCTTGTACGCTTTGAGTTTTCCTTGATTTACCCATAACCATACTGTACTAAGTCCACACCCTAAAAACTTGGCTGTTTCCTTTGCTCTCATATTCTCTACTATTGCTGTTTCACTTTGTTTATTGCGACGTTCTGTTTCTGTATTTGTCATTTTTGACTTCCTTAATCTATAAGGAACTCAACGCGTTTCGTTCTGGTTTAGTAGGCTATCCCCAATGGATAGTTTGCAACACCTTATAATGCATTATAAGGTGTGAAACACTACCTAAAACAGGAAAGTTAAGTCTATGCTATTACACAGTAAAAAAAGTAGGGTAAATCGTGGGAGTCCGTATTAATTGGGTTTACTCGTTAGTATTGGCTTAAAATTTTCTTCTATTGCTGTTTGTGTTGTCCATACATTTTTGATTTCTTTTATATGTGCAGGGATATTTTTTTCAAATTCGACTGAATAATAATCATTTACTTTTTGAAAAAGTGCGTCATGATTATTTTTAATAAAAGAGATAGCCTGTTTACTAAAACTATGTTCTGTCTTTATCTCTTCTAATGTTATATCGAAAAAAATATCAATTATGGCTAGAGATTGTTTTTTAGTCATCTCTGGAAAATAATACAACAGGTCAAAATGTAAGCATTTTAAATAAGCTCTCTCCCCTAATGGTTTTAAGTATGCTTTTGTTTTAGGTCTCAATATTAAATTATTTGTACGTTCTGTATTGTTTACTGTTATCGCATCATGTCGTATTTTCTTTGTATTTAAAAATCTTTCTAATATCTCAATAGCAAATTTAAAATTGTTCTTGAGATAATACTTTATAACTCCAGTGTAGTTATCTACTATTCTTAAACCTTGCACATTATTAATACTTTTATCTAAATATAAATAGTTATCTAAAAAATCTAAAAAATCATCATCAGAAAGAATATCTTTTAATTTTTTTAATTTCTTCCTATGCCCTGTTTCAACTTTGCATAATTCATTATTCATTTTTATATAATATTGGTACTTATTAATAATATCCAACATGTATTTTATATTCTTTTCTGCAAACCCCTCAAATACACACTTTTTTTCTTTAAACTCTTGAATAGTACAATCTAAGTGTAAGTACCCATTAATACTCTGATTTTTTAGTATTGGTAAAGACTTATCTTTCGTCAGTGTTTTAAGTGCTTCTGCATAATCAAAATCAGGTTCTACTTTTGAAGCCGCCCATTCTATAATTACTTCTTCTATTGTCATTTCTTTACCCCCTCCAAAAAATCAGCGTACCATTGAACAAGCTCTCTCTTCTTCTCTGTATATTCTGCTCTATTGTATGCACCTCTCACTTTATCTTTTTCAACGTGAGCCAATAACGCTTCTATTACATCACTATCTTTACCGTGTTCATTTGCTATGGTAGAAAACATTGCTCTAAAGCCGTGAGGTACTATCTCATCTCCAAAGTCTAAGCGTTTTAGTGCAGAACTTATCGCTACATCTGTAAGAGGTCTTGTCCTACTTAGTGGAGAGTGAAACACATATTTAGCATCGTGTGTGTATTGTCCTACCTCTTCGAGTATGGCTATGGCTTGATCACTTAGTGGTAATTTATGCTCTTTGCCTGACTTCATTTTACTTGCAGGGATAGTCCAAAGTTTTTTCTTTAAATCAAACTCACTCCAAACAGCTTTACGGATATTTGCAGAACGTACAAAAACATAGGGTAAAAAGCGTAAAAGATGTCTTGTAGTAAATGAACCCTTGTATCCGTCAATTGCTCTCAATAGCTCTCCTATACGCTTAGGCTCGGTAATAGTCTTGTACTCTTCATTTGTAAACTTCTTTAGTGCTATGGTCTTATCAATGTCCGCTACGATGTTATGCTCCACCTTATCAAACTGTAGGGCATATTTCCATATTTGATTGGCTAAGTTGAGGTAACGGTGTGCAGTTTCCAACGCTCCACGCTGTTGTACATAAGTAGCGATAGATACCAAATCCCCTTTTGTAACTTTATCAATAGGCATTGCACCTATAAAGGGGTAAAAATCTCTCTTTAATGCTCTCTCATATCTCACATAGGTACTTGGTGCTAATTCATCTTTTCGCATCTTTAGATAATCTTCTGCTACATCTTGAAAAGTGTTTCTAATATCTTTTCGTTTTGCTATCTTTTTCTCTTGCTTCTCCCGTGAGGGGTTTATCCCTTTAGCAACTTTACTTTTAAGCCCTCGATGTATCTCTCTTGCATCTTTTAGACTTATCGCTGGGTACTTACCAATAGAGTACAAATACTTTTTATTATGAAGTGAAAAGTTATATCTCCATAACTTACCACCCTTTGCAGTAGCCAGCAAATAAAGTCCTCCACCATCGGGGTATCTTTTATCTTTTAATATGCCGTTATCGTTATTTGGTTTTGCATTTTTGATTGTACGCTCTGTAAGAGTTCCCATCATATCCCCTAAGTAGTCATTTAGTAGTATGTAAAGTCTAAAATTACTTTATTACTACTCATATTACTACTATTGAGCTTAGATTACTACCATACACATTAAACTATGTTAGACTATAAAAGTGGTACAATGTTCGTATATAAGGGGTTTATGTAGATTATATTGAGTAAGTTGGATTGTAGGTTGGTGGAGCATAACGGGATCGAACCGATGACCTCTTCGCTGCCAGCGAAGCGCTCTCCCAGCTGAGCTAATGCCCCAATGTTGTTATTGGGTTAGGATTGTATCAAAAGGCAGGTTAAATATCCTACCTTTTTAAAAAATTTATGAACGTTCTGTCACTTCAAGAAGGTGGTAACCAAACTGTGTTTGTACAGGACCATGTACTACACCTACTTCATCGTTGAAAACCACTTTGTCAAATTCTGGTACCATTTGCCCTTGTGAGAATGTACCAAGATCACCACCACTTGCACCTGATGGACAAGTTGAGTTCTCTTTTGCTGCCTGTTCAAATGTGATCTCTCCAGAGTTGATCTGCTCTTTAAGTTCATTACATTTTGCTTCACTGTCTACTAAAATATGTCTTGCACTTGCTGTTGCCATAATTGATTCCTTAAATATTGGTATCAAAAGAGACGAGTTCACCTCTTTTGAGTCGTGGTATTATATCGGTTTTTATTTTACGTATCATAAACATCTTTTTGTCTAAAGGTATATTTCCATTTCCTTTGATACTTTTCAACTTTCCATCATAATGTTTAATGAGAAAATTACGCAATACGTTTTGTAATTCCTCTTCATTCATAACTTCAAAGGTGTCATCTACTGCCAGCCCCATAAGATGAGGATGCTCTTTCTCTCCAGCTATCAGTGCAGAAAAAAGTTCCGCATAGCCACCAAACATATTGACATCTATGACATCCAAAACAGAGTCAATAAGGTTTGGTTTTTCCAGCAATGTTTTCAATATACTCAACTGTGCCACATCATCACGTTTTTGTGAAAAATTTTCACGTGTATTGCCCAGATTGACCTGTTTCCCAAAAAGTGCAGGAGAGACACCTAAAAGAGTTGCTGCCATGGGAATGTATGCATCTTTTATAATAGGGGTTAACGTATCTAAAAACTGTTTGGCATTACCAAAAGCAGCTTCTTTGGCTCTTGGATCATTCAGGTCAAAAGCTTCAATGGTCTGCTCCAACACAAAAGGAATGAGTGCTTTGGCACCGCGAAGCAGTTTTGCAACCTCTTCACTCTGCCCCTTGGCAATAAGATCTGCAGGGTCCTGCCCATCAGGAAAAAGCACTACGCCACCATCAAAACCGGCATGAGAAAGCATCTGTGCTGCCTTCATAGCAGCGGCTTGTCCTGCCTTGTCTCCATCATAGGCCAAGATGATCCGGGGATCACCCTTTCTAAGAAGTGGCAAATGTTCAGGAGTTAATGCAGTTCCCATTGAAGCTACTGCTTCTGTAAAACCGGCCTGATGAAACATGATCACATCCAAATATCCTTCACACACAATCAATTTTTTATTTTTATAAATACTCTCTTTTGCCAGATCATACCCGTAAAGGAGTCTTGATTTGTTAAAGAGTTTGGTTTGTGGCGAGTTGATGTATTTGGCAGGATGGTTGGTAATAGTTCTCCCTCCAAATCCTACAGCTGCTCCAGATGCAGAAAAAATAGGAAAAGTGATACGTTCAACCAGTCTGGCATAAAACCTCCCTCCTCCTTCTCCTTGGGCAATAACACCAGCATCTACCGCTTTAGGTAGAGGCAGCAGTGTTGTATTTAAAAAGTTTATCACGGAGTTACCATCAGGCACATAACCAATACCAAACTTTTGAATGGAACTTTCGGCTACCCCTCTGTCTAAAAGATACTGTCGCGCTGTTTGGTTGTGTTCCAGGTTCTTCACATACCAGGTCTGTATGGCTTCAAGTACTCTTTTTGCATCTGAGTAGTCAGAGGATCCTTTCGTGTAGTTTAGGGAAAAGTTAAACATGGATGCCAGTTTTTCAATGGCTTCAGGGTAGGTCAACTTCTCCAGTTCCATCACAAACTTAATGCTGTCTCCACCCACACCACAACCAAAACAATGGTAAATCTGTTTGGAAGGGCTCACTACAAAAGAGGGTGTTTTTTCTCCATGGAAGGGGCAGTTTGCTTTGTAGTTTGCACCAGCTTTTCGTAACTCTACAAAATTACCGATGACATCAACAATATCAATACTGTTTTTAAGGGATTCAATGGAGGCATTATCTATCATATAGGAATTATATCTAATTAGGTATAATAATACCCTCAGAATAGACAAAGATACAATTCATCTTGTAAAGGCAGCACGTGGAAAACTTTTTACCCGGATACAAAGACCCTTTGTTCAGTATTTTACTCATTGTTGTTGTCTCTTTGATTATTGCTGTTGCTACCTATGGGTGGGGGCTTTATAAACAGCAAAAGGAGCAGGGAAATCTCTTAAAGTTTTTAGACAAATTTGACTCCGCAGAGTGTGCACTTGATACTTCGGACATGCCTTTTGAAGCACATCTCTTAAAGCCTCTCTCCCTGCTTGCAAAAGCCTTTGAAAACTCAGGAGAGTACCATAAATCCATCTCTATTTACCTCTATCTGATCAAGCATATCAGCCATGACCAGGGGAAACTCGAACTCATGGAGAGACTGGGAAAAACCTACCTGCATGCTGGATTTTTGGAAAGGTCACGAAGTATTTATGTAGAAGTATTACGTAAAAAACCTCGCAGTGTAAAAGTACTGTATGAACTGGGTGTAGTTTATGAAATGATGCATCAGTACGACAAAGCCAAAGAAGTCATAGAACCCTTGGAACTTCTGGGGGAAAATACATATAACCTCAAAAAGTTTCTTGAACTCTCACAGATCACTTCGTCAAAAGGTATGTCTATCGAAGAGAAGATAAGCAAACTCAAACAGCTACTTCACGATGAGCCAAACCTTTACCGTCAAGTCATCTCCGTATTATTGCAATTAGATACACAAATTGCCTGGGAGACCATCGATGTAGAGCGTATTGAGGAGATTTTGGATATCTTCTGGTTCTTACCAAATTCACAAGTCGATTTAGATATAATTTCGTCAAATAATGCGCTGCATACACTCTATTATGCTAAAGGGTATCTGCAAAAACCACCAAAAGAAAAAAGTAATATCTTTACGCTAGATATGTTGGCTACGGCCAGAAAAGGTGGCTTTGAGGAAGGAGAACTGCTCTTCTCCTATTTGTGTAAAAAATGTAAGCAGAGCTACCCTGTCTCTTTTAAACGCTGTCCAAACTGTATGGCCATAAACTCTGTAAAGGTAGAAGAAGAAATTGCAAAATCAAGCCCGAAAACAAATTACTCTCTACTCTGATGGTTCAAGCCTGGGTAACCCCGGTCCAGGAGGCTACGGAGGCATACTGGAATTTAAAGGAAATCGTAAAGAGTACTTTGGCGGAGAAGCACATACTACGAACAACCGTATGGAACTCCAGGGGGTTATTGAAGGCTTAAAGCTCTTAAAAGAGCCTTGTGATGTCGAAGTCATCTCAGACAGTTCTTATGTAACCAAAGCCATTAATGAGTGGTTGGATGGCTGGGTACGAAAAAACTTTACCAAAGTAAAAAATGTAGATCTCTGGAAAGCATACCTTGAAGCTGCAAAGCCACACAATGTTCGTGGTACATGGGTACGTGGACATAATGGACACCCAGAAAATGAACGCTGCGATGAATTGGCACGTAATGAAGCTGAACGCATTAAAGCAACACAATAACATAAAGGAAAAACAATGAACAATTACAGTCAACTTGAAAAAAGACTGAACTATACATTTGAAAACAAGCAATTGATTATTGAGGCTTTGACACATAAAAGTTACAAAAAGCCTTACAATAATGAGCGGCTTGAATTTTTGGGAGATGCTGTACTGGATCTCATAGTCGGAGAATACCTCTTTGCAAAGTTCCCTAGCTCTAACGAAGGAATACTCTCAAAGATACGTGCCTCCTTGGTCAATGAAAGTGGCTTTACCCTGCTTGCCAAAGAGATTGACCTCGGAGAGTATATCTACCTCTCTATGGCCGAAGAAAACAATAACGGAAGAAATAAACCTTCGTTACTTTCCAATGCATTTGAAGCCATTATCGGGGCTGTGTATCTTGAAGCCGGCTTGGTAAAAGCCAAAGAGATCTCCATAAAACTGCTTGAAGAGTGCCACCCGAAGATAGACTTGAAATCCCTGTCAAAAGATTATAAAACAGCACTTCAGGAGTTGACACAGGCCACACATGGTGTAACACCTCACTATGAGATGCTTGGTTCTTCAGGGCCAGATCATAAAAAAGAGTTTGAGATTGCCATCATTCTTAATGAAAAGACCATTGCCACAGCAAAAGGCAAAAGCAAAAAAGATGCGCAGCAAAAAGCAGCACAGATCGCATTAGAAAAATTAAAGGGCTAAGATGAATACCTTTGGAAAAAAACTGACGCTGACTACATTTGGAGAGTCTCACGGAAAAGCACTGGGATGTATACTTGATGGTGTCCCTGCCGGTCTGAAGATAGATGAAGCATTCATCCAATCTGAACTTGACAGAAGAAAACCAGGGAAAAGCAAACTGGAGACCGGACGTAAAGAGGATGACAAATTTGAAATACTCTCCGGTACCTTTGAAGGTCTAAGCACGGGTACACCCATTGCCATGATCATTTTCAATACCAATCAAAAATCCAAAGACTATGAGAATGTCAAAGACCTTTTCCGTCCCGGACATGCCGACTTCACCTACTTTCACAAGTATGGGCTAAGAGACTACCGAGGTGGCGGACGCTCCTCTGCAAGAGAGACAGCGGCAAGAGTTGCAGGTGGAGCCATTGCCAAACTTATACTCAAAGAACTTGGTATTTCTGTCCAAAGTGGTCTGTGTGAAGTAGATGGTATCAAAGGAGAAATACAAAACTTTGACTATGCAAAAACATCTAAGATGTACGCACTTGACCCAAACAAAGAGGCTGAACAGGAAGCAGCTATCTTGAGAGCCAAAGAGAACCATGACTCGGTTGGTGGCGTAGTATTGACCACGGCAACAGGAGTACCCATTGGACTGGGAGAACCACTCTACTACAAACTTGATGCCATACTTGCTGAAGCGATGATGGGCATCAATGCTGCTAAAGCAGTAGAGATCGGTGACGGTATTGCAAGTACTCATCTTAAAGGTTCCCAAAACAATGATGCCATTACACTTGAAGGCTTTAGAAGCAACCATGCCGGAGGTATCTTAGGTGGTATTTCAAATGGAGATACCATCATTGTAAAGACACACTTTAAACCTACACCTTCCATCTTTCAAGAACAAGACACTATAACAACCTACAATGAAGAGGTAAAGTGTAACTTGAAGGGGAGACATGACCCTTGTGTTGCTTTGCGTGGTGCAGTAGTGTGTGAAGCAATGATGGCATTAACACTGGCCGACATGACCCTGCTTAATATGGGTAAGAAAATGGAACACTTAACTTCCATCTACAGTAACTAAGGAATTTTATAATGAAAAAATTTGGATTTGGTCTTATTGGGCTTGTGATTGTTGCAGCTATCTACTACTTTACTGCGGGATCTGAAAAACTTACCAATGAAATGAAGGTTCGTGTCAACAATGAGTTGACAGCAATCCAACAAAAAGGTTTTTCTGTAAAAGAGAGAGAAGTAAAAGCAAAAAAAGAACATTTTGTTCTCTCATTTGATGACCCAAAAAAAATTGTTGCGTTTTTTAAACAGCAGGGTTCAGAACTAAGCATAGAAGATGCAGAAGCATTGATTGGACTCAAGATTGGTGTTGACCTCAAATACCTCGACAGCAGTTACTCTGCCCTCTCAGCAGACCTCTACCCGTTAAATCTACCAAACTCCATAAGCAATGCACCTGATTTGGAAGAGACTGACAAAATATTTGTCAAACAACTCAACGATATGCTTGCACGTAAAGCACTACTCCTTCATGTAGATTTCAATAAAATGCTCACCGGGTTCAAAGGATATATAAAAGATATCCATGAAACATTCAAAGTAGAGACTCTTGTAAAGATTGATCTTGAAGGAACAAACTTTGAGGGAAAGATCGACAATGATCGCGTGACAGATATCGCTCAGACCATTCAAAATATTCGTGTGACATCAGGTGATGAGATCGACATAGTCATGGAGAAACTACAGAGTCATTATGTACAAACCGGAAATACTCTGTATGATTCAAAATCAAGCTATAGTCTTGCCAACTTTGATTTTATCGGGAAACATGAGAAAGATACCTTTTCAGCACATATTAAAAATCTCTCTGGGACAAATGACACCTCTGTGACAAATGGTCTTGCATCCAACAAGATGAAAGTCACGGTAGAAGAGATGGAGATGAAAGACAATACAGAGAGTTCCAAGCTAAGCCATACTACCTTTGCATTCAATATAGGAGACCTTGATGTAGCTATTCTAGAAGCACTTGAAAAAGTAGATCTAAACGATGAAGAAGAGAGCAACAGGCTCATAGAAGCGCTGCTTTCCAAAGGGATACATATGGAAATCCCTCAATTTGATGTCAAGACGATCAACTATTTGGGTAAAGCCATGGATGGTTTTTCCATAACTGCCAAAGCACACATAAAAAAGGGTACAAAACTTGCAGCCATTCAAAGTAATCCACTTGCTGCACTTAATGCCATCAATGCCAAAATGAAGATTGTTCTCTCAGATACCCTTTTTGCACTGATCGCACAACAACCAAGAGCAATGATGCTGGCAATGATCATTCAACCAAAAGTTGTCAATGGTAAAAAAGTATACGAATTTGAGCTAAAAGAGGGGAAGATCTCTCTTAACGGTCAATCGTTAATGTAACTAAAAAAGTGTCGGCTCATCCAAGCCTTTCACTCTAAAGGTTTTACGGTGAATGGGACATCGGTCGTACTTCACCAAAGCCTCTATATGGGCTTTAGTCCCATACCCCTTATGTTTTTCAAACCCATACTCCGGGTACTCTATAGCCTGAGCTACTATCTCTCTGTCACGTGTGACCTTGGCCAGTATACTCGCAGCAGAGACTTCCTGCACTTTATCATCTGCTTTGACCATAGTCGTAATGTTGTCAACCCCAAAAGTACTGTTACCATCAAACAAGTAGTCAACATCTGGCAAGTATTTTTGTATGGAGAGTAAACCCCGATGTAAACACTCAGAGATACCCAGCTCATCTACCTCAGAAGCTGAAAAAGAAACGATGTGGTAGTCACTGTTTGCTACCACTAAAGGGTAAAGTGCCTCCCTCTTCTTCTGGGTCAACTTCTTAGAATCCATCAACCCCTCAACCTCACCAGTCAACACCACACCAGCCATCACAAGTGAACCAGCCAGAGGTCCTCTTCCTGCTTCGTCTATACCACAAAGGGGTTTGTTATTCATCGTTTCCCCATGTTGTATCTTGTTTACAAAGTGCAATCACCTCTGGCAATCTATCATCACCATAATAATACTCTTCAAGTAATGGGATAATCTTATAGTCTAAAACAAAATCCAAATCATCATCGTTTTGTATCTTCATAAAGTAACTATGCCCTATCTGATAATCTTCGCCCAAATCTCGTGTAATACGTTCATTTAGATTATTAAATATCTTTTTTGCTTTAGCATGAGAAGTAATCAAATTTTCATTTGGCTTCATCTTTAAAAATGTAAACCGTCTTCGTAAAGCGATGTCAATAAGAGCTATTGATTTATCTGTACTGTTCATCGTTCCTATGATATAGAGATTAGAGGGTATCTTAAACAGCTTTTTAGAGTAAGGAAGGGTTACTTCTAGGGTATCTCTTTTATCTTCTTCTATGAAGGTGATGAGTTCTCCAAAGATTTTAGAGATGTTTCCTCTGTTGATTTCATCTATAACGAGATAATAGTTTTTTCTTTCAACTTTTTCTACATGAGACTCTCTTTTTATTTTCAATAACTTTTCTAAAATAGGCTCATAGTAAACTGCCAATCCCCCATTAATAAAATCATTTTTTTCTACATCGTACATTTTTTCTAAAGAGGTTATTGATAATGTATGCTTTGTTGTACCCGATTGTTTTTCAAAATAAATTGTTTTATCATTAAAATCATTTACTTTAAAATAACTACCTGTACGCTTTAAATCAATTTTAACACTTTCTTCCTTTTCAATCTTTTCTTTAAATAGGCGATTAAATGCTTCTTTAAAAGGAACTTTCCTTTCTTCGGACGATTTTAAAAGATTCTCCTCCGCGTCATTACAAATCTCTAAAAAAATACCTTTTTCTAAACCTATATTCCCCTCTTCATTTGGTCTAAATCCTTCTATAAAATCTTCATATCCAAAGCTTTGATGAAATGTTATAAACTTTACTCTCTCATTTATATCTGATATATCTATAATGTCACTATTTTCATTCGCCTTTATAGTTTCAAATATCTCTCTATCCGATTTACTATCTTCAATGAGTCTAATAAGTTTATTTGTATTGTGTGTTTTTCCTACTCCTGGGGAGCCATAAAGTATAATATTTTTAATTTTATTCAACATTGGATCTTCTATCTCAATATTACCTCCTTCTAGTTCGACTTCTTGTTCTTTAATTAAATCATTATTTTGTATTCTTTTTATTATAATTGGTTCATATGATGTGTACCATAGACGACTATTCTCAAATACTACTTTTAATAACTGCTGTAGATTTGTTGACATAGGTGCAGACTGCTCTGTAAAAGCATTTATAGCAATACCATTAGCACTATTTCTATATAGTTTAAAAGGAATCTGTCTTGCACTGGTAAATAGTTTTGCATATTTTCCGCTTCCCTGCATTGGTAATGTTTCAATAAAACTATTATAGTTTTTTATAAAAATATTTTTTGAGTCTTCCATATAACTACTCATCTCGCTATCAAACAGTGCAAGAATAGTGTCTATATGATTCAGTAAATCATTTATATCATTAATAGTAAATTCTTTATATCCAAGTTTTTCTTTTAATTTTTCAATAAAACTTAATTCTAAATTTGAATCATTTTCCTTAGATATTCCCAAAAATACTTTTAATAAATTATCTTGAATAATTACAATAGGGTATATACCCTTACTAACTTGTTGATTATATTTTAAAAAAGCCATCCATGGGTTTTTTGGTAAAACAATTCTTATTCCTTGTCCAAAAGAAATCTTTATCGTATATTCTTTATATCCTTCAGAGATTTTAGGAGAAAAACTATTTCGCCATAAGCCATCTGTATTTTGCCACTTATCATAAAATTCTTCTATTAATTCTTTTAACTCTTGTTTGTTCATCTAGTCTTCTCCAATCTATTTCTAATCTCATCAATATATCCATCAAATCCGTCATCAAATCCAAAATCAATACTCTTCATTTTCAATCTAATCAACTCATCCCCCGTTCCAAGCTTCAAATCATCTTCAATTTCCACTAAATGCTTCGGATATAACAACATCGTATCTTTCACTTTAAAATTCACACCATATACAAACATTTGATACTTATCTTGCACAGACAAATCACTTCTATTGTTTATTTTTTTATACTTTGTATCTATAATTTTACTCTCTGTCATAATATCTGGCTTTAAAACCAAACTTCCAAAGTTACCTTGTTTTTGTAATGTAGTTGTACTATCTATCTCTTTATACATCCTGCCTACAAATTTTTCAAACACCTCTGACATATCAAACAAAAATGCAAAACTCTTTTCATGGCTATTTTGTGTCATAGGTACAAGCTTTTGTAGTATCATAAGTGACACTTCATAACTCTTTTTATATCTGCTATTCATACGGTTAAAATGAATGTTCAACCTTTTAAAATCTATATTGAAATATGCCACTTCATCTAACACAGCCTCACATCTATGTAGATTACTATAAGAGCTGTATTTTTTAAAAATACGTATAGCATACAAGAAAAAACGATTGAGTTCGTTATCCATAGAAAATTCATCAAATTCACAATAGATATTTTGATGGTAAAAATTATTGAAATTCTGTTCTATTATATATTTACCACGCAACACTTTTAAATTCTCTTGCATCGTAATATACTGTTTAAATACACCTTTCTTAAACTCATCCAACAAAGTATCTGAAAAAAGTCTAATAAAGAGCTCATAAATGTGATGTTCTACATTTACCCCTTGCATCAAATCTTCATTTTTGAGTTTTACATCATACCCATACATAAGCATATAAATAAAGGTATTTAAACTTTGATTGTTGTCATCGCTAATTTTTGGGATAATGAAATAACTTTGATTATCTATAGAGAGAAAGCCACAGTAGTTTTTAGGTTTAATGCCTTGAAAATTTACGTCAAAATATGGGTATAACTTTGGATTATTTTTAATACTTTGTTCTAGGTTTTGAGGGATATTTTTATTTTCATTAAGATATTGCATCTATACACTCCCTCAATAATGTTGATTAATTATACCCAAGCTTGATTGTAAATAACTAATCATCTAACTCATTAAAAAATCTTCCACTTTAATAGACTTGTCGTCTACTCTTTCTTCTACTTCTTTCAAAGCTAGAAAGCTCTCTCTGAAATCTTGATATTAATAAATCATATCTTCATAGCTTGACCATCTTTCTATCGACTTCATATCAAATTCATTTTCCATAGCCACCCATATAGCCTGTTCTAAAGATTGTGCATCATCTCAATGATAATACGCAGCCAATCTATCTTTTATACAATCTGTAGGAGTCAATAGTTTAAGCATACCTGTTTCTGTTTTTCGTACTGCTATTTCTTGTACAGGTGCATCACCCACACCCAAAAGTCCTCTAGGAAACTCTATAAATAATGAAGTGTCTTCATGAACAAAATAACGTTTCATTTTATACTCTATAAACCCGATTCTTTTCATCACTTCTTTAATCTTACGATGCCCACTATTAAAACGATCAATCAAATCAATATCATCAGAGGTATATCTACCTTTACCTATAAAGTTCTACACAACATCCGCCAGAGAGTACTGTTTCTATACCCTCATTTTCTAAAGCTTCACAAACAAATGCAGCCAATTCTTCCATCTTCATCTCTTTGATAGATTTCATAATGGCTTACCTGTTCTTCGAGGACGTTTACGTTGCTTCATAAATCGTTCTTGCTCTGCTGGGCTATAATACTCTCGTGCCTTTTCAAGTAGTGCCTGTAACTCATCCTTAAAGGCATATCTAGGATTGAACATAAAAAGTCTCGTACGTCCTACCATTTGATTCACAAGTATCCCCCCTGACTCTAAACGTTCCAGCTGTTTTTTAATCGGGTCTATACTGCTGTCATAAAAGTCGGCTATCTCTTTAGCATACCCTTGTCCATTGACATCTATGTACTGTAGTACTCGCTCACGGTTCTTAGAACCAAATAACTCATCTAGCATAAATACTCTTTTATAGTTTCTATAAACTATTTTGTAGTTTATATTTACTCTATTATATTTTATAAATTTATGATTGTCAAATCAACTCTATTGTGCATCTTGTAACACATCCAAAAACGCTTCCCCATACCTCTCAAACTTCACTTCACCTATGCCGTGAACAGTAAGCATGGCTTCTTTGTCTTGTGGTACTTTAGCCGAAAGGTCTTTTAGTGTTTTGTCAGAAAATACGATGTATGGCGGTATGCCTTTTTCAGAGGCGATCTGAGTACGGAGGTCTCTTAGTCTGTCATACATCTCTACATCGTAATCATCAAAATAGCTGACTTTTTTCTTTGCAACAGCTTTTTGCACTTCAAGACGCTCTTTTTTGAGTAGAATTTCATGACTGCCTTTAATAACCTCCACACCAAAAGTTGTCAACCTGTAAACTTTAAACTCACCTATCTCAACAGCATTCAGTTCTAAAAGTTTGTCACCGATCGTCAACCATTGGTTTTTGGAATACTCCGTACCGATACCATAAACAGAGAGGGTATCATGCCCATTTTGCAGGACACGTTGTTCTTTAGAGCCTTTAATGACATCAATAACATAATGCAAACCAAACTTCTGCTCAGTACGCAACATAGCAGAAAGCAGCATCCTGGCAGCAGTAGTAATGTCAACCTTTTCACTCTGTGGTGCTGTACAGTTGTCACACAAAGTCTCACAGGCTTTAATACGGTCATCGAAGTAGGCAGCTACAGACTGATGGCGGCAGTTTTCTGAATTGGCAAAACGTACCATGCTGTCGAGTTTGTTGAAGGCATGTTCTTTATAGGGCGTTTCAGGCAGGTCTTCTATGAACATCTTCTGCTGTACAATGTCCTGAGCCGAAAAGAGCAGAAGGGTTTCCGCTTCCAGTCCGTCCCGTCCTGCCCGTCCGATCTCCTGGTAGAAGTTCTCCAGAGTCTTTGGCATGGTCATGTGTACCACAAAACGGATATTGGACTTGTCTATACCCATGCCAAAGGCGATGGTAGCAACGACAACCTGCACTTTGTCTGCTACAAAGTCTGCATAGGTTTTGTTCTTCTCCTGCGTAGGAAGTCCAGCATGATAGGCTTTGGCTTCTATGCCTTTTTCCTGTAAAAAATGTGCCACGGCTTCTGTACTTTTACGAGAGAGCGTATAGATGATCCCCGATTCGCCTCTATGCATCTTTAAAAATTCCATAAGTTGCGCACGGCCGTCTTTAATACGATGTCTGGCATGAATAGTCAGGTTCTCTCTGAAAAGTGAGCCTCTGACACGTTTTGGGTTTTGCAAGCCCAGATTGGTGGCGATATCCTGTTCTACGGCATGGGTTGCCGTGGCTGTAAAAGCGGCAATAGGGGTTGTGGCAAACTGCTCTTTTAGCAGAGAGAGTCGTCTGTAGTTCTCCCTAAACTCATGTCCCCACTCTGAAACGCAGTGCGCTTCGTCTATGACAAAAAAGTTAATGGGGAGTCGATGCAGCATATTGAGAAAATAGGCATTGGTCAAACGTTCCGGTGCCACATAAAGCAGTTTTATCTTCCCTGCTCCCAATTCACTTTCTATCTTTTGACTCTGCTCCAGATCTTGCATAGAACTTAACATGGCCGCAGGAATACCATTGGCTTTGAGTGCTGTGACCTGGTCATGCATAAGTGCCAACAGTGGCGAGACAACTACAGTAATACCTTCCATAAGTAATGTAGGTAACTGATAGCAAAGTGACTTCCCTCCACCTGTTGGAAGGATCATCAAAACATCTTCTTGGTTGAGGATGGCATCGACCACCTCTTCTTGTAATGGTCTAAAGGCAGAGTGCCCGAAATAGTGTTCTAACGTTTCTAGTTTATTCATAAAAGAAGTGTACCTTGTTTAGAAGAAAAGATTTTTAAAATATGTCAAATTGTAATGTTTTACATATGACAAGTCACATTGTACCCTGAGCAAAGAGGAGGAAATACCCTTAAGATACATATATTATGAAAATTTATACCCTACGCCCCAGACGGGAGAAAAATAGTTTTCTTCATTTTGGGGGTCTATTTTATTTTTAAGTCTGTTGATAGCAACATTAACAGCATTATCGTTAACCCCTTCACCTTCCTGTCCCCAGGCTTCATCACGTAAAAAGTCTCGTGTCAACGGTTTATCGATGTTGTCAAGAAAGGTTTTCAGCAAAGCAAACTCAAGAGGTGTCAAAGAGACAGGTTTACCCTTTACAGTCAAAGTATTTTCTTCAAGATCAATGATAAGTTCTTTGTATTTTAGCCGTTTTTGTTTGGTTAACACACCGTAACGTTTGAGTAATGCTTTAACTCTCAGCTTTAACTCTGTAGGTCTAAACGGTTTAGTGATATAATCATCTGCACCCGCATCAAACCCCTCTTCGAGATCTGATTCTTTGTCTTTTGCTGTAAGGAAGATAACAGGGATGGAGTAACCGATCTCACGCAGGTATGCAACAAACTCTGAACCTTCCATACCCGGAAGGTTACGGTCTACTATCATTAGAGAAGGGGTTTCTTCTTCTAAAAACTGCTCTACATTTTCTGTAGAAAGAAAACCTGCTACGTCATACCCTTCGGAAGAAAGGTGGTACTCTATAAGTTCTAAAATATCTTCTTCATCTTCTATAACGATGATCTCAATGTTGTTTTGCATGCTGTATTATAGCACACAAAAAATGACTTTTAGAGTTTGCCACCCAAACGTGCGAACATCAAACGCGAAGAGATATCTTCCAAACGATCAATGATCTTGAGATTTTTTCTTATATATTTTAAAATGTTGACATTTTCGTCATTCATGGCAAAATTGTTGTGCATCATTTGTAAAACATCTTTCTCTACCATCGCATATATGTCATCGGTTTTAGAATACTCTACATCGATCTTCGCATTTAACTCTTTGAGTCTATCTATATCTCTAGTCTCTTTGACCATGTCAATGGTGTACTCCAACGCACGGATGGTACAACGGTTAATGTGTAGAGACTCTTTGATGATACGTTTGATATCTTCATCTGATTCAGGATTACAAATGGCCATATTTTTAATATAATTCTTCTCATTGTTTGCAATGCGCTGTAAGGCTGAAGTGATCTTCAAAAAGGCCACCATCTCTCTGAGGTCTCTTGCTTCAGGCGTATAAAGTGCAAAGATTGTCAATATAAGGTTGTCAATATCTGCCACCTTCTTTTCAATGGTCTTTAACGGCACCTTTACCTGCTCAAAACTTTTTGAGTCACAGGTCTCAAGTGCCTGTAAAGCCAGTTTTTGGGAAATAGTAAGGTCTTCCATTATCTCTACGGTACGCTCTCTTACTTCTTCTAATTTCTCTTCATTTTTTGTCAACATTATCCAAACCTTCCTGTGATGTATTCTTCTGTTAGTTTCTCTCTTGGATTTAAGAAAATATTTTCTGTTTTATCATACTCGACCAAGTCACCCAAGTACATAAATGCTGTATAGTCACTCAAACGACTTGCCTGCTGCATATTGTGTGTCACGATCACTACAGAAACTTCTGACTTCAACTCAGCGATCAGCTCTTCAATCGCACCAGTAGAGATGGGGTCAAGTGCAGATGTAGGTTCATCAAAAAGCAATACACGTGGCTTCAAGGCAACAGCGCGGGCTATACAGAGTCTTTGTTGCTGCCCACCTGACATACCCAATGCACTCTCATTCAGACGATCTTTAGTCTCATTCCAAATAGCCGAATCTTTCAATGCTTTTTCCACACGGTCGTTTAGCTCTGTTTTGTTCTTCAGCCCAGCCAATTTCAAGCCGTAAGCCACATTGTCAAAAATACTCATAGGAAAAGGTGTAGGTTTTTGGAAGATCATTCCTACTTCCTGACGTAACTTAATGAAATCATTCTCTTTTTTAAGATCAAGCACATTCTCTTTTACCCCATTTCTATAGAGATTGATCTCTCCTTCATATGTATTGCCCGGATAAAGATCATGTATACGATTCATCGCTCTAAGCAGCGTAGACTTACCACAGCCAGATGGTCCTATCATTGCGGTAATTTTGTTCTCTTCTATAGGAAGGTTAATCTTTTTCAATGAAGGTGTATCTGCACTGGCATAGGTAAAAGAAAAATCTTTGATATCCATTACCATGTTATTTTTTGACATCTTTTAAATCCTTGTCTCTTATTTTTTATTTCTAATGGCATATCTGCCAATCAAATTGATACACAGTACAATCATCGTCAAAATAAATGATGCTGCCCAGGCCAATTCTCTACTTGCTGAGTCCGGATAGGTTGCAAGATTGTAAATACTCACTGTCAAGGAAGGAAACTGACCACTCAAGTCCATGGTAAAAAACTGATTATTTGCTGATGTAAAGAGCAACGGTGCAGTCTCTCCGATAATTCTTGCAAAAGAGAGTAGAACCCCTGTTGTGATCCCCACTTTGGCAGCTTTCACTACAATTTGTAAAATGATCTTATGTTTAGACCCACCCAAAGCGATCCCCGCTTCACGAAGTTCTTTAGGTACCAGTGCCAGCATATTGTCTGTAGTTGAAATGATGATGGGAATCATCATGATAGCAAGGGCAACAATACCTGCATACCCGTTGTAGCCACCAAAAGGGTCAACAAACAAGGCAAAAACAAACACACCAATAACAATAGAAGGTGCTGACATCATAATATCACTCAGGTTTCTAATGAGTGAGGCCAGCTTACTTCCGTGTCCATATTCTCTGAGGTAGATACCTGCCATCATTCCAAGAGGTACAGCCAAAAGACTGGCCATGATCGCCATGGTGAACTGTCCGACAAGCAGATTTCGTATACCACCTTCTACAAGGTCATTGGTAAATGTACTCCAGTGAATACTGCTGATCCCTTTATAAGAGAGTGTACCAAGGATCCAAAAAAGGAAGCCTATACCAATGACTGCGGAGAACGTAGAGAGGATAAGAATGATTTTGTTTAATAACAGTCTATTCATCATTTGACCTTTGTACTTGTACCAAGAAAATAAAACTTGGCAGTAGAGATAATAAAGAAACTTACCACAAAGAGAATGAGTGCCAAGAAGTACATGGCTGACATTTCCAAGTCTTGTGCTTCAGCAAAGTTATTTGCCAAAAGTACCGGTATAGACGTTGTTGGGTCTGTGATCCTTCCGGGGATACTCATAACTGAACCAATAAGAAAAGCCACCGCCATCGTCTCACCCAGAGCCCGTCCCAGTGCCAAAATGATCGAACCGATGATCCCACCTTTTGCATAGGGCATAATCACATCTTTAATCACTTCAAACTTTGTCGCACCCATAGCATATGCGGACTCTTTTAGCACTTGTGGTGTAGTGTTCATAGAATCACGGGTGATCGCAGCCATAAAAGGAATGATCATGATCGCAAGTACTATTCCAGCCGTAAGCAAGCCCACACCATTCCCCCCAAATACATCATGAACAATAGGTGCAAAATAAAACAGCCCCCACATACCGTAGATAATACTTGGAATGGCTGCCAAAAGTTCAATAGCAATGGAGACTGGTTTTGCAATAGTCTCTGAAGCAATTTCCGTAAGGAAAATAGAGATCCCCATTGCCAAAGGTGTGGCAATAAGCATCGCAATAAGTGTACTTAACAGGGTTCCGACAATAGGGATGAATCCACCAAAGATTCCCCCTTCATCATCTTCATCTGCTTCCCAAACATCACTCCAAAGGAAATCAAAACCAAACCTCTGCATGGCTTCCTGGGCGTAGGTAAAAAGTACAGCAAAGATCCCCAATAGAATAAAGAAGGAGAGTGTTGCCGATAAAAAAGAGAAGTTTCTAAAGAGTTTGCCACTCATCTGTTACCTTTGATTTTTTGTTGGGGGAATTGTAGTTAAAAGTGGTAACATTTCTGTTACCATTTTACATGATTGAAGTATACGTATTAGGTTTATTTAATTTTTTTGGCTTTCCAGTATTTTCTGATCTCATCTTTTGTTGAAGCAGGCAATGGTACATACCCAAGCTCTGAAGCAGCTTTGTCTCCATTGGTATAAGCCCAATCCATAAATGCTGTTAGCTCTTTGTTTGTTCCTGTTGTCTCTTCAGGCAACAAAATAAATGTTGCTGCAACAATCGGGTATGACGTAGCACCCGCTGGATCTCCGATGACTGCATAGAAGTCATTGTCTGCTGTCCATGTTGCATACTTTGCTGCATCTTGGAAGGAAGGAACTGTCGGGTTAATGAATTTTCTCTCTTTGTTCTCGATCTGTGCAGCAGGAAGACCTAATTTGATCTTGTAAGAATATTCAATATACCCAATAGAGTTCTTGATCTGTTGGATATTTGCAGAGACACCTGAGTTTGACTTACCCGCAACTACTCTACTCGCTTTCCATGTTGGTTTTTTACTTACTTTGAAATCTGGGTTGATCTTATTTAAAAAGTACGTAAAGTTAAATGTTGTACCTGATTTGTCTGCACGTACTGCAACAGTAATAGGTTCATGTGGAAGTTTTACCCCTTCATTCTCTTTTGTAATGATCTTGTCATCCCAGAAGCTTGCTTTTCCGGTAAAGATTGCATCAATCGCTGCACGGCTCAATTTAAGCTCTCCATCTTTTACACCATCAAGGTTGTATGCCAATACAATAGAACCTACTACTGACGGGAACATATAGAGTTTGTTCTTTCTAAGTTTTTCCACCTTAAGCGGTTTATCTGAACCCGCAAAATTCACCATTCTCTTTTTGATAGATTTGATACCATCACCTGAACCTGTTGGAGTATAGTTCACTTTTTTTCCAGTTGCTGAAAAATACTCTGCTGTCCATGCTTTGTAAACCGGTCCGGGGAATGAAGCACCTCTACCTTTTAATTCATCTGCCTGAACAGAGCTAAATACTACTGAAGCAGTCAAAGCTGCTGTAATAATTGTTTTCATTGTCATCTATTTTCCTTCGTCTTGTTAAATTTCACGAAGTATAAAATAAGTTGGAAACATTTTGATTACAATTACCTCATACCATTCACGCAATACAGTAGGTAAAATTAATCTCTTCAATCAACCGTACATGTACTTCTTTTACCTTTGTCAACTCATGAAAAAGTCTCTCAACAAGATCCCACTCTTCATAAATAAGCTCCAATGATTCCTCTTCATGAATAGAAAATGTTTTTGAGATTTTTTTAGCAAGTTTTTTAATTTTCTTTTCCGATACATATGTCATCTCTTTCACAGATACTCCTTTTAAGTAATAGGGATAGCATAAAACAATGTCATAACATTTTGGGAACAAAAAGAGAGAGGCTATAACAGTTTATACCCTATACCCCATACAGGCTGAATATACTCTTTTTTGCCAAAAGGGTCTATTTTTTTCTTCAGTCTGTTCATCGCAACATTGATGGTTTTGTCATTAAAGTTCACAGAGTCATCTCCCCAAACCTCATCACGTAAAAAATCTCTGTCCAATGGATGCTGTGGTCTTGTTACAAAAGTATGAAGGAGTTTGAACTCAAGATTTGTTAACTCAATCCGTTCATCTTCTATGCTCAACTCTCTTCTTTGAAGATCAAGGTTCATATCTCTATAGCGTATATAACTTGTATTTTTAGCACCCGAACGTTTTAGCAGCGCTTCTACCCTTAAGAGTAACTCTTTGGCATTAAAAGGTTTTGTCATATAGTCATCACAACCAGAGAGAAAGCCCTCTTCCAGATCTGAATCTTTGTCTCGTGCTGTCAAAAAGATAACCGGTATTTCATAGCCTATCTCTCTCATTTGAGCAACAAATTCTGAGCCTTCGATACCAGGGAGATTTCTATCAACTATCATAAGTGCAGGGTTCTCTTCAGCTAAAAACTGTTCTACTGTTTCAGCCGAGAGAAAGCCGGTAACTGAATATCCCTGTTTTAAAAGATGATACTCAAGTAACTCTAAAATATCTTCTTCATCCTCAATAATGACAATTTCAATGTTTTTATTTTCCATACTCATAGAGTAATATAAATATATAACATTTTAGTTACAAAAAAAATAAGATAAGAAAAGATAAAGAGGGGAAAATACACGGTATACAGAATGCATACCATGTGAAGGATAGTTTACGCACCAATACCTTTTAATACATAAAAGATAATGGCTGAAAGCATAGCAGCAGCAGGTACTGTAATGACCCATGCTGCAATAATTTTCTTAACCATACCACGTTTTACATAATTTTCACGAAGTGATTTTTTAAGACTTTTTACTTTTTTCTTTTTATATTTCAATTGAGCCATCAACTCAACCTGTCTCTTATAATCTTCTTCTGTTTTCAGAGCTTCAAGTTCTGCCTTCAATGCATTTTGTTTTTCTATAGCTTCTTGAAGTTTCATCTGTTTTTCACCCATATCTTTAGAATCAAGCCACTCTCTTAGGAAACCAACACCAAAGATAGCACCTACTGCAATGTGTGTAGAAGAGACCGGTAATCCTAACTGAGAAGCGATAACCACCGTGATTGCTGCAGCCATCATAATAGAGAAAGCTCTCATCTGGTCAAGCTCTGTAATTTCAGACCCTACTGTCTTAATAAGTCTAGGACCAAAAAGTGCCAAACCAATAGAGATACCTACTCCACCAACAACCATGACCCATAAAGGAATAGCTACTTTTGTTGCCACCTCTGTATTTGTCAATGCATCATAAACAGCAGCCAAAGGACCAACAGCATTGGCAACATCATTTGCACCATGTGCAAAACTCAAAAGTGCCGCTGCAAAAATAAGCGGGATAGTAAAGAGGATATTCAATGCGTCTCTTGTATTCTCCATACCCACAACTCTTTTGGCAATTCTAGGTTTTACCAATGAGAATGTTACACCTGCCCCAATAAGACCAAAGATCAATGCTACCCAGATACTTGGTTTCTTCGTTTGAGGAAGAAAAGAGAGCGTATCTACAATAACTGGCCAGATTTTTTTCAAGCCTTTGACTGTAAGATATGTAATAAATGCTGCTGCCATCACTGCAACCAATACAGGTACTACTTTTTTTGCTGCTGCAAGTTTATCTTCTTTGTAAAGGATCTGAGACTTAATAATATAAAGGAAGATAGCTGCAATCACACCACCAAGTACAGGAGAAATAACCCATGACGCTGCGATCTTACCCATAGTACCCCAGGAAACGATGGCAAAACCACCTGCAGCTACACCTCCACCAAGTACACCACCAACAATAGAGTGTGTCGTAGAAACCGGTGCTTTAAGCCATGTTGCAAGGTTTAACCAAAGTGCAGCAGCGAGCAATGCTGCAGACATAGCATAGACAAAAACCATTGAGTCATTCCCAAAAGCAGCCGGGTCAATGATTCCTTTTTTAATGGTACCAACCACATCACCACCGGCGATAAGTGCACCAGATGCTTCAAAGATAGAAGCAATAAGTATTGCCCCACCAATAGTCAAGGCACCCGAACCTACCGCAGGTCCTACATTATTCGCAACATCGTTTGCTCCAATGTTCATCGCCATATAGGCACCAAAAATTGCTGCAAGCACTAAAAAACCGCTATGTGTTGCATGGTCTACCAGAGAGTTCGCATAAAAAGCCACTGCCACTGCAAAGCCTGCTCCAAGTATCATTTTCATCGTGTTATTCATCGTTTACCTTTGTCAAAGAGTGTTAATTTTATGGATTATAGATAAAAAGTATTACAATAATATTACCAAATTGTAATCAACTATTTGTAAGAGATAAATGGAAAGGTAAAAAGAAAAAGATTGACACCTTGAAACTTTGTTTAAGGTGTCGAATATAAGAGAGTGACTATATTAGAATTTAATAATAGCGTCTAACTGCACACGTTCATAGTTTGGTTCCATTCCTGATACTTTACTGTTACTTTCATAAAGTTTGTCGAAAAAGAAGTTACCCGCAAGATATATATGTTCCCCAAATTTATATTTGACTCTGATCGCATGACCACTCGCTGCTGTACCACCACCAAAGTTATCTGAATCACTATATGCACCTAGTGCTGCATCTTCTTGTAGATCTGTATAAGAGTATTTTACCTGCCACTCACCAACATGCTTGGCTTTACCCAGCTGAAGTGCCAGATCATACCCAAAATTATTATCACTCGCTGCAACGTTATACACAAAGCCAGCTGCAACTTTAAACGGCATACCCAATACATCTTTAAACTGTAGTTCTCCAAAACCTTCTACAAGATGGTAATTATTTGTATAACGATTATTCGCATCTACGGTGTTACCTTTAGATTTTCCAAAAAGCGTTGTATTGCCTTTTAAACCATCATAGTAATAAATACCCGCACCCAAATTAAGTTTTGCAAAGTTCAGTTTTGTTTTGTATACATATTGCGCTAAAAAGAGGTTTACATCATCTTCTGCAACAGAATTCTCTTCCAAAGTCGGTTGGTTAATACCAAGCGTGATGATCTTTGTGTCATCTTTGTATTGGTAGTTTACTCCATTCATTGAGACATCATTATCCCAAACAAGCTGAGACTTGACAGGTCTATACATCAAATAAGCCTGTCTACCTATCTCATAAGTAGAGTTACCCGACTTATACGTAAGGCCTAAAACATTGAATCTAAGCGATTGAAAAAAATAGTCGCTCAACGGCTTGTCATCAAGGAATGTCTGATTTCCTGAGGTTGGATTTCCAAAACCACTTCTCATACCAACATCAAATTCAAGGTTATCCGTCAGATCAATCTTTACACCTAGTCTTAAACGATATCTGTTTCTATATTTATTTGCGTCATCATCTCTTTCAATACTCTCATATCTTAATCTCAGGTCACCTTTGAAGTGAACTCTACTGAATATGCCTTCTGCAGATATAGGTGTAGTACTGTTCATCTCTTCGATTCGTTCATGTGGTGTGCTGATATCTCCTTCAGCCATTGATACTGTTGCCAGTGTTGCCATTAATAATGCAATTTTTTTCATCTTACTCGTCCTTGTTATTTTATGGGCAGAAGTATAGAAAAATTTGGTTACAAAATTATTACGGAAATATTATGTATTACAAAATGGTTTAAAATTTAGCAGAGGGTTTCATAATGCGCCTAAAAATAGGCTTTCACTATGATGTTTTAATCTTCATTGGGGTAAGCGTTAAATCTGGCACCTTTTTCATCTAGATACTCAACCATTTTTTTCTGACCCAATTTTTTAGCATAATCTTTAGCTGACATACCAGATTTGTCTACCTGATTGACTTCTCCACCATTGTCTAACAAGAGCTGCATCATATCGAGGTCATGAAAACACGCAGCAAGCATTACCGGGGTAATTCCACTCTTACGTTTACTACTGTTCAGATCAAAGCCTCTATCAATACAAAATTGGATGACATCTTTGCGCTTAAACTTGATCGCCATATCAAGTGCAGAGATTCCATCAGAATCTGTTTCATGAAGATCTACACCATTCTCAAGCATCAACTCAAGCATTTCCATGCAGGCATATTTACGTATGGCATAAAAAAATGGTGAAATTTCGTCATAATCTTCCAGTTCATACTCTTCCCCTATCAAAATAGGCTTTTTCAAGTCGGCTCCCTCTTTAAGCAGAGATTTCATTTTTGCTACAGAATCATTTTCTATGGCTTGGGTCATGGCATTCATTGGAACTCCTTTGTTACTCTTTTGTAACTAGTATACTATAGTATTTCAAATCTCAAAAACATGAGATAAATTGATAAGAAAGGAAAGAGATGAAGATACGTAAAACACTGAAAGAGATCGTCAAAAAAGACGGAAAACACTCGTTTACTGCAAGAATGGTAAACAGACTGAAACACTCAAAAGAGTTCAGCTACCTTGTAGATGTGAGCAGAGTATAAATCTAACTACTTATGAACCAAAAGGGTTCATCCCACCCATCATTCCCATCGCCTGAGATTTTTTATTATCTTCTATCATTTTAGTTACGTCATTCATAGCAGAGATCAGTAATATTTGAAGTGACTCTTTATCATCCAATAAAGAATCATCTATATTCATATCTATCACTTCACCCGAACCATTCGCTGTGATCTCAATAAGACCACCACCGGCTTTTGCTGTAAACTCAACATTTTTAGCCTGCTCTTGCATCTCTTTGGCTTTCTCTTGCATCTGTCCGATCATCTCAGACATTTTACCCATATCTAAACCTTCAAACATCTATTCTAGACCTTCAAATTCTTGTGCAATTGTATTGTCATCATCCAAGATGACAATCTTTGGCAAATGTCTGTCTGCTTCTTCTTCACTCATACTTGCATAGGCAATAATAATAATTTTATCACCTTTGTGTACTTTTCTTGCAGCAGCACCATTCAAACAGATATCGCCTTTACCTCTCTCTCCAGAGATAATATAGGTAGAAAAACGCTCACCATTATTTATATTTACAATGTCTATCTTTTGACCAACACGCATACTTGCAGCGTCTAAAAGATTTTGATCTATGGTAATTGAGCCCACATAATTCAAATTTGCATCTGTTACGGTAGCTCTATGTAATTTAGAATAAAGCATTGTAATGTTCATAATTGTTCCTATTTTCTTTAAAATTGCGGCATTATACCAAAATCCCACACCAAATCGTTAACAATATTATACTGTAATTGTGAAAAAATGGTGTAGTAGTATATAAATCATGATATATCGCGATTCAGAACAGTCAAGTTCTGAATAAAAAAGTCTTATCTTGCCATTTGAGACGGAGGTACAGGATCGCCCCACATCTCGTCCGGGATCACATACTCAGAGACTATGTTTCCACCAATGATATGCTCATCTATGATTCTGTCGATCTTCTCTTTCGTAAGACCTACATACATGGTATGACCTGGTTCTACAAGCATGACTGGACCTTGCTGACAACGGTTAAGACAACCTGTCTGTATTGGCTGTACTGTCCCAATAATTCCTTTCATCATAAGGCTTTGTGCCAAATGTTGAAAAAGTTGTGCAGATTCAGGATCATTCTGACTTACACAAGAAGGTTTTGGCATTCCCGGAGGTGCTGACTGTTGACATTTAAATATATAGAACGCTGGTTGTGGTACACCTGGCATCATGGTAAATCCTTTAGGTTTAATTTTAATTAGGAGTATTTTACTCGTATTTACTTAATTAAAGTTTAGAGCTACTCTTGATAAGTATCAACCCTTGCCCTTTCTACTTGTAATATAATACTTTAATTCGTTTGATAAAAGGAATGTTTATGCATTATCCAGATTTTTTTGACAAAGTGCCCTCTATTACGCTCCAGGATCCTTTAAGTGATTTTCTAGGTGCATTTGAAGAGGGAAAAATAGAAATAAAGTATCTTGAGTGTGTCAAACTGGCAGGACATTCCTGTCCTACAGTCGCAGGTGCATACCTTATGGCACTACAAGGTCTTAAAGCACTTTATGGAGATACCCTACCGCAAAGAGGCTTCATAAAAGTCTCCATGAGGAACAATGAAACAGATGGTGTTACTGGTGTTATTTGTAATGTCATCTCTTTTATTGTTGGGGCTGGTGGAGCTGGTGGGTTTAAAGGACTCAATGGTATCTATGCAAGAAACAACCTTCTTGCCTATAATGAAAAGATACCAAGTGAAGTACAATTGTGCAGAACTGACACAGGAGAGTGCGTGAACTTAAATTACGATGCCTCTATGATCCCCGCAGACCCAATGATGCAACCTCTGATGGGTAAAGCACTGCAAGGGCAGGCAACAGATGAAGAGAAAAAACAATTTGGTGTACTATGGCAGGCACGGGTAGAGAAGATCTTACTCTCAGAAGAACTATGGGAATCCATGGTTACCATCACTAAAGGATAGATATGAGTATTTCACAATTTATGACACAAGAACACAGAGATTGCGACACAGAGTTTGCTGAAGCAGAACAGGCAGCAGCCAATGGGGACTGGGAAACAGCTGAAGAGAAATTCATGAAGTTCGCCAATGATACGCTACGTCATTTTAAAAGAGAAGAAGAAGAACTTTTTCCTGCTTTCGAAACACAAACAGGCAATTCAGAAGGTCCTACAATGGTAATGCGCTATGAACATGAGCAAGTTAGAGGCCTCATAGGTAAACTAGCCGGAGCAATTGAAGAGAAAGACAAAGATGCTTATTTGTCTCTGTGTGAATCTATGATGATCCTACTGCAACAACACAATATGAAAGAAGAGCAAATGCTCTATGCTATGTGCGAAAGAATCTTACCAGAAGAAACAAAGGTTACTACTTTGGAAAAAATGAAAGCAGTTGAGCTCTAAAAGATGTCACCTATTAAGAAAATTGCACTGGATGCCAGAGACCTCGAACATCCAAGGCCACTTGAGCTTTCTATGAAAGCATTGCAAAAGTTAGATCAAGAGAGCTATTTTCACATGATCCATAGAAAAAACCCTATCCCACTTATTGATCTTGCCTCTGAACAAAATTTTCAAGTCCTCAATAGAGAAGACTCTGAAGGGAATTGGCATATTCTGATTGCAAAAAATAAAGATATAGATCTGCAATCACTTTTGCCATAAGGCTACCTAAGGAGATACAATGTTCAGCCAAAATGGACTCTCACTTGACCAAGCACCTCCCATATCTGTTGTATTTCGCTTCTTTTTTTCAGGCTCCCTCTTTGGGATGACTGCCGGTATTTTCGTTCTTCTCTTTCAGGCAGACATTTTTAATTCATACAGTACCGAAGCACTTATACTGACTCATACACTCACACTTGGTGTCATGCTCTCTTTTATGTTTGCTGCACTCTTTCAAATGTTACCGGTCATTGCAGGTGTTGTTCTTCCAAGCCCCGTAAAAAAAGCTAATTTTGTCCAATACCCCTTTATTGTAGGGGTACTTTTACTACTCTTTGCCTTCTACACATCAAAATCTTGGCTCTTTATCGTGGCTTCTGTATTACTGGGAGGAAGTATTTTTTATATTACTTCCATTATGTTAAGAAACCTTATCAAACTGCCCAATCACTCTGCCTCCTCAAAAGGGATGATGGTCGCACTGACTAGCCTAGCTATAGTAATTATACTGGCACTCTACATGACAGGCACACTCTCAGGAATTCTCGAAGGTAGCTACTACACTATAATTAAAAAGGCTCACTACTCTTTTGGACTTTTTGGGTGGATAGCCCTACTCATCATCTCTATCTCTTTTCAAGTCATAGAGATGTTCTACGTTACCCCTGCCTATCCAAAGTTTGTTTCTGGGTATTTACCGCTTAAACTCTTTGCCTTACTGTCACTAGGCCTCATTATCTCATTTTTCATACCTACCATCTGGGCAGTTATCAACATCTTTTTGTCCTTGATACTCATTGGATATGCCCTTATAACTCTCAAACGCCTAACACAAAGAAAACGGCCCTTAACAGATGCAACCGTTTGGTTCTGGCGTTTGGGCCTAAGCTCCCTCATCATGAGTATGCTATGCATACTCATGACAGACTTTACAGAACAGGAGACACTCAAGCAACTCTCCTACATCTTTTTTGCTACTTTTGCACTGAGCATTGTTTTCGCTATGTTCTACAAAATAGTCCCATTTCTAACATGGTTCCACCTCAATGCACAAGGCTACTTCACTGCTCCAATGATGCATGAAGTTATCCATCCCAAAACAGCTATGAAACATCTTTACATCCACTTGACAACTGTTGTCACTTTTATATTGTCACTCTTTATACCATCCTTTATTTTCCTCGCAGGAATTTTAATGATACTATCATTTGGATGGATGACCTATCAAATTGTACATGCTTGGAAATTGTATCAGCATACACAAGCAAGTGGAGAAAAATTTGACATGGGAATACCGAAGGCATAGTGAAAGATTGACATACTAATCTTAAAAGCGCAAGCTTTTTACCCATCAATCATACGAAGTGTTTCTGTCTCTGTGAACGATCTTGAAAGCACAGAGACGATTTGTTCGAAAGAAGATATTATTGAGCCAGAAGTTCTCTAACAACTTCCCTATCGTCAAAATGATGTTTCACACCCTTGATCTCCTGATAATCCTCATCTCCTTTACCTAGGATAAGCAATACATCGTCTCCTTCAAGGTCTTCAAGTGCCATCTTAATAGCCAATCGTCTGTCAGGAGTAGCAGTCACATGATCTTTCCCATGTAACCCCACCAAGATATCTTCAAGTATCATTTCAGGTACTTCATCACGAGGGTTGTCTGAAGTCACATATATCTTCTTTGCAAACTTACCGGCAACCGCACCCATACGAGGACGCTTACTCTTATCACGATTCCCCCCAGCGCCAAAGACAACAGAGATATCTCTATCTTTGATTGAGTCAAGTACCTGATACATTCCATCATCCGTATGCGCGAAATCCACGATCACCAAAGGATCACGAGAAACAACTTCCATACGTCCGGCAACACCAGCAAAGTTTTCTACAACGTCACAGATCTCCTGAATAGGTCTTTTTGTCAACATCTGTACGGCACCTACTGCGGCCATAAGATTAAAGAGGTTGAACAAGCCTACCATTGGAGAGTGGAACGTAGCTTCTTCCTGTAAATGTTTAATGCCTGCTGTAATTCCATGTAGTAGAGAAAATGCCTGAACTTTATAAGTTGCAGGTTCATCCACTCCATAACTATGCGCACCCATAGGATTATATGTTATATTTTTAATATCATCTTTATTTAACAGCTTCAAGGTATCATCAGCAAAAAAGAGGCTTTTGACACGTCTGTACTCTTCTACTGTACCATGATAGTCTAAATGATCAGAAGTAACATTGGTATGTACTTTAAGTGCAAATTTTAAACCTTCTATACGCTTTTGATCAATTGCATGAGAACTGACTTCCATAATGAAATAATTACAACCCAGATCATGAGTCTGTTTCATATTATGCAACGTTTCCAAAATAGAAGGAGTAGTCATACTTTTAGCTTCTATACGCTTCTCTTGGGCAAAGAGACCCCTTGTTCCCTGAAGGGCAGGTTTCTCATTAAGATCAAGCATAAAAGAGTAAATAGCTGCTGTTACGGTCGTTTTACCATTGGTTCCAGTCACACCAATGACTTTCATATCTTCCAAATCCCAAATAGAGATCAATTCAACAGAATCAATCGTTTCAGGTTTTTTCTCCATCTTTTCATAATAGACACTGTTTTGTGCTGTTTTTATAAAAAGTGTATCCACATCAAGTTTTGATGTATCATCAGTAATATAGGCATAGCCCTTTGCATTAAAATCTAATTTCACTTATGATTTCCATTGACAACATTATAGAGTGCCAAAACATCCTGATCATCTCCAAAGAGAGATGTTGTGGCATCTAAATACCCAAGTGCCATCTCATCAAACCCTTCTTTTGCAAGTTGTGTTACAAAATCAATAAATTCATCTTTATCCGTAATAACCACTTTTGTAGAGAACATAATATCTTCAAAAGCTTCTCTGAATGAGCCGCGACTCTCTATTAAAACCAGGAAATCACTGTAGCGTATACCATCACCATACTCTACCTGCTCTTCAAGAGGATCCATCAGCAGTTCCTGAATTTTCTTCTTAGAACTATCTAGAGAATCAAGAAGTCCATCAATAATGTCTACAGCATTAGGTTTTTCACTTTTAATGACCTGATAATAATCAAACAATGCTTGTGCCTCTTCTTCACTTTCAATACCTAGGTCACTCAAATAAACACCAATACGGGCTTCATCCAATGAAGGATAGTCTTTTAAAATAAGACCGTATGCTCTAAGCGCTTTACGGTAATCTCCCTTTAGAAATTCTCCTTCAGCACGCTCCAATAATAAATCTCGACTAATTTTACTCATATTAACCTAATTGATCTAATTTATCTTCCCAGCCATGTGGCACGGACATTACTTTAATTTCAGGATGTATCAATGTCTGGATCTGTCTCTCGACACCAAATTTAATGGTAGTTCCAGCAGAACCACATCCTACACAAGCTCCTTGAAGCTGTACATATACAACTCCATCTCTAATAGCAATCAATTCTATATCACCACCATCCAGTTTAATAGAAGGCCTAACCTTCTCTATTACATCTTTAACTGCTGGTTCTAACTCTTCGTCTGTAAACGGTATCAATTTGTATCCTTAATGACATCCATACTGGGATGTCTAATATAATTCGATTATAACAAAAACCTAGTAAAACTTCAGATAATGTTACACTTTATAGCAGTTTATACACTAATTGTATTATTTTGTCAATATCTTGAAACAAATTAGAGAAAATAATCTAAAAAGCTAAAAAAGAAGGAAAATCATAACATGAAAAAAGATAACCATAAGGGAAGGAAAATCAAGAGAAAAACAAGGAAGTTTACAAATTTGGACAAGGAGTAAAACAAAAATCTCTTGAAGATTGGTTACCTTTTCT
Source organism: Sulfurovum sp. (assembly GCA_027081115.1). Lineage (GTDB taxonomy): Bacteria > Campylobacterota > Campylobacteria > Campylobacterales > Sulfurovaceae > Sulfurovum. The sequence continues at coordinate 212,014 of JALWLD010000112.1, forward strand.
ATGTAGAGTATATGAGATAAGAGTAAATGAAGGGTAAAATATTTGTTGATAATTGATTAATAAGAGAAGAGGAAGCATGCATCATTAAAATAAAAGAATTATAGCTTTAAAAAGTAAGTTAAGATGATCAAGTTTGCATAAAGTTAAGAGTTAGGGGGGGATTAATGAGGTGAAATAAACTCAAAGTGGCAGCGACCTACATTCCCACAAGCGTAG
>JALWLD010000113.1 GCA_027081115.1 Sulfurovum sp.
CTTTTGCTGTTACCGGCACTGTTGAGTCTGTTTTACGGGAATAAAAGAGGTTGAGATTTTTGTAGGAGCTCTATTGTAAGCATAAATAACTTAAAAATATAGTATCATACTACTAAAATATTTAGGATTGTAGATGAAGTACCTCAAGAGAGCCATCAGGTCGGAGATAGAAGAGTATCTGCACTATTTCCCGGTATTGCTCATCAGCGGTGCCAGGCAGGTCGGCAAATCGACCTTGGCTCTGCATTTGGGTATAGAAAATTATGTAACTCTTGATGACATCAACATCTATGAGATGGCAAAAAACAGCCCGAAAGAGTTTATCGAACATTTACAAAAGCCTGTGATTATCGATGAGGTACAACGACTGCCGGAGTTGATGATCAGTCTCAAAGCCTATATTGACAAAAACCGCCTTAACGGACAGTTTATTTTAACAGGTTCCGCTTCACTTCAAAGCTTTAAGGATATTTCAGACTCATTGGCGGGACGCATTGGGATTGTGGAGCTCTATCCGCTCTCTTTAAAAGAGAAATATCAAAAAACGGAAAATCTCATCGATATACTGAACGGTTCGTTGGATGCATATATTTTACAAAAATATGAGAGTAATATAACTCACGATATACTCGACGGCGGATACCCGGAGATCCTCAAAATCCAAAGCCAAAAAGCCAAATATCTTTGGTTTAGCTCCTATATACGCACCTATATCGAGTCCGATGCCAGAGATCTGGCACATATACGCAATCTTGACAAATTCATCAAGATGTATCGGCTCTGCATGATACGCAGCGGCAATATCTTTCATAAAAACGAGCTTCAAAGGGAGGCCGGATTGGATAACCGCACTTTCGACAGCTACTTTGCAGTCATGGAGCATACCTATCAGATACAAAAATTGCAACCCTTTTTTAAAAATCAACTTAAACGACTGATAAAAACACCTAAAATCTATGCCACAGACACCGGGATTTTGTGCCATCTTTTACAAGTAGACTCCGTAGAAATACTTGAAAGATCGCATTACAAAGGTGATATTATCGAAACATTTATCTACGATGAACTACTCAAAGCCAACAGTGCCGCTTCAAAAAAGGCAGGACTTTACTACTACAGAACCACCGACAAAAAAGAGATAGACTTTATCTTGAACTTTGGGCAAAAGATCATCGCTATTGAAATCAAAGCATCCAAAACCGTTTCCAAAAGTGATTTTAAACATATCTATCATCTACAAAAAGAGCTGCCTGAAATTTTTGATAAAGGGCTTGTTTTTTACGGGGGAGATACTTTCTTGAAACTGGATGATAGGATGTATGCTGTGCCTTTTGGGTTTTTGAGATAAAAAGCAGGATGCCGGATGAAAATGAAACAAAAAATCTACCAAATAGACGCTTTTGCCAACACGCTTTTTGAGGGCAATCCCGCAATGGTTTGTCCTTTGGATGAGTGGATTAGTGATGAGCTAATGCAGCAAATAGCAGCCGAAAACAACCTCTCGGAAACTGCATTTTTTGTCCCAAAAGATGACACATACCACCTGCGTTGGTTTACACCCAAAAGTGAAGTCGATATGTGCGGACATGCGACACTGGCAAGTGCCTATGTGCTGTTTGAGTGTATGGACTATGTCGGTGATACTATTATTTTTGAGACAAAAAGCGGTGCTTTGACGGTACAAAAAGAGGGTGAAAAGTTTGTGATGGATTTCCCGTTGCAGATCATCGTGCCCTCTCCTATCGAAAAAGAGATAGAAGAAGCGTTTGGTATCAAACCGGTGGCTGTGTTTGCCTCGATGGACTACATCGTCGTTTTTGAGTATGAGCGTGATGTGTTAAATGCACAACCCGATCTTGTTCTTCTCAAAAAGCTTGATCTTCGGGGCGTATGCATCACAGCTAAAAGTACAAAGTACGATTTTGTCACACGATTTTTTGCACCCAAATACGGCATAGACGAAGATCCCGTAACCGGTTCGGCATTTACACAATTGGCAGGTTACTGGAGTCAAGTACTTGGGAAGAGAAGCTTTCATGCCAAACAACTCTCAAGTCGTGGCGGTGAGGTGTGGGCTGAGCTTGCGGGTGATCGGGTGAAGTTGTCTGGAAAATGTGTAAAATATTTGGAGGGAGAGATAGGTTAAGCATAATTATTATAGTATGATAAAATATTTTACCTATCTAAACTTTAGGACATCATGATGCC
>JALWLD010000114.1:0-1550 GCA_027081115.1 Sulfurovum sp.
GAGTTTATCGAGAGCGGAACACTAAATGCTTTCTTTATTGTAGGTAGAAGTATCGGATTTATCGGTCATGTACTCGATGAGAAGAGACTTGCTATGCCGATGTATAGAACGCCTTGGGATGATATCCTTTATGATGTGAAAAAGGCAGAGGAAATTTAGATAAATAGAAATCTGATTTAAAGATATTTCAACTTTAGTCGATATATAAGTGAGCTTATATCATCGGCTAAAGGAACAAAGTGAAAAGAGCATTTACATTAGTAGAGTTAGTACTAGTTGTTATCGTTATAGGTATACTCTCCGCAATCGTTGCTCCAAGCTTCTCAACTAGCAACAAAGTAAAACTTAGCCAACTTGGTAACCAAATCGTAAAAGATATAAGATACACTCAACACCTAGCTATGATGAGTGAGAAGTTTAATCCAAATGATAGAAATTGGTTTAAATCAAGATGGTTTATCACTTTTAACAATCAGCGTATGACAACAGGTTCACAAGAGTGGAGATATACAATATTTAGTGATTGGACCGGTAATCATACAGGAACACCAAGTTTTAAAGAGATAGCAAAAAGTCCTTATGATCCTAAAAAATATTTAACAGGTGGAAATTCATCGTTAAATGTGCCAAATAATGACTATAGATTAACGCAGGAGATGAATTTAGGAAAAACATATGGTATAACTCGGGTAACTGTTACCGGAGGGTGCAATGGAAATAGTATATCGTTTGACTATTTAGGTCGACCATACTGTTTATCGCTTCCCGGGAATCAATCAGATGGACACTTTGGCGCACCTTTTGACAACAATAAGATTATTCATAATAAAACATTTATAACATTTTATCAAACAAGTGCAAATAACAAAAACTATGTACAAGTAAGCATAGAACCAGAAACAGGCTACACAAAGCTTGAAAAAGTGATCGATTAAAATTTAAACTTATCTAAAACTTAATCCAAAAAAATAGAATAAAAAAAAATCAAACATTAAGCCTAAAACCCCCATAAATTAAGCTTTAATTAAGTGTTGAGGGGCTATAATTCTCCACCTTTTACGAAAGGGTGCTTCGCGAGAGAGACGGAGCGAGTTATTTAAAAGAGGATAATGTTAAAAAAGTTAATCCCTGAAAACTGAGTAAGCGACTAAGAGAGTGAGAGGTCAAACTCACATAGATTTAAAATCTAGTGCATAAGCAGTTAGTTTTAGATGTGATAAATTGAAGAGGGGCTAAGCTCCATTTTCAGAAAATCATAAATTATTATGGAGAGTTTGATCCTGGCTCAGAGTGAACGCTGGCGGCGTGCCTAACACATGCAAGTCGAACGATGAAGCTAGTGCTTGCACTAGTGGATTAGTGGCGCACGGGTGAGTAATGTATAGCTAACCTGCCCCTTGGAGGGGGACAACAGTTGGAAACGACTGCTAATACCCCATACTCCTTCTACACATAAGTGTAGTTGGGAAAACTCCGGTGCCAAGGGATGGGGCTGTATGGTATCAGTTAGTTGGTAGGGTAACGGCCTACCAAGACGATGACGCCTAGCT
>JALWLD010000115.1 GCA_027081115.1 Sulfurovum sp.
ATAATGTTCTTTTATATGCAGCATCACTTCATCAATGGGAGGCCCAATAAGATTTTTTTTCTGATCACGTGAGATAACTTGGGTAGTGTGGCACATCATACACTTGCTTTTGTATATCTCTTTGCTATTGAGATCATTTGCCTGTATCAGTATATAGGGCAACAGTATCGTAAGCGCTATAAAGATAAACTTTTTCATTGGGGCTCCTTTTAGAGGTTGAATTTATGTAAGTGTAACATCTCTAGATGAACTCAGTATAAAGTAAAGAAGAACCTATGTATGTCTATGACTAGTAGTATGATGTTTTTTATATGTAACTAATGAATTTTAGTTATAATTCTGCAAAAATCTTCAGATATGGAATACCAATATGATACAACTTACAAACCTCTCTAAAAGCTTCGGTGGACAAACACTGTTTAACGATGTGAATTTAAAATTGGCAAGAAACCAGAAGATAGGATTTGTAGGACGTAACGGTTCTGGGAAATCGACACTTTTCAAAATTATTTTGGGAGAAGAGAGTTATGATTCTGGAGATGTGAGTATTCCCAAAAATTACCGTATTGGGACATTGAAACAGCACTTGGTATTTACCGAGCCGACTGTGAGAGAAGAGTGTGCCCTGGTATTGCCTGAAGATGAGCAGTGGAATTTTTACAAGATCGAAAAGCTTCTTTTTGGGTTAGGCTTTTCTGAAGCAGATCTGGATAAAGACCCTTTAAGTTTTTCAGGTGGGTACCAGATACGTATCAATTTGGTAAAACTGCTTGCTACTGAACCCAACATGTTACTGCTTGATGAACCTACCAACTACCTGGACATTATCTCTTTGCGTTGGTTGAGAGGGTTCATTAGAGAGTTTGACGGTGAAGTGATACTCATCACACACGACAGAGATTTTATGGACTCTGTGACTACACATACCATGGGAGTACAGCGTAAGGCTTTGAGATTGGTCAGTGGAGACAGTTACAAGTATTACAGTACTTTGGAAATGGAAGATGAAACCTATGAAAAGACCAAAGCCAACCAGGATAAAAAGCGTAAAGAGCTTGAAGAGTTTGTAGCAAGAAACAAGGCTCGAGCTTCTACCGCTGCCTTGGCACAATCCAAACAAAAAGAGTTGGACAAGATGGATGATATGGAAGATCTGAGTACAGATGCCACATTGTCTTTTAACTTTAACTATAAAGATACACCTGCAAAAATTATCTTTCGTGCGGAAGAGCTTGGTTTTGGGTATGACCCGGAGACACCACTCTTTTCAGATGTAACCTTTGCACTTGAAAAAGGAAAACGTATTGCGATCATAGGTAAAAATGGTAAAGGTAAATCGACCCTGCTTAACTATATAGCAGGGGAACTGCCTGAGCAGAAAGGTCATTTAAACTATCATCCTTCAACGGTATTTGCACACTTTGGTCAGACTAACATTGAGAGACTCAATGTCAAAAGTACCATTGTAGATGAGATTGCCTCTATGAGTAAAGAGATAGGTATCCCCCAGGCAAGAAATATTGCGGGACGCATGATGTTCTCAGGGGAACTTGGAGACAAAAAGATTGAAGTACTCTCAGGTGGAGAGCGAAGCCGTGTCATGCTTGGAAAGATCATTGCTACGCCTGCAAACCTACTCTTCCTGGATGAGCCTACCAATCACCTCGATATGCAATCCATTGATGCCTTGGCAGATGCTATTGAAGCCTTTGAAGGTTCACTTATTATGGTTACTCACTCGGAGATGTTACTTAGAAGATTGGCAGATGCCTTGATCATCTTTCATAAAGGTGGCGCTGAGTATTTTGACGGGACGTATGATGAATTTTTGGAGAAGATAGGGTGGGAAGAGGAAGAGGGTGCAAAGCCTAAAAAGAAAAAATCAAAACTGCATCATAAAGAGCGTAAGAAGTTGCGTAAAGCCGTAACTACGGAACGTAATGAGGTGCGTAAACCGTATACAAAAGAGATCAAGTTGTGTGAAGAAAAGATAGAAGGTCTTGAATCGGATATGGCTGAAAAAAATGAAGCATTGAGCGCTGCTTCAAATTCTGGAGACAATGACAAGATTATGGCACTTTCCAAAGAAGTTGGTTTGTTACAGCAGGAGATCGATGCGTTGTTTGAGCGGTTGGAAATTGCTACACACAAAGATGATGAGATTGTTGCGGAGTATGAATTGAAGTTGGAGGC
>JALWLD010000116.1 GCA_027081115.1 Sulfurovum sp.
TCAAGCTGATTTTTGAGTCAGAAGTATATCGATTGTAGTCTTTAAAAGCAATTAAATTCTGTAAAATCCCAAAAATTACCGCAAATATAATAAATGAGGTTCCACCATGACTAAACATAGGCAGAGGAAGGCCTACAACGGGTGCCATACCGATGATCATATAGATGTTGACCCCCATGTATACAAAGAAGAGAAATGCCAATCCTGAGGCAAAGGTTTTGATGAGGTAGTCTCCGGCATATTTGGCAGAGATATAGAGCAGGTTGAAAATGAGTAGTATGTAGAGAGCAATGACCAGTAACATACCCTTAAATCCAAACCTCTCTCCAAGGTAGGCAAAGATGAAGTCTGTTGATGATACAGGGAGGAATTTGAGTTGTGTCTGTGTTGCATCTGCTTTTTCTTTTCCTTCTACTCCTCCTGAACCAATAGCAATGAGTGCCTGTCTCACTTGGTAACTTGGTTTACTCATTGCATCTACAATACGTTTTTTCTGGTAGTCTTTTAGCCCATACTCATATGCCATAGGTGCACCTGCACCTACTAAAATGAGAATGACAGTCCAAATCTTCCAGTCAATTCCTATAATAAATAAAATACCATACCCAGTAATAAGCAATACCAGTGCAGTACCCAGGTCCGGTTCTTTTGCGATCATCAAAAAAGGGATGATAATAACAATAGAGAGTTTAACAAAATTGAAAAACCCATAGCCATCTGATGGCGGTGGCCTTTTGGCAATAAGGTAGGCAAGTAGCATGATAACATTGACTTTGATAAATTCTGAAGGCTGGATAGTAAGTCCGACCCCTGGAATCTGGATCCATCTTTTTGCGCCAAGTACAGACGTACCGACAAAAGGTACGGCAGCAAGAAGTCCCAGGTTAAGCATGTAAAAGAGTGGTGCGAACCACCACAATATACGTCTCCAAGGGATAAACATAGAGACTGAAAAAACCAAAAATGCGATAACATAATAGACCATTTGTTTTTTAAAAAGATGTGGATTGATCTCGTAAATCAGGTAGGAGGAGATGATAAAAATGGGGATCATCTGAAACATAAGGGTATAGGAGAAGTTTCTAAACACGCGTTTGTCTGCTGAGACGATAGACTCCATAAATTTCCCCAATTTTTAGGGTATTATATCAGAAAGATTCTAAGGATACCTATGATTGAAGTCTACAGTTTTGATGATTTAAAAAAATATCCTAATCTACTTCATGCAGTCTCAACAAAGTCTAAATCTTACCCTTACAACTTCTCTTTAGCACTGCATACAGGGGAAAACAAACAATGTGTTGTTGAAAACAGAGAGCGTATAGCAGGGTATCTTGGTTTAAAGAATGACTGGCATTTTGTGGTGGCTGACCAAATACACAGTGACCATATAAAAATCATTACAAAAACAGATACCAAAGGATGGAAAAATCTAGATGATGCCATAGAAGATTGTGATGCCCTTATAACGGATTTAAAAAATGTGATGTTGACCATTTTGACGGCTGACTGTGTTCCTGTATTACTTTTTGATCCTAAGAGAAAAATAGTGGCAGCGGTGCATGCAGGGTGGAAAGGTACAAAATCCAAGATTGTTGCAAAAACGGTTTTAAGAATGCAGGAGGTTTTTGGTTCAGACCCTAAAGATATAGTTGCTGCGGTTGCTCCCTCCATTGGTCGATGTTGTTATGAAGTGGGGGAAGATGTTGCCAGACATTTTTTTGATATACCCAAAGGATACACTAAAAAAGGAGATAAATATATGTTGGATCTTCCATATATTAACAAATATCAACTTTTAGATTCTGGTCTCTTGGATGCACATATAGCGATGTCTAATGTATGTACAGCTTGTGAGGTAGAGCACTATTTCTCTTACAGAAAAGAGAAAGGGTGTAGTGGAAGATTTATGTCTATGATTGGGATGAACAGATAGTTCTATATGTATACATCCGCTTCTGTATTACAATGCAGAGTTAATTCGTAAAGCCACTGCTGTAATTCAAACATATCTTCATAAATCTTAAAGTTCCTGTCGATGATGGCTTCGGAATGAAAAGTGATATCAGGAGAAAATGTAGCATAGGCATAGATGGCACCCATAAGGTAGAGATAGCTATGGTTCTCTTTACTGTCACAATCCCTTGGCATTCTTTTATATTTGGCCTCAGGAACCTTGTAGCCTTTGGTTTTAAGCGATTCAAGGATATTGTGAAGTTCACTGCGCCTCTGTGCATTTTGTATGTACTCTCTGTAGGTAGCAAGTAGTGTAGGCTTGAAATTTCGGATTCCTGTGGCAACAAAAATCTCCTGTGGGTCATAATGCATGTAAAAACTTGAACTCTGCATACGGTGTCCACTCCCTTGCCAAAATATAATACCTATACGTGTTTTGATAGGATCACTCAAATGAAAACGTGCATCCCGGTAGATACGAAAAAGTGATTTGTTTGTTTTAGGTATAGCGTTTATGGCAGGTACAAGGATCTGCAGATGTTCACCCATCTCTTCCACATAGGCTTTATTTGGTGTGACTATGACCTTTTCATACTCTTCTCTGTTGGCATCGAGCCACTCTTTGGAATTGTTGACAATGATTTTGTTGAGAAAGTGTAAACCTTTTTTTGGGAAACCGTTAAAAGGCATTAATCTACTCTTCTGTCTTCATCTTCATCCAGTTCCATGACCTTCCATGGTAACCCCTGTCTGTTCAGTTCCTCCATAAATGGGTCAGGATCGAACTCTTCCATATTAAAGACACCTTTTCCTTGCCATTTACCCTCTAACAAGAGTTTTGCACCAATCATCGCAGGTACACCGGTAGTGTAAGAGACACCTTGGCTCATCACTTCTGCATAACACTGTTCATGATCTGAGACCTGATAGATGTATATGGTTTTCTTTTGACCGTCTTTAATTCCTTTAGCAAAGATACCAATATTGGTTTTCCCTTTGGTACGTGGACCTAAGCTTGCCGGATCAGGAAGGAGAGTGGCAAGAAACTCCATAGGTACGATCTTCATTCCTTTGTGTTCTACCTCTTCAATACCTAACATACCTACATTCTCAAGACATTTCATATGGCTAAGATAAGACTCTCCAAAAGTCATGAAAAAACGGATACGTTTAAGTCCTTTGATGTGTTTGACTAAAGATTCCATCTCTTCATGGTAAAGTAGGTAGGAGTCTTTAGGTCCAATTTCAGGATAGTCCCAAACCTGCTTGATCTCCATAGGGTTCGTCTCTATCCATTTTCCTTCACCATTATCATTCTTTTGCCAATAACGCCCCTTGGCTGAGACTTCACGCAGGTTGATCTCCGGGTTGAAGTTTGTAGCAAAGGGGTAGCCATGATCTCCTGCATTACAGTCAAGAATGTCAATTGTATGGATCTCATCAAAGTAGTGTTTTTGAGCATAGGCACAAAAGACATTGGTAACACCAGGGTCAAAGCCTGAGCCAAGGAGACCCATGATATTTGCTTCTTTAAATTGATCATCTCTTGCCCACTGCTCCTTGTATTCAAACTTTGCTGTATCAGGATGTTCATAGTTCGCGGTATCAAGATAGTCTACGCCACACTGTGTACACGCATCCATAATGGTCAAGTCCTGGTATGGCAATGCCACATTAATGACCATATCTGCCTGGGTATCTTTGATCACTTCAATAAGTTCAGGAATAGAGTCAGCATCTACTTTTAGTGTATTGAGGTTTACTCCAGTCTTCTTTTTGACATTGGCAGCAATTGCATCACATTTACTGAGTGTACGGCTTGCCAGAGTAATTTCTCCAAAAGTCTCAACATTCATTGCACATTTGAAAGCAACAACATTGCCAACACCACCGGCACCAATGATAAGGGTTTTGTTAGACATAAAAGCTTCTCCTTAAAAATTATTAGAGTTATTTTATCACAAATAGTAGTGATTTATAATGTAACTCAATAGAAAAAGAATAGGAATGAAAAGCAGGGTACTGAGCAGTATGAGGGAGGTAACATCTTTGGGTTTACAGTCATAGAGTGAAGCAAGATTGATGTTGGCTACAGCCAAGGGTGTAAACATCTCCATAAAGATAACACCTTGTACAAAGAGAGGTAGATCAGTTAGACTTAAAATCACAGCGGTAGCAAAGGGAACAATAATAAATTTTTGTGTGATCGTACCGATAAAAAGTTTAGGATGTAACTCTTTAATACGTATACCGTAAAGGAATGTTCCTAGTAAAAAGAGTTGCAGTACAATACCGGCATAGGCCCCCATTTTAAAAAACTCCTGTATCTGTGTAGTTAAAGGTATATCGTTTATATTTATAAATATGGCAACTACTGATGCAGGGATGATTGGGATCTTGATGATATTGAAAAGTGAGGCTTTGATGCTAAATGAACCACGAGAATAGATGTAAACGCCTATAATGTACACCACAAAGACATTGGCAATGTTGATCAAGGTTGTATAGATGACAGACTGCTCCCCAAAGAGGGCTATGCCAAGTGGTATACCAATGTTCCCAGTATTGCCAACAAAGCCTGCTATAGAGAAGATGGCACGCTCTTTAATATCTGTAAATATTAATTTGCCAAAGACAATGGTAGGGATGAGAAGAAACAGAATAATAGCAAGATATAAAAAGGGTACATAGATGTGTTCAAAATGGAGTTTGGCAGTAGAAAATCCCCAAATGGTTACAAAGGGCTGTAGAAAGTATACAGACATTAAAGTGAGTGTCTTGGTATTCATATCTCCTTTGAAGATACGTTTTGCCAGGTAGCCCAGTAAAATGAAGACATAGACAAAGATGATGGAGAGTAGTGTACTTATCATATGAGGATTATAACATTAACATATTTTAGATATGATTCTTTCATTATTATTAAGTTAGGATATGTATGGATTTTTCTTCTTTAGAAGCCTGGGGCTACCTGGCTGTCGCTTTTTTCTCTTTTGGTGGTTCACTTTTTATTGTGGCAGCAGCAGGAGTCTTTTCATTTATGGGACATATGGATCTTACCACTGCTTTGATCGTTGCCATGGTGGCAAATTTTATGGGAGACAACTTCCTCTTTTATTTGGGAAAGTACCATAAAAAAGATATTAAGCCTTATTTTGCAAAGCATAAACGCAAGATCGCGTTAGCCACATTGATTATGCGTAAGTACGGGGTAGCGGCGATTTTTATACAGAAGTTTTTATATGGGGTTAAAACGCTTGTACCTATCTCTATGGCACTTTCAAAGTTTGACTTTAAAAAGTTTATATTCTTTAATATATTCGCATCAATCATTTTTATATTGACGATAGGGTTGAGTGCCTATTTTGCCTCAGAGTCGATTATTGCTTTCTTTTCTATCATACAGGAGAGACCATGGATCGCACCTGTGGCAATGTTCACTGTATTGGGTAGTATCTGGTATGTGATGACACGGATGACAAGAAAGAGGTAATTACGCTCTTTTTTGTTTGACGAATTTCTCTATACGTCTGATACCTTCACGGATAGTTGTAATATCTGTTGCAAATGAGAATCTGAAGTAACCCTCTGATCCAAATCCGATGCCTGGTACAACGGCTACACCAACCTCCTGAAGTAACTCTTTACAAAACAAGATAGAGTCATCTGAAATATCTTTAATATTGACAAAGAGGTAGAATGCTCCCTGTGGTTTGAGTACAGAGAGTCCTTCAATGTTGTTCATAAGTTCTGTTGCTTCTGCTGCTCTTGCTGCAAAGGCTCGTCTCATCATCTCTATCTCTTCATCTACATCACCATTAAGTGCAGGTATGGCAGCTTTTTGTGTGATAGAGTTGATGTTGGATGTACTTTGACTTTGAAGTTTGTTCATCACAGAGATGAGTTCTTTGTTCGCTGAGGCAAGATATCCAAAACGCCATCCTGTCATAGCAACAGATTTACTGAGTCCATTTATGGTAATGGTTCTATTGAACATATCATCAGAGATACTCGCTGCTGCTGTAAATTCAGCATCATAAACTAGCTTCTCATACATCTCATCGGATGCTACAAGGATATTTGTACCTTTTAGAACTTCACCAATGGCAATGAGCTCTTCTTTGCTATAGATAGAGCCTGTTGGGTTTGATGGACTTGTAAGTACAAGCATTTTTGTTTTTGGCGTAATCGCACCTTCGAGTTGCTCTGCAGTAATTTTAAAATTGTTGATCTCATTGGTATCGATGATAACAGGTATACCTTCGGAATATTTAACTTGCTCAGGGTATGTTACCCAGTATGGTGCAGGGATGATAACTTCATCACCTTTATTGATGACTGCCTGAAAGAGGTTGAAAAGAGAGTGTTTCGCACCATTACTTATGATGATGTCGGTCATATCATAGTCAAGACCATTATCTCTTTTTAGTTTGTCGGCAACAGCTTGGCGTACTTCATTGATACCGGGGACGGCAGTGTATTGTGTAAACCCGTCATTAATGGCATTGATAGCTTCATCTTTAATACGCCTTGGTGTGCCAAAGTCAGGCTCTCCGGCAGAGAAACTCAATACATCTTTGCCTGAAGCTTTAAGCTCCTGTGCAAGTGTAGAGATGGCAATAGTCAGTGAGGATGAAAGTGTCTGAATACGATCTGATAACATTGTATACCCTTATAAATAAAATTACTAGATTATATCTTAAAAGTGATTTATTTTATCAGAAATGAGGGGAAGTATGGAGAGATTAATCCATACTGTGGATAAAGTTATCATATAACTCTTCGAGTTTGTGGTCTTCCTCTTTAATTTTTTCCTGTTTGGTTTTAGGTAGAGCATCTTCGAGTACTTCAATACGTTTGAGGAGGTATTCAAAGATTTCTTTGTTGACATCGGGGATCTTGTTGTGGCTTAGAGGAGTTTTGTCATATCCACGTTTTAAGACACGTGCAGGGATACCAATAGCCGTACAGTCTGCAGGTACATCTTTGACAACCACAGAGTTCGCACCAACCTTTGAATTTTCTCCGATTTTAATGTTTCCCAATACTTTTGAACCTGCACCAATGACTACATTGTTCCCAAGGGTAGGGTGTCTTTTCCCTTTAGAGGTACTGACCCCGCCAAGTGTCACTTGCTGGTAGATGATAACATCCTCTCCAATAATGGTTGTTTCCCCTATGACCACACCTACACCGTGGTCAATGAAAACTCTACGACCAATAGTAGCAGCAGGGTGTATGTCTATGGTGGTAAGAAAAAGGCCAATAGCAGAGATGAATCTGGGAATAAAACGTAATCCTTTCAAATAAAACCAATGTGCAATACGATGGAAAAAGAGTGCCCAAAGACCTGGGTAGTTGAAAAAAAGTTCAAAAGTAGAGTGTAGTGCAGGGTCATTTCTTTTTACATTAAGAAAATCTTCTTTGATCAGACTAAATACGTTCAATGCGGCTGTCCTTATATGTTTTCATTCTGAGTTTGGATGGTTTTAAGATAGCTGTTTTCGCTTAAATAAAGATATAGTTTACCCAAAAGCTCCCGTTTTTCTTCTGAAGAGATAGCTGTAGCGTCTTCTATGCGCTGTTTTAGGATCTTGTCTAATTCATTGGTATCATAGTTCAGATCATCCAGTACATTCATAAGGTTCTCAGCATCAATGAGATTTTCGATATGATACTCACCTGACTCATCAAAACTGATCACTGCTTCAGTGGGATGTGTGAAAAGGTTATGCTGCATACCTAATACTTCCTGGTAGGCACCCGTAAGGAAGAATGCCAGAAAGTACTCCTCTTTGGTAATGTCTATATCGTGCAGGTAGAGAGGAAGTTCACGGTTAAATCCTATCTCCCCGTCAGAGTCACAGGTAATATCCCAGATTGTAGCAGGATTACTTGGTTTGATGTCCAATTTGTCAAGTGGTACGATGGGGAACTGCTGTGATAAGCCCCAAAAATCAGGCAGAGACTGGAATGTTGAGAAGTTAACCAGATACTTTTCCTGAATACGGTTTTGTAGCTTCATCAATTCATTAGAACCTTCATCTTTAAGTAAGAAGATGGACTTTTTTATAATGAGGTTGACAAGTATCTCTGTATTGGAGCGGTCTTCAAGGTCAATATAGCCTAAATCAAAGAGGGTTAAGAGACTCTCCATGTGATCTAGTGCATCATGCAGGTATTCGCGGGCATTTTGGCGTTTAAGTGCATGGTAGAGTTCGTAAAGTTCTTGGATGAGAGGAGGGTTCACTTCTTTGAGTCGGAGTCCTTGTTCATGGTATTCTTGTGAAAAGAGCTCCAATACAGGTGCAATAAGTACAGAGTGAGATGCAGCAATAAAACGTCCTGATTCTGTAAATATGTCAGGTTCAGAAACCCCTTTACTTTTTGCGATCTCCTGCATGAGGTAGACGACATCATTTGCAAACTCCATCAGTGAGTAGTTTCGGTCTACATTACTCGCATGTTGGCTATACTCTACAGCCAATCCTCCGCCAATATTAATGGCACCCAGTGCATCTGCACCACGTTTTTTGAGTTCAGCATAGATATTTCCCGCTTCCCTCAAGGCTTTTTTTAGCGGCACAATGTCAGACATTTGGGAACCAATATGAAAGTGTATCATCCAAAACTGTTGCAGAAGATTGTTTTTTGTCAGCATTTCGTAGGCTACAAGCAACTCTGTAGAAGTTAATCCAAACTTAGAACTGTACCCACCGCTTTTTGCCCATATACCTATGCCGGAGCTATGAAGACGTATGCGTACACCAATTTTTGGGGAGACAGGGGTTTTAACTCCCTTGTTTATGGTATTGTTGACCTCTATGATGGTTTCAAGTTCTGCCAAACCTTCTATAGTAATGGTTATGTTGTGACCCATTTTTGCCGCAATGAAACATAAAGATATCATCTCTTTGTCTTTAAATCCGTTAATAGTGATGGGTGCCCCTAAAGGGGTTTTGGTCATAGCAATGATAAGTTCTGCTTTACTGCCGGCTTCTAATCCGTAGTTATACTCTTTTGAAACATCCATCAATGCATTAATAAAGTTTGGAAACTGGTTTACTTTCAGGGGAAAAACGGCATGAAAGCCACCTTGGTAGTTGATCTCTTTTTTAGCTTTTTCAAAGGTTGTAAAAAGGGTTGAGATCTGCTTTTTTATAAGGTGAGGGAAACGCAAAAGTATAGGACCTCTGTGTCCTTTGGCACGTATTTCTTGAGTTAGCTGTAAAAGAGACGGTTTGGATGCATAATTAATGTTGATGGTGTCATCTTCAATGACAAAATTATCGTCACCCCATAGCTGCAAACCAAAGTTTTTCATTACATCGCCTTTTATGTACGCATAACCGTTTCAGTATATTGTTATAATTATAGCAAAACTTAATCGAATCTTACCTATAATAAAGTTAATGGACAAAACCTTCATAGTATATACAAACAGTCAGGACCATATTAAGCTTATCTCTAAAGGAGAGTGGACACTCAAGTCACTCACAGAGATACGTAAACAGTTGGGGAGTCTGATCATCAACAAGAAGGTTGTGTGGGATCTCTCTGAAGTAGTTGATTTTGACTCTTCGGGTGTTTTGCTTTTTATAGAGTTTTTTGAAAAGTATAAAAAAGAGATTACTGTAGAAATTATAGGATATACAAAGAGTCAAAAAGATATGTATGATCTTTTGCAGGAGAGTGCACATCCTGTCCCTAGCATTAAAAAAGAGAATTTTGTAGAAAATATAGGGAAAAATACACTTAATATTTTAAAAGATATTAAAGATTTTATTGCCTTTTTAGGTGAACTCTTCTCCACGCTTTTTCATAATATCTTTAATCCCAGAAATATACGTATTAAAGAGATGATCTATCATATCCATCAATCCGGATTTAATGCACTTGTCATTATTGGTCTGACCTCTTTTCTTGTGGGAATGGTGATTGCCTATCAGGGCTCGGTCCAGTTGGCAAAATTTGGTGCAGATATGTTTATTGTCGATACCGTGGGCATCTCTATTGTAAGAGAATTGGGTCCTATGATTACAGCGATTGTCATTGCGGGACGAAGTGGCTCAGCCTATACAGCCGAGATAGGTGCTATGAAGATCACAGAAGAGATTGCTGCGATGCGTACTATGGGCTTTGACCCTTACAGTTTTCTTGTTTTACCTCGGGTATTTGCGTTGATGATAGCTTTGCCTCTGCTTATCTTTTTTTCAGATATTTTGGGTATTTTTGGCGGGATGGTTGCTTCTAGTATGCAGTTGGGTATTACTTTTACCCAATTTACGGAAAGACTGAATGAAGTATTGGAAGTAAAGCATTATGTACTGGGTATGATCAAAGGACCGGTTTTTGCCTTTATTATTGCGGCTGTAGGTTGTTTTAGAGGTTTTCAAGTCTCAGACAATACAGAAAGCCTTGGTCTGCATACAACTGCATCAGTTGTAAACTCCATTTTTCTTGTGATTGCGTTTGATGCACTTTTCTCTGTTATCTATACGGAGTTGAACTTATGATAAAAAGAGAAAACACCGTCATAGAGGTAAAAGATATAGTAACCCGTTTTGGCGAGCGTACTATTCACGATAAGCTCTCTTTGCATATTGAGAAAAATGAAATCTATGGGATACTTGGAGAGAGTGGTTCGGGTAAATCCGTCTTAATGAAAGAGATGATCATGCTGCTTCAACCCAATGCCGGTGAGATCACAATATTGGGTGAGAGTTTGGCAGAGATCTCTTTTAAAGAGGCGCAGAAGTTAAGAGAAGAGTGGGGTGTACTTTTTCAGTTTGGTGCGCTTTATTCCTCCATGACAATTGCAGAAAATATAGAAGTACAACTCAAAGAATATACGAATATCTCAAAGGAGATGCGGGATAAATTGGTACATTCTAAGATAGCTCTAGTGGGTCTGGATGCCCATGTAAGTACACTGTACCCTTCAGAGTTAAGTGGGGGTATGATAAAAAGAGCAGCATTGGCAAGGGCTTTGGCTATGGAACCAAAACTACTTTTTCTAGATGAACCTACATCGGGACTTGACCCGGTAGGGGCACGAAATTTTGATAGTCTTATAGTAGAACTGCGTGATATTTTGGGAATCACAGTTGTGATGATCACGCATGACCTTGACTCTATTTTTGGTATTGTAGACAGGATGGCTGTTTTAGCCGATAAACATGTAGTAGCAGAAGGTCCATTGAAAAATGTGTTACAATCACAACATCCTTTTGTTGAAGCATTTTTTAAAAATGATTACACCAAAGAGAAGTATATGGACAAGTTAGAAGAAAACAGGGAAGAAAATGTATAGCAGAGTGAATTATACGATTGTCGGTATATTTGTATTACTTTTTGGTGCGGGATTGGTGTGGTTTTTTTTCTGGTTGGCCAAGTATGGTGTACAGCAGGAATATGATACTTATAAACTTTATATGAAAGAGTCTATAGCAGGTCTCTCTAAAGATTCCGTCGTTAAGTTACGTGGTGTAGATGTGGGTCGTGTTTCAGATATACGTATTGATCCAAATAACATTGAACGTGTTGAAGTCATTCTAAAAATTAAAGATGGTATTCCCATCAAAGAAGATATGGTGGCACATACACAGATGTTGGGTATTACGGGGTTGCTCTCCATTGAGATTGACGGGGGTACCAATACAGCTAAAACGCTCAAGCCGGATGATGATAATATACCTATTATTCCAACAGGGCCTTCCTGGTTCAATAAAACTACTGAAGGACTTGGTGAACTCTCGGCAAGTATGACAGAACTCATGGCGAAAACACAACAGCTTTTGAATGATAAAAACATTGAGAATTTTTCAAAAACCCTTGAAAATGTAGAAAAGATTACAGCACGAGGAGAAGAGATTGAAGATAAAGTAGTTGAATCTCTTAAAGAATTTGATCAAAGAATGAAAGAATACAATATTTCAATTGCTCAGATAAGCCATGATTTTTCAAGTATTAAAGTGTCCACTGTTCCTGCGATAGACAAACTCTATCAGACCAGTAGCAACTTTAACCGTTTAACACTAAAAGTAGAGAAGAGTCTTGACAGGGGAGATTATGATATGCGAACCATACTGGGCCCTATGATGGTTGAGATCAATATGCTCTCTGAACAGGTCAATGATATTGCCAAAGAGTTTAAAGAGAGCCCAAGTGATATTTTCTTCAAATCAAGAAGACACAGACGTGGACCGGGTGAATAAAAGAAGGAGAGAGTTATGAATTTTGAAGTAAAATATGTGGCATGGTTATTGGCTTTTTTTCTTTTAAGTGGATGTTCGTTTAAAGACTCAGGTCCTATTACCGAGTATACACTTTTAGCCAAGCCTGTATCGCCTGTCTCTTCAAGTAGGTACAGAAATAAAGCTATTAAAGTAAGCTATCCTGATGCATTAAAAGAGAAACTCTCTCGAGATATTAACTACTCTTACAGCCTTTCTGACAGGGGTGCCTACCAAAATTCAGAGTGGAGTAATGCTGTACCCCGCCTTATACAAGGTTCTGTTATTGAGGCTCTAGACCAAAGTCGTATTTTTAAAGGTGTTTTACCTTTCTCTTCTACGGCCTATGAAGACTATAGACTGGAGAGTACTATTTATGATTTCTCTCATCATATAAGAGGGGAAGAGTCTTACGCTATTCTCTCTATCCGCTTTACACTTATAGACACCAGTACCGGGAGAATGACAAAAACAAGAAAATTCTTTTATAAAGAGTATACCAAGACAGTGGATGCAAGAGGTTTTGTAGATGCTGCCAATATAGCGATGTCCAAGTTGGCTAGAGATCTTGTAAATTGGTTACGTTAAGTTTTTATATTATAATTCTATTTTACATAAATAAGAATGATGAATTAAAAAACAAATATTAGCAGCATGGTTTGCTACACAACTTATGCCTCGGGCCTATGCCGGAGGTAATATAGAGGTCAATGAGACAGAAGCTGTTGAAGTAGAAGTGTAAGTTTTACGTAGTTGTCAAAGGTTAGGCATCACTGGATGCTGAATATGAAGGTGCCATATTTGATGCTCATATTTAAAATGCATCTAACGCAATGGTTTTTTCTTCTTTGCTCTCTAGATCTTTTACCCATACCGTACCATTAGCCAACTCATCTTCCCCAATAAGTACGGCATAACGTGCATTGACTTTATCGGCACCTTTCATATGGCTTTTAAATCCTTTTGAATTGTACTCAAGGGTCACTTTGGCCTCTTTTCGTTTTTGTGTGGCAAGAGGAAAGAGTGTCTCTACAGCCTCAGGGGTCATTGCACCCATATAGATACCCTCTTTTTGTATTTCAGGCATCTGTACCAACTCCATAATACGCTCAATACCTATGGCAAAACCAACAGCAGGTGTAGGTTTTCCGTCAAGAAACTCAACAAGTTTGTCATAACGTCCTCCACCGGCAATAGCAGACTGAGAACCGATGTCATTAGAGACAAATTCAAAGGCTGTTTTGTTGTAGTAGTCTAACCCTCTGACCAGGTTGGTATCTATTTTATAGGTAATGCCTGCATTTTCAAGAAGTGCTGTCAGTTTTTTAAAGTCTGCACCACACTCTTCACAAAGATCATCAATAAGCTTGGGTGCCGTAACTAAAAGAGATTGACAGGTTTTGTTTTTACAGTCCAGTACGCGTATTGGGTTGCTCTCTATCCGTCTGTTACAGTCTTCACATAGTTCCTCTTTAATCTCTGTTAAGAAGCCCACAAGATTTTGTTTGTAAGGAGGCATACAGGTTGTACATCCCAAAGAGTTTATCTGTAAGTCAAAGCCGATCCCCAGTGCTTCAAAGATTTGTAAGATCATAGTGATGATGGTGAAGTCTTCATAGACTGAAGCCTCTCCAAAACTCTCACAACCAAACTGGTGGAATTCTCTTAGTCGACCTTTTTGAGGTCTTTCATAACGAAACATGGGTCCATAGTAGTAGAACTTTTGCTTGAGAGGTTGACGGTCAAGTTTGGCATGTACAAAGGCTCTTACTACACCCGCTGTACCTTCTGGTCTCATACAGACGTCATTGCCACCCTTGTCTTCAAACTGATACATCTCTTTGCTTACAATATCTGAAGAGTTTCCTACGGAACGTTTAAAGAGTGCAGTCTCTTCCAATATAGGGGTTTCAATGTATTCATAGCCATACTTTTTAGCGATGCCAATAGCAGTTGTTACAATATGTACAAAACGTTGGCTTTCATCAAAAGTAAGGTCTTTCATACCACGTAATGGGTTGATCATAAAGTATCCTTTAAATAATTATTGGAATTATACCTTCAAGTAGGTTAGTATAGATTGATGGATGTTTTCTATGCTGTCTGTTGCATCAATAAAAAGATGTGGGATATTCAGTTTTATGATGCTTTCTTTCATGTGTTCCTGAACAGAGATGAGATACTCAAGACCCCTGAGTTCTATGCCATCGAGTGTTTTTGCTGAAGTTCTCTCTTTGAGTGTTTCTATATTGGTTAAAAAGAGTACTATTTTATCGGGGAAATGGTCTTCTAATGCAAATTTGTTGAGTCTGACCAATTCATCAAAATCAAAGTCATCATTTGCCAAAGCATAGCCTATACCTGAGATGAACCCTCTGTCGGAGATAACAATCTTATCTTTGTTGACTTTGACGATCTCTTGGTAATGCTCCGCTCTGTCTGCCAGAAAAAGCAAAAGTTCTGCTCTTTTTGAAGATAAGGTATCTGCCAAAAGGATCTCTCTTGCTTTAACACCAAACTCTGTTCCACCCGGTTCCTTGGTAATGATCAGGTCAGGAATGTTTTGAGCTAAAAGTTCTATCTGCGTGCTTTTCCCACAGGTGTCAATACCTTCGAAAAGTATATACATTATCGTAAACACTTTATGAGTTTGAGTGCTTCATGAGGTACCAGGTGTTCTACTTTCCCGTCAAAGTTCAAGATGGAGCGTACAACAGAAGAACTGACAAATGCATGTTCAAGGCTTGGCATAAGGTAGACTGTTTCAAGATCTTTTTTCAAAGATGCGTTGGCATATCCCATTTGCAGTTCATACTCAAAGTCAGAAACGGCTCTTAGCCCTCTTATAATAATATTTGCTTCGAGTTCATCTGAAAGATTGACAAGAAGATTGTGGAAGCCAATGACTTTGATCTTTGGAAAGTCTTTTGTTACGGCTTTGACCATATCGATACGTTGCTCCAGTGTAAACATTGGTTTTTTTGCTTCTGAGTCTGCTACGGCTACAATGATCTCATCAAACATTCTGCATGCACGTTGAATGATGTCCAAATGTCCATTGGTAATAGGGTCAAAAGTCCCCGGGTATATGGCTCGTTTTATCTCTGTATTCATTCTTCTCCCCATCTTTCATAAAGATTATTTTCAATGCCTAATACATCATACCATTTCCCAATGATAAATTTTTCCATATCTTCCAGACTGGAAGATTCAGAATAGTACCCCATGACAGGAGGTGCAACGATAACTCCCAAAGAAGCCAGCTTTTGCATATTTTCCAAAGCTATGGCAGAAAAAGGAAGTTCCCTGGGTGCCAAAAGTAGCTTTTTTTGCTCTTTTAGTGCTACTGCAGCCACTCGTGTAGGCAGATTGTCTGAAATACCACAAGCTACTTTTGCCAAAGTGTTCATACTACAAGGAATGATAACTGTTGCATCAACTCGAAATGAACCAGATGAAATAGATGCAGCTATATTTTGTGAAGAGTGTAGAGTGACTTGTTTGTTCTCAAAAGACTCTACTGTCAACGCATTGTCTGAGACAACTACATGCACTTCAATATCTGTAGGTAGGTAGTTCACAAATTTCTTACCTAACTGTATGCCAGATGCACCGGTAATTGCTACGACTAATTTCATGACTATTCTCTTTTCATGGTATGGTGGTATATTTTGATAAATAAGATTATATCTAAAGAAAGTAAGAGTTTTGAATTGTTAATAGTGATTTTACATAAAGTGGAGCGGGCGAAGGGATTCGAACCCTCGACAGCCTGCTTGGAAGGCAGGAACTCTAGCCACTGAGCTACGCCCGCATATTTGCGTAAGGAATTATAGCAAGAATAGATTAAATATCGTAGATTTGATATAAATTTAGTATACTTAATTTTATAAATACCTCAGGGAGTCTTATACATGAAGATAAAGTTACTACTATTTGTTTTTTTTACACTATTGGCATTGAGTGGATGTACATCGAGTATGGCAACAGCCTATGGAGGTT
Source organism: Sulfurovum sp. (assembly GCA_027081115.1). Lineage (GTDB taxonomy): Bacteria > Campylobacterota > Campylobacteria > Campylobacterales > Sulfurovaceae > Sulfurovum. The sequence continues at coordinate 16,194 of JALWLD010000116.1, forward strand.
CTCTCGCTGGAGCAGCTATCCAATCTAACAATGAATACTATAGTGAAAGCAAGTGATTATTTCTATAAAATGATGTATATCTATTTTAAAGGTATATTATAATGAATGAAAGAATTGTATGATCAGTTTTTAAAACTCGCTTAGAGAGTGAATAAGAGGTGCTACCACAGGTCGGATTTTCTGATAGAAAATTACCAAACATGGAAAAACCTAGAGAAATCATATCCAAGTGCAGGTATGCTGTAGTTTAGCTGCCTATACTTTTTTATAGGTGCGATAATTAAATTTGGATAATTATCGACTTTTATGGACATATTAGCCAATAAAAAAGGACATCAGAGAGACATTGGTACGTTAAAATGAAAACCTTATAAATTTATATATTTTATAAGGTCTTACAAAGAGGACATTTTCTGAAGAAATTTTTTATCATGGATAAAACCATATTTACTAATTTTGTCCGTTATTGCCAGAAATCAACAAATCAAGGAACACTTTGTCCAAATAACGGCTATTTTCAGGCTAAAAGGACATTAGTAATTATTATAATATTATGAATAACAAGAAAAATATGTAAATTCTACCTCTTTTCATCAAAATCAAGACATATTTGATATACTCTTAATACGGAAATATCGTAATAGCAGGACATTGTGTTCCGTTAATAAATAGTTAGGAGAATATATGGACATGATAAGTTTACAAATTAATGACAAATGTGGGCCAATGGCTCGTGGTGAAATATATAGAGAGCCCTTAGAGGATTTTTTTGAAGAAAACAACCTAGGAGAAGTGACTGGAGGAGGAACATTAATGGGGCATAATGGAGAACCAGAATATTGTGAACTTGAAATGTCAATAAAAAACTCCTCAGATGATGTAGTAAATAAGCTAATTGATAAAATCAATAATTTAGCGCCAAAAGGTAGTACATTATTTTTAGAAGATGGTAAAGAAATAAAAGTAGGACTGCTTGAAGGTGTAGCTGTTAACTTGAATCATTCACAAGCTCCAAATGAGCTACTTGATGAAATAGATTTCGAAGCAATGTGGGAAGATTTCGAAAATGCAATTGGCAAAGATGGCAAAATGCATGATGAATGGGATGGGCAAGACACATTTACAATATATTTTTATGGATTATCCGCAGAAAAAATTATTGATAACATGAAAGTAGAACTATCAAAACATAAAATAAAAGATTATATTAGCCTAGAAATTCAACCAACTGAATTAAACTCCTAACAAGTACTTGGAGAGAAATACGAACCCTAGCGGGATTCATATTTCTCAAGACAATCGTTGCACGCACCCGCGGAGCGGGAGCGTGCAACGGGCGCGCTGATCACTGAACGTGACCACTGCCATTCGTTGGTCTCCGCTCCGCTACGTCCAACAAATGACAGGATTCACACATCAAGTCTGCTACCAGAATACCCTACGGGATATTCTGATATCATACTGAATGGCGATCAGCGCGCCCGTTATACTACAAGAAGGGATGTAATGAATACAGAGCAAATGATTGAAAAACTAAAAGATAAAGAGCCTTCTATTGAAACAATAATATCTAGTGGACATCAGTTAATTATAGATTTAATTTCCCAAATAGATAAAATCTATGATTGTGATAATAAACTACTTGATAATAGAGGTATATTAACATCAAGTGTAATATTATCATTTAGTATTTTAGAAGTTTATACAAATTTTATTTCTGAATTATTAATAACAGAACATAAAAGAGAAAAAGCATCACCTAAAATAATTACAAGATTAAAAGATATAGAATTAGATATTTTAATAGAAAAAAAATCTGTTTATGATTATAAAAAATTAATTATTAAAAAAGAAAATAATTCATATATGCCAATTCTTGATAAAATCATAGTTATTCCTAAACTTTTAGCAAAAGCATACAATGATGATTTTAATCTTGATAAGAGTGGGAAAAATTGGAATTATATTCGTTCATTAAAAGAAAAAAGAGATGAAATATCTCATCCAAAATTTCAATCTAATTCTATTAAGCCTATTATTGACTTAAATGAAAAAAATGATATAGCTGACCTTTTGTATTCTATCAGTCCAAAAAATATACTTGATGGTTTACTTGGAATTAGGTGGTATCTAAAAATTAATGGAGACCTACTAGTCAGTATCTATAATGGAAAGTTTTCAAGTCTTAATTTATTTGTAATTGATAAAATCATTAGAGATTTAATTTTAAAAATTAATGAAATCTTTAAACTAGATAAAAAATTATTTGAAAAACTGGATGATATTTATCAATTTCAAGAAAGTAGTGATGAAAAACTGGATGAATTGTTAAAATTGATGACATCATAAAAAATAGTATAACAAAACCTTGGAGAGAAATAGTTTACCCTACGGGCAAAACTATTTCTCAAGTCAACCGTTATATCCAAGAATCATATATATCAAGAGAATCAACAAATGCTAAATAAAATTGATGAGTCAAAATTTATCAAACTTGGAAATGTAAAGCAATTTTTCATAATTAGAAGCGATAATATAAAAAATCAAGTGCTTTTACTTCTGCATGGTGGAACAACAGAAACAGCTCATTTTATAAAATTTAATCATAATTTAGAAAAATATTTTACTGTAGTATATTGGGAACAACGAGGAGAAGGTAAATCATATGAAAAAAATAGTGATAGCAAACTTTTAACACTAGAAAAATATATTGAAGATATACATGAATTAACAAACTATTTAAAAGATAGGTTTCAAAAAGAAAAGATATACCTTTTAGGACATTCCATGGGAACACTACTTGGAATGAAAACTATAGATAAATATCCAAATGATTATATTGCTTACATCTCAGTTTCTCAAGTGGCTGATCCTATTAAAAGTGATAATATTGCTTATGATAGTTTGCTAAATACTGCAAAAGAAAAAGGCAATACAAAAGATATTGACAAAATACTCTCTATTGATAGAGTAGCAAAAGAAAATCTTTTGGACTTAGACTTTACAAAAAGAACAAATGAACTTATCCAACTAAGTATAAAATATGGTGGACTTTATCATCAATCTAGTTTTTTTAAAATGTTAAAAACATCATTATTGCCTATTTTGACACTCAAGGAGTACAACTTTAGGGATAAAATGAGAGCTATCAAACAACATGAAGAGAGGATACTTTTTTATTATCAAAATAATTTAATCGACAATATTACAAAAATTGAAGTTCCTATATATTTTATTCATGGGAAAGATGACTATATCATAAATTATAATCTTACAAAAGAGTATTTTAAAAAACTAAAAGCTCCTAAAAAAGAGTTTTTTACTTTTGATAAATCTGCTCATTTTCCACCATTTGAAGAGTCAAAAAAATTTAATGATATAATTGTAAATCAAATTTTACTTGCTAAGTAAAGTTCCAACAAGTAATAGCACAAAAATATAACAAAAACGAGGAGACTAATAATTTACCCTAGCGGGGAAATTATTGCTCACGATAGTCGTTATAACCATAAAGGGAAATTTTGAAAAAAAATATAAATATTAATAATAAGACTTACTATATTGTTGGTGAATGGAGTATTAACTTAGCTACTAAGGTCTACGATGGTACTGTATTAGATAAAAATAATAATAATATTATGACACTTGACTTTAAAATTCCATTAAGTGCTATTAAAAACTATGGGCTTGAATACTTTGAAAATTGTATTGAAAAAGATCTCATGATTGAACTAGGTAAAAACATTAAATGAGTATTAATATAAATGAACTTTCAACAGCAAAGTTAGACTTTAATTATTGGCAAGATATTATTAAAAATATTAAACATAATCTTGATCAGATTATAGATAATAAACATATGTCGAAAATATTAAAATATGATATAGACATAGAATTTGTATTTGATGACCTTGGAAGTGAAGAAAAGTTTGGTCCCAATGCCTGTGCCAAATATATTGATACAGAAAACAATAAATATCAAATTGTATTAGGGCGAAAATTATTAACAGTTTTAAGGCATTTCTCATTTAAAGTAATTGATTATGATGACATCTTTCCTAAAATACCAAGAACTGAAATTAATAGAGAAAAGCTTTCTAAGCTTTCCGATACAATTTTTTATTTATGGGTTGATTTTATTTGTCTTCATGAATGGTTTCATATTGTAAGAGGCCATTTAAATTATGGTCATGAAAATTTAAATAAAAATTTTCAAATAGATGAATTTTCTAAAAATAAATATTTTGATGATAATGAAATTAACCTATACTTAGAAATTGATGCTGATAGATTTGCTGGAAAAGTATTAACGGGTAGATTTAGTTTAATGCAAGAATCTCTAGCAGTAATGTTAAATTTAAATGAAGAAGACATGGTTGAAGGTTTTTCTATTTTCATGATATACTTATTTGATTTATTCTTTTTATTATCTGATAATTCAAGAGGTAAGGTTCACCCATCACCATCCGAAAGGATGGTGTTTTTAATAGCAGCAATGCAAGAAGCTATACACACTAACCCTAAGCTATTTAATTTGACAGAAGAAAAATTCCTATCATTAACTGAGACTGCTTTAAAAAAGCATTACAAAAAGCATGAGGAGGAGTATATATTAAATGCAAAAGATATATTAATCACTATGAAAACATTAGACACATATACTAAAATAATAAAAGACATTAAACTAAATGACTATCAAATACTCAAAGAGTTATAACAAAAACGAGGAGACCAATAATTTACCCTAGCGGGAAAATTATTGCTCACGATTGCCGTTGCACGCACCCGCGGAGCGGGAGCGTGCAACGGGCGCGCTGATCACTGAACGTGACCACTGCCATTCGTTGGTCTCCGCTCCGCTACGTCCAACAAATGACAGGATTCACACATCAAGTCTGCTACCAGAATACCCTACGGGATATTCTGATATCATACTGAATGGCGATCAGCGCGCCCGTTATCCATGAAGAAGGTGTTTATGAACAATAGATTATCAATAGCTTGTGATACTTGTAAACAGAGAATAGTTTTAAGAATAGGTGTTGGTTCACAAATAAAACAAAGTATTGCAGTTCAATGTCCTAATTGTAAACAAAAAATTGCATTAGAGCTTATTTTTGATAAACAAAATCATAAAAATTCAAAATATAATTTACTTGAAAACTGTTTTTATGTAGCCGAAACAGATAAATCCATTGCTATTAATTTACATACTGAATTAGTTTATCCAAAAGAATTTATACATGAAAAAATTTTTATGCCAGCAATGTTTGTATCTCAAAAATTAATGTCTCATGCAGAAAAGAAAGGTTTTTTTGATAGAAAAAGCTCTTTAAAACAACTAGATAATTTACCATTTACGATTCAATCTGCATTTCATGGATTAGGAGGAGATTCTAATCTTTTGCAAGATTGGCTAATTATATATAAATCATATTCTTTGTATAAAAATGAACAGATAAAATTAATGGAGCAAGAATTAAAAAAATATAGTAATATTAAAAATATTTATGTATTGAAAAAACTACCCATAATATATTCTGTTTTTCATGATTTTTTACTAAGATTCTTACATCCAAATTATATTTTGTATAATAATATAAAGAAACAATTTAGCAAAGCAAAAAAAAGTAAAATAAAATTTCAAGAGTTAAAGTCATACTACAATGTAAATTTAAAAAAATATTATTTTGAAAATTATTTAAAAATATTTAATGATTATTTTAAAAATTTTAGCGAATTTAATAGAGTTTTATTAAATTCAAAAATCGAGCTTCATCCAGAAGAAGGTACTGAATGTATTCTTTGCCCTGTTAATTTTGAAGATATTGATATGTTTTACGGTAATGCATATGAATACATTACAACCCATATTACTATTTTTACTTGTATAAATAATATTTTATCAAATAGAAAATTTAATGAATTTGAAAAATTAACTTTTAAAAAGTATCTTGAATTAAATAAAGATAGCAAACTAAAAACTTTAAAGAACAATCCTATATTTAACTTATTCATTCAAAATATTGAAAGTACATTGAGAAATGCTTCTCATCATAGATGGTTTTATATTGATAAAGATAATCCAGGATATTTATTATATAGGAGTGGAGGAACAGGTGCTATTCATCAGATTTCATATATTGATTATCTTTATAAATCAAATATTTTAATGATGAAAATTGCCATAATGGCTTTGTTAGAAATAAAGTTTTTAATAAAATAAAATGGATAACAAAACATAGCACACCAATAAGATACCCTAACGGCTATCTTATTGGTGTATTCAGTCGTTGCACGCACCCGCGGAGCGGGAGCGTGCAACGGGCGCGCTGATCACTGAACGTGACCACTGCCATTCGTTGGTCTCCGCTCCGCTACGTCCAACAAATGACAGGATTCACACATCAAGTCTGCTACCAGAATACCCTACGGGATATTCTGATATCATACTGAATGGCGATCAGCGCGCCCGTTAGATACACAGGTAAAAAAGGAAAACAATATGAATTCAAATGGTTACGAACTACTTATAGGAATAAGCAAACATATTATTACATTATCTACTGCCATCACTGCAGGTTTAGTATCATTTGTTGTAGTTTTAGATGGAAAATCAACCGATATTTTGTATGTTAAAATATCAATTCTTGCATCAGCAATTGCAATTGTTAGTGCTATTTTGATTCAAGTATCAATCACTTCAAAATTAATGAAAGAAAAAAGTAGGATTCCAGATGATCCTAAAATATTTTATGCTTTTTCTTGGTTTACATTTCTTATTTCTGGAATATTCGCTGGTCTATTTCTAGTGTCTAATATCTAACAAAACCTTGGAAGAAAAATAAGTTACCCAGCCGCGTTTTAGTAGTTTTAACTAAAATAAGATAAGATACATCAAAGACACAAAAACTTGATTTAAGGGTAACTTATTTTTCAAGTCAACCGTTATCTATTTTTCACTCTAAAACCAAAAACCTTATAATCTAACATATTTTATAACGTTATTCGCTGTAGCAATGTTTACGAGCCATAAATTCATGATCTTCCATAGAAAACCTTATAAAATGTGCTATATAGGAGATTTTATAATGAGTTCTTTTGAAATAAATACCTTTTTGAGTTTATGCTTAAAAACACCACTAAGATGGTGCTTTAATCTAGGTTATACTCCTTCTTAAGTTCTGAGAAGGGTTTCTTCGTAGGTTTGTATTGAACTGGATACCGGAGTGATTCTAGCTCATCAAAAGATACATAACCTAGTTCGCCACAACCCTCAAGCATTTGAAAAAAGCCAAAACCCATCTTCTGTTTGGGGTCATATACGGTTATTAGCCAAAAGCTACTCATGCATGTAATGATTAGATACACTGTGGGGTCTTCTGTTGTCTCTTGTGCATATAGTGCTGGTATGTTTTGTATGTGTTCGAGTGTCAGTTTCATCTTGTTTCCTTTGGTTTAAGATTCAAGATTATCTCGTAGTGGGTGTGAAATATCACGTAGTTGCCTGTAAATAGCCTATAAAAAGTTTTTGGATTGTGTGTTGTCTGAAGGTATGTCGTTATTTGGGGGATTAGTGGTACCACAGGTCGGATTCGAACCGACACGCCCGAAGGCAGAAGATTTTGAGTCTACCAAGTCTACCAGTTCCATCACTGTGGCACGCTACGTATTAAACGTAAGTGGGATTTTACTCTCTAGGAGCTTAAACAAGGTTTAGAAGAGGGGTAAAATCATTTTTAATGTCAATTTGACGATTTTTTAAGAGTTACTTATATAATTTTGTTATAATATCTTCATTAATTAATATCAATTATTGAAACAAGGTCTATTTTTGAAGATATCACTTATAATTATTGCCATTCTGTTTATCTACGGGGCATTTGCTACACTTTTCCATGATACTGCATTGGCAGGTAACATCGGAAAGATTGTAGGCGAGACAAATCTGCATCTTTTTGGGTATTTTGCCTATATCAATATTCTTATACTTTTTTATCCACTTTACAAACTCTATACAGATGCAACTGTACGAAAAAATATTGATTTTTACTTAGGTTGGGTACTTTTTTTCATAGCAGCAGTCCTTTTTGAGTCTTTAGTACTTGAGTTGAAAAATTCTGGCTTTATTGGAAATCAGATAGTGCTTTTCCTTGAACCACTTATTGGTAAAGCAGGGTTGTGGTTGCTTTGGCTTATGATCATATCACTCTCATTGGTCTTTGTCTTGGAAGATGATTTTTCTTTTACAGATGTACTTGCCAGAATGAAACCTAAAAAGAGAGAAAAAACAGTCAAATCAAAAATAAAAGAGCCTTCTAAAACCAAAGTCCTTTTGAAAAAGATCTTTACCAACCCGTTTGCTTCACCTGCACTTGAAGATGAGATGATGCCAGTACTCGATGATGAGCTGGCTCCCGTTGCTAAAAGAAAACCGGCGGTTAGAAAGAGTAGACGTAAAACTGTTATAAAAAAAGAGGAGAGTCTCATACCGGATATCGCACTTGATGAGATAGTACATGAAGATGATGATGCTGTTCTTCAGGAGATTGAAGAGATTGAAGAGAAGATGATTGATGCAGTTACTCCGAAGAAGAGAACACGTACGTTGAATCAAGGTAGCAGTAAAAATGTTGAGATCGTTTCTGAGTTGGCTGAGAACTCTAAACTTTTGGATGCTATAGAAAAAGGTACCATGGATAAGCCTAAAAACTTTAAATTGCCAAAATTGGATTTTTTACAAAAAGCGCCTAAGGCAACCAGAAAGATCAATGAATCGGAGATAGATCACAAGATAGATGAATTGATGGCAAAACTGCAACAATTCAGAATAGACGGTGAGGTGGTACGTACCTATTCCGGTCCGTTGGTAACAACTTTTGAATTTAAGCCTGCACCTAATGTAAAGATCTCCAAGATCTTGGGCCTTCAGGATGATCTTGCCATGGCACTGGCGGCAGAGACCATTCGTATACAGGCACCAATTCCTGGACGTGATGTGGTGGGGATTGAGATACCGAATGCAAACATTGATACGATCTACCTTCGTGAGATTTTAGAGAGTGATGTGTTTAAAGAATCTAAGTCTAACTTGACTGTAGCATTGGGTAAAGATATTGTAGGAAATCCGTTTGTAACAGATATTAAAAAGCTGCCTCACTTACTTATTGCGGGTACTACGGGTTCAGGTAAATCAGTAGGTATCAATGCGATGATACTCTCTTTACTCTATCGTAATGATCCGGAGCATTTAAAACTAATGCTTATAGATCCTAAGATGCTTGAGTTTGCTTCTTATGAAGATATTCCACATCTCATTACACCGGTGATCACTGAGCCGGCTAAAGCTATAGCAGCGCTTGCCAATATGGTAGGAGAGATGGAAAGACGTTACAGATTGATGGCGGATGCGCGTACTAAAAATATAGAAAACTATAATGAAAAAGTAAAAAAAACAGGGGAAGAAGCATTTCCCTATATTGTGGTTGTCATCGATGAGTTGGCAGATCTTATGATGAGTGGGGGGAAAGAGGTAGAGCTTAGTATTGCACGACTGGCTCAGAAATCACGTGCCTGTGGTATACACCTTATTGTCGCTACACAAAGACCATCTGTAGATGTGGTAACAGGAATGATCAAAGCGAATCTGCCTTCTCGACTTTCCTACCGTGTAGGCTCACGTATTGACTCTAAAGTGATTTTGGATGCTATGGGTGCAGACTCGCTCTTGGGACGTGGTGATGGACTTTTTACTCCTCCTGGTTCAACAGGTCTTGTACGTATACATGCACCATGGAATACAGAAGATGAGATAGAAGAAATTGTAGAGTATATTAAAGCACAGCGTGCACCTGAATATGATGAGTCTTATCTTGTTCATGGTGGTGCAGCGTCTGGTAGCGGAAATGATTCAGACATTGATCTGGACCCACTATATGAGGATGCAAAGCAGGTAGTACTAAATGATCAAAAGACATCTATCTCCTACTTACAAAGAAAACTACAGATCGGTTATAACCGTTCTGCCAACATTATTGAACAGCTTGAAGCCAAAGGTATTTTGTCTGCGCCTAATGCAAAAGGTAACAGGGATATCCTCTAAAGTTATTTTTCTTTTAGAAAAAGTCTTCTTCCTGGACTTTTTCTGTAACTATCTGCTACAAAAAACCCAACAACTTTAACCATACTTATCATTCCAATAACAATTAACAACATTTGAGGTAAAATCAGACACCAAAAATATTAATTAAATAGGAGACTTTATGGCATTACTAGAAGCATATAAAGCACATACTGAAGAGAGAGCGAAACTTGGTGTTCCACCATTGGCCCTGACAGCTGAACAGACAGCAGAATTAGTAGAATTATTAAAAGCCAGCCCAATTGTAAATGAAGATTATACAATGGAACTTTTAACTGAAAAAGTACCTGCTGGGGTAGATGATGCAGCCTATGTTAAAGCAGCATTTTTAAATGATATTGTACAGGGTAATACATCTTGTGATGCAATTTCTCCTGTAAGAGCTGTTGAGATCCTTGGAACAATGCTAGGTGGATTTAACGTGCAACCGTTGGTTCAGGCATTGAAGATCAATGGTGAAGTAGCTGAAGCTGCTGCAGCACAATTGAAAAACACACTACTTGTATATGATTCATTTAATGATGTAAAAACATTGATGGATGAGGGTAATTCTCTGGCTAAAGATGTTGTAGAATCATGGGCAAATGCTGAGTGGTTCACAAACAAGCCTGAGTTGGACAAAGAGATCACTGTAACTGTATATAAAGTACCAGGTGAGACAAACACTGATGACCTTTCTCCTGCTTCAGAAGCATTTACGAGAGCAGACATTCCTCTACACGCCAATTCATTCCTGGTAAACAGAATGGAGAAGCCTTTAGAGACTATGGCTGAGCTTAAGAAAAAAGGGCATCCTTTAGCATATGTTGGAGATGTTGTAGGAACTGGTTCATCAAGAAAGTCAGGGATCAACTCAGTGCAGTGGCATATGGGTAGAGATATTCCTGGTATTCCAGGTAAGAGAACAGGTGGTGTGGTAATCGGTGATATTATTGCTCCAATTTTCTTCAACACAGCAGAAGATTCTGGATGTCTTCCAATTCAAGCACCAGTAGCAAATCTGGAGACTGGTGATGTCATCACAGTGAAGCCTTTTGATGGTGTGATCGAAAAGAACGGAGAAGTTGTTTCTGAGTTTACACTAGAACCAAATACACTTCCAGATGAGATGAGAGCGGGTGGTCGTATTCCTCTTATCATTGGTAAGGGATTGACTGCAAAAGCAAGAGAAGCACTTGGTATGGGTGCATCAGATATCTTTATGACACCTTCACAGCCGGATGATGACGGTAAAGGATTTACCCTTGCTCAGAAGATGGTAGGTAAAGCGTGTGGTATGGATGGTGTGAAGCCAGGCGTCTATTGTGAACCTGTATGTACTACAGTGGGTTCTCAAGATACAACAGGACCAATGACAAGAGATGAGATCAAAGAGCTAGCAGCATTGAACTTTGGTGCTGACTTTGTACTTCAGTCATTCTGTCACACAGCGGCGTATCCGAAGCCGGCAGATATAGAGCTTCAGCATACACTCCCTAAGTTTTGGACAGAGAGAAAAGGATTTATCCTTAGACCGGGTGATGGTGTTATCCACTCATGGTTGAACAGAATGTGTCTTCCTGATACTGTAGGTACAGGTGGAGATTCACATACTAGATTCCCTATTGGTATCTCTTTCCCCGCAGGTTCGGGACTGGTTGCATTTGCAGCGGTTACAGGTATGATGCCTCTTACTATGCCTGAATCTGTACTTGTAAGGTTTAAAGGTACAATGCAGCCAGGAATTACGCTGAGAGATATGGTAAATGCCATTCCTCACCAGGCGATAAAAGATGGACTTTTGACTGTTGAAAAAGCAGGTAAGAAAAACATCTTTGCGGGACGTGTACTTGAAATTGAAGGTCTTGAAGATCTTAAATGTGAGCAGGCATTTGAGCTTTCTGATGCATCAGCTGAGCGTTCTGCTGCAGCATGTACAGTTAAACTTAACAAAGAGCCTATCATTGAGTATCTTGAGTCTAACATTGCGCTTATCGAAGAGCTGATCGCTCAGGGCTATGAAGATAAAGCAACGCTTGAAAGACGTGCACAGAAGATGAGAGACTGGATCGCGAATCCTGAGCTTCTTGAAGCAGATTCTGATGCAGACTATGCAGCAGTGATCGAAATAGATATGGATCAGATTAAAGAGCCAATCCTTGCATGTCCTAACGATCCGGATGATGTAAAAACATTGTCAGAGATTCATGATCAGGGTATGAGAACAGAGATAGATGAAGTCTTTGTCGGCTCTTGTATGACGAACATTGGTCTCTTTAGAGCCAATGCCGAAGTACTTAGAGGAGAAGGTGCAGTTGAAGCAAAATTGTGGATCTGCCCTCCAACAAAGATGGATGAGAAGACACTTCAGGAAGAAGGTTACTACTCTGTATTCGGTATGGCCGGTGCAAGAGTTGAAATTCCAGGATGTTCACTCTGTATGGGTAACCAGGCTTCTGTAAAACAGAATGCATGGGTATTCTCAACATCAACAAGAAACTTCGACAACAGACTAGGTAAAGGCTCTCAGGTCTATCTTGGTTCTGCAGAGCTTGCAGCGGTAGTTGCACTTAAAGGTAAACTTCCAACAGCAGCCGAGTATCTTGAAATCGTACAAGATAAGATCAAGCCAGAGATGTCTGATGATATCTACAAGTACTTGAACTTTAACAAGGTCTCTAAAGAAGAGCTTGAAGCGATGGTTGAGTAGTCAACTTTCCTTTTCTTTGCAGGGAGCTTTCCCTGCAGTACCTTTTCTATAACCTTTTAAACTTCCCTTTATATAAATACAAAAAATAATATGAATTTATAAGATATCTTTATCATTTAGTATGATACCATGTACAAAACTTTTAGGGAAGCACAAAATGAAATTAAATATATCAATGGGTAGTCTTATTCTGAGTACTTTATTCTTAGCCTCTTGTGGTGGTGGAGATGCATTATCAGGTACAGACAGTACTTTAGCTACTGATGATAATCTTGCTCCCGTAATTTCTTCTGTAGTGGTTCAAAAAACTGCTTTTAATGAAATGAATGCAAGTACATTTGCAAATTCTATCTGTCAAAACAGACTCTTTGAAGTTCCCCAAGGCTTTTTTGCTTCCCCTAACGGGAGTGCCATTGCTTCTGGTACGCAAACTGACCCTTTAGATCTACATACGGCACTCTCAGCTGCATCACCTGTACAAGAAGGTGATACACTTTGGCTTATGGAAGGAGTCTATAAAGGGGTATTTACCTCTGAGCTTAGTGGAACAGAGTCTTTTCCTATACGAGTGAGTGTATTGCCCGGTAAACAAGCTATTATAGATGGCAATGTTGCACAAGCAGGCTCAGCGTTACTTGTAAAGGGTACCTGGACAAATTATTATGGTTTAGAGATAATGAACTCTTCTCCTATCCATATTTCAAATGAAACTGGCTCAAATCCTTCTGATCTTATGACCAATGGTGGTGTAACTGTACAGGGTGCCAATACAAAGATTATTAACTTTATTGTGCATGACAATATTGGTGGAGGTATGTCATCGTGGAGTGATGCACCTGACTCTGAACTCTACGGTAACATCATTTATAACAATGGCTGGACAGGACCTGATAGAGGGCATGGCCATGCTATCTATGCGCAGAACAGAACGGGCTTTAAGAAGTTGACCAATAACATTATCTTTTTTGGTTTTGGTACAGGGATCCATGTCTATACTGAGGGTGGGCAGATGAATAACTTTGATGTACAATACAATACCTGGTATATGACAGGTGCTTCAGACCCACGTAGTTCACAAAAAAAAGACAACTGTCTCATAGGTGGTTTTCAGCCTGTCATTAATTTAACACTAAAGAACAATCAGGGATACTCTGAAAATAATAGGGGTACACGTATTGGTTATGGTGGAAATGTTATAGGACAGAGTGCCCTTCTTGATAATAACTATTTGAGTGAGAACTTTTGGGTTGCCGGCCATTGGGATAGTTTAGATGTGAGTTATACAACAGTGTATAGAGGTCGAACAGGAAGCAGTCAGAGTTATGTAAATGATATTGTAGGCAATGATTTTCAGGATACTCCACCAAGCTCTGGGAAAAAGGTTTTTGTTACACCCAATATATATGATCTACGTCGTGCCAAAGTGGTAATTTATAATTTTGATGAGTCTAACAATGTCAATGTTGACCTTTCTTCTATTTTAAAAATAGGAGAAGCCTATAGAGTACACAGTACTTTTGCTCTGTTTGATGAACCTATGATAGAAGGTGTCTATGATGGCAGTTTGATTTCTATCCCTATGGGAAGTATTGCACCACCACAACCAACAGGTTCCAATGATGTTGTAGCAGAAGATGACCCACATAAACGTTTTGGCGTATTCATTGTGACGCATGGTGCATGTCAGTAAAGTATTAATACTTGATATATTTTCCTTTGTTATAATACAAAATATTGTGATAAAGGTATTCTTCTATGTTAAAAAAATTATTATTGTTGATAGTAGTATGGACAATGTCTCTATTCTCAGATACTATAGCAGAGATCAACCATCTCTTAAAGTATGTGAAGAGTACGGAGTGTAAATATATTCGTAATGGTTCTGTGCATAGTGGTGCAGAGGCAGCCACTCATATAAAAAAGAAGTATAACTATTTTAAAGATGATATAAAAACAGCAGAAGACTTCATTCGTCTCTCTGCTACAAAAAGTACTATGACCGGTAGCAAATATTACATACAGTGTCCCAAGAGGTATAAAATAGAGAGTCAAAAATGGCTCTTTGAAGAGTTGAAAAAGTATAGAAAAAAAAGAAAATAAGGAGTATGTATGAAATATATGATGAAAGAACAGATCAAAGCACTCTAATACTTTTAGAGATATCCTTTTACAGGCAGTAGTGAGATAATATCTGCCCCGAACATCTTAAACCATGATGTCTTTGGAGGCATATAGTAGATTTTCATCTCTCCATTCTCCAATGTTTTCCAGATAGGCCCTTCAGTAACAGTCTCATCAGCATCATACGGATGTTTTCCCCAGGAGAGTTGGTAGAAATATTTGAGTGAGAGTATGGTATGGACATCCTCAAGTTGTTCCTGTACCAATTTTTTTGAATGTATCAACATAACCTGCTCAGTATTAAGTTTAACGGAACGCGGGTCAATATTGGCAGAACCAATATCCAGCTCATCATCATCCAGGATGATCATTTTGGTATGTAGTGAAACATTTGGTGGGGTCTGTCTTTTCGTTTTCTTTGCCAGTTTTTTAAGTGAATCTCCCTTAAGTTCATAGATCTTTACACCCATTTTTAAAAGAGGCTCAATAGAGTCTTTATATCCACCGTAGACAGGGAATACATCTGTTGAAGAGAGTGAATTGGTTACGATGATGATTTCTACATCTCTTTTCCTCAGTGCTTTGAATGTTTGCATAAGTATATCGCTTGGAATGAAGTAAGGTGAAATAATAATAGCCTGTTTTTTGATATTTCTAATATCTGCTTTTATCTGCTGTGCAATGTTATGTTTGTTTTTATTTTTATTGTGGCTTACTTTGCTTGGTGGGTCAACATAGAATTCTGCGTTGTTTGCCACAGTCAAAACAAGTTTTTGATGTAAAAGTTTTTGATTAAATTTTGAGTTGACAACTCTTTTTTGAAGCTTTGTTTTTTTAAATGCATTTTCTTGAGAAAGAAGATAGGCTTTAACTTTTCTGTATGAAACTTGTGTATAACTCTGCTTTAGAACTTTAGAAGCAGATACTGATTCTTTACTGTTCCAATAGAGATCAAAAGCTTCTGATATATCAGGTACGATCTTTCCAATGATTAGTGCATCATAGTCTAAAAAGAGTGTATGTGCTTCAATGACATAATAGTCATCACCAATATTTCTACCTCCTATGATAGCTGCAGACCCATCAGCGATCAAGCTTTTGTTATGCATTCTTTTACCGAGTGTATTTATATTGAACAAGAGGGCAATGTTTCGTAAATAGTTTCGGAGTATATTGGGATTAAAGAGACGAAGTTCTATGTTCTTATGTGCAGCAAGATGGGCAAGCTTTTCATCTTTACCTGCTGTATTGATATCATCTAAGAGTATACGAACCCTTACACCTCTCTGTGCTGCTTCTATCAGGTGTACAGATATTAGGTTTCCGATAGAGTCATCTTTATAGATATAATACTGTATATCAAGACTGGTATTTGCATGATCTATGAGGTAAAGTCTTGCTGCCAAGGCATCTGAAGGATTTCCAAGTGAATAAAATGCAGATTTATCATGAAGAGGTTTATCTGTTTTTAAAGGAGTTAGCAGAGAGGTATTTTTCTTTTTTGGAGTTTTTGTATAGCTGATGTGCTTACTCTTTGATATTCTTGTGATATTTTTCTGACTGCATGCAGAGAAAAAGAGCAGGGTAAAGAGAAAATATATAATACTATGTTTCATTTCCCCCATCCTTTTTCTCTTGCTTTTGAATGGTATTATAGTCTAAATTTGGTTTATTTTAGAGAAGAGAATTTGGACCTGGATCTGAATATTTCAATTTATATGCATATACACTTTCTCTTTTGAGTTGTTGGTATATCTTTTAAAGAGAGATGAATTTTTTTTGTGTAAACTAATCTTATGAGCCTAGGCTGAGAAACATGAAATAACAGGAGAGCGTATGACTGAACTGCAAAAGTGTGCCAAAGAGGCTATAGGTCTTATGGATCTTACAACATTAAATGATGATGATACAGATGCAAAGGTTATAACGCTGTGC
>JALWLD010000117.1 GCA_027081115.1 Sulfurovum sp.
ATCTATTCCTTCCTATAGTATTTTACAATATGATTCATCATCACTAAAAGAGGTACTTTTAGCTCCAAAAGGTGAGGAAGTCATGGCTGTGCATCCTGAAAATGATGAAACATGTATATTTAGAACTTGCTATGAAACGGAAATCCTACCGTTAAATATTAGTGATGTGCAGTATTATACAAATGGTGAAAAAGGTATTATAGAACTTGAATTTCAAACAAATGAAGCTGTCTCACTTGAGAAAATCTTTTTTGATAAATTACGTTTTTACATTGGTAATCATGAACACCTTTCTGATAATTTATTTCTTCATCTTATGAATGATGTAGACAATATAGAAATACTGTTAAATAAAAATATTGCACCTAAAAAACTTAATAAGAATGCTATTATGCCAGTTGGGTTTGCTGAAGATGAACATATTCTACCTCCAGCTAAAAATGTATTTTCAGGATATATTTTGCTTCAAGAATATTTTTGCTATCGAGATAAATATCATTTTATTGATATAGAGGGATTCAATCTTTTACAAAAATTTCCTAAAGAAATTTTAGAAACAAGTCACTCCTTTAGTATAAAAATTACGCTCAATCAAAAATTACAAATTACAAAACAATTAACAAAAGAACATTTTCAGCTCTATTGTACACCCATAGTGAATCTTTTTGAAGCTGAAGCTGAACCTATACGAAAAACAATACAAGAAGAGTATGAAGTCAGACCTAGTGGATTAAGCTATATGAATAGCGAAGTCTATAGTATTAAAAATACACATGGGTGGGATAGTAGAATTAATAAATATCATAAATATTTACCTTTTGAATCTTTTGAGCATACAAAAGAAAATACTGAATATTATTATACGAGAGTAAAACTCTCAACAGATGAAAGCCGTACAAAGACATATATACGTTTTAGTGCATCTAGCAAAAATATAAGTGTTTATGAAGATGATGTAACTGTCTCGTTAGATATTTTAGCGACCAATAGAGACTTACCCTCAACATTGGATACAGGAGAAATAACTTTATCTACACCTAAATCAACGATATCCAATATTGCATTTCAAAATATTACTGTACCAACAAAAAGTTACATTCCCCCTATTCGTGGTGATTTTTTATGGCGTATTGTTTCCAATATGTCTTTAAATTATTTGGCATTAGATAATATTCAGACACTTCGTTCAGTTCTCGAGGCATATGATTTTATAGGTGCCAATGATATGTTGCAAAAAAAGCAAACAGAATCTTTACTCAATGGTTTAGAAAGTATTTCTTATGAAACCAGTGATATGATTTTTAAAGGGTTACCTATTAGGGGGGTCACCAGTAAGCTAAAACTCAATGCAAAAAAGTTTTCTACCCTGGGAGAAGCGTATATTTTGGTCAATGTTCTTAATGAATTTTTTTCTTTGTATTGTACCGTGAATTCTTTTCATAAACTAGAAGTTCTCATAGATAAAAAAGCAAAGTTTACCTGGAAACCTCGCATGGGTAAACAAGCACTGCTTTAAAGTTAAATCATCTTTTTTAAGTGCAGTTGAATTACTGCACGCTTATTTCACCATCGACCACACATATTTTTCTATGACCATCAGAGGTATGCCATAAGCGTATATTGGCAGAGGGTGTAACTTTAGTAATCTCTTTACCTGCAGGGATAGAAGTTGCAATACTATAGCCTTTATCACTATTTGAACCACAGCTAACCACATGATATATGACTTCTATACTAAACGCAGGAAGCGCTGCACTGACCGTACCGTCACTTACAGAGATTATAATACCTGAGGTTATACCTGCATCTGCATTGCTTGGTGTACCACTGAGTTTCCCTGTGGCTGTATCAAATGTTGCCCAGCTAGGTTTATTGGTAATGCTAAAGGTCAGTGTATCTGCACTGTCTGTATCACTGGCATTTGGTATAAACGTATAACTGCTGTCTGCATTGATACTTGTGCTCGGTGTTCCTGTAATAGTAGGTGCATGATTGGTATGCTTAACCTCTATACTAAACGCAGGAAGCGCTGCACTGACCGTACCGTCACTTACAGAGATTATAATACCTGAGGTTATACCTGCATCTGCATTGCTTGGTGTACCACTGAGTTTCCCTGTGGCTGTATCAAATG
>JALWLD010000118.1 GCA_027081115.1 Sulfurovum sp.
TTGAAAGGCTCTGTGAAAAATTTCTGTCTATTAAGAACTTCGCAATACTAGCCGCGCTCCACTTAGACGACCTTAAAGGAAGTGAAGTGCTCCTTTCTGAAATCCATGCATATGGATGATCTTTGAAATGGCTTTCTATTTGATCTCGATGTCTCTCAGCTGGAAGTCTTTTGCACGCCATAGATAATACACAATATGCATAGAGGCTGATCTTGTTTTGATCATAGAGATGACAGAATCCAGAATGAAGATGTCGTCTTCGACTTTCTGGACTTTCTTCAAGTAGTGACAACAATTCTTTTTGTTGACTAGCCCTTAGCTGAAGTTTGTCAGCAATGTCTTCAGCAGAACCGTATTTTACTACAGCCGAACACTTGAGGTCTCTTGTCCGAACAATGCTCTTTGAGAGCAAAGAAACTAGTTGTTTGTCATCCATTCTTTCTATTCCAGTATCATGAATTTGATCAGACTATACTAGCCTGAAAGGATCATCAGCGGCATCTATTCTTTTTCCTTGGTATAGATTCAACTGCAATTCTATCAGCTAGCTCATTGTGTTCATTTCCATTGTGGCCTTTAGTCCATTCAAACTTCAATATAGACCCAAAGATATTTTCAAGTCTGTGCAGTTCTTTCCATAGATCGATGTTTTTTACAGGTCTTTTTGTAGTAGTTTTCCAGCCGTTAGCTTTCCATTTTTTCATCCATTCTGTGAAGCCTTTTTGTACATATTGCGAATCTGTAATGACTACTACTTCAATATGATCTATTAGCCTCATTTTTTCTATCTTCTTAGCAGCTAGTTTGATTCCTTCAATGACAGCCTGGAGCTCCATTCTATTGTTCGTAGTATATTCTTCTGAACCTCTGGTAGAATCAATGACATTTCCTTCTTGCACTAATAGAGCAGCATATCCACCGGGGCCGGGATTTCCAGAACATGCGCCGTCTGTATAGACGTATAATTTCATCGCTTACCTCCGAGTCTCAATTTTAATTAAAAATAATAAAAAGACACATTGTGAGGTGTCAAATGAAACCTCTCATAATTTCATTCATTCTTTTATTCTTTTCACTCAATGCAGGTGCCGCGATAAGAGGAGTCTGTTCAAATTGTCATACAATGCACAACAGTCAAAATGGCCAATCAGCAAGCTTCAATAGTGTAGTGAATGACTCTTTGACAAAAGGTGACTGTATCGGCTGCCATGCTCAAGGCGGATCATCAGAGATAGTCGAAGTAGGAGTAGACTCAATTCCTCAAGTGTATCACAATAGCGCGGTAGATCTTGCAGGCGGAAATTTTGCATACATAGATGGAACTAAAGGCGGAAATGCATCTGATGCAAAAGGACACAATGTAGCAGCATTAGTTGGAACTGAAGACACTTTGAGCTCTATTCCAGGAGCAATTGAGCTCAACGGATATGGACCGCATCCAAATTTCAGTCCAACTACTCTGACTTGTGCAGGCAGCAACGGATGTCATGGAAACAGACCTTCATCAGGTGAATTCTCCGCTATTTCTGGAGCTCATCATGGAAATATCGACGGACAAATAACAAATCCAATTACAACTGGCAGCAGTTATCGATTCTTACTTGGAGTCAAAGGCCTTGAATCTCCTAATTGGAAAAACGAGAGTGAATCGAGCCATAACGAGTATTATGGCGTGTCTAATCCAGTCAAACTAGGCTGCAATTCTGGAAATGGCGAATACTCATGTCACAATAGCGGATCAAGCGGAGTAGACCTCAGTCCTCCAAATGGCACAATTAGTCAGTTCTGTATGCAGTGTCATGGTGAATTTCATGTGATGAAGTCTGACATGGGAGCAGTGATACAATCTCCATTCATTCGCCATCCAGTAGACTATACTATTCCATCTTCTGATGAATATTCTAATTATACGCTGTATAGTATAGAAGCTCCTGTAGCAAGAATTTCAGTTCCATCTAATCCAAGCTCAACTGTGACTCCCGGCTCTGACGTCGTCATGTGTTTGTCTTGTCATTACGCTCATGGAAGCAATTATCCAGATATGCTAAGGTGGGATTATTCTAAAAATATAGCTGGCGGCTCTGCTTCAGGAGGATGTCTTACTTGTCATACGAGTAAATGAGACTAC
>JALWLD010000119.1 GCA_027081115.1 Sulfurovum sp.
TTCTCTGGCGGAGTATAGGTAAAATTACTTTTTGTAGAGTAAAGTAGGCTTGATCGTTGAATATCAAAAGGCTCAAATACTGCTTGATCTTCAATCTTATCTTTTGCAAAGACAAGAACATTAAAATAAAAGTCCATAAAATCTTTATTGATTATATCTCCAAGACTTCCTAGTGGGCTAGTAAAGATTGATAAATATTTTTCTCTGGAATATATAAATACTGCTTCTTCACCTTTTAGTAATTCATATTTTGATATTTCAGATTTATCTAGCCACTCTTGAAGATCTTCTTTATTTGGAAAATATTTTTGAAGTAGTTTAATTATTGGACGTCCTTGTTTGTCCCAGGCATAATAACTCGATAAATTACAACCTAAGACTCGCGATGCAACTTCTTTGTAGGCTTTCCCAAACTTCATAATATACCTTTAAAAATACAGAATAACGAATTATATCATTTAATCTATACGAAAATAAATAAAATACAGAATTTTTAATTAAGTTCTAAGTTACATAATTTTATACTTCAAAAGTATATTAAAGTTCTTATATACAGAATAAAAGGAGCTATTATGAGTATTTGGATTACTCCAAAAGATTTAGCAAATGCTGAGAATGAGGCAAAAGGATTGCCAAGAATTCCAATAAATACACAAAACATACTTAGGTCAAAAAAATTAATAACCTATACAAAAACTGGACGCCATGTTATCTATAAACGTGAATGGATTGAGGAATATCTAGAACGAAATATTAAGAAAGCAGAAGAAAAGGCTGAATAATGGCACAAATTAAACATTTTCCACACAGCCTTAATGCACGTAACGACAGAAAAATAAAAAAGGGAAGATTACAACTAGGTATAGAATTTGTTGGAATCTACTGGATGACATTAGAGGTATTGGCAGGAGAAAAAGATTTTAAATATCCACTAGACGATATTGATATACTAGCAGACGATTTTGGAACATCGATCCAAAAAGTTAAGCTAGTTATATATGAATATGATCTTTTTAATATTGATCCAGAAGGGCGATTTTTCTCGCCTGCACAAATTAAAGCCTTAAAACCTTATCTTGACAAAGTTGAACATTATCGTCTTATGGGCAAGAAAAGTGGTTTAGCTCGAAAAAAGAAAATGCAAGAGCAAATTCTAGAGCTTGAAAAGTTTAGTCAAAATGACTCAAGTGAACTAGGTTCCAACACAGGTTCAACATACGCTGAACAATTAACTAATACTACTAATAAACTAATTAATAAACCTAATAAACATACACACACAATAGATCAATGGTTAGAGGAATATTGTTTAGGACAATCTCCTGCTTATAAAGCTCACATGATGAGACAAATTAATGAGCAGGATCCTATTGCTATTAAGACTTACAACGATTGGTATCAAAAACAAATCGAAAAAGATCTCAAAGAAGAGGAACTCGGGAAAATAGATGCCTTTGACTACAACTTACTTGTAGGGTTGTCACTTGGAGAAAAAACTATAGAACGAATTGTAGATGCAGGAAGTACTATTCATTTATTCTTTGAGGATGGCACAGACGATTACAGCCAATCAAAAAAATCTTTATATGACTGGTACCAATTAAAACTGGAGGAAACATAGTTATGGCAACACTACAAAAATTCTTAATGGACTACTGCCATGAAAACTGGTTGGTAGCAGCGTATTGGCTAAATGTAGACCAAAATACCCTATCAGATTTGGTGGGATCAGATAACGACTCAACCATAGATGAAGATCTTCTTAAAAAGGCTAAAGAGCTTATGAACGGAGAGATCCCAAACAATGAGGTGGCAGCTCTTGAAATGTCTTTTGAGGATCTCCAAATCCGCATGGGGCGTTTTCAAAATGCAGCTTATGAATTAATCAATAACTAAAAAAGGAATAAAACAAATGGCAAAAGAAAAAATAACTACATCTACCGAAAAACCAAGAGTCCATTGGGTTATGCAAGCAAAAGGAGGTGTAGGGAAAAGCATGGTCGCAGCAATTCTCTTGGAGTTTCTAACAGAAAAAAATAATGGCAATGCTTTAGGATTGGATACCGACCCTAATAACAGATCACTGTCAGATCTATCGGATAAAGATAATTTGGATGTCATATTCCTCAACATTATGCCTGACTCTGATACGGTGGATATCACCAAGTTTGATGATCTACTTATGTTCATGATACAAAATGAGAGGGCAAAAAATAAAGACCTTGTGATAGATGTTGGTGCAACTACCTATCAGCCACTCTATAGCTACATCATCAAAAATGATGTTTTCAATCTGCTCCATGATTTTGAACATTTTGTGCATATCCCAGTAGCCATCGGTGCAGGGGCAGAAGCAGATTGCCTTTTACAGCTTGACAGCATGCTGAATACTTTTGGATCCCTCCCAACATATATAGTGTGGCAGAATGAATTTTTCAATACAAAATCAGACCATGATATTGAAAAACTGGAAGCTTACCAAAAAAATAAGGAGAAGATTTTTTCTGTAGTAAAAATGACAAAAAGAGATATTTTGTTCGAGAGTGCTTTGGAAAAAATGACTAAAAACAAACAGATCTTTTCAGATGTGAACATGGATCCAGAATACAACATTTTAGAAAAAAGTCGTCTCCACAAAATAAAGACAGATTACTGGGATATGCTCGATATTGTGATTCCTACTCAATCTACTAAAAAGGAGGGGATAAGTGAATGATGAAGAAATGAAACTCATATTAGAAGAGGTAAGAAAAAGAGGTCTAAGCATCTCTGAAAAAGATCCAGTCCTATCTGTATTGGTGGGATACGATCTGCTATTTCGTACACATATCAAAAATACAGATTTGCTATTGCAGCAGCACAAAGTAGATATGACAACGATTGGAGAGGACAATTATCAAAAGATCCGATTATTGGCTATTGAGAAAATCTCTTCTGGGCTTGACCAGGCACTGGACAAAATGGATACCTATACATTGAAAAAAATAACAGAGATCAATGATGTGGCACATGATGCCAAGCCTAAGCAAGAGATCCCAATATTTTACTGGGTTTTTACACTTATGGCAGGTGCTATGGGCTATATGCTTTGCCTATCAATCATAGGCTAATTCCAATTCAAAACAAAGGAAAAACATGAAAAAAATTACAATTTCAACAATTTTGGCAGCGGTCGTTATGACAACAGCTTCTTACGGTGGTGGCGGTACCTTTACAGGTGCCACAGAGTGGACCCAGATAGCCAATAACCTAGAGTTGGCAGGACAAAGTGCTACACAGCTAAACCAGTACGCTACCCAGGTACTCCAATGGCAAAGAGAGCTTGAAGAGTGGCAGCGTAAACTTCAGGGCTACCAACAGATGATCTCCAATATCGGATCTCTTCCACAAAATACCTATGCAGAGTTCATGCAAGGTGTCTTAAAGATGAAAGAGGCGATGGAGTTTCAAGATGCTCTTAGTATGACGGCTTCATCTTTCGATCAAGACTTTAAAACTAAATTTGGTACCTATGCCGACTGGCTCCAAAAGGCATCTAATGGATCTTTGGATTTTCAAAGCCAATATAAGCAGCTCACAGACACCACACGCTCAACGGTCTACGGTGCATTGGAAAGCCTTGGACTTCAATTTAAAGACCTCCAGAGTGATGAGGATGTCGTCAATAAGCTTAGACAGCTCTCTACCACAGCCAACGGAGAGGAAGCAGCCATAACCGCTGCCAATCAGATCTCTTTGCATCAGATCTCAACACTAAAGAGACTCAATCAAACCGTTTTGACACAGGCAAATATGCAAGGAGAGTTTTATGCCGCACAGAACACCAGAGAAGAGCTTCAACAGGCACAGCAAAAAGCCTTTAGAGACAAAGCAGACTTTTCTACTAGCGGCAATTATGAAAAAAATACTAGGCGTATCCACCGATGAAGCATAAAGACTCCATCAAAGGCTTTACTCCAGAGAATACGGCACAGATGCTAACAGGGCTTGTATTGATCGTTATTGCTCTTTACAGCTCTGACGCTCTTCCCTCTGGAGAGGATCTATTTTCAATACGATCTTTACCTTTGTCGCTCTTTATTGTGATTATGGTGATCCACGGTATGAGGTTGATCCTCAAAGCAAACGAGGATCAAAAACAGAGATATAAAACTTTAAAGGAAACAGAAAATGACTAAAACAATGACTATTTTATGCTTTACGGCTTTTGCACTATTGGCTACTGGATGCTCTGACAAAAAAGAGAAAAAAGACGGTTGGAATAACCCTGATGTTTTTAAAACAGAGGATCCAAGCACATACAAAAAGAATACAAGACAGATCAAATGAAAAAATCGTGGTTGATTATAGCTCTGCTGCTTCTTGCTTCAAGTGCTGCCAATGCCAGTGCTCTTGGCAGTGTCATAGGCGATATTCAAGATCAGCTTGATAGCAGCATAGCACTCTTTTATACGCCGATTAGAGAGGCGGCAGAGTTTGTTTTTTATGCACTGGCAATTATAGACATGACAATCATATTTGGTCTAGCTGCGGTGCGAAATGAACTGGATATAGGTGGCATATTTGCCAAGCTTTTACAGATGATGCTATTGCTCCTACTATTCAAAACATTCTTTACACACTTGCATTGGCTTTATGATCTCTTTGATGGGTTTAACTCTTTGGCAGATAAAGCCAACGGAGGTAGCACCCCATCCCTAGATGAAATTATGGATAATGTCGGCAAGTTCTGGGGAGAGGTATGGAAAAAAGTGGATGATAATGGATGGAGAGGATTAGGAAACAGTTTTATGTTACTGATCTTTGCCGTAATTGCCACAATCTTTATCTCACTTATGGTCGGTCGTGCATTGCAGTATTACATCTTCTTTTTGTTTAGTCTCTATGTTGGCGTGTTCTGGATCGGTTTCGGCTCATTTTCATTTACGCGGCAATGGGCATACAACTCTATCATCAACATTTTTAAACAAGGTGCAAAATGGATGACAATGATGTTAGTTATTGGTGTGACATTCACCATGATAAACAACTCATTAGCAAACGGTATCAATGATCCTGTAAATCTCATCATTCTTGGTATTACAAGTATCATCATGTGGGGATTTAGTCTTGGTATTGACGGATGGGTAGATAGCTACTTCACAGGTCACGGTGGAGGAGAAAATAACTATCTTGGCGGAAAGATGGGATCCATGGCACAAAGTGCCGCCTCTGGAGCCATAGGAGGCGGAGCGGCTGCAATCAGCCAAGTTAAAGCGGCTGCCGCTGCATCTATGCCAGGGAGTTCCAAAGGTGGCAGCAATCAAAGTAGCAGCACGGCATCAAGTAGTAAAACATCGGAACAAAGTGGCAAGGGTACCAGTAAGCTAGGAAACTTTATGAACAGTGCCAAAAAAGCTGCTGCCACTACAGCTAGATACGGTGGAGCAATGGCAGCAGGTGCCGCAATGGGTGCCGCCTCTGGAGCCGTTAAAGGTGCTATAGGATCCAACTCCAGAGCAGGACAGAAATCTGGAAAAGTTGCAGGTGTTGTTTTTGCAGCTTCCACGGCTACCAATACTGACGATTACGACAAAGAGGATAGCTCCAATACAGGAAATAACATTGAGGGATCTATCTCCGATGGAGGATCCTCCAGTAACTATATTTCTGGAGTACCTGGAGGTAATAATGATGCTTAATAACGATAAAAGAGGATATGGAAGCGTATATCCTCTTTTAAGGGTTATGTGTGGAGTTCACCATGGCTAGACCACGCAAAGCAGAGGAAGATAAAAGAGCTTATCGTACTACCGTATGGGCTAATAAAGAGGAACATCTACTTATGCAAACAAGAGCCAGAGCTACTGGTCTATCGCTTAGTACCTACCTCCGCAATCTTGGGTGTTCGTACCCCATCAAAAGCAGAGCAGACCAATATCTGCTCTCTTTGTTGGTATCTTCCAGAAATGAATTATCCAAACAAGGAGGACTCTTAAAATTGTACCTCTCTAAAACAGACAGAAAAGAGAATTTGGGAAGCAAGACTCCAGAGGATATTGATTACATTCTGGAGAGTATGGAACAGAAACAAAATCACCTGATCTCTATAGCAGAATCTATAGCAGAACAGGTACTAAGAGAAACAAAGGATCAAAAATGATAGTCAAACAAATAGCCAAAAAACAAGCAGGAAAAGGATCTTTTGGCGGTCTGGCTGATTACATCTTGGATAAAGCCAATGGCGGTGCAAAGGTGGATTGGGTTGAAGCCAATAATCTACCCTTTGAAGATATAGATGCCAATATTGGTTTTGTGGAGGCGGTACAAAAGCTAAACGAAACAGCAAAGGGAGACAAAGTATTGCATTTTATATTTAGTTTTCAAGAGGGAGAAATTCCCAGTAGAGAAGTGCAGCACGATATAGAGAGTGAGTTCATCCGTTCTCTTGGACTAGAAGATCATCACAGGATCTCTGTGGCACATAACAATACCAATAATTATCATGTGCATGTAGCGGTGAATATGATTCACCCAGAGACTCACACACTTGCAGATCCTTTTAGGAGCAAAATGAAACTCCAGAGGAAGGCAGCAGAATTAGAAATCAAACATGGACTTAAAGCCAATAATCATATACCTAATGATGTACTGGAAAAACAGGGGATCAAAAAAGATACTCCAAAATATACCAAACAAAAAGAGATAGAGATCCACTCTGGAGTAGATAGCCTCTTAACTTGGATCAAAGAAGAAGCATTAGACGATATTAAAGAGGTACTCAAAGATCCTAAATCATCCCTAGAGGATTTACACCAGGTATTAGCAGATTACAATCTGGAGATAAAACCTAGAGGTAACGGTATTGTCATTGCAGATAAGACCAGGAAACTATTTGTAAAAGCCTCCGATGTTCACAGAGACTTATCCAAAGGTAAACTAGAGAAACGCTTTGGAGAGTTCAAGATCTCTAAAATTACTACCACCCCAAAAAAGAAATTTTGCAGACCACTAAATAAGTATTGGCAGATTTACCAAGAAGTATCCACACACAAGAGATCCACCAAAACAGAAGAGTTACGACTTGAAAAGTTAGCTAGAGAAACTCTCAAAGCAGAACTTACCAAGAAGTATGCAGCACGGATCCAAAAGATACAAGCAGATCCTCTTATCAATAAACGACACAAAGCAGAGGCACGGAAAAAAGTCTATGCACAGCGTAAGGCAGAATTTAAAGCACTCCAAGAGACATTTTCTAAAAAGCGTACAGAGATCCTCTCCAGTACAAAACAGACATCTTACAAAGAGTACCTAATGGAATTGGCTCTCTCTGGAGATGAGGGAGCATTGAAAGAACTCCGCAAACAGAAACAAGAAATCAAAGCAAATGATAAGGTACTGATGCACCCCAAGAAAAAAGTATCACACTCTATCTTTAAAAGCTTTATATCCAAAATTACCAAACAGGGTAATGCAGTCTATGAAGTAGGTAAAAACTCAACCGTAACGGATAAGGGAGATCATCTTAAACTCTCTTTGGAGTCCAAGAGTGATGAAGCAATGCTACAGGCTCTTAAAATGGCAGTAGCCAAGTATGGTAATACTTTGGATATTCAAGGCAATCTTGAATTTAAAAAGCGTGTACTCATGGTAACGCAAAAGTACGATCTAAAAGTAAACTTTGCAGATCCGCAGATGCAGAAGATTAAGGGTGAGATGCAAAAGCAGCCACAATCTCAAAATACAACCAAAACCAAAAACTCTAAGAAAGGAATGAGTAGATGAATAAACCACTCTATTTAAAAACAAACGATATGGCAAAACTCATAGGATATAGCGGAGACTATCTCTTAAAAAATAGAGAGATACTGTTTTTTAAAGGTGTTCATTTCTTTCCAAAAGAGAAAAGAATAGATTGGAAAGTAGACAAAATGATTGAGTGGGTAGAGGGCAATTCACTATCAGATCAAGCAAAAAACATTTTGGATTTGGTATCATAATGTGCCCATTGTCTACTGGAGAGGATGGTAAATGATGGTAAAAATGTTCAGGAGATCCAACGGGAAACTGTATCTGGAGTATGAAGCCTATGGCAAAATCGTACAAAAGAGTACACGACTGGAGGACACTCCAAAAAATAGAGCATTGGTAAAAAAAGAGGTGATCCCTGCTCTTCAAGGGAAGATACTTAGAGGTGAGTTATCCCAAGAAAAGCCTAAGAAGTTTTCATATTATAGTGAGTTATTTCTTAGGGAGAAAACTGGCTTAAAAACATACAAAAGAATACAGATGCATGTCGCATCTATCAATTCTTTTTTTGGAGATATGCCAATAGATCAGATCAAAAGATCCGATATTAAAGATTGGGTGAACGATATGCTCTTTACAAGATCTCCCAAGACGGTTAGAAACTATATGTCAAGCCTTAGAGGTGTGATTTACATTGCTATTGACAAAGAGCATGTTACCCGTAATGTATCACATGATATCAAGCTACCAACTCATATACCTGCGGAGGTTGAGCCTTTCTCAGAAGAAGAGGTCAAGCTCCTAATCAATAGTGCAAAGAGTGAGTTTTTAAAGCTCTACTTGGCAGTTGGTTTTTATACAGGTCTTAGAACGGGTGAGATTTTGGGGATTATGCATGGAGATATTGACTTTGAAAACAAAGTAATCAATATCAAGAGATCTATATCAGATGGTAAGATCACCACACCTAAAACGCAAAAGAGTATTAGGCAAGTACCCCTACTGGATGATTTGGTACCATACCTAAAGAAGCCTACTAAGTCATTATGGCTCTTTAGCAAAGATACTGGAGCTAATCTTGGTAGATTTGGTGAAAACCGATACAGAGAGTGGAGAGCACTTTTAAAGGCGTGCAATCTTGCATATAGAAAGCCTTATGTAACACGGCATACATTTATTGTGACGATGTTAAAAAATAGTGATCTCTCTATGCTGCAAATAGCACAAATGAGCGGTCACAATACAACACAGATGATTATCCAAAATTACGGTAAGTATATTAAGGGTGAACATTTGAAAGTTGATAGGGATTTAAAGTTGTTTACTGACAAATCGGCTGACAGTACGGCTTAGAGTGCCTATTTTATGGCCGGGAGAGGGGGATTCGAACCCCCGGAGGTGTTACCCTCACCGGTTTTCAAGACCGGCACATTCGACCACTCTGACATCTCCCGACAGTGAAAAGAAGTATGCAATTTTATCTTAAAAAGA
>JALWLD010000120.1:0-1211 GCA_027081115.1 Sulfurovum sp.
TCTACTTGTTTACCATATCTTGAATTTTTTCTAACCTCAACAATAAGATTGTTTGTACAAGTCCCATACGTGATAGTTTCTCTAAATCTAATAGCGTTTAGTGATGGAGATTGAATAGATATCCATTTAGAATTACAGTGCGCATTCGGGTAGTCCACAAGGATGTCTTTGCCATTGTTATAAGAATTTAATATGATATTAGAACTAGAACTATTGTTTGGGGAAGATGTAGCTCTTCCATCATTAAGGATAAAGTTTCCATACTGTGAATATGACTTTTTTATGGTAAATTGTGATGAAATTGTCTGCGTGGCAAATGATGCTTGGTCGTTATGGTAATAAAGTGTTTCGCTACCGTAGTGGTATATATTACTATTATAATCTACTCTTGTAACGCCATCAGGCTTAAAAAAAGTAACTTCTACTTGTTTACCATATCTTGAATTTTTTCTAACCTCAACAATAAGATTGTTTGTACAAGTCCCATACGTGATACTTTCTTTATAGCGAATGGCATTTAAAGATGGAGATTGAATAGATATCCATCTAGAATTACAGTGAGCATTTGGGTAGTCTACAATGATGTCTTTCCCAGAATGACTCACACTTAGTATGATATTTGAAGCAGAACTATTACTTGGAGAACTTGTAAATCTCCCATCTTGCAACACAAAACTATCATACCTTACACTACTGTTAGTATTAGCATCAAGTGTCGTACCAACTTCTGTACTAGATGCATACTCGTTAATCGCCACCTGATTATTCCCCATATTTGTCAATTTAAGTTTCGTACCACTTTGACAAGAACCCTCTGTAAAATTGATTTTAAATATCATCTCTGTTGCTGATGTTGAAATGACTTCCAAAGTCCCTTTGCATGCTAAAGAGGGATATTCTACTTTATAAGTACCATTTGATTTAGAGACCTTGACATCTGTGCTTTTATTGTCCATGGTCCTTGTCGTTGTTCCTGAAAGCACACCTGATGAAAGCAAGCTCTCTATGGAAGTATTATCACTTTTATCTTCATCCTTTGTTGTTCCCCCGCACCCTATCATGATAGACGTCATCAGAATCAATACGAGTGTTTTTACATAGCTATTTGTCATTTTTCATCCTTAGAATTTAATAAATTTGCCTATCATAACGCATCTAAATTAATAAAAAAGTTAAATTATTTTACTAACCACTTTTGGAAACAATTCGGA
>JALWLD010000120.1:1221-2078 GCA_027081115.1 Sulfurovum sp.
CTATACAAAGAGACCATAATTTTTTCCACTCTATCATGATAACTCTGCTATACTAAGACATGAAAAAATTTATCAAAGAGGGGATTATCACCCTCATTCTTGCTTTTATCTTGGTCAATGCTATCAGCTATTTTAAACGTCCAGATCTTACGTTTTCACAACTTCCAGCTATGCAACTTCCTACCATATCAGGAGAGCAAATCGATACAAAGCGCTATCATGATAAGCCCTTTGTCCTACACTTTTGGGCGACGTGGTGTCCTACCTGTAAGCTTGAAATCTCAAATTTTAATGCCTTAGCAAAAGAGGTAGATGTACTGACTATTGCCGTGCAATCAGGGGAAAATCAAGAGATTAAAGCTTTTATGAAAGAGAGGGATCTTCACTTTCCTCTTGTAAATGATCAGCAAGGTATCTTGGCAAAAAAGTTTGACATTCACGCCTTTCCCACAACCTTTATCTTTGACAAAGAGGGGAAAGTGGCCTTTTCTGAAGTGGGTTATACCTCAACTTGGGGAATCAAGCTTCGCTTGTGGTGGCTCTCTTTATAGGGTCATTTAAAATCACATCGACAATCTTTTTTGCACCCTCTCTTTCAACCATCGATCCTAACTGTTTGCTTATCTTCTCTATGTCACTAGAGAGAATACTTTCAAGAAGCGAGATATCTAAATCATCTTCACGAGATAAAAAAGCAAGATTTTGATCTACTAAAAACTTTGCATTGTGATACTGATGATCCCCAGCAGCATAAGGATAGGGAATAAAAAGAGCAGGAAGTTGACTAGCTGTAAGCTCCCAAACGGTACTTGCACCTGCACGACATACTGCAAAATCAGCCTCTTTAATCTTCGATA
>JALWLD010000121.1 GCA_027081115.1 Sulfurovum sp.
ATACCTACCATGAAGCGTTGGCAGATGATATTTTTTCACATATCGAAGCATATAGGGTGCTGTTGAAGCGTATTTATGGGCTTATGATGAATCGATAATAATGCAATGAATAAAAATCTATAATTAAAATTTAAAATAAAATCTTTTGTAGAATACTATTATGTACGCTACAAGGAAATTGGACCGTAGGGAGTATTCTAAATAATGTTTAAACAAGTATTTATTAGCCATGCAAAGGAAGACTATGTTGTGGCAGAAGAGCTTTATGATTATCTTCATCAGAATAATTATTCCCCTTGGTTAGATAAGAAAAAAATTAAAGTTGGAGAAAATTGGGATTTTGAAATTAATAATGCACTTAAAAATTCGACCTTTGTTATTCTTCTACTATCTTCTATATCAATAAACAAACGAGGGTATGTTCAAAAAGAGTTTAATAAGGCTCTTAGGTATGCTGAAGAAAAATTAATTGATGATATTTATATAATTCCAATTTTATTAGATAAATGTGAAGTCCCAGAGCATCTTGGAAAATACCAATGGATTGAAATTGATGAAAATAATGCCATGGAAGAAATTTTATTTTCTTTAAATAAACAAAGAGAAAAATATCTTAGTACTTTATCCAAAGAAGAAAGAAATATAAATAATTATACAACTATATCAATAGAGCATGGACTAAAGTTACCACATGAGTTTGATTACACATGTGAATTGCCTTTGTTCTATGAAAATAAATATTTTGATGCAACTTTTATAAATACATTCATTCAGCAAAAGGTTTTAGAAAAAATTAGTGATATTAGAAGTTGGATGATTGAAATTGATGATGAATTTGTAAATGAAAACTGTGAGAATTTTTATTTAAATATTTGGTTCAATATAGACCAACTAAATGAGAAATTCATGAGTTTATCTATAATTTACGATTCTTATTTGGGTGGTGCACATCCAAATACTAGTATTTCAACACTGAATTTTACTTTTTCTCCAGATAGGATATTACAACTTGATGATCTAGTACAGTATAATGAATTACATGAGTTTATTTATGAACAATTAAGCATACATGGTGATGAAGAACAAAAAGATGCTCTACAGGATTATATAGAAGATTTAATGTATGACAATATAGATTTTACTTTTAATAATGAAATCTTAGAAATTTATTTTACGAATTATGTACCAAGAGTAATTATGATACTTGCTACACTGGAGATACCTCTAAAAGATCTTGAACTTAGAATGAGCCTTTTTGATACATAAGTTTTTAATAGAAAGAAAACTAGAACTTTTAAAATTTGAATTTAGTGGGCTTTTGTTACGCAGAATTAATGATGAACATAGATTTATTCATAAAGCCTATGATGACGCTATAACTGTACTCTCCTATCGTTACCATTATAAATAACCAAATCCTAACCTACTTTTAGCTATAATCCCACCAATTACGCCGTCGTCATGATGGCGATTGCGAGGATTTTTATGTTACTTTTTACACCAGGACCTACGCCAGTACCCGAGTCTGTACGTTTGGCAATGGCTACACCGACACTTCACCACAGAACACCAGAGTTTGAAGCGATTTTCAAAGAGACAAGAGAACTGCTTTTTAAACTTTTTGCTACAGATGAAGTGATTATGCTGGCTTCAACAGGAACAGGGGCTATGGAAGCTGCTGTGACGAACCTATGTCATGACACATTGCTTTCAGTAAACTCTGGAAAATTTGGTGAGCGTTTTGGAAAAATTGCTTTGGCACATGGTCTTAAGAATGTTGAGATCAAACATGAGTGGGATACACCTGCTACAGTTGAAGAAGTTGTTGAAGCAGTAAAGGCCAATCCTTCGATCGATGCAATTGCTATTCAGATCTCTGAGTCTGCCGGTGGACTTCGTCATCCGGTTGAAGAGATTGCCCAAGCGGTAAAAGCGATCAACTCTGAGATCATGATCATTGCAGACGGGATTACGGCCATTGGGGTAGAGCGTATCAAGGTAGAGAATATTGACTGTGTATTGGCAGGAAGCCAAAAAGCGTTGATGTTACCACCAGGCCTTGCACTGCTTGGTTTGAGCAATGCAGCCATTGAAAAGATCGGTGAGGGAAAAGGGTATTACCTGAACCTTGCATCAGAGATCAAAAAACAGAAACAGAATACAACAGCCTATACAGCGGCTACGACACTTATCATTGGGCTTAGAGCTATTCTCCAAGAGATTGAGGCAAATGGCGGTATTGGTAAATTGTACTGCGATACAGCACGTCGTGCCAAAGCCACACGTTTTGCACTAGAAGCACTTGGATTACACTCGTACCCTCAAACACCTGCCCGTTCAATGACGACTATTGATGATGAGAATGCAAAAGAGATCAGAGATTTGCTTAAAACTGAGTTTGGTGTCAATGTAGCAGGTGGGCAAGATCATCTTAAAGGGAAGATCTTCCGTATCAACCATATGGGCCTTATTGAGCCGTATGAAATGGTTGCTGTGGTCAATGCTGTAGAGTTGGCATTGGCAAAACTTGGTCGTAGAGATTTTGACGGAACAGCATCACGCGTATTTCACGAAGAGTATTTTAAATCTGTGTTAAAGAAAGAAGAGAAATAATGGTTTACGAACATGAAATCCCTTCGGGGTCTAAACTTTACTTTGGTGAGTCTGCAAAGATAAAAAGAGAGATGGAATTTGTCTCAGCAGAACTACTAGATAACCTTGGGTTTGAAGAGATAGTCACACCACTC
This sequence comes from Sulfurovum sp., assembly GCA_027081115.1. Lineage (GTDB taxonomy): Bacteria > Campylobacterota > Campylobacteria > Campylobacterales > Sulfurovaceae > Sulfurovum. The sequence goes on from JALWLD010000121.1 coordinate 2,748, forward strand.
TTTTCATACCACCAACATGAAAGTTTTGATGACAAAAAACCACTACTTAAACTCAATGATGAGCAAAACCATGAAGTAACGCTTCGTGCAGACTCAACAGCAGATGTAGTACGTATCGTGACGAAAAGACTAGGGCGAAGTACAGAGTCTAAAAAGTGGTTTTACATTCAACCCACAGTGACTTTCCCTACTAAAGAGCAGTACCAAATCGGTGCTGAAGTGATTGATGGAAGTTTTGAGGAAGTAGCTAAAACAGCAGTAATGCTTTTAGCAGAGATGGATGCAAAACCAGTGATGCAAATAGCAAATATTCGCATTCCTCATCTACTCAATGAAAAGTATGGGGTTTCCCTTGATGTGTTGAAGTCTATGCATATTGAACAAATCATGGCAATAGATTTACCGTGGATTGAACAACTTGTCAGAATCAATGCAGTTTCTGATTTAGATGATTTGTCTGCATTTCCAAGTGACATTAAAGCAGAACTTGAAAAGATAAAAGAGGCAACACAAGCAGTGAAGTATGACAACATGGTTATCTCTCCACTTTTCTATGCGAAGATGCGTTATTATGACTCTTTGACTTTTAGAATGTTTGAAGGCAATGCGCTCTTGGCAATGGGCGGGATTTACACGATTGATGGTGTAGAAGCAGCAGGATTTGCACTCTATACAGATGAGTGTGTGATGAATAAAATGGATAAGGGTAACTAATGAGTAGTAAAGCAGATTTAATTGTAGGTCTCCAATGGGGAGATGAAGGTAAAGGGAAAATTGTTGACCATATGGCACAAACGCACGACTATGTCTGTCGTTTTGCAGGTGGACACAATGCAGGACATACCATTGTAATTGGCGATAAGAAGTATGCACTTCACCTTATCCCATCGGGGGTACTTAATCCCTCTGCTAAGAACATCGTAGGAAATGGTGTGGTACTTTCTCCTGTAGATTTCATCAAAGAGATGGTACAGTTTGACAACTTGGAAGGAAGACTTTTCCTTTCAGATAAAGCACATGTACTGCTTCCATACCATGCTCAGATCGATCAAGCAAGAGAGCGTATGAAAGGCGACAAAGCCATTGGTACGACAGGAAAAGGAATCGGGCCTGCATACGGCGACAAGATAGCACGTATAGGACATAGACTTGGTGAGCTTCTCAACCCTGAAAAATTGACTGCAAAAATCGTAGCATACTTTGCTATGAACAAGCCAGTCTTTGATGCTATGGGTGTAGAGGCTCCAAATGAAGCAGAGCTTTTGGCTGAGCTTCAAGGATACAAAGATGTATTGGGTGCACATATTTGTGATACAACACAGATGATGTGGGAAATTATGGATGCAGACAAGAAGATACTTCTTGAAGGTGCGCAAGGAACGATGTTAGACATCGACCATGGTACCTACCCATATGTCACATCATCTACTACAGTGAGTGCTGGAGCATGTTCAGGTTTGGGAATTAACCCTAAAGATATCGGTAAAGTAACAGGTATTGCAAAAGCATATTGTACAAGAGTAGGAAATGGACCTTTCCCAAGTGAAGACTTTGGAGATGAGGGTGACACACTACGTAAAAATGGACATGAGTTCGGTACAACTACAGGTCGACCACGTAGATGTGGTTGGTTTGATGCCGTTGCTATGCGTCATGCAGTACGTGTCAACGGGGTAGACCAAGTGGCACTTATGAAACTTGACGTTCTTGATGGATTTGATGAAGTCAAAGTGTGTGTTGCGTATGAAGTAGACGGTAAAGAGATAAACTATGTACCTTACGACCTTGAAGATGCAACACCGGTATATAAATCTTTCCCCGGTTGGGATAAGACAGAAGGGGTAAGAGATTTTAAAGATCTTCCAGAGACAGCAAAATCATACATCTTGGCACTTGAAGAGATGATCGGGACAAAAATGGGGATCATCTCCACAAGTCCAGAACGTGAAGACACAATAATTAGATAATAAAGGGGTAGCAATGAGATTAAAACCACAACAGACAGGATATGTAGCAACCAAAATAGGGATTGACTTAGCCAATGCACCTTTTATCACGATGCCAAAGGGTAAAGAAGCAGTGGTAGAAGCTGCTAAAAAGATCATTGATGAAAACCTTGCCAAAGAGTATGCCCTGGATGAGCAGGTAAAAAAGATCCTTGATGAGAATTATGATGAAATTGAATTTCAACATGCTGATGAGAGACAACTTTTCTTTATGATCAAAAAGAAGATGGCTCCTGAAGCAGGAGTTATTATGAATTATGATGACCGTTATAATGACCTTGCACACCTTATCTTAGATGAGTTATATGAGAACTATTTGGCAGAGTACACGGTCAATGAAAACCAGGTGAAAAATGTGATCTTCAAATCATTTAAGGCATTTGCAGATGCCTACGATGAGATTGATGATCTTGTCTATGACAAGATCAAAAATATGGAGAGAGAGATTATTCCTGGTACACAGGATTATGAACTTATGTATGAGAGACTTTATCAAGAGGAATTGTCAAAAAGAGGAATGTTGTAATGCAAAAAGTATCATTATATTTTGAAAATGGTCTTTTTTTAGAGGCTAAGAGTTTTGGAGCAGAAGGCACTTCGGTCGGAGAGATCGTTTTTAACACTTCACTTACCGGATATCAGGAGATCGTAACAGATCCTTCGTATGCAGGTCAGTTTGTGACATTTACTATGCCTGAGATAGGTAATGTAGGATGTAACATACAAGATATGGAGAGTAAAGGTGCTCACTGTAAAGGTATTATTGTGCGTACCTATCAGGATCGTCCTTCAAATTTTAGATGTGAAGAGACTTTGGCAACACTCTTAAAAAGAGAGAATGTACTTGGTATTGCGGAGATTGATACACGTTTTTTAACAAAGATGTTAAGAAATGAAGGTTCGATGATGATGGTTGCTTCTACCGATACACATGACAAAGAAGCACTTAAAAAAGTACTTGATGCTGCACCTCGTATTGAAGAGGTGAATTATATTGAACAGGTCAGTACAAAAGAGCCGTATGTACATACAGAAGCACGCTACTCAACAGATACATTTAGCTATGAAAAGCCAGAGACCAGTAAAAAGATCATTGCTTTGGACTTTGGGATTAAAAGAAATATCCTCAATGAGTTGACTCATGCAGGTATGGAAGTAACAGTGGTGCCTAACTCTATGTCTGCTGAAGATATTATTGCAAAAATTGACGCTAAAGAGATCGATGGTGTGTTTCTCTCCAATGGGCCTGGCGATCCACTTATTTTAAAAGAGGAGCAAGAGAAGATCAAAAAACTGATTGCCCATAAAGTACCATTGTTTGGTATTTGTCTTGGACATCAGTTACTTTCTATCTCCCATGGGTATGATACATATAAGTTGAAGTTTGGACATCATGGAGGGAATCATCCCGTTAAAAATGAGATGACTGGTACGGTTGAAATCACTGCACAGAATCACAACTATAATGTTCCTGACAACATTACAGAAGTGGCAACAGTGACACATGTCAACCTTTTTGACAACACCATTGAAGGTTTAAAGTACAATGACTCTCCAACAATGTCTGTACAACACCATCCTGAAGCAAGTCCCGGACCCCATGAGTCTGCCTATATCTTTGGTGAATTTGCCAAGATGCTTTAAAAGCGTTTGACATTTAGATGTTGAGCGTTTAGAAAATTTGAACGACAAAGGAAGTTAAGATGAATGTAGCAATCCTCTTTGGTGGATCCAGTTTTGAACATGAGATCAGTATTGTCTCAGCAATTACCATGAAAAAAGTACTTAAAAAAAGTACATTAACCTATATTTTTGTCTCAGCAAACAGAGAATTCTATCTGGTAGATACCGATAAAATAAACTCCAAACTCTTCTCTTCGGGCGAATATAAAAAAGGGAAACAGCTGACACTCAAACAGGGTGGTTTTTTTGCTGACGGTATGTTTGGTTCAAAAGCAGTTGACTTTGATGTTGCCTTAAATCTCATACATGGACGTGATGGTGAAGATGGTAAAATATCTTCAATGATGGAGTTTTTCTCTATTCCTTTTATTTCACCAAGAACAGAAGCCTCAGTACTCTCATACAATAAACTCTATACAAAGTTCTTAGCAGAGAGTTTAGGTGTGAAGACCGTACGCTATGAGCACTTGACCAAAAATGGAAGTAGAGAGATCTCTATGGATTTCCCAGTTATTATCAAGCCTGTACGCTTGGGAAGCAGTATTGGGGTGAGTATTGTCAAGGAGCCTTCTGAACTGGATTATGCGCTAGATGTTGCATTTGAATTTGATGCAGATGTCATCGTAGAGCCTTTTATTGAAGGTGTCAAAGAATTCAACCAGGCAGGAACCTATACCGACAGTTGGGAACTTTCTATTGTTGAAGAGCCACAAAAAGAGGAATTCCTTGATTTTGAGAAAAAATATATGGACTTTTCACGTGACTCACAGGTGCTTTCAGCAGATATTACAGATAAATTAAAAACAGATCTCCAAGAGGCATTTAAAAAGCTCTATGATCCTCTTTTTAAAGGAAGTATCATCCGTTGTGACTTTTTTGTTGTAGATAATGAAGTGTTACTTAATGAGATTAATCCTATTCCTGGATCTATGGCAAACTATCTTTTCCCTGATTTTGAAGGTATGGTACAGAGACTTGCAAAACATTTACCCAAAGAGCAGAATATCAAGGTAGATTATACCTATATTCACTCCATACAGAGTGCCAAAGGAAAGGCATAAAAAGTACTTTTTGAGGTATTAATTAGGAGTTATTTACTCCTAGTTAATGCCTTTTCCTCCCCGTATTCACGCCATTTGCTATGTTTTTACTACATTTGTTAACATTCAGTTAACAAATCTCTTTTATAAGTCCAAATTTAAGCTTCATATTGGAATAAAAAATCTATAATTAGCATGAATGTTGTCAAATATTGTCACAATTGCAACATAGAATTTTATACAAGGGGGTATGCATGCAATCAAACGCAGCATTAGAATACGATTATTCCGTAGCTAAATTGTTTACTTATACAACAATTTTGTTTGGATTTTTAGGTATGTTGATTGGTACGCTTATAGCGGCACAACTAGCATTTCCAGATTTGAACTACTTACTAGGTGAATATGGTACTTTCTCAAGATTAAGACCATTACACACAAACATAGTTATTTTTGGATTTACGTTAAGTGGGGTTTTCGCTACTTTCTATTATAGCGCACAGAGAGTTCTGAAAGTCTCTATGGCAGAATCTAAATTTATCATGTTTATTGGTAAATTACACTTCTGGCTCTATTTTGTAGGAGCACTTATCGCAGTTATCACGCTTTTACTAGGGTATACGCAATCAAAAGAATACGCACAGTTTGAGTGGCCAATAGATATCGTTATCGTTATTGTCTGGGTACTTTGGGGTGTAGCAATGTTTGGTCTTATCGGTATCAGAAGAGAAAAAGCATTATATATTTCTATGTGGTACTACATTGCATGTTTCCTTGGTATAGCTATGCTTTACCTTTTCAACAACATGTCTGTTCCTACATATTTTGTTGGTGGTGTTGGTTCTATCCTTCACTCAGTGTCTATGTACTCTGGAACAAATGATGCACTTGTACAATGGTGGTATGGTCACAATGCGGTTGCATTTGGATTCACTGTACCTATCGTTGCTATGGTATATTACTTCCTTCCAAAAGAATCAGGTCAAGCAGTTTATTCATATAAATTGTCACTTCTTTCTTTCTGGGGACTCATGTTCGTTTACCTTTGGGCTGGTTCACACCACCTTCTATGGTCAACTGTTCCAGACTGGATGCAGACAATGGGATCAGTATTCTCGGTAGTACTTATTCTCCCATCTTGGGGTTCAGCGATCAACATGCTCCTTACTATGAAAGGTGAGTGGAACCAGTTAACTGAAAACCCATTGATCAAATTTATGGTACTAGCATCTACATTCTACATGCTTTCTACTCTTGAAGGACCAATTCAAGCGATCAAATCAGTAAATGCAATTGCGCACTTTACAGACTGGATCCCTGGACACGTTCACGATGGTGTACTTGGTTGGGTTGTATTTATGATCATGGCGGCATTGTTCCACATGGCTCCACGTATGTTTAAAAGAGAAATTTACTCTAAGAAACTTATGGAAGCTCAATTCTGGCTACAGACAACAGCAGTTGTTCTTTACTTTACTTCTATGTGGATCGCAGGAATCACACAGGGTATGATGTGGAGAGCAGTTGATGAATATGGTAACTTGATGTATTCATTCATCGATACAGTAACTGTACTTCACCCTTACTATGCGATCAGAGCACTTTCAGGTGTAATGTACCTAATCGGTTTCTTGATGTTCGCTTACAATATGTATAAAACTATGACTTCTTCTAGAGAATTAACAGAAGAACCACAGTTTAGATCACCTATGGCATAAGGAGGTAGGTTATGTTTCATTGGTTAGAAAAAAATCCATTCTTCTTTGCAGTAGGAGTATTTTTAGTTATCGCGTTTGCAGGTCTTATTGAGATCCTGCCTAACTTTGCAGAAGCATCAAGACCGGTTGTAGGGCTTAAGCCTTATACTGTACTTGAACTTGCAGGTAAAGAAGTTTATAAAAAAGATCAGTGTATTGCATGTCACTCACAATTGATTCGTCCATTTAAAGCGGAGACTGACAGATATGGTCAGTATTCACTTTCTGGTGAGTATGCATATGATAGACCATTCTTATGGGGTTCAAAAAGAACAGGTCCAGACCTTCACCGTGTAGGTAACTATAGAACGACTGACTGGCACGAGAATCACATGTGGGAACCTACATCAGTTGTACCTGGTTCGATCATGCCGGCATATAAGCACCACTTTACAAACGTAGCAGATATTGAAACAGCATATGCTGAAGCAGTTACTGTTAAAAATGTGTTCAATACACCATATGGGGATGAGATTAAAGCAGGTCAAGAAGCATGGGAAGCATATAAGCCGACTGTGTTGGCTGAAGCTGCAAAGATCGCTGCTGATATGAAAAACAAAGATGTTAAAGATGCAGTTGCAGCAGGGAATATCCCTGAAATTGTAGCACTAATCGCATACCTTAACAGATTGAAGTAGTGACGTAAAATGGACATTAGAGAATTACAGGGCTATGCCTCTTTCTTTATGACCATTTTTTTAGTGGTAATGTTGTATGGGTATATTGTGTACCTTTACAGAAGTGAAAAAAAGGGTGAAAAGGACTATGAGAAATTAGGTAATATTGCTTTAGATGATGAAATCGACAGCACACCTATAAACGATAGTTCTTCTACAGAAAGTGAAAAAAAGGAGCGAAATAAATGAACGCATTAATGGTAAAAGGACTTCTCTTTGCAGCAGTGCTTATCGGTGCTACGATCTATGTAGTTAAATCGATGAACATTGACTTGAGCGATCCTATCAACTTGATTACAATGATTGGTGCTGTAGCAATTGCAGTACTATCAGTAGGTGTATCAATCAAATACATCAACCAGATGAAAACGGATACAGCGGGTGGAGAGCTTGCTGAAGAGAACTGGGATGGAATTGGTGAGTATAAAAATGAACTTCCTTCAGGATGGGCATTCTCATTTTTAGGTACATTGATCTGGGCAGCATGGTACTGGACTATCGGTTATCCGGTAAATGGTTACAGCCAGATTGGTGAGTGGAATGAAGAGGTTAAGGCTTACAATACTAAGTTTGAAGAGCTACATAAAAATGCTGACGCTGAAACACTAAAAGAGATGGGTGAATCTATCTTCTTGGTACAGTGTGCACCATGTCACGGTACTACAGGTGATGGTCTTTCAGGAAAAGCACATGACTTTACATCAAGAATGAGTGAAGCACAGGTACTTAATGTGATTGAAAAAGGTTCAAACCAGTTGGGTTACCCAATGGGTGCGATGCCTCCAATGATGGCGACTGGTCAAGATGCAAAAGATATTGCAAAATATATCGCTGGCGGAATGAAGGGTGAACAACCTGCTTCATTTGCAGCATGTGCATCTTGTCATGGACCAGATGGTAAAGGTATGGCGGGAATGGCACCTAATTTAGCTGCTTACGATGATACTCTTGTTACCAATGTTGTGAAGAATGGTAAAAAAGGTTCTATCGGTACAATGCCAGCATTTAATGATAGAATGACACCGGTACAGGTAAAAGCGCTTTCAGCGTATATTCAAACATTGAAAGGAAACTAAGATGGCAGGAACTGAAAATACAAACAGAGCTGTTTTTGGGCTCAATGGTGTAACGGGTATGTTGATTGCAACAGTACTTCTTCTTTCGATCCTTGTAGTTTTAACTATCTGGGGTCTTGGTGTACAGCAAAAATCAGCGACTAATTACTATGATCCAACACCGATCACTAGTAATTTGGATAATGTGAAAATGAACAGTACAGCGAATGCAGACTTTGCATTCAAAGATGCTAAGTAATTCTTAAAGGATAAATGATGATTACAATTATGGATAAAGTACTTGGTTGGGGTATGGTTATTAGTGCGATCTATACTGCATGGGCAGTCTTAACTCCAAACCACCTTTTTATAGGATAAATGCATGTTCAAAGTTCAAGTAAGGTTCGCCTTGCTTGCTTTGTTACTTCCTCTTCTACTTAACGCAACACATATTCTCAAAGATGACATTTTAAAACCTGAAGCTGCAAAGCTTATAGATACTATGGCAGATGAACTGCTTTCTAAAACAGGTATTAGTGGTTATGTAGTTGCAACCAATGAAAATTTCCCAGAGGGATTTAATTTGGTTCAATACAGTAAAAGTTATGAAGAAAACATGAGCAAGCCCTATGTAATGTTAATATTTGCACCCAATGCTGTGGTAACACTCAAGTCGAAAGCCAAAGGCAGAGTGGCTATAATCCCTTCAGAGAAAATATTGTCAGAGCTATATGATAAAGGTGATGTCGAAGACGCTACCATTGATGTCATTGCAGCAAAAGACAAGAACAGTAAAGAAGACAAATACAATATTGGCGTGGTACAAGGGTTTTCCGAAATGGTTGATCAGATAGCTGCATCGAGACATGTGAAGATGACTACAACACTGCCAAATGAGACAAGATTGATCATTGGTATTTTGAAAGCTATTGTTTTGATCGGTGCTGCGCTGGTATTTTGGATGTTTATATTCCGACCACTATATATGAGGATAAAAAATGGCAAAGAAAAATAAAGAGAAAACATATTGGCCCCATATGATACTGGGTTTCTTGTTGCTTGGTATTACATTAAGTTACTGGACAGTAAAGTCTGCCTCTTCAGTACCTGTACAAGAGTCAAATGAATATATGATGAAGTATCAGCAGGCAGATATGAATATCAATGAGATCATAGAGCGAAAAGCTTTGTTTGATAAAAACTACAAGATAGAACTCTTGAATGTAAAAATGGCTGAACAAGAGATAGAAAATGCCAAAAGAGCCAAAACCGAAAAATCTGTTGTTTTAACTCAAGGAAAGAACAGTTTCTCGTATCGTGTTATCAATAACAACAACGTGTCCATATCTGATATAAATGTGACTTTTGTACTGACTAGACCACATACGGTAAAAGATGATATTGTCATTGTAGATATACCTGTTGTTAATGATGCTTTTAACGTGTCAAATGTCTCTATAACAAAACCGGGAAGATATATTTTACAATTTAGAGCAAAAATAGGTGATGCAATAGGGTACTCGGAAATACCTGCATATCTAAGTCCAGAATAAGTACTTCTTGAGGGAGAGTTATCTCTCTTCCTCTGTTATATAACTTTTTGCCCATTTTTTAATGGCATTGCGTTGCTTCTGGCTAAGCTTTGCCTCTTCATGTACTTTCAAGTACATGGGAATCGGCATTCTAAAGTTGATGGTCTTTGCAATACCTTTGTAGATCTTTTGTTTCTTCTCTTCATCATACTCTCCCCAGGCTTCAAAATTTGCAGCTTGTCTACCATTTTTTATATGACTTCTTACTTCAAGTGACATAGGAAAGATATTACCGTACCAAGGCATTTCTGTTTGGTAAGAGTGGCAGTCATAGCATGAGGTTTTAAGAAGTGCCTGTATCTCTTTTGGTGCTTGTAGCTCATTTTTTGGATCAATAACCTTTGGAGTCTCAGGTATATCTATCTGAATAGCCTGCAGTACAATAAATGTACCAAGGGTCCATAATGCAATTTGTTTGAACATGTGTATCCTTACTTTAATTGCCTGCATTATAGGATAATTGACTTAATGAAAAATTTGATAGTTTTTTCTTTTTAGTATCGCTTCTATGATATACTCTCTTTATGACAAATGAACTCCATATTTATCCTACATCAAGAGCTCTGCGAACTGTCTCTGAAACATTGAAAACCCAAGAGGGTTTCCTGCCCACACTTATGCGTATGGATGAGTTTGAACAGCGAGCCATGCTTCTAAAAAACAAAATCCAAATAGACCCTTTACAACGCATACTTCTTTTACGTGAGGCAGCCTCGTTCCATGCTTTTGAAGACTTAAAACTAGACCTCTCTTTGGTGCGTTTTTTTACCAAGAGTGATGCCCTGTTTAAGTTTTTTGAAGAGCTTTCGGGTGAGGGGGTAGACTTTAATACACTTGCCCAAGCAGATGCCTATGCAGAGTTTGGTACACACCTTGAGATACTCGAACGTCTGTTACATAACTATGGGACACTACTTGAAGGTAAAGGGCTTATAGACAAAGCATTCATCCCACGCAGTTTCGAAGTCAATGAAGGCTTTGTTAAAAGTTATGAAAGTATAGAGATACACTTAGAAGGGTACCTGAGCCACTTTGAGTTGGGACTGTTAGAATGCATAGCCACACTTGTACCACTAAGCATTCACTACACTACCAGCAACTTTAACTACAAAATGCAAGAGCGTTTTGAAGCGATGGGTGTGAAACTACCCAACCATAGCCACTGCCACTTTTCACTCAGTGAAAAAAAGGTACTAAGCCACGCGTCAAATACGCAAAAAACAGAAGCAAAAGTCTACGCCGTAGAGGAACGCCAAGAGCAGATAGCCCTTGCCTTTACACACATAGAGCAGATGGTACGCTCAGGCATAGACCCAGAAGAGATAGTCCTCATCTTACCTGATGAGAGTTTTAAAGAGCACTTTACACTTTTTGATACACACAATAACTTGAACTTTGCCATGGGGTATGACTATAGTAATGGTCGTGTGTATAAATCTTTAGAAGCACTTTATAGGTATTGGCAGAGTAGAGATGATGAGTCTAAGAAGTTACTAGAGCGTTATGGTTTCAACATAGAGGCATTAGATGCACTACATAGTACAAAGAAAATCAATATAGCAGACTTCTTTAGTCTCATACATGGTTTGGGTTTGCATGATAGCCCACTGATTGATGCTGAAACGATAGACCATAGTAAGAAAGAGAAGTTTAACGAGAGGGTACAAGAGAAGTATGTACACTTTACTAAGGTGCTCGAAGCCCAATCATTACCCACGACAGAGTGGCTCTTTTTATGGTTAAAGTCACTCAGTAAAGTGACTATGGATGATGTACGAGGTGGGAAAATCACCGTGATGGGTGTACTGGAGACCAGAGGTATAAGATTTAAAGGCGTGGTCATCGTAGACTTTAACGAAGGGGTTGTCCCTGCAACATCTAGTAAAGACCAGTTTTTAAACTCACAAGTACGTGCCTTTGCCAACCTCCCTACTAAAAATGACAGAGAAGCTTTACAAAAGCAGTACTATAAACGTTTACTGGAACTTGCAGACAAGGCAGTGATACTCTATAGCAGTTCAGACAATAAGCTACCCTCTAAGTTTCTATACGAATTAGGCTTAGAAAAAGCAGAGCAGACACAAGCACAGTTTGACCTACTTTATAGTCAGCCCTCACAGATAAAGATGCAAGATGACCCTGTGGTAGAGCACTTTGATGCAAGTAGCATTACATGGTCAGCTTCACGCTTGAAGACTTTTTTAGACTGTAAACGGAAATATTACTATAGGTACATTCAAAAACTACAAGCTAAACTAGAGGATGAACTTAATGAAGGTGCATTTTTACATAGTCTTTTAGACCATCTGCATAGAGAAAAAGATAGCTTTGCCAGTAAAGAAGAGATGCAAAAAAATATAGACATCTTACTAGATAAGTTACTTCCCCTTGACGACTCACAGACAGCCTATAAAAAACTTTTATGGAAAAGTAAATTAAAAGGTTTTGTAGAAAGTCAGATAGCACATTTTAAAGCCCAGTGGAAAGTAGTAGAACGAGAAAAAGAGTTTCAAGGAAACATAGGCGGACTAAAGTTCAAAGGGCGCATAGACCGTATAGACCAAAATGCTACACATACTTTGGTGCTAGACTACAAAAGTGGAAGCACTAAGGAGGCTCAGAAGACGAGAAACTTAGAAAGTCTCAATGACTTACAAATGAGCATCTACCATCAAATGTTAAAAGAGAAGTATCAAAACATAAACTTAGCCTTTGTTAAACTTTTTGAAAATGGAGACATAGAAGAGATAACGGCTCTTGATGAGAAAAATGAACGTTTAGCAGAAATCATAGTAGCACTGAAACAAACTAAAAGCTTTGTGGCAGAAAAAACGGAAGACTTACAAAAATGCAAATATTGTGAATTTACTTTGATGTGTGGGAGAGGGGAGTATTTGTGAGTAATAATGCACTGGTCACACATATAAAAAAGTTTACAACTTTTCAATGGTTATTATTTATTAAAATATTAGACAGTAAGTCTAAAGAAGAAATTAAAAATATGACTAAAAATGATGTTCATTTGTTTATGTTGCAAAATTCTAATTGGTACCCAATTATTGTTGATTTATCAATACGGATAGGAGATGATAAAAATCTCAAAGTTAATATGAATGATTTACCGAGTGTAGAGGACTATTATGAATTTATAAGATTATATATAAATAGTGAAGATATAGATAAAACTAATTTTTCGGAAGAATTAAATTATTCTTCATCTTTGGCAATGTCAAAATATATGTACGAGCAACTAAAGAACTATGCACCGATTGGTAATAGTCTTGGACGATTGATTAAGTTATATGGTGACATTGAAGAAAATATAAAAAATAAAGTAGGACTCTCTCCTAATCAAATAGCTATATTTTATTGGGTTATTAATTCGCATAGAGATATACATATTCCTTTTTCAAGTACTGACATAATAGAAATTCTGAAAGAATGGGATGAAAATATTAGTAAAAAAAATATTGAACTGTTTTTGAAGGTTTTGTCTAAGTCATTAAAATCATATAAACTTGGATTAAAAAACTTGGGAATAGATAAAAGAAAGATTAAGTCAATACGATTTATTAGTCAATATCCAATAATAGATTTAACAAATGACTATTATTTTATACCTTCTTCATTTATTTTAATGGAGGCATTGGCATATAAAATATTTATAATTATGAATGAACAGAATAAATCAGAAACATTTAGACGCAACTTTGGTAATACCTTTGAAAAATATATAAAAGAATTAACAACTTCTGCACATAATAATTATTTTCATGATTGTAATAGTATTATTGATGATACAGTAAAGAAAAAAAGAGCAGAATTTTTTCTTACTAAAGATAATAGTAGTATTGTAATAGAAGCAAAATTATTGCATATAGATGAAGAAATACTTCTTAACGGTAATATTAAGGATATTGATAGACAAATGGAAAAAAGGGTTAAAGATGCTATATCTCAAATTGAATCTTGTTTTAACTATTTAACAACAGAAGAAAAATATGGGATTATTGTGGTATATACACATATTCCTATGATGGATTCATTCTTTTTAGATTTAAAAGCTTCAAGAAACAGTTTATATAAACATAATATTATTTTTGTATCTATTCTTGATTTTGAAGTCATGATACATAATCCTTATGAAAAAATTGTGGAATATTTTCAGAATAAGGAGATACGTAATGTTTCTTCGTTTTTTGAACAAAGGAATCCATATTTACGTAAATATGGTATGGAACTATTGGAGAATATTAAGAAAAATCATCGTGCTATTGAAGGTGGACATAAATAATGAATAAAATTGATAATAGCTTCAAACCCTACCTAGCACTATCAGCCGCTGCAGGTTCAGGCAAAACCTTTGCACTTTCAGTACGCTACATATCACTCCTTTTTATGGGTGAGTCGCCGTCTAGTATACTCGCTGCAACATTTACCAACAAGGCAGCAGCTGAGATGCGTCAGCGGGTGGTGGACTCTTTGCGTAATTTGGGGGAGAATGAAGCCTTTTTAGGGGCTGTGTTAGTAGAGACAGGGTTGAGTAGAGAGGAGTTGTTTAAGAAGCAGCCAGAGGTGTTGGCTCGGTTTCTTTCGCATAGTTCTTACATCGTGACGCTTGACAGCTTTTTTTCTGGCATTTTACGTTCTGCTTCTTTGGAGTTGGGGTTAGAGCCTGACTTTGTGACTAAAGAGCAGGGTACAGATGAACTGGAGAAACACTTTTTAGATGAAGTGCAAGCCAATGGACTACTTTCTAACCTTGTAAAACTGGCTATGGACATAGAAGACAAACGTTTTGGGAAGATCTTTGACCTGATGCAAAATTTTTATAAAGTAGACCCTCTACTGCCTGAGCAAAAAGAATCTACTCTTGTCCTAGCTAAACAGGAAGAAGTGTGTGAAGACCTTCGTCTAAAGATGATAAAGGCACTCACAGATGTAGGAGCTGCTCCGCGGTGTATGAAGCAGTTTGAGACTAAGAGCATAAAAGAGCTTTTTGCCAAAGGACTTTTTGAAAAAGAGACTTTGGGGGAGCATAGCTGGTTTAAAAAAGTAGCCAATGACGAGAGTGAGGGGATATATGCGTATCTCAAAATAGAGTTGGGCAAATGGGCAGAGGCGAAAGAGGCAGTGGTCTTGCATAACCTCTTTAAAATCTATGACTATTATAAAAATGCTAACATTACCAATGCCAAGAGCTCTGGAGTATTGAGTTTTGATGACTTGACGTATTTTACCTATAGGTTGTTGTATGAGAGTATCAGCCGTGAGTTTTTGTACTTTAAGATAGATGCGAAGTTTAAACACATACTGCTTGATGAGTTTCAAGACACCTCTACCTTGCAGTTTTTACTCCTTCAACCAATGATAGACGAGATATTTGCGGGACTTGGACAAAGTGAGTTTAAGTCGTTTTTTTATGTGGGTGATACCAAACAGTCGTTGTACCGTTTTCGTGGAGGAGTAGAAGAGCTATTTGACAAGGTTGCCCAGAAGTATGGTGTAGATATACTTCCTATGGATACGAATTATCGAAGCTCGAAGTCTGTGGTAGAGCAGGTCAATAGATGGTTTGAACCAAATATGACAGGATACGTACCCCAAAAAAACCCTGAAGGTGCAAGTGAAGGGTATGTAGAAGTCGTAGAGTCTGAAGAACTTATAGATGAAGCAGTGAAACAAGCCAAGAGACTTTTAGAGTTGGGTGTGAACATAGATGATATAGCATTTCTTGTAAGTACCAACAAAGATGGACAAACACTGCAAGAAGCATGTCAACATGAAGGCATAGAAGTACTTTTAAAAACCTCTTCATCTTTGAAAAATATACCTCGTATTGCAGCATTGGTAGCCATGACAGAGTATTTGTTCTTTGGAGAGAAGATAGACGCTCAGGCGATGCTTTTGAATGTAGGAAAATCACTGGATGAGGTAGATGTCTCATGGTTTTCTGTGTTTTTGTCACCACTACAAGTAGTAGACAAACTCGTACGAGAGTTCGGGTATTTTGATAATGACTTAAATGTACTGAAGCTCCTAGAGTTCGCCTCAAACTTCTCGGACATACCTGGTTTTGTAGAGGAGTTTCAGAGCTCTAGTATCGCCGTGGCATCCAACACGGTACATGGTGCAAAGATCATGACCATTCATGGCTCTAAAGGGTTGGAGTTTGAGTATGTGATACTCCTAGATAAGCTTACAAGAAAAAACAGTGATAAATCAGCACTGCTTTACCACTATGATGAGCGTTTACATATAGACAAGATACTCTACCGTACCAAAGGCAGAGAAAATTTTGATGCAATGTATGCTCAAATCATGGAAGAGCGTAAGGTATCCTCTGCCAAAGACAGTATGAATGTGTTGTATGTGGCATTGACTAGAGCTGTTGAGGGGATGATAGTCATACGAAAGCCTAAAGACTCTCTGTTTGATGCACTGGGAATGGAAGTGATGTCTGTGGGTGGGCTTCGACAGGCTCAGCCAACAGAGCGTAATATGGTGCCTGAGCCTGTCGAAGGCAAGGTTACTATAACAAACTACGGTACACAAGAAACCCCTGAAGTAGAAGACGAAGAAGAGAAGGACTATGAAGCCATACTTTTTGGTACAGCACTGCACTATGCCTTAGAGATGTTAGGTGGATTTGATGAGGTAAATGTAAACATAGCTATGACTGCTCTGCAAAACAGGTACGGACAACAACTCTCTGGGCAAAGTATGGAGGAGATAGCTAAACGGGTACATGCCTTGGTCTTGCATAGTGAATTTCAAGCACTTTTAGTGGGTGCTAAAGTTCGAAAAGAGCAATCACTCTCTTTTGAAGGAGAGCTAAAGCAGATAGATCTGCTTTTGGAGTATGAGGCGTATAATTTGGTTATAGACTATAAAAGTTCTAAAAAATATGCTTTGAAACATAAAAAACAGGTCTCCTTTTATAGTAAAGCGATTGAAAAGATCACTAAGAAACCTACATCTGCAACCATTATTTACCTTTTAGAAGATGAAATATCTATACAAATCTTAAATTAAACTTAATTTAAATAAATTTTAAGCTTAAGTGGGTATTATTCCTCCACTAAAAGCGAAAGCTTATAAATATTAAGGATAATTCATGAAAATGACTAAGGTACTAAAACCTGCTGAAGTTACACGTGACTGGGTTCTGATCGATGCTGAAGGTAAAACTTTTGGTCGTATCTTAACTGAAGTAGCAACACTTCTTAGAGGTAAACACAAGCCATCATTTACACCAAACGTAGACTGTGGTGATTACGTAGTGATCATCAATGCTGAAAAAGCAAAATTCTCAGGTGTTAAACTAGAAGATAAAGAGTATTTCACTCACTCTGGATACTTTGGATCAACTAAAAGTAAAAAACTAGGTGATATGTTAGACAATCACACTGAAAAACTTTACAGACTTGCTGTTAGAGGTATGCTTCCAAAGACTACTCTTGGTAGAGCAATGCTTAAAAAACTAAAAGTATATGTTGGTTCTGAGCACCCACATACTGCACAAATCAATAAGGAAGCGTAATCATGGCAACTATTTATGCAACAGGAAAAAGAAAAGCGGCTATCGCTAAAGTTTGGTTGACTCCAGGTAATGGTGAAATGCTAATCAACGGTAAAACTCTTGACCAGTGGTTAGGTGGACACGAAACACTTAAGATGAAAGTAAGACTTCCATTGGAAGCTACTAAGCAACTTGAGTCTATGAATGTAAAAGCAACAACTCTTGGTGGTGGTTACTCTGCACAGGCAGATGCATTGAAGCATGGTATCACTAAAGCGTTGGTTGAGTTTGAACCATCTTTCAGAGCAATCCTTAAGCCAATGGGTCTTCTTACTCGTGACTCTAGAGTCGTTGAGCGTAAGAAGCCAGGTAAGAAAAAAGCGAGAAGATCTCCACAGTTCTCAAAAAGATAATCGATACTTTTATCGATTTCTTCTTTTCCCACACTCTTTGTGGGAAACTTTCCTTTTAAAACATTCATTTACACTTTTTATTATATTACGATTATCAAGCCGGTTGAGGTCTTAGTACGGGTTGACTAAAAAGTATGCACCTATAGCAAATGCAAAAGCTGCTACTGATCTTTTAACAATGACACCTATATTATTACCAATTTGACAGGAAGAACACTGACTATACTTTTTAGCTTCATACTGTGCATAAAAGAAGAAAGCAATCATCAGTAGTACTATGAGCGGAAAAGCGATTTTGTCGAAAGTATAAATATTTTCAATGGTGCTTTTTTCAAAGTTGAACAGTGGTGTAAGCAGTGTAATCCCCATGAGTATAAGCAGTTTGTCTGTAAAAGAGACAAAGTAGTCTTTATTTGAGAAAGTAGGGCAGACATCGTCTGTTTGAGGCATGAGTCCTTTTCCTGCAAGTGCTTCAAAGATCTTCTCTCTGGTATTTTTATCGACTTTATCAAGGATATTTCCACCAAAGGTAATATCAATTTTTCTTTGCAGAGTAGCAGCCAGTTTTTTATCTTCTATATCTTTATAATGAATCTCTCCGTTACGGTCTTCATAGACCAGCTTTATCTTTTCATAACGGGGTATGGTGACAGTAACTTCTGGAAAGTATATACTGCTCTCTTCTGAGTCAAAAAGGTTTTCATTTTTGATGATACGGGGGTTGATATACTCCTGAAAGTCATCTTCTTGTTTAATAAGAATGATATTGTAAGGGTAGGCTATCTGCATAGCAGCCATTGCATCTAGATCATTTCCTCTCATTGTATCTGCCATATCGTCTATAACATCCCACAAAGTCTGGTTAAATGATCTCACATCGGTAGATGTACAGTTCATTCTGTCATCAGGATAGATTACTAATTTTTGTACCATAAATAAATCTCCTATAAATGCTTATAAAAGTTAATAATTAAGGTTATGAATTTTTATAAAGATTTGTATTGTAGAGATGCAGATACCGATCAATGGTATCTGCTGAAGTTTTAGTGACTCTTTTGAACCACAATAATCATTTTAATATTGATAAGTACAAATCTTATCGCTTGCCAAATAAGGCATGTTCTAAAAAACTTTACAAATCCGGTTGGTACCATGGTGGTAAAGTTTTGATCATAAGGTTTTACTGTTTCTTCAATTTGTTTCATAAGATCTCCTCTAGTTATTTTTTATTGTTTTCAAGATAAGGTAAAAACCCTATCTAAGGGATGTTCTTTCCTATTCAGGAATTAACGTCCAGCCTGGCTTAAGTTTCGCTTTGTAGATGAACATGTGGTGAAGGATATGTTTGATCCAGTGACCTGCAAGTCCGATCTCTCCAAATGTATAGTCTAAGTCACGTCCAAGGCCAGGATACTTTTCAAAGTCAGGAACAACTGGATAGACAGTCAATGCTGCTGCTGTACCATCTGTAAGACCTTTACCTGCAGATGCAACACATGCAGCACCCATCTCAGCCATAGAAGCTTCATGCAAGTGTGCATTTTCACCCTCTTTGATCATATCGCATACAGAGTGTGCAACTGCTTTACCGATGATACCTGAAGGCATACCTGTTCTAGGTGGTGTTGGGTTGATTGGTGTACCGTTAACTGAAGACATAGGTTTAGAGATCAAGTGTGGTGGTGCAAAGGCAATACCACAGGCAAACATATTGCTGTATGTTGGGTTCTGATAAGTTTTTGGCCAGTCAGAAGCTTTCCAGTTTTCATATGCACCTGCATCGTATTTTGCATCTACTTTCATGAAGCCGTTTGGTGCAAAGATAGTATCGGTAATATCTGATCCGTCTTTGTCATATGCTTTAAGTCCGACACCCGCAAATGGAGGAATGAGCATAGCAAAGTCAAACTCTTCAACACCTGTAGAACCATCAAGCAGTTCGTAGTGTGCTTTTCCTTCTTCAACTTTAGAAACATGCGCACCGATGATCCAAGGAATACCTCTCTCAGAGTAGAGTGATTCAGCAAAAAGTCTTGATGAAGCAGCATAACCACCACGTTTCATGTGTAGCCCACCAATACCGAAGTCCCCAAGGAATGATTCGTTAGAGATCCATTTGATCTCAAGGTTATCTCTTACGCCAGCTTTGTTTGCTTCATGCTCAATGTTAAAAATGTATTCAAAAGCTGCACCTTGACACGTACACATACCATGACCTGTACCTATAAGAATTTTCTGTTTTTCTGTTTTTGCTTTTTCAAAGATCTGCTGTAACTCAAGGCTTGCATGTACAGCATGGTCTGCAGTACAAACAGAGACAGTATGTCCTTCATCCAACCCTGGAGTTGCTCCAAAATTAAGTTTTGGTCCTGTGGCATTAATGAGGTAATCATAAGTAAGTTCTTCAGTCTGTCCCTCTTTGTTTTGCCCTGTATATTCAATGGTAATAAATGCATCATCTCCATTTTCTCCACCATTTGGGTGTAGAGAAACAGCTTTTGCCTGTCTATAATCAATTCCTGCTTTCTCGTAAACAGGTGCGAGTGGAAAAACCACATCATCTTTTGTCATTTGACCAACACCTACCCAGATGTTGGATGGAATCCAGTTCCATTGTGAATTTGGTGTAACCACTACTACTTCATGCTCATCCCCAAGCCAATCTTTTGCGAATGTCGCGGCAGTGTGTCCTGAAACTCCACCACCCATAACTACTAAACGTGCCATAGCATTCCTTCTTAATTTTATTTGTTGTTCCCTTTCATTGTAGTTCAAGATTATTTAATTTTATATTAAACCGTATCTTTTGATTATTAATTAAAGCAATTCATTGGTTTAGTTTTTATTTTTATCGTCACATATTTCATTATTACCATAGAAGAAAATTAATCCAATCAATAAAATTGATAAAATTAGGAGTATTTTTGTGTGAGTTAACGCGCTTATACTAACAGTAATTATGTTAAAATCTAAAATTATTTTAGGGAAAGGGATTACGAAATATGCATAAATGGAGAGTGAAAGTACTGTTATGGTTATCTATCACTGTTTTCTCCATGGCTGGTGTATGGAATAGCCCTTACTCCGAAGAGAAGATACAGAGTGAAACACTCTTTGCAGGTTTCTCTACACCTCCTAAACGATTGGATCCTGTACTCTCGTACAATGCGAATGAGTGGGCGATCATTGGTCAGATCTATGAGCCTCCGTTGCAATACAATTATCTTCAAAGACCTTATGTCTTAGAAGCTTTGACGCTTAGTAAAATGCCAACAATACGTTATCTGGACAGTAATGGTTCCCAAGTAGAAGAGAATGCAGCATCTGTGGCGTTCTCTGAGTATCGTTTAGAGCTACGGAAGGATATAAAATACCAAGACCATCCTGCTTTTGTAAAAGACGAAAAGGGTAAGCTTGTCTATGCCTTCCTAACGCAGAAAGCATTAGAGAAGATTGAGAGTTTGGATGACTTTGAAAAAACAGCTACACGCCATTTAAGAGCAGAAGATTACCTGTATGCGATAAAAAGAATGGCTGTACGTGAAAACCACTCACCTATTTTAGATACTATGTCCCAATACATCGTAGGGTTGGAGAGCTTTTCAAAAGAGATTTCTGCTGTTGCCAAAAGTAAAAAACAAAAAGGTGAATGGCTGGATCTTCGGAAGTATGCTCTTTTGGGTGTACGTGTAATAGACAGACACACTTTGGTCATTAAGATAAAAGGCAAGTATCCTCAATTTATCTATTGGCTCAGTATGTACTTTTTTGCGCCTGTACCTTGGGAAGCAGATCAATTTTATCATCAAAAGGGACTCATTGAGAAAAACTTGACACTTAACTGGTTCCCCGTAGGAACAGGGGCTTATTATTTGGCTAAGAACAATCCACATAGAGAGATGATTTTGAAAGTAAATCCTCACTATCATAAGGAGTTTTATCCTCTTTTAAATGAAGAAGAAGCAAAGCGTAGCAATACGCCTGAAGATCTTTTGGTAGATGCCGGGCTAAAACTTCCCTTTATTAAAGAGGTGGTCTATAGTCTGGAAAAAGAGAGTATCCCTTTATGGAATAAATTTCTACAGGGGTATTATGATGCTTCGGGTATCTCTTCTGAGGCTTTTGATCAAGCTGTACAGATTGCTTCAAATGGTAATATGGGTTTAAGTGAAGAGATGCAAGAAAAAAGTATACAACTCAAAGGCTCGGTACAGCCTTCTATTTTTTATATGGCATTTAATATGGTGGACCCTGTAGTTGGCGGTTATTCTGTAGCTGCTAAAAAACTTCGTCAAGCTATCAGTATTGCCCAAAATCAGGAAGAGTATATTTCTATTTTTATGAATGAGAGAGGGTTACCGGCACAAGGCCCTATTCCTCCGGGTATATTTGGATATGAAGAGGGTAAAGCCGGAACGGACACTATAGTGTATGAGTGGAAAAATGGCAAACGTGTACGAAAATCAATTGATGTTGCAAAAAAACTTTTGGCTGAGGCAGGCTACCCTAACGGTATCTCCTCTAAAACAGGCAAGCAGTTGAAGCTCTATTATGATGCTACGGCTACAGGACCTGATGATCGTGCATTGATGGACTGGAGACGTAAACAGTTTGCCAAATTGGGGATACAACTGGTTATTCGTTCCACCGACTATAATCGTTTTCAAGATAAAGTCAGGAAAGGCAAAGTACAAATTTTCTCTTGGGGGTGGAATGCAGACTATCCTGACCCTGAAAATTTCCTTTTTTTGCTTTATGGAGGTAATGCTGTGGTTACTACCAATGGTGCCGGTATTAACTCATCGAACTATAAAAATCCTGAGTTTGACAGGCTTTTTAATGAAATCAAAACGATGAAAAATTCACCTCAGCGAAACGAAAAGATACAAAAGATGCTGAACATTGTCAGAGAAGATGCACCTTGGGTTTGGGGGTTTCATCCAAAATCTCTTGCACTCTCTCATTCCTGGTTCAAAAACGTACTTCCTAATGCTATGGCAAACAATACACTCAAATATAAACGTATTGATGCCAAACTGAGAGTTAAGAAACAAAAAGAGTGGAATCAGCCGGTTATTTTGCCTCTAATCCTTTTTGTTTTCCTGCTATTGCTTAGTGGCTATCTACTACATAAAGTGTATCAGAACAGGCAGGCCTCTGTGATCAGAGAGGAGTCTTGATGTTAGGGTATATCATTAAACGTATTTTGTATGCCATACCTATTTTGATAGGGGTAAACCTCATTACATTTATGCTCTTTTTTATGGTTAACTCTCCAGATGATATGGCAAGGGCACAGTTGGGAGCCAAGCAGGTTACTCCACAAATGATCGAAGCTTGGAAAGTAGACAAAGGTTATGATAAACCACTTTTTGTCAATAATAAAGCCAGTGGTACAGGAAAAGTGACCGATACGCTCTTTGTACAGGAATCAATAAAACTTTTCTTTTTTGATTTCGGTACTTCTGATGCCAATAGAGATATCGGATCGGAGATCAAAGAACGTATGGGCCCCAGCCTGGCCATTGCTCTACCAACTTTTATGATAGCGCTTATTACCAATATCTCTTTGGCACTCCTGTTGGTACTGTTTAGAGGTACCATGCTGGATACCTCCATGATGATCGTAGCAGTGATGATCATGTCCATCTCTGGCTTGTTTTATATTATTGCAGGACAGGTACTCTTTTCCAAAATGTGGCATTGGGTACCCATCTCTGGGTATGCTTCGGGATGGGAAGGATTCAAATTTGTCCTCTTGCCTGTGATGATAGGGGTTTTTGCCGGTATTGGTGCAGGAGTACGTTGGTACAGATCTATTTTTTTAGAGCAGATAAATCAAGACTATGTAAGAACGGCAAGAGCCAAAGGGCTTTCAGAACTGAAGGTACTTTTTGGTCATGTGCTTAAGAACGGGATGTTACCTATTTTAACAGGTGTGGTCGTTGTCATTCCTTCACTATTTATGGGATCTTTGATCATGGAATCTTTCTTTGGTATTCCCGGTCTTGGTTCCTATACTATTGATGCCATTAATGCGCAGGATTTTGCTATTGTCAAAGCAATGGTCTTTTTGGGGTCGGTTCTTTACATTGTAGGTCTTATTTTGACCGATATCTCCTATACACTGTTTGATCCAAGGGTAAAACTATGATCTTTACTTTACTCTGGACAGACGTCATGGTATGGATACTTATTGCAGCTCTCATTGTCTGGGGGTGGGTTGTCTCGCGTTCCCCACAGGTAAAACAGCAATGGCATACCATTTTCAAGTCGGGTATTGCTATGGCGTCTGCAACGATTTTACTTTTCTATCTCTTCTTTACTCTTTTGGACTCTGTACATCTACGCTTGGCTAAAGAGACCGAGGGAAAGAATACGCAGGTGCAGTATGGGGAGATGGTCTCTTTGCTGGATATGATGTTTTCTCACAACATTAGAAATACAGAACGTACCTACTCAGCACCCTTTGCCACGCATGAGTATGCTAAATCGATTGTTGTAGACGACAGAGGTGTAACACAGCAGGAGTATCTTCCCTTGAAACATGTCTCTCAAGAGGGGAGTCTTTTTCAAAAGTCACTTTTTGCACTTCTGCTTGGTTTTGTTTTGTCTGTGCTATTGATAGTCTTACATATATTTTTGAGAAGTAAAGGCAAGGGTGTTGTGGTGATCAGGCAGATTGTTCGAGGAGAAAGTGAACTACCCTGGAGAACAGCATATGTAACGCTTTCTTTGTTGATTATGGTCTTTACCTGGCTCTATATGCTTTCTTATGAGTATCATGTCCTTGGTACAGACAAAGTAGGTGGAGATGTTCTCTATCAGAGTTTTAAAAGTATCCGTACAGGAGTGCTTATAGGTATACTTACTACGCTCATCATGTTGCCAGTAGCAGTCATACTTGGGGTAAGTGCAGGACTCTTTGGTGGTTGGGTAGATGATATCATTCAATATCTCTATACTACGTTAAGCTCCATCCCCGGAGTGCTCCTCATCGCAGCAGGGGTATTGATGATGCAAGTGACCATGGACAATAATCCAACCTGGTTTGAAACCACTTTAGAGCGTTCTGATCTTCGTCTTCTTTTTCTCATTGTGATACTTGGCGTAACTTCATGGACAGGATTATGTAGATTACTTAGAGCAGAAACACTGAAGATCTCACAAATAGAATTTGTCACTGCTGCCAAAGCTTTTGGTGTAGGTAAGTGGACGATCATCAGACGTCATATTATTCCCAACCTCATGCATATTATTCTTATCTCAGTGGTTTTGGACTTTTCTGGTCTGGTTTTAGCTGAAGCTGTGCTCTCTTATGTGGGTGTAGGTGTGGACCCGACCATGCACTCCTGGGGTAATATGATCAATCAGGCAAGACTTGAAATGGCGAGAGAACCAATGGTTTGGTGGTCACTCTTTTCTGCGTTTGTTTTTATGTTTATTCTGGTTTTGGCAGCGAACCTGCTTTCCGATCG
Organism: Sulfurovum sp.; assembly: GCA_027081115.1. Lineage (GTDB taxonomy): Bacteria > Campylobacterota > Campylobacteria > Campylobacterales > Sulfurovaceae > Sulfurovum. The sequence continues at coordinate 27,971 of JALWLD010000121.1, forward strand.
TATTCAAAAAGTACTTGACCCAAGGAATAAAGTATGAGACCTATTTTACATGTAGAAAATCTGAGTTTGAATATTGCCCAGACAACACTTTTAAATAATATCTCATTTACTATTCAAAAAGGTGAGATCTTTGCTTTAGTAGGGGAGTCCGGCTCTGGGAAATCTTTGACTTCCCTGTCAGTCATGCGTCTATTGCCTGAAGTTATTTCTGTCAGTTCTGGAGATATTAAACTCCAAGAGAGATCTCTGTTTACACTACCTGAATATGAGATGCAGAAGATACGTGGAAAAAATATTGCGATGATCTTCCAAGAACCGATGTCTGCATTGAATCCGGTAATGACAGTAGGAGAACAAGTTGCTGAAGTATTGAAGATACATTTGGGTCTAAAAGGGGATGATGTAAAACAAAAAGTGATCTCTCTTTTTAAAGAGGTTGCACTAAAAGACTCTGAAACACGTTACAGCTGGTATCCACATCAACTCTCAGGTGGGCAGAAACAAAGAGTAATGATCGCCATGGCATTGGCGTGTGAACCTGACCTTCTTATAGCCGATGAACCTACTACCGCACTTGATGTAACCATACAGGCTCAGATCTTGGCACTTTTGAAAACAATCAGAGAGCAGAGAGGACTTTCTATTCTCTTTATTACCCATGATATGGCAGTGGTCTCTCAAATGGCAGACAGGGTGGCAGTCATGAAAAATGGAGAGATACTCGAACAAGCAGAGTGCAAGACCTTCTTCTCCAATCCTCAACACCCTTATAGTAAAGCACTGTTGAAAGATGCTAGAGAGAAAAAAGAGGAGAGGGGAGAGAAGAAAGAGAAAAAGGTACTTTTGGAAGTAAAAAACCTGAAAGTCTATTTTCCTATTAAAAAAGGTTTTTTCCAGCGAACTGTGGGCAATACAAAGGCAGTAGACGGGGTGAATCTGCAGATTGACAAAGGTAAAACACTGGCATTGGTAGGAGAGTCCGGATCGGGGAAAAGTACCATAGGTAAAGCTATTCTCTCGTTGCTTGAGATACATGAAGGTAAAGTGCTGTTTGAGAACCAGGATCTGTCACGTTTAAGCAAAAGTGCTTTAAAACCTTACCGCCGTAAGATTCAGGTGGTGTTTCAGGATCCTTTTTCTGCATTGAATCCGCGTATGACCATTGGTAGTATTATCCGTGAAGGAATGGTCAGTTTGGATGTAGGACCCAAGAGTAGAGAAGCACAAGATGAGTATATAAAAGAGATGCTTTTGAAAGTAGAATTGGAAGCAGAGCATTTTGAACGCTATCCACATGAATTTTCAGGAGGACAGAGGCAGCGTATAGGTATTGCAAGAGCACTGGCAGTACAACCTGAGCTTATTATTTGTGACGAGCCAACCTCTGCGTTGGATGTTTCTGTACGTGCACAGGTATTGAAACTTTTGAAGAAACTCCAAGATGAGTCAGAGCTCTCCTATCTGTTTATAACACATGACCTCTCCATTATCCCTATGGTCGCAGATGAGGTAGCTGTGATGAAAGAGGGGAAGATCATTGAACAGGGGAGTGTTTCTAAGGTTATGCAACATCCCCAACACGCCTATACGAAAAAACTGTTACACTCTGCACCTAAATTACTAAACAGTGAGAATAATAATGGATAAAATTATACTTTTTGACTTAGATGGCACACTCATTGACTCTACCGAAGCGATACTGGAGAGTTTTACTATGGCATATCGACATTTTGGGGAGAAGGTTCCTGATGCAGAACGGATAAAAGCCCAGATCGGACATCCTCTAGACAGCATGTTCTTAACCTTAGGTGTGAAAGAAAATAAGGTTTGGGACTATGTGGCTGCCTATAAGGCACATTACCGCAAGATCTCTTGTGCTAAAACAACTCTTTTGCCCCAGGCCAAAGAGACCATTGAACTTGCCAAAAGTTTTGCAACACTCGCTGTGGTCACAACGAAGACTGCCAAATACTCCATAGAGCTGCTAGAACATATGGGCATTATGCATCATTTTGAGGTGCTTATTGGAAGGGAAGATGTGGAAAATCCTAAACCGCATCCTGAACCCATAGAAAAAGCCTTGTTGAAGTTACCTTGTGTTACAAATAAGGTATGGATGATTGGTGATACCTGCATGGATATGATGGCTGCAAAAGCTGCAAACGTCGAGAGTGTAGGGCTTACCTGTGGTTATGGAACACTTGAATCTTTATCGGAATGTACAGATAATATTTGTGAAAATGCCTATGAGGCAGTAACATTCATAGCAAAGATATAGCATAAGGTTAAAAAAATTATTATTTCAACATGCTTTAAGAGTGCGACCATTACAATGGTAAAAATATTACAACTATTTAATAGGAGAAATTATGACAGAAATTAGATGGCATAGCCGTGCTGGTCAAGGTGCTGTATCTGGTGCGAAAGGTCTTGGCGACGTCGTTGCCACAACGGGGAAAGAGGTACAGGCATTTGCATTATATGGTTCTGCAAAAAGAGGGGCTGCATTAAGAGCCTATAACAGAATTGCAGATGAACAGATCTTCAACCATGCAAAATTCATGTATCCTGACTTTGTTTTGGTCATTGACCCCGCATTGGCAATGACAGATGATATTACGATGAATGATAAAGAATCCACAAAGTATATTATTACATCGCATTTGAGCAAAGATGAATTGATCGCAGAGATTCCTGCCTTACAAGATAAAGCAGATAGAGTCTATGTTGTTGACTGTATTGAGATCTCTCTGGATACTATTGGAAGATCTATGCCAAACTCACCAATGCTTGGTGCATTTGTAAAGATCTCCGGTATGTTTGAGTTGGATTATTTCCTAGAAAATATGAAAAGAGTACTTGGAAAGTTCCCTCAAAAAATTATTGATGCGAACATGGAAGCAATTACAAGAGCATACAACGAAGTTAAGTAAAGAGGAAATAGAATGCAAGATTTAAAACTAAAAGCAACAGAAAACCGTGGGCTTCATCAATTAGAAGCAGGATTCGATCTCCTTGGTTGGGATGAAGTAACACAAGGTTCAGTACTCCCTTCGTTTGAAGGTGATGCAACAAATATTGTAAACTTGAAGGCCGAAGAAAGAGACTATTCTCATTATAACTCTTATACTGCTACAGTAGCCTCTTGGAGAGTAAAGAAACCAGTTTTTAACATCGATGTATGTATTGACTGTCAAAACTGTTGGGTATGGTGCCCAGATTCATCTATCTTGTCTAGAGACAAGCAAATGTTGGGGATCGACTATGATCACTGTAAAGGGTGTGAAGTTTGTGTGGAAGTATGTCCTACAAATCCAAAATCACTTTTAATGTTCAATGAACAAGAAGACCTAGAGGCAGCATTGTCTCAATGGCCAGAAAAAAAGAAAAAAGAAAAGTAAGGGACCATTATGGCAGTAAAATATGATTTAAATGAAAGAGAAGTTTGGGATGGTAACTTTGCCGCTTCTCAAGCGCTAAGACAAGCACAGGTTGATGTTGTTGTTGCATATCCTATTACACCTTCAACACCTATTGTTGAAAATTATGGTTCGTATGTAGCAAACGGTTATATTGACGGAGAGTTCGTTATGGTTGAATCTGAGCATGCTGCGATGTCAGGATGTATCGGTGCATCTGCATCAGGTGGGCGTGTGTCTACAGCAACATCATCTCAAGGGTTTGCTTTGATGGCAGAGGTTCTGTATCAGGCATCCGGTATGAGACTACCGATCGTACTAAACGTAGTAAACAGAGCATTGGCTTCTCCACTGAATGTACGTGGTGACCATGCCGATATGTATCTTGGGCGTGACTCAGGTTGGATCCAAATGGGTGCATTCAATGCACAAGAAGCATATGACTTGGCACTATGTGCATTTAAGATCGCTGAAAACCATGATGTTAGACTTCCTGTAATGATACATCAAGATGGTTTCATTACTTCACATACAGCGCAGAATGTCTATCCGTTAACAGATGAAGCAGCTATTAAATTTGTAGGTGAACTTGTACCTGTAGATGATATGCTTGACTTTTCAAGACCGGTAACATATGGTGCACAGACTGAAGAAGATTGGCACTTTGAGCATAAAGCTAAACAGCACAAAGCTTTGATGGATTCACGTCCGATCATTGATGAAGTGTATGAAGAATTTGCTAAGTTGACAGGTAGAAAATATAACAGAGTTGAATCTTATGATATGGAAGATGCAGAGGTCGTAATTGTTGGACTTGGTACAACTGTTGAGACTGCAAGAGTTGCAGCAAAACAACTTAGAGAAGAAGAAGGTATTAAAGCGGGTGTTGTGGCTATCAGATGTTTCAGACCTTTCCCTTTTGATGAAGTAAGAAAAGCACTTGAAGGTGCAAAATCAGTAGCTGTTACAGACAGATCATCTCCAGGTGGAGCAATGGGAGCATTCTTTAACGAAGTATCTGCAGCACTATATACAACAGCAAGCAGACCATTGGTTACAAACTTTATTTATGGGCTTGGTGGACGTGACTTCTCAATCGAAGAGGCAAAAAGAATATTTAGAGAGCAAAAAGCACATGCTGATGCTGGACATATTACAACAGATATCCAACAATTCTCAGGCCTTAGAGGTCCACACCTTGGATATTTCCAAACAAAAAGAGGTTAATTATGGCAATTACATCAATAAAAAACTTAAAAGAATTTTCAACGAACAACGACAGATTTGAGGGTGCACACACTCTCTGTCCTGGTTGTGCGCACTCTATGATCGTTAGAGAGCTTATGAACTGTACAGATGACAACCTCGTAATCTCTGCAAATACAGGATGTCTGGAAGTATCAACTGCGGTTTATCCATTTACATCATGGGATACTTCTTGGATACATATCGGTTTTGAAAATGCTGCAACAGCAGTAACCGGTGCAGAAGTAATGCATAAAGTAAGAAAGAAAAAGGGTACGCTCAAAGACAATGATGCTCCTGTGAAATTTGTTGCTTTTGGTGGTGACGGGTCTACATTTGACATTGGTTTCCAGTGGCTTTCTGGTGCTATGGAAAGAGGTCATGATTTTACTTATATTTGTTTAGACAACGAAAACTATGCAAATACAGGGGGACAGAGATCATCGGCAACGCCTATTGGTTCAACAACGTCAACTGCTCAAGCAGGAACACACTCTTACGGTAAGAAAGAGAAGAAGAAAGACATTGTTTCTATTATGGCAGCACATGGTTCTCCATATGTAGCACAGTTGGCACCAAATAAATGGAAAATGATGGCTAAAGGTTTCCAAAAAGCACTTGAGACTGAAGGACCTTGTTTTATCAATACTGTTTCTCCATGTTGTACGGAGTGGAAATTTGATCCAAAAGATACCATCACCATTACGGACTTGGCTGTAGACTCATTAATGTTCCCAATGTATGAGATCATTGATGGACATGAGCTAAATATTCTTTACAGACCAAAAAATGTATTGAAAGTTGAAGATTATCTTGGAGCACAGGGGCGTTATAAGCACTTGTTTAAACCAGAGTATAAACACATTATTGAGAAAATTCAGTCTGATATTGATACAGATTGGGAGCGCCTACAGCGCCGTGAAGAAGCCCGCGTTTAAAAGTTCAGCTTCGGCACATCTTTCTGCGATCGGCTTCGTGCCGTTCGGTCACGTACTTTTAAGTACGTTTTCTTTCTACTCATATCAATTGAACAAATCTGCAGCAAATCTGATCTTTTAGATTACAATTCATAGCTATTTTTCAAAACTATTTACTATTTACTATTCACTATTCACTTATTTTGTTATAATTTGAAAAATTTTAAGGAAAACACTATGCCATTATTAGACAGTTTTACGGTAGACCATACAAAGATGATTGCTCCGGCAGTGAGAGTTGCCAAAACTATGAAAACACCATGTGGAGATGACATTACTGTTTTTGATCTTCGTTTTGTGGTACCCAATAAGGAGATACTTACAGAAAAAGGGATTCATACTTTCGAACATCTTTTTGCCGGGTTTATGAGAGATCACCTGAATTCTAAAAAAGTAGAGATTATAGATCTCTCTCCTATGGGATGTCGCACAGGTTTTTATATGTCACTGCTTGGTACACCAAAACCTAAAAAAGTGGCAAAAGCTTGGAAAAAGGCTATGAAAGATGTACTTGCTGTGAAAAAGCAGAAAGATATTCCTGAGTTGAACCTTTATCAGTGTGGTACATACAAAATGCACTCTTTGGATGAGGCTAAAGAGATTGCGCAAAAAGTACTTGACAGAGGTATTGGAATTATGAGTAATGAAGAGTTGAAACTCTCTAAGAAAATTTTAAAAGGACTCTAGTTATGTATATTTTAATTCCTGTTGAAAATGATCATGGTTTAGAGAGTAAAATTACAACTCAAGCAGATATGAAAATGTGGGCATTGGTTGTTTTTGAGGATGGAAAAGCCCAAAGTGTTACCTTTGCTGAAGATAGAACAAATTTTGGTATTGAGTGGATAGACTTTGTTGTATTGGAAAATAAGTTTGAAAATTATATGGATTTTATGGGTGAAGGGATGATGTGTCTTGTCAAACGTAAAGAAGAAACCATTGAAGAGGTTGTCTCTGCCTTTGCCTTTAAAGAATTGGATGAGATTGGAATGTAGTGATGCTAGGCTCCTCTATAGTGGGTTGAGCTTATCAGAGTCTGAAAATGATATATAACGAAACGATAAGAGCTGAAAAAAGGCTCATTCTCTGTGAAGATGGAACTCATACACTTTACTCTAAAGAGTTTAATGAACCATACCACTCTACCAAAGACGGTGCCCTGCATGAAAGTTTGCAAAAACATGTTAAACCAGCACTATCTATAAAACAGACACAGAATACTTTAACTATATTGGATATCTGTTTTGGTTTGGGTTACAATACTTTTAGCACAATCTATTATATGCAGAAAAATAATTTAAAAACAAAAGTACATATACTCTCTCCGGAATTTGATGAAGCGTTGATACGATCTTTAGAACATTTTGATTTTCCTCCTGAGTTTGAAACCATCAAACCTATTATTCAGAGTGTTGCACAAAATTTGTATTATGAAGATGCACAGTTCAAGATAGAGATCTTGCTTGGAGATGCGAGAGAAAGTATCCCTCAGATACAAAAAAAGATAGATATTATCTACCAAGATGCTTTTTCTCCGGCACATAATCCTCTGCTATGGACAAAAGAACATTTTGCGGATATCAGAGCTATTTGTAAAGATGATGCTGTGTTAACTACGTATTCAAGTGCTGCGGCAATACGCCTGGGCCTGTATGAAAACGATTTTTTTATTTTTGTGCACAGAGCAGAACTAATGCGCTACTCTACTGTGGCTTCTTTAACGATGTTAGAGGGCTTTGAATACATAGATATGGAGTTAAAAAAAGTGAGAAATCCTACTGCCAGGAGTATGAAAGACAAAACCTATCTTTAGTAACTCATCTGCATGCTGTCTATTTGATCCCATCCCATAGATTTGTTATTGGATCTATGGGATAAAATGTGGTCGATGTATCTTGCAAAGACATCGGTTTCTATGTTAAGTTTTGTTCCTACCTTATAGTTTTTCATTAAAGTGTTTTCTAAAGTATGTGGGATGATGGTAATACGAAAACTGTCACGATAAACATCATTGACGGTAAGAGAGATACCATCAATCGTAATGGAGCCCTTGGGGATGATATGTGGGATATATTTTTTATCTACTTGAATGATGAAATCAGTTCCATTTTCTCTTTTTGTGATTTGTAAAACTGTCCCCACACAATCCACATGCCCCTGAACGATATGTCCTTCAAAACGGTCATTCATCATCATGGCAGGCTCTATATGGACTTTGCCTGAAATTTTACTCTTATCAATGATAGAGCGTGTCTCATCTGCGAGTTCCAGATCAAAGCCATCTGGATTGACTTTAATAACAGTTAAACAAACACCATTGATCGCAATAGAGTCCCCAAGTTTTGCTTTATGTTTAGATTTGATGCTTAGAATGTTGTTTTTATAGCTTTTGACTTCAGCAATTTCTCGTATAAGACCTGTAAACATAGTACCTCAATTTTTTTAGATATAATTCGACAATTATAGCATAAGGTTTAAAATGAATTATGATGTCATAGTGATCGGTGGTGGACATGCAGGGATAGAAGCTTCTTTAGCTTCTGCACGTATGGGTGTAAAAACATTGATGATCACAATTTTAGCAGAACAGATCGGGGCCTCTTCGTGTAATCCAGCCATAGGTGGATTGGCTAAAGGTCATTTGGTTCGAGAAGTAGATGCATTGGGTGGAGAGATGGGTCTATGTACTGATCAAACAGGTATACAGTTTCGTACGCTTAATGCATCAAAGGGACCAGCAGTACGTGGTACAAGAGCACAGATCGATATGGATGAATATCGTATCTATATGCGTAATGTAGTTTTAAACACAGAAAACCTGGATGTGAAGCAGGAGATTGCTGATGGTCTGATCGTAGAAGAGGGAGAAGTCAAAGGGGTTACGACACAGCTTGGTAACAAATACATGGCTTCCAAAGTTATCATTACGGCGGGTACTTTCCTGAATGGACTTATTCATATTGGTGATAAAAAGCAGGTAGCAGGACGGCAGGGTGAGTTTGCTTCTGTAGAGTTGGCTGAGTATTTAAAAAGTTTAGGTTTGACAATTGGACGTTTGAAAACAGGAACCTGTGCAAGGATTGATGCAAAATCGGTAGATACTTCTGTGATGGAAGTACAACCAGGAGATACACCGCCACCACCTTTTTCCTTTAGAACAGACAAACATACATTTAATCCGATACAGTTACCCTGTTATGTAACCTATACCAATGAAGAGACCCATGAGATTATTGAGAGTAATTTTTACAGGGCACCGATGTTCTCTGGTCAGATTGAAGGTGTGGGACCTCGCTACTGTCCAAGTATTGAAGATAAGATCAACCGTTTTCGAGATAGACCAAGACACCAGATCTTTGTAGAGCCACAGACTATTGATGAGACTGAGTATTATATTAACGGTATGAGTACTTCGTTGCCGATCGATGTACAGTTGGAGATGGTCCAGTCAGTTGCAGGAATGGAGAACGCCAAGATCGTACGTTACGGTTATGCGATAGAGTATGATTACATTCAGCCAACTGATCTGAAACATACACTGGAGACAAAAAAGATCAAAGGCTTGTACACAGCAGGTCAGATCAATGGTACAACAGGTTATGAAGAAGCAGCTGCACAGGGTCTGATGGCAGGGATTAATGCAGCGTTACATATACAAGGTAAAGAGCCATTTATTTTGAGACGTGATGAAGCATATATTGGAGTACTCATAGATGACCTAGTGACTAAAGGTACGAAAGAGCCTTATCGTATGTTTACCTCCAGAGCAGAGTACAGATTGCTTTTACGTGAAGACAATGCCGACATGAGACTCTCCATGTATGGTAAATCATTTGGCTTGCTTGATGATGACTATATGAAAAGTTTTGAAGCGAAGAAAGCAAGTCTTGAAGAAGCACTGGATTATCTTAGAATTAATTTTGTTACACCTACTAAAGAATTTCTTGCTAAACTGGAATATATTGGTGCAGTGAAGATCAATGAAAAGACATATTGGATGGATGTCATTGGACGTGGAGATTTTAATAGAAAGAAGTTGACCACACTTCTACCGGAGTTTGACAAGTATGATGATGAGGTAATGGAGCAGATATTGATTGAAGCAAAATACAGCCGTTACATTGAGAAACAGCAGCAGCAAATTCTTAAGATGGATGATATGTTAAAGATCAAGATCCCGCAAGAATTTGTGTATAGTAATATTTCAGGTTTGAGTAATGAGATTGTAGAAAAGTTGGATAGAGCGACACCACCAACACTTTTTGCCGCATCGCAAATTTCAGGGGTCACACCGGCGGCACTTGAGATTATACATGTACATATTAAGATGGCACAAAGAGCCAAAACTAAAAAATAGAAAAACCAAAGGATACAACGCATGTTATTTTATTATGCATATTCAGGACATAAAAATGGACTTGAGAGAGTAAGACGTGGTGCAGCAGTGATGAATGCTTTACGTAACAATGGCACAGAAGCGACATTGCTTGTCAATGATTTTCGTGCGGGTCTTGCAGCAAAAGAGTTAGGGGTTAAAGATTATGTTACCGTGGACACCGTGCAAGATATAGATGCGATTGCTCAAGTAGGGGACAGTATTATTATTGACTCATTGGAAGATGACCATGGTCGTCTTGTAAAGTTCTGTTCTGATTTTAAACAGGTTTGGCGTTTTGCACACAGTATGGATGACAAATCTATACATGGGGAGATACTTTTAAGAGCAGAAGGACAAAATGAAGCAGATGTGGATGCATTGATCGTAGAAGACTCTTACTTTGATACACATGATAAAGAGGAACGTGTACTCTTTTTTCTTGGAGATTCAGACTATGATAAAGTGATTTTGAGCAACGAAATATTCTTCAAGTCATTTAAAATGGAATTACTTCTTGGGAACTACTTCTTTGTTAAATATGAAGATGACCTTGCAAAACTTTTTAATGAACTGCATGAACCTGAAGAGTATGAGAGATTGATTCAAGGCAGTACGACGGTTGTTACTTCTTCTTCACAAACGGCACTTGAAGCCAAGATGGCTGGAGCAAAAGTGATCTATATAGAGCTTATAGAAGATACACTTTACCCAACAGCATTATTGAATGACTTTGGAATTGCAAGTGTCCAAGGTCTTAGTATTGAGGCTGTTCAAGCACTACTAGATAAGAAAGAGGAAGAAAACAGTAGTGAGTATAAAGAAAAATTATCAATGATTTCTAAGAAGTTAATTAATAATATCTTATAAAAGTCCCTATCTCTCTACCTTTTACCTCTCTATCGTTCCTTAATGATACAAATAGACTGCAAATGCAGTCTAGAGCTTCTATTTTTTGACAAACATCAATTCTTTTTAACTCGAAATAGTGTATACTAGTCGACATAAAATTTATTTAAAGGAAGGTATTAGTATGGCTAATAATACTGAAGGTCGTAGAGACTTTATGGGTATGGCCCTTGGTGGTTTTACTGCCCTAGGGGGAATTGGTGCTCTCTATGCGATGAAGCGTTCTTGGGATCCATTGCCAAGTGTGAAGGCAGCTGGTTTCACAACAGTTGACTTAAGTGCTGCACAACCAAATGTGCTAAATGTTGAAAAATGGAGAGGGAAACCTATCTTCGTTTTGAAAAAAACAGCAGATATGAAAGCAGATCCAAGAGATGTGGTTGTAGGTTCTGACAGATTCCATGTTTCTATCGGACTTTGTACACACCTTGGATGTATCCCTGCCTATGTAGGTGATGAACATAAGTTCAAATGTGCTTGTCACGGAGGGGAATTTGATGCTTCCGGGCACCAGATCTTTGGACCACCACCAAGTCCACTTGAAATTCCACCATTTAAGATTGATGGAACAAAGCTAGTACTAGGGGAAGCGGGTCCTGAGTACAAAAAAATGCTAGATGCCGGTCTAACGGTATAAGGGGGACAGCATGGCAAAATTTGAAAAAGCAAAAAACCTAAATGAGTGGATGGATCAACGTTTAGCTGTAAATACTTTGAAAAAAGTAATGCAGACTGAATATTGGATCCCTAAAAATATTAACTTCTTATGGGCAATGGGTATGGTACTTGCTGCTACATTTGGAATTCTTCTTATCTCTGGTATCTTCTTACTTATGTATTACAAGCCAGATACAAACTTGGCATTTGACTCTGTTAACTATACGATCATGACTGAAGTTGGATATGGTTGGTTATGGAGACACATTCATGGTGTAGGTGCATCTTTGGTTTTCCTGATCATCTATATTCACATGTTTACAGGTATCTATTATGGATCATATAAAAAAGGTAGAGAGCTTATCTGGTTATCTGGTATGGGACTATTTGTTGCATTTTCGGCAGAAGCCTTCTCAGGATATATGCTTCCATGGGGACAGATGTCTTACTGGGCGGGTATGGTTATTACTAACCTGTTCTCAGGTGGATCACTTGAAGCATATGGTCTTGTTGAGTGGATCAGAGGGGATTATGTTCCAGCAGATGCATTCTTAACTAGATTCTTTATGTTACACGTATTATTGATCCCGTTGGCGATCATTGGTCTTATCGTACTTCACTTTGGTACATTGAGAATCCCACACGTAAATAATCAAGATGGTGAAGAGATCGACTTTGATGAAGCTGCAGAGCTTTATAAAGCTGGAAAAGTAAAAGAGTCTAAAGTAATTCCATTCTCTCCAGTGTTCTTGTCTAAAGATGTATTTGTAATGGGTGTTTATTTCATTCTATTCTTCTACTTGGTATTCTACCACTTTGATTTTGCAATGGACCCAGTGAACTTTGACCCGGCAGATGGTCTTAAAACACCGGCACATATCTATCCTGAGTGGTATTTCTTATGGTCATACGAGATACTAAGACCATTCTCGAAAGACCTTGGTTTGATCGCATTTGCAATAGCACAGGTCATTTTCCTTGCACTTCCATTCCTTGATAGAAGTCCAAATGTGGCTCCTGCAAGCAGAAGAGGATTGTTCAAGTACTGGTTCTGGGCTATGCTTATCGATATGATCGTCTTGACATTTATGGGTAAATTACCACCGACAGATGCATTATTTGCAAATATTGGATTGGTAGCAGCTATTATGTTCTTTGTATTATGGATTGTATTACCGATCATAACATCAAAAGAAAAAAAACTATAAGGGGTAGAGAATGAAAGAATTAAAAATATTTGGAATTGTAGCTATCTTTACTCTAGTACTCTATTGGGGTGTTGAGCCATTTGCTCACTCCCAGATGCATAAACATGTAGAGGGTCATGGACTGGTATATGATGGTAAGGCAGATATAGAGGAAGCTAAAGTAGCTAAAAAAGAAGATGTCGCAAAAACAAAAGAGGCATTTTGGGCAAATGTTGCTAAAATCTCTAAACTAAAAGGAAATGCAGCGGCAGGTGAAGCAGCATTTGCTACATGTATGGGATGTCACATGGAAGGTGCACCTAACATGGGTGGTGTTATTCCTCCAAGTCTTGAGCATGCAGGTGCATTGTATGACAAAAACTACTTGATTGCATTGATTAAAGATCCGGCAATGGCATCAAATGTAGATCATAAGTATAAAGATACATCTACACACCCAATGGGTTCAATCAAAATGATGATGACAGATGATCAGCAGATCGCAGATGTTGTTGCATACCTAAAAGAGAAAAAAAATGGTGAAGTAACACCTAAAGAAGCATTTGCAGATGCTTGTGGTAGATGTCATGCTATGAGATATGCCAAGATGACACAACTAGGTGATACACCAAATTTTAAATATGAAAAAGATGCACTAGCACATAAGATCAAAGTGATCGATGAGCAAGATGCTGTAAAAGCATATATGGGTAAATTACCACCAGATCTTTCAATGATTATCAGAGCTAGATCACATCACTTTATGGAGACATTTGTGGAAAATCCACAATCTCAGCTTCCTGGTACATCTATGCCTAGAGTTGGTTTAAGTCATGAAGGGTATGAGAAAGTAAAAGAGTTCTTAACTGAGATCGGTGATCCAAGTAAACCTAAGAGAGAAGAATTGGGACCTAAGGTACTTCTATTCTTTGTTATCTTTACAGGATTGGCCTTCTTATGGAAGAAGTCAAGATGGAAAGGTCATTACTAATCTTTCGCAGTATTTAACTGTATCTTCGGCCGAATGAAGCCTGCTTCATTCGGTCACTTACTTTAATGTAAGCTTCTCTTGCTACACAAATTTTCTTCAATCAAATTTACAGAAAATTACTGCGAAATAAAAAAATAATTTTTCAGCATATTTAACTTCCCTACTAAATAACAGCTTATTATAGTTTTATCCTTCTCTTATCTACATTTTGATACCCTTAGCAAAATTAAATTTGGAATATTATTATGCTAATAGACGGACATGGTAGAACAGTCAATTATTTGAGAGTTTCGGTTACAGAACGTTGTAACTTCAGATGCCAGTACTGTATGCCGGAAAAACCATTTTCATGGGTACCAAAAGAGAATCTACTCTCTTTTGAAGAGCTCTTTTTATTTATGAAAGTTGCTATGGATGAAGGTGTAAATAAGATTCGTATTACCGGTGGGGAGCCACTACTCAGAGAAGATCTTGATACTTTTATAAAGATGATTCATGACTATAAACCGGACATTGATCTGGCACTTACAACAAATGCCTATCTTTTACCGCAAACAGCACAAAGACTGAAAGATGCTGGCTTAAAAAGACTCAATATATCACTTGACTCTTTAAAAGCAGATGTAGCACATAAAATTGCACAGAAAGATGTTCTTAAACAGGTACTTAAAGGTATTGACAAGGCATTGGAAGTAGGTTTGGGAGTGAAGATCAATATGGTGCCTCTAAAAGGTATCAATGATGATGAGATCCTTGCTGTTATGGATTATTGTAAAGCACGCAAGATCAAAATACGCTTTATTGAGTATATGGAAAACAGACATGCAACAGAAGCCTTGAAAGGGATGCATGGAAGAGAAATACTCGATAAGGTTAAAGAGAGACATACTATACGTGCATTAGGACGGGAAGGTGCCTCTCCGTCATTTAACTATGAATTGGATGATGGATATCAGTTTGGACTCATTGACCCTCATAAACATGATTTCTGTGAAAACTGTAACCGTATCAGGTTGACAGCAGAGGGCAACCTGATCCCTTGTCTCTATTTTGATGAAGCTATGAGTATTGCGGAATCAGTAAAAAAAGGCGATATTCAGGGTGCAGCAGATGTGCTTGCCCAAGTACTTAAAGATAAGCCAAAAGAGAACCGTTGGATTGAGGGTGAACTGGAAGAGGGACAAGAAGTTTCAAGCCGTGCTTTTTACGAGACTGGCGGGTAATGTTTTATCTTACTGAGCAGTTTTTTTCCATACAGGGTGAAGGCAAGTATGCGGGAGTGCCCTCTTATTTTTTAAGAACAGGAGGGTGCAACCTCTCTTGTCCTGGATTTGGTGCTACCTATGAAGTGGATGGAGAGGTACGTTATGGTTGTGATACCTATTTTGCAGTGGACAGCACGTATGCAAAGCTTTGGGAAAAAGTGGATGAGAGTATTACGCTTATCAAAAAACTAAAAAATGAATTTACAAAGATAGGCTATAAGCCTAATATGGTCATTACAGGTGGTGAACCACTTATGTATCATAATGATAAAACTTTTTATGAAGTGGTAAGCTGGTTAGTTGAAGAAGGTATTCAAATTACTTTTGAGACCAATGGTACAGTAGAGATCGATTTCGATCTTTATCCTGCTTACCAATCTTGTATCTTTGCACTTTCACTGAAGTTGGCAAACTCCGGTGAACCAGCCTCCAAACGCATAGTGCCCCAAGCATTGAAAAACTTACAGTCTCACTCTAAAGAGACCTTTTTAAAATTTACAATAGACAGTATACTTGTAGAGAGTTCTGCTATTAATGAGATCAATGAGATACGCCAAATTCTTCCTGAACTTGAAGTCTTCTGTATGCCTGTGGGTGAGAGTAGAGATACTATCTGGAAAAATGACAAGGCTGTCTTTGAGTTTTGTATGAAACATAACTTTCGTTACTCAGATAGACTGCACATTAGGGTTTTTGATACAACCCAAGGTGTTTAACCCTCCCGTAAATAAGTTATTATAATAATAATTATAAGCCAAATTATAGCTAACTAGGGGTAGTATTGTCTTCAATTTTATAGAGGAGTCAATATGAAAGAGCATATAAAATTCTTAGAGCTTCTACAAGCTACTATGGTAGGTAGTCACTGATGCAAAGACGAGACCTATTAAAAGTAGCTTCTTTAGCTTTTCTTTCGACCATAAGTTATGGAGCAGCTACTAGTGCAATGCCAAGTAAACATAGTAAAAATAGCACTCTTGTAAACAATAAAAAATCAAAGCCAAAAGTGGTTGTAGTTGGTGGGGGATGGGCAGGTTTGGCTCTTGCCAAACATATAAAAGTCTTCTCTGAGGAGAGTGATGTGATCCTTGTAGAAAAACGAGATCATTTTGTCTCTTGTCCTATGAGTAATGAGTGGCTTGTTGGTTTGGTTGACTTGGAGTTTCTTACCCATAGCTATATTGATGCAGCTAAAAATAACCACTATACTTTTGTGAATGCTACTGCCATAGATGTCGATAGAGAAAAAAATGTCCTTATGACGACCGAGGGAGAGATAGCTTATGACCATCTTGTCTTTGCAGTAGGTATAGAGTATGATTATTTCAACTGGACAAAAGAGGACAAGGCATTGGAGCAGAGACTTAGAAGTGAGTATCCTGCAGCATTTGTCCCGGGTTCGGAACACATTACACTTAAAGAGAAGATCAAGAATTTCAAAGGTGGCAACTTTATACTGACTGTTCCTAAAGGTAATTACCGCTGTCTTGCCGCTCCTTATGAAAGAGCCTGTTTGATTGCAGATTATTTTAAACACCAGGGTATAGATGGGAAAGTCATCATTATGGATGAGAGTAACCATATACGCATTAAAGATAAAGGTTTCTCTTCTGCTTTTGAAGAGTTGTATAAAGACAAGATTGTCTATATGCCTTCTGCGGAAATACTGGAGTTTGATCTTGATAAGAAAATTGTTAAAACTGACTTTGATGAGATAGCTTTTGAAGATGCAAGTTTTTACCCTAATGTGAAAGCACCGGCTATTTTAGAGAAGCTTCAGATGACAAGAACAACACCATTCAACAGAGTAGAAGCCGATATTGACCAGTATACCTATAAGGTTAAAGGAACAAACAATATTTATGTCTGTGGAGATGCAAGACCAATGGGCTTTTCAAAATCAGGAAATACTGCATTCTCTGAGGGGGTCAATCTGGCACAAATGATTGCAGATGAGATACATGGTAAAAAACCTGTATGGAAATCACCGGTAACAACCTGTTTTTCTCTGCTCTCTACCAAACCTGAAAGAGAAATATCACTTTTTACGGAATATATCTATACAAAAAAAGGCGGGATGGATTTTAAAAATAATATAACCGATGAAGCATGGAAAACCAATGGTTTAGGCGAAGCGAAGGTTGCTTATAGCTGGGCTGAGAGTATGTATAAAAACATGTTTGCATAAAAATCATATATTTTCCAAAACAGTACTATATTCTTGATAACGCTTAAAATATTCGTGAAGGTAGTAAAAATATGAAAATACATACTTCTGTATCTGTTATGATCCGGCTACTCTTATGGTTTGTGATGATAGGTGGTACAGTTAATTCGATTTCTGAAGATCGGGGTACACAGCTTTTTGACAATGTTTATACTACGGTACATACCAACATTGTTTCTTTAGGATGATTCTTTCCCATACTTGGAGGGATCATATTGAAGTGCACAGGCAGCTATACAGTGATATATCTTTTGAGTATAGTTCTGTTGACAAGGGGTTTATATATCAGTATTCGGTTAAAAAAAATTAAATAGGATATATTTAGTCTTATTTAAGGAAGAAAGTTATATATTACTATAGATTATTATATTAATAATAAGGAGTTATATAATGAACTTTGAAGATAAAGATATATATACAGCGGTTAAACATCACCTCCCCACGGTCAATGAGTATGTGAATTCACATGGTGGAGAGATAGATCTTCTTGGTACGCATAATGGTACAGTTTATATAGAGTTGACCGGGACCTGTCATGGCTGTGCAATGAGTCTTATGACTACCAAAATGGTAGTGCAAAAAAGACTTCGTGAACTTATACATCCTGAGCTAACTGTAGTTAATGTTGACGGAACATCGGAAAATAAACTTCCTGACACTTACTACACTGAAAAAGAAGAAGAGCGTGAAGAGGTTGAAGAAGAAAGTATTTGGGATAAAGTAAAAAAGTTTTTTTAAAGGAATGAAATGCGTTACTTCATAGGATTATGTATGGTATTGCTCTTGCAGGGATGTGATAGTGATACAAAAAAAGAAGATTTTGACGGTGCTATGCTTTTAAAAGAAAAATGTGCAGTATGTCATAACTTGAAAATGCCTCCCGATACCTATGAAGATGAAAAAGCACCGCCTATGATGGCTGTAGTGTTCCACTTGAAAGATTTTATGAAGATACACAATGAGCAGGACAACATAGAGAAGTTTATTCCTTTTATTCAGGATTATGTTATGGATCCCAGTAAAGAGAAGTCCTATTGTGACGAAGAGAGTTTGAAAACGTATGGGGTCATGCCTTCACAAAAGGGAAATGTCAGTCAGGATGAACTTAAGGCTATTGCAGCGTATATGGTTACTTTTTATGATCAGCAGGTATATCTAAAAGAGATGCAGGCAAAATCTGCTTTTGATGCCTTGCCAAAAGGAGAACAGCTGGCTCGGAAGAGTGGTTGTTTTAACTGTCATGCGATAGAAAAGGACAAGGTAGGTCCTTCTTTCAGACATATAGCAAAAAATGGTACAGAAAAGGTCATTGACGTGATCCAAAACGGAAGTCAGGGGAAATGGGAAAAGTTTAACAAGAGAATGATGCCGGCATACAACAAGAAGTTTTCAAAAGAAGAGTTGAATATTTTAAAAGAGTGGATAGATTCTTTAGGTAAAATAGAATTACCAAAAGTATGGAAGGTGAAAAATGATATTTGATTTGAATAAAGATAAAACGGTAAATGAAGCCTATAAACTGATGGCACAGACTATCATCCCCAGACCCATAGCATGGGTAGTGACAGAAGATGAGGGTGTCGTAAATATTGCACCGTTCTCCTATTTTATAGGACTTTCTTCTAACCCTGCCTCAGTACTTATCTCAGTAGGGCATAAAGCTGATGGAACTCCCAAAGATACTTTGGCAAATATACGCAAACATCAAAAATGTATCATATGTATGGTTCAAGAAGCAGATTTGGAGAAAATGCATTTTTCTTCCAAAGGAGTTGATAAAGATTTAAGTGAAGCAGAGCTTTTTGGGATCGAGACTGAAACTGTTATGGAGGGCTTTCCCCCTATGATCAAAGATGTACCTGTGGCTTATGTCTGTGAACTGAATCAAGAGGTAGAACTTGGTGGTGGATCTACAATACCATTGATCTTGAATGTAAAACAGATTTTTGTTAATGATGAAGTGATCTCGGATAAAGAGCGCTTAAGTATCGACTTTAATCCAGTAGCCAGAATAGGTAAAAAATATGCCTTCCTTGGTCACAAGATTGATGCACCTGATATCCCTTAAGTTAGATTGGTTACTATACACACATGTTAATACGAAAACTTTTTAAATTTGAAAATGCACATATTGTACGTGATTGTTCGACACAGCGCTGCTCTGAGAATATACATGGCCACTCTTATAAAATAGAAGTTTTATTAGAGTCAAACTATCTTGATAATGGGCAGATGGTGTATGACTTTGGTTTAACAAAACTTTATATCAAGGAGTTGATTGACTCTTTTGACCATGCTATTACACTATGGTCTGATGATAAAAAAGCGTATACAGATGCCATGAAACAATACAGTAATCGGTGGGTCATGTTGCCTGTTTCTCCTTCCGCGGAACAGTTTTCAAGGATTATTTACCTGATGGTGGAGCGAGTGCTTGCTTGTACCGATATGCAAAATGGAGAAAAAGAGGTACTGTTGCACAGTATTATTGTGCATGAAACGGAAACGGGATATGCTCAAGGATTTAAAGAAGATGCACACTCGGCATTGATGGGAAAAATCGTTTTGGAAGAGATAGAATTTTCAGCACAGGTTAAAAGTGAATGGTCTGATCCTCAATTATGGGAAAAATTATTGAAGCATCAACCTATTATAAACCCAAAAAAAATATAGTATAATAGATCTAAATATAAAACATAAAGGATTTTTATGAAGCATATGATTTTACTCTCTTTGGTTTGCTCATCTATACTTTTTACAGGATGTGGAGATGATGCAAAAAAAGCTGCAGCGGAAGCAACGGCTAAAACATCTGATATAGCTAAAGATACAGTAACAGATCTTCAACAAGCAGCAGCAGATGCAGCAGAAGCAACTAAAAGAGCAGCAGAGGCGACAGCAAGACTTGCCGAAGAAAAAGCAGCTGAAGCAAAAGCAGTAGCAGAAAAAGCAGCAGCAGAGTTAAAAGAACGTGCAGTAGAAACAACAGAAGCAGCTACAGAGCTTGCAAAAGAGGTTATGTCCAATAGTAGTGCAGGAGAAGCTGCATACGCAAAATGTACAGGATGTCATGGAAAAGATGGAAAGACAAAAGCTTTAGGTAAGTCTGAAATTATTGCAGGTCAGCCAGCAGCAGATATTGAGAAAAAAATGGCTGAGTATAAAGCAGGTACAAGAGATGTAGCAGGAATGGGTTCACTTATGAAAGGGCAAGTTGCGGCTATGAGTGATGAAGATATCAAAGCAGTATCCGCGTATATATCTGCCATGTAGTGAGAGATTACTTCCTCTTGGGAAGGATCTCACTTATGGGTATAAAAATCTTTTTTATACCTAGAAAAAAATTCCCAATGAACAGGGATTATTTTTACTTTTTCCCCCTTTTCCAATGAATGTAGTTCTCCATCTGTGACCATTAACGCTTCTGTTTTTTGCATAGGTGCAACCATACCAGCCATTTGTTTTTTTAGTGGGGTAAATGCTTCTCCGTCAAAAGTACCCAAAACTACAGTGTGTTGTCCTTTTTTTTGTTTGTACGATTCAGAGATGATGGTATCTATACTATTGAGGAAGTAGGCAGAATTACCAGACATTTTGTGTATAAGAGTACGTATAAATATTTCAAAGTTAACCATGCCTGCCAGAGGATTTCCGGGGAGGTTGACAATGGCAGTATGTCCGATGGTCCCAAATGCAACAGGTCTTCCCGGTTTTATCTCCACACGGTTAAAAAGGGGTATGAGCCCACAGTTGGCAAAAGCCTCTTTTGTAAAATCTTTATCTCCAAAATTCATACCACCCGATGTAATAATAATATCTGCATTCAGAGAAGCTTTGATCGCCTTTTCAAGCTGTGTCACAGTATCACCTATGTTTTGTAAAAATGAGACTTCACAGCCTAACTCTTGTGCTCGTGAGAGGAACATAGGTGTATTGGAGTTATAGAGCTGATGTGATTCTATTTGCTCATAATGACAACAGAGTTCATCACCGGAGGAGAAAACGGCTACGGTGATTTTTCTATGTACAGTGACATGGGTTACACCTTGGCTTGCAAGTAGAGCAATACTGTAGGCGGTAATAGCCTTACCTTTAGAGAGATAGACTGTATCTTGCTTCATGTCTTCTCCTGCGTAACGGATGAACATTTGTATTTCGATACTACTTGGAAGCGTGATCTCTTTACCCTTCACTTTGACTACTTCAAAGGGTACCACGGCTTCACACCCTTTGGGAATAGGTGCACCGGTCATAATACGTATGGCCTCTCCTTCTTGCAGTACCATATCAGGCTTATCGCCTGCATAGATGACTCCTGTAGCAGTGACAGTATTTCCTGCATCAGCACTTTTGACCGCATATCCGTCACGGGTAGAGTTATCAAACCGAGGCAGGTCAAAATTGGCAATGTACTCTTTTGCCAAAATGCGCCCCAAAGAGAGTTCTATAGGGATAACTTCAGTGGAAACAGGGGAGATATTACAATAGATGATTTCCAGTGCTTCATTAATGGATACGGCCATATTTATCCTTTTATGGGTAATTAGAGATGCTCTTATATTGATTATAACTAAATAGGGTATAATCCACTTTTAATTTAAAATAGATCACTAAGGAACAATTATGATAGAGCAAATGTTGGCAACACACAGTATTTTAGTCAAAGTTTTTTTGGCATTTTTGGTAGCGGGATTGTTTATCCCTAAGATGACAACAAGAAAACCTTTAGGGTTTAGAAAAGCAAGTTTTATCTATACGATGATCTTTCAGGGAATTGCAACAATGATTGCATTTACCGGTCTTATCGCACTGGTTGCAGGAGAGCTTCCATTTTCGTTTGCCATTATACTTATGACAATTATCTGGGCTGTTATGATGTTTATCGAGATCAAAAAGTATAAATTGATCAAGATTGCAAAGCTGGAAAACCCTGAGACACATAAAGTACTAAAAGCTGGATTTATAAAGATCTCTATACTTCAGATTTTACTTGTAGCGATCATGGTGGCACTTATGGTTTTTAAAGCCAAAGGTCTTCTGTCTATCTAAGTCATGTTGTATCTTTATAATCAAGAGGCAGGAAAGCCTCAACTTACACTCACTGGAGATGACCATAGATACATCTTTAAAGTGCGTAGACACAAGGTTGAAGAGTTACTACATCTACGAAACCTGAAAGATGGTCTGCTCTATACCTACCGTGTCAGTCATATAGATAAACGTACTGTGATACTGGATTTAAAAGAGAGTCAAGAGTTAGAGGTCAAGGCCAAACAATCTCTGCATATCGGTTGGTGTGTGATAGACACAAAAAATATTGAAAAAGTACTTCCCTCACTCAATGAGATGGGTATAGAAAAAATTACATTTATCTACTGCCAACGTTCTCAAAAAAGTTTTAAACCCGATTTTAAACGTTTAGAAAAAATTCTTTTGAATGCTTCCCAGCAATCGGGAAGATCAAAGATGATGCAACTTGATATCGCAGAGAATCTTGAAGGTTTTTTAAAAGAAAATCCAGAGAGTAAAATGTTGAATTTTTCTAAAAACAACTTCATCTCCAAGAATCACTTCGATACTATAGTCATAGGCTGTGAAGGTGGTTTTCACGAAGATGAAGTAGCACTTTTCTCTAGCGAGAATATTGTAGGGTTCGATACACCTTTAGTACTTAAAAGTGAAAGTGCAGTGTGTGCAGTAGGAAGTCTAAAACTGCTTTAAGCTACTCTCTAAAACGCGCTACTAACACTTTCAGTCTTTTTTTGTCAATTTCTACAGAAGTATCTCCACTTTTTTTAGCATAAAGTTGGCGTATCATCTCTTCTACTTCAGGATCTTTATTGGTATGGGGTAAGAGTATTTTTAGTGACTCGGACTCATTGAATGTTTTTTGTTTACGTTCAGGAAGATATCGTAAAAGGTAGAAGGAGAGAGTTCCTAAAATAAAGGCTAAGAGCAGGAACCACCACATTTTAGGGATGGATTCCAGTTTTTCTTTTAAGTTTATTTTGTTTTTGGTAGAGGATTTAAGTCTGTCAGGTTTAGAATTTTGAGCTGTGAGTGTCCCTGTTTTTGTTTGGTTGACTTCAATTTCAATAGCATCAATTTTTAGCTCTTTTAAGAGATTCTCTTTAGGTACATACATGCTGAAGTGTTGTTCCGGGATAGTAAAACTCTCTTCTGAAATGAAAACAAACTCTTTTTTATAGTGACGGTAGATCTTTCCGTCTATTTCTTTTATATCTAGTGTTGCTTCATCGCTGTAGATAGTGACTCCATCCAGAAGATAGTCTGGAAACTCAAAGTGTGTAAGGTCGCCTTCTCCTTTGAGGGTTATACTGAGTTTTACAGGTTTACCTGCTGCAACTTTCTGTTTATCAATCTTACTTTTTAGGGTAAATACACCTACCAGGTCACTCTGTGTTGTTTGAGGTAATACCTCTATATCTAAAGTATTGGAGGCTCTCTGGAAGATCTTTCTGCTCTTGTCTACATTGGACATTTCCTTTTTTTGTTTATCTTGTAGTCCAATCTTTGCATAGGCAGGTCCCAGTGTATAGTTTCCTTCAGTGTGAGGGGTCAAAATGTATCGCAATTCAGTGACCTTGTGGCTACCGTCATCATAACTTTTTCCTTTGCCCATTTGTTCAACAAAGAAGCCTTCAAACTTTGGTCTGTGGTATTGAATCTTCCTGGATATGAGATAGTTATGTTGCAAAGAAAGACGTACTGTTACTAAAAATGCTTCTCCCACGGTTACACTTTTTTTATTAGATTTAAGTTGTAAGGAAAAGATATCACTTTTATTTTGATTCGAAACCGTAGTATCTTTCATTTTTAGTTTAATAGGGTCTGTTTTATAGAGTCTTCCATCTATCTCTACTTCAAAAGAGGGGATTGTCATATCTTTCTTTGGTGCAAAGGTCAAGGTAAGAATAGTACATTCTCTTTTGAGTTTTCCGTTGTTATAGACATGCATATTGGTGATTCTCTCATCACTACTCAATACTTTGATACCATCAATGTTTTTAACAACGGGAAAGACAGCGAATTTCCCTGTCGCCCGGATATGAAGCTCTACAACATTTCCTGTCAAAATACTTTTATTTGAAACCACTGCTTTAGCACCAACAGGACCTTCATTGGCATGTATGCATACAGATAAGATTACAATAAAAATCAATAATTTTTGTAGTTTCATTTTACTCTATTTTGTAGTACAGTATTTACTACTATCGTTTTTAAAAAGCATACCAAAATTTTCCTATTTTACTTCTTTTTAAGAACTATACCAGCTTAATAAAAAAATAAGTTTTATTGGAATATAATAAAAATATAACTATAATAACTGGAGGTTATAAAATGAAAAGAGTAATTTTAGCAGTGTTATTGGCAAGTGCCGGATTGATGGCAGCAGGAGATACGGTAAGTCTTGATAACGGAGCAAAGCGTTATATGCAAAAGTGTGCTGTATGTCATGGTCCAAAAGCAGACAAAACTCCTATTACAAAGATGAAGCCGATTGCCGGTATGAAGGCAGAAAAAGTGGCACGCATCCTTGTGAACTATCAAAATGATGCTGATAACAACGACTTGAGAATTTCACATGGCTATAGTCAGGAGATGGTAAATGCTACTGTTTACCTTTCTCAAAAAGATATTGATGATATCGCACTCTATGTAAGTTCGTTAAAATAATCTCTCAAGTAGAGGCATGCTGGTTTGCAGCATGTTTTTAATTCTCTATTATTTCTATATTTTATACTATTTTAAACTTTTTTCGATAAAATATCGGTCTTAATTGTCTCGTCTAAGAGCGTTGCAATAACACTTTTTCAAATGAAAAAGGAAGGGTCACTGACCAGAACAGGCTAGTTACCTGTCATAAAAACAAACTTTTAAGGAAATAGAATGAGAAAAGATATTCACCCAAATTACGTTGAGTGTAAAGTAGCATGTGCTTGTGGAAACAAGTTTGAGATCAGATCTGACAGAGCAGAGATGAGTATTGATATTTGTAATGAGTGTCACCCCTTCTTTACAGGGTCAGAAAAAATTCTTGATGCTGCTGGTAGAGTTGAGAAGTTTAAAAGCAAATATAAACTTTCTTAAGTACCCTGAACAGGCCATTTTGGCTCTGTTCCTCCCTCTTTTTTATGATTACATTCATACCAACTCCCATCGGAAACCCACAAGACATTACTATTAGAGCTATGAAGCTTTTTGAAAATGCCGCACTGTTTTTTTGTGAAGATACACGTCAGACCAAAAGGCTTTTACGTCTCCTTGAAGAGCGTTTTGATATGACCTACCCCGATGCTGAGTTTTACTCTTTTAATGAACATAATGGTGAAGCTCGTATTGAAGAATTTGCTTCTGTTTTCGAACAAAAAGAGATTATTTATGTCAGTGATGCGGGTATGCCTGTTATTTCAGATCCTGGACAGTTACTGGTAGCCTATTGTCAAAGTCAAGATATCAAATATGATGTGCTTCCCGGTGCTTCGGCTGTAACCACTGCATATGCTGCTTCAGGGTTTGAAGAGGGGAAGTTTCTTTTTTATGCTTTTTTACCACATAAAGGTAAAGAACGCAGCACAGCCCTCTTGGAAGCTATGAATAACGGTTACAATACTGTTCTCTATGAGTCTCCCCACAGGTTGGAAAAACTTTTAAAAGAGTTGGTAGAAGCAGATGAAAACAGAGAACTTTTTTTAGCCAAAGAGATCTCTAAAAAATATCAAACCTACTATAGGGGTAAAGCTAAAGAACTTAATGAAAAGTTTAAAACACTGACTATTCGTGGAGAGTGGGTTGTGGTTATTTCTGCTAAAAAAAGTAGTGAAAAAAGTCTCTCTTTTGCAGAAGTATTAAAACTTGAACTTCCCCCCAAGCCAAAGGCAAAACTCCTCGCTCAGCTGAGCGATAAGAGTGTTAAAGAGTGGTATGAAACGCTCATTAAAAACTGATCCTATATCACTACACGCAGATTTCAAGTAAAAATTAGATAAAATCACTCTTATGATTATTTATGGAAAGCAGGTGTGTCTCTATGCGTTAGAGAAACATCCCGACACAATTAGCACTGTTTATGTAGCCAAAAAAGGCATTTTACCGCAGAAACTCTTTCATGCACACCATGACAAGATCAAGTTCCTGGAAGAGAAGTGGGCACAGTCTATGAGTAAAGGTGGAAACCACCAGGGTATTTTACTTGAAGTAACAGAGTTGGAAGAGAGTACCCTCTCAGAGATTAAGAAAAATGATTTTATTGTGTTGCTTGATGGGCTGACGGATGTCGGTAACATTGGTGCCATTATACGCTCAGCTTATGCTTTGGGTGCACAAGCTGTGATCGCTACGGGTGTCAAGCAACTCAATTTAGCTGCCATTACACGTAGCAGTTCGGGGGCATTGCTCGATATGCCTTTTATGGTCAAGCAGAATATCATGGATGTGATACATGAACTTAAACAGGTAGGGTTCTCTTTTTACGGTGCAGATATGGACGGTACCGCGATACAAGAGATGACCTTTCCTCAAAAGCGTGTATTGGTTCTTGGTTCTGAAGGCAAAGGGCTTTCCAAAAAAGCAAAAACAAAGATAGACACTGTGATCTCTATTGAGATGCAGCATCAGTTTGATTCACTGAATGTCTCTGCAGCAGCAGCAATATTAATACATAGGATGAGTTATGCAATTAAATGAAATACTTGATGAAAATACCGTAAGAGCAATCTCTGCGAAGACCAATATTGCTGAAGCAAATCTTGAAGCACTGATCGCCTCTGAATTTGATAAGATCAATAGAGTAAAAGCCTTGGGGTTCATCTCTATTATTGAGAGAGAATACAATGCTGATCTGTCAAAAGTAAAAGAAGAAGCCATAGCGTATTATGATGCAAATGCCCAAAATGGATCTATGACACTTGGTCTTCCTCTTCCTGAAGAGAAAAAAGGTAAGTCAAAGTGGTTTATGTTGCTTGTACTGTTGATGCTTGTGTATGCCATTTGGTATGGATTTACACAATTAGATAAAGATAAACTGGCTTCAATGATGCCTTTTTCTGAAGAAAAATTAAGCAGTTTAATCATGCCCGATAAAGACAAAGATGTAGAGAACTTAAGTATTGAACATATACAGACAAAAAGTATAGAAGCAAATGAAGTCAATACAAGTAATCATCCAGAAGATAATAGATTATAATTAAAAGAGAGAAACAATGTTTGATGAAATCCAATTTGAAAAAATAAACAGATTACCAAAATATCTATTTGCAGAGATCAATGATCTAAAGATGAATCTTAGAAGAGACGGACATGATATTATAGATTTTTCTATGGGGAACCCTGATGCTTCGACACCAAAACCTATTATAGATAAATTATGTGAAACTGCAAGAAAGCCAAAAACACACGGTTACTCTGCAAGTAAGGGAATCTATAAACTTCGTTTGGCGATGGCAAACTGGTATAAGCGAAAGTATAATGTGGATCTAGACCCCAATAGTGAAGTGGTAGCTACTATGGGAAGTAAAGAGGGGTATGTGCATTTGGTACAAGCCATTACAAACCCAGGGGATGTAGCTATTGTTCCTGATCCTACCTATCCTATTCACTCACAGGCTTTTGTTTTGGCAGGCGGGTCTGTTGAGAAGATGCCTCTCATTTTTGATGAAGAGACTTTTGAAGTCGATGAAGATCGTTTTTTTCATGACTTGTTGGAGTCTTTGGAAAATAATGTACCTCAGGCAAAATTTCTGGTTGTAAACTTTCCGCATAATCCAAGTACGGCAACGGTTACCCCACCGTTTTATGAGAGACTGGTTGCTTTGGCAAAAGAGAAACGTTTTTATATTATTTCTGATATTGCTTATGCAGATATTACCTTTGATGGTTACAAAACACCTTCTATTTTGGAAGTAGACGGTGCAAAAGATGTGGCCGTAGAAGCGTATACACTTTCAAAGTCATATAATATGGCAGGATGGAGAGTGGGCTTTATTGTAGGAAACAAAAAATTGATTGGTGCACTTCAGAGTATCAAATCATGGTTGGACTATGGTATGTTTACACCTGTACAGGTTGCAGCAACCGTTGCATTGGATGAACATGGATATATTCCTGATGAGCAGATTATTCCACGTTATGAAAAAAGACGTGATGTGATGATAGAAGCTTTCGGAAATGCAGGATGGCCATTGGCAAAACCAAATGCCTCTATGTTTATTTGGGGAAAAATCCCTGAAATAGCAAGAGATATGGGATCACTTGAATTTGCAAAACAGCTGCTTCTTGAAGCAGATGTTGCAGTAAGCCCGGGGATCGGGTTTGGTATTCATGGAGATAAATATGTACGTATTGCACTTATTGAAAATGAAAAACGTATACGTCAGGCAGCAAAAAATATTAAAAAATTCCTAAAGAAATTGGAAGAGGATAAGCAGAATGGTTAAGATCGGAATACTTGGTGTAGGTACAGTCGGTGCCTCTGTAGCACAGATACTTGAAGCCAACTCAGACATTATCGAAGCTAGAGCCGGTAAGAAAATTGTCGTTAAGTCCGGTGTAGTAAAAAACCTCTCTAAAGATCGTGGTGTTGATATTAAAATCTCTGATGATCCTATGGATGTCATTAATGATCCTGAAATAGACATTGTCGTTGAGCTCATGGGTGGAGTAGATGAGCCTTATGATTTGGTCAAAAAGGCATTAGAGAAGGGTAAAGCTGTAGTTACTGCAAACAAAGCATTACTTGCATACCATCGTTATGAACTCCAAGAGATTGCCGGAGATATCCCACTGATGTATGAAGCAAGTACTGCGGGGGGTATACCTATTATCGGTGCACTGCGTAATGGACTTTCTGCCAATCATATTGACTCTATCAAGGGGATTATGAATGGTACATGTAACTATATGCTTACCAAGATGATCAACGAAGGTGCACAGTATGATGAGATACTCAAAGAGGCACAAGAGTTAGGCTATGCAGAAGCAGATCCAACATTTGATGTGGGTGGTTTTGATGCTTCACATAAATTGCTTATCTTGGCATCTATTGCTTATGGTATTGATGCAAAACCTGAAGATATACTGATCGAAGGTATTGAAAATATTACACAGACAGATGTAGCTTTTGCCAAAGAGTTTGGATATGAGATCAAACTGCTGGGTATCGCTAAAAAAGTCGATGACGGTGTAGAGCTTAGAGTACATGCCACTATGATTCCTCAGGAGTCTATGATCGCCAAAGTAGATGGCGTTATGAACGCTGTGACTGTGGTGGGAGACAGAGTAGGCGAGACTATGTACTATGGTCCTGGGGCCGGTGGAGATGCTACTGCTTCTGCAGTAATTGCAGATATTGTAGACATAGTACGTGGTAACCATGGGCCGATGCTTGGATACAAAAAAGGTTTGGAGTCTGGATTGAAGCTTTTGAGTAAAGATGAGATTGAAACCCAATACTACATTAGACTGGAAGTCGATGACAGGAGTGGGGCTTTGGCAAAAATTACTTCGGCTTTGGGAGAGTTTGGCATCTCTATAGAATCAATGTTGCAAAAACCGACACATAACGAAGATATTGCAAAACTGCTCTTTACGACACACCTCTGTAAAGAGAGTAAGATGCAAGATGCTATTGCCGCACTGGGAAAACTGGATGTTGTACATGGTAATCTTGCAATGATGAGAATCGAAAAGTAAGGAGTTTTTATGGCAAAAGACCACTATTTTGATATTACGGCGAAGCTTGATATGATGGAGCTTAAGAATGCGCTTATTATGGCAGAGAAAGAGGTGGCGACACGTTTTGATTTTAAAGGTTTGAAAGCAGAATTTAATTTGAATGAATCAGCGAAGACTCTCAGTTTGTCTTCTTCTTCTGATTCTAAGATTGATGCCTTAAAAGATATTTTAATTTCTAAATTGATTAAAAGAGGTATTGCAGGAAAAGCACTTGAAGAGGTTAAGACCGAAGGTATTTCCGGTGGTAATACCAAAGTGATCTATCGTATTGTCGACACGATTGACAAAGATGAGGCTAAGCAGATCGTGAAAGCTATAAAAGCTATGAAGGTGAAGGTTACACCTTCTATTCAGGGAGATGAGGTAAGAGTCTCCGGTAAGAAGATAGATGATCTTCAAGCCGTTATGGCTGAAGTGAAAACTTTGGACTTGAAAGCTCCGTTGGTTTTTGGAAACTTTAAATAAACTGTAGGGTGCTGTATCTTTACAGCACCAAATATTTTCTCTCTTTTTTAAAATTTTCTCTTATTTCTATCGTACGTATAGTATGTTTTACCCGCAATGTCCGCCGCCACAACATCCACCTGAACTTTCAGTACCGTCTTGTGGTCTTGCTGACATTGAAATTTGAAAGGTATTACCATTCTCTGCCAGTGCAAATTCGTGTTTTTGACAAAATTCATTATTCATAGTATCTAACATACTTTGTGCCTCTATCAATGCAGCATCTTTGTCATGAAAGTCCTGATTGTTCTCATACATACTTCTTTTGAAACATCCGCATTCTTTATCGACGTTTATTGTAAACATTTTCTATCCTTTTAGGTATAATTTCTCAGATAATAGCTAGCGAGACTTAAATAAACTTTATTTTAAGGGTAAATAGGATAAATTTACTCTTATTTGATGATTCAAGGGTAAAAAATGACAAAAAAGTATGATGGCGAACGTAAAGAGATAGAGAGTGTATGTACCTATTGTGGTGTCGGATGTGACATAACAGGTGTAGTTGAAGATAATAAAATCGTAAAGATATATGCACAAAAAGATGGTGTGGTCTCTGAGGGAAACCTTTGTATAAAAGGGAAGTATGGCTATGACTTTGTAGATTCAAAAGACCGTATCCGTGAACATCGTATCCGTAAAACTTTTTTAGATAAAAATCCACATATCCTTGAAAAATTCTCAGGAAAACTAAGCTGTTTTGACAATGACTTTATGACTTGTGATCTTGATACTGCTACAAGCATTGCTGCCATGAAACTCGATGAGATCAAAAAGAAGTATGGTGGAGACAGTTTTTGTGCTATTGGTGGAGCTAGAACTTCATGTGAATCTGCCTACTCTTTTCAAAAATTTTGTCGTGAAACCATGGACTCTCCACATGTAGATAACTGTGCCAGAGTATGTCACTCTCCTTCACTTAAAGGGATGAGAGCCACAATGGGTGAAGGTGCTGCTACCAACCCTTACAATGACATCTATGAGACTGAATTTATGGTGGTTATTGGCTCAAATACTATGGAAGCCCACCCTATCATTGCCAACCGTATTGTCAATGTAGCTAAGCAGCATAACAACCTAGCGGTCATTGATGTACGTGAAACAAAATTGGTAAAGTTTGCCAAACATAACTGTGTTATTCCTTTTGAGTCCAATCTGCTTGTGCTAAACATGATGGCTTATGTCATTATGGATGAAGAGCTGTATGATCAGAGTTTTATTGACAATCGTACTAAAGGGTTTGATGCATTCAAAGAGAAGATCCTGAATGACCCATATGCCAACCCTGACTTCTTTAAAGATATTGAAGGGTACGAGTATTTGGCAAAAATGATCCCTAATATTGCGAGAGAGTATGCTGTGAAAAAGTCTATGATCTTCTGGGGTCTTGGTATTACACAGCACCTTGACGGTTCCCATGCAGTAATGGCAATCACCCATTTGGCACTAATGACAGGAAATGTAGGAAAGACAGGTGCAGGGCTCATGCCGCTTCGTGGACAGAACAATGTACAAGGTGCTTGTGATATGGGTTGTCTACCATACTTTGCACCAGATTATACGCAGCCAAAAGTTGAAGGGCTTATGACACCGCAGCTTATGGATGCGATGTTGGAGGGGCGTATTAAAGCATTGCTCAATATGGGAGAAGATATTACCCATATCCACCCAAACATCAATAAGATCGATAGAGCCATGGACAAACTTGAGTTTTGTATGGTACAGGAGCTGTTTATGACAGATGTAACCAAAAAGGCAGATATTGTTATTGGTGTGAAGTCAGCATATGAAAAAACAGGTGTTTATGTTAATGCTATGAGAAGATTGCACCTTTCTCAGCCACTAGTCAAGTCTGATCTCCCTGATGACTGGGAAGTATTGACGCAGATGGCAGCCAAACTTGGAGATTCTGAAAACTTTCCTTTTAAAACTTCTGAAGATGTCTGGAATGAAGTGCGTAAAGTGGCACCGGTACGTTTTTCAGGTGCGAACTATTACAGACTGGAAAGACATAGAAAAAGAGGTATGCAGTGGCCTATCTATTTGGAAGATACACCTGTATTACATCTACTTGATTTCCGTACAGATGATGGCCTTGGGAAGTATGTCTACAAACAGTATCAACCACGAGGCATGGTACAGCAGATGTTAGATAAAAATCTTTTTGATAACAAACTTGAAGGGTATTACCTGACAACAGGAAGAACTTTAGCACACTATAACAATGCTGCCCAAACAAAGCAGACGGAATCATTGCTCAAAAAACATAGTGAAGATGTACTTTTGGCACCATTGGAAGATGAAGGGAAATTGGGAGACAGAGTCATATTGAAATCCCAGTATGGTGAGAGTGAAGCACTTTTGGTAAAATATACAGATAAAGTCAAAAAAAAGACACTCTTTACGACTTTCCACCATGCAGCATCAAGAGTCAATGCAGTCTTTGGAGATGAAGCAGATGAACTCATCTGGACGGCACGATTTAAATCAGTCAAAGTAGATGTCATTCCTGTAGGAGATGAAATTGCCTGCGGGTAAACAAGAATAGTACATACCCCAGGATGGGCAGTTAGCATCCTTCGAAATGTTTATAAAACTTTAAATAAAAAGGTTGTGTAATGAGAGAGCTTCCTAAGAAGTATGGTGACCAGTCTGAAGAACTAGCTACCCTATTTTTGGAGCAGGAAAATTTTGTCATTATTGAGCGGAACTATTTTGCTCGTAAATTGGGAGAGATAGACATTATTGCTATGCATGGAGAGGTACTTCATTTCATCGAAGTCAAAGCAGGAAAAGCCAATTTTGATCCTGTCTATAATCTGACCCCTGCTAAGCTTCGAAAAGTTATAAACTCTGCACAGTACTATATGAAAAGTAAAAACCTGGATCTCTCTTTTTCTATTGATGCATTGATTATTCGTGGAGACGAGGTGGAGTTTCTAGAAAACGTTACGCTATAATATCTTTTGATACTTTTCTGAAGGCATACTTATATGATAGAGAAGAAGTTTAATAAAATTGAACGTCTCAAACACACATTACCCCCTAGTCAATATGCAAAAAGACTTCAGACTCTGAACTGGTATGCGATAGATGAATCAGACCGTTTTTATTTAAAGAATTTTGGTATTTACAATATTAAATTGAAACAAGACAGTTTTATGTTAAGGCTCCGTATCGATGGTGGTCGTATCAGTTATACTACACTTGAAAAGATCGCAGAGATTGTTCAAAAGTACAATTTAAAACTATTGCTTACCTCACGCGCGCAGTTGGAACTACATGATATCTCTGCCGACAGAGTATATGAAATATATACATATTTAAAAGCCTGCAATATCTCTACCGCACAGACTTTGACAGATAATTTCAGGGCGATTGTCAGTGACCCTTATGATGGAAAAGCCCTGGACAGCCATATAGAGTGTTATCCAATTATTGAGAAGATCAATCAGTTGATTATAGATAATCCAGAATGGATAGGTACAATTCCTCGAAAGTTCAATACCGCATTGATAGGCAGAGAAACCCCGCTTGTAAACCCTTGGAGTAATGATCTTCTTTTTGCATTGGCTCAAAAAGGAGGACAGACAGGCTTCAATATCTATCTGGGTGGGAAGAATGCCAAAGCGGCACAATCTGCAGATATATTTGTAGTACCGGAAGATGCTTTAAAGTTATTTGAAGCTGTAGCAAAGACCTATTGTCATCATGGTTTACGAGGTAGTCGGTCAAAAATACGGCTTTTCCATCTTATTGAGAAAGTAGGGATAGTGCAGATGAGAGATTGGATAGAAAATGTTTTGGGTAGATCTTTGGCAAGAGAAGGCAAATTATTGATGCAGTCATCTTATTATCAAAACGAGACACCGTTGAAAGAGGGTGGGCATGCCTTTATCGTCACTACAGGATATGGAGAATGTAGCAGAAGTGAATTGCATAATATACTTGCAGAGGCTAAAGAAAATGGAGCAGAAGTGCGTTTGGGTATTGATCAGAACTTTCATTTTCTTACCTCTAATACAAAAGTTTTGCAACTGCTTGAAAGAAAAAGTTTACTTACAGCGTGTGCAGGTGCACGGTACTGTCCTCTCTCTTTGTGGGATATAAAAGAAGATGTTCAGCTGTTCCCATTGAAAAAATTTAGAAAACATAATATTTCTATAGGTTTCAGTGGTTGTTTGAAGGGGTGTGGGAGACACTATTTTACAGATATGGGTCTGATAGGACTACGTACAAACTTGTATGGAGAAACTGAGAAAGCTTTACGGGTTTTTTTAGGTGCTGTAGAATCTCCTGAAGTTGTACCTTCACGTATGCTTTACTACTCTGTACCTTTAAGAGAGATCACATCTCTTTTTGATGTGATTCTTGATGATTTTGAACGCAGTACACTTAATAATTTTGAAACATTTTCATATAAAGTGTTAAATCATCACGATATAGAGTTTTTGCAACTGTGGTATATTGCCAGACAGCTTTACCTTCTAGACGAATGTATATTTGTACTATTTTTTGATACTTCTAAAACACAAGAGAGTGAAATAAAGATATTCTCCTATATTAAAGAGATGTCTCAACAGTTTGAGTGTGAGAGCTATGCCTCGTTGACCAGGGAATTAAGTCATCTTTTGTGGGATCAGCAGGAGTTGTGATATAATTATCGATAATTCAAATGAAAAGATGACATAATGAAGCTTAGTGATACGCAATTACAACAATTTAAAGAGCAGGGGTTTTTATTTTTGCCTGCTTTTGCAGAAGCAAAACGCTGTGATACCATTAAAGATATAGCAGCAGCACACCTGAAACATCAAGTACCTCCTATAGAGACTGAATTTGAATATGTTGGAAAGTCCAAAGAGGAGAGAGAACGTATTTCCAATGCTCACTCTGAACAGATTGAAAAGCGTATTATTGTAAGAAGACTCAGGCAGGTATATCATCGTGACATTGTCTTTAAAGAGTGGATGGAAGAAGAAAAAATACGTCCTGTTTTAAAGCAGATACTTGGTGAAAGTCCGACTATAACTATTGCCCATCATAACTCTATCATGACGAAGATGCCACACAGCTCTACAGCAACTTCCTGGCATCAAGATTTCCGTTATTGGAACTTTGAAACAGATAATTTGGTTTCTGTATGGTTGGCACTGGATAGTGAGAATGATAAAAATGGTGTGCTTGAATTTATTCCGGGAAGCCATAAGATGTTGTTTGACGTTTCCCAATTTGATGAAAAAGAGTATTTTTCGGAAGATAAAAGTAAAAATAGTGAGATCATTGCCAAAAAAGTTTCTTATGAATTGGAAAAAGGAGATGTGGTACTTTTTCACTGTAAACTGTTGCATCGGGCAAATAAAAATGCAACAGATGAGCCAAAAATCTCTTTTGTATATACTGTAAAAGGGTGCAGTAATAAGGCGATAGAAGGGACACGGTCTACAGAATATGAAGAGATAATATTATCGTAAGTACACAGAAATTTCACAGATATTTGTTAAAATGACGAAATAATGTAAAATAGTTGACAAAATAATAAATATAAGCTATAACTCATTAATGAAAATAAGATATAATCTTAAAACTCAAAAAATAAAAGGACTTAAATATGGCAAAATATGTAGAATTAACAGCATCAAATTTTGAAGCAACAGTAGCAGAAGGCGTAACAATGGTAGACTTTTGGGCTCCATGGTGTGGACCTTGTAGAATGATCGCTCCCGTAGTTGAAGAGTTGGCAGAAGACTTTGACGGAAAAGCAACAATCGCTAAAGTAAATACAGACGAAGAGCAAGATCTTGCTGTGAAGTACGGAATCAGATCAATCCCTGCTATTCTTTTCTTTAAAGATGGTGAAGTAGTAGACCAGATGGTAGGTGCAGCTTCTAAAGATGCATTTGCAGAAAAAATTAACGCACAACTCTAAGTTGTCAAGCAGGTGGGGAGTAACACTTCCCACTTCCTCTTCACTTTCAAACTCTCTTTTAAAAATTATTAACCAAGTATTTAAAGTGTATAATTCCTCAGTTATTTGTCTAAAATATTTGATTAAAAATTTTAACTATCTTAAGGACTCAAAATGTTAGATTGTGCAATTATTGGTGGCGGGCCAGCAGGCTTGACAGCAGGGCTTTATGCTACACGTGGTGGACTTCAAAATGTGACGATGTTTGAGATGGGTATGCCTGGTGGGCAGATTACTCAAAGTTCTGAGATTGAGAATTATCCTGGTTTTTTTGAGCATGACAAAACAGGTATGGATTTTATGGATACTTGGCAAAAACAGTGTTTTCACTTTGGTTTGAAACATGAGATGAAAAAAGTGGAGCGAGTGGCTAAAAAAGGTGAATATTTTACCATTTATCTTGAGGGCGGAGAAGAAGTTGAAGCAAAGACGGCCATTGTCTGTACAGGTTCTACACCTAAAAGGGCAGGATTCAAGGGAGAAGATGAATTTTTTGGAAAAGGTGTAAGTACTTGTGCCACCTGTGACGGCTTCTTCTACAAAAACAAGCCTGTTACAGTACTTGGTGGTGGAGATACCGCACTTGAAGAGGCATTTTACCTCTCAAATATCTGTTCTGATGTTTATGTGGTACACAGACGGGATGAATTTCGTGCAGCACCACCTACCCTTGACAGAGTAATGAGAAAAAAAAATATTCACCTCATAACCAATTCAGTTATTGAAGAGGCTGTTGGTGATGCAATGGGACTAACTGGTGTCAAGATTAAAAATAATGATGGTACCATTACCCATATGGAAAATACAGGACTTTTTGTCTTTGTAGGACACAATGTAAACAATAATGTCCTTAAAGATGAAAAGGGTGAGTTTATCTGTAAAATGAATGACTGGGGTCAGGTTATCGTAGATTTGAGTATGAAAACATCTGTATCTGGTCTGTTTGCGGCAGGTGATATGCGTATAGAAGCACCAAAGCAGGTAGTTTCAGCAGCCGGAGATGGTTCCATAGCAGCACTTCAAGTAATTTCATATATTCAAGAACAACAGTAAAGAGAGATAAAATGATAAAAGTCGGTATTGTCGGTAGTACAGGTAGAATGGGTGAACATCTTATAAAAAATGTTTTGGAAAAGGAAGCTTTAAGTCTTGCAGCATTGCATGTATTTGATGAGTTGAAAGCGACCGTACCAGATGATGTACTGGTAACAAACAGTATGAAAAAAATGCTTGAAGTTTGTGATGTGATTATTGATTTTTCGGCACCTGCAGCAACTCAAGAGTTGTGTGAAGAGGCATTGAAAAACCCTATACCACTGGTTATAGCAACTACTGGATTTACGGCACATCAGCAAAACCTTTTAACAGAAGCAGCCAAAGAGATGCCCGTTCTGTATGCATCTAATATGTCCGCAGGTATTGCTTTACTCAAACAGTTGGTTGAGCAGGTTTCTGCTACATTAAAAGATTTTGATATTGAAATTGTTGAACAACATCATAGACATAAGGTAGATGCGCCCAGTGGGACAGCACTGACATTGGGAGAGTTCGCAGCCAAAGGGCGTGGACTTGACCTGGATGCAGTACGTGTCTCAGGAAGAGATGGACAGATCGGTGCAAGATCCAAAGATGAGATTGCAGTCATGGCACTGCGTGGTGGAGACATTGTAGGTCGACATACAGTTGGTTTTTACAATGATGGAGAATTTCTTGAGCTCAACCATACAGCAACAAGTAGAGAGACGTTCTCCAAAGGTGCGATCCGTGCAGCAACATGGCTTGTAGACCAAAAGAGTGGGCTCTACTCAATAAATGACTGTTTAGGAATATAATATGTGTGCAATTGTTGGTGTTTTCGGTGCAAAAAAAGCTTCTACTGTAGCATATTACTCTCTCTTTTCGATGCAGCATCGTGGACAGGAAGCAACAGGTATCTCTGTAGCCAACGGTAAACGTATCTCTATTTATAAAAAGAAAGGTATGGTCTCAGATGTTTTTTCCCAGGTAACACTTGACGGTATGGATGGTGGGTGTGCCGTTGGGCATAACCGTTATTCAACAGCAGGGACTGAATCAGCAGGAGATTCTCAACCGGTCTTTGCCAAGTATAAACTTGGTGAGATCTCAGTAGTGCATAACGGTAATCTTATTAATAAACATGAGGTAAGAGATGAATTGATCGATAGAGGTGCTATTTTCCAAACTGATATGGATACAGAAAATATCATCCATCTCATCGCTAAGTCTCAAAAAGATGCTTTGGTGGATCGTATCAAAGATATGTTGACCAAAATTGAAGGTGCCTACTGTTTAGCAATTCAGAGTAGATCTAAAATGTTTGTGATCCGTGACCGTTTTGGTATCCGTCCTCTCTCCCTTGGAAAACTGAAAGATGGTGGTTGGATTGTTGCTTCAGAGACTTGTGCTTTTGAGTTGGTAGGTGCAGAGTTCGTTCGCGATGTAGAACCTGGAGAAATGATTACATTTGAAGAGGGAAAAGAACCTGTCTCGGAGAAGATCTTTGAGCCAGACTATCACCCTTGTGCTTTTGAATACATCTATTTTGCAAGACCAGATTCTATTATTGATGGTAAGAATGTCTATGAGATGCGTTTGGAAATGGGTAAAAGACTGGCGAAGGAAACGCCTGCAGATATAGACCTTGTCTTGCCTGTACCTGACTCGGGTGTGGCAGCTGCCAGAGGATATGCTGATGGAATGGGTGTACCTTTTGAGATGGGGATTGTAAGAAACCATTATGTGGGAAGAACTTTTATTGAACCAACACAAGAGATTCGTGACCTGAAAGTAAAAATGAAGCTTTCTCCTATCAAGCATTTGATCCAGGGTAAAAGGGTAGCCATTATTGATGACTCTTTGGTTCGAGGAACAACATCTAAGCAGATTGTCCGTATGCTTAAAGAAGCAGGTGCTAAAGAGGTGCATATGCGTATTGCAGCACCGGAGATCAAATACCCTTGTCGTTACGGTATAGATACCCCAACAAAGCAGGAGCTGATCTCTACGCGTTATACACCTGAAGAGATTGCTGAGAATATGGGAGCAGATTCACTTGGATTCTTGTCTATTGAGGGATTAAAAGAGTCTCTTGGAGATGATAGAGAATATTCTCTGGTTTCTTTTGACGGGAACTATTTTGCCGGTGGGAATGCTGAGAGTCCGGGGTGTGCAGGAGGATGTTAAGCTTCTTCCCGTTCCCACGTTGCACGTGGGAATAGATACATCAATTTAATCTACAATAATATTTTATATATATTTTCTTTTCAATGT
Organism: Sulfurovum sp.; assembly: GCA_027081115.1. Classification (GTDB taxonomy): domain Bacteria; phylum Campylobacterota; class Campylobacteria; order Campylobacterales; family Sulfurovaceae; genus Sulfurovum. The sequence goes on from JALWLD010000121.1 coordinate 67,739, forward strand.
TTGTTTGAATTATTTCTTTCTTGATTCTTTCTCTGTGATCCCTGACATACCGAAACGTCTTGCTAACTCTTGTTTTACTCTATCTGGAGAGATCTCTCTATAGCCTAGACCGACAAGTGCATGGTAGAGAAGGTCAGCACTTTCGTAAATGACCTGTTCATCACTCTCTTCGTTAATAGCCACACAAACTTCATCTGCTTCTTCACGAATTTTAGAAAGCATGAGCTCTTTGTTATCTAAGAGTTTCTTGGTCCAGGATTTTTGATCTGCTGAGGCATTTTTGCGTTCTAAGATGGTATGGTAGAGGGTATCTACTACACTGTAGATAGCATCAGTATCTACCTCTTTGTCTAAGATAACCTTCTCTTGTATTACGGAGGTAAAGAAACAGCTTTTTCTGCCTGTATGGCAGGCTACGCCATTTTGTTTTATTTTGAGTATGACAGTGTCTGCATCACAGTCAAGTAGAACATCTTTAATCTCTTGGGTATGGTTAGAACTCTCTCCCTTTTTCCAGATGCGCTGTTTGCTTCTACTAAAGTAGTGTGCATAGCCAGAAGAGAGGGTAAGATTATAGGCCTCTTCATTCATGTAGGCAAGCATGAGCACATCATTGGTTTGAAAGTCTTGGGCAATAGCAGGGATTAGAGGGGTTTTATTCCAGTCGATGGTCATGATGATTTCTCCGATACGTAGGGTACTGTGTCTTCACAGCACCGAATTGATGATTGGTACTGTCGGGAGACAGCACCCTACAGATTTATTGTTGTGCCGAAACGGCTTTTTGTTCTTTACCTTGTGTGTTGACCCAGATATTAGGTACAGCACCACCAGGGGTAAGGAAGATCTTTGCATCTTTGTTGACTTTTAATGCATCATTGAACTTCCCTTGGGTTTTGATCTGCTCGAGTTGTAGAAGTTCCTGTGTCAATGAAGAAGAGATAAGTGTATTGGCTTTGGCTTGTTCCTCCGCTTCAATACGGATCTTATCAGCTTCACCCTGTGCTTCAATACGGTTTCTTTCTGCTTCACCACGTGCCACTTCAGCTGCTTTTTGTGCCTGCTGTTTTGCCTTTTCTTTCTCTTGTTCTGCAATCGTTACTTCTTGTTTTGCGATCTGTACTCTTTCGATCTGATCTTTAATCTTAGTAGGTAGATTGATGGTTCTAAGCTCTACAGAAGCCAAGATTACAGGTTGGTTTGGAAGTTCATCTACACTTTGTTTGACTTTTGTCTCAATAGCAGCTGCAATTTCGTTACGCATTTCAGGAAGCTGTTCTGCGGTGTACTGTCCAACAACATCACGTACGACTTCTCTTACTTTAGAGTTAATGATCTTCTCTTCCCAACTTGAGCCCCATTTTTCAATAGTAGCTGGTGCAGTTTCAGCTTTAAGTCTGTACTGTACCGCAATATCTATTTTTACGGTTAAACCTCGTCTGTCCAATACGGAGATAGCAGGGTTTCTTCTAAGTCCACCTTCAAATCCTCTGTATGAATCACCAATGGCACCAGTGCTTACATCAGAGTAGGTAATCAGTCTGATACGGGTGTTGACCGGGATGATCTTTTGAAACACAGGGATGAAAAAGTGCAGACCTGCTTTGAGAGGAGTCGGTTCAAATTTACCTGTGTTGACTTTGATCCCTACTTCACCTGAGTTGATGATGGTAAATGGTTTGAGTACAAAAAAAGCAAATCCTATTGCAATGAGGATCACGATCCACGGGCCGCCTTTCCCTATGTTATTGAGTGGATTTTCAAAGTTGTTTCCTCCCCCTGAATTGTTGCTGTTCGAACCGTTGTTGTTTGTATTGTTGTTAGGTCTTTTCTTTTTAAAATAGTCATTCATGTCTGCTGGCATGTATTTTCCTTTTTTGCTTTCGCGTAGGGTGGGGTTATCCACCAAATAATTAATTGATATATGTTAAGTGTTGTACATAGTCAGGATTCTTTCCTGCAACGACGTCAAAATAGGCTGTTTGTAGTTTTTCGGTGATCGGTCCTCTTGAACCTTCACCAATGATACGGGCATCAACTTCACGTACCGGTGTTACCTCTGCAGCTGTACCTGTAAGGAAACACTCATCACAAATATAAATTTCCTCGCGGCTGATTCGTCTTCTAACTACTTCTATACCCATGTCTGTTGCAAGGTCGATGACCGTTTGCTGTGTAATGGACTCCAGTGTATTGTCAGATGGAGGAGAGATGAGTTTCCCTTCGCGTACCATAAAGAAGCATGCACCAGAAGCCTCGGCAATGTAGCCTTGGTCATCTCTTAACAATGCTTCATCATACCCTGCTTCAACGGCCTCAAATTTAGCCATTTGAGAGTTAAGATAGTTTGCAACTGCTTTGGCTTTTCCCATACCTGAAGTATTGGGTGTTCTAGTCATCGAAGAGATCTTAAGTCTGATCCCTTTTTTAAGACCCTCTTCTCCAAGATAAGCACCCCATTTCCATGCTGAGATGGAAACATTTACCGGGCAATCTTTATGGTAAAGACCCATAACACCATAGCCAAGGTAGACGAGCGGTCTAATATAGGCTCCATCAAAAAGTTCATTTTCCTGAAGGAGTTTAACCTGTGCATCGTTGAGTTCTTCCACTGTATAAGGTACATCCATCAGTGTCATTTTTGATGAGTTCAGAAGTCTCTGTGTGTGTTCCGTCAGTTTAAAAATGGCACATCTTCCATCTACAGTCTTGTATGCTTTTGTGCCCTCAATGGCGCCATTACCATAATGAAGAGTATGTGTCAGAACGTGAACCTGTGCTTCATCCCAAGGAGTGAGTTTCCCGTCCATCCAAATATATTTTGCTTTATCCATTAATGTGCTCCGTAACGCAGCAAGTAGTGCTACGTAAAATAATTGGATATTTTAGCTAAAAAGTGGTTAATAGTGGGTTATGCGAATTTAAGGAAGAGACCTATAAGCAGTGAAAGTAATATGGTAATAGAGATGAGTAGTATGTTATGTACTTGTTCTGAAAGGGTTACTTTTTTTTCAATAAAATCAACAATTCTCATGGCAGGGTATGCCATGAAAACAAGCATGACGACAGAGAAGACCAGGGTAAGTGCAATGTTAATCATCTTAGAGCCCGTAGTAGTTTTTTACAAAGTCTAATTCTTCTTTGTTTTGAAGAGAAAATTCTGCAATTTTGGTACCGTTTTCATCGTTAATGATGACGGTGTTCTTGTTACGTTTCATATGTTTTTTTGCCCACTCTTTTTCAAGACGTTCAAACTCTTTAAAGAGTGTCATATTGTTTGGTTTTTCTTTGAATTCCGGATCACTCTTATGCATGATCTGAAGTCCTCCAAAACGTTTATCAAGATAGTAAGGACTGTATTTTTGAACGGTTTTGTACACACGTGCATTTTTATGGCTTGGTTTGCTTTGCATAAATGCATCTAGTCCGAAGAGAAGAAAGCCAAGAAGCAGTGCAATAGGAAGATATTTTTTAAATGAACCCATTGGATACCTTAACGTTGATTTTTGACAGTATAGAGCCTTTTGGCTAAAGATCGCTTGATGAATATCAATCAACCCATATTTAAACTGTGTTATGATTCTTTAAACAATTAATAGGGTTATTTATATGGAAAATTTTTTATTTTTAGAGGGCGCGTATCTGATACTCGGTGGGATTATTTTACTGGTCACACTTTTTGTCTCAACAAGACCATTTATGTCCAAAGGGGCATGGAAAAAAGGTTTGTTTTGGGTAACTGTGGTATTGGCAGTTATGATAGGCGCACACTATAGCATTACAATGAACAGAATGGCAGAGGTCAAATCAGCCTTTGAAAAAGGTCAGGAAATTATCTGTGAAAGTCGTATGCAGCGTAAAGTAGCACAAACAGTAACCATCCAAAAAACCAATGACTGGTCGCTTGAGAATGACAACTTTGTCTCACCAAATTATAGCAGACCATTTTTTGTTGCAAGATGTATCGTAAAATAGATTTACGGTACACTTTTATTATAATTTTTTCTTAATTCAATCATCAATTTTTTTCTTTTTCCCTTCTTTTCTTGATATATGTCAATAGTATCTATTTTTTAAACTGTCATAATACTTCATGCTCAAAGGTCTTGACCCTTTAAGTAAAATAGATAATTAACAGGAGTCACATATGATGGAATCGTTGGTAGTTCGACCAGAAATCGCGTTAGACCAGTTCTTACCGGTTTTTGTAGAGTCAACACTCGTGCTTGTCTTTGGTGTGGGGTATGCAGCAATTATTACCCTGGCTAAAATGGGTTACTTTTCCAAAAAGTGGATGCCTGTTGGGTATCTGTTTTGGGCATTACAAACTTATTTCTTGTATGATTTTGCGATGTTAATTCAGAGTAATCACTTTACTATGAAGGTATTGATGGTTACGATGGTTGCGTATCTTTTTGTTCCCCACTTATATTTTTACTTGATATCTGCAGCGGATGATCGTTACGAAGACAAAGATGAAATTGTACAAGATACACACTAAAGGAGGAGAAATACATGGCTAATGAAAATGTTTCGGTTTGGACCAGCATACCATTTTGGCGTCGTTCTGCGGCATGGGTAACAGGATTTGCAACTATTTTGCTTATCTGGCTTACTTTTGATACGCTTGGACAGATCACAATGGGTACTGATGCAGACCTAAAGAACGGGGTAACTAAAAGAGTACCGGGAGCAACGGTAATCAATTATAAAATTGGTTATGAGATGAGTAAAGAAAGAGGGCATGAAGTGCCAACTATCGGTGAAAAACAGCCGTTCTTTGGTAAAGAGTGGAGTGAGAAGGAAGCAGCAGACTTGCTACACCTTGGTAAACTTACTTCTCAGGCAAAGAACTGTATGAACTGTCATACATTATTAGGAAACGGAGCATATTTTGCACCAGACCTTACAAAAGCTTGGTTAGATAAAGCATGGCAAGATGGTGGACCACTACAGGGGATGACAGGAAAAGCAACAGTTGAAGAAGCAATGGCAGAGTTCTTGCAGCATCCTTCTCAGTATCCAACTCACGCTCGTATGATGCCAGATCTTGGTATTACAGCAGATGAGGCAAAAGGATTGGTAGCTTTCCTTAAACACATGAGTAGTATCGACACCAACGGTTTCCCAAGAAACTTCTCGAAATCTGTTGAAACATTCAAAGCAGGAGGCACACATGCTCACTAGTATTAAAACAAACGAATTTAAAGGTAGTAAATCCAAAGAATTGGCAATGATGTATTTCAGAGTTGCAATTATTCTTTTTGGTGCGCAACTCCTTTTTGGTCTTGTTGCAGCAATTCAGTTCTTGGTCCCGGGATTCCTATTTGAACTTCTCGACTTTTCAGTAGCCAGAACAGTGCATATTAATGCATTGGTAGTTTGGATGCTTTATGCGATGATTGGTTCTGTTTACTTTATGTTAGCAGATGAAACAGGTGAAGACGGTGTGCATATTGGTCTTGGAAAATTAGCTTTCTGGGTACTCACAGCAGCGGTCACAGTAGTTGTACTTGTATATATTCTTGTTCAGGTTGGTGCAGGTACAGAAGCATCTATTTGGTTCATTAATGAAGGTAGAGAGTATATTGAAGCACCAAGATGGGCCGATATCGGTATTGTAGTAGTTGTACTTATTTTTTACTGGAATGTATTTGCTACCTATATGAAAGGTAAGCAAACAGGGATCATGACAGTTATGGTTGCTGACCTCTTGGCACTTGCAGGACTTTATGTTGTAGGTATGTTCTTTACAGACAATATCTCTATGGATCAATTCTGGTGGTGGTGGGTAATACACCTTTGGGTTGAAGCTACATGGGAAGTATTTGTCGGTACATTGGCAGCGTATGCACTTATCAAAATCATCGGTGCTAAAAGAGAAATCGTTGAGATGTGGCTATGGATTGAAGTTCTTATGTTATTTGGTTCTGGTATCCTTGGTATGGGTCACCACTACTTCTGGATCGGTACACCTGAGTATTGGTGGGAAATTGGTGCACTATTCTCAGCACTAGAACCAGTACCATTGGTTGCAATGTTTGTTCATGTCCTTTACGATTGGGGTAAACAGCAAGGTATTGCAAAAGCTGAAGGTAAAACAGGTTCTGTTATGAACAACGGGCCAGCTATGGCATGGATTGTAACCAATGCGTTTGGTAACTTCTTGGGTGCAGGTATCTGGGGATTCTTCCATACTTTACCTCAAGTAAATATCTATACACACGGTACACAGTTTACAGCGGCACACGGTCACTTGGCATTCTTCGGGGCCTATGCAACGATCCTTATCGGGATGATATACATGGGTGTTCAGTATGCATACGGTATTGATCGTATGAAAGCAACATTCAAGTCTAAAATGGGACTTTTCCTCGTAGCCTTCGGTGTTATGGGAATGACAGTTGCTTTGACTATTGCCGGATATGAACAGGTTCTTGTTGAGAGAGCTGAACTAGGTGGAGGATGGAATGCATTCTTTGCTGCACAAGAGTTGCCTTGGTATATTCAAGCTATGTTGTGGAGAGCGATCATGGGTGTTGTAACATTCGTAGGATTCATCTACTTAGTGTGGGATCTTCTTACTATAGGTAAGCAGGCTAAAGCAGCACAGGCTGCAGCATAATTTATAGAGAGGATAACTCCTCTCTATCTTTAAAAAGGAGATATAATGTTTGAACCATTTACAGATGTCGTACCAAGTTTCTTCGGTATGCTAAATCAGGGTCCTTTGACACTGACCATCTTTTTACATACAGTAATTATTTTACCGATGTTCTGGATCTATTTCAGTGAAAAGAAGAGATTAGAAAACGAAAAATAGTTTTTGTTGAGAGTATGAGGGCTGGGTAGAGCCCTCAAAAAAAGTAGACGTGTCTTTCTCAAATATGAAAGACTCGGAATTTTATCGCAAGAAACTTTAAGTAAGACCTTAAGGTTTTTTTAGAGGAGCTCTGGTATTGAAAATTACCAAGAGAATGAACGATTTAAAGAAGGAGAAAAAAATGAAAATGAATAAACTTTTAAGTTTAGCAGCAGCAACAAGTCTTTTTGCAACGTTGGCAATGGCAGGAACATCAAGTATGGATTTTGCGGCAAAGTATGAAAAAGAGTGTCAAGGATGTCACGGACCGATTCACCAGGGTGGTGTTGGATCTGACCTCAGACCTAAAGCTTTGAAAGCAAAAAGTAGAGAATTCCTTGCAGAAAGAATTTTACATGGTGTAGAAAATACAGCAATGCCTGCATGGGAATCTTCATTCTCAGCAGATGATGCTACGGGTATGATCGACTGGTTGATGGACTGGAAGAATACAGTTGAATTGACACTTTCACTTGATGAAGTCAAAAAAACATGGTCAACACTTGAAAAAAGAGAAGATATAGCTAAAAAGTATCCTGTTGGAGAAAATGGAGAGTTAAAGTACAAGGGTGCAGAAGTTAAAAATGTAAAAGATATTACATTTGCTACAGAGAGAGATGCATCTTTGGTTGACTTTATTGATTCAACGACAGGTAAAGTATTGTCTCGTCACAAAGCTGGATTTGCGGTTCACGTAACAGTAACCAATAAACATGAGCCAAGATATGCATACTCTATCTCACGTTCAGGTAAGCTTTCTATGTTTGATATTGGTGCTCCGGGACAGCCTACATTGGCAACAGTTCAGGTAGGACAAGAGTCTAGAGGACTTGCTGTATCTCCAGATGGTAAATATGTAATTGCAGGTAACTATAACCCAGGTGGTGCCGTACTTTGTGATGCACATACACTTGAGCCGCTAAAAGCATTTGATACAAGCCGTGTTATTGATCCAGATGGACAAATCGGACCATCAAGAGTTGCATCATTGGCAGATACACCTTATGGACCGTACTTTGCAATGGCATTGAAAGATGGTGGACATACATATATTATCGATTACTCTAAGCCTGATTTCCCAATTGTTGGAGATGTTCCAAATATTGGAAAGATCCTACACGATGCATTCTTGAATGAAGATGAAGGTGAAGACTTTGGTAGATACTTTATGATCGCATCTCAAGGTTCAGATGTTGTTGGTATTGTTGACTTTAAAGAGAAGAACCTTGCTGCAAAAGTGCACACAGGTAAAAAATCTAAGCCACACCCAGGTCAGGGTTCATCTTGGTACTCAAAAGGGCAGAAGAAACAGCTTCACGCAACAGTTTCTATGAATATTGGTTCAGTTGTTATTTGGGATTCAAATTGGAAAGTGGTTAAAAAAGTGAAAACTAACGGTGGTGGACTCTTTGTTGGTACAGCACACCATACACCATGGATCTGGGCAGATAATGTACTTGGTAAGCCAGCAGTATATAATGAAGTTCACTTGATCAACAAAGATACTTTAGAAACTGACAGAATTATTAAAGTTGGTAAGACTAAAGGTCAATTGATTGATGCAAAGACTAAAAAAGTACTTCAAGAGTGGGATGCTACACAGCATGAGAAAGTGCCTGTAAATGAAAAACCATTTGGTAAAGAGAAGATTATGCCTATGCCAGACAAGTTGGGTGCGGCAGTGAAAGATCCTGTACAACCAAGATTGCTTCACGCTGAGCCTGCGAATCATGGTAAGTGGACAATGATCTCTGAGTGGACAACTGGTAGAATTGGTATCTACGAGTCTGATACAGGTAAGTTTGTGAAGTATATTGAAAACTTGACAACACCTACATTTACATATTCAGTTGAGCATAGACAACATATTCCTGGTGCTTAATACCACTATCATCCTCTTCTCCCCTTTGGGAGAGGGTGATTTATTGAAGTGATCATTAAAGATTATCTCAATAAGTTACCAAGGTTTTCATTGTATGAAGCAGATACTTTTTTTATTCTTGCTCTTTTTTACTTTTTCTCATGCCGAATATTTAGACAATCACTCCTGTAACGAGTGTCATGAAAAAATATATGAGGAGTATCAATTATCCTTTCATACTAAGGGTTATTTTAATGATACCCTGCATCGTAAGATTGCAGATCAAGTAAGCAGTGAAAAGTATAGCTGTGCTACTTGTCATATGCCCATGGCAGATAATCTTGATGAGCTCATAACAGGTGCAGCAAGGCCTGATAAAAACAATAAAACACATACAGATGCAATCTCCTGTTATTTCTGTCATACCATAGCTTATGTAAAAACCGCACATAAATTTAATGTCAATACCAAATCAAGACAGGCCAAGAATTATAAACCTACACTTTACGGAAGGCTTGATAATCCTGATGACAGTGATAAACACTCTTCTACTTCAAATCCAGTGTATGCCAAGCGGGTCTGTATGGGATGCCATTCTCATAAGTTGAATGATAATAATATAACTGTTTTTAGGGCGATGGAGACTAAACAGAATAGTATTGGCTGTATTAAATGTCATATGCCTGAAGTCTCAGGTGGTGCCGAAAAGATGGATAAAAGAGCAAGAGGGCGCCATAAAAGCCATAAATTTTTAGGGATACATGATAAAGTATTTAGAAAAACAGGTCTAGATATAAATATATCAACTCAAGAGAATAAGATATTGGTGACATTACACAATAAAATGGAACATCCGCTTATTATTCAGCCTGCACGTGTAAAATTTTTGAAAATAGAACTTATAAGAGCCAATAAAGTAATTTGGAAAAATTACACTAAAAAACCAAGTGAAGATAAGCAGGGCTATTTTGCTTACAGTTTTAAACAAGAAGGTAAAAAAATTATTATCCCGGCACATGCAGATGAGGGAGAATCATACAATCTTTTGTCTAAAGAGATAAAGGAGCTGGTTTATAGGGTCCCAGAAGTACAAAGTCAAGATAAGATCACGGTAGGAATGTATGTACAGCTTGCAAAAGATGATTGTGCTAAAGTAGTTGATCTAACAGGAACGAATTATACAGAACCACAATTGATGAAAGAAACCGAAGTGATAATTAAATAGATTTCTGTACAATATAATAAGATAAAGTGATGCAAAGGATTTATGTATGAATATCATGATAGCCGGTGCAGGTACTGTAGGTTATAGTCTAGCGCAGACACTTTCTCGTAAACATAATATTATCGTGGTTGATAAAAATATGTACTCATTGAGCCGCCTAGAAGAGAGTATAGACATATTGACTCTGCACGGCAATATAGATGACCCGAAAACCTTTCAGAATTTACATACTCATGAGCTTGACCTTTTTATAGCGGTGACAGATTCGGATGAAGCAAATTTGATCTCAACACTGATTATTGATGATGTAATCAAAGTCAAAAAAAAGATTATTCGTCTGAAAAATAGTTATTTTTCCAAAAGTAGTGTATTGGAAAAATTAAACATTGATGATGCCATTTTTCTTGATGATCTCACAGCTGAAAAGTTTGAAGCGCTCTTTGATCATGCAAAAGCCAACAATGTCAAACGTTTTAGCCATACAGACCATCAACTGGTTTCCATCCGAGTGGCTTGTGATCAGGGGGTTAAACGTAGCGTAGCTGATTTAACAAAAATTAATGTACAAGTATTGGGAATTGAAAGAGAGAGACAGTATTTTGTACCTTCGTCCTCTGAGATTATTCAACCAAGTGATCTTATCTACTTTTTTGGAAAGCGTGAAGCCATTGAAACACTTTCTTTCCTATTAAATACTATAATGCCCGCAAAGATAAAAAAAGTAGCTATTTTTGGTGCTAATCCTTTGGCACAGAAGATAGCAGAGACATTGCTATCTAAGAATCTTGACATTAAGATGATCGATAAAGACCGTGAAGCGTGTAGAGAAGCCTCAGAGAATTTACAAGATAGAATTAGCATTATCAATGTAGCCTATGATGAACACCATCTTTTTGAAGATGAGGGGTTGAAAAATGCAGATATGGTCATTGCTGCAGGGGCTAATGATGAGAAGAATATTGTGAAGTGTATTGAAGCTAAAGAGTATGGTGTAGAAAAAGTACTTGCGATCAATAACGACCGTGCCTACTATAACCTGATGCATACGTTAGGTATTGTTGTAGTAAGAGGGAGTAAGATCGGTGCTTATTATGCGATACTCGAAAAGATATCTTCCACCGCTGTTGTTACAGAGAGACATTTTTGTGGAGGGCAGGGAGTGATATTTATGCGAAAGGTAGATTCTACGGCTACATTCCTAGGGAAAGAGACCATACACTGTACTATAGAGCAGTGTTTTATGTGTCTGCTAAGAGAGGATGAGATCTTGACACTGGATGATGCCGGTGTCTTTCAAGAGGGAGATATCTTGGTGGTATCAGCCCATGCCAAAAAGGAAGAGAAGATACAAAAATGGATAGTTACGCTTTAAAGAATGTACTGAAGTTTCTCTCACTCATAGGGATGGCAATGACACTGTTTCTTTTGTTACCAATATTGATAGGAATTATCTATAGTGAAGATATGAGTTCCTTTCTTCTTTTTGATCTCTTTTTGTTCTTGGGTAATTTTATGCTCTATTTCTCTTTGAAAAATCATGAGATGAAGATGAGTATTAAAGATGGTATTCTCTCTGTTAATTTGGTATGGATACTCCTTGGTATAGCAGGTGCAGTACCGCTTTTACTCTATACAGAGGTTACATGGGCAGAAGCTTTTTTTGAAGCTATTAGTGGGTTTACTACTACAGGTGCAACGATCTATACTGAGATTGAAGCCTTACCGAAATCTATACTTTTTCTACGTTCTCTTATGCATTGGTTGGGGGGTATGGGGATCATCGTATTAGGGGTAGGTCTCTTCTCTCTGATCAACCCCTCTGGCTCTATGACACTCTTTAAAGCGGAGTCCACTGGTCTTAAAATGGAAAAAATCACACCAAAAATAAAAGATACAGCTATTTTACTTTGGGGAATTTACCTTTTTTTTACAATGATAGATACCCTGGCATTGAAACTTGCAGGAATGAGTCTCTTTGATGCACTTAACCATGCTATGTCTACTATCTCTACAGGGGGTTTCTCTACTAAAAATAACTCTTTAGGTTTTTATGACTCTTCTACTATTGTGTGGATCACGACTTTTTTTATGTTACTCTCCGGTATCAATTTTCTTGCACACTTAAAGTTTTTTTCTACAGGTAATGCTAGTGCATATAAGAGAGAAGAGGTCCTTTGGTATTTGAGTATTTTTGGCCTACTTTCATTTTTTTTGACTGTGGTAGTGTTTCTTGCAAAGGGAGATGGCTTCTTTCATGTGTTAAGCCATGCTTCTTTTACCATAGCCTCTATTCTGACGACAACGGGTTTTGCAACACTTGATTATGAGGAGTGGGGAGTAGTAGCTATTGCGCTTATCTTTGTAACCATGCTCGTAGGTGGAAATGCAGGTTCTACAGCGGGTGGAGTAAAAGTTATACGTTATATTGTGTTATTTAAAAATATTTCATTGGAGTTTAAACGTATTTTGAACCCTAATGTAATGATAGGAGTGTTTATAGACAAGGAAAAGGTCTCATCCAAAATCATCTCAGCAACCACAGGTTTTATTTTTTTGTTTGCTATTACAAATATGCTGTTGACACTTTATCTTTTTTCTAGAGGCTATGATCCAATGACATCACTCTCTACTGCTGTGGCAACAGTTGGAAATATTGGTCCGGGATTTTCACTTTCAGGCCCTGTAGAGAATTATGCGTTTTTCTCCGATATAGATAAAGTGATACTCTCTTTTGCAATGATTGTCGGAAGGTTGGAATTTTATACAGTTTTTCTACTTTTTACCCACTCTTTTTGGAAAAAGTTCTAAACTTGATATAACTCAACCTCTTGATTATCTATATTCAAGTACAATAGACAAATTGATTGAAGGAAATAAAATGAAATCACTAATCTCACTGTTTTTACTGAGTGCTGTCCTTTTTGCAGGTACACCCTCAGCGAGTGAAAAAATATTTGTTGTAGAGCGTGAAGATCAATCGATCGCTGTTATCAGCAAAGGTTTGACCAAGTCACATATGACAAATGTACACAATATGAATCATGGTATTATAAAGTTTGACGGGAAAGACGGATACCTCATTAGCCGTGACGGATATGTGGTACGTTTTGATCCTATAACAGAGAAGATACTTAATGAGTATAAAACTTCAAAGTCTGCCATTGGTTTTGTAATCGGTAAGAATTATGTAGCTGTAGCAAATTATGATGACAAGTCAGTAGATATTCTTACCCGTGATCTAAAACCTATAGAGAAAATAGTCACCGGGTCTAAAAATGTGGGTATCAAAATCTATAAAGATATGATCATCTTTGCGCAGATGGATTCTGATAAGGTTACCGTACTTAAAAATGAAAACAAAGCAGAAGGGTTACCAAAATTTAAAATTTTTAAAGAGTTTAAAGTTGGGGAGATGCCTTTTGATGCGATGATTAAAGACAATACTTATATTGTTGGTTTTTTCCTTACCAAAGCTTTTGGTGTCATTGATCTGGATAAGATGGAATTCTCAGAGATCAAAGTGACGGCAAAAGATAATAAGCCTGTATTGAAAGTACCACACTTTGGTTTCTGGTCGCTAAGTGATGACAAAACATTTATCCCTGCAGTAGGAGACAACGCTGTGATGGTGTATGATGCTGACTTTAACTTTATTAAAAACATTGAAACAAAAGGCTTACCCGTCTTTACTGCACTTAGCCCAGATAAAAAATACCTGGCAGTGACCTTTTCAGGAAAAGACTTTCCTACGATTCAGATTGTAGATACCAAAACACTTGAGATTATTCAAACATTTACCTTCATGGGAAAAGTACTTCATGTGCGCTGGTCCAATAAGGATGATTACCTTTATGTCTCTGTCAATGGAAAGGGAGAGGCACGTGATCAAAACAAAGTTAACGTGATCAATACGAAAGAGTGGTTTTTGGAGCGCGAGATCTATCAGCTAAAGCACCCCTCGGGTATTTTTATCTATCAGATGGATGAAAAGAAATAGACCATGCTTCAGCAACCTTTTAAGTACTTGCTACTTTGGTTGTTCCCTTTTCTCCTCTCAGCCAATTTTGTCAATTGGCTGGGAGATTACGACAGTGCACACCAAAAAGCATTAAAAGAGCATAAGCCTTTATTGGTACTTGTAGTTAAAAAGAGAGATCCTCTCTCTTCGAAAGTCATTCAAAACAGTTTTATGGACCAAAAGTATGTAGACCGTATCAATGAAAAGATGATACCTGTAATTGTAACCTATGAAGGGGTATTGTCTTACCCTATTGAGATGTATTACACGACTATATTCCCCACACTCTTTTTTGTGGACAGCAATAGAGAGACTTTTCTAAAAACACCTTTGTACGGCACAGAGATCAAGAATCAGAGTATTGAAACAAAGCTTCTTGAATTATTTAACTAAAAAAATGTATAGTACAGTGATAAAGGATAAGATATGAAAAAAGTAATTTTAGGTATTTTAATAGGAACGGTTACACTGTTTTCTGCGTTATCTCCTCAGTATCAGAATATTAAAGATCTAGATACTATGGTGTCATATGTAAAGAGTCATCCCAAAGTAGCTGCGACACTCAGAGAGATCAGTATTGTAGATAAAGTGATCTATTTTGGTGCAGGATGTAAAGTTGTGTTCAAGCGTAAAAGCAGTTTAAAGCCAATTGGCATGGTTGGTCCTGCAGAACCTTTAGAGGTAAAGCGTACTACCTGTTTAGAATAGGTGGTACGCTTCCTCTATACTTTTTGTTTTGTTATTAAGAAAGAGAATGACGGCAGCATTGAGTTTTGCAAGTTTTAAAAATTCTTCAGTGGGGTTTTCCAAAAGGTATAAAGATTCTTCAAGTGTAATACGTTGTGTAGATTTTTTGTATACAATATCAAAATCCCGTGGATCTACTTTAATCTCTGTTACTTCATTATTCTCAACAATGGTTATGCTGCATTTTGAAAAGATCTCAGGAGTACCCTCATTCCCTTTTATGATGACCAGTTTTTTGTAACGGTCCTTGAAAAGTGTAATGTACTTCTCTACAAAAGGTTTATGAAAAGCACCTATGATGGCAGTTTCACTTTGTGTGATGTTGAGGAGTTTTTCAATGGTATTAAAAGAAGATCTCAAACCAAGTTTTTCACGAATTTGACTGAATGTATAGAGTTCAGGAAAGTATGTTTCTCTGTCATAAAAGTAGGTATTGTCTGGAAGTTTAGTATTGTCGCAGATCTCTTTGAGTGTAGTACCCTCTTTTGCTGGTTGTAAAAGTCCACCATGCAAGGAAAGATTGATATTATGCTTTTGTAAATAGTTGGCTACAAGTGAAAAGATGTAGGGGTTTTTGACTTTACCGTCATAAGGGTAGCCAAACTCAATGGAGTTTTCAAGAGGAGCATGCTTGATGAATTCATCGAATACTTCAATGGAAGCAGCAAACTCTTCAATACTTTCTCCTTTGACACGCCATCCCAACATAAAAGCTGCTACCTGTTCATGTACTACTTCATTGTTTAAAAAGGCTCGCATGACTACAGTCATCTCTTCTTTTGTGAGGTCACGGTTACGCTTAGGCCCGGTTCCTACGCATTTGAGATAGGGGAGAAATTCTTTTGAAGTCATTTAAAAATCATTCAAGTCAATACTGGATTTTGCGTAGTTGGAGACATTGCTTTCAAAGAAGTTTGACTTTACTTCGTTCATTTCCAAATGTTTGGTCACCAGTTTTTGCAGATAGGTTGTAGAGGTCTGTTCAAAAATAGGATCAAGTCCAATTTTAATGAGTCTGTCATTGGCATAGTTATAGACTGTTTGTTCCATGAGTTCAGGTGTGACACCCATAATCGGGAATTGATCAAGAAGGTATTTTCCATATTCGAGTTCAATTTTCACGGCATCTTCTATCATAGTGTGTGCAGCATCAATGGTACTTGTCTGTATTTTATTTTCTTTTTGAATGGTTTTAAAGATATTGGCAAAGAGTGGTAGATGCGTATTAAGCTCATCTCTGGCAATGAACTTGATCATGTCTCTTGCTCCGGGTACTTTGTCTCCAAGCAGGTAAATATAGCTGAATCCTAAAAGAAAATAAATACCTTCAAGATTAACAGAAGCCATAGCAGAGAGTAACATTTTGTCTACAGAGTTTCCATCTATATAGCGGGCAAACTGCTCTGCAATCTTCATGTTTTTCTGATTGAGCATATCATCATATTTGTAGAGGTTAAAGACTTCATCAGAGTTACCACAGGCATCAAGTAGAACGGCATAAGATTTAGAGTGGTTAACTTCTTGCATCATTTGCAGGGTGAGTGTTGATTTAACCAGACGGTTGGTAGCCAGAGATCTAAAGTCACTTAGGAACTCCTCTTGTGCCGAGTCATTGAAGCTCAGTTGTGCAAATGTCATTTTATAGATAGATTGTTCATTTGGAGAGAGTTTGTCAAAGCTTTTTTTCTCAGAAGAAGTATTGACTTCAGAAGGGAACCAGGTATTGGCATTCATCAGGTCATAGATGTTACTGTCCCAACGGTATTTGGAACGGTTAAAGTCTACAAAACCTGTAGGAGAACCTCCAAATATCTTTTCATCTAAAATTTCATCGCCGTTTGGGTTGTAGTAGTGTTTTACATCCATGATCTTCTCCTAAAATATTTAAGTATATCATTCTATCTTTTTGCTCATCTGAATCTGTTGACAAGTATCAATTTTGATACCTGTCAATATTCTGACCATGAGTTTTCATTATAATGCTTACTATGCAAAACCATCAAACAGTTGTTCTTGTAACAGAATCCCATACCAGTATGAATCCCGCATGGGGTCTTCCCCATGTCTTTTAAAAAGATACGTATTTTCATCAATGGGTTTGGACGTATAGGCAGAAGTGCTGCGCGTATCATACTTGAGGAAAAAAGTCTGGAGTTAGTGGCTATCAACGACCTCTATAGTTATGAACAGATGGTATATCTTTTAAAATATGATTCTAGTTATGGTATGCTTGATCATACTATAGGTGTAAGGGAAGATAGACTTTTTATTGATAATAAGGAGATAAAACTTTTTTCGGAAGCTGACCTTGGAAATATGGATATACATTCTTTAAATGTAGATGTTGTTTTGCAATGCAGTGGTATGTTCTTGACAACAGAATCTAATTTACCTTTGCTCAAAAATGGTGCTAAAAAAGTGATTATCTCTGCACCTGCAATAGATGATACTCCAACGTATATTTTTGGTGTAAACCATAAAGCGTATAAACAGGAATCCGTTATTTCAAACAGCAGTTGTTCTGCCAATGCAATTGTCCCTATATTTAAGATCATAGATAAGCATTTTGGCATAGACAGCGCAATGATGAGTATGTATCACAGTTATACGAGTTACCAAAATCTGCTTGATGGAAAACACTATTCAAAAGATATACGAAGAACACGCTCTGCAACACAGAATATTATTCCTCTTATGAGCAGTGCTGCGGAAGCTACAGCTTATTTTTTCCCACAACTTAAAGAGAGACTTTATGCTAAAAGTATTAGAGTACCCATCCCTAGTACCACACTCTATGACTTAAGTATCAAACTTGAGGGAGGATATACAAGAAAAGAGATTAATGAACGACTGGAGGAAGAGGTGAGATCTTCGTATAGAGATATCCTTGAAACCACAAATATTCTAAGTGAATCCAACGATTATATACACAATCCGCATAGTGCTGTGATCAATCTTCCTTTGACTTCTCTTGCAGGGGGGAATTTGCTTAGGATCTCTGCCTGGCAGGATAATGAATATGGGTATACAAAAAGGCTGGTTGATATGGTAAAAGTTCTAGGATCCTCTGAATAATCTTAGGCAAACTATAGGGGGTCTCTAAGCATCGCTATAGCGAGAAACGTTATAAAATATGTTAGATTATAAGGTTTGAATAAGTAGTCTTAATTTTTCTCAATGTCGTATCTAAGTCGAAGATGTATATAATATTCTATAGACGTAGTTAAAGGGAAGGAATATAGTGCAAAAAGGAATATATCTACCAACCAAACAAAATACAATAGTCCTTAATGAACTTGAAGAATATTGTGAAATACTACTTGATGGAGAATATAAAACTGTTTCTAAAAATGACATAGAGTTTGAAACCTCCAAAACAACTTTGTCTTCCTTGAATATCTTGAAAGAAAATGTTTTTCTAAATTGTATAAAAAACCCTCTAAGCGATATTCTTTATTCATATAATACAAACAGGCTTACCCCTGAACCGCACCAGTATAAACCACTTATCAAATTTTTAAACTCTGAAAATAATCGTATTCTTATCGCAGATGAAGTTGGTCTCGGTAAAACTATTGAAGCAGGTATGATCTTTAAAGAGATCGATAAAAGAGAAGAGTTAAAAGTCTCTCTCATTGTTGTGCCTTCATCGCTAACTTTAAAATGGCAAGAAGAATTTAACATAAGGTTTGATGAGTATTTTGAAATTAAAAAAACAAATCAGTTTTTAAACTTTATAGATGAATTTGAAAATTTCAATACCTCTAAGCTGTTAAATGAAAAGATCATCATTTCATACCATACATTGAGAGATGAACGTATCATGCATAAATTGAAAAACAGCTTTTTTGAAGTAGATTTTCTCATTATGGATGAAGCCCACACAATGAGAAATTATGGTACGTCTACTTTTGAAGGCGCTGAACTTATTGCTTCTGTTTCAGAACATATTATATTTTTGACCGCTACGCCGGTGCAAAATAGTTTGAGCGATTTATTTAACATTCTTTCTCTGCTTGATGAAGATTATTTTAAAGATTATGATTATTTTGAAAAGATGATAAGACCAAACGGGATGATACATAAACTGATAGCACTTATTAGAAATAATCGTCCCTTAAATGAGATAAAACAGTTTATCGATGATAATGCTTATAAAAGCATCTTGGAAGGTTTAAAAGGGATTTTTGATGAGATAACAACGCTTAATCAAATCACAAATGCTAAAAAGATAGATTTGATTGACAAGCTTACAAAGTCTGATCATTTAAGCTTTATTATTAACCGTACCAAGAAAAAAGATGTTGGTCTTGTAACGCCTAGAAATGCTACATCCGTGATAGTTGATATTACTACAGAAGAGCAAGATTATTATGATGCTGTGATAGAGTTTGTGAAATTTGTATATCCGCATGTTCCACAAGGATTTATCACTATTATGCCTGAAAGGATGGCGAGTTCTTCTATGTTGGCTTCCTTGAACAGTTTTAAAGAAATCAAAAAGAGTGGCAAGCTTTTTATGTATGATGTAGATGACATGGAAGAATTTTACGAGGAAGGTATAGACATAGAAAATGAAGCTGTGTCTTACCTTGATGATATTATTGAAAAGGGTGAACTTATAGGAGAAGATGATTCAAAATTTTTGAGATTTGACGAGATTTTGAAGGACTTAGACTCTCAAAATATCAAGCAGAAAATTGTTTTTTCATTTTTTAAAAAGACACTTGATTATCTTGAAGTAAAGCTTGAAGATTTGGGTTACAGTGTAGGGAAGATACATGGTGATTTTTCCGTAGAAGAGAGGTTTGCCAAAATTAAAGAGTTTAAAAAAGGTGGATTCGATATATTGCTCTCATCAGAGGTTGGTAGTGAAGGCCTCGATATGCAGTTTTGCAATGTTGTCATAAACTATGATCTACCTTGGAACCCTATGAGAGTAGAACAGCGTATAGGAAGGATAGACAGGATAGGCCAGAAATTTGACAAGCTTCACATCTTTAACCTGTGCATTTTAGGTTCTATAGAAGACAGGATATATAACAGACTCTATAGTAAGCTTGGTATATTTGAAAACTCCATAGGAGAGTTGGAACCAATTTTGGGTGAACTTGAAGAACAGCTCAATATTTCAGAACTTATTGATCTTTCACAGGAAGAAATAGACTCAAAGATACATTTAGTAGAACTTGCACTTAAGAGGGAAGAATTAGAAATAAAAGAACAAAATGCTGAAGTAGAAAAGCTTATCAATGATGATATAAACTATACTTCCAAAGAGCATGAACTTTTAAATCCAAATAAAGTGAATATTTTACAAGCCCAAAGTAAAAAAATATTTGTTGATTTTTTAAATGAACATGAGATTAATTGTTTAGAACTTAAAGACGGAAGTATCAAGCTTTCACCTGAAAATCTCAAAAAACTTTTTCATTTACTCAAAGCCAATATGAGCGACAAGAGAACAGAGTCCCTGAAGTATAAAGAAGAGAGAACTTTACTTCAAAAAATACACCGATATAAAGAGTTAAAAGTAAGTTTTACAACAAACAATAACGATGAATATCAAACGTTGTACCTTTACCTCAATAATCCGATCATTTCTATGGTTACAAGAGGTAAAACATATAAAACTGTCTATTCAAATATATCCAGCAACAGATACAAAGAAGGTTACGCAGTTATTTATAGAGTTGACTTTAAACAGCTTAAATTAAAATCTATTATAAAAACGATTATTTTGGATAAAGATTTTTCTTTTGTGGAGGAAATGGATTATTTTGAGTTTATTGGTTGGTGTCGTCAAAGTAATGCAGAGTACGATGTAAATTTTGAAGAGGTCAAAACTAAAGCTTTGTCATACATCATAAAAAGTATAGAAAAACAAAGAGAACAGGAAGCTCTGCATCTAAACAGACAGATTGATATAAAAATCAACTCTATAAACAATTATTTTGAAAAGCAGATCCGTAAAGTCGAGCGGTTGAAACAGAAAGTTGCTCAGGAAGATGTAAGAAGAATGAGGGTTGGGGAGATTGAAAATTTGAAGGTTCAAAGAGAGAAAAAGACAGAAGAGCTGGAAAGACAGAAAGAGATTCAGAGTAGTTTTGAGATTTTAGGGATTGTAGGGGTTATGTAATGGTTGAAAATATAAAAATAAATTGTCCTGAATGTAATGTTTTGTTAAATATGAAAAACTTTGATAAACACCTGAGTAAACAACATGGTATTTATAATTTGAGTGCAGGTCAAAAAGCTAAAATATATCGTCAAATAGAAGATACTAAAGAATTAGTAGGAAATACAAATGATCTGCAAGAATTAGAAGAATTACAAGGAAAATATAAAAAATTGAAAATTATGTTATCTCCTGTACCAATAGATAAACGAATTAAAATTTTAAAGTCTAAGATTGCAGCATATAATAAATTTAATAAATCCATAGATAAAGAAACTACTATTATTTCTCATAAAAAAGAGATGAAACAATTCTCTAGCATTGTAGGCGGAATTCTTAGGACAGAAAATTTCAAAAGAGAAACTTGTACTGAAATTGGAACAAAAGAGTTCTATGAGATATTTATTGAACTAGTTCCCAAGATGATAGAGTCATTTTTGAGAAAAAAAGAGGCAAGCAATAAAAATCAAGAATCCGTTAAATTAAAGGCAGAAGCAGATGATAAGAAATTAAATTTTAATTTGTCCCAAGAAAAAATCATTTATGGAAGAGAAATTAACCAACTCTCTAATATTGTTGGAGGAATTCTTAAGACGGAAAATATTAAAAGAGAAATTTATGCTGAAATTGGAACAAAAGAGTTCCAAGAGATGTTTATAGAGCTTGTTCCAGAGATAATAGAGTCATTTATTAGAAAAAAAGTTGTAGTCAACTCAAATCAAGAATCCAGTGATTCAAAGATAGTAAATGATAATAAAAAATCAAATTCTAAAATATTTATAGAAAAAAGTGAAATAGATCAGGAAGAAAACAGTCCAACTACAGAAGCTATAATTAAAGATAAAACAAAAATAATTAGTCAAGAGTCTTCTAGTAACAATGAGATAAAAATATTAGACAGGGAAACATATTGGGAAGAGAATAGTCCTATTAAAGAACCTACAACTATAGATAATGTATTGAAACATGAAGCAGATACTTTTCAATATAATGATGTTGAAGAATTAGATCCTGATATGATAATTGATGAAGAGCAATATCAAGAAGAGTTTATCAATAATTTATCAAACAATAAAGTTAATATAATAAAAACAGAGAGGGTTGTTTTCCAAAAAAATATAGTTGATAAAGAGGAAAAGGATTTAAAAAGTGACATTAAAATATTTCTTTCTAAAATGTACAAAGGATATTGTCAAGTTTGTGGTTTTACTTTTAGAAAATTGAATGGTGAAAATTCATTTGAAATGTTTAACTGGAATGATAAGCGAGTGGTAAAAGTTAAAAAAAGTTTTATTTCAACAGCAGATTCTTTGTGTTTGTGTCGAAATTGTAGTGCGAATATTAAATGGGGTGCTTTCAACCCAGTATTTATTAATAGTATTAAAGATATTAAAAATTTTCAAGATATGAAACCTGATGAAATTAAAAAAAGCTTACATAATCTAGTAGAACAAAAAGTACCTGATATTTTTAAAAGTCTTTTAGAGTTTGATGATATGTATGCTTTAGAAATTGAGTTGCGAAAAGAAGCTCGTAATATTTATTTTACCAATGAGCATTTATTACAATTTATTGCTTATTTACAGACTGAAGTTGAATTTGAAAAAGAGATTATTTTAAAAAAAGAGAAAGAGAAAAGAGAGCAAATTTCAAATAGGGTTTATTCTGGTAATACATGGCTAAGAAGAGAAGAGACTATACCTGAAAGTTTAGCAAGGGATTTTGTAAGAGCAACAGCATGGTGGCTATCACACCCATCCGGACCTGTTCGTGCTCCAAAACATTCCCATAATATCTATAATAATTTACAACATGGATGGGCTGTAGATTTTGGTGCAAATAAATTTTTGGTAGGGAAAGCTATAGAGAGATGTAAAAATGAAATAAATAGCTATATTGAAGGGATTACTAATAGTGAACATATGAGTATTAATACTTTAAAAGAAAAATTAAGAGGACATATTAGTGGAGCTGTTGCACATATGAATAATGATGAATATAGCGGATTCTATCCTATTTCAGGAAGTGACTTAAAATTTGGGTCACAATCAATTGATGTGGATGATGGAGTAAAATTTCTTATTTCTAGATTGGGACTTGATGAGTTTAATAAAGAAATAACTTAAAGGATTTTTGTGGAAAAAAGTGATCTAGAAAAGATCATCAATAATGTGTTGCAAGATCTTGTAGATAAAGATGTAGATATTTTAGAAGTTAATATTAATGAGAGAACAATTTCGCATAGATTTGCAATTTATCTTGAAGCATTTTTTAATGGTTGGAATATTGATTGTGAATATAATCGCGATCATGATGATAGAAAAACATTAAATATTGATTATGAAAATCATAGAACTGATGATATAGAGGCAAAGACGGTTTTTCCAGATATCATTGTACATCAAAGAAAGACAAATAAAAATTTGTTAGTCATTGAAATGAAAAAATCTACTAATACTAATTCTCATGATAGAGACAAGGATATTAAAAAATTGAAAGCATTTAAAAGAGAATTAAATTACCAATTTGCTATTTTCATAGATATTGGTGTTCAAAATAATATTGGACAGAATTCATTTGAATTTATAGAGGAATAGTATATGTCAGATAAGTATAAAAATTTTAATGATTTAAAGAAGTCTGAAAAAGAAAATTGTGATTTTAAAATTGACTATAAAGATATAGGAAGTAAAATTGCTATTGTAGCTCCTCATGGTGGAAAAATAGAAGATAAAACAACAGAGATAGCTAAATTAATAGCAGGTAATAATTGCAACTATTACTCTTTTATTGGACAGAAAAGTAATAATAATCGTGATTTACATATCACAAGTCATAAATTTGATGAACCAAGGGCTTTAGAACTTGTTGGGAATTCAGAGATTGTTATTGCTATTCATGGATGTATGGATGAACAAAAAGATGAACAAAAAAAGAAAATAAATTATAGCAAAAAAATATTTATAGGTGGACTGAATAAAGACTTAATAGATAAACTTCAGGAAGTACTTGAGGATGCTTCTTTGCCTATTTCAACAGATCAATTTCCTGGAATAGAGCCTGATAATATCTGTAACAGGGCTACAACAAGAGTAGATGCAACAGGAGAAGGTGTACAGTTTGAGCTTACAAGATCTTTTCGTGATGATGGTATATTGTGTGGGAAGTTTATTGCTGCTGTGAGTGAGTGTTTGAAAACCTTATGAAATATATAAGACTATAAGGGTTTCATTTCTCCAAGAATATACAAAAGTCTTAGCATAATATTAAAATAAATTTATTGACTTCAATCAAAAAATAATTGAAATAAAATAGGTTACTAAAAGTTCTTTAATTTATTGACAGTT
Source organism: Sulfurovum sp. (assembly GCA_027081115.1). GTDB lineage: Bacteria > Campylobacterota > Campylobacteria > Campylobacterales > Sulfurovaceae > Sulfurovum. Next base: position 91,977 of record JALWLD010000121.1, read on the forward strand.
GTCAAACTATTTAAAAACAGCTTCTATTATAATGGGTTTCTTGTAAAAGTGTGGGAGAAACAGTGATGATAAAAACAATTATAAAAAGAGATGGAAGTTCTCAAAAATTTGTACCTTTCAAGATAGAAGATGCTATTAAAAAAGCCTTCGAAAGTGAAGTGAAAACTTATGATAAGAGTGTTTTTACAGAGTTAATGGAGAGTATTAAAAACAGAGATGAAATCTCTGTTGAAGAGGTGCAGGACAGTATTGAAAAAGTACTTTATGCCCATCAGCACTTTGAAGTGATGAAATCCTTTATGCTCTACCGTCATATGCATAAGATTCAACGAGAGCAGATATTGGGACTGAATGAAGATACCACATATATCAACTCCACACAGACCATCAAAGAGTATATTGATAAATCTGACTGGAGGATCAATGCCAATTCAAATACAGGCTACTCCAATGCCGGACTTGTCAACAATACAGCCGGCAAGGTGATCGCCAACTTTTGGCTCGACACGGTCTATTCCAAAGAAGAGGGGTATGCACACAGAGACGGAGATTATCATATACATGATCTGGATTGTTTGACCGGATATTGTGCAGGATGGAGCTTGAGAGTGCTTTTGGATGAAGGGTTTAACGGGGTTAGAGGCAGAGTAGAAAGCAGAGCACCGTCACATTTTAGAGAAGCATTGGGACAAATGGCAAATTTTCTGGGTATTTTGCAGAGTGAATGGGCCGGAGCACAGGCATTTTCTTCCTTTGATACCTACTTGGCACCTTATGTTTTTAAAGATAGACTTTCGTTTGATGAGATCAAAAAAGCCATAAGAAGTTTTGTTTACAATCTTAATGTTCCGGCACGCTGGGGGCAGAGCCCTTTTACCAATATTACCATTGACTGGACTGTTCCTGCTGATCTGAAAGATCAGATACCGACAAGAGAGCAGCATCACCTTTTTTCAGGGTTGGATGATAAAGAGCTGTTAATGCATGCCAAAGAGAGAAATAAAAGTATTACTTCTTTGGAGAGTATGACTTACAACAGTTTTCAGCATGAAATGAACCTTATTAACAAAGCGTATTATGAAGTGATGACTGAAGGTGACAAGAACGGACAGCCCTTTACTTTTCCTATTCCTACGGTAAACATTACCGAAGACTTTGACTGGTATGGAGAAAATACAGATATCCTTTTTGAAAATACGGCAAAGATCGGGTCTTCCTATTTTCAAAACTTTATAGGCAGTCAGTATGTGAGAAATGAAAAAGGTGAACTCGTCCCCAATGAAGAAGCATATAAACCGGGACATGTACGAAGTATGTGCTGTAGGCTGCAGTTGGATCTTCGTGAACTCCTTAAAAGAGGTGGCGGGCTGTTTGGGAGTGCGGAGATGACAGGGAGTATTGGTGTGGTAACGATCAATATGGCCAGATTGGGATATCTTTATGCCGGTAATGAGGAGAAGCTTCTTACTCGGCTTGCCAAACTCATGGAGTATGCTTATTCGACACTTGAGAAAAAAAGGATATTTATTCAGGAGATGTATGATAGAGGACTTTTCCCTTATACGGCAAGGTATCTTCCCGGGTTTAACAACCATTTCTCCACTATCGGTGTCAACGGGATGAATGAAATGATACGAAATTTTTCCAATGATAAGCATACGATAGCTGATACATTTGGAAAAGAGATGGCGATGAATATCCTGGATTTTATGAGAGATCAGCTAAAAGATTTTCAGGAAAGATCAGGAAATCTCTATAATCTGGAAGCAACACCGGCAGAGGGAACGACGTACAGATTTGCAAAAGAAGATGCCAAAAGATATGATGATATTATCCAGGCAGGAACCAAGGAGAACAATTACTATACCAACTCTTCCCAGATCCCTGTATTTTATACAGATGATCCTTTTGAAGCTTTAACGCTGCAAGATGATCTACAGTGTAAATATACAGGAGGAACGGTATTGCATCTTTATATGAGAGAGAAGATCAGTTCTGCAGAAGCGGGAAGAAAATTGGTGAGAAATGTCATTAGTAATTTCAGACTGCCGTATATTACCGTAACACCGACATTTTCTATTTGTGAGAAACATGGTTATCTTTCCGGTGAGTATGAGTATTGTCCAAAATGTGATGAAGAAATTCTGCAAGAGGTATGTTGATGATAAGTGTAGGAGAAGGGCGCTACAGTGTCAAACTGGAGTCTCATACCATAGGTAAGGATAGGCTTATTATTATCACAGGCGGAGAGGAGGATCATATCGGTTCGGTAACTCTGATAGAAGCAAAAAGTGTTTTACAGACTATGATCAAAAGAGGACATCAGGATCATGTGGTCTCAGAGAAGATGGCAAATATAATTTATGATGAAATGGGTGAAGATTTGTTGGTAGTTTGTGGTATTCATATTGATGATGCCAGTAAAGAGGAGATAGATATATTAGTCTATAATGCACAAACGTGTGTAGATATTTTTTTAAAGGAGATAAAATGAAACAAAATAAAATATTGGAAAAGTTAAAAGCCAAAAGAACAAAATGCATTGTTTATACACGAGTGATGGGGTACCACAGACCGATCGAGAGTTTTAATATCGGTAAAAAAGGTGAGCATCAGGAGAGAAAGTTTTTTCTTGAAAGAGCATCACAGATCAATGCTGCATAAACCACTTTACAATATTACCCCTTTTACAGCGCTGGATTATCCGGATCACCTGGCGACTATTTTCTGGTTTGCCAAGTGTAATATGCGTTGTGCATACTGCTATAATAAAGATATTGTATTTGGAGAAGGACAAATAAAGCAGGAGGAGGCATTGGTTTTTTTAGAAAGTAGAGTCGGGTTGCTTGAAGCAGTGGTCCTCTCTGGAGGAGAAGCTACATTATATGGTGACCTTATAGAATTTTGTCGAAAAATAAAGCAGCTAAAATTCAAGATCAAGCTGGATACTAATGGTATAAATTTTGACAAGGTTTATACATTGGTAGAGAATGACCTGGTTGATTATATTGCACTTGATTATAAAGCCCCCAAAGAGAAATATTTTGAGATAACAAAAGATAAACATTTTGACAGTTTCTCCAAAACACTTAATTTTTTGATCCAAAAGCAGTTTCCGTTTGAGGTGAGGACAACGGTGCATAGTGATTTGTTAAGAGTAGAAGAGATCAACAGGATCATTAAGGACCTGCTTAAAAAAGGATACAAGGGTACGTATTATCTACAGCCTTTTGTCTTTACTGAGCATACGATCGGAAGGGTTAAAGAAGAAAAAAAACCTTTTGACATATCACGGCTTTCTAAAGAGTTGGAAGTGGTTTGGAGAACGTAGAAAGTTATTTTTCTGTACTTGTCAAGGCATGTTGATACTTATCAATACAATCAATTTTTATTTTAACTATACTTGCTGTATGAATAATGCAAAAAGAACAGTATTGGTCACAGGAAGCAGCAGTGGGATGGGAAGAACTACGGTTCTTGCTCTGGTAAAAAAAGGTTTTACCGTCTATGCTGCTTCACGAACGCCGGAAAATCTTTTTGATATTCAATCAGAACATTTGCGTCCAGTCTATATGGATATTACCGATATACAAAGCATAAGTGAGACGATCGGTTTTATAGGACAGATAGATGTATTGGTGAACAATGCAGGGTATGGTCTGGTCTCTACGGTTGAGGATGTGACAGAAAAAGAGATGTTTGATCAATTTAATGTTAATGTCTTTGGTATTTTACGTGTGTGTAAAGCAGTTATTCCTAAGATGCGAAAACAGGGATCAGGGGTCATTATCAATATAAGCTCTTTTCTTGGAAAGATCGGTCTACCGCTATTCACTTTTTACAATGCAAGCAAGTATGCTGTTGAGGGGATCACTGATTCGTTACGCTATGAGTTGAAAGATTTTAATATACGTGTACATTCCATCATGCCGGGCTTTTTTGATACGAATTTTGCACGAAGTAATCTGGTCACCAATACCAAAACCTTTAAAGAGGATTCTGCCTATGCTGAAATGGTCTCAACACTTGCTCCGACCATTGTTTCCCAAATTAATGAGGGAAACAGTACAGAAGAAGTTTCGGAAATGATTCTGGAAATCATAGAGAATGTCGATTTCCCTGCACGCAAAACAGCAGGAGACAAAGCCAAAAAATTTATACCAATGAAAAAAGAGTTGAGTGATGAAGATTTTGAACGTAGGGTAAGAGCCTATTATGATCTTTAAAAAGAGAAGCTAGATGGAGAGTTTCTTTTTTAACATTACGGAGCGACGTTACAAAGTTACAGAACTTTTTAGAGATAAACAGGCATCTCTGGAAAGGGTCGATATTTCAAACGGTATTGTTTTTATAGAGAGCAGGTCATATGCAAGAAATGAACTACTGAGGCTTAAGAATCTGGACAGAATGGTAATGATCGTGATGATCAAAAAGGGAGAGCTGGTCATAGAAGACCATCTTTCAGATAGTAAAGAATATATGAAAGAGGGCAATATCAGTATTTTCTGCTCCTCAAACCAGGATCTCTCTTTTTATGTCCCAGAGTATAAAAAGTCAAATATTTTTGTTCTTTTTATTGCAGACTTTTTTCTAAAACGGTACCTGAGTGGAAACAGACTGGAGCCCATTGATTTTCTTTATGGGAAAATACAGCATGACCTTTCTTTAGAGTGTATCAATACACTACCTATAGATGCGTTAACACTCTACAGTGTAGAGAAGATATTGAATATTACACAGAATGATACAATGCAGAGTATACGTGCTGAGCATCGAGTGATAGAGTTCATGATACACCGTTTTTCACTACTTGATATTTTTGATGAGGTCAGTAATGAGGAGTTTGCGCTGGCTTCCAAAGCGAAGTCTGTATTGTTGAGTGACTTTATTGAACCTCCTACAGTGGAAGTGCTGGCACATCTCTGTGCTACCAATACTTCCAAACTTCAAACGGTATTCAAAAAGGTGTATAAAACCACTATACATACCTATGTACAGAAACTGCGCCTGGAAGAGGCAAATCTTTTATTAAAAGAAGAAGACCTTACGATAGGGGAGATAGCCAAAAAAGTAGGATACAGACATCAGGGACATTTTTCAAAACTCTTTTTTGCCACTTATGGTGTCTACCCTAAAGAGTTGATAAAAGGATGACCCGGTTTATTTCTTTTTCTTGATCATCCATTTTTTAAAGGGTTGCAAAGAGCTAATGTAGTCAGCAACATCTTTAAATTCCTGATCTTCCAAAGGAAGTGTCGGCATGGCATTAGCAGAATAACCAAATGCTTTTGCCAAGCTGTAGGGATCTTTGGCGTAGTACTCTATCTCTTCTTTTGTTCTACTATAGGCAACCATATTAAAATCGGGTCCCATTCCGTTTCCGCCATTGATCGTATGACAAATGGCACAATTGGCGGCATAAACAGCTTTTCCTTTTTCTACATTTGCAAAAAGTGATGTTCCCAGCAAAAGTATAAGTGTTAATGTTTTTTTCATAATAAACCTTTTTATTTTATTTTAATAGGATAAAAATACTCCTATTTAAAAACTTATGAGAAATATAACTCAAGAAAATGATTAAAAAATTGATCTAGATCAATAATAAGAGAAAAATACTCCTATTTAAAAGCTTTTTATAAAAAATAAATCTTTTTGTGCTAAAAGAAAATTCTTTTTGTGCTAAAAATATCTTGATTCTTCGTCTCTCTTTATATATACTGAACTTATAAAAAATATAAAAAGGATAACAAATGTCAAAAGTAGTATTAATTACCGGAGCAAGTTCTGGTATGGGGAAAAAAACATCGGAATTTCTTGCAAAAAATGGATATATAGTTTATGCAGGGAGCAGAAAAGCAGAGAGCTTAAGTGCAGAAGGCAATCTAAAGCCTATCTACCTGGATGTAACTAATACGGAGTCTATTGAGGAGGCAGTTGAAACTATTATTGGAAATGAAGGGAAGATTGATGTATTGGTCAATAATGCAGGGTATGGTCTACTCTCAACAGTTGAAGATGGAACAGATGAAGAGATGTTAGATCAATTTAATGTCAATGTCTTTGGATTGCTCAAAGTGACAAGATCAGTTTTGCCTTATATGCGAGAGGCAAAGTCAGGAGTTATCATTGATATCTCCTCATTCTTAGGCAAAATGGGGTTACCACTTTTGGCACATTACAATGCAAGTAAATATGCAGTTGAAGGTATTGTAGACTCTTTACGTTTTGAAACATTACCGTATAATGTGAGGGTACATTCAATTCAGTCAGGACTTTTTGGTACGAACTTTGTAAAAGAGGGCTTGGTTGCAAATACTAAAACAACTGCTGCAGACTCTCCCTATAAAGATTTGGTTGCCCATTTTGTACCTATTGTCGCAGCAGCGATTAATGATGGTCCGGATCCACAACCTATAGCAGATGCAGTTAAAATGATCATTGAGAATGAAGATGCAGATATTTTTGTGCCTGTTGGTGGAGAAGCAGAGACTTTTGTACCATTAAGAAAAGAGTTGAGCGATAAAGCTTTTGAACAGAAAGTAAAAGAGACTTTTGGACTCTAGTAAAGGAACTACCATGAATAAGTTAATACATCCGGTTACTATCACTTTTGTGGTTGTAACACTTATTGGTTTGTTACCGTTTTTCATTAAAAAAGCAACACCTGTTCTAACAGAATCACAACTTAGAGATCGTGCGCTCTCTACAGCTTTTTCTCCTGTACCTCAAACATATGAAGGGTTGTTGAAGGTGATAGATAATCCTGAAAATATGCTTACTAAAGAGAAGATAGCATTAGGTAAAGAGCTCTTTAACGATAAGCTTCTTTCAGATGACAAAACAGTCTCTTGTGCCTCTTGTCATAAACTAGAAGAGGGAGGGGATGACAATCTGCCTACAGCCATTGGAGTGCGTGGACAACCTAATCCTTCACATTTGAACTCTCCCACTGTTCTTAATGCTGCATTGGCAAAGGCACAGTTTTGGGATGGACGTGCCAAAGATGTGGAAGAGCAGGCAGGAGGACCGATTCAGGCACCCTTTGAGATGCATATGACACCGCAAGATGTGGAGAACAGACTTAATTTATATCCTGAATATGTAGCAAAATTTAAAAATGTATTTCATGAGAATAATGTAACCTTTGAACAGGTACGTAAAGCTATAGGTGCGTATGAGCGTACGTTACTTACACGAGGTCCCTATGATCGTTTTTTAGAGGGAGATGACAATGCGATCTCTGCTCAGGCAAAACGTGGAATGACACTCTTTTTTAGCCAAGGATGTAAAGGGTGCCACGCAGGAATCTCTGTAGGAGGACAGACTATGCAGAAGTTCCCACTTAGGCGGTATTTCTCAGAGTACATTGGTTTATGGTTTGAACCAAATATTAAACTTAGAGAGAGCCCATTCCCTTTTGTTAATGAAGGTGGATTTATGGGAAAAGATGGTCTACAGAAGTTTCGTGTGCCTATACTGAGAAATGTGACCAGAACGGCTCCCTATTTCCATAATGGTGCAGTAGAGAAAATAGAAGAGGCGGTACGCATTATGAGTAAGTATCAGCTTGGGAATGAATTTACCCCGGAACAGATAGATGATGTAGTTGCCTTTTTGAAAACACTTGAAGGAGATGTGGTAAAATATGATATCAAGTAAATAAGGAATCGTATGAAAGGTCATAAAGTAAGTGTATGGATCAGGTACCAAAGCGTGATATTGCTGATGTCACTCTTTTTGGTATTGTTCTTTTTTATGCTTTACTCTGTGATGACAAAGACGTTTTTTTATGAGATTGATGTATGGGTTAGTGCGCACAGTGTATTCATGCACCAGGAGATTCTTAATGAAATAGTCATTGTAACTACCCATTTAAATGGAATTGTGGGGAGTACAATTGTTTCAGTACTTTTACTGGGCTATCTTGCTATGAAAAAATGGTATGCTGATATTCGTTTCTACATTTTCTCATTTCTTGGCGCTTCTTTCCTTTTTACTACCATTAAAAATATGGTAGAGCGTGCCCGTCCACACTCAGAGTTGATCGATGTCGTCAACTACGCCTTCCCTTCTGGACACTCTACTATGGCTATGGCTATGGCAACTGCTTGTTATTTTATATTCGCACCTAAAGTTGGTCCTACCAAAAAACGTACTATATTACTTTTGGTATCTATTGTTTGGCCACTGCTCATTGCCTTTACACGGATCTACCTCAATGTGCATTGGCTTAGTGATACTTTAGCTGGCTTGAGTTTGGGATTTTTCTGGGTGGCACTGCTTCATATTTTCTTTCATACAAATATGAGTCTAAAATAGTAGCTGCACAACTTTTAATCATTCATCAATTAAAGATCCAATTTAATTCACTATTTTGATTAAAAATTAATCAATAGTCTGTCTACCCTCTTGATATACATCAATTTTTCTACGCAATATCTACCGATATAATAAGCGCAAATTATTTAAAGAAGGAGAGAGAATGACTTTTGCAACTTCAGTAGAACTGCTCAAATTTCATAATGTTGCCTATACCGTGTATGCAATGATTATTGTTTCAGTTATAGCATGGTTTGCGTATAACCTGACACGTGAAAAGAAAGCTGAACCAATAGTTCGTATACCATTTTATCTGTATATAGGATTTTTGGTAGCAATGGGAGTGGGACATCATATATTTACCTATAACACGATTCCCTGGGTATCAGAGGATATCATGAGACACAATATCACACCAGATAAGACTTTTCAAATTAAAATGGCAAATCATAAGTTTGATATGCAAGAAAAGATGGAGATCAAAAAAGGTGAGAAAGTACTATTTGATGCACATAGTTCAGATTTGGTTTATGGATTTGGTCTCTTCCGTCAAGACGGAAGTATGATTTCACAGATGCAGGTCAATCCCGGATCTAGAAATGATCTACTTTGGACATTTAATGAGTGTGGAGAGTTTGATGTAAGATCAACAGAGTATGCAGGACCAGCGGGAAATGCAATGTTTGTTAAAAAAGTAGTTATTGTCACAGGATGTGACAAGAAAGGAGCATAAGATGAGTTTAATGGAAGGAACAAATTTTAATGCATCAACATTAACAGCACTGCAAAAAGTAACACTTCGTGCGGTTGTGATGTCATTTTTGTTTTATGGTTTAGCGGCAATAGAGGGAACATTGATGAGAGTGGCTTTGGTCAATCCAAGCATCCCTCCTATCCATGGTGCACCTGAACACTTTTTCTCTATCATGACGGTACACCCGATCATCGGTATCTTTGGATCGACGTATCAGCTGGTATTTGCTGCATTTATGTTTTTGATACCATTTCTAACCAAGAAACCACTCTATAGTGTGGGGTTGGCAAACTTTGTATGGATGATGATCACTATCGGTTCGGCTTTGGCTTGGATCGCGGCATTTATCTGGAGTTATGCACCGCTGTATACACTCTATTGGCCACTTCCTGCAGATACAGCACAGTTTAATGTCATCGGAGGTATTGTCTTTATCATCGGTGTTGCACTTATTATGATAGGAACACTCGGGTTTATCTATAACATCTATGCGACTATCTTTGCAAAAGTAGGAGTACATGCCAACAAAACGACCAAAGAGCTTCTCATTTCTGGTTTTGGTATTGATGGATTACTGAATCTTAAAAACAAACTCACGGGAAAACCACCTTATTCGAAAGAGCCGGCATTGTCACTTCCTGTAGTTGCGATATTTAGAGGAACTGTTGATACCTTCCTGGATGCATTGGTAATCCTGGGTGCAGGTATTCTTGTACTCGTGTATCTGCTTGCAGATGTAAGTGGTGCGAGCTGGAATGTTCATGCGGTAGATGCACTGTTGTATAAAAACTTCTTCTGGTGGGGGCTTGACCTTGTTGCCGACGGGTTGGTGCTTATCTATGTTGCAGGTTCATGGTATCTTTTAGCCACACTGATTACCGGTCAAAAGCTCTTTATGGAAAATGTGGCGCGTGCGGCACTTCTATTGGAGCTCTTTGTTTCATGGATGGTCTGGTCTCACCACCTTTTGGCAGACCAAGGTCAGCCTGAGATGATGAAACTGATCTCTGGAGAGATGGTTACCATGTTTGAGCTTCTTACTCAAGGATTGGCATTGTTCATTACGCTAATGACACTCTGGAAAGCCAGACCTCTTAAAATGACTATGGAGTTGAAATACCTTCTTGCGGGTCTTTTAGGATTTGGTTTAGCTGTGCCTGCGGCGATCATCCAGGCAGATATGGGGATGAACAGAATTCTGCACAATACACAGTGGATCATCGGGGCGCATGTACATGTGGCATTGTTGACCGGATTGTATATGACACTTTACAGTGTTGTATATGTACTCTGGCCACTCTTGACAAACAATACAAAGCTCTTCTCAATGAAGTTTGCCAACGCACACTTTTATTTGCACTTGATCGGAAGTATTGGTATGGGTGCCTTTATGGGTATGGCAGGACTTGAGGGGATGCTCAGACGTCACTTCTATATGGATGGAGAGTATCAAACCTTTATGATACTGGCAGCCATTGCTGCGATCATGATGGTAACTGCATGGGTAATCTTTATGGCAAATATCATTATGTCAGTTGGTATTAAGGGCTTGATTGGTATTTTTCTTCCGGCTTCAGATGATACAGCGACATTTGGTATAGACCCACAACCTTCTGTAGTCGTTTCACAGAAAAAATAACACTTTACATACGGGGCTTCCCCGTATGGATTTTTTTACTAAGTCTATTGTATGATTTGGGTTTATTTAAAAAATTGATAATATTTGGTACAGAGGGAGAGCACTTTGTTAAACAAAGAGAGAATGATGAATGAGATTCTGCATGTGGGTCTTTATGATCTGGTACTTCAGGATGTGCAAAAAGTGGTAGGCAAAGAGAAACCAACAAAAGAGGAGTTGGAAGAAGCTTTGGAAAAAGAGCCTCACATTCTTCGTGACTATATGCAGACCAATGTCGAGTATAACTTAAGCAATATTCATCTGAAAAATATAGATATTGAGCATATGGATACTTTTGCTAAAGAGAGAGCCAAGAAAATAAATCAAAATTTAGACACCATGAGAGAAATAGAAAAGTACACCCTTGATTTTGAACACAGTTCTACCCTTGTGCTTATTTTTTCTTTAGAGTTCTTTGTTCTCTTCTCTGTGCAGTACTTTATTGTGCTTCTTGACTTGGGTGAATGGCAATGGTGGATCTATGCATTTTTCTCACTCTCTATTGTAGCTGCCTGGTGGTATGCCAAAAAACAGCAAAAAAAGTATCAAATAAACAATGAGAGGTATAAAGCACTTTTTGAAGAGACTTTGGCGCTCATTGACACATTGGAAAAAGAGGGATATGTAAAGAAAGAAGATCTTTATATAGATGAGTCAGATGAGCACATTTAATCCTGTCAATATATCCTACACATGGGATAGAAAAAATTTTGAAAAAGCATTTTCAAGATCGTATACCCATCAGTTTAAAAATTCTGCCAGAAGATATATAGGATGGTTTTTTGTTGCACTGGCACAGTTTGGTGTAGTGGCTGCATTAAAAGGTGGTTCTATAGGGCTTTTAATGTTGTCAACTATTTTGATACTCTACTGGTATGTGATCAAAAAGTGGCTGCTGCATCAAAGAGCAGTAAGTGCTTATGAAAACTCAGTATTGAAAAATAGCCAGATAAAGCTTCAAATCACCCAAGAGGGTGTCAAACAGGACAATACTTTCATTCCATGGCAGGATATTCAGGGGCTTGTACCCATAGAAGATGATATACTGCTTTATTATAAAGAAAAAGCTTTTTACATCCCTTCAAATGCTTTTCGTTCCATTGAAGAGAAAAGTGCACTGAAAAGCTTGGCAAAAGAGAAAGGTAGACTGTTCCATGTTTAAACTCAAGTTTGTACCCTTGTATATTTTAGTTACCCTTATGTTAATCTTGGTCTTTTTTCAAGCCTGGACGTTTTATCTTGGGACTACAGATGTAACTTTTGAGAGATTGACAGGCAGTAGACCCTACAATGAGATACAAGAGATGTCACTCAGACGCTATAAAGAGGGTGCTATCTCTCCACATCTCTTTACAATTAAAACTGAGGATGATAAAAAAATCATAGAAAAATTTTCTAAAGATTGTGGAGTGGAAAAAATAACCGTTGACAAGTTGCCACAGGAGGCAGCAGAGACTGATAAAGAGATGGTAGAAGTCATAGAAAAATCACCCTATATCTACTTAAGCAGATCCTATGATCTACAAAACCCAAAAGAGGGCAGAATGTGTCTGGTCTTTAGAGACAAAGAGCATCTTTATCTTTTTATAAACGGGAATCTGTAAGATGTTGGATTATATTTATGCAGGAATCATCATCTTCTTTTTGATCGTTATACTGGTCATTGCAAAAGTAGAAGATGGTGAAGATATGGATTACAATGAGAAAGAGGAGGAAGAGAAATGAAAGGTTTTTTAATATTTTTTGCGATTACAATGTTAATTATGGGGGCATATATATACTATAATATACAGCATCCGACAGATTCGATGATCGTACGAAATGGAGCCTATTGGACGATATTTGAACATAATATTAGTAAGTAAATCTTCATTTTTGAATTTCTTGTCTTAAATCAACTTCTTTGCACCATAAAACTGTTATTATTTTTCATCAATAAAGGATGAAAATATGACGAAGCTCATCACTCTTTTTTTTACAATGATTTTCATTAACTCTTTTGCCTCTGCAGAGGATGGGAAAAAAGTTTTTGAAACGTATTGTTGGGGATGTCATCATCAGACAGCTGTAGCATTTGGTCCTCCCTTTTCAGAGATAGCATCAAAAAGAACAGTCGAAGAGATACAAGCAATGATTACTGATCCTGCTGCAGTCTCTAAAGTGCTGGGGTACAAAAGAAATGCAATGCCTGCATTCACTTTAAAGTCTGAAGAACTTAAATCAATTACAGAATATATTATGTCATTCAAGGAATCAAAATAATGTTTAGATTATCAAACCTGCTTAAAACAGTTACGACGGGAAAACCGGCACGTGTACTTGACGGAAGCATTGCCATTTGGAATTTTACAAACCGTTGTAACCTCTCGTGTCTACACTGTTATTCTAAAGCAGACTTGGATGCGGTAGATACTTTGACTACTGAAAACATCATGGAGACTTTGCCTAAACTCAAAGCCAACGGTGTAAAATTTCTTATTTTTTCAGGAGGAGAACCTCTAACACGTAAAGATCTTTTTGACATTGCGGCAAGATGTAAAGAGTTAGGTATAGTGACCTATCTTTCTACCAACGGACTCTATGTAAAACAGAGCAATGCAGAGAAGATTCTTGATACTTTTGACTATATCGGTATATCGATAGATGGTTCTCCTGATGTACATGATGCATTTAGAGGACTCAAAGGTTCTTTTGTAGAGTCTATGAAAGCGGTGGATCTGCTTAACTCTTTTGGAAAGACGAAAGTAGGGATCCGGTTTACCATTACTAAAGATACCTATGATGACCTGCAGTTTATTTTTGAACTGGCCGAAAAGCATGACATACCAAAAGTTTACATCTCTCACTTGGTTTACTCCGGAAGAGGATTGGAAAACCTTGAAATGGACTTGACAAAAGAGCAGCGTATTACTGCGGTTAACTATATTTTAGATAAAGCTTTTGAATATCATGAAACAGGTAGAGATATTGAGATTGTAACAGGGAATATGGAGATGGATGCAATTCTTTTCTATGACAGGTTTGCAAAGAAGTATCCAGAACATGCAAATGAGATGAAAAAACGTCTCATCGCCTGGGGTGGGAATTCTGCAGGGCGTAAACTGTTAAACATTGACTCTGAAGGGTTTGTCAAACCAGACCCTTTCTTCCCCGTCAAGATAGGAAACATACTCAACCAGGATTTTTCAGATATCTGGACCAATGAGCCAACAGAGTTACTGCAAAAACTGCGTATTCATCCAAGAGAACTTGGCGGGAAGTGTTCGGAATGTCGATACATCAACATTTGTAATGGTGGTTCACGTTCGAGAGCATACGCAATTCATGGTGATATGTGGGCGGAAGATCCATCTTGTTATTTAACAGAAGAACAAATTAAAGAGGAAGTATAATGGGAAAAGTATATTTAACAGGTGCAGGTCCTGGAGATATTGAACTCTTAACTGTCAAAGCATTGCGTGTTGTGAGAGAAGCAGATGTAATCATTTATGATAGACTTGCCAATCCGGATATTTTGGCAGAAGCAAAAGATGGTTGTGAATTTGTCTATGTAGGTAAAGAGGATTCTCATCATACCTTGCCTCAAGAAGAGATCAATGAAGTGATCTATCAATCTGCATTGAAACATGAAAATGTAGTTCGACTTAAAGGTGGAGATCCTTTTGTCTTTGGACGTGGTGGAGAAGAGGGGATCTATCTCTATGAAAGAGATATTAAGTTTGAATTCATACCTGGGATCACTTCAGCTATTGCTGTACCTGAATATGCAGGAATTCCTGTCACACATCGTGGTATTACAGTTTCTTTTAGAGTGGTAACCGGACACGAATCGAGTGGTAAAGACCATTCTCAAATACCTTGGGACAATTTTAAAAGTGATGATACTATTATCTTTTTGATGGGACTACATCGTCTAAAGACAATATGCAATAGACTCATGGGTATTGGAAAATCTAAAGACTATCCTGTGGCAGTCATCTCTAGAGGTACAAGACCGGATGAAAAAACAGTGGTGGGTACATTGGAAAATATTTATGAAAAAGCCAAAGATCTTCCTACACCGGCACTCATCGTAGTGGGGAAAGTAGTAACGCTCAGAGACCAGCTAAACTGGTTTGAGCAGTAAACAAGGCATTCTTTCTAGGAGACTTTTTATCTTTTTTACTGTATAGTACTCTTTTAGACCCAAGGAGCTACTATAGTGGTAAGATTAGAAGAAATCCCGATGTTTGCAGCATTGACAGAGTCAAATCTCAAAGATCTATATAACCAAACACATATAAAACATTATTCTAAAGACAGTATTGTATTTTATGAGGGGGATGAAAGTACTTACCTTCATATCCTTCTAGAAGGTAGCATTAAACTTTATAAAACAACACCCAAAGGGACACAGATTCAGATTAATCGTTTGGGTGCTCCCGATCTTATAGGGGAGTATGCCTGTTTTGAAAAACACCCTTTTCCCGCAACCTGTGAATTTGTGACAGAAGGTACCATGGGTCTGCTTCCTTTTGATGTGGTATATAAACACCTTTCAGATCCTAATTTCTCTCTTGAAATTATTAAATCACTGACCGGGAAAGTAGGTTTACTTTCTGCTTTGGTTCATAAAGAGACTGTACTCTCATCTGAAGCAAAAGTAGCTGACTTAATGTTACGACAATTGGTACTTTTTCATCGACTAAAAAACAACGAATTGGCTTCCATTCTGAATCTCACTCCTGAAACTTTTTCAAGAATTTTAACAAAGTTCAAAAAAGAGGGGATTATTACAGTTGAAAGTCAAAAAGTGGTTATTCACAATGAAGATGCTTTGTATACGATTGTGGATACGAATACGATGAAGGATTGTACGAACTGTATTGCTTCATTTAAAGAGTCTATTGGATATAAAGGCTAGCCGTCAATAGATCTTCTTTTCTTTATATTCCCATGCATAACATGGGAATATGTATTTCAATGAGTGATTTTATATCTCTCACTGCTTATGCTAAATGCCCTCTTCCCATGCTTTGAATGCATCATCAAAATAGACTAAACGTTGTTTTTTAAATTCTTTGGTTGAGTAGAGTTTTCCATATTCTGTCAGACCGCTCTCTTTTGCCATTTCTTCTATGAGTGAGTCACACTCCTCTTGGCTTTTTCCATGTATCATAGCAAAAAGGTTGTAGGGCCAGTTAGGGTAGCTTGGTCTGAGGTAGCAGTGGGAAACCGCTGAAAACTCTGCCATCTGTCTTCCTATCTCTTCTCCTTTTTCTTCGGGTACTGACCAGACAGACATAGCGTTGGCACCAAAACCGGCTTTTCTATGGTTGAGAATGGTCGCAAAACGTCTCATGACACCAGACTCTTTAAGTTCATTGGCAAGGGTAAAGAATTCGTCATAGCTCAGAGCCAGTTTTTCTATGGCTTCTTTAAAAGGCTCTGTGACAACTGCAATGTCTTTTTGTAACTCTTTGATGACTGCAATGTGTTGCTCTGTAAGTTCTATATCCTTATGTGCGAGTTTTTTGAGTTTCTCTTTTTTGGCACGCTTTCCTGTCGTATCCATTTTTACGGAAATTTTGAACATTTTAAGTGTTGGAAGAACAATACCGTCTTGGGCACCTGTCTGGTCTTTTAAAATGTCGATAGTTTTTTCCAGACCAAGTTTGGAATCGGGAGCAACAGCCATTGTGAACCAAATGTTGTAGTCATGGTTTCTCAGGTAGTTATGACTGACACCGGGGTGTTGATTGATGATCTCTGCAGCTTCATCAATTTTGTCTTCAGAGACTTTAAAAGCGACCAGTGAAGATTTGTACCCTAGTCTTTTTGTATCGAAGATTGCGGAGGTTTGTCTGATGATCTTGTCATCTTTGAGTTTCTGTACCATAGTGAGTACTTCCTCTTCGGTTAGTTTCAGTTTTTCAGCTACCTCTTTAAAGGGATTTTGGGTCATGGGGAAGGCATTTTGCATTTCAAAAAGTAATTCGTTTTCCATCTGTTTTTTTGCTCCGTTTATGTATAAAATGATTATAGTAGATAATAGTCTATCAAAGTATTGATACATATCAAAGCTATTGTGATAAACTTTAGTTAAATTATGACTGACAATGAATAAAAAGGAACAGAATGTCTTTTTTCCCTATGTATATGGAGATGCAGAATTTAAAAGTTTTAGTAGTTGGAGGTGGGTATATAGCCACTGAAAAGCTGGAAAAACTAGTCGATTTCACGAAAGAGATCACAGTAATTGCTGCTGAGGTAAGTGAGGAAGCAAATACACTCATAAAGGAGCATTCTCTCACACTCTATCAACGCCTCTATACTACAGGAGACATAGAAGGGTTTGATATTGTCATTGTAGCTACGGATACTGTAGATCTTCATAAATCTATTTATGAAGAGTCGCGAGGCAGTAGAGTTCTTGTAAATTCTGTGGACAATACAGACTATTGTGATTTTATTTTTCCTTCGTATGTACAAAAAGGGGATCTGACTATTGCATTTTCTACCGGAGGAGCATCACCTGCTTTTGCCAAGTATATCAGAAGACATTTTGAAAAGATCATCCCAGACTCTGTAGGAGATTTTTTAACAAAAATGAAAGGTTTGAGAAAAACGATGCCTAAGGGGAAAGAGCGTATGGCCTATTTCGATTCATTGGTTGAGAACTATTTTAAAGAGAATTTTAAGTAAATTGATATAAATCAAGATTATCTTAATTATAAGTCAATAAGATACATAAAAATATTAGGAGAATAAATATGTCTGAAATAATAAAAGAAGCATTAGAAGTAGAGGGTGCTACGGTTCCTTTTTTTACCTACAAAGAGGGAGAAGCTCAGATCATTGAATTTGATACATCAAAATGTGGACCACCAGATCCGATGGTAAATGCTATGGCCGGATTAAAACTACTTGACAGTCCCAATAAAAAAGTAGTGATGATCAATCACAAGAGTCCCGGAGGATTACTTGCCAAAATTGGCGAAAATTATGATATTGCTGAAGAGAAACTTGAAGATGGTCGTGTGAAACTGACTTTCTCCTACAGAGCTGGAGAGAGTGAAAAAGCAAACTTGGCTGACAATAGTTGTGGATAAACTGTAATGACCCCAGTCTCTAAAGATTTTGCACCTCCGTTAAAACTCATTGCACCTTTTTTTAAATGGGGTGTGATTTTTTACCTCTTATCTATGTTGGCACTGCTCTTTTTTGAGCCTTCTTTTGTTTATCAGCAGATGGATATAGCAGGTTGGCTGCATCTCTTTTTACTTGGTTTTGTTATGATGGTTATTTTTGGTGCAATGGCACAGCTTATTCCTGTGGTGTTGGAAGTAGGACATGTTGTAGTGGATGTCTACTATGTTATCTTGCCACTACTTGGAATAGGCGCAACGATGATGGTTGTAGGTTTTTGGCTTGCCCCTGCACTGCTTTCTTATGGAGGTATGTTGGTACTTGTAGCTATGGTCATTTTTGCATTTGAGAATATGGCTACACTAAAAAAATCAAAGTTGGATAACCTGACGGTCTCTACGGTAAAGTGGAGTAATGGATACCTTTTGCTAGGTATCTTAACAGGCTTTTTCATCGCCTTAGGCTTTGCCGGTTCTGTGAACATTGATGTTGCCTTAATGCTTAAAGCACATGTTTATGCAGTTTTGGGTGGATATGTACTGTTAACGATTATGGGACTATCTTTAACCCTTATTCCAATGTTTTCTCTAGCACATGGCTTTGATGAGACAGCAATAAAAAGGGCATTTCGTTTGGTCATCGTGGCAGTAGCAGTGGTGTTTCTAGGAGCACTTGTGGGAATGGAGTGGCTGATGACGATGGGGTATCTCATTGCATTTTCCGGTGTCGGATTCTACATTTGGCAGATTTATATTATTGCATCACTTACGGTAAGAAAAGAGCTGGATATCTGGGCAAAGTCTATGATCTTTGCTTTTGGATCTTTGATCTTTTCCATGATGACTGGCGTGGTATTTCTTTTAACCAATTCACTAACGATGTTACATACGACAGTATGGTTCTTTGTGATTGGTTTCATCTCATCAATGATCACAGGGCACCTTTATAAGATTGTGCCTTTTTTGGTATGGTTTGAACGTTTTGCTCCTTTGGTAGGGAAAGAGAAAGTACCTATGTTACATGAAATGTACAATAAAGAGGGGGCCAAGATGATGTTCAACTTTACGGTTGCAGGTGTTATCTTAGGTGGCTTTGGGTTACTGTTTGAATCAGATATCCTCTTTAAAGCTGGGGGAAGTTTCCTCTTTGCAGGAGCGATATTTTTGTATATCGGCATGAATAAAATGCTGGCATATGGAGAATAATTAAAATCAACGTCGGGTACGATTGCCATCGCACCACAAAAAGGAATAAACATGTGTACTATCACAAAAGAAAATGTATTTGATGCAATCTCAACAGTTATTGACCCTGAAGTAGGATTTAACCTGGTAGAGATGGGGCTTATTTATGATGCGGTCATTGATGAAGAGAGTTGTAATGTACATGTCATTATGACACTCTCTACCCAGGGATGTCCTCTGCATCAGATGATCACACAATGGGTACGTGAAGCAGTGGAACGTATTGAAGATGTAGGTGAAGTGGAAGTAGAAGTGGTGTGGGAGCCGGCATGGAACATTTCTATGGCAGATGAGAATGTCAAGCAGGCATTAGGTGGGATGTAGGGCGTGGTAGCCATACCACCCTTAATTTAGCCTTCCTCATCACTAATATCTCCCAAAGGTACAGTTACATGTACTTCTCCCGTTAGTATCTGTTGTCCATCAGGTATGGTGGCATTATAAATACTTAATAACATACTCTCTATATTAAGATAAAAATTCTCCTAATTTCATAAACATAACTGACTATTATTTAACACTTCATACTTTAAATTTATTTAAGAGATTTTTACTCCAATTTTATTTCTATAGTATTTGTTACATTTATGAGCAAATTAATTTTTCTTGATGTAAATCATCACAACTATTGAACTTGCTATGTTAAACTATATGCGTAGTTATGAAGTAGAGTTCCCTATAGAACAGCTAGCGTTCTGTAGAGAACTTTACAAAATAACCGAAAATCAATTTATGGAGGAAGTAATATGGCTTTAAATAGAAGAGAATTTCTAAAAAGTGCAGCGGCGGCATCTGCGGCATCTGCAGTAGGAATAGCTGTTCCTTCTGATCTTAATGCAGCAGCAACTGATGCGCAGAAAGATTGGAGATGGGATAAGGCAGCTTGTCGTTTCTGTGGTACAGGTTGTGGGATCATGCTTGCAACAAAAGAAGGTAGAATTGTAGCGGTTAAGGGTGACCCTGCAGCACCGGTGAATAGAGGATTGAACTGTATTAAGGGTTACTTTAATGCGAAGATCATGTACGGTGCGGACAGACTTAAAACGCCACTGTTGAGAATGAATGACAAAGGTGAGTTTGACAAGAAAGGTAAATTTAAACCTGTTACTTGGCAGCGTGCTTTTGATGAGATGGAAAAACATGCGAAAAAAGCACTCAAGGCTTCTGGTCCTGAAGGTGTAGCAGTATTTGCATCTGGTCAGTACACAGTTATGGAAGGGTATGCAGCACAGAAAATGATGAAAGCCGGATTCCGTTCAAATGCAATTGACCCGAATGCTAGACACTGTATGGCATCTGCGGTTGTTGGTTTCTACCAAACATTCGGTGTGGATGAGCCTTCAGGTTGTTATGATGATATCGAAATTACAGATACTATCGTTACTTGGGGATCGAACATGGCAGAGATGCACCCGATCCTTTGGTCAAGAGTTTCTGACAGAAAATTGTCTAACCCTGATAAAGTAAAGATCGTTAATATCCAGACCTATACTCACAGAACATGTGATATTGGGGATATCAATATCATCTTCTCTCCAAATACAGACCTTGCATTGTGGAACTATATCGCTCATGAGATTGTATATAACCACCCTGAAGCGATTGACTGGGATTTTGTGAAGAAGAATATTGTCTTTACTGCAGGACCGTTGAATATTGGTTACGGTATGAGAAGAGCAGGTGAAAAATCTGTTACTCCTGTAAATAAAGATGGTTCAGCAGGTAAATATACAGCACTTGAAATGCAAACTATCAATAAAGAGATGGAAACAACAATTTCAGCAAAAGAAGCACCGGCATTGGCACCATATGGTATCAAAGAGGGTGACAAAATGAAACATACGGCCGGTACATTGAAGCACTGGAAAATCTCATTTGAAGAGTATAAAAAATCACTTGAACCATTTACACTTGACTATGTAGCAAAAATTGCAAAAGGTGATCCAAACGAGGATATTGAAGAGTTTAAGAAAAAACTTCAGGGACTTGCAGATCTTTACATTGAAAAAGGAAGAAAAGTCGTTTCATTCTGGACCATGGGTATGAACCAACATACTAGAGGTACTTGGGTAAATACACTTTCTTACAATGTTCACTTCTTACTTAACAAGCAGGCACTTCCAGGTTCTGGAGCATTCTCATTGACTGGTCAGCCTTCAGCATGTGGTACAGCAAGAGAAGTTGGTACATTCTGTCACAGACTACCAGCAGATATGATGGTGAAGAATCCTAAACACAGAGCAATGGCAGAAAAAACATGGGCGATCCCAGCAGGTACATTGAACCCTGTAGGTAACCAGCACATCATGAAGATCCACAGAGATATCGAAGATGGTGTAGTTAAATTTGCTTGGGTCAATGTATGTAATGCATATCAGGATTCTGCATCTGCATCACACTGGATCAAAGCAGCTAGAGAGATGGACAACTTTATTGTAACTTCTGACGGATACCCAGGTATTTCAGCAAAAGTTTCTGACCTTGTTCTTCCATCAGCAATGATCTACGAGAAGTGGGGAGCATACGGAAATGCAGAGAGACGTACACAGCACTGGAGACAGCAGGTGTTGCCAGTAGGTGAAGCAATGTCAGATACATGGCAGTGGATGGAGTTCTCAAAAAGATTTACAGTAAATGATCTTTGGGGACCATATACATTGAGAAATGGTAAAAAATTGGCAGATGTACGTAAAGATGCTGAAAAAATGGGTTATAAACCTAATACTACAATGTATGAGATCCTTTATGCAAATAAAAGAGGATTATCTTACAAGATCGATCTAAACAAGTTCCCTCAAAAAGGTTATGACAACTCTGACTGTATTGGTGACAGCCGTAAAGTTCTTGGTGGTGACGGTAAAGAGGCAAAAGGTTGTGGATTTATGGTTCATGAATACCTCTTTGAAGAGTATGCATCATTTGGTAGAGGTCATGGACATGACTTGGCACCATTTGAAGTTTATCACAAAGTACGTGGACTTAAGTGGCCGGTTGTTGACGGTAAAGAGACACAGTGGAGATTTAACGTTAAGTATGACCCATATGCAGCGAAAGCGGTTAAAGAATCTGGAAACGGTTCAACACACGCATTCTACGGTAAGTTGGCGAAAAATATTCTTCAGGGTAGTCTAAAAGGACCAGACAAAAAGCTTGGCAAATATGCACTTCCAAACAAAGCGAAGATCTTTGCAAGACCATATATGGATCCACCGGAAATGCCAGATAAAAATTATGATACATGGTTATGTACGGGTCGTGTACTCGAGCACTGGCACTCTGGAACCATGACAATGAGAGTTCCTGAATTGTTCAGAGCGGTTCCTGAAGCGCTTTGTTATATGCACCCGAATGATGCAAAAGCAAAAGGTCTTAAACGTGGAGAACTCGCATGGGTTGAGTCTAGACGTGGTAAGGTAAAAGCAAGAGTTGAGACTCGTGGACGTAACAGACCACCTGTAGGATTAGTATTTGTACCTTGGTTTGATGAAAAAGTATTTATTAACAAAGTATGTCTTGATGCAACTTGTCCGATGTCTAAACAGACAGACTACAAGAAGTGTGCAGTTAAGATCACAAAGGCGTAGATAGATGGCTAACTCCGACAACAATAGACGAAAGTTTTTTGCGACGACCCTTCAAAGCGTAGGCTTAACAGCTCTTGGTGGATTGTTGTGGAGTGGCTATACGGATGAAGTGAAAGCATCACCGTTGGTACTTAGACCACCGGGTGCACTGCCTGAAGAAGATTTTCTCAAGGCGTGTATCAAGTGTGGGCTTTGTGCTGAGGCGTGTGTCAATCGTGATAGCAATAAGAATAAAGACGGAAGCAACAGAGATGGTACGCTTCAAATGGCAAAAGGTGGTGACCACCGTATGATCGGTACACCATTCTTTATACCAACTGAAGTGCCTTGTTATATGTGTGATGATGTTCCTTGTGTACCCGTTTGTCCATCGGGTGCTTTAGATGCCTTAAGTTTAAAGAGTGAAGAAAAAGAACTTGACATCAATGAAGCCCGAATGGGGTTGGCTGTAGTACATAAAGAGTCCTGTATTGCCTTTTGGGGCATACAGTGTGATGCATGTTACAGAGCCTGTCCTTTGATGGATGAGGCAATATCATTGGAGTATCATCAAAATAAGCGTACAGGAAAACATGCATTTTTGCTTCCTATAGTACACTCAGATGTATGTACAGGATGTGGACTTTGTGAGCAAGCTTGTGTTACAGAAGAGCCGGCAATATTTGTGCTTCCTGTAGAACAGGCAACAGGAAAAGCGGGCGATCACTATGTGAAAGGCTGGGATAAAAAAGACCAGCTTAGAGCAGGAGATCGTAAGCTTGATGAGATTGAAACAAAAACAGAAAGAAGTGAACAGGAAGCTTCTGATTATCTGAATACGGAGGTAGAGTATTGATGTCAAATATTAAATATCTTCTCCTTAGAAGGGTAACACAGATCGGACTTTTGGTTCTTTATTTTGGTGCCAATGCCTATGGTTGGCATATTTTGGAGGGTACTTTTGGTGCTTCCAAGCTATTTGGTCTTATTCCATTGGCTGACCCATATACGACTTTGCAGGTTCTTGCAACAGGTTTTGTACTGGGGACAGATGTGCTTTTAGGGGCATTGATCATTACTTTTTTCTACATGATAGTAGGCGGAAGAGCATTTTGTAGCTGGGTCTGTCCCATTAATATGGTGACAGACCTGGCAAACTGGCTCAGACGTAGACTCAATCTGGATAAAGAAGAGGTCAATTACCGTTTTCTGAAAAGAAATGCACGTTACTGGCTGATGATCCTGGGTCTCATCGTCTCAGCAGTTGTAGGGGTTGCTGCCTTTGAAGTCTTGAGTCCTATTACCATTATGCAAAGAGGAATCATTTTTGGTTTTGGTGCAGGTGTCTCGGTCATTATTGCTATATTCCTTTTTGATCTTTTTGGGGTCAAAAATGGTTGGTGCGGACATTTATGTCCTTTGGGAGCAAGCTATTCGCTCATCGGTAAAGTCAGCCTGGTCAGGGTAAAACATGATCATGAGGCATGTACGAATTGTATGGAGTGCAAGATAGTTTGTCCTGAGAATCAGGTTTTACATATGATAAACAAAGAAAGTATTTCAGTCACAGACGGAGAGTGTACCAATTGTGGTCGCTGTATTGATGTTTGTGGTGATGATGCACTTGGTTTTAGTATTAGAAGTTTTGGAAACAAACAATAATTAAAGGAGAGAAGAATGAAAAAAGCAATAAAGTTATTTGCATTGGGAGCATTGCTTACAGGATCTAGTCTTTATGCTGTAAGTACAGCTGCATGTGCAGGGTGTCATGGACAGCATTTTGAAAAAGTGGCAATGGGTAAATCCAAAGTAGTAAAAGATATGAGTGAAGCGGATATCCTTGTGGCACTCAAGGGCTATAAAGATGGTACTTACGGTGGAGCAATGAAAGGTCTTATGAAAGGCCAGGTTGCTTCTTTGTCAGATAAAGATATGAAAGAGATGGCAGCATCTATCAAAGGTGGTGCAGGTGTAGCAACAAATGTTGCAACTGAAAATGCAGCAGCAGCAGCTGTAGCGGCAGCTAAAACTATTGATATCAACAAAGATGTTTGTGTTCCTAAAAGATTGGATAAAGAAGATCTTGGTAACAAAAAAACAGTGACAGAGTCAACATTGGGTCTAAGAAAAGCAGATCTCTATACAGAAGATACTGTAACACCAAATGCAGCAGACTTTAACAGACCGGCACCGGGTGCTTCTACAAAGTTTGAAAGAGCGTATGTTAATGCACCGCCGATGATCCCTCACTCAGTAGAAGGATTGTTACCGATCAAACAAGGTAATAACCAGTGTCTTGGTTGTCACATGCCGGAGACTGCAAAAGCAATGGGTGCAACACCAATTCCTGTATCTCACTTTACGAACTATAGACCAGAAACTGTACTTAAGAACGGTGAGTTAATAAAAGAGGGGAAAAAAGTTGGTCTTGGAAAAGGTGATATGGGTAATGTATCTGATATCAAGATCGCTAAGGCAAAAAAGATGGATCACCTTTACCAGGGTAGGTTTAACTGTTCTCAGTGTCATGCTCCACAAGCGAAAATTGATACTGCAGTAGGTAATACTTTTAAATCAGATGGACTTACTGATGAGTTTAAATCACACTCAAGTCTTGCAGATGCAATGAATGAAGGTGTTAAATAGTGGCAAGCAGAAGGGATTTTTTTAAATCTTTTGCAGAACCATTAACTCAGACCAGAGAGGACGAAATTCCTCTTATGGTCAGACCTCCTTATGGAAGATTTGAATCTTTTTTTCAGAGTGAGTGCCCCTCTTGCGAAAGCAAAAGTTGTGTTGCTTCTTGTGATGAAAAGATCATTTTTATAGCAGATGACGGTACCCCGACCCTCACTTTTGATAAAAATGGATGTACCTTTTGCGAAGATTGTGCAAAGGTGTGTGAATCAGATGTTCTCTCTTTGGAAAATGAAGAGACATCAAGCTATCTCAATGCGATATTTCGCATCTCTCTTGAAGCATGTGTGGCACATCACGGAGTGATATGCCACTCATGTAAAGAGCCCTGTATTGACAATGCCATTTTGTTCAATGGCATGTTTAATCCTGTGATAGATGATGAGAAGTGTACAGCATGCGGATTCTGTATGTCACGCTGTCCGACAGAGGCGATCTCTTTTGATGTGTTTGATTACAGTACAGAGAATGAGATACCTCAAATTAACGAATAATGGAGAAATAAAAAATGAATTTAGCAGTAAAATATCCAAAACTTTTTGAAAAACTTGAAGACAAAGAGATAGAGTTGAGACATTTACTTAATGTGGATGAGAATTATGAAGATTATGATTCTGAAGAGTATGAGTTCGATCATGAAGATTATAACTATGTCATTTACATAGCTGACCCTGTCAAAGAGGCTTTGGGTAAAGAGAAGATGGAAGAGTTCATGGTTAAATTGCATGACCATGATACTTTTGAAAACTTTGTAGCTTCAGAGATGGATCTCTATGGTGTTAAGTCAAATCTTTCCGAAGAGGAGATTGTTGCACTGACTTTAAATTTGGTAGAGGAGCTTATGT
The DNA here is from genome assembly GCA_027081115.1 of Sulfurovum sp. GTDB lineage: Bacteria > Campylobacterota > Campylobacteria > Campylobacterales > Sulfurovaceae > Sulfurovum. Next base: position 118,205 of record JALWLD010000121.1, read on the forward strand.
GAAATCTCTCCTTGGAATCTGCCTTTTGACACTGAGTACTTTTGCTTTTAGCACATTTAGTCCGGTTGCAAGTATAGATATCAATGGTACGGCAAAAGATATGGTGCTCACCGACAATAAGCTTGTGATCGCTACAGACATGGGACATATTGAGATCTATGATAGCACATCAAGAGAGAAACTTCAGGAGATCTCTATCCCAGATGTAAAAGATTTTATGGGAGATGTCATTGCTGCTAGAGTCATGAGTACAGATGTCATAGGTGAGCAGTATCTTCTTTTAAGTGACAGTGGAAAAGGCGGATATTCGGATCTGTATCTTTATAAAAACAGTACACTCACCAAGCTATTGGGACCTGAAGATAAAGAAGCCATTATTAAAGCACGTTTTGTTGATGAAGGACATATTCTTCTAGGGTATTTGAGTGACGAGGTAGCACTTTTGGATATTGTTAGTAAAAAAGAGCTTTACAGAACCCAGTTGAGTGAGTCAAAATTTTCTGATTTTATGCTCAATGAGAAGAAGACAGAATCGGTTTTCTCTTGTGAGAGTGGTGTACTCAGTATTGTTGATGTGAAGAGTGGGAAGGTTATAAAAGAGCTTAAGGGTCAAAATGTTGATAATGTGTACAAAGTTGATTTTAAAGCAGGAAAAGTTTCCGGTGCGGGACAAGATAGAAGAGGTTCACTTTATGATGTGAAACGTGGAACCGGTTCTTATATTGAAGGCAGTTTTCTTATTTATGGAACGGCATTGAGTCCCAGTGGGAAAAAAGTGGCATTTGCGATGGATGAAAAGAATAATATTTCTATTTATAGTACATTAAACAAGTCAAAAATAGCTTTGCTTAAAGGGCAAAAGAGTACACTTAACGTAATTATTTTCCAGGATGAAAATAGACTTTTTTCAGCCTCTGATGATAATAAGATCATGGTTTGGGATCTGAATAAAAAATAAAATTATAAGAAGGAATAAATATGAATGTATCAAGTATAGTTGTACAGGCACCATCAAAATTTATAGATGAATTGGTAGAAGATTTTAAAAATTCAGAGTTTTGTGAGTATCACTTGCATGACAAAGAAAAAGGCAAGATCATTGTGACGGTTGAAGGTAAAGATGTGGGTGAAGAGATTGAAAAGCTCGTGAAGATTCAGGAGATGTCAAAAGTTATGGCAGCAGATATGATGATGACATATCAGGAAGACTCTCTTGATGAAGAGATCAAGAATCTCGAAGCACAAGATCCTGTGCCTGAAATGTTGAATGATGATACCCTTGATGCAAAAGATATTGTCTATAATGGCGACTTAAAGAAAAAAGATTTTGGGTTTTAGGAGTAGAACATGGCAGGAATGATTGAATCGACTATTAAAGCAAGTCCGCTTGGCAGATGGTATATAGAATTGGTAGACACTATGAAAGACGATGAAGAAGCTATTGTTTGTCTGGATGTGTTTGAATATGCAGACAAAGTAGAAGAGATAGGTAAAGAGTATGATGGTGTAGTTGAAGTGATATGGTCAAGCGATGAAGGTGTCACACCTGAACAGATCAACGAAGTACGTATGCAGATGAATGCCTATGAAGCAGAGCAGGAAGCCAAAAAGAATGGTGATACCAATATGCCGGACGGTACACCAAACTTTGACGGTACTCCTGACTTTTCTGCTTAAAGGTCTCATATGAAGATTTTAAAAGAGATCTATGGCGTAGGGATCCTCTTTTTCTACTATATGAAGTACATCATCCTTTTTGGATGGCCACTTCTTCGTTACGGTCTTGAATACAAAGATAATATCATTATGAATATTTTGTGGATATTTTGTCTCATGCTTATGATCAAAGATCTTATCTATAAATTTGTTTTAAAACGAAGTTATTGTGAAGATGCCTCTTGCTCTTCTAAAAAATAACTCTACTTTTCTTCTACCTTACCTTTTATTATCCCGAATTTGTTATAATCATTCAATTTCAAGTACAAGGCTGAATTATGTTTGATGGAGAAGTAGAAGCAAAAGTATTTTTTGGTTCCAGTGAAGAGAGTAAAGAAGAGAAGTCTGAGAGATGTAGCCCATACAATGGTATCGTGGTCTCTTTGGCACAGATTTGTGATGCGGATGATGCAAACAGAGCTTTGAAAATCGCGGCCCAAGCAGCACCTCTTGCAGCGAAAACACTTATGTCTCAGCGTATATTGTGGCTTGAAGACGTGGCAAGAAAACTACAAGTCTATAGAGAAGAATTTGCAGAAATGTTAGCAAAGGAGGTAGGAAAACCTATCTCTTTTGCACGTGTAGAGGTAGACAGGTGTTCTGAGACCATTTTATTGACTGTTCTGGAAATGGCAAATCTCAATGGTGAAACTATCCCTACTGATATCATGCCAAGCGGTAAAAAAACATTGGCATTTTATAGACGAGAGCCTGTAGGTGTGGTTGTGTGTATTACCCCTTTCAATTTTCCTTTAAATCTTGTGGCACATAAGATTGCTCCGGCATTGGGTGCTGGAAATACTGTAGTACTAAAACCAACACCTGAAGCACCTATGACTGCTTATATGTTGGCAAAACTCTTTATAGATTCAGAGTTTGCAGTCAAAGATGCACTCTCTGTGGTTTATGGAGATGCAGAGGTCGGTTCTGCACTGGTTAGCTCAGATATACCAAGAGTGATCTCTTTTACCGGATCAGTACCTGTAGGAAATATTATTACCAAGCAGGCAGGGATTAAAAAAGTTTCTCTTGAATTAGGGGGGAATGCCGCTACGTATATTGACAAAAGCGCAGATATCAAATATGCAGCAGAGCGATGTACTTATGGTGCATTTGTAAATTCTGGACAGGTATGTATCTCATTGCAGCGTATCTATGTTCACTCTGATGTTTATGATGAATTTGCCGAAGAGTTGGCAAAAGAGGTACAGACACTAAAAGTAGGTTCTCCATATGAAGAGGATACGTTTATGGGACCTCTTATTGATGAGGAGTCAAAAAACAGAGCCAAAACATGGGTTGCTTCTGCTCGAAATGAAGGGGCTTTTGTACTTACTGGAGGAGAAGAAATCAATGGTATGTTCCCTCCAACGGTTATGGTTAATGTGACGGATGATATGAATATCATCTGTGAAGAGGTTTTTGCTCCGATCGTCTCTCTCATAGAAGTAGACAGTTATGGTATAGCCATCAAGAAGATGAATAACTCTCCTTACGGGCTACAGTTTTCTATTTTTACAAATGATTTGAAAATGACACAGTCCTTTATTGATGATGCACAGTGTGGTGGTGTGGTCATTAATGATATACCGACACTTCGTTTTGATGTGCAGCCTTACGGAGGATCTAAACTTTCAGGTGTGGGTCGTGAAGGACCAAAATGGGCACTTGAAGAGTTTACAGAAATCAAATCAGTGGTGATTTGCTAATGAATTATATGTTTCAACCTGGATTCTTAGGGACCAAAGCACCATTTTTTATGGACTTTGTGACATTGATAGTGGCACTTCTACCACTCTTGGTAGGTATGGCGATCTCTTTTGCCAAAAATAGAAAATACTCCTTACATGCAAGAGTACAATGGTTTATTTTTATTGTCTCAGTGATTGTTGTGAGTTATTTTGAGTATGGTGTACGTTTGGGTGGGGGGTATGAGACCTTTGTACAAAATACACATGTTTCCCACAACTACCTCTTTACGGTCTTGGTCATACATATTATTATTTCAGTATTGACGTTGGGTATTTGGGCAAGTACACTTTTTCGTGCCCGTTCCGATGCAGCGCAGGGTGGATTACCGGGAAGTTATTCCAAAGTACATAAAAAATCTGGTATACGTACTTTTATAGGGATTACTTTAACTTCTCTGACTGGTATCTGGGTTTACCTTCTCCTCTTTGTGTTCTAATGAAAAAAGTAGCTATTTCTGCCTGTCTTTTGGGTGAAGCATGTCGCTATGATGCTACTTGTAACAGGGATAATTTTTTATTGGAAAAACTTGAAGGTTTTGAACTGATCCCTTTTTGTCCTGAAGACCATGCCTTTGGAACACCACGTCCAACGATGGATTTGGTGGAAACAGACAGTGGTATTAAGGCGATCTCCAATAAAACAAAAGAGAATCTCTCTTTTGTTATTGAACAGTATGCCAAAGATTTTTTTGATAAGCATAGAGAGATTGATCTTTTTATAGGTAAAGACAGAAGTCCCAGTTGTGGGGTTTGTTCCGCACGCGTGTATGACTATGAGAAAAATCTACTCTACATACATGAAGCAGGGTTAATGGCAAAAGAGGCTAAAGCCAGAGGTATTGAAAGTATAGATGCAGAAGATTACGAAGGATAACTATATTATGAAATTACTCTTAACACTATTATTAAGTACATTTTTTTTAGGTGCACAAACGATAAAAGAGGATATTACCAAACAGGCGATTGTCAAGATCTACAATGTGGCTAAAGTGCCAAATTATCTCTCTCCCTGGAGTACTTCCATGAGTAGCAGTACGGGTTCTGGTGCCATTATAGAAGGTGGTTATATTTTGACCAATGCCCATGTAGTGGCTAATCAGGCATTTTTGGAGGTACAGCGTTACGGAGAGCGTAAACGTTACATTGCCAAAGTTTTGGCTGTCTCCCATCAGGCTGATTTAGCACTGTTAAAGGTAGAAGAGAAAGCCTTTTCAAATGGAGTAACACCACTTACTTTTGGTATGCTCCCTGAAGTTGAACAGAAGATTGTGGTATATGGTTACCCAATGGGTGGGTCTACACTCTCTGCAACTATAGGGGTGGTCTCACGTGTTGAACATCATACTTATGCACACTCGGGAGAAGTTTTTTTGGCTGTACAGGTTGATGCAGCGGTAAATCCAGGGAATTCTGGTGGACCGGCACTCTCTGATGGTAAGATTGTTGGTGTTGTTATGCAGGTCATTTCCAAATCTCAAAATATTGGGTATCTTGTACCTGTGACAATGGTCAAACATTTTATCGCTGATATGAAAGATGGGAAATATGATGGTTTTGCTGACATGGGCATAGGTACACAAAAGCTTGAAAATCCTGCTATGAGACGTTATTATGGACTGGATGAAAATGTATCGGGAAAACTGGTAGACAAGATTGGAGATCACTCTTCTATGAAATCAGTTTTAAAAATAGGGGATATTCTGACAGCAATAGATGGGCATAACATTGAAAATGATGGTACAGTCGCTTTTCGGAACCATGAATATACGGATTACAACTATTATGTTGATCTGCATCAGATGGGAGAAAAGGTCACTTTGGATATTATCAGAGATACCAAAGCGATGCAAGTCAAAGGGACTCTTTTAAACAGAGCAGATGATGTACTCCTGGTTAAGACGACACGTTACGATGAAATGCCGACCTATTTCATCTTTGGCGGCTATGTTTTTTCTCCTTTAACACGAAACCTCATACGTTCAACCAATCGTAACAGATTACGTATGTCCTGTCTGGCTTCAAAATGGCAAAAGGAAGAGAAAGACGAGGTAGTTGTGCTTCTGAAAGTATTGGCTTCGGATATCAGCCGTGGAGACAACAATTTTGGGATGTGGGCTATTGATACGATCAATGGAAAACCTTTTAAAAATTTTAAAGAATTTTATGAAATGATGCAAAATGTCAAAGAGGAATATATTGTTCTAGAAGACAAAGATGGTGTTAAAGTCATTATAGATAAAAAAGAAGCTTTAGAAAAACAGAATGAACTCCTAAAGAAATACAATATCGAGTATGACAGATCAGAAGACCTTAGGAGATAAATTAGGCTAGACCATTATATTTTAGTCTTTTAGAAGTAAAAGTACAATAATGGTTGCCAGTGAAAGGGAGACCATTTTCCAAAAGAAGACAGGATTACGCTCCAGAAGAGGTGGTCTTCTTTTTTTCAAATATTCGGGATTGGGATGGCGTAGGTCATAGGTAAACTCGGAAAGCTCAGAATAGCGGTCATAGGGATCTACTTCTAAAGCTTTTCGAAGTGTTTCATCTACCCACAGAGGGGTATCTCCATTTTCTGTATAGAGACTTTTATACTTTAGTTTTTTCTGTTCTGCTTTGGTTTTAGCTCTAGCTACAGAGACACCGTAAGGTAGTTTTCCCGAGATCATTTGGTAAGCGATGAGTCCTAGAGAGTAGAGGTCAGACTTACTGGAACCCATCTCACCTATGAAGTACTCCGGTGCGGAGTACTGGGCTGTGCCTTGCAGGTTCTCCTGTTCTATAAAGCTGTTGATATCTGCAATACCTTCAACACGAGTAGAGCCAAAGTCAATAATTTTAATGGTTCCTAAACTGTCTATCATAATGTTTTCGGGTCTGAGGTCCTGGTGTATCATCTCTTGACGATGCATGGCAAGTAGACCTTTGGCTATCTGCTCTGTAATTTTACGTACCACTTCAAGTGATGGTTTTGGATTGTCTATCATCCATTGTGTGAGGGTTTGTCCTTCGATGAACTCTGTCACATTGTAGAGGTAATTACGTTTCCGTGTCGGCAGGTATGATTTGATGAGGTGAGGGTTATTCATACGAATAGCGATCCACTCTTCCATGAGAAAACGTTCCAGGTAGGCTTTGTCATTTTGCAAGTCAACAGAAGGTGTTTTGATGACCACTTTGGTTCCTGTCTCTTTGTCTACAGCAAGGTAGACATGACTTCGGGAGCTGCCGTGTAACTCTTGCACAATCTCGTAGCCGTCAAACTCCATACGTGTTTCAAGTAGTGGAGGCAAAGGTTTGTCAATAAGTTGCTTGTCTACTTCTGTAACATCTTTAGTCGGAAGTGAATCAATTTTTACAATTTGAATGGTCAAGTTGTCTGTAGATCCATCATTATAGGCTTCATCAAGTAGGATTTGTGCTGCACTTTGCAGGTCATTCTCATGTGTAGAGATAGTATTTATGAGAATATTTTCATCAATATGCTCATAAACACCATCGGTCATAAAGAAGAAAAGATCACCTATTTCCAAAGAAAAGCTGTCATAATCAACATTTAGAACAGAGTCCATGCCCAAAGCACGTGAAAGGTAGGAGATATTTTGTCCTACCCAGAGTCTGTGGTCTTCTGACAGACGCTCCAGCTGTCCATCGCGTAGACGGTAGATACGTGCATCCCCGATATGGAACATGTAGGCTGTATTGGAGCGAAAGATCATAGCAGAGAAGGTACATACATACCCTTTGTCTTTATCATGGGCGTATTGTCCCTGTTTACTTTGCGAAAAGAGCCAGGAGTTAGTTGCATAGAGGACACGTTGAGCAGATTTTTTTACAGACCATGAGTCTGATGTCGAGAAGTAGTCCATAAGGAAAGAGGTAACGGCTGTTTTAGAAGCTATCTGAGAGACATCAGACGAACTGATACCATCTGCCAGTGCAACGGCAATACCTTTGGTAGTAAGTTGAGGTTCTGAGGGGATACAAAGGTCATGGAAATCCTGATTGATCTCTTTGCGACCTTTGCTTGTCGCTTCTCCCAGCGATATGGTGAGTTGCGTTCCCATGAGAGTCCTACTTTAGGTTTCTTTTTTCACCTGTCTTAATGTGTGTAGCATACAGGGTTAACCCTGTAAATGCCAAACCACCAACAAGGTTACCTGTAACAGTAGGAAGCTCATTCCAGACGATGTAATCCATTAGTGTAAAGTCTCCACCCATAATAAGTGCGAACGGGAATAAGAACATGTTTACAACTGAGTGTTCAAAACCCATGTAGAAGAACAACATAATAGGCATCCACATTGCAATGGCTTTTCCTGAAACTGTTGAAGATACCATCGCACCAACAACACCCATAGAGACCATCCAGTTACAGAGCATACCACGAATAAAGATCGTGAACCAGCCATCCGTACCATATGCTTGGTAACCCAGTGTTCTGGCTTCACCTATCTTTGCTACTTTGGCAGCAATAGCACCACCGTCTGTATTAAATCCGTAGGTAAAGATGTATGCCATCATAAATGCAACCAAGAGTGCTCCACCCAAGTTACCTAAAAATACAAGTCCCCAGTTTCTAAGTACCTGTTTTACCGTGACACCAGGACGTTTGTCAATGAGTGCCAAAGGTACCAACATAAAGACACCGGTTAAGAGGTCAAACTGCATAAGATAAAGCATGATGAAACCAACCGGGAATAAAACGGCACCAAGTAGAGGTGAACCGGTTTTCATTGCAACAGTAATAGCAAATACTGCTGCCAATGCCAAGATGGCACCTGCCATAAATGCACGAATAAGGGTGTCTTTGGTAGACATATAGACTTTGGATTCTCCCGAATCAACCATTTTTGTTACGAACTCTGTAGGGACTAAATAAGCCATCTGTTTCCTTGTCAATTTATTTTGAGAGTATTATAGCTATGTTTGGACGTCTTATAATCATTTAATTGTATAAAAAATAATCACTTTGGCATAAAGTCAAGAGGAGAAGGGAAAGAGATATTTCCCCTAACTGTAAGAGAGTGTTGTAGATCTATGCTTTTGGTTCTGTAAGAAATGAGAGTGTTAAAACATCTCTTCCATCAATCACTTTACGACCTACATAGAGTTTTACTGAGTGGAAGAGAAGCAAGTCACCGGCATAGTTGATACCCAAAATAAAAGTATATTCTCCAAAAGAGTATCGTTTCAGACCTTTTGCTTCAGGTGTCACTTCTGGATTATTGATCTTGCATCCGATAGCGTTAGGGAAGTCGTGAGGTCCTTTTCCTGCATCATGTATACTTACTTCTCCGAGTTCAGAAGTGATCTGTACAGAGAGTTTATTGTCTAGTTCATGTGTTTTAATCGTATATGCACCGAATTGAATTTGCATTTTTTTCCTTTTTAAAATCATCTATGTATAGTATTATAGTCAAGAAAGGCTATTGAATGACTAAGTAAGAAAGATAATTTTTTATTTTATTCATATTTTTTAAATTGTTCTAACCACTCTTTGTCTTCTTCGCTGAGTTTTCCTACACGTTCAAGTAATTTTTTTTTCGTTGAGATGAGATCATCTATTTCTAAATAGGCTAAAAGAGCAGGGTTGATGGTAGGTTCATCTCTACCATAAGAGATGAGTTTTTCTATCTCTGCGAGTAATTTTTCTTTACTTTGTTTTTTTTCTGTATCCATTTTGCTATACTACCGTAGAAATTAGAAATTAGAAATTAAAAACTAGAAATAGAGGAGTTAGAATGTTAGAAGTAGGAACTGTAGTACCAGATTTTTGTCTACCAAATCAAGATGAAGAGGAGATCTGTCTACGTGATATAAAAGGAAGATGGATTGTGCTCTATTTTTACCCTAAGGACAATACACCAGGATGTACAACAGAAGCGTGTGATTTTACAGCAGCACTGCCAGACTTTGAAGGATTGGATGCTATTGTATTAGGTGTCAGTCCCGACTCTCCTAAAAAACATAGAAATTTTATTGAGAAGAAAGATCTTAAAATTACTCTCTTGGCAGATGAAGATAAAGAACTTTGTAACCTCTTTGGTGTGTGGCAGCTTAAAAAGTTTATGGGAAAAGAGTATATGGGTGTGGTTAGATCTACCTTTATTATCGATCCAGAGGGGAAAATTGCTGCGGTATGGACCAAAGTGAGAGTTAAAGGACATGTGGATGAAGTAAAAGAAACACTTGAAGCATTACAAAAATAAGTGTATAATAATAAAAACATCTTTTAATGATTTGTACATGTATTGAGTCTTTAAATCGCGTGGCAAATTTCTCAAAAGGAGTATAAAAATGCAAACACATATTACAGGTTCAGGAAAAAGAGAGAGAAGATCAAAAGGGAGAAATAAAAAACCGGAGATCTATTTTGCAGTAGAGATTATGCTCCTTGCTTTGGTTGTTTTTGTTATCTCTTTTGCCAATATTAAATTTTTAACCGTACTGAGTACGTTGGCAGCAGTCTTTTTTATAATACAATCTTGTTACCCACGTTATAGAAAAATAGTAGCTAGACAGACAGACCATAAAGTATACAACCATAAAGAACACCATTGATCTAGCTCATTGTTATGTGGCTATAGAATATGCTGAAATAGTCACATACACCCTCACTTTTATACAATCTTAAATAATTTTTCGGTATAATTGCGTTCCTTATTCATCTACAGCTGTATAAATAGCTTGAATAATGGAAATACTCATGTAGTTATTCCTTGACTGGTTGCACCTTGTGTGTTGATGACTGCAGCGGATGAATTGAATGAATTACCAATTCAATTCTAAAACCTAGTGATGAAGCTATGCTTTTAACTGAATTTTTACAATGTGAAAGTTCTATTAACGATATACCAAGGAGAAACTTATGGTAACAATGAAAGACCTATTGGAGTGTGGAGTACACTTCGGACACCAAACAAGAAGATGGAATCCAAAAATGAAGAAGTTCATTTTCGGTGCAAGAAAGAACATCTATATTATCGACCTTCAAAAAACACTTAGATATTTCAAATATACATACAATGTTGTTAGAGATGCAGCTGCAGAGGGGCAAACAGTTCTTTTTGTAGGTACTAAGAAACAAGCTAGACAAGCAGTAAAAGAACATGCTGAGAGATGTGGTATGCCTTACGTTGCAACTAGATGGTTAGGTGGTATGTTAACAAACTACCCAACAATGAAAAAATCTATCAGAAAACTTGAAATTATTGAGCAGATGGAAGAGAATGGTCAGCTTGATATGTTGACTAAAAAAGAAGCATTGATGCTTTTGAGAAAGAAAGAGAAGTTGTCTTCATACCTTGAAGGTTTCAGACATATGAAAAAACTTCCAGACATGATGTTTGTTGTGGATGTTGTAAAAGAGCACATTGCAGTAAAAGAAGCAAGAAGACTTGGTATGAAAGTAGTTGCACCACTAGACACTAACTGTGATCCAGATGTAGTTGATTACCCGATTCCAGGAAACGATGATGCTATTAGATCTATCAACCTTTTCTGTAAAGAGATGGCTGAAGCGATTATCGAAGGTAAAGCAGCATATGCTGAAGCAAATGGTGAGGCAGCAGAAGAAGTATCTACTGGTGAAATGGAAGCAGTTATGGCTGAAGCAGCAGCTGAAGAAACAGCAGCTCCGGCAACTGAAGCTGAAGTTGAGAAATTGGTTGAAAAGAAAGCAGCACCAGCTAAAGAAACTTCTGATAAAAAAGGTGATGATCTTACTAAGATCGTTGGTGTTGGTAAAGTATATCAGGGTAAATTAAATGATGAAGGTTTCTATACTTACGCTGACGTTGCAAACATGACTGATGCACAAATCGAAGTAATGGAAGAAAAATACAGCTTCAAAGGAAACTTCAGAGACGCTGTTGCATCTGCAAAAGAATTGGCGGAGGCGTAATCATGGCGAACTTTGGACCTAAAGACATTAAAAAACTCAGAGAGATGACTGATGCAGGAATGATGGACTGTAAAAAAGCGCTCGCTGCTTCTGATGGAGATATGGACAAAGCTGTAGCTTGGTTGAGAGATCAGGGTATGGGTGCCGCTGCGAAAAAAGCTGGTAAAGTTGCTGCTGAAGGTGCCATCGCTGTTAAAGTTGAAGGTAAAAAAGCTGCTATTGTTGAAGTAAATTCTCAGACTGACTTTGTTGCGCAGAATGACAAGTTTAAAGAAGTACTTTCAACGGTAGTAAACCATGCTTTTGAAAAAGAACTTGCTGATGCTGATGCAATCAATGCATCAACAATCAGTGGTGAGCCTTTTGCTGATTACCTTTCACTTCAGGTTGCTACTATTGGTGAGAAACTTGTAGTAAGAAGATCTGCACTTATTGTTGGAGATGAGAATACAGCTGTAAACGGTTATGTTCACTCTAACCTTCAAAATGGTGTAATTATCGAAGCAAAATGTGATTCAGCCCAAACAGCTGAGGCGATGACTCCAGTACTTAAAGAGATTGCAATGCATGCGGCTGCAATGGCACCAAGCACGCTTTCTTACAAGGATTTTGATGCTGCTTATGTAGAAGAAGAGACTAAAGGTAGAATTGTAGCTATTGAAAAAGAGAATGAAGAGCTGGGTAGACTTGGTAAGACACTTAAGAATATTCCTCTTTACATCTCTATGTCACAGTTGACTGAAGAAGTTATGGCAAAAGCTGAAGAGACTTTAAAAGCTGAATTGGCTGCAGAAGGTAAACCAGAGAAAATTTGGGACAAGATCCTTCCAGGTAAATTGGCTAGATTTATCTCTGATAATACAACACTTGACCAAGAGCAGTGTCTTCTTGATCAAAAATTTGTAATGGATGATTCTAAAACAGTAGGTGAGTACTTTGCTGAAAAGTCAGGTGGAAAAGCTGAAATTACAAGCTTCACAAGACTTGAAGTAGGTGAAGGTATCGAAGTTGAGGAAGAAGATTTCGCTGCAGAAGTTGCCGCACAAATGGGGAAATAGATCTCTATTTCACTCTATTTTTGAAGGAGTGTGCTCAGTCATGTACTGACGTATACTCCTTTAGTACAACCTCCAAATCTACAGTAAACTAGAAGATTATTTATTCTAAATTTTTTTAAAACATCCCCTACTTACTTTTTTATGATAAAATACTTTTAATTATTTTAAAGGTACAGCTTTATGTCACAACTTCTTTTAAAAGCTACAAATATTTCTCATAGTTTTGATACAGAACTTTTTTCAAATGTAAATTTTACTTTAACCCCTGGCCAAAGTACAGCTATTGTAGGTCGTAGTGGTTCAGGAAAATCTACCTTACTACATATTTTCTCTACCTTTATCAAACCCAATGTAGGTGAGGTTCTGATTTTTGATACAGATATTTACAGATTAAAAGATAAAGAAGTAGAAGCCCTTCGCCGTTACGATTTAGGTATAATTTTTCAATTTCATTACCTGTTTAAGGGTATGTCTGCCATGGAAAATATAGAAGTTGCCACCATGCTTTCTGACTCTCCTATAGAAGATACTCTCTTAGCAAAACTGGAAATTAAAGAGCTTATGGATCAGAAGATAGGAGAGCTTTCCGGTGGGCAGCAACAACGTGTTTCTATAGCACGGGTACTGAGTAAAAAACCATGTATCATATTTGCAGATGAACCTACAGGAAACTTGGACAAAGAGACTGCAGAGCTTGTTATGGATGTACTTTTGGACTATATAAAAGAGAATGAAGCAGGGTTATTGCTTGTGACCCATGATGAATCTATGGCATTACGTTGCAACCAACAGTATCGACTGGAAGATAAAGTCTTAAAGGAGATCCTGTGAATATAGATCTATGGCAAATATCTTATAAAGTAGCTATGGTTATCTTGGCATTTTTGGCTGCTGTTGTTGTGACAAAAACCATGTCCAAATACTTTAAGTTGGATGAGAAGGTTAACAGTGAGGAGTCTGATATGAATAATGAGGATAATAAGCCTTAAAAGTTCATTTGAGATATGTCCTATACAAAGAGAGGCAAGATAATATTAGCGCTACTTAAAGATAAAAGTTTAGAGATGTCAATCTATTTTTATTTTGCCTGAGCAATGAGTACACCTTCTAACATCTTATCTATATCTCCATCTAAAATTGCATCGACATTGGTAAATGCCTGGTTACTTCTTGTATCTTTGACTTGTTGGTAAGGCTGCATAACATAAGAACGTATCTGGTGTCCCCAGCCGATGTCTGACTTCTCTACACCATCTAGTGCAGCTTGTTTTTTTGCCATTTCATATTCATAAAGACGTGATTTTAGCATTTTCATGGCAGCAGCTTTATTTTTATGTTGTGAACGGTCATTTTGACACTGTACAATGATGTTTGTCTCCAGGTGTGTTAGACGTATTGCAGACTCTGTCTTGTTAACGTGTTGACCTCCTGCACCTGAAGCACGGTAAGTATCTATACGGATATCTTTGTCTTCAATGACAATGTCAATGTCATCATCAACTTCTGGAGAGACCATGACAGATGAAAAAGAGGTGTGGCGTTTTGCATTACTGTCAAAAGGAGAGATACGTACCAGTCTGTGGATACCGTTCTCTACTTTCAAGTATCCGTAAGCATTTTCTCCTTTAATCATAAAAGAGACATCTTTAATACCGGCTTCTTCTGCAGGTTGGTAGTCTAGTACTTCTACTTTAAAGTCATGTCTCTCTGCCCATCTAAGGTACATACGGTATAACATAGAAGCCCAGTCCTGAGACTCTGTACCACCTGCACCAGGGTGTATGGAGACAATGGCATTGTTACCGTCATGTTCTCCTGAGAGCATCATTTGTACTTCAAGAGCATTGGTACTCTCTTGTAGTGATTCTGCATCTTCATAGAGCATCTCAAGTGTTTCTTCATCTTTCTCCGCTTTTGCCATCTCGAAGTATTCCATGGCATCATGTACAGCATCATTGGCCAGGTTATATTTTTCTAAAATACGTTCTGTTTTGGTTTTTTCCTGTGAGATTTTACCAGCATTATCAGAGTCAGACCAAAAGTCTGGGTCTTGTTGCATCTCTTCGATCTCTTTGAGTCTCTTTTCAAGTTGGTCAGGCTTGACAATATTACCAATGTTTTCCATTTTGGTAGAGAGATTTTTGAGCAGTTCACCATATTCGTATGCATCCATGTGAAAAAGTTCCTTTTTCAAATTTGGAATTAAGAATGAGGAATCAGAAGACCTTCCCGTTACTCATTCTTTATATCCGTACTTTTTTGATATTATTTTATCTAAATATTGCAAAATAGAGGGTTAGAAATGATTATTGTCAGAACTATAGAAGCATTACAAAGTGCTAAAGAAGCCTTAGGTGGAAGTATCGGATTTGTACCGACTATGGGTGCATTGCATCAGGGACATCTCTCTCTTATTCAACAGGCACGTAAAGAGAATGAACATCTTATTGTTTCTATTTTTGTAAATCCAACACAGTTTTTGGAAGGAGAAGATCTTGATGCCTATCCTCGTAAAGAGGATGCGGATATTAAGATATGCGAGCTCTGTAGTGTTGATATATTGTTCATGCCCAGCATCGATGTCATGTATGAAAAAGATGAACTCTGTATTGGTGCTCCAGCTTTGAGTGGCTATGTTTTGGAGGGAGAAAAACGTCCTGGACATTTTGATGGTATGTTACAGGTGGTTATGAAACTTCTTAATCTCTCTGCAGCCAATAAGGCCTACTTTGGAAAAAAAGATGCACAGCAGCTAGCCCTCATCATGCAGATGGTTAAAAACTACTTTATGAATGTAGAGATTATCCCCTGTGATATAGTTAGAGATGAACAAGGTTTGGCATTGAGCTCTCGAAATGTCTATCTCAGTATTGAAGAGAAACAACGGGCTCTCTCATTGTCTGCTGCACTGAAAAAAGCTACATCTTTGATACGTGCAGGAGAGCTTGAGAGCAGTGTTATTAAAGAAGAGATGAAAAAAATATTGTCTGTGACGGATGAGTTGGAGTATGTTGCCATTGTTGACAGAAATTTTCAGGCACTGCATTCTGTTGAGATAGGCAATACTATTATCTTGATCGCTGCACGGGTAGGTAAACCAAGACTTATTGATAATTTGTGGATTTAAAATAGGTCTTCAATATTGTCAAACTTCTGTATCGGTTGTGGTACCGGAGCTGTTGTAGGGATCTGTGGCTCTACAAATTTCTTTTTTATTTTTGGCTTTTTGGTCTCTTTTTTCTTCTTTTTGGTCTCTTTTTTCTTTGGGGTATCTTTACTGACTTCTTGTACGGTTTGTGGTGCTTCTGGTTCACACTCATACATATTTTCCTCTTCGAGTTTTTTGAGAACTTCTGGATCAGGTATGAGTTTGCCTTGTTCAACAAGAATTTTTACAATATTTCTAAATGTGGGTACAGCAGATTGTGAAGCAAAATATTTATACTTTTTCTTTGCACGGATAACTAAAACACCAATGGTGTATTTATGTCCAAGTTTATCGTTGGCAAAACCGTAGAATGAACTGTGGTATTCACGTACATATCTACCATTTTTTGCCATGTGTGCAGTACCTGTTTTTCCACCTATCTCAAGACCAGGGTATTGTGCGGCAACACCGGTTCCCCGTTTGACAACCTCGAGTAAGATTTCATGTATATTCTTTGCAGTCTTTTTGGTAATAGCCCGTGAATCACCTATTTTTGGTTTGAGTGTGTAGTGGTTCCCCTTTACATTTTCCAGGTAGCTGACGAGACGTGGTGTGACAATCATCCCCCCATTGTTAAAAGCAGCATAGGCTTTGAAAAGCTGAGCAAAGGTCACAGTCATACCATAGCCGTATGAGGTATTTGCACGATGTAGTTTATTGTCAAGAATATGTACAGATTTTAAACTCCCAGGTAAGTCTCTTGAGAGGTCTATTCCTGATTTTTTTGCAATACCAAACTTCAGTAAACCTTCTCTAAACTCCTCTCCGGTGAGCATCCATGAGATAAGTGAGGTCCCGACATTGGATGAGTGTACAATAATGTCTGTCACTTGCATGGATTCAAATTTATCATCATCGGAGATCCAGTGTCTTTTACCGATCTGAAGTCTTCCGTTGAAGGTATTGAACCATTTGTCAGGTGTAACCAGACCTTTATCCATAGCAACGGAAATAGAGAGAGGTTTTAGTACGGAACCTGCCTCATACGGGTATTCAGAAAACTTTGGGTTGAGTGCGGGGATATCTTTTTGTGTAATGTGTGAAGGGTCATAACGCTCGGAAGAGGCTAGAGAGAGTACTTTCCCGGTACGACTCTCCATAACACCTACAATAATCTCATCTGCATCAAGTTTTGTTTTCATGGCATCAAGCATGAGTTCTACACGTCTTTGCAGTGCCAAAGGAATATTCAAATGCAGATCCATACCGTCAATACGCTGCTCTTTGATGCTGTTCTTGTCATGAATAATTCTGGAACTTACATCTCTTTTACCTTGAAAGTAGCCATCTTTTTTGGCAGTGATATACTTTTCATAGTTTCTTTCAAGACCTTTCTTCCCACGAGGTCTGATATAATTGTTTTCCTCTTTCTTCCCTACATATCCAAGAATAGGACTGAGTACATCTTTAAGAGGGAAGCGTCTGCTTTCACCATTTTCTATGATGTCCAAGCCATACATAACTTCTATACCTGAACGTGTTTTGGTAGATTGGAAGACATCGAGTTTTCTTAATTTATATGCTAAGGTTTTAAGTTGCATAGCATGTCGAGCATTGATATTTCGAGAGAGTACAATGTTCTTTTTTATCTTCTTGCCTTTACGGTTCTTAAACTTTTTGCGTACATCTTTTTCTGGAATGCCACTGTAGATACTGAAAAGTTTAATGAAAAGTTCTTTTTTACCTTTGGCGATACTCTCTCCCCGAATAACAGCCTGATAGGTCTTTAGAGAAGAACTCAGTGTATAATTGTCTTCAGAGATGATCTTTCCTCGAAAGGCACGGTCATGAAGCTTGGTATTGTGTCGTGGAATGTTTCTGTCTGTAGAGATGGTCTTAAGAATGGAGAGCAAAAAAATGGAAATAGCAATAAATAAAATGACAAACAGACCAGAGATCTTGTATTTACGCTGGTTGATGACTTTATTGACTTTACCTTTTTCCATTTTTACTGTGTATCCCTCCTGATTGTCTGTAATTTTATCCAATTTATCTATTAAATCTGATAAAATACTAATTAATATGGATTCTAGTAAAACAAAAGAGAAAATGAAATGATAGATAAACCACTTTTAGCAGCAGTCATGGCACTTTTGACCCTCTCTTTGGTTATGGACTATTCACTTTCAGTATATACAGTTGCTCATTTTGGTTATGAAGACTTTCACTTTTTTATACGACAGAGTAGTGCAGTAATTATAGGCTTTATTGCTATGATCATTTTAAGTAAAATGGATCCTGATGTATGGTTCTCCAGAGTAGGGTTAGCACTTTTTTTTACTTTTTTCCTGCTCATGATTGTTATGCAGTTTTTGCCTTCTTCTCTTGTCAATGCTGTGGGTGGAGCAAAACGATGGATACATCTTGGACCCATGTCCATAGCTCCCGTAGAGTTTTTTAAAGTAGGCTTTGTTTTTTTCCTTGCCTGGAGTTTTTCACGTAAATTTATGCAGACACGAAATATGAATTTCATAGAGGAAATACGTGCGTATTCCCCTTATTTGTTTGTTTTTTTTATTGCTGTTGTTATCATTGCGGTTTTTCAAAAAGATTTAGGCCAAGTGGTTGTTCTTGGGGCTACACTTATGGTTATGTTTTTGTTTATTGGCTCATCTATGAAGTTCTTTTTTACGCTTCTATCCGGGGCATTTATAGCTGTATTTGCACTGATTTTTATAGCACCACACCGTATGGCACGAATAAAAAGTTGGTGGAGTACTATACAAAATGATATTCTGGGGCTTTTCCCTTTTGAAGAGTTGCAGAATCTGCGTGTAGAGACCACAGTCAAAGAGCCGTATCAGATATCGAACTCACTCAACGCTATTCATAATGGCGGTTTTTTTGGTGAAGGCTTAGGGAACGGACAGTTTAAACTGGGCTATCTCAGTGAAGTACATACTGACTTCATCTTGGCAGGTATCACCGAAGAGTTGGGTTTTGTTGGTTTGGCACTGGTCACTTTTACCATATTATTTATTATTTTTCGTATCTTTAAAATTGCTTCGAAGGTAAGAAATCCGATGTATTATCTTTTCTCTATAGGTGTAGGGCTACTTATTGCTTTTGCGTTTATACTGAACTCTTACGGTATATCAGGAATCACTCCGATTAAAGGGATTGCGGTACCATTTTTGAGTTATGGAGGTTCACATATTTTGGCAGCCTGCATTGCCATTGGTATGGTGTTGATGGTCTCTAAAAAAGTACCAAGAGACATGCATGGAAATATTTTTTAGGGAGAGTTATTGAGTAACAAATGATATAAAATCTAATAAAGGAAGAACATGAGTATAGTAATGACAGGTGGTGGAACTGGTGGACATTTGGCTATCATCAAAGCAGTTAAAGAACAGCTCAAAGGTGAAGAACTCATTTATATTGGTTCAACCAAGGGGCAGGACAAACAGTGGTTTGCAGATGATGATGACTTTAAAGAGAAATATTTTTTTGATACCCGTGGTGTGGTTAACCAAAAAGGTTTAGGAAAATTAAAATCACTTTGGATGATGTTTCAAGCCATGCGCGAAGCACGTAAATTACTTAAAAAACATGATGCTAAAGTAGTCTTTTCTGTAGGTGGTTTCTCCTCTGCTGCAACGGCATTTGCAGCTAAGAGTACAGGTATACCTTTGGTGATACATGAACAAAATGCAGCATTGGGTTCGCTTAATAAACTGATGAAACCCTATGCCAAAGCTTTTATCTCTTCTTATCTGGATGAAAGTCCCATACATGCTTACCCCGTTAAAGAGATCTTTTTTGAGAATGCTCATGTTAGGTCTGAAGTGAAAACGATTATGTTCCTGGGTGGTTCGCAAGGGGCAAAAGCCATTAACAACTTGGCACTTTCTTTGGCTCCTGAGTTGAAAACAAGAGGCATTAAAATTATTCATCAGGCAGGAGTTAATAACATTGAAGAAGTTGAGAAAACCTATAAAGAGTTGGATATTGAAGCAGAAGTGTTTGGCTTTACTACAAAACTGGCAGACTATATGAATGAAGCAGATTTTGCCATAGCACGTGCAGGGGCGTCGACTCTTTGGGAGCTTTCTGCAACTGCATTACCAACTCTTTACATTCCTTACCCCTACGCTGCTTCAGATCATCAGTATTATAATGCACAGTTTCTAGTAGAAAAAGAACTTGCCTGGCTTATGCGAGAAGATGCGATTGAGGTGGACAAAGTATGGGCTATGTTAGATGAAAATATGGAAGTAAAAAGTAAGGGTCTTATGGAGATTGTTGAAAAAGACGGTAGTGCAAAAATTGCAAAGCTCTTGAAAGATATGGTAAAATAGGAAAAACTTCAAAAGGATTGTTATGAAAAAAGTATGGAGTATGTTATTGGTAGTAGGTACAATAAGTATGAGTGTTCATGCTTATGATCAAACAGATCGTATCAAAGATATGCAAGAGATGGAAACGGCCATGGCACAAATACAAAAAGGTATTTTATATAACAATCAGAAATTGGTTATTGATGGAGTTGCACAGCTTAAAAAGGCTTCTATCAATATCGAAATAGCACCCAAAGAGGCAATGGATTTCTCTTCACGGTTTGCGAAGAGACAGTCTGAAAATATTATGAAGTATGCTGATAAGATACAAAAGAATATTGAAGAAAACCATAAACACGGAGCCTCTACAAATTATGCAAATGTCATGAGAGAATGTATCTCTTGTCACAACAAAATTAGAAAGTGGAATTAACCATACCACACAAACACAACACAATTTTAAAATATACTGCACTCATATAAAGTATTGAGGAGCTAAAAATGAAAAAGAAAATTGCAGGTTTAATGGTTGCAGGTGTGGCAGTATTTACCTTGAGTGGTTGTGGTGGTGGAGGAACAGACGGTGTCTATGTAGAGCCTACACCAACTACAATGACACTTATGTTTATTGATGATTTTGGGGATCCGATATATAAAGATGTCCCTTATACATGCTATGCATCAGATAATACTCTGATCATTGATGATTTTACATTGTCTGGTGAATTTACAACGGCTCCCGGAGAGAGATGTGTCTTTGATTTTACAGGCTTTAATGGTACTATGGATATAGACCCAACATTTAATGACTATATCTATATAGTGGATAATGCAGGATACCCAAAACAAGATATCTATTATACGTGTGACAATTATATTGATGCCCCACTTACAGGTAGAACATATGCTGATGGAGGT
This sequence comes from Sulfurovum sp., assembly GCA_027081115.1. Lineage (GTDB taxonomy): Bacteria > Campylobacterota > Campylobacteria > Campylobacterales > Sulfurovaceae > Sulfurovum. Next base: position 139,042 of record JALWLD010000121.1, read on the forward strand.
TTTGACTATTATATGGATGCACAGTGTGAGTTTTCATTTTAATCTTGGATTATAAGGTGTTCCCGCAGATATGTGGGAATATCTAGCTAAATCAAGTAACAAATAGAGATTAGAATCTCTACAAAAACACTCTTTTAACCCCAAATAATCACAATTTCGCTAAAATATCTCTAATTATTTCATGGGCAGACAATGCTTATATTTTAGGATAGATTTATTATGGATATCAGAAAAGCATATTTAGATTTTTTTCAGGAGAGGGGACATCAGCTTATTCCTTCATCGCCACTTGTTCCGGACGATCCAACACTTATGTTTACCAATGCGGGTATGGTACAGTTCAAGAACATCTTTACGGGTGAAGCACCTATTCCAAACCCTCCAAGAGCTACCTCTTCACAAACCTGTTTAAGAGCAGGGGGAAAACATAATGATCTTGACAACGTTGGGTATACAGCACGTCACCATACACTGTTTGAAATGTTGGGGAACTTCTCTTTTGCTGACTACTTTAAAAAAGAGGCCATTGCCTATGCATGGGAGTTCATTACTTCAGAGAAATATTTGAACTTACCTGTAGAAAAACTTTGGGTTACCGTACATGACTCAGATAAAGAAGCTTTTGATCTATGGAAAGAGCATATCGCTGAAGACCGTATTGTTTATTTTGGTGATGCAGATAACTTCTGGCAAATGGGAGATGTAGGTCCCTGTGGTCCATGTTCTGAGATCTTTTATGATCAGGGAGAAGAACACTTTAACTCTGAAGAGGACAAAATGGGTGGGGAAGGAGATAGATTTTTAGAGATCTGGAACCTTGTATTCATGCAATACTTCAGAGATGAAACAGGTGCTTTGACACCACTGCCTAAACCGAGCATAGACACAGGAATGGGACTTGAGAGAGTAGTTGCCATTAAAGAGGGTAAGTTGAACAACTACCACTCTTCACTTTTTATGCCTTTTCTTGACAAAATAGGAGAACTGGTAGGAACACCTTATGATTTTGATGCTTCAAATTCAGCTTCATATCGTGTTATAGCAGATCATCTGCGTTCATGTTCTTTCCTTCTTGCACAGGGTATAAACTTTGACAAAGAGGGGCGAGGTTATGTACTTAGACGTATTATGAGACGTGCTATTCGTCATGGGTATTTGCTTGGGCTTCGTGAACCGTTTATGTATAAACTGGTAAATACTCTTGTAGATCTTATGGGAAGCCAATATGATTATCTTAACTCTAAAGCTGAGGCGATCAAAGCTTCTATGAAACTTGAAGAAGAACGTTTCTTTGATACTATTGAAGCGGGGATCAAACTTTTTAATGAAGAGTTGAAACAGACAGAAGATATTTTTAACGGAGAAGTGGCATTTAAACTTTATGATACTTATGGTTTTCCTCTGGACCTTACAGAAGATATGTTGCGTGAAAAAGAGATCAAGTTAGATATTGAGGCTTTTAACAGAAAAATGGAAGCACAAAAAGCACAATCCAAAGCAAACTGGAAAGGTACCGGAGATGCAGCAACTACAGGTGATTTTAAAGCCCTTAAAGAGAAATTTGGTGAAAACAAATTTGTTGGATATGAGACAACAGAAGTAAAAACCAAAGTACTTGCCTTGTTGGATGAAAATTTCAAAGAGGTGTCCAGTCTTGATGGCAAAGGTTGGGTTATGCTTGAAGAGACACCATTCTATGCAGAGTCAGGTGGACAAACAGGTGACCATGGTGTGATATGTACAGGTGACTGTGTAATGAGTGTACAGGTTAAGGATACAAAAAAATTCCTCAATATGAGTCTCTCAGAAGTAGAAGGAAAACTGTCAGTCAATGATGAAGTTGAAGCGGTGGTTGCCGGGGATCGTATAGAGATTGAAAAACACCACTCTGCTACACACCTGCTTCATGCTGCATTGAGAGAATTGCTTGGTGAACACATTTCTCAGGCAGGTTCCCTGAATGATGCCAAAAGATTGCGTTTTGATTTCTCTCATCCTAAAGCAATGACTGCGGATGAGTTGGAAAGAGTAGAAGCCTGGGTCAATGAGAAGATACTAAGAGCCATACCTGCCAAGACAGAAGTAATGTCTATAGAGGAGGCGAAGCACTCAGGTGCTGTTGCACTTTTTGGTGAAAAATATGGTGATGAAGTAAGAGTTGTAAGTATAGGTGATGCATCTGTAGAACTTTGTGGTGGTACACATGTTGAAAATGCTGCAAATATAGGTCTGTTTATGATCATAAAAGAGTCTGGTGTTTCTGCAGGTGTAAGGCGTATTGAAGCGATTTGCGGTAGAGCAGCAGTGGAGAAGGTCAAAGCACTGAGAGATGAGATCAGTGATATTAAAGAGGAAGTGAAAAACCAAAACCCGATGGCAGGTATTGTAAAACTTAAAGAGCAGGTCAAAATATTGAAAAATGAATTGTCTGCAGCCTTAAATTCTACGAAAAAAGAGTTGTCTGCTGTGGAAGTCAATGGTGTACATGTGATCATTGATGAGGTGGAAGCCGGAGATATCAAAGAGCTGATTGATGAAGTAAAGAACAAATATGAAAAAGTAGCTATTATGCTTTTTCAGAAAAAAGGTGAGAAAGTTATGTTGGCTGCTGGTGTGAAAGATGCACCACTAAAAGCAGGAGACTGGATCAAAGCTATTGCACCTATTGTAGGTGGCGGTGGTGGAGGTCGTCCTGACTTTGCACAAGCCGGCGGTAAAGATCCAAGTAAGATACAAACAGCACTTGAAGAGGCAAAAGTCTATCTCTCAGAGATATTAGAGGGTGGAAACTAAGATGACAGATTTTTTTGCCGACTATGGGCATACGATTGTTTTTGTACATGTGCTTTCAGCATTTGTCTGGGTAGGGGGAATGATTGCCATTCGTCTGGCTTCCCATCCTGTGATACAAAAGGGTGGTGTGACCGATGAAGAGGCATTAAAAAGTGATGTGATGGTTGCTATGTTGGAGCCCAAGCAGAGACTAGGGATCACTCTTCAGATCACAGGCAGACTCTTTAACCTGGTAATGACTTTTATCGTACTCTTGTTTGCTACAGGTTTACTCATGGCTATAGCCACAGGTGGACACCATGGTGAATTTAAATCACTTTTTATGAGTAAAGAGATTATCTGGGCAGTGATGGCTGTGAATTTTACCTATATGTATGTGCAGCGTGTAAAAGCGTGGAAACTCTTTATCAAAGGAGAAGTAGCTGCTGCAAAGGCACAACTCACTTGGATACCAAATGTACTTTTACCGCTCAATATTGTTTTAGGATTGATTGCTCTGTGGTTAGGTGTTTCTCTTAGAGGCCTGTAATGCAAATACATTTATGTTCAAACTCTGAAAGTAGAGCGTATCTTCTTAAGAAATTCGGTATTGATTTTATTCAGAAAGCACCGAAATATGATGAAGAACAGATCACCACAACCATAGCCAAAGATTTTGTTTATACTGCAAGTAAAGGCAAGATGGAAGCATCTGTCAAAGAGTTTGGACTGGAGATTCCCCTGCTTTGTGCAGACTCTGTCATTATGGCTGAAGATGGGTCTATTTTGCGTAAACCTAAAAATCTTGAAGATGCAAGACGTATTTTGAAGATTCAGAGTGGTGCCAGCATTTCCATAGTCTCCTCCTTACACTACAGAAGCAAAGAACTTTTACTTGTTGATACTTCTGCAACACACTATCACTTTGCTTCATTTGAAGAAACTGATCTGGAGGCATATCTTGAGAGTGGACTTTGGAGAGGGAAGGCAGGTGGCTGTATGGTTGAAGGATTTTGCAAGAAATATATTCAGTCTGTAGATGGTTTTGAGAGTACAGCTATGGGGTTGCAAGTTGAAGTGTTGCTTCCATGGTTAGCTGGGTTAAAAGGGTCAAAATAAAATGTATGAAAATGAATTGAAAGCACTCAAAAAAGCAGGACGTTTTAGAGAGAGAAAAGTGTATGATGTGACATTGGATGATTTAGCTTCTAACGATTATCTGGGCCTCTCACGTAATAAAAAGCAATTTAAAAAAGCAGTAAAACTTGTCAATGAATTTACAGTTGTGGCTTCAAAAGCCTCTATGCTCGTCAATGGTTATCATCCTATTCATCGTATTTTTGAAAAAGAGATCGCTGAAGCCAATATGTTTTCTGAAGGGATGGTTGTAGGTTCTGGTTTTTTGGCAAACCTTGCACTTATAGAAGCTTTGGTACGTAAAGGTGATATGCTGTTTATGGATGAAGAGTATCATGCCTCAGGTGTTATGGCATCTCAACTTTTAGGAGACAGAGTCGTAAAATTTGCACATAATGATGTAGATGATTTGCGAGAGAAACTGGAAACAAACCCTGCAAAGAGACAGATCATTGCAGTAGAGGGTATCTATTCCATGTCGGGGGATCTCTGTAAAAAAGAGATCTTTGCTTTGGCAGATGAGTTTGATACACTGATCATTGTTGATGAAGCACATTCTGCGGGTGTATTGGGTAAAAACCTTTTAGGTATTTTTGAACATTATAAAATCCCTGTACGTGAAAGACATATTAAAATGGGGACTTTAGGGAAAGCCTATGGTTCTTATGGCGCATATATTTTAGCTTCTAAAACTATTATAAGTTTTTTGGAGAATAGAGCAAAACCTATTATCTACTCAACGGCACCTTCTGTATTTGATACCGCATTGGCAATGGTTAATTTTGAATATATCCAGAAACATGCAAAAGAGTTACGAAAGAAGATGAAAGAGAGACAAAAGATCGTGAACACTGAGATGGATATGAGTTGTGAAAGTCTCATTCTTCCTATAGGTGTGGAAAGTAATGACTTTGCTCTATATATGCAAAAGGGGCTTATGGGACAGGGGTATCTTGTGGGTGCCATTCGACAGCCTACTGTGAAAAAGCCTATTTTGCGTGTGATACTAAACTTGAGTATCTCTACAAAAAAGCTCCGTCATGTGTTGGCACTCATCAAGCATAACACGGTACAATAATAGTATATATATACAACAATAACAAAGGTTTTCAGTGTTTGGCTCTCTCATAAAAGGTTCTATTATTCTTACATTATTATTTGCTGTAGCATTGACTGCAGCATTTATATATGCTTATGAAGAGATCTCACTGGATGCTGATAAACTTATCAATTACAAACCTGAAACATCTTCTGTTATCTTAGACAGACATGGCAATAAACTGGCCTATGTTTATAAACGCCAACATCGTCTCTATGCAAATTATGATGAGATACCGGGTGTTCTTGTTGAAGGGCTCGTGGCGATGGAAGATACACGATTTTTTGAACATAATGGTGTCAATCCTGATGCTATTATCAGAGCAGGTATTAAAGATATTAAAGCTGGAAAATTTGTGGAAGGCGGAAGTACCTTAACGCAGCAGCTTATTAAAAATAAAATCCTCTCCAATGAGAAGAAACTTGCCCGTAAGATCAAAGAGGCAATTCTTGCTATCAAGATAGAAAATGTTCTTACAAAAGAGGAGATCATTGAACGTTATCTTAACGAGATCTCTTATGGTAACAACTACTTTGGTGTCAAAACTGCGGCAAATGGTTATTTTCATAAAGAATTGGATGAGCTGACGCTGAAAGAGTGTGCTATATTGGTAGGTTTGCCTAATGCTCCAAGCTACTATAACCCTCTGCGCCACTACAAACGTGCCTTGAATCGTGCAAACAATGTTCTGTTTCGTATGAGAAGTCTTGGTTGGTTGACAGAGAGTAGCTATATGCAAGCCATTAAAGAGTCTCCAAAAGTTTATAAAACACCATTGGCACAAAATATTGCCCCGTACATAGTAGATGAAGTCCTAAGACGTTTTAAGGGAAAACTGGGAGATATTAGAACGGGTGGATACAAAATCTATACAACCATCGATATGCAGCAGCAGAAGATCGCTCGTGATGCTATAGATTTTGCCTATAAAAAAGCACTGAAAAAATATAAAGAAAATCCAAAAACTTCTAAGCTCAATGCAGCATTTGTCGCTGTTGAAAGTAGTACAGGAGATATTTTGTCGATGATAGGTGGGGTAAACTACAAAAAGTCTGCATTTAACAGAGCTACACAATCCCAGAGACAACCTGGTTCAGCATTTAAACCGTTTATTTATCAGACGGCATTGGATATGGGATACAATCCAGCAAGTCCTTTGACAGATATGGCACGTACTTTTAAATACTACTCTCATGGAAAACTAAAAGTGTGGGCACCTAAGAATTATGAGAGAGACTTTAAAGGGTTTATATCACTTCGAGAAGCTTTGGTACACTCTAGAAATCTAGCAACGATCAATTTGGTTTCAGATATAGGTATTAAGACCGTGCGTAAACGGTTAGCTTTTCTAGATGTTCCTCATATTCCAAAAGATATGTCTATTGCTCTTGGGAATCTTGGTTTGAGTCCCATGAAGATGGCACAGATATTTTCTGTTTTTGCAAACAAAGGACATATGATAGAACCTAGGCTGGTCTCTAAAGTCATTTCACGAGAGGGAGCGGTCATTTATGAAACACGTCCTAAAGAGATTGAAAATTTTACTGAACCTGAACAAGCTTATTTGATGACAGATATTCTTAGAGATGTTATTAAAAGGGGTACTGGTAGAAATGCCAAAGTCAAAGGTATTGAGTTGGCAGGTAAAACGGGAACAACCAATAAAAATGTAGATGCCTGGTTTTGTGGTTACTCCCCAACCATTGAAACCATTGTGTGGTTCGGTAGAGACAACAACAAACCTATAGGACGTGGGGCAACAGGTGGAGCGATTGCTGCACCGGCATTTGCCTATTATTTTAAGAAGTTGTTAGAGGAGTATCCTGATACAAAACGTACATTTGATATCCCGCAAGGGGTGTTTAGAGGTACTTATGAAGGAAAACCGGAACTTTACACCAAAATATCTCCTCTGCCTGACAGTAAGAGAACAGCCAATGATCCTTACATGAAGGTATCTTCTGAACCGGATGATACTGGTTTTGTCATGGATGATGGATATGTAGTCGATGATGCAGAGGATATCTCTCCTGAAGAGGATATGGGTATGGCTGAAACGATTAATATAGATGAAGACCCCAATGAAGTAATTGACGATGATGATCCCCTTCATCCGAGAAGAAATGTCCCTGATGTCCCTGTCTCAAATGACAGTGGAACCATGTTTTAAAAACCCCAAAGGAAATTGATGCACAGCTTTGCCCCTGAAATTATGATCATTACTATATTAAGTTTGGTGGTGTTCTCTGATGCTCTTGCAAACAAGATAAAAATACCTTCAGTCTTTTTGTTGCTTGCAGGTTCGTATCTTATCTATACCTATGTGAAAGTGGCGGTACCTATTAATCTTGCAGAACACTTTGATACTATTATTTTATTTTGTATCCCGCTTATTTTTATGGGAGATGCTTTACATTTACATTGGTCCGATATTAAAAAGCATGGTTGGAGTATTTTTTACCTCGCAGTTGTTGCTGTGGCACTTTCTATTACAGTAGGTGCAAGCTTACATCATTTCAATGTATTTGAAGGCTTGACACTTGGTGCATATGTCTCTTTATTCGCTATTAACATGGCAACAGATGCTGTCTCAGTACAGTCAGTTCTTTCGCGTTTTGAGGGCATAAGCCATGATATTAAAGTACTCATTGAGGGAGAATCTCTGGGAAATGATGCGACAGCGGTCATTGCCTTTTTCTTCATCGGTCTGCCTTGGATGATGTCTGGAGAGATTGATGCGGGACATGCAGCCTTGGATGCACTACGTGTCTTTGCTGTAAGTATCGGTATGGGACTTGTGATAGGGTATATTTTCTATATGCTGATGAAACTTTTTTCAGATAAACGTGGGGAGTTGTTTACCTTTATCATTGAAGGGTATTTGGCTTATGTCCTTGCCGAAGAGTTACATGTATCTGGTATCTTGACACTGATTGTTGCCATCATCGCAACCAAAGCATGGATTGATATGGATATAGAAGCATCTTGTAGTATAGAGAATAAACCAGTGTCCAAAAGTTTTTTACGTAAAATAAGACTGGAAAATATTTGTGCAACAACCAATGAGAGATTGGAATACATTTATGAGATGGCAAAAGAGTTTGGCTATATTGCTGCGGTTATGATCTTTTTTGTGTTAGCCGAAATGGTTGATTTTGAAAAGCTTTGGAATTACAGTACGGAGATTCTTATTATGTTTACCGTGACAACACTGATACGTGCACTCTCCATGGCTAAGTTTGCATTTTTTGGAAAAACGATTGATTCTATTAAACCTGTGGGACTTGAAGGGTGGTTTATTTTAACTTTTTCAGGTATGAAAGGTGCACTTTCTATTATCTTGGTACATATGATACCTGTAAGCTATGAGTATAAAGAGTTGTTTGAATCCGTGACTATTGGTGTGGTAGTACTTTCCATCTTTGTCTATGGAACAGTACTTTGGACCTATTTTACTTTCTTCAAGAAAAAGGAAGAGAAGAAAATTTTCCAACATTAAGGTTAAAGGTCAGTACCGATGACACAGGCTTTATTTCCTGTGGCAGAATCAAAGTCTGTAATATTTTGATTGATATCTTCCTGCAGCCATACCGCAAGATCCTGCTCTGTACACTCGAGACTATTACTTATTTTCCCATAGGTGGAACAGGTTACTCCCAACTCTGTAACAAGTGTTTCAGCATTTATATAGTTGTAGTTTATAACAAGTCCATTTTTAATTACAGCACAGGCAGCAAGGTTTACCCCATTGATAATAATGACTTTATCTTTTGCTGCAATGGTTTCAGTGGTAACATCACCACTTACCGTAGAGTTTACTGCATCATTGATAGTATCATCAATAGATCCGCATCCTGTACATAACAATGTAGCAAGAGTAAGTAAAGTAATTTTGTATGACATTTGATTCCTTTTCACAAGTATTATAGCAAGAGGAATGGAAAGTGTGACTGAATTAAATAAGTGAGTAATTAAAGAAGAAGTAAACTCCCGGGATAATCCCGGGAAAAGGGTTTAGCAAGAGTAAGTTGCAATGTATTCGAATGCAGTTGGTCTACCTTCTACTGGGTAAACGTGTCTGTCAAACATATACTGTGAATACTCCATAACATAATCAGAACTCATGATTGGTGCTAGGAAGTCATGATCTTTTTCAAGACCCTCTAGTGAATCTCTAAATGTACTTGGAAGTTCAGGAATACCACGCTCAGCAAGCTCTCTTCTTGAAATTTCAAACAAGTCTTCATTTACTGGTCCAACCATTGGGTAACCACCCTTGTTGATACCGTCAAGACCAGCCATCATCAATACAGAGAAGGCAAGGTAAGGACATGATGTTGAGTCTGGGAATCTTGTTTCAATTCTAACCGCTTTTTCACCTGCACCGTAAGGGATACGACATGCAGCAGAACGGTTCTGGCTAGAGTAAGTAAGGATTCTTGGTGCTTCAAAACCTGGAAGAAGTCTTTTATAAGAGTTTGTACTTGGGTTTGTAAATGCAGCAACTGCTTCTTTGTGTGCAAAGATACCTGAAAGGTAATCAAGTGCTGTTTTAGAAAGGTTTGCATATGCACCCTCTTCATAGAAAAGGTTTACACCATTTTTCCAGAGTGACTGGTGTACGTGCATACCGTTTCCGTTATCATTATAGATTGGCTTTGGCATAAATGTTGCAGTTTTACCGTTAAGGTGTGCAACCATTTTTACAACATACTTGTACTTCTGTACGTTATCTGCAGCTGTAATGATATCAGAGAAAACGATTCCGATCTCATGCTGACCTTGTGCAACTTCATGGTGTCCAAGAACAACTTCAAGACCTACTTCTTCAAGAAGTAACATCATTTCAGCTCTCAAGTCTACTGCTGAGTCTGTTGGCATTACCGGGAAGTAACCACCTTTAATTCTTGGTCTGTGACCCATATTTCCTACATCTTCATAGTCAGCAGCATCTGCCCAGTGACCTTCATCTGTTTCTACTTTGAATGACTGGTGGTTGTCTTGGTCAACAATTTTCACATCGTCAAATATAAAGAATTCATTTTCAGGACCAAAGTAAGCTGCATCTGCGATACCAGCATCATCCAATGCTTTTAATGCTTTTTTAGCGATTGATCTTGGACATTTTGCATACAATTCATTTTTATAGATGTCATATACATCACAAATAACGATGACTGTACTGTCTGCTGTAAACGGATCAAGGAACGCTGATTCTACATCTGGCTTAAGAAGCATATCTGATTCATTGATTGGCTGCCAGTTCTCAATGGATGAACCATCAAACGGAAGACCTGCTTCCAACATACCGTCATCAACTGCTGATGCTCTGTATGAAATATGGTGCCATGCACCTTTAATATCTGTGAATCTAAAGTCAATAAACTCAACTTCATTCTCTTCACAATACTTGTTAAACTCTGCTAAGTTGTTTACAAATTTACCCATGTGTAACGCTCCTAAATTAAATTTTTATCCGTAAATTATAGCCACAATATTCTAAAGAGTTTCAAATAGTGTGCCTAAAAAGTAATCAATTCTTTCTCTCTGCCTTTAAATGTAACGGCTTTTGTGTAACCGACTTTTTTTGCAAGGGCTATGGTCTCTTCATATCCAAAGCCTACCTGATCTACAGCATGTGCATCAGAAGAAAAGGTAATAGGTATATCTAAAGCATAGGCTTCTTCCAAAATCTGGGTGGAAGGGTAGATCTCTTTGACAGGTTTTCTAAGCCCTGCGGCATTGAGTTCCATAACCATACCGGATGCTTTGATAGCTCTAAGTACATCTTTTGAGAGGAGTCTGATATCTTGCTTTGGCATATACTTAAAGACTTTTATAAGATCTAAGTGTCCTACAATGTCAAATTTCCCCATCTTGACCATTGCTTCAGTAGCTTCAAAATAGGCTTTCCAAATTTCATCAATATCTTTGGTTTTCCATCCACCGATGAATTCGGGGTTGTCAAAACTCCACTTATCTATAAAATGTACAGAACCTATTAGGTAGTCGACATTAGCATTTAAAACACTATCGTTCATATGCCCGGGGAGGTAGTCTACCTCATACCCAAGTAAGATCTCTATCTCATTTTTGTAACGTGTTTTGGCTTCAAGTATATCGTTAGTATAGGCATCCATATCACACAAGGGCAGTCTGTATTTTTCATCAAAATCCATAGGGGCATGTTCGGAAAAACCGTAAATATCAATACCAAGTTCAATGGCTTTTTCTATATATTCATGGATGGTACCCTCTGCATGGTTACATCGTGTGGTGTGGTTGTGTAAGTCGATTCGTGTTGTTTTCATAGAGAGATTTTAGCATAATTCTTTTTTATAGTATAATAAAAATCAAGAATTTTTTACTTTAGAGGACTACGATGCAAAATCTTAAAAAAGCGATGATTAAGTATACAGTAATGGCCATGATGATGGTCTCAGGAAGCAATGCTGAAGGAGTGACTTTCCAAGATATTGGAAAAGCACTGCCACTCCTTCCGGAAACAACGATCTATACAGCCAAAAAAATTATTACGATGGATCCTTCAAAGCCCGAAGTAGAAGCAGTTGCTGTGTTAGGAACAAAAGTACTTGCAGTAGGTTCTTTAAAAGAGCTGGAAGCTTCTGCAAAGGGACAACCTTACAAGATAGATACAACGTTTAAAGACAAGACCGTTACACCAGGGTTCATTGCACAACATGTACACCCCTTTCTTGGTGCACTGTCAATGGAGTCAACGATTATCTCTATTGAAGACTGGGCATTGCCAAGTGGATATGTGAAAAAGGCAATGGGGCATGAGGCATATATTGCACGTGTAAAAGAGGAACTTGCAAAACTAGATAAAGAGGACCCAGAAAAGAAAAAACCTTTCTTTACCTGGGGGTATCATCAGACTTTTCATGGCAAAGTAAACCGTGCCGTACTGGATAAACTGGAAAGTAAGAGAGCTATTTTTGTCTGGCACCGCTCTTGTCATGAATTTATTTTGAACTCTGGTGCGATTGGATTGACAGGGATTACGAAAGAGTATTTGGCAAAGCAGAGTAAGGGTGCACAGTCTATGTCTAATCTGGAAGATGGTCATTTCTGGGAGCAGGGGCTCTTTGGTGTTCTAGGAAAGCTCTCCCCTTATGTAGCAACACCTGATCAGTTCAAACATGGGTTGAAGACCTTTAGTGCCTATATGCATCAGCAGGGAATAACTGCTGCCTCTGAACCGGGAGGTGTTCTGTCTAAACCTATGACCGATCTTATTAACGGTGTTATTGGCACCGAGGAGACACCTTTTCGTTTCTATTTTCTGCCAGATGGAAAGAGTTTGGCGGAGAAGTACATTGATGGTGATCTCATAGGCGAGACAAAAAAACTGCTGAGCTGGGGAAAAGGAAAGTGTAGCTATCAGCCAAAGCAGGTTAAACTTTTTGCTGACGGGGCTATCTACTCTCAGCTGATGAAACTTCGTGCAGGCTATACAGATGGGCATAAAGGAGAGTGGATGATGGAGCCTGATCTTTATGCCAGAGCATTTCGTAAATACTGGGATGCCGGTTATATGATCGTGACTCATGTAACGGGTGATGGTGGTCTGGATATGATGCTTGATAATCTTGAAATCAATATGCGCCGAAATCCACGGTATGATCACAGAACTACTGCAGTACATTTTGGTGTAGCGCAAAAAGATCAGATAGAAAAGATAAAAAGACTGGGTGCCATTGTGAGTGCCAACCCTTATTATGTAACAGCACTTGCAGATAACTATAGTGAAAATGGGATGACACCAGAGAGAGTGAAGCGTATGGTACCAATGGCAGATGTTGAAAAAGCAGGTATTCACTTCTCTTATCATTCCGATATGCCAATGGCTCCAGCCCAGCCCCTCTTTTTAATGGACTGTGGTGTAAATCGTCTTTCTACATCAGGAAAAGTAAGTGCTCCGGAACAGAGAGTCAGCCGTATGGGTGCACTTAAGGCTGTTACTATTGAAGCAGCCTACTCTTGGCGGATGGAAGATCAAATAGGAAGTATAGAAGCAGGGAAACTTGCCAATTTCACAGTTCTGGAAGAAGATCCATTAACTGTTGACAGGCTCAAGATAAAAGATATAAAAGTGTGGGGAACAGTGCTTGAAGGTAAAGTATTGCCTGCAGAAAGTCTTGAGAGAGAAGTAGAAAAAAATAAACCACTCAATGGTATTGTTGAAAAAATAAACAAAAGAGATACACATCATAGTGTAAAAAATGGTACACTTCATAATGATCACACAGACTGTGTCTGTACGATCAACAGAAAAATGGCTACTGCGATGATGGCAGCAGTTCAGACTAAATAATACAAAGGAAAAACATGAAGAAATTACTTATAGCATTTACAGTACTGGGACTAACAGTTGGGTCTGCCAATATGGTCACCAAAGCTGCAAAAAAGACAGTGAAACATGAAGTTAAAGAGAATTCTAAAGGTAGTATGGAGAAGAAGGTAAATAAAAAATTAAAAAAAGAGAAACGAAAGATGGAAGTAAAAGCTATAAAAGCGGTATTGTAGTGCGAGGGCTTTTTATATTGGGCGTATCTATTTTAATGTTGGGTGGATGTACACCTTCAGACAGTAAAAATGAGAATACACGTACAGGCAACAATTCAGATGGGCATAAATGTATAGGTTCTGCTGGTTTTTCATGGTGTGCAAAGACAAATAAATGTGAACGTCCATGGGAATTGGCAAAAAAAGAGAAGTTTGAAAAATCTGCAGAAGCATTTAAAGATTTTTGTGGCAACTAATAATCAGTAATAAAGGAACAAAATGAGTTTGAAAAAAAATAGACTAGGATTCATTGCATTGGCATTGGCAGTAATAGGGATTAGTTCTTTGTCTGCATGTACCGGATGTCAAATAACTACAGAAGACAAAGCAGTGATCAATGGTAGAACTGTAGAGTTTGGTGTATTTATCGATACCAGTATAGCGGTCGTACCTCGTGGACATACGTTTACAGGAATGACCACTTTGGGTGACGGAAAAAAGTGGACTGCTAAATATGCATCTATCGGTATGATTATTGCAGATTATGATGTAATTGTAGATGGAATGAATGAAAAAGGGTTGGTTTGTGCCAATTTTTATTTCCCCGGGTTCACTAAATATTCTGTAACAACAAAAGAAAATCAGTCTATCTCTATGTCCTCAACGGACATTGTTCAATGGATTCTCTCTATGTTCGAAACAGTTGATGAAGTGAAAAAAGCATTGGAGAACAATGAAGTAGCCATCTCACCTGTATTAACTCCCGGTTTCCCTCCACAGGTACAGCCTTTCCATTTTATTGTCTATGACAACACAGGAAAAAGTATTGTTTTTGAACCAATCGATGGAAAATTGAAAGTCTATGCCAATCCGATTGGTGTCATTACAAATTCACCAACATTCGACTGGCATATGACGAACCTTAGAAACTATGTCAAGCTTGGAGGAAATACTCCCGATCCTAAAAAAGTATTTGGTATGACGCTGAAACCACTTGGACAAGGTGCAGGTATGCTGGGATTGCCAGGCGATTTTACACCACCGTCAAGATTTGTAAGAGCTGCCGCATTTGCCGGTAGTACTATTCCTGCAAAAACAGCAGAGAAAGGCGTGATGCAGGTGTTCCACATCCTTAACAGTTTTGACATCCCTGTCGGTGCGGCAAGAACGGTAGAAGAGGGTAAAATATTTTCTGACTATACCATGCTGACTGTAGTTAGAGATACCAAAAATCTTTGTTACTACTATAAGACATACGATGACCAAAATATCAAAATGCTCGATATGAAAGCTTTTGACCTGGATGCAAAGAAGATCGTAAAACTGCATACACTGACGGAACAGAAATTTGAAAATGTGAGTAAACAGCTTAAATAATTTTTATCTGCTTTATACTTGAAATACTCTTTTGGTAGAGTGTTTTGATGATGAAGTATCCGAGCTGTTAAAAAGTTCAAAGAGAAAGAAAGATCGTATTTTCCGGAAGTAAAGCAGATACCTTAGCAAGTTTGGAAGCAAAGTCAAAGAGGTGGATTTCAAGGGTAAGACCATGCTTTCTTCCTTTGTGGAAGGAGATATCTATATATACAATGTTGGATTCTCAGTAATGGCGAAAAACTTTCTCCCACCACCGGATATACAAGGTAAACTGGTAGATTTTATCATCATGGACAAAACCCTATGAAGGTTGATCTGATGTATAAAGATCGTTGAGTCCATTAAGGAAGGCACAATGCTTTATCCGAAGAAGTAAGAGACTTAAACATGTCTTTAATTGAAAAAAATTAAAGAATCTCCAAATCCTGTTCTGGTAGTGCGACAATCCGTCTCTCCATAAGATTGATCTCCTTTACTAGTTCCTTGGAAACTTCTTCCATAGAACTAAAATACTCTTTCGCAAGTTTTACGGAATCCTCAGTGATCTTTCTTTTTTTCCCAAATAATTTACTGAAAAATCCTTGTGATTCCATGTCGTAATAGATCTTGTAGATATTCAAATAGATATCATGCAGGTCAAAATGAAGTTTTTCAATTTTCTCAAAGCAATCTAGGGGATTATTCCTTAATCCGTTGAGTTTTTGTGCATCTGAATAGAACCATTTCCCAAACTGGCACTGTGTTGAGTTAACAGGAATGGCATCTTCTTCCATTTTAAAACCTGAAATTAGCATTTTGGCACGTTGTACCCAGTTGATATGTGCCGCTTTTGCCGCACGTAATTGGTCTAGTATCGTATGTTTCTCCATTCTAAAACTCCTTTATTGTGATGAACTCATATTATCATTATTAATCTTAAATGAAAAGATATTGTTTCTTTTTTCAGCATATTCCTGTTTAGGTAGTAGTATTTTAATGACATTTTCAGAGGCAAGTATATTTTCGACATCTTGCCTGTATGACTTGGCAACACTTTCACTTTTTATTTACTGCAACAAGTAGATTGTAGTTGTAGTTGGTTTTACAAAACTGTTTATTACTACTATTTGGATAAAATAAGAACAAATTTATCATGAACGGATGCTTATGTCAGAACAAAACAGAGTAGAACTTTTAGCGCCTGCAGGTAATTTAGAGAAGATGAAGATCGCTCTGAATTATGGTGCAGATGCGGTATATGGCAGTACCAGTACTTTCTCTTTACGTATCCGTTCTGGAAAAGAGTTCGATATGGACTCTTATGCTGAAGGGATTGCCTATGCGCATGAGCGTGGTAAAAAAGTGTATGCTACAGTTAACTCTTTTCCTTTCAATTCTCAGATAAAACTTTACAAAAATCACATCTCAAAGATTGCAGAGCTTCAGCCTGATGCCTTGATTGTCTCATCTCCCGGAGTGGTAAAATTAGCCGCAGAAATTGCACCGGATATTCCTATCCACCTTTCGACGCAAGCCAATGTTATGAATGCTTTAGATGCACGGGTCTATTACGATCTGGGAGTGAAACGTATTATTGTGGCACGTGAGATCTCTTTGAAAGATTGTGAAGCAATCAAATCTGTCATTCCTGATCTGGAGCTTGAAGTATTTGTGCATGGTTCTATGTGTTTTGCCTACTCCGGGCGTTGTCTTATCTCCTCTTTGCAGACAGGTCGAGTCCCTAACCGTGGCTCTTGTGCCAACGACTGTCGTTTCCCCTATGAGATATACGCGCATAATCCTGAAAGTGGTACTACCTTCAGACTGGATGAAGAAGAGGGGATCGGTACCTATATTATGAATGCCAAAGATATGAATATGGCTTCTCATGTGGATGAGATTTTGTCCTCAGGTGTGATAGACTCTTTAAAAATTGAAGGTCGTACAAAATCTCCTTACTATGCAGGAGTAGTGACTAAAGCGTATCGTCATGCTATTGATGACTTTTATGCCAATGATTTTGAAGCCAAGCGTTATCAGGCTGAACTTAACACTACACAAAATAGAGGTTTTTCAGATGCCTACTTGCTATCAAGACCTTTTGATAGAAATGATACCGAATCTCATGGTTTTACTATCCAAAATGGTACACATCAGGTAGCTGGTCTTGTGGGTGAAGATGGTAAAACATGGAAATGTAAAGACAAAACCTGTGTGGGAGATGCTGTTGAGATTGTACTACCAGTAGGTGCTGTGGTGGAAGAGACAGAGAATGAATATGGCAAAATAGATGAAGTGGCAGGACGTTATTTCTTGACCTTTAAAAAACTTGTATCAACAGATGGTAAAGAGTTTGAATGTATTCACTCTGGGGACTTGCATGATATTATTTTGCCTGTGACTGTTCCCGGGTATACCATCTTGAGAAGAGGTATTACAGAAGCATTGGAGAAGAAAGGTTTGACAGAAGATTCTACACCGATGAATCTGACACCCAAAGAGAAGTAAAATGTGTAACAAAAATGTATACTTGAGCAATGTTAGCATACTAGTGGGTTGAGGTATATATTTACAAAGAGTGGTTAATCATGTGACACAGCGTGTGTGTTTGGTAAAAATATGTAATGTATTTTGTAAATGTAAAAGGAATAAAATGAAATTTGTATCGATCGTTATGGGATCAAAAAGTGACTATACTATTATGTCTGAGTGTGCAGAGACACTGAAAAAGTTTGGAGTGCCTTATGAGCTTATTATCTCTTCAGCACATAGATCTCCGGAGAGAACAAAAACGTATATGAAAACAGCAGAAGAGAAGGGTGCGCAAGTATTCATTGCTGCTGCGGGAATGGCTGCTCACCTTGCCGGTGCTTTGGCTGCCTCTACAACAAAGCCTATCTTGGGTGTACCAATGGAGTCTGGACCACTTAAAGGTGAAGATGCACTTTTGAGTACAGTAATGATGCCTGCTGGTATGCCTGTTGGTACACTTGCTATTGGTAAAGCAGGTGCTGTAAATGCTGCATATTTGGCAATACAAATTATGGCATTGCAGGATGATGAATTGAAAGTAAAACTTCAAGAAGATAGAATTTCTAAAGCAAAAAAAGTAGAGCTTGACTCTTCTGAAATTGAAACAATTCTTTAGAAACATATAGTATTCCCACAGTAAACGTGGGAATACATAATTGAGTACATACTGTATTGAATTATGTATTCCACATTATAAAAAGAGAGAAACATGAACACAAATGCAATAACTTTCAGTGATATGTTATTAAAACTCCAGCAATTTTGGGCAGAGCAGGGATGTAATATTGTGCAGCCCTATGATATTCCATCGGGTGCAGGAACTTTCCATCCTGCAACACTATTGAGAAGTTTAGATTCAAAACCATGGTCTGCTGCGTATGTGGCACCTTCACGTCGTCCAACGGATGGCCGTTATGGAGAGAATCCAAACCGTTTGGGTGCGTATTATCAGTTTCAAGCACTTATCAAACCCAGTCCAGATAACATTCAGGAGCTTTACCTAAAGTCTTTGGAGTATCTTGGTTTAAACCTTCAAGAGCATGACATCCGTTTTGTAGAAGATAACTGGGAGTCTCCAACATTAGGTGCGTGGGGTCTGGGTTGGGAAGTTTGGTTGGATGGTATGGAAGTGACACAGTTTACCTATTTTCAACAGGTTGGTGGTATAGCCTGCGATCCTGTAGCCGTAGAAATTACCTATGGAACTGAGCGTTTGGCAATGTACCTGCAGGGTGTAGATTCGGTTTATGATCTTATTTGGAATAAAATGGGAGATCATATTACTACCTATGGTGATGTGCATAAAGAGACAGAATATGAGTTTTCAAAGTACCATTTTGAAGTGGCCAATGTAGAGAATCTATTTCAGCATTTTGAAGATGCTTCCAATGAGTGTAAAGTCTGTTTGGATGCAGGGCTTCCTCTACCTGCCTATGATCAGTGTATGATTGCTTCACATGCTTTTAACGTACTTGATGCACGTAAGGCTATCTCTCAGGCCCAGCGTCAGAATTACATTTTGAAGGTAAGGGAGCTTTCTATTGGTTGTGCTCAACTTTATAAGGCTCAAGAAGAGGAGCGTAATGCTCGAGTGAAAGGATAAAACCTTTCATTAAATTGCTTTTGTTCTTGAAGCATTTTACTTTTAAGATCATTTGTAAGGACAATGCATGCTTTGCATGATTGATAGATAGAAAGGTTGGATATGAAACTACAAGAAGTATATGATTTTCTGGATAAAGTCAGCCCCTTTGAATTGCAGGAAAAATGGGACAATTCAGGTTTGATTGTTGGGGATATGACAAGAGAAGTTTCAGAAATCATTGTCTCTTTAGATATTGATGATGAGATGATTGGTTCTACAAAAGAGGGTGCACTTTTTGTTGTACACCACCCGCTTATTTTTGGGAATCTAAATCAACTTGATTTTGCAAAATACCCCTCAAATCTCATTGAAAAAATGATACTGAAAAAACAGTCACTTATTGCTATGCATACCAACTTTGATCAGACACATTTAAATAAATATGTGTTTGAAAAGGTCTTAGGTTTTAAGGTTGATGAACAAAATGCTTTTTTATGTACAACAAAAGGGACATGGAAATATAAAGAACTTTTGAGCTTAATAAAAGAAAAATTGAACTTACAAACGCTTCGTGTAATTGGTAAAAAAGAGACTATTCATTCTATTGCTTTAACAACTGGCGCAGGAGCATCTCTTATGGATGAAGTGAAGGCAGACTGCTTCTTGACAGGGGATATAAAGTATCACGATGCTATGAAAGCCATGAGTGAAAAGTTGATGATGGTGGATATTGGACATTATGAATCTGAGCGCTTTTTTGCTGAGATAATGTTAGATGAATTGAAAGGTTTAGATATTTTAGCTATAATTGCGAATTCTAAAAACCCGTTTCAGACTGAAACTGGTTATTAAACCTTCTGAATACTTAACAGAAGTCGTTAAAATAAATTCTGGAAACTCCAAAAGGACAGAGATTGAACAAACACTTAAAAGAGCTTATTGAGCTTTCTAAAAATGACCAGGCGATAGACAGCTACAACCCACAACTTGAAGCAGCAGATAAAAAAGTTGCAAAAATACAAAAGAAGATCGATGCAGCACAGGCTGAGTTAGATGATCTTACTGGTGGTATTGCTGAAAATGAAGAGAAGATCAAAGCATTTGATGAGCAGTTGGTACTTTTAAATGAACAATTGGCTTCTAATGTGAAAAAGTCAAAAGAGATCTCCACAGAAAAAGAGATGAAAGCACTCTCTTTGGAAGAAGATATTGCTAAAGAGAAGATGACATTTGCCAATGAAGAGATTGAAAGACTTCAGGGGATTAATGAGACAAAAAAAGCATTGCTTGATGAAGCAAATGAAAAAGTAAATACTTTGACTTTGCAATTTGATGAGATCAATAAAGAAGTTTCTGTTGAAAAATCAGAGATAGAAAAAAGCAAAGGTGAACTTTTTGTAAAAAGGGAAGAACTTAGCAGAAACATTGAACAAAAAGTACTTTCATTTTATGAGAAGATTCGTATCTGGGCTGGAAATACAGCTGTTGTTCCTGTAAAGAAGCAAGCATGTTATGGTTGCTATATGAAACTAAATGACAAGACTTACTCTGAAGTGATCAAGGGTGATGAGATTGTGAACTGTCCACACTGTGGTCGTATTCTTTATATCGAAACTGAGACTGCGGAAGCATAAAAAGCGTTCAGCGTTTAGCGTTGGATGTTCAGAAAAGTGATTTTTTCACTTTATTTGGAGGCTAAAGTTGTTTTTCTTTATTTATACTTTAGTCTCTTTTGTTATTTACTTTATAGCTTTTCCTTTTCTCCTCCTTTTTTCGTTTAAAGCAAAATACAGAGAATCCATTCCGGCACGATTTTTTTTATGGAACAATATGCCTCTAAGACCCAATGGTATCTGGTTTCACTCTTGCTCATTTGGAGAAGCCAAAGCGATCAAACCTTTGGTAGATGTATTGCCTTCAGACCTTTTACGTATGACCACCACTACGCAAACCGGCTTTGAAGCTATTACTGTCTACTCTGAACAGAGTAGATATCTGCCTTTTGAATCATTACTCTTTTTCTGGTTGAAACCACAAAAAATGTTGTTAGTTATGGAGGCAGAGTTTTGGTATCTTCTTTTTGCCTTGGCGCAGAAAAGAGGGGCTAAAACATTGTTGATCAATGCTAGGATGTCTGACCGTTCTTTTCCTAAATATCAGCGTATAGGATGGTTGTATAGGCAGATATTTAAGTATATTGATGAAGTATATGCCCAGACGCAACTAGATAAAGAGCGTTTAGAGTTATTGGGTGCCAAAAATGTGCAGGTTACAGGGAATATTAAACTTTCACAACTGCCGGAAGTTTCAAAAAAACTTGAAAAACCAGAGGAGTTACTGCTGTGTGGAGCAAGTACCCATCAGGGAGAAGAAGTTTTGATCTTAAATGCTTTTGCTGATTTTAAAAGAGAAGAGAAAAAGGCAAAACTGATTTTGGTACCGAGACATCCTGAACGTTTTGACAAAGTCTCTCAGATGGTGGAAGCTTTTGCAAAAGCGCATACTTTCACTTGGCAACGTTACTCTGAACATGGAAATTTCCAGAGTGATATCATTGTGGTCGATATGTTGGGCGAATTGGTTAATATCTATGCCATTTCTGATATTGTCATACTTGGTGGTGCTTTTGAACCTATTGGTGGACATAATGCAGCTGAAGCAGCACAGTTCGGGTGTAAGATTATCTCTGGAAAACACTACTTTAATCAAAGAGATATTTTTGAAGCTATAGAGGGGATAACAGTAGTGGAAGCTTCTAATCTTTCAAGAAGGTTGTTACAACATGGCTTGTTAAAGCCCGCACAGATAAAAAATAGAACAGATATATCTCCTATTATAAAGAGTATTAAAGATGTTTTATGAGATTAGTGGGGAGAGAGTCAGTATACGTATTAAAGCCCAACCAGCGGCTAGTAAAAATGAGTTTTGTGAAGTTTATGGTAAAGATGCTATAAAGATACGCATTAAAGCACCGGCAGTAGAAGGTGCAGCAAATAAAGAGTTGATCAAGTTCCTCTCAAAAAGTTTTAAAGTTTCAAAATCTGATATAATTTTTAAGACAGGTAAGAACTCAAAAATAAAAATAGTGGAATTCCCACTTAATAATAAATTTAAAGAATGGATAGTAAGGTATAAGGAAATATAAATGGCTACAGATAAAGCATACAAAGTTTTAGCAGAACAAAAAGGTATCTCAAATAAAAAAGCAAAAGAGCTCATAGACAGAGGTTTGGTTTTTGTTGAAGATAAAAAAGTAAAGATTGCCAGAGCAGAGATACATACAGAAACAATTTTTCGTATAGAGTACCCTGAGGACATAGAGATACTTTATCAGGATGAAGATATCATAGCTATCAATAAACCCGCACAGGTGGATTCATATGATATTCAAGATGCTATTGATGGAGCCGAACTTCTGCATAGACTTGACAGAGATACATCAGGTGTGCTTCTGCTTGGTAAAAATAGAGAGTTCATAGAAAAAGCAATCAAAGAGTTTAAGAACCGTAGAGTTGAAAAACATTATGTTGCATGGATCGAGGGTGTATTGTATGAGAAGGTTGAGATTGATGAACCAATCTTTACTGTAAAAAAAGGGAAAGCATTTTCCATGATAGATCCTGTACGTGGTAAAAAAGCATTTACTATAGTCAAACCAGAAGAGTTACAGGGGAAGAAGTCCAAAGTACATATTGAAATTACGACAGGGAGAACCCACCAGATACGTGTACACTTGTCACACATTGGGCATCCCATTGTTGGAGATGAACAGTATGGAAGCCGTACACAAGCAAAACGTATCCTGTTGCACTCCGCAAATATGAAAATCCTTGACTATGAGTTTAATGCCAGAGAACCTAAAGATATTGCAAAATATAAATAATTTTTGACTAATACTCGTATGGTAGTTTTAAGCCTTTACGTTTAAAACACCATTACTTGTTTCCCCTCTTTTTATATACTCCATGGGTCTTAGCTAAAGCGTAAATTTGGTATCGTATTGTCACTTATTTTCTTGTTTTTAAAATTAACAATATAGCATAGGAGTGAAGTTCCAATGGAAGCTGCCTACTTATATAATGGTTACTCATTGTAGAGGATTTAGAAATATTTTTTCACAATAGAAAACCTAAAAAGTAACAAACAAGAATAAACAAAGGAAATCAATGGCAAAAAACTACGTAGATTTTAATGAAGCAGTTGAGCAATCACTGCAAAATGCGTATGGTACGACACATAAAGAGATCATCAGTATAGAAGAAGCACTGGGGCGAGTATTTTCTAAAAATGTAATCTGTGTAAAGAATCTTCCTTCGTTTAATAATTCTGCTATGGATGGGTTTGCTATTAAAGCAGAGGATGCGGGTAAAACTTTAAAAGTAAATGCTGTTATTTATGCCGGTGAGGTCAAAGAAGCTTCTTTGGCTAAAAATGAATGTTATAAGATTATGACGGGGGCACAAGTACCGGATGATGTAGATACCATCATCCCTATAGAAAATGTTATAAAGTTTGAGAATGATGAGGTGACACTTCCTGAAACTGTACGAAAAGGGGATGCGCTCAGACTTAAAGGAGAAGAATCACAAGAGGGAGAAGTACTTTTTAAAGAGGGAGCAGAAATTACAGCGAGAACCATTGCAGTACTTGCTTCCCAAGGTATTGTTTACGTGGAAGTTTTTAAAAAACTCTCCATTGCTGTTGTCTCAACAGGGAATGAACTCAAAGAGCCTTGGGAAAATGCTACTGAAGATGAGATTTTCAATTGTAACTCGTATGCGATCATTTCAACTTTGCAGTCTAAAGGGTTTAATGCTTCTTATATTAAAGTTATTCCTGATAATTTAGAGGAGACAATTGCTTTTGTTTCTGACTTAAAATCGTACGATATTATTATTACTTCGGGTGGTATTTCTATGGGAGATGCCGATTTTGTAGGAAGAGCTTTTGAATCCAATGGACTTGAGACACTTTTTGACGGAGTAAATATTAAACCAGGTCGTCCTATTATGATGGGTAGAATGGAGAAGACTTTTGTGATATGTCTACCGGGAAATCCTTTAACTGCGATGGTAAACCTCTATCTTTTTGGCATACCTATTGTGAGAAAAATACAGGGGCATACGGCTTATCATCATAATGTAGAGTTGGCACAAAATATGGCTGATTTCAAAACAAAAACAGGACGTGTCAATGTAGTATTAGGCAGTTTGAAAGGTGGAGAGTTTTTGTCTACCAGAGGTAACAGATATGGGTCAGGAATGATCACAGTGATAGAAGAGAGTAATGCAATGCTCTTGACTTCTGCCGACTCTAGCGGATGTCTACAAAAAGAGAGTGTGAAAGTGATTCGTTTGGATGGTGCTTATGACAATGAAGCACAGGATATTTTTAACTAAAATACCGTTTTCCATTCTCTTTTTTGATTTCAGAAAAATTATCTAAATAGTCTAAATATGCAATGAGGTATTTCCTGCTAAGGGGATATCTCTCTTTGAAATTTTTAATATCAATATAGCTATCTTCTTTGATAATATTCTTCATTTCTGCGGTCATCTTATTGAGACTTTGTATGTGGATAAAGAGATTATGTTCAACCTTTACCACTTCTTCTCGACTGCATAAAGCTTTTAGGATGTGATCACCACTTTTTCTGTCTAAGTCCAGGTCATCATAAATATTGTAGGGTGCAGTGGGAGCTATGTCTTCTTCTATCAACCTTTTTAGAATACGCTGTTCAAGGATATATGAGAGGTCTCCTTTTATGTTAGTACCTCTATAAAGATTGTTCTCTTTGATCAGTATGTTTTTATTAAGCAGCTGTTGCAGTGAGATTTCTATAAAGTGTTTACTTGCCCAAGGAAGTCTAAGTTTTAAAGAGGTGGCGGAGAGTAGAGCATAAGGGTTTTTTTCATAAATCGCACGTACCGAATCAATGATAGTTTTTTGTGTCTGCATCGGGTAGACGATGAGCTCTTCTTCATCAATAAAACAGTTTTCTAAGACTTTTGCCTCATGCAGTGCTTCTTCGTGAGATAGTGCAAACCTTTGTGCAGAAGAGACTAATCCAAAACCTTTTTTATGAGCTTCTAAAAGTATGACGTAGGCAGAAGGAAAATCTTTCTCTTCAAGGGCATTGAGTAGTTGCAGTTTTTGATTTTTTCGCAATGGATCTGCTATTGGATTAAGTACAGTTGCTCCTGCAATGGTTTTGTTCCCATCACGGATGATAAACTTCTCTCCGTAGATAGAAAATATCTCTTTGTCTGCTTTAATGGTTGCAAATCCTTCATGTAATGATCCTGTAGAACCAAAGAGTGTTATCTTGGCTTTAAGGCGTTTAGAACCAATATAGACAGTATAGTACTTATTGTGTTGGAGCACGTGTTCTTCTAGGGTGTTAAATGAGATATCAATCTCTTTAAATCCTCTAAGATAACCCTTCTTACTAAGAAGAAATCCTTTTTTTAAAGATTTTGCATCGACATTTGCCAAGTTCAGTGCTACACGATTAGAAATTTTTGCTTCATCTACATCATTATCATGCACTTGCATATTTTTAATCTTACAGGCTTTGTTAATGTCACAGACAAAGAGTTTATCCTTGGAAGTGATATCTTTACCAAGTACCGTTCCTGTAATAACACAACCTTGTCCTTTAATAGAGAAAACTCTGTCAATATAAAGTCTGAAGAAGTTCTCTTCTTCTTTATTCCTTAACACCAAAGTAAAGAGCTTTTCTTTTAGATCTTCTATAGAAGCTTCATCGTAAATAGAAACCGGGACTAATGCTTGAATGTTAAATTTGTATTTGGCAACAAAAGCCTGTATCTCTACTATTTTTGAGTTGAGTTCTTCTTCACTTACAAGGTCTTTTTTGGAGATAACCAAAATGGCATCTTTTACACCGAGGAGTCTGAGTATTTCTAGATGTTCAACAGTTTGGGGCTTGATCCCCTCAGCTGCGGAGATGACAATCATCATTGAGTCAAATCCAAAAGCTCCGGAGATCATATTTTTTACCAGTTTTTCATGCCCGGGGACATCAATAAATGCAATATTTTTATCTCCATTAGAGATATTTGAAAAAGAGAGGTCAATGGTAATGCCTCTTTCCTTTTCTTCTTTGAGGGTATCTCCTTCAAAACCGTTTATGGCTTTAATGATGGAGGTTTTTCCATGGTCTACATGACCACAGGTTCCTATGATGTAGCTAGACATTTGATGCTTTCTGCAATGTAGTCAAGATCATTCATATCTATAGTCCTGAAGTCCAGAAGGAACTTTTCATTTTCAACTCTTCCGATGATATTTTTTTCTCTAAAGAGTTTTTGTATCTTGTTTGGAGAGTAGTTTTTTATCTCTATGCTTACTGCAATACTTGGTATTTTTTTATTGGGAGTGGAACCACCACCGATGAGTGTGCTGGTGTCGATGATCTCATATGATACATTATCTTTTATTTTCTCAACTAAAACGTTGGCATTTTTTCTGAGTTCTTCAATATTTTTAAAAAGCATATTGAGTGTAGGAATCTCTTCATATTTATCCAAAAGCATATTTTGGATATCTTGTGTTAAGATGGAGAGCGTGAGTTTGTCTACTCTCAACATACGCAGTAACTGGTTTTTCTTGAGTTTGGCAATGAGCTCTTTTTTACCGACAATGATCCCCGCCTGTACAGAGCCAAAAAGTTTGTCTCCGGAAAAAGAGAGTAGTGAAGGGTTGTCTTTCATAATGTCATACAGTGAAGGTTCTGAATTTGAAAGTCCGTAAGGCAGCTTAACCAAATGCCCGCTTCCCAGATCAAAGTAGTCGATGAGACCTTTCTCTTTTGCAAGTTTGCTAATCTCTTTGAACTTTACGTCAGAAGAGAATCCCTCTATGCTGTAGTTTGATTTGTGGACTTTCATCAGCATTTTGGTACGTTCGGTAATATTCTCTTCATAATCTTGTAAATGTGTTTTGTTGGTAGCTCCCACTTCAACAAGTTTGGCACCGGAATTTTTCATCACTTCAGGAATACGAAAACTTCCTCCTATCTCTACCAACTCTCCACGACTGACAATAACCTCTTTTCTTTTGGCAAAGGTATTTAAAATGAGAAAAACAGCAGCTGCATTGTTATTGACAACCAGCACATCTTCACAGTTCAGCAGTTTGCTAAAAAGAGAAGAGAGATGAGAATAACGTTCTCCTCTTTTCCCTTTTTCAAGATCATATTCCAAGTTGTTATATGAGGTAGCGATCTCTTTGGCTTTATCAAAACTTTCAGGGTTGATGAGGCTTCTTCCTAGATTCGTATGGACAATGACACCCGTCGCATTGATAACTTTTTGGAGTGTTGGTGTCATAATATGATGATATTTTATGAGTATCTCTTCACATAATTTGTTTTTATTTAGGGTTGTAATTTTATCATTGATGATATCAGTTCTTAGAGTTTCAAAATGTTCACGGACCAAAGGAAGAAGAACTCTTTTTGCGAGATATTTAAAGTCACTTTGTTCTATAAATTTATCCACTTTTGGGATGGATTGAAGCAGGGTGTTTTTTGACACGAAATTTCCTATGTATTACATCAAACTGATGTATGTTTTCTGTGCTATATATAGAGATGATATCGGAAGATGGCTGAACTTATGGTATACTTTTTTTCTTACTGTTTCATGGAAGAGATGTGATCCTGGTGGACACCGCGGGCTTCAAACCCGTTTGGAGGTTTTTGTGAAAACGCCTCGGTAGGTTCGATTCCTATTTCTTCTCGCCATAAAAATTATGATTAAATGCACAATACACGAGATTAAAATACTATGATGTCTTTTTTACTTTTTGCTTCGACTTTTCCAATGATAGTAGCATATCCATAGGTAAATTCTTCTATACGTTTCATGTACTCTTTTGCATCATTTTCATCCATAGCTATAAGCAGTCCTCCTGAAGTCTGTGCATCAGAGAGAATGAGTTTCGCATTTATGGCATCACCAATGAAAGTCACTTTGTCTTCAATATGCTTCATATTGCGTTTGCTTCCGCCGGGAACTGTATCTAACTCTGCCATTTTTAAGGCATCCGGAAGAATAGGGAGGGTAGAAGTATCGATATGTAAAGAAATATTTTCATTGATACACTCTAATCCATGTCCCAATACACCAAATCCTGTTACATCAGTACAGGCAGAGACATCATACTCTCTCATAATGACAGAAGGCATATAGTTCAGTGTTTGCATTACTTTTGCAGCCTCTTCAGTAGAGCTTTGTGGAAGCATATCTCTTTTGATAGCTGTCGATAAGATACCTGTCCCCAATGGTTTTGTCAAGATCAGTACATGACCGATTTTGGCTGTGTTGTTTCGTGAAATATTATCAGGATGTATCAACCCGGTGACAGAGAGACCATAATACATCTCAGGAGACTCAATGGTATGTCCCCCCATGAGTACACCACCACATTCGCGGATTTTTTCATTTCCTCCACGCAGTATTTCGGTGAGTGCATCAGCAGGCAGGTTGACTTTGTCAAAACCTACGATGTTGAGTGCAGTTTTTACTTCCGCACCCATAGCAAATACATCGGACAGGGCATTGGCTGCAGCAATCTTTCCATAAATATAGGGATCATCTACTACAGGGGTAATAAAATCTAGAGTTTGTACTAAAGCCTGTTCATCGTTTATCTGAAACACTGAAGCATCTTCAGAGTTTTCAAAACCTACGAGTAAGTGTTCACTCTCAGTGTTAAGTCCGCAAAGCGTATGTTTGAGGTCACCCGGACCCATCTTTGCTGCTCAACCTGCTGCTTGAACGAATTTGGTTAATTTATATTGATTATTCAATTGGTTTGTACCTTGTTTCTAGTCTATAGAATCATTATAGCAAATATTTTATAGAGAAAACGTAATAGATGTAGATATCCTTTTGAACTTTGGTCTTTTTTTATGATGATAAATTGAGCCATTTTCTTCGTTTGAAGTAGAGAAATCATTGAATTATAACTATTAAAGTGCTAGCATTGAATCATTATATGGAAACAAGGAAGAGAATGAATATAAAAGTCATTATATTGGTATTGATGTTAAGTTTAGGCTCACTTTTTGCTGCCGAGGGGTATGTGGAAGTGGAAAAACAAGATCAGGCAGATTTTAGTAAAGAGATGTCAATAGAGATCAAGAAGCAGCTCAAGGATGCTTCTAAGTATGTGAAGTATCTTTACAAAGTTATTGATTATCAACCAATTTGGGTGGATAAAGATTATCTCTCATACCATACCGAAATGTTACTTTCTGAATTAAAGAATGATTTTAAGAAAGGTTTACATAAAGAGTTGGTTTCACAATACAAAGCATTGTTACCAGATGAAAATAATGCTTTTGCTTCTGACTCTTTGGAAGACAGAGCAAAAATAGAAATAGGTATTATGCAGCTTTATGCAAAGAGTATTGATGCCATTTTAAAAGATAAAAAGAGTAAATACGATGCAGTGACACTTTTAAAAAAAGCGGTAGAAGAGAAGAGTATCATGTCTGCTATCGATGAGATCTCAGATGAGAGAATCATTGATGCAACCTTCCAACGTGATTTGAATCTTACAGTAGCAGAAACTAAACAGGCTAAATATAGAGCCTTGGCAGCAAGACTTATTGGTGAAGATAAACAAGATAGACTCAAAGCCATGTATGAACTGCTTGATTATAAGCCTATTTGGATTACTGAAGCGGGCTTGACAGAGTACACCAAAGTACTTTTTTCTTATATAGAATTAGATATTACTCTAGAGAAAAACTCTACGATCTATAAAGAGTATGAAGCCCTTAAACATGCGAAAGTACCAACAGATAAAAGAGAGATCGGTGCAAAGGAGTTTAAAATTGCAAAGCTCTATCAATACTTTATGGCACATAAGTTGTACGGCGACATTGATTGGAAAAAATTTCAGCGTACTATTCGTACAACTATGAAACATGGGGTTTGGACTGTGCATCCTGTTTTGGAAACGCCTGAGGGGTTGCTCATAGAGTCGATTAAACACAAATCTTTGGACTACGCTTTCAAAAAAGCAAAACCGGCATTTAACCACTATGACAGGATGTTAAATGCTTTAAAAAAATATAAAAAGATTGTAGCACAAGGAGGATGGAAAAAACTACCTGACTTTAAAAACCTGAAACCAGGAATGAATGCTTCCATTGTCCCTGCATTAAGAGAGAGACTGGTAGTAGAAGGGGACTATGTTTGTGATAAAAATGAAACAGGCTATAGATACAAAGGATGTTTAGTAGATGCTGTCAAAAAATTCCAGGCCAGACACGGTTTGGAGGCAGCAGGTTTTGTAGGAAAGATGACACGTAAAGCATTGAACATGAGTGCCAAAGACAAAATAGCAAAACTGAAACTCAACCTGGATCGTATCAAATGGATCAAAAAAGACAATGACAGGTATCATATTTATGTCAATATTCCTTCATTTACCATGTATATGTATGATAGTAAAGAGGTTATCTGTTCTATGAGAGTCATTACCGGAAGAAAAGGGCATGAGACCCCTGTCTTTTATGGTAGAGTCAGAACGATTGTCTTAAATCCGTACTGGCGTATACCTGCAAGTATAGTTAGGCATGAAACGATACCAAAACTGAAAAAAGACCCAGGATATACCAATAAAAAGAAGATCGAGATCCATACAGGATATTCTGAACACTCTCCTAAAGTAAACCCCTATAAAGTTAATTGGCATAAATATGGCAGAAAGCTGCCTCCTTACAAATTTATGCAGTCTCCAGGAGAACATAATGCTCTAGGAAAAGTTAAATATCTCTTTCCTAACAAGTACTCGGTCTATATGCACGATACCAATCAGCGTTATCTTTTTGTAAAAGACTATAGGGCCTTGAGCCATGGGTGTGTGAGATTACAAAAACCATTTGAACTTTTAGAGACTTTTGCAGAAATCGAACCAAAAATAGATGGGGAAAAGACTAAAAATATTTTAGAAAAGAATAAAAAGACACCGTACAGATTGACAAACTCTATCCCTGTAGATATTGTCTATTTGACAGCGCTTGTCGATAAAGACGGTACTGTAATGTTCTTTGATGATGTCTATGGGTACGATACCTTACAGTTAAAGTTCAGCAAACAGTAGAAAAGGGCTCAATATGAGGATGAAGATATTGCTATTGGGATGAGATATGCTGGCCATAGTTTTGTAAAATTTCTGTATTGAAAAATAATATGATTTAAATATTTTGAACACTATTCATTCACAATTTAGCGTTATTGTATGCAATAAAACACTTTAATTAGTCAATAAGGATGAAAATGATGAAAAGAATATTGAATCAACTACACTTATGGTTTTGGTTTATCTTGGGTATGTTTATATTTAGTACGCAGATACATGCAAATGTACGTAAAGATATGTCACTTATATGTAAATATGAAGCAAGTAGAAATTATGGTATACGTCAAAATACATCGAAAATATTCTCTGTAGAGAGAGTAGGTAATAGGTTTCTTGTGCATGGGAAGGCTTCCAAATATTCTAAGAGAGCATTTCGTTTCAAATGTACTTTTGATAGACAAGGTGAGTATATAGGTATTAAAAAGATAAAAGATAAAAGGTATCTAAATAGCAGAAGAGAAGACCATGTGTATCTGCCAACAACAGTGAAACGTGTCTGTAAAGGTGAAGCTTCAGTACGATGGCATATGCGACCACGAGATGTTAAGATTAAAAATGTTAAACGTTTAGGACATCATGACTATGTGGTTACACTTGCAGGAAGAGGTTATCGTGGAAAATGTGAAGTGAGTCAGAGTGGTCATATGTATCAATTTCGAACACATACCTTGGGCTACGATATCAACAATGAGATACCCAAGGTAGTACGAAGAAACTGTAAAAAACATGCTGCATTTAGATGGGGAGTGAGACCCAGTGAGATCAGGATAGATTATGCCCGAAGATTAGGTAGAGATGACTATGTTATTCAACTATCTTCTCGTTATGATCGTGCTGAGTGTGAAGTGAGTAGAAGAGGTCACATCTATCTTTTTTCAGAATATTAGTGAAAAATATCATATTACTGAATAGATACTATTTCTAGTAAACTAAATATTAGAAGAGTGATATGACAGAACAAAACTTTATTTATCTGCTAATGGCTTTAAGTGCAGCAAGTAGATATCTTGAATTGTGTGCTGAATCATACATAGGATGTACCTCTTTGTCTGTATCAAAGAGACCATAGACGGCCATTTGTGCTGTTCGTACAGAGTATTCTACAGTAAAAACGCAGTCCTTAGGTGCTTCAGCAAATTGACCTAAAAAAGCAAAGTTTGTGGCTCCCTTAGGTATGACATCGGGTCTGTCTCCTAAAGTCCGTGGCATAAATAATGAGTCAATAAATGGCATAGCCACAGGAATACAGTTTACTTTTCCCGCTTTGGTAATAGGTGCCATCAGATCCTGAATCTTCAAATGATAATATAACTCTTCAAGCATTTCTGCTCCTGTACATTCAGACATTTTTTTCTTTATAAAGTTACCTTCTCTATCTGGGTAAAGCCCATAGCCCCAAAATATTTTTACATCTTTGGGTTGATTGGGAAAGTGTGGTTGCCTTGCTATGACAATAGACATAAGCCAATTGGAATCTGTCATGGTCACAAGACCACCTGTCCCGTCCACATTACCGGAAAAATTTTCCATATAATCATGGAAAGTATCGTCATGAAGAGTAGCAGTAAAAGAGTACCACTTTTGTAGGTCAATGTTGTCACAAAAAGGAGAGGGGTTTCCAAAAGCAGGGTCTTTTTCTGTGATTATTTTCCATAACTTCCATGAACCGGACTCCTCAATGCCTTTTAATTTTGCGGGAGTACTCCAGGTACCATTGTCTGTACTGTCGGTAATGGATCCATTGGTAAAAAAGACATGGTCCTCCTCTCCAAGTGTTATAGTCTGACCATCCTTCATATGTAAAGCAGTGGCTGTTTTCTTCTCTTCATTTAAGTCAAAATCAATATCTATCACCTCTTTACCCATCTCAAAAGTGACCCCTTTAGCTTCAAGGTATCTACGTATTGGTCTTACAACTGAGTCATACTGATTGTATTTGGTACGCATGACACCTCCCAGTCTGTAGAGTCCATCTACCAGGTGGATGAATCGTTTCATATAGCGTCGCATCTCAGCTAAAGAACTCCAACGCTGAAATGCAAACATAGTGGTCCAGATGTACCAGAAATTTGTTTCAAAAAATGTTTCATCAAACCAATCTTCTATGCGCTTGTTCCCTAAAGAAGCTTCGGTGACAAATGTCAGTTTCAATAAGTCTGCCTCTTGCGCCAAAGAGAGTCCGTAGGAGGAGACATCTACCTTTTTACCATCTTTGAGAAGACGTGCCTGTCCATTGGAAACAAAACGTTCATTAAATTCAAACGATTCATCACGTACAGAGACTTCAGGATCTTCAAGGGAAGGAATGTGGGAAAGCAGTTCCCAGTAACATTCATAATGTTTCTCATGCATACGCCCACCGCGTACTACAAAACCTTTTTCAGGATCTCCTGCACCATCCAAGGCACCACCTGCAATTTGGTCTTTTTCCAAGATAATAATATTTTCTGCTGGGATATGTGCATCTTTTTCTAGATAAACAGCGGATGCAAGAGAGGCAATTCCTGAACCGATAAGATAGACTTTTGAATTTGTATATTGTTTATTTTTCATTCTTTTTCCTTTGGCTGAGGTTGGTACATTTTAGGTCTTGTACAGATATGAATTTTACAGATAAATTACGGTTATATTATAGCACGTCACAGGCTGAAATAGATACATTAAAGCGCAACTTAGGTAAAATCGCAACAATAAATATACATAGTTAGGGTGAAAAATGTTTGATACGTTAACCGACAGTTTTAAAAATGCCATAGGCAAAATTCGTTTTCATGACGATGATAAAGCGCTTAAAAAAGCGACTACAGAGCTTAAAAAATCACTGCTTAAAGCAGATGTTCATCATAAGGTAGTTAAAGATCTTATCTCTTTTGTTGAGATTGAAACAAAGAAGAATGGCGTAGGAAAAGACAATTTTCTGCTTGCCCTACAGACAAAACTGACAGATATACTCACTGTAGAAGGTGCACCTAAAGGGTTTACTTTCGCTTCCAAGCCACCAACAGTTGTGTTGATGATAGGTTTGCAGGGTTCAGGTAAAACAACTACGACAGGTAAACTTGCATACTTCCTCAAGGAGCAGAAAAAGAAAAAAGTATTGGTTATCGCAGCTGACCTCCAGAGATTGGCGGCTGTTGAGCAGTTAAGACAAATCACTTCTGGGATAGAAGTGGAGTTGGTTGCAGATGAAAATGCTACACCTACACAGATAGTTAAGCAGGGTCTTGAAAAAGCAGAAAAAGAGCTTTATGATGTTGTCCTCATTGATACTGCTGGACGTTTGGCTATAGATGATGAACTTATGAATGAGTTGGCAGAAGTTAAAAAAGTAGCCAACCCAGATGAACTTTTCTATGTTGCAGATGCTATGACAGGTCAGGATGCAGTACGAACAGCACAGACCTTTAAAGAAAAAATAGGTATTTCCGGTGTGATCTTAACAAAGTTTGACGGAGACTCTAAAGGTGGGGTTGCACTTGGTCTTACGCAACAGGTAGGTGTACCGCTTCGTTTCATCGGTGCGGGTGAAAAGATGCCTGATCTTGAACAGTTTATCTCTGACAGAATTGTAAGTCGTCTTATGGGTGCGGGAGATGTAGAGTCTTTGGCTGAAAAAGCTGCTGCTGCTATTGACCCTAAAGAAGCAAAAAAGATGACACAGAAGATTAAAAAAGGTCAGTTCAACTTCAATGACTTTCTTGCTCAAATGGAGCAGATGAAAAAACTGGGTTCTATGAAATCAATTATGGGTATGATCCCTGGTATGGGCAATATGGCAAAGCAGATAGGTGACATGGATTTGGAAAATTCTGATGAGATCAAAGCTATTAAAGCGATGGTCTCCTCCATGACTCCTAAAGAGAGAGAAAATCCAGATCTATTGAATAACACAAGAAAAAGACGTCTAGCTGCGGGTGCCGGGTTGGATCAAATGCATGTAAACCGTGTTTTAAAGCAATTTAAAAGTGCTTCTAAAATGGCAAAGAAGATGTCCGGAAAAGGTGGTATGAAAGAGATGCAAAAGATGATGGCTCAGATGCAAGGCGGTGGTGGGGGTGGTTTCCCCGGTATGCCTAGATAAATAATTTTGTTCATGGTACATAGGTTGGGATGAGCTCATCCCAACCTATGATTTTGTGGTATGATACGTTTAAAAATGGATCATATATGATACTTTTAAAAACCCTACAACTTTTTATTTTAAGTACTTTTTTACTACAGGCACAAAGTTTTTTCTCACTGACCGGTGTTGACTCTTATGATCAGATCATAGTAAATACTGTACCTGATACGAATCAGTACAATAAAGATATCAAGGCACTCATGACAGCGATGTCCAATCAACTAGGCATTGACACCAAAGGACATGATTCTCGTGTGCTGGTTTTTGTTCTTAAACGATTTTCGGTAGGAGAGAGTATTGGCATTAAAGTAGCACTTGAGTTGGGAGAGTACGTAAAACGAAGAGGCGTGCCTATAGATGTGTTTGCCGTAACCTATATGTCTTCGCAGATCATCACTCCTCGTGAAGATACCTTGGAAGATCAACTTGCTGACAGCGTCGAGGAATTACTTGAATCCTTTAGATTGCAGCATATTGAGGATAATAAAGAACTTCAAGATGTAAGCAGATCATTTAATCATGAAGATTTTGCTAAAGCTATGAAATATGAAACAGATTATTATGTGGCATTGGAAAAAGCAAAAAAAGAAAAAAAGCCCCTTATGGTCTTTATGAGTACTTCTTATTGTCCATGGTGCCGTAAGTTGGAAAATCAAGTTTTGGCAAAAGAGAAGATAGACCAAAAGATACATGAAAAATATGTACCGGTTATGTTGAATTATGATGAGAAAAAGTTTCCTGAAAACTTGTTGGAGATTAAAATTACACCAACGCTTTATATTGTCAATCCCCAGAGTGGAAAGATTGAAGAGAAAATAGTGGGCTATAACAATCGAAGTGCTTTTTTACATCTTTTAAAAAATTAGTTTGCTTTAAAGTCTTGAAAAGTGACTTAATAAAATCTTTATACTTTTTATGGTAAAATCGCGTTCCAAAAGTATTGATGAGTGTTTTAGTCATTAAAAAACAGTTGTCAGTACTTTATACAAATGTTGACTTTTCCTCAAAGCAGACATTAAAATATAATGAAAATACAAAGGACATACCATGACAATGATCAGAATGACAAGAATGGGTAGAAAGAAAAAGCCATTTTATAGAATCGTAGTAACAGACAGCAGAAAAAGAAGAGATGGTGGTTGGATTGAATCAATCGGTCACTATAACCCAGTATCTGCAAACAAAGAGCTTACACTTGATGAAGAGAGATTGAACTACTGGCTTTCAGTTGGTGCACAGATGAGCCCAACAGTTAAAAGAATTTCTGGTAGAAAATAATTATAATGGTCAAAGACTTCCTCCTCTCCTATACCAAGCTTTTGGTAAACAACCCTGAAGATATCAGCATTGAGATCACAGAGGTTGATGAGGGCTTTGATGAGATTACTATTTTTGCAAACAGCGAAGATATTGGTAAACTTATCGGAAAAGAGGGAAGAATGATCAACTCCATTAAAGCAGTCATCTCCGGATGTAAGGCAAAAGGCGGTAAAAATTACCGTGTCAATGTTAAAGCTGCAGCGTAAAACCTCATGTCACAAGAACAATTTTATATCGCTCAAATAGGGCGAACAATTGGACTTTGGGGCGACCTTAAACTCAATCTTCATACTGATTTTCCAGAACAATTTAAAGTAGGATCTACGTTTAAAACAGATCGCGGTGAATTGACTATTTCTGATGTGAATTTCAAACGTAATACTATTCGTTTTCAAGGTTATGAGAGTATTGATTCTGCAAAGAAACTAACTAATGCAAAGATCTATACCGACCTTGAAAAGACACAGGAAAACTGTACTTTGAATGAAGGTCAGTATTTTTACTTTGATATTGAAGGTTGTACCATAGTACAGGGAGACCTAGTGCTGGGTGTGGTAGATGATATTCAACGTATGGTTGATACAGATTACCTGGTTGTCAATACAGATGCATCTTTAGTAGAAGAGGGATTTTCAAAAAGCTTTTTACTCCCTTATATTGATCGCTACATCCTTACTACCGATATCGAAGAAAAAAAGATCTACACAAAAGATGCAAAAGACATTTTAGAGGCGAGTTGATCGTCATGAAATTTACATTTGTTACACTTTTCCCTGACCTTATTAGAGGATATTTCACAGAAAGTATTTTGAAACGAGCCATTGAAGATGAAAAGATCTCCATAGATTTTGAAAATCCTCGTGACTTTACTATGGATAAACACAATCGTGTAGATGCTCCGATGATCGGAGGGGGTGCAGGAATGCTTATGACTCCACAACCATTGATCGATACACTAAAAGCTGTTCGTAAAAAATCTCCTTTTGCTCATGTCGTTTTTCTCTCTCCTGTGGCCAA
This sequence comes from Sulfurovum sp., assembly GCA_027081115.1. Taxonomy (GTDB): domain Bacteria; phylum Campylobacterota; class Campylobacteria; order Campylobacterales; family Sulfurovaceae; genus Sulfurovum. Next base: position 176,695 of record JALWLD010000121.1, read on the forward strand.
AAGATTTACTCAAAATGATGCAAAACGTTTAGCAAAAAAAGAACATATTGTTTTTGTATCTGGTCGCTATGAGGGTATAGATGAAAGAGTCATTGAATCACAGGCAGATGAGCTTTTTTCTATAGGAGATTTCATCTTAACGGGTGGAGAACTGGCTTCAATGGTGGTATGTGATGCCATAAGCAGAAATGTAGATACAGTGCTTGGAAATGCAGATTCACTGAGTGTAGAAAGCTTTGAAGAAGCGCTTCTGGAAGCGCCATCCTTTACTAAACCAATAATTTATGAAAATAATGAAGTTGTTTCAGAGTTCTTAAAGGGTAATCATAGTAAAATCACGGACTTAAAAAGAGGGTTGGCTTTGTGTAAAACAAAGTATTTTCGGCCAGACTTATACAAAAAAGGTATAACACATGAGAAATAAATACATTGAAAGCTTTGAACAAGCACAATTGGAAAACAGAAACGTACCAACATTTAGAGCTGGTGATACAGTAAAAGTTGCGGTAAGAATTAAAGAAGGTAGTAAAACTAGAGTTCAGAACTATGAAGGTCTATGTATCGCTATCAGAGGTCAGGGAACAGGTAGAACATTCATGGTAAGAAAAATGGGTGCTAACTCTGTTGGTGTTGAGAGAATCTTCCCACTTTACTCTGACTCAATTGAAAGTATTGAAGTACTTAGAAGAGGTAGAATTAGAAGAGCAAAATTGTTCTATCTTAGAGAGCTTAAAGGTAAAGCTGCACGTATTAAAGAACTACGTAGAAAGTAATCTTTCTTTCTGCTTTATTGAATTTTTGAAGGAGTTGTTCAGTTACTTACTGAACTTGAACTCCTTTACCATAACCTCAAAGTCTACAACAAATTAAAAACAAATCGCTACTGCTTAAATTCCCATATCATCAAACTTTATTCAATTTAGTTATAATGTCTTTCTAAAATTATTAGGGATATTATATATGTTATCGACTATCAAACACAAATTCATTTCACTCTTGCAACTTATACTTGTACTGATCTATATCATCTTTGAAGAACTGATTTGGGAGGGTATTGCGCATCCTATATATAGGTATGTACATTCTCTGAAGATATTACAAAAGGTTGAAGAGAAACTGCATGGTGTAAACCGATATGTTATTTTAGTTATCTTTCTAGTTATGCTGGTTGCGGTAGAAGCTTTTGGTCTGTATGCAGGATATCTCTTTGTTAGTGGGCAGGTTGTATTAGGACTATCTATCTACCTTATGAAAATTCCTATAGCAGCATTTACCTTTTGGATGTTCCGTGTCACAGAAGATAAACTCATGAAGTTTGGCTGGTTCAAATGGCTGTATGACCTTGTACTTAGGCTTATAGATTGGTTAAAGTCTTTAGATATTTATATCTCTACAATGGCTCTACTGAAAAAAATAAAAGAAAAAATACGGACCTTTAGAATCAAACATTTTTCCAAAGAGAGTCCTTTTGTGACAAAAATAAAACATCTCTATAAAACCATTAAAACTTCTCTAAGTAACAAATAAACTATGTTTAAAAAAATTAAATGGATTTGGTTAAGTCCACTCTTTTTTATACTCCTCATGACGGTACTTTTCTCTATAGAAATAACTAGAGATTTCCTTCTGACTTTTTTTCTTGACAGTTATCTGTTTGTCAAGAAGAACATCGTTGCTATATTGACAGCCTTTTTTCTGGTAAAGGGAAAGTTTGTTATTAACCTTTTTTTACGAAAGATCCTACTTCTTTCAGCCACGGGTCTTGGTAAACGTTATATGATAGAGCGTGTGTTGAATCATCAGATCAAAGTACATTTCCTAGATCATATGAAAAGTGACTTTAGACGTTTGGGGATACATGTGAAAGAGAATTTCAAAAACTTTCCTTTGGTTAAACAGATCATCACAGTGTTTGCATTTATAGGTTCATTGGGTTTTGTCGGGAAATTTATGGGCGGTATATTGGCGGTAAAGGTTTTTATTGCAAAAATATGGTCTTTTTTGCTGGTTATATTTCTCAAACTCTTTTATGCACTTTTTTATTTTGTTACAAAAATATTGTGGGGGTCCTGGGTTGCTCCTATTGTAGAAGTGTTACTCTTTTCTTGGTTTTTTGACTGGTTGGAGAAAGTACCATTTTTAAAAGCAGGGTTTCTGAAGATGAGTAGAATTTTTAGCTACCTGTTTGGATGGGTAGAGAAGCTCATAGCACAACTTTTAAAAAAACCGCTACAACGTTTTTTAAAGTGGTTGGTAAAAACGATGAAGATCGCTATTTATAAATTTATTGGTTATGATCGGGTTTCACTGTATAACCGACTTCAAGAGAGACGTCACCTACACCTGAATGCTTATGAGTTGGTGCATGTGAAACGAAACAATAGAAAAACAAAGAAGAAGTACATATCGGGATGGAAACATTTAAAACAGAAGAGAGAGAAGGAAAAACCACTACGTCAGATGAGTATCTAGTAGGATCGGTTTTTTATAGCCTGATGTGCTTCTCTGTCTAATGTTTTAGCTTTCATATCTGCACGTTTGTCATGTAGTTTTTTACCCTTGGCAATAGCAATACTTACTTTAGCGAGATTACGTTCATTGAAGTAGATCATCAGTGGGACAATGGTTAGACCGTCTTTATGAACTTTTACATAAAGTTTTTCCAATTCTTTTTTATGTAAAAGGAGTTTTCGCGGTGTTCTTGTATCTGGGACATAGTGTCTGTTGGTGGTCTCAAGGTGTGCAATATGTGCATTCATAAGGTGCAGTTCCCCTTGAATAAATCGACAAAAAGCATCTGACAAGTTCGCCCGTTTTGCACGTAAGGCTTTTACCTCTGCGCCAGCAAGTACAATACCCGCTTCAAATTTTTCAAGTATCTCATAATCATGTCTGGCTTTTTTATTCTGTGCAACGATATTAATGCCCAAAGTGTACCTTTCTCTATCTATGTTTGTAGAATTATATCATATAATCTTAGATGGAAAATACTCAACAGGAACCCTTGGAAATACTGTATCGAGATGAAGATCTCATAGCCATTAACAAACCTTCTGGTCTATTGGTACATAAATCTCCTATAGACAAACATGAAACACGGTTTGCACTGCAGGTCCTGCGTGACCAGATAGGACAATATGTCTATCCTGTACATCGCTTGGACAAACCAACTTCCGGTGTGCTGCTTTTTGCTTTAAATCGTGAAATGGTTACCACAATGTCACAACTTTTTCGTGACAATCAGATAGATAAAGAGTATATAGCTATTGTACGAGGATATACACAGAGTGAAGGTCTTATATCGCACCCTTTAAAACAGATGTTAGATACCAAAGCACAAAAAGAGAAAGGAATGAGTAAAGAGGCACAGGAAGCACAGACAGCATTTTCATGTTTAGCCACAATAGAGTTACCTTATCCTGTAAGTCGTTACCCCGTTGCCCGATATTCACTTGTAAAACTACGACCCAAAACAGGTAGAAAACATCAACTTAGACGGCATATGAAACATATTTTTCATCCTATTGTTGGCGATACAAAACATGGCAGAGGTGAGCATAATATACTGTTTAGAGAGAAATTTGATTGTCATAGATTGTTGTTGCATGCACAAAAAATGGATTTTGTGCATCCTGTAAGTAAGAAGAAACTCTCTATTGTTGCCCCTTTTGATCAGGCTTTTAAAGGTCTGTTAAAAAAGTTTGATTGGCACTTTTAATGTAAGACAGACTCTTTTTTAAATTTTTGTGCCAACCTGTAGTAGAAGAGGGCTCTATACTTTTTACTTGTACCTTTGAGCTCTTCACATACCTCTTTAATAGCTGTATCTAAAGTCTCTTTATCTTCTTCAATTCCCAGTTTTTTAATAAGGAAATTTTTTCTCACTGTGTCGAGTTCTTTTGGGTCTGAACAGGAGACAAGCTCTGCATCCTTTTTATATATGGATGGTCCAAGGTTTTTTACTATGATCTCTAGGAATTGTGCATCTACATCTCCATACTGTTTTTTAAATGCTTTGGTATAGAGTGCAATTTTTTCAGCTTTTTTTGTGCCTTTAGGGGCTGCTTTTGCTTTGGTTGTTGTATTTGTTTTTTTCTTTTCAGAAGTTTTTTTAGTAACAGTTTTTTTATCGGCAGGTTTTTTTACTGTAGTAGTTTTTTGCTTTGCTGTAGTGGTTTTCTTTTTCTCAGGTTCTTTTTTCTTTTCAGATGTTTTTTTCACCTCTTCTGTTAGAGGTTTTTTTGCTTCTAAAGGCTTTTCTACTTCGTAAACAAGCGATACTTTTTTATTTCTCTCTTCTGTTCCAAAGAGTTTCCCCAACATATCTTTAAATAATTTAACAATGGCAATATTACTCATAATGTATCTCCTCCATATATAGAATGACCAATTATATCGTATTAAATAAAAATATAATATGTCACAATTTAAATTTCTATCTCAGGAGGATTTCTTTATATCATACTTGCGTTTTGAGTTTAAAAAAGCTGCTTCCACTTCCAGAGAAGAACCATCCCTGTGTGTCAAGTGCTTCAAGTTCCGGGTAGGCTACCATAGCGGCAGGGTAAAGATCATTTAGTGCTATGGGGTCTGGTACCAAAGAGAGAAGGGATCTTGAATCCAGTCTGTTCCAGCCAAAAAAGGATGTCAGTGAAATGTGTTGAAGTAGAAATTTGTTAAAGGTTTTATACACTTCTGCTGTATCACACTGTATGTCCGGTGTAAAGATCTCAAATTCCAAAGGCTCCTCTTCAAAAGCTTCTACAATCTCTCCAAAACCTGACACATTGGCTGAAGGATAGTTATATATGAAAAAAGGAAGATCCATTCCTACAGTACTTCCCAGTTCTGCTAGTTCTTGGGTTGTGATGGAAAGATTACAAACTTCTTTGACTAAACGCATAAAGGAAGCAGCATCTGAAGAGCCACCTCCGAGACCAGCTTGAGTAGGAATATGTTTGGTTACTCTGACTTTATGTTTATAGAAAAAGTTAAGTATATCCAGGTCTCCAGTTTTATCGTTTAGTGCTTTATAGGCTTTATAAATGGTATTGGATTCCAGAGGTATGTCATCACATCCTTCAATGGTAAAGGTTTCACATTCACAGGGAATGAATTCTATAGTATCGTAAAGGTTTTCTACTCTTACAAAGCGAGAAATCAAGGTATGATAATCATTTTTGTGTCCTGTGATTTTTAAAAATATATTGACTTTTGCGTGAGCATTTATACTGTACATAGTGTTCCTTTTCATTTGGCGCAAAAGTATAACATATTTAGATTATGCGTTAGGGCGGTAATAAAAGCAGAATAAGTGTATGATTTATAAAATGTTGAAGGATTGTAATGTCAAAATATGAACTACTCCCTTTTGCCGGTCTTGATGAGATGACACTTTCTGAGATCAGTCGTTATACAAAACGGATGATCTTTAAGAAAGGTGAAACACTTTTTACCCATGGAGAGTTAAAAGAGTACTTCTATATTGTGCTTCACGGTAAGATAAAGAGTTATCAGCTGAACCTGGAGAATGCTAAAGAACAGACATTGTTTGTTTATCGTGAAGGTGATATGTTCGATACGATCATTCTACTTGATGGGCAAGATCATGATGTGATGTATGAAGTTATGGAGGAGAGTGAGGTGTTACAGATGCCTATTCATTATGTTAGAGAGCTTATCTCAACAAACAAGGAGTTTAACAGCAAGTTTTTTCCTTATCTGGCAGGACAGATGCGACAGATGGAAGAGCTCTCTGAAGACCTCTCTCTCTACAGTACATCAGAACGTCTCATTAAACTTCTCATACAAAACCTGGATCAAAACAATAGAGCAAAGTATAATCTTTTGCAAGGGCTCTCCAATACAGAGATCGCCAAACTCATAGGTACGGTAAGACATGTGGTAGAGCGTCATCTTAAAGCCCTTAAAGAGGATGGCACCATTACCACCAAAAATAAAAATGTACAGATACTTGATGTCCAAAAACTGCTTGACAAAATAAAACTTTTTTAATTTGTCAAAAATGCAACAAAAGTTGCAATATCTATTTACTATTTTGATTTATGATTCTTTCAAATGAATATGAAGGAGTCAAATATGAAAAGATTAATACTTTCCACAATTACAGCATCATTACTTTTAGGAACAACAGGTTTTTCTAAAGAACAGGCCAACAAAGATGCTACGGTAAAACAGGTACATCAAATTGCAATTAACAATGCAACAGAAGATGCTAAACATACACAAGAAAAGCTGGTATCAGAGGCTATAGAATCTTTAAAATACGCACAGGATGCGTATTTGGCACTGAATAAAAAAGATGCCAAAACAGCAACAGAAGATATAGAAAAAGCGATCGGAAAGCTCGAAGTAATTTTGGCTAGTAAAGATGCACCAAAACTTCTACCGATCAATAATATGATCAAGGTACAGGAGTTTATCGGAACATCCAAAGATGTTGAGATTGCAGTAGACCATGTCAAAGATCTTTTGAATGAAGGTAAAGTACAACAGGCTCGAGCACTCATACTTCCTTTAGTCAGCCAGATAGAGATTACTGTGACCAGTTTGCCTTTGGTATCATATCCGGATGCTTTGAAACTGGCAGCCAAATATGTTCATGATGAGAAGTTGGATAAAGCCAAAGAGGTACTTCAGATTGCACTGAGTACTTTTACAGAAGTAACAGAGATTGTACCTATACCACTTTTTGAAAGTGCAGATTTGATTGCAGCAGCTTCCCGTGTGGCGAAGGAAGATAAAGAACAGGCACTCAAGTATCTTAATGCAGCAAGTGATGCTTTGGATGTGGCTGAGAAGCTGGGGTATGTGAGTAAAAGTACAATAAGTTATAAAGTATTACATGAAGAGATAGAAAAAGTGCAAAAAGAGATCAAAGGTAAAAACAAAGCTGAGAAGCTGTTTGCTTCTCTTGTAGATAAACTTAAAGACTTTAAAGATAAAGTTTTTTCTGCTGAAACAGATAAAAGTACAGAAAAAAAATAAAAATGCAACTAAAGTAGCATGCCATATGACATGTGAACTTTTATAATACAGCTATAAGAATATAGAGAATGTAAGGAGTCAAAAATGTTAGTTACAAAATATAATCCATATGAAGCAAGAAGAAGTTTTGATCTGCTCAATACATTGATGCAGAGCTTGGATCCTGTAAGAGAAGAGACAGCGATCAGCTCTTTTGTACCCAGAGTCAATACACGTGAAGGTGAGTATGCATATCATGTAGAGTTAGATCTTCCAGGTATTAAAAAAGAAGATATTGAAATTACGACTGAAGATAATGTTTTGACTATTTCAGGTGAGCGAAAAATGAAAGAAGAGATAAATGAGGATGCTTACTACAAGGTAGAGAGTGCTTATGGTAAATTCAGCAGATCTTTCACATTACCTGAAAAGATAGATGTGGAGAATATTCATGCTGAATCAAAGGATGGTGTACTTGAAGTCATTATTCCAAAGCTTAAAGAAGAGACAAAACCAAAAAAAATAGAGATTAAGTAAAAAGAGAATGAAAGGAGTTCATGATGGATGTAGTAAAAACAGCAAAAGAGATCGGAAATACAGTTGAAGAAAAAGTAGAGCACGGGCTTGAAGTGGCAAAAGAGACTTTTGCCAATGTTGCAAGTCATCTTCCTTTTGCCAATCTTGCTAAAAAAGGAAGTGATACCTTTACCATTGAAATTGATCTTCCTGGTGTAGATAAAAAAGATATTGAACTTCAGATAGAGGACAACATCTTAACTGTAAAAGCAACACGTAAAATGAAAAATGAGGTGAAAAAAGAGGACTATTATCTCTGTGAAAGTAACTTTGGACTTATTTCACGTGCCTTTGTCCTTCCTGAAGGTATTGATACTCAGAGTGTAGATGCCAAGTATGAAGAGGGTAGACTTTATATCAGTCTTGAAAAAGAGGAATCCAGAAAGGCAAAAAGCATCTCAGTCAAATAAAAAATGCGCAGGTGTAATACCTGCGTTATGTTATAATACTTCACTACTTTTTAAGGCAATCGTATGAAAAAACTTTTTTCCAGTAATTTATTTTTAATGTCTATGAGTGTGCTTGTCTTTATTGGGGGTTACCTTTTTATACGAATTGCCTACCATTTTACAGACAGTATGCCTTTTGTACAAGAGATCGTACTTATTATTTTGGGTACATTGGCGACTATTTTGATCACTGCAATGTTACTCAATAAACAAACTTCAGTAGAGCTCGATAAAGAGCAGAGTATTAAATTTATTGAACTTAAAACAGAGACATATCAGAGGTTGATCGATACAATTGAAGAAATTGTTGCAGCGCAGGATATTACACCTGAAATCTTGAACAAGTTACGTTTCAACAGTCATAGGTTAGCTATTTTTGCCTCTCCTTCTGTATTGGATGAGTATCATAATTTTTTAAATATTTTCAATAAGGGAGTAGAAGATAAGCATGTAAGTTTCAGTGATGCAGATCATATCTCAGAAGCACTTGCCAAACTGACCGTCTACATACGTTCAGATCTTCTTGGAGAACTTGACAAAGAGAGCCTCTATACAACTCAAGAGATCAGTGAACAGATCATGCAGAATGCTCAAAACTACTAATTTTTACTCTGCATTAAATTTTGGAATACGGTTAAAACGGTATTTTATTTCCCTGTGGATGATCTCAATGATAGAGAAAAAGTGTTCAGTCTCCACCAAGTAGATACCCTCATCTTGAATTTCAAAATATTCAACTCCAAGTTTTTTCCCTAATTCTATATATTCATCATCTCCGGTATAGGTATTTAAAGGTAGTGCCAAGTGTGTGAATGGATCCAGGGCTTTTTCATTGTCATAATAAAATTGTCCTTCATGAATACGGTGTAATGATGATAGGGTTCCATCTACCCCAAGTTTATCGGCAACGAGTGCACCAAGACTTCGGATATATGTTCCTTCTGAGACTTTGGCTTCAAAGTGTACAAAAGGGTGGTTATAGTTGATGAGATTGATATCATAGATCATGGAAGTAATGGTTTTTAGTTCTACTTCTTTACCTTCACGTGCAAGTTCGTAAGCACGTTTTCCATTGATCTTTTTTGCACAGAATTTTGGTGGGTAATATGTCAGTTCTCCTTGAAGTGAGTGCAGTACTTCTTTGATCTTTTCTTCTGTAAAGGGTTCAATCTCTTTAATTGAGTCTATCTTTTCTATATCCAGTGAAGGAGAGTTTGCCCCAAGCCAGAGTGTAGCTTTGTAGCTTTTAGGTGTCTTGTTGAGGTATTGGAATAGTTTAGTGTATTGCCCGGTAGCCACGATTAGACATCCTGTAGCAAAAGGGTCAAGTGTGCCTGAAAAACCTACTTTTTTAGTGTTATATTTTCTTTTGACATAACCCATATATCCGTTGGATGTACGGAAAATAGGTTTGTTGACAACAAAAAGACGATTCACTATGATATCCTGAATTAAATGGATTGTACAAATGAGCTTAAGATCTCTTTTTTGTTTCCACCAAAATTGATGAGAAGCTTATAATCTTTTCCGGATTTATTAGCTGCTTGCACTCTACCTATACCAAAGATCTTGTGTTTTACAAGGTCACCTTTTTTAAAGGTTGAAGATTTGGTTATTTTTAAAGAAGCATCTTGAATAAGTCCTGCTTCTCCCAGGAAACGGCTCTTGTCTATCATTTTACGGCGACCTTTATAGAAACGGCTGTCGACATAACAGAGGGTCAGGTCAGATTTGGCTCTGGTAATCGCCACATAGCCTAAACGACGCTCCTCTTCCATATTGCAGCCTTCGCCTAGTAGAGGGAAGAACTCTTCTTCTAATCCAATAACAAAGAGATGTTCAAACTCTAAACCTTTGGCTGCATGAATACTCATAATAGTAATGGCATCCTCTTCTATCTGATCTTGGTCGCTCTGTAAAGAGATATCGTTGAGGAACTCGTCAAGCGTGAGGTCTGGATTCTTTATAACAGCATCTCTGAAATATCCATAGAACTCATCAATGTTCATAATACGGTCAAAGCCATCTACCATACCGGCATAGTGGTCTTTGAGTTTGATACGTTCATCAAAGAGTGTAATAAAATTGCCCAGAGTTGTATTTGCTTCTTCCTGTAGTACTTTAACATCTTCAATCAATTTGGTAAGAGATGTAGCTACTTTTTTGGAAATGACAAGATCCTGCTTTCCGGCTAAACTCTCTTCTATATAGCCAAAGAGTGACATTTGTGTATCAAAGGCAGCTTTTTGCAGTTTTTCAATAGAAGCTTTTCCGATACCACGTTTTGGTTTGTTGATAATACGGATCAGTGAGAAGTCATCATGTGGATTGGCAAGGACTCTAAAGTAAGAGATAATATCTTTGATCTCCGCACGTTCATAGAATCGCATACCCCCAATCAGTTTGAAGCCTAACCCCTCTTTTGTAAAACCTTCCTCAAGTGAACGTGAGAGAGCATTGATACGATAGAGGACAGCAATTTCATCAGGGTCTGCACCAGCATCAAGAAGTTTATGTATTTCATGTGCAATAGCTTTAGCTTCCATGGACTCATCCAAAGAGTGTAACAGCTTTACCTCTTTACCTCTGCCTTTATGAGAAGTCAGTTTTTTCCCAAGACGTGTGGAGTTATGTTCAATGAGCGTATTGGCAGCTTTTAGGATCGGTTCTGTTGAACGATAATTGGTTTCAAGTTTAACGGTTTTAGTATTTTTGAAGTTATCGGCAAACTCAATGATATTACGGATGTTTGCCCCTCTCCATCCATAGATACTCTGATCATCATCCCCAACAACACAAATGTTTTCATGTTCACAGCAGAGATGTTCCAAAAGACGATATTGCAGCTCATTGGTATCTTGATACTCATCTACCATGATATACTTGTATCGATTGGAAGTCTCTTTCCTGAGTGTTTCATGCTCATCTAAAATTTTATAAGTTAACATGAGCAGGTCATCAAAGTCTACAAGGTTGTTCTCCTCAATGTTTGCTTGGTACTTTTCATAAATCTCAGCAATCTGTTTATAATCAGAGAGCTCCGCTTTTTGTTTTACCACATCAGGAGTGAGAAGTGAATTTTTATATTTAGATATCTCCGAAGCGATAAATGCCAAATTAAGATCGATCTTTAACTCTTTGGCAATAGAGCGAAGCAGACGTTTTTTATCATCTGAATCAATGATCACAAAAGTGTTGGAACGCCCGAGTTTTTCAATATGAAACTTTAAAAATAATAACCCGAACTTATGAAAGGTACAAAGCAGAGGGGGGTAAGAGACTTTTGTAGGCATGAGTTTAAGGGCACGTTCTCTCATTTCTGCTGCTGCTTTGTTGGTAAAGGTCAGTGTCAGTGTATTGGCAGGATCAATGCCTACTTCTCCTACAAGATATGCCAGTCTGCTAGTAAGGGTTTTTGTTTTACCTGATCCTGCACCTGCAAGTATCAGCATTGCACCATCTATGTGCTCTACGGCTTCACGCTGTGAGGGATTAAGGTTTTCAAATATTTCTTCCATTTGTATATGACACTCCTATAATATATATTATATCGTTAAAATCATTAAGATGACCCTCAGTGAAAAAGGTACATTTTTTGTCTATATAATTGCTATGATTTTGCTATGAAAGATAAGTTTATAAAATAAAAAGGGGAATAAAAAGCTAATTTATAAGAAATATATAATTTTGTTTAAAAAAAATAAGGTGTCGTTATCTTTCATTAATATTCTTTTGATATACTTACTAGAATATTTATATATCAGTTAATGAAGCCTTATATAAAATAATTAATAAAGGACATAGAAATGTTAAAAGATTTTGTGAAATTAGAAACTTTTCTGACTGTTGCTAGAGAGAGAAGTTTTTCAAAAGCATCAGCGAAATTAGGGATCTCACAACCAGCTGTAACGCAGCAGATTAAATTTATAGAAAAATATCTTGCCGCTAAAATTATCGAGCGTAAAAAGAACGGTATTAAGTTAACCGCAGAGGGTGAGGAGCTTTATAAAATTGCAACAAACCTTGAAAAAGTAATCAACGCATCTGAAAAAGATATTTTAAAAATCATCAACAAAGAGATGACGTTCAGACTTGGTGCATCTTATACAATCGGTACATATGTTATTCCTGGTCAATGTCTTAACACTATGAGTGATACCATTAACAATGATGTTAATCTCAGTATTGATATATCAGATAATATTGTCGCACAGTTAAAAGACAGAAAACTAGATGTTGGTCTTATCGAGTCTCCGGTTATGGATAATTCACTGATCTACAGAGAGTGGCTGGAAGATGAATTGGTAGTTTGTTCGAATGTACCAATCCCTAAAACATTAAAAACTGAAGAGCTTTATGACTATAGATGGATCTGTAGAGAAGAGAATTCACATACTAGAGGGATTGTCTCTGAAGTGTTTGAAGAGTTAGGTGTATCGTGTAAGAGCCTTGATGTGATTTCAGAAGTAAGTAACACCTCAGCAGTGCTTCAGTCACTTAAAAGATCCAAAAAAGATGCAGCGAAGCCAACGGTTTCTATTATCTCAAAGCATGCCATTGCAGATGAGGTGGCTAGAGGCGAGCTTTTTGAAGCTAGACTAAGAGGTTATACAATGAAACGTAAGTTCTACATTGTCTACTCTAAAGAGAATAAACACAATGCCTATGTAGATAATGTTGTAGATTATATCTTGGCAGGTTCTTGTTAATTACAAATCTTCGTGAACTTAAAGCTTTTTCTTTTTAAGAAGTTTTTTGTTCTCAGGATTATTCAAAAGTGCTTCCATTGAGTTTTTGGAGGAAGCGACTTTCTTCTTATTGGGTTGAGCAAAGTTCATTACAATAGGGTTATCTCCCACAAAAAGCTGTTTTATCGCAAGTAGCGGCACTAAGACAGTTGAACCAAAATTATCTTCTCCAAAACCTGCTTCAAAAGAGAGATATCCCTCTTCAAGTTTTGCTGTTTCAAACGCATACCCACTCAATATAAACAGTACAGTCTCTTTGAATGTTTCCAAAATAGATGTAGGCAGTTCCGGTGTAAAGGTGATGTGCTGAATTTCACAGGCAATAGCAAATTCACTCTCTTTTTCAAAAAGGTAGAGAATAGTCTTACTGAGATGTTCTTCCATAAGCATTTTATATTCAGAAGTTTGAAAAAGATTTATGGTCATGGTTATCCTTTGTGTTGAGAGTACTACTCTATTTTGGCATCAATAGTTTTAAATCCTATCATAGCGTTCATTAAAGCTACTTGTGTATAGGAAGAAATATCATCTTTTCTTATATCTTTTTCTTTTAAAAAGCCTTCATCTAGTAGTTTTTCACGCATGGTACCTTTTAAAAGAGGGTGTGTTGGAGTGAACCATTGTGTTCCATCAGAAAAAGCAACATTGGCAATGCTCGTATCGCTTATAAAACCCTCTTTTTCAATAAGAATATCATCATATTCACTATAGGTTTCAAGCAGCTTATTTAAAGCAGTTCGGTCTGTATATTTGTAGTGATACTCCAGTGATGAGGTAACAATTTTGAGTGTATGGATCTCTTTGGTCGCGTAGGGGAGATATTCGATGGATTGTATCTTTCTGTCGTACATGACTCTGCAACGATAGAGTGCATCTGATGGTGCTTGTAAGTGTGTTTTAAGATCAATATTTGGTGCCAGGCCAAAAAGTGCCTTTTGTGCTTGATTTAGCCGTTTTTGGTGGTATATCAGGTTACTTGCCTGTCGATTTTCTATTTTAATGGTTTCAAAAAGTAGTGACAAGGTATAACCCTAGGTATCAAAGAGTTCGGTAGAGAGGTAACGCTCTGCTGTATCACAAAGAATGGTCACAATCGTTTTACCTCTGTTCTCAGGTTTCATTGCTATTTCATAGGCAGCTTGGAGATTGGCTCCTGAAGAGATCCCAACCAGTAATCCCTCTTCTTTAGCTACTTTACTTGCCATATGGTAGGCATCTTCATTATTGACTTTGATCACATCATCATAGATAGCAGTATTTAAGATACTTGGTATAAATCCTGCACCGATACCTTGTATTTTATGCGGACCTGCTGAACCTCCACTCAAAACATCTGAATCAAGAGGTTCTACCGCGATGGCTTTAAGAGAAGGTAAGGCATCTTTCAAAACTTCAGAGGTACCGCTTAACGTACCCCCTGTACCAACCGCTGCAACAAAAATATCTACATTGTTGTTACTGTCTTTGAGTATTTCAAGTGCAGTGGTTTTTCTGTGTATCGCTGGGTTGTCAGGATTGTTGAATTGTTGCAGAACAGTAGCATCGTCTAACTCTTGCGCAAGAAGATCTGCTTTTTCAATAGCACCACTCATACCTTTTGAAGCAGGGGTCAAGACCAGTTCTGCACCAAGGTAAGAGAGGATCTTGCGTCTCTCAATACTCATAGATTCAGGCATTGTAAGGATCAGTCTTAAACCTCTGGATGCACAAATGGCAGCCAGACCGATACCTGTATTGCCTGAGGTTGGTTCAATAATGATGGAATCTTTATTGATCTTACCTGAGTTCATAGCTTCATTGATCATGTTAAAAGCAATACGATCTTTGACCGAGGAGGTTGG
>JALWLD010000122.1 GCA_027081115.1 Sulfurovum sp.
CTCTTCTTCTGTTACTCTGACTGAAATAAGTTTAGTTCTTGGATCTTTACTTTTTGGTCTTGCCATATAAATTAAATTTCTCCTGCTGTTGTTTTTTTCTTTTGGTGTATAAATATTATCTTTAGTATTATTATCTTTAGTCTTGTTTGATTTAGTATTATTACCTTTAGTATTATTATGGGGCGGATTATCCGACTGTCGGGTTTTCCGTTTGTCGGATTATCCGTCTATCGGATTAACCGTCAGTCGGAATTATCACCTTCTGGTTTGGCTTTAAGTAAATAAATATACTTTCCAAATTGCCCTTTTTCATTTTGTACTTTTTCTCTTTTTAGATAACCATATTCTTCAAGTTCTTTAAGACCAGATTTAACTGCATCTTTTCCATCTTTTGATCTGTTTATAATATCTTGAACATAATAATCCCAGCCATCAGGTCTGCTTACCAAATACAAGTATAATCCTTTTGCCTTCCATGAAAGTCTCTTATCTTTATCGATAATATAATTTGGTACTTGGGTAAAGCCTAAAGCGTAATCTTTTACAAGTTTTGACATTTCAACTTACCTCTTGTATATCATCTGCTAAAATTTTTGCAAGATCTGGAATAGCAAACAATACTCTTCTTCTCTCTTTTTTAGCTATTTTAGCAATAGGTGTATCTGCTGCTAATCTTCTATCTAAGGTTGGTATTGAAGTGGACATTAAGGTACATAGTTCTTTTTTTCCAATATATAGCCGTCCTGGGAACATCTCTGTAATCATTGTTTTTGCTTCATTGTAAGTCATTAGTACTCCTTTGTATTCATAATGAGTAATAATAGCGAATTATAGATTAGTTATGCAAGTACTTTTGAAAACTTTTGAGTTTTTATAGTAGTTTATTCACAATTTTGATATTTAATGGTATAATTTTGAAAACTATTGAGGTATTAGGATACTTAATGAATGAAGCAAGTGAATTAATTGATAAGCTAAAAAGATATTACAAGGTAGGTACATCTCAGGAATTAGGTGAAAAACTAGGTGTAGCAAAAACTACAATTAGCGGATGGAAACAGAGAAACTCTATTAGTGCCATTCGCAGAAAGATTTACGAACTCGGATTAAATATTGATATTGATAAAAATAAAGCAAACTCTATAGATGATGAAATTGATGATCTCTACTCCCTATTAATTGATAAAGCTGCATATGATGCGAAAGAAAGACTATTATCAAAATACGAAAATGATATAGGCTCCAGACTAGCTACATATTTTGAAAAAGATTTATTAAAAGAAGCAATTAGAGATCTTGCAGCAGATAAAAATAAATATACACCACAAAATATGAAAGACGCTTTTCTTGAAAGACTTAAGGGGTTTGAACCTGGAATTATGAAAGATAGACAACTTCAAAACTTAAGTACGACTATTGAAAAATACTTTCCAAAAATAGAAGTTTATGCTTTGGTGCATTATCCTGAAATCGTATTTGACTATGTTGGTTATTTTGGTCAAACAAAATTTGAAAAATGACTCAAAAAACAAAATTTGATCTAGAAAGTATTTTTGAAAACCTAGAGAGCATTGAGATGATTGACAATACAAAAGAGCTTTTAGGTAATGGCGTACCTGCATACATTAAGGATCCTGGTATGGCAGATGGAGTCATGATAAAACTATATCCTAACGGTACTAGAAAAATTGTAAAGATTGATTCATCTTTTAATGAAAGAGTGATTGGATAAAATAATATACTTTATTTTCGTAAAAAGGCAAATATGAAATATACATATAAAAGATTAGATATTGATTGCTATATCAATTCACTCTATACAGATGGACTCCACAAGTCGGAAGTACTAAGTGATGAAGAGATTAGAGCTACTATTACAGATATAGGGATATTCAAATTTAAAGGGTATGTAAAAGCATTTAGAAATAGGTTGTCTGACTATACAATAGATGATATATTATTTTTATATGACTTTGATAGAAAATTATCTAGCCATCTACTTGAACTTACCTCAAGGATT
>JALWLD010000123.1 GCA_027081115.1 Sulfurovum sp.
CTTAAAAAAGAGTTTGTAGACAAAGGACTTTTTGAACCAACCATCATTTATGGGTACTACCCTGTTCGAAGTAATGACCAAGAGTTGTATGTGTTCGATGAAAGTGAAGGCTGGAATGTCGATGCAAATGCTTCACGAGAGCCATTTGATGAGGTCAAAGACAAAGCCGTAGGTAAGTTCAGTTTTCCAAGACAAGGACGTAAACCTCACCGCGCACTCTCTGACTTTTTCCACCATGACAGACATGATATCTTGCCTATCACCTGTGTGAGTGCAGGGAGTAAATTTGCAGCCTATGAAAAAGAACTTTACGATGCAGGTAAATACCTAGAGTACAACATGGTACACGGTCTCTCTGTAGAACTCGCAGAAGCGTTAGCTGAAGTAGCCCATAAGCAGATACGCCTAGACTTAGGGATAGCAGACAAAGAAGGAGGCTCACTACGAGATGTGCGTATGAACCGTTATCATGGTGCGAGGTATTCATTTGGTTACCCAGCTTGTCCAGACTTAGAGCAGAGCCGTTTGATATTTGATTTACTCAAACCTGAAGAGTTTGGGATAGAGTTAAGTGAAACCTTCCAGATACACCCTGAGCAGAGTACTACTGCTTTGGTGGTGCATCATAGTAAGGCTACGTATTATGCTGTGTAGGAGATAGATATGAATACTTTTTTCTTGTTTCGAGTTGGATGGAATTCGGATGGAATATGGTCAATAATAGTGCCACTATTAGGTGTTTTTATTTTTTCCTTTATTATTAAAGGAATATTCTCCTTTATGATAGAGACTGTAACATCATCTTTATATCCAAATTATAATCCTTTAGAAAATAAAATTTTAATGAAGGTTAAAACACTAGATAAAGTAATGTCAGCAAAAGAATTTTCTAAAAATTATTCATGTAATTATTCACTTGTCATTCAATTGCTTACCGAGAAGAAGATAAAAGGATATAAGAAAGATGGAATATGGTATATAGGTAATTAAATTTAACTCGTTCATCAGCTCCAGCTGTTGAACCTCTATCGGACTATAAATAACAAAAATATATAAATTTCATGAGAGCGTAGGTCGGGGTACCCTTACCCTGACATCAATTTGCATATAAACATCTTATCAATCATTAAAAAAATATGAATTCAATAATTCCCATATAATTAAAATTTTTATCTCATTCACATTATTGTCGGGGTGAGGGCACCCCGATCTACGGGTATTTGTAATTTTGTATTATTTTTCGTGCTCAAACACCTCACCCATCAACTCAAAATCCAATAACTCTTTAATGACTTCCTTGACAGGTTTACTTCCCATAAAGCCATAAGCAATGAGCGTTTCAAGAACATCACCATTGTAGGCTTCATCTAATATGTTTAGATAGGTGTCTTTGAGATATGGGCGTATAGCTTCCAAGTCTGCTTTGAGGTCTGCTCTGTAGAGTTCCATCGGATTTTCTTTGCCGTAGTCTGCATAGAGGTCGTCTTTGTCTATGTCGTCTGCTGCTTCTAGCATTTTTCTAAAGATGAAGTCTTCAAAGTTTTTAGCCACATACTCTGCTTCATCGTCTTCCCAGATGAGAACGATAGGGGTTTCTTTTGTGCCGTTGTCATAAAAGGCATAGGTATTACCCTCAGCAGTTTTGGCAAAAGGTATGAAGTGATGGGTATCTGTATCCCATACCTCTGGGAATTCAAAATTGAGTATGGCTTTTGGTGTAAGGAGCTCAAAGTCTGAACCACCAGAGTGTAGTAAAAGAGGTGGATTTTCTTTAAGTGTTGGGTAGACGTCATCTGCCCATGTTTTGTCTTTTTCTAAAGGCTCTTCAAAGCTACCCATCCAGTTAAGTTTCCCCTCTTCAAAGAGTGTTTTAAAAAGAGAAGGGAAATTATAGTTATGTTTTGTTTCTAGTTGTTCTAAAGTTATCATAGTGTATTCCAAAATATAGTTTAACTACTATATATCAGAAATCACATCAAGATTTGCTTCCACCGTTTATCAT
>JALWLD010000124.1 GCA_027081115.1 Sulfurovum sp.
TGACTATACCCTTTTCGCATAGTTTGAATTTGGATTGAGCCTCTTCGGGGTGTTTGTCATAGTATGCTTTGTCATGATCGAAAAAGCCGGCATTGGCAGTAATGATGGTGAGTGCAGCAGCAGTTAGGATTGTTTTGATTTTCATTCTTTTTCCTTGTTTGAAGTTAATTTAATGATTGTTTGTGGATATTTTACCATAGCATAGACTTCAGCTTTGGATAAATAATCCTTGATCCACTGGGCAACACCCTCTTTTTTGGACTTTGTTTTAAAGATACTGTTTTTCTCTACAGCATAAATCCGGTCTATCAGGCGTTGTTTGGCGTTCTCCAGCGTAAACTCATCATCATTGGGATCAATATCTTTTAAAGCATCTTGCAAAATTTCCAACATTTTAAATGTGCCGGCGGATAGGGTCATCAGCTTAAATTTTACATTGTGCAGCATATGATCATCGAGGATTAGATTTTTGAAATCATCATCGATCTTTTGACTCTCCAGACGGCTTACCTTACCGGTCGTAAGGAATTCTTCCAGATCGTCATCTGTGAAGTATTTTTCTATAAATTTTATAACTGGTCTATTTTGTTTTTTATGTCTATAGTATGTTGCTTCGGTTGTGTCATAAAATTTTTCAATAACCTCTTTTTTATTCATCATTGTACTCCATAATTTACTATCAATATTATAGCACACTATTATTATGTGAGTAATTAACTATAATTTAAGTATTAATAAATTACTATTATATTGATAGTTATACAATCATATATATAGTTAAAGGAGTATTTGTGACATATCAAGAAGCAAAAGAGATGATCATGGAGATGTACCCCGGCAGGCTCTATGTCGGTAAAAAAGAGGTTTGCACATTGCTGGGATTGTCAATCCCTACTTTAGACCGGCAATTAAAAAGAGATTGTGATCTTGCAAAGGTGGCGAAAAAAGAAAGAAGACGAGTACTTTTCCCTGTACCGGATCTTGCCCGCGTCCTGGCAGATGAAAACTAAGGGGTTTGGCATGGCAGCAAAACGCTACTACTGGCTCAAATTGAAAGAAGACTTCTTCGCTGATCCCCGCATAAAAAAACTTCGCCGCATTGCAGGAGGAGATACCTATACGGTGTTCTTACTGAAATTAATGCTGCTTACGGTAAAGGCAGATGGGGTTTTGGTATATGAAGGGATAGAACAAACCTTATCGCAGGAGCTTGCACTCAAGATGGATGAGGATGATAAAAATGTAGAAGCCACCTTGATCTATATGCGATCAATGCATCTAATCCAGGAGATCGATCCGGAAACATACGATATTCCACAAGTGCGGGAAATGACCGGCTCTGAAACCGATTCGGCTGCAAGAGTAAGGAAACACAGACAGAAAAAAGAGGTCAGATCGTTACATTGTAACGCGCAAGTAACAAAGAGTAACGATTTTGTAACGACAGACACAGAGACAGAGAAAGAGAAAGAGACAGAGTTAGAGATAGACACAGAGACAGAGATAGAAAGCGATCCGCTTTTTTCAAAATGGCTTGATGAATATTCCGTAAATGCAAAAAATCCACCGGCATACAAAGCAAGTATGCGAAAGAGAATCCTTGCAGGCAACCGTGATGCCAAAGTTGCTTTTTTAACCTGGAGATCTGAGTATCTCGATCGAAAGGAAAAGGAAGAGGCGAAGCAGAAGATAGAAGAGTTTGATTACACGCAGTTAGTCGGGCATTCACTGGGAAATAGACAAATCAACCGTGTGGTAGATATTGGCAGCCACCTACATCTCTTTTTTGATGACGGTACGGATGACTACGGCTATGCCAAAAAAGATCTTTATCTGTGGATTCATCAAAAGTCTCAACAAATGTCACGCGCGGTGCTAAAATAGGCAGTGTAAAAAGCTGCTAAACGAGTAGTTTTTACAGACCAGATCAAGCTAAAAAACAGAGGAATCTGTTAGAGTCTTTTTCCAATGATTTTGGAAGGAGA
>JALWLD010000125.1 GCA_027081115.1 Sulfurovum sp.
GGTCTATACATGGTATAAAAATACAAATGTAATCTTTTATCTGTTTTACCATGAATATTGATAAGTGTTGTGGTATTTTTATCAAAGGTTGCAGGTGCTTCTTTTTTCTCTTCTTGATTACATCCTTGTGTAAACATAAATAGGCTTAGTAGAAGCAGTAGTTTTATTGTTTGTTTCATTGTTTCTTTCCTTATCATTTTAATACAGATATATATTGACTTGGTATCTCTTTGGTAAACCACTTACCTTTTTGATTTCCAATGACTTTATATCCGTCTGCTATCATCTGTTTTATATTTATTTGCAGTATTAATGACATACCCTGAAATTTATCGGGATCTGTATCTAGTAAATCTATGATACTTTCTGTATCATTGAAAAGTGCTAAATACTCTCCCTCTTTTGATTTTACTCCCTCTTTAAGTATATATACTAAATTTTTATCGGGTACAATATAATACAACACCTCAGGAGGTCTAGGCTGTGTATCTCTTTGTGCTTTAGGTGATGTAAGAAGATTCTGCTTAAAACGAATAAACCCATTCTCTGTCTCATGCCCTTGTCTTAAGTACCCTTCTTGTGTTTTAGGGATGTCTGGGTATCTTGTGTATCCTACATAAAGTGTTCCTCTATCTTTTGGCATATAGGTGATATGGTTTCCTATTTCAAGCATCTTAATGACATTGTCTTCTATGAGTTCTATCTCCTCTTCTCTGATGTCTGGTTTACCTTTAGGGGTAGTCTTTTGTATTCTAGTAATCTTGGTTCTTCCAAAGAACTCTGAGAGGTTTCTTTGGGTGTCTATGTCTCTGTGATGGTAAATAGAAAATGCCATTCATATACACTAATCCTATACCTAATACAGCACTTGTTAATTTCATTTGCCTTTAGTTTATTATTCTTAAATTTATGCTAACTCCATAGTATCATCCATACTATTATCATGTACTGGTAAATTCATCTGTTCCACAATTTCACTAGCTTTGGCTACACTATCAAATTCTTGGGTATTTGTTTGTAACTCTTCATTTAAATTTATCTCTATTCCTGAACATGAAGCAATAAATTCTTTCTCTACTTCTACCTGAGAAATAGGCTCCCCTTTATCAATAATTGCATCTTTACTATGTTCACTTTCTATCATAGGTGTGCTCTCATGTAATTTATTCCAATCTTCCACACTATACTCTTTCATCGTATTCCAATCCTTTACAGAAACAGGTGTATCCCCTTTAAACCCTATAGAAAGATTTATATTCATGATACGTTTATCAGAGGGTCCTGAAAGATCCCATACTGTACCACCTTTAGGTATGGGACAACTTGCTATCATAAGTTTAGTGTCACCAAAGTGTGCAAACATACTTGTTGCAGGAAAACCATCACCATTTACTTCACCTTGAACAAGTAAATCTCCATTTTTTTGATTTGAAAACCTAAGTTGTCCTTGAATATCAATATCAGGGGCAATACTAATAGAGGGCAACTCTTTCATTAATTCAATTTTTACTGCTTTATCTGGATTACCACCACTGTAACCAAATCCCAAAACACTACTGGCATACTCTGATGTTCCTTTTTCCATTTTAGCAAAATATGAGGGGTCAGCCATAGAATGCTCATGTGACTTAAGATTTTCTGTACCAAAGCTACTTACTACAGTATCTTTTACTATGCCTTTATCCGTATCTACATGCATATACATAAATAGCCTTGATGATGCTGTTTCATCTGGGGTAAACTTTGCATCATCGCCATCACCATGATATATAGGAAAATTATTATCTATATTTTCATTAATCGTATGACTTACTGTATTATCCCCTATTATCGCAGTCACTGTACTTTTAGGTATATTTCCAAACTCATTCATGGGTGCTTTTGAATTAACCCATAAGTCAAACTCTCTTCCATTATTATTCATCTTTTTCTCCTTTATTTATATAACGATTATAGATACTGTATTTTATACTTT
>JALWLD010000126.1 GCA_027081115.1 Sulfurovum sp.
TCTGGCATTTGGGATGAGCCACTGCTACAGCTGCATCGCGATGTCAAAAGTCTTTGCGCAGGTACTTGAAGAGCATCCGGAGTTTCAGATCTATGCGATAGACGGACAGAAAGAGCGCATCATCAGCCGCGATATCTACAAACTTAAAGAGATGCCGACCCAGATCTTTTTCGATGCCGAAGGCAATGAAATCTTTCGGCATACAGGAGCGTACAAGAAGCCTGTGCTGGATATTATTTTGAAGAAGTGGGGGTTTGTGTAACCCTTAACCAAAATTACGCTAAAATCGCGGGAATATTATTTTTTACAAGGCTGAAACATGGCAAAAAGAGAGATCAAAAAGGCCGTTCTCGCATACAGCGGCGGACTCGATACGAGTATCATTCTCAAGTGGCTGCAGGATGAGTACAACTGTGAAGTGGTGACTTTCACTGCCGATCTGGGACAGGGTGAAGAGGTAGAGCCTGCACGTCAGAAGGCGCTTGATATGGGCATCAAACCTGAAAATATCTTCATTCTTGACCTGCGTGAAGAGTTTGTTAAAGACTTCGTCTTTCCGATGTTCAGAGCCAATGCGATCTATGAGGGAGAGTATCTGCTCGGTACCTCTATCGCACGTCCGCTTATTGCCAAGAAGCAGATAGAGATCGCGCATGAGACCGGGGCGGATGCTGTCTCTCACGGTGCGACAGGGAAAGGAAACGATCAGGTACGTTTTGAGCTTGGATACCTTGCACTCGATCCGGATATCGCGGTCATCGCACCGTGGAGAGAGTGGGACCTCAACTCCCGTACGAAGCTTCTGGAATATGCAAAAGCACACGGCATCGACATCGACGGCAAAGGGAAGCCGAAGCCCTACTCGATGGATGCGAATCTGCTGCATATCTCCTACGAGGGTGAGTGGCTGGAGAACCCCTACAACGAACCTGAAGAGGATATGTGGCTCTGGTCTGTCTCTCCTGAAGAGGCACCGGATAAGCCTGAGTATATTACTATCACCTACAAGCACGGTGACCCTGTAGCGATCAACGGTGAGGAGATGACACCGGCGACGATCCTTGAGACACTTAATACCTACGGCAAGAAGCACGGTATCGGGCGTATCGACATTGTGGAGAACCGTATGGTGGGGATGAAAGCGCGCGGATGTTACGAGACACCGGGCGGAACCATTATGCTGAAAGCGCACCGTGCCATCGAGTCGATCACACTTGACCGTGAAGAGGCACATGCCAAAGATGAGATGATGCCAAAGTATGCCAAGCTCATCTACAACGGGCTGTGGTGGTCGCCGGAGCGCCGCATGATGCAGGCAGCTATCGATGCGACACAGGAACAGGTCAACGGTGAAGTACGTCTCAAGCTCTACAAGGGCAATGTCATCGTGGTAGGGCGTAAGTCTGAGAACTCACTCTACTCCGAAGAGCACTCTACCTTTGAAGCGGACGATGTCTACAACCAAAAAGATGCAGAAGGGTTTATCCGCCTTAATGCGCTGCGTTTCATCATCGAGGGGAAGAAGCAGCCTGAGCGTATCAAGACACTGGTAGGCGATTATGAAGAGACCGAAGTGTGTCGCATCGAAACAGGCTCAATGACCATTTGCGAGCGCATCAAACGCTTCTTTGGCTTTGGCAACACCAATACACCAAAGCAATAGAGGTTTTCCAAAACCTCTAAAAAAATGAGTTACTTTAAAACCTGATGCATCTCCTTCAATACCCTTGACGGGGTGAACTTTAAAAAATCTTCTCTGTAAATGATACTCGGAATAAACTCCAGAAAGACATAGGCAACCCAAAACATCGGGTAGAAGACGTAGTATTCGTACTTGAACGATTGAAAGGTATAACGGGTTTCAAACCATTCAACAGCGCTTTTTAGATGATGATAGAAAAGTAGTACCTGCATTGCAAAGATGGATCCCCAGGTAATATAGGTCAATACTACGACCAGCACAGCCCCTTCG
>JALWLD010000127.1 GCA_027081115.1 Sulfurovum sp.
TCTGAACAGAATCATCTAGCGCCAAAGAAGAGACTATAGAACTTTTCCCTTTATTGGGGTGTCCAACTACAGCAAATTTCGGATAATCCAAATCGGTTTCTTTACGAATCGGCATTTAGTGCCTCCCTGTCCGGTACTTTAACACCAGATACTTTCAACCATACTTTTTCTGCATTCAAGGTCAATAGTTTTCTTGCCCAGACATTTAGATCTTTTTCTTTTGCAAGATATCCTTTGTTTTGTGTTCCCAGTGGCGCGACAAGTACTTTATCGGCTTTTTGAAGCAAGAGTTCAAGAAAATCTATAAAATCCATAGTAGGGGGTTCCCAGGCCTTTACATAGAGTAAAACCTCCCCATGACATCTAACAATGACTTCTTTATCCTCATCCAGAGAGTTTGCACCCCCTACCTCTTCAACAGTAGGCGAGATGATATGCATACTTTCATTAATAAGCACACAACTTTCTTTATCGAGGGCCCATCCCAGTACAACATCATAAGAGGTATCAAAAGTATGTACCATACGTGGATAAACCATCTCTTGAGAATCAAATATTCTTTCATCTTCTCTTGCACCTGTAGAGATAATCGGTTCATTCATATCATTAAGAAGTTTGGGTACTCCTTCCAATGCGTTAAAAGATTGGGCAATGGCTCTTTTCAAACCCATACTTGCCAAAAGGTAAAGCAAAAAACGTAAAAATATGGCATAAAAAAGTGTAGCAAAGAGTAAAAACTTCCACCACTCCCCAAGGAATGCTGCATCTTCTATCATCCCTTTCCCCAGCTTTTCTCCCAATCGGTAGTATTGACTCTTCTCTACAAGCTCAACCGAAGGGACAGCCCAAGGAAACAGATCTCTCCATGCAAAAGCTATCTGCTGCAAAAAGTGTTGAAAGGATTCAGCAGACACAGAAAGTGTTGTACTCCACGCAAACGCAATATCTTGTGTTGAAACCATTGCCAACAGTGAAACAAGAAGTCCCGAAGAAAATGCCAATGCAAGCAGTTGAGAGCGTTTAATGACAAGCCAGTTCAAAAGTAAAGGGTTGACCTTCAACTCACTATAGATACGCTGTACCTGTTTTTCCATTTTGCTAGGGAACAAAGAGAGTATGCGCTCCATCCAAAATGCGGGAGAGATATGGACTAACATACTTCGTGCACTGTTGGCTTTTAACATTGAAAGTAGACTTAAGGTCATTGTGAACAAAGGAACAAAAATAACCATGGCCATAAAATAGATAACATTAACTGGTTCGTGTCCATTGTAGCGCAAAAGCCCAATACCAGAAAGTACCCCAAGTATAAATGCAAAGATAACCAACGTTAGGGTAATCCCGTACAGGTATGTGCTCAGGGTATCACTTAAAAGTGGTTTTTTAAGTTTACTGCGTCGCTCTTCCACCCATACCATAAGTTGTACTGTAGGATTTTC
Source organism: Sulfurovum sp. (assembly GCA_027081115.1). Taxonomy (GTDB): domain Bacteria; phylum Campylobacterota; class Campylobacteria; order Campylobacterales; family Sulfurovaceae; genus Sulfurovum. The sequence goes on from JALWLD010000127.1 coordinate 1,440, forward strand.
TTTAAGTCCTGCATGGGTAAGACCAAAGGTTCTTCTCTCACTCCTATTGGAGTCATCACTCTGTAAAAGAGCATACAGATCAAGATAGACTTTTAAATTCATTGATTATGCATCTTCGGGACAACCATAAATTAAACATCTCAAATGCTCTTTATAGGCTTCATGATCATACGTATCTACACGTGCTACACCTTCATCAAAGGCCGCTTGTGCCACAGCAGAAGAGACCCATATCAATACCTCTTTGTTAAAGGGTAGAGGAATAATATGCTCTTTTCCATAAGTAATATCATCATTATGGTATGCAGCTTTAACATAATAAGGCACAGGCTCTTTTGCCAAAGCGGCCAAAGCTTTGGCCGCAGCTATTTTCATACCTTCTGTGATCTTTCTTGCTTTCACATCCAATGCACCCCTAAAGATAAAAGGAAAGCCAAGTACGTTATTGGTCTGATTAGGAAAATCTGAACGTCCTGTCCCCATGATAACATCATCACGTACCTCTTTGACTTCAGAAGGTAAAATCTCAGGCAAAGGATTTGCCAAAGCAAAAATAATCGGTTCAGGTGCCATCTTGGCTACCATCTCTTTGGTCAAGGCACCTGCTTTACTTAGTCCAAGGAACATATCTGCACCATTAATAACATCATCGAGTGTTTTTGCTTCGGTATCCACTGCAAATTCAATTTTATACTTATTCAAGTCATCTCTTGACGTACGAATCACTCCTTTGGAGTCACATAGAATGATATTTTTCACACCCAATGCTTTGTACATTTTGGCACAAGAGAGTCCCGCTGCTCCTGCACCATTGACAACAATTTTCATCTCTTCTATTTTTTTACCTGTTAAATCAACTGCATTCATCAAACCTGCTGTAGTAATAATAGCTGTACCATGCTGATCATCATGAAAAACGGGAATATCAAGTTCTTCTTTTAAAATGCGTTCTATCTCAAAACATTTGGGGGCTTTGATATCTTCTAGGTTGATCCCACCAAAAGTGGGAGCAATAGCCTTACACGTGTTCACAATCTCTTCAACTGTATGTACATCCAACTCAATATCAAAAGCATCCACATTGGCAAACTTTTTAAACAGTACCGCTTTACCTTCCATCACAGGCTTTGAAGCGAAAGGACCAATATCACCCAAACCAAGTACAGCTGAACCATCAGAGATGACAGCCACAAGATTGGCACGGTTGGTATAGTCAAAAGAGAGATTTTCATCTTTGGCAATTTCAAGACAGGGGATTGCTACTCCGGGAGTATAAGCAAGAGAGAGTTCATATTGAGAATCACAAGGCTTGGTCAGGTCGATCCCTATTTTTCCATTTTTGTGATACGCTAACACATTTTCTTTCGTAATTTCAGACATAGTTAGCCTTCAGATAGTAGATATTGTAGTATTATACTAAAAATATGGTTAACCAAAGAGAGAGTATTCTATTCAAAATACTCTTCAATGATCTGAGGGAAAATTTTCATAGTATGCCGGGCTTTATCTATTTTATTTTGAAAGATCTCTGTACTAGCAGGAAAGCTCTGCATAAGTTCCTGATAGATAGAAATCTTCTCTTCCATATGATTTTCAAGTGCATCAAGTACAGCCTGCATATTCTCTTTGCTGGTAGCAAACTTCATAAGAAGTTCAAACATACGTTTTCTAGGGTGAATCGCCATAGAGTCCCCTGCTGCCAGAGCTATTTCTTTAATATCCCAACGAGAAATATAGATACCGCTTACATGTGGTGCAATAAGCTTTGCATAAAGTGCTTCCGTATACGAAGGATAATCTTTTAGGTCTGTCTCTTCATCACTCTCACAAGAACCATCTGCACAAAAGGCAGGGTTCCCGTTAAAGTTCTTTTCGTTCATCTGTGCAAATTCATTTCTCAAATCATTAATATCATTTTCGTTCATATTGTTCTCCTCATATCACTAGTTATCTATCAACAGTGGAATCTCATCCACATCTATCTTGGCATCGAACCATCGGTTTGCGATCAACATCATTTTACTGACAAACAAAATCTGATCATCCAAAAATTCCGGTTTTTCAAAAAGTGCTTTAGCTTTATCATCGAGACAGTAGCCATAGATTCTACCCTCTCTTATTTCAACAAAATCCACTCTTTTTTCTCGCAAAGCAGCCTCATCCAACACATCACAATAGTGAAAAGATTTCTCTTGAAACTCTCTTTCAAGCATCATTCTGTCTACTTTTGACTGTGCCACATTTTGCATAGTAAAATCATAATGCTCATCTGTGATGTTAAGTGCAATAGCCGTAGCATTCAACCCATTATGTTTCATGATCTTGTTAAAATACTTACGCACAAAACCAGTTTGGGCATTATAACCCAATATAGTACACAGACCTGTGTCCGGTTTTATCTCTTCAGGTTTCATACATCCAGTCCTTTCATACGTTTGGCATTGTCATGCAAGAACATTGCCTCTTCTTCTTCTACCATACAGCGTGGGCATGCCTGCTCACCACCGGTATACGTAAAGTTATTACCACACTCATTACAACGTTTTATCGTAAAGCTTGCCAACGTTCTCTGGGTCGGTTCAAAGAACTCTTTGATCTCAAATCCACTCTGCAATTGAATGGAGTTTGGTTCACAGACATCATGACAAAGGTGACACTTCACACAAAGCATAGCATCAAAGTTGATAAGCGAAAATTTACCATTGGAACTCAAAGCACCTGTAGGACAGATGCGATAACAAATCTGACAATTGGTGCAAGAATCATCAATAAATTTTTGAGAGACAAAAGAGACATCTTCCTGAGCTAGGACTTCAAAATTTTCAGGTACAGCTGCCCGTTTTAACGTAGTAAAAAGTATCTTTCTTTTATCAGGGAGATGTTTATCTTTTATCTTTGCGATCACAGAAGTATCCATATCAAAAATCTGCAACTCATCTGCATCTACGGCTTCATCAAAAGCCTGTTTATGCTCTACCACACCTTTAACCGAAGTGGTTTTACGCAGGAAGTCACGTCTAGATGGTATTTCTTCTTCACTCTTTTTTTCGGGTGCTGTTTCATCTATTTCAATATGCGGGACAGCATTCAAATTGGTATTAAGCTGTTTATCTCCAAAAGATGAAAGTACAAAGTTTGCCTCTTCTATACGATCTTCTATAAGATCAAGCAGGTGAGAACCCTCTTTATAGGCATTTAGATCTATGGTAATCACTTCTTCACTTGCCAAGGCCAATGAGATCAAGTGTTCAATACTCAGTACAGAGACACAAGGCACATTAAGATTGGAAGAGATCAATCTTACCTTTGATTCTAAAAAGCTAAAAAAGAACTCTGTTACAGAAAAATCAGACAGAGAAAATGCTTCTGTAGGACAAGCCCCTATACATGCTGCTGCTTCTAAGCCTGTAGCCACTTTAAAAGAGGGAATGTTCTCTACAATTCGAATACTCCCAGGTGCAGCATATACACACTTTTCACATTCTGAAAATTTACTGGTTGCTCTTACACATGAGGCAAGGTCAAAGTGTAACTTCATTACTTTTGTGCGCTCTCATCTGTCGCACAATGTTCTGCCAGCTTTGCATTGATATATTCATAGTCACTAAGTAAAAACTCCAAAGTCAACTCCGCACCATCATGGTAGAGTGGTGTTCTTGACTCTTTTTTGGCATTGATAAGGAAAAGCGGTGCCCATTCAAGCAAATGCTCTTTAAGAAATGCTCTTTGTACCTGAAGCAGTTCGCAGACACCCACTTCATCTTCTGCATCTAATGCTTTTTGCATTGCTGTACAGAGCATATACATAAATTCAAGCTCTACCCCAATATGGTCTGCAGAAACCACTCTTGCTTCATCCAACTGTACACGGAAATCAAGCTCATTGTAAAGTTCTACAATCGGGTTATCTCCCCCACTCTCTATCATCTGATCGTCTCTTGTATAGAAACTTTCATAAGGTACCAGATGCATAAGAAAAAGATTGGTAAAGTCAACATTGTAAAACTGTTCTATCAACTCTTTTTGTGAAAACTCTTTACGTTTTGACCACTCTTTATAGTTAGGGAAAAATGCCAAAAGATCTTCATCTTTTTCAATTGTATTTAAAAATGCTTCATCTACTTCTACCAACATCAATCTTGAGATCAAGGCATAAATGGCAATACGGTTTTCGATATCTTGTTTCATAGGCTTACTCTTTCACTACATATATTATTTTGGCACTATACCACTTTCAAAATAAATAAGCCTTAATCAAATTATTTATTTGGAAAATTGTAGGGGAAAGTATTTCCGGGCAAAGCCCGAAAATATAGATGGAGAAGAAAGATTACCCTTTTATCTCTACTGTATATGCTTTTTTAGACAAAGGCACAGCCGGTCTCTTCATGTGAACCGGTCTTCTGAGTGTATCACCTGCCTGAAGAGGACGTGTTAACTTGTCTCTCCATGCCTGATATACTTTCATATTGTTTTCATAGTTGACATAAATATCACCAATCTTATCATCTTTACCAGCAAGCTCAATACTTACTTTCTGGTGCCAAGCGTGGTTACCCGCAATTGGATCAGGATGAGAAGGAGCAACAGCATTCTGCCAAGAACCTGAAAGACCATCCCACCAGATGTTATCAAGGTCTTTGTTGAACTCTTTAAACTGCCATGTATCTCTACGTGCCTGCATACCTTCATTTAGACCCTGTGTTGGCTTAAGTGTTCCCACTTTACCATCCATAGTCATATCATAAAGTGGAGCACCAAGACCCATAACACCAAGCTTATGCTCAAATCCTGGGATCTCAACGGCATTTTTCAGTTTCCATCTACCTGCGTGGTGTGAACAAGCAAGTACACCTGGCATTGTACCTTCAGTAGGTACAGCCATAGCAATGAAATAACCTGACTCAAGTCCCTCTTCAACCGTATCGGTGATCGTTACTTTAATCGCATCACCTCTTTTGATACCAAGACGTTTTGCATCTTCAGCATTGATCCAAACCGGGTTGTGGTTCTGAGAGATCTCCATAAGGTGTTTGGAGTTCACTGAACGGGTATGAATATTGTACGGCAGTCTAAATACCGTATTCAATGCAAACTCATTGTCTTTTTTCATAAAATCATGATGTACCTGTGTCACGACGTGTGTCATTTTCTTTCTGTCTTCCGCATTGGTTGGGTAGATAGGCACAGCGTACTCTGGCCACTTCCACTGAGCAAACCACTCAGAGTAGAACTCAAGTTTCTTAGAAAGCGTGTGGAAACCTTGCATGATCTCACCATCAATCTCAATACCGATTGCTTTTTGACCACCATATACATGGTCTTCAACCATCAATGTTCCAAACTCATCTTTCTCAACATCAGACTCATCATACTCATGTCCGTGAGCGATATATTTATCACCCTCTTTTCTAAGTGCTCTCTCTTGTGGTTTAAAGATATTATCTTCTTCCAACCAAGTACCTCTGTCTCTCATCATCTCATAGTTAGGATACTTTGAGTCAGGATATGCTGCTTTTGCTGCTTTTCTAAGGTTAGGAAGCTTGTCAAATGCTGCCTGGTACCACTCTGCAATCGTTACTGCTCTGGTTGGATCTTCTTTTGAAGCCCAGTACTTTCTCACACCGAGAGATCCATCAGGGTCTACGTGATGCGTCATGATATTTGCCCAGAACTCTACCTCTTCCCATACTTCACCAAGACCGGCTTTAATATGTGCTTCAAGTGTTGCTCTGGTTGGATCTTTTGGCTTCCAACCCATTTTTTCAAGTGCAACTCTCAGTGCCGGGTTACGGAATGACAACCATCTTTTTGGCTCAGTTGCCTCAGAGTGTTGGTCATGTCTCTCACCAGCAAGTCCTACAGGAAGAATAAAGTCACAATACCAGTTTGTCTCAGACCATGTCGGAGAGAGGTTAAATGACATTTCGATCTTGTCTTCTCTCTTCAATGCTTCAATCCATCTAAATCCATCCGGGTTGATCCAAACAGGGTTATACATACGAGGGATCCAAACTGCCAATTTATCTGGTACATTCAATCCTTTGTCATTCCATTTCTTTCTCCATGCATCATCAAGAAGCAAGTGAGGCATGATATGTGACATTTCGTATGTTGACAATGGATACTCAGGTGGCCAAGCAATCTCATTCCATACATCTACTTTTGGAGGTCTTGTACCGGCTTCTGCTGCTGCATCACCCTTACCATTTACAGAGATGACATGCCAATGGTGTAATCCAACCCCACCTTTATCACCTGCCATGGCACCACGAAGTACAAATGGAAGGAATGCAGATCTTGCGATCATCCATCCGCCTTTGTGACCAATTGGTCCTGCTCTCCAGATGTATGTTGCTACTCTTGCACCTGCATCGATGAACATATCGTAAAGCTTTTCAACAATACGCTTCTCAACACGACACTCTTCTGCAACAAAGTCAAGTGTATATGGAGAGTACATTTCAGAAATCATTGTGATGAAATCTTCATAGCTGTCACCCTGTGGTACTGCTTTAATGTATTTCTTCTCAACAAGTACTGCCAGATACTCTTTATCAGCCATTAATCTGTCCCAGTTTACCCAGTTTTTCACAAAATTGTGGTTTACAAGGCTCTCACCATTGATCCCTTTTTCATTGAGGATTCTATTTGCAAGATAAAGGTAAAGTGCCGTTTCAGTTCCTGGCCATACCGGTACCCACAGGTCTGCCATACCAGCGGAGTTAGACAAACGTGGATCCATAACAACAAGTTTTGCACCCTTTTTACGTGCATCTGCAATACGTCCTGCTGCCTGCTGGAAGTAGTGACCTGCATCTGCTGCGTGAGACGACTGAAGGAAGATCAATTTAGCATTAGACCAATCCGGTGAGTTTCTGTCATCGTTTGTCCACTGGATCGTACCCTCTCTTGCACCTGCAGAACAGATGTTTGTATGAGAGTCATATCCGTCACAACCCATTGAGTGTGGGATACGGTGTCCGAAACCATTTTCATTTGGACGACCTACGTGATACATGATCGATTTGCGAGACATTTCATCACCAGACTTTAGTGTATCATGCATCTTCTTACCGATTTTGGCCATAGCCTCATCCCAGGTAGTTCTTACCCATTTACCTTCACCCCTTTTAGAACCTGGAGCTCTCATAAGTGGGAAAGGGATTCTGTCGGGATCATACATTTGTGATTGTGTTGCATAACCCTTCGCACAGTTTCTACCCCGACTTCCTGAATGAAGCGGGTTACCCATATATTTACGTACTGCAAGTTGTCCACCTGCTTTGTAAGTAGAAAGGTCAACCCATGCAGTCAGACCACATGAAGCTTCACAGTTTGAACATGCTGTTGGTACAAGCATGTACTCAGTAGCTTTGATACCATCAGGATTTGTCTCAGAGCGTACACCGTTTCTAGATGTACCTCCGCGTTTCCAGTCATCACCATCAAGCTCAGTAAAGCTATCCCACTCTTCAAGCGGCGGGTAGAATGAAAGTGTTTCCGGTGTCGGTGTAAACTTACCTTCTGCTACGGCAGGGGTATCAGCTACAGTTTTAAATACACCTGCAGCAAGTGTTGCACCTGCTACTGAGTACGCTGTACCTTTTAAAAACGTTCTTCTACTCTCTACAAAAGTAGGTTGTTCATTATTCATTGATTTTGTCATTCATTTACTCCTTAACTCAACGGTAGCATTTGTGGTATTTTAAGCCATACATCTTTTGCCATGTATAGTCCTACCAATGCCAAGATTGCTGCAAATCTAAGCAGCGTTTTATTATCACTCTTCATATTGCTTACTGCTAAGAAGAATGGGATGATAAATCCAAGTACCATACCGAACCAGAATTCGACATTATACTCTCCTCCTGCATGTACGTAAGCCAATGTTGCTTCAGCTTCAGATGATTTGAATGAGAAGAAATACTCACCCATATACATCATAAAAGAGAAGAAAGTTGCAATGGCAAGTACCAAAGCAAGATCACGTCTGGCCTCTTTGCTCCAGCTTGATGAAATCAGGATCAATGCAGATGAACCCGCCATGAATGCTGCCCACATCATCTGCATAACTTCAGCAGGTGCCTGCCATAACTCTCTGGCACTTGATTCAGCCATAATGATCGCTGTATACAATGTCACAGGGATCGCCAAGAAAACTACAAATGGGAATACTTTCTCATAAAATGGAGAGATCCCTCTTACTTTTTTAGCTACTGGACATGTTTTTCTAAAGTCAGGAAATGCATCAAAACCACCGATAAGTGTCAGTACCATGATAAGCCCTGTAAAGAGAGATGCCATCCATGCACCTACAGTAATTGCTGAAGTCCAATGCGGGTGTAAGAAGATATTGATCATTCTATACGGCTGGTGAAGGTCAGTCAATGTAAAGAGCAAGAATACATTCAATGCTATAAATGAGATCAATGGCATCAACCATCTCAAGTTAGGCATCTCTTCTTTCTTATGTCTATAAAGCAAAAATGCACCAACAAGTACTACACCTGTACCGATACTTTTTGCCCACATGTTCAATGTGATCATCCAACCCCAGATAATACCTGGAAGTGCAACGTCCAATGTTACAACAGCTTGTGTTGCGTGAATTCCGTGTTCTACCATCTTAGTGACCTCCCTCTTCTTCGTGTGATTCATGTGCTTTAGCATCGTTATCAAAGTTCATGAAACTTTTGTTATCGTAATGCTTATGCCCTGTAAACGGTGCCAGGAATCTATCTAATACACCGTGATTTTTGTCACCTACGGCATCAAGATGTGTAATGTTGTTAAAGAGGCTGTACCCTTCGATTCTCTGGTGTGCTAAAGGATCAAGTGTCTGAGAACCACCACCTACATAGTAGTGTTTAGGGTCTGTATGCTTTTCAGGTTTTCTAACCTGAACACCACCCTGGTGCTCCATAATATAGAGTGAAATATTACTATGGTCATCTTCAACATCACCAAAGATATTTGCTTCAACAGGACATGCAACCACACAGGCAGGCATCATACCAGACTCAATTCTGTGTGCACAGTAGGTACATTTATCAGCAGTATTTGTTTCAGGATCCATATAGATCGCACCATAAGGACAAGCCATCATACAACCTGCACAACCGATACATCTTGCGCTATCGACATTCACGATACCATTTTCAAGATAATGTAGTGCAGATACAGGACAGATACGCTCACATGGCGCATTTTCACAGTGGTTACAACGTAATGGTGTAAAAGATCTTGATGTATCTGGGAATACCCCGATATCAATATATTTTACACGTAGACGCCAAGAGCTGAGTGGTACTTCATTTTCCACTTTACAAGCGATCTCACAACCTTTACAACCCATACATAGGTTAAGGTCAACTAAGAAACCTAGTTTCATATTTACTCCTCGATAGTTATTATCACGACTGCAAATCTGTTACGATTTACAATTTTGAATATGTCTTTATTGTATTGTAACTAGAATTAACTCTAAATGATTTTTAGAAAATAAGTTTTTTTTTCGTCAAAACTTGAAGGGAAATGCCCTATTTAAGGACATATAACGGTCATACTTCAGTATAACTCATACAGCTAATAAAATAATTCAATGTTATTGAGAGTTATTTAGTCTCAGTTAATTTGTTAAAAATCTTATCTTATATTTTTTAGTAATAATTACTATATTTTTAAGTTATGGAGAGGTGCATTATTTATAACATTTGTCACAAATAATGTACCCTGTTTTTTATTCCGTCAATTCGCTTAAGATAGTCTCCATACTTTTTTGTGCTTCAAGTAATACATCTAAAGAGGCTTTATCATTGATATCCATAGAAGAGATCCAGTTATATACACTAGGAAATGCTACATTCATCTCTTTTTCATTTTTCTTTTTATACATGATCAATGAACAAGGAGCAAATGCACCTGCTTCAGGATACTTTTTTGCCACAGTATAGATGACAGGTAATTTACAGATGGAATAGACATCATAAAAATCATATTCATTGAAATTCTTCTCTTTAAAATCAGCACCTAGAGCATTAAATCCTGCCATGACAAAGCCGCTTGTTGCCAATGTACCTTCAAATTCCATTTGAAAATCCTCTTTTGCAGCATCAATGTCATCTTCATCCAGTTCAGTTTTATACGAAGTCACCAAAGGAGCTGTAGCTTTTTGTACCGTGTAAGGAAGTGTTTCAAAAGAACCACCAGGAAGAGCAAGTTTCAATGCCTCATTTACCATTTCCCCTACTTTTACCAAAGACTTGTTATCTGTTGGTATGTTCATGATCTTTGCCATTGCCTCAGGGCTTAAAGAAGAGACTGAAATTGTCTTTGCACCTTTTCTTGTATAGATTGACATACTCATAGGAGCAAAAAGTCCTATTTGTGGATATGTTTTGATCAATTCAAGATTGACCTCTTTACTGAAGAAAGTAAAAAGATTATACACATCAAATGTTGTCTCTTTAAACTGTTTTTTAAATGGCCCATTCATATCTCTGTTAGCTGAAATATAAAAACCGACCTTTTTGAATGCTGCCTCAATGGTTTCAGGTGTAATTTTTCCATCACTATTATCTGCTGTAAATACCTGAATATCTTGTATCGCCTCTTTTGCCATAGATCCGGTAAACAGCACTGCGACGAGGAGTAAACCTTTGATTATTTGTTTCATTTTGTATTCCTTTGTATTAAATTGGGTTAAGGTCGGATATAAATATATCCGCGTAATTGACGCTCAATGAGTTCTACAATACCTGCAGTAACTATCTCAACATCATCAATTAACTCTGACTTGTCAATTTCCAATGTTTTCATAGTATTGCCACAGGCGATAAACTCCACCTCATAGGTCATCAGTGCTTCCACTCGTTTTTTGATCTCAAGGTCTCTATGGTTCATCACTGACTCTATACCTTTGGAATAAGCTACAATGACCACTTCTACCTTTTCAGGTCCGTAAAACTTAATCACATTATTTGCAGAACTCAGAACATGATTGATCTCATGTCTATCACTTTTCGTAATGGGAAAAACAAATTTACGAGGATTTTCCAAAGAAGGTTTTGGATCTGCAAATTCTGTTTCTGCACTTAAAAAACAGATTAGAAAAACAAAAGTTGTTAAAATACTTCTCATTTTTTCACTCCTTTTTGCATATTTACTTTTTTAAGAATTTCCAAAAAATCTTCAACATTCCAGGAACCTACAATTTTCTGGAGAATATTTTTATTTTTATCAATAAAAAAGAATGACGGTGTCAGTTCTGCAGTAAGTCCCAGGGGAAGAGCATTTTTCGTAATATCAACCTGAACAAGCACAAAGTCTTTCTGTAATGCTTTTACCACCTGATCATCTACCATAACTTCACGATCCATTTTTTTACAAAAATGACAATGTTCTGTCATCACTTTTAGGATGATTATCTTATCGTTTTTTTGTGCTTTTTGAAGTGCGGTATCAAACAATTCATGTTTAACACCCTTCTTGGCTACAATCTTTTTATCAAAGTCATAAATATATTCAGAGACTGCTTCTATTTCTTCTTCAGAAATCTGACCTTTCATACTTGGCATAGTATCAAAATACTGTATCACATCCCGCAAGCAGACTGTTTTCTGTTTATCAGGGTTATTAAGGTAATCACTTATAAAGGCACTTACTTCCATCCGATGTATCTCTTCATCACCTTTGGGGTCACCTATCTGTTGTTTTAAACGATAGGAGAGTTGATTTAATGTAGGTGCTTTTAAGTGCAAAAGTGTGTTTTTCCGCTCAACAAAATTTTCCATGAGCTTCGTCATAGGAATATAGCTTTCATGACATGATACACATTTTGCCTGATATACTTTTTCACCTTCATTTGCAAACGAACAATTTGCAAAAAATAACAAAGTGAGACAAACCTGTATACTTCTTTTCAATACTAACACTTTCTATTCATCCTCATCATACAATTCAAGTTCACGATACGCATCAAATACATTTCTGCGATGCAAGATATCATAAAGTTTCATTTTTCTATATTCCGGCATTTGAACTTTTTTACTGATCTCATCAATCGAAATATCATTCTCCAATGCCTCCTGTATCTGCTTTTTCATTGTAGTAAGATACACTTTAAATACCAATGTTGCATTACTGTCTGTTCTATAACCATGCCCACCTACAATCACCTTTGGATGTAGACTGTCTATCAATTCCAATGCTTTAAGAGAACCTATAATTGAGCCATCACGCAAAGAACTTATTCTGTCGTTAAATACCAGGTCACCTGCAAAGAGTACCTTTTTTTTGGGTATATAAACCACAAGATCCCCTTTGGTGTGTGCCTGTTTAACCAATTGCATAATATGAAATTCTGTATCTCCCAGGCTAAATGTGTAGTTCTCTTTTACCACAGTGTTTAGTTTTACTACTTTCGTACCGGTATAGGTCTCTTTTGTAACACTATTTTCCATTCTAGTAGCCATATCCTGCTGGATATTTTGCTCATAGGTCTTGGGACCAATGAGCAAAGCACCCTTATTTTTATAAAAACTATTGCCTAACCAATGATCATCATGATCATGGGTATTGATAACATACTTTACTGGAAGTTTTGCTATATTTTGCATTTGTTCATACGCCTGAGATGCATAAGAAAAAGTTGGACCACTGTCTATGACAACAAACCCTTCCTTTGTTTGAACAAAACATGTATTGACCATATTGCCGCCATTCTCTTTACTGATACTTTCAGGTTTTCCAAAAAAACAATAGACATCTTTCATAAGCTTTTGAGGTACAAGATTGTACTCAAAAGCCTGTAGAGAAAAAGATAATAGAAAAACAGAGACAATACTTTTCATATCAGATCTTAAAACATATAGTTGAATTCTAAACGGAATTCATCATATGACCAATCTGTTTTAAACGTAGTTGGATCAATTACACTTTGTGTTGTATCATCCGCAGAAACATGACCATAACGCATTCTCATCTGAAGGTCGGGTGTAATGTTTGTCCAAGTATCTATATGGATGACATTAGAATCAGAAGGTACTGCTTTATTATCATCAAAATCCTGTACTGCATAACGAATACTTGCTTTCCACATAGGATTAAATTTATAGACTGCTCTTACCATAAATGTTTCCGTATTGGAGTACCAGTTATACTGTGCCATAGCTCTTGTAAATCCACCTGTAGGGAAGCCTCTCCATGCAGCAACAATATCTGCTTCATCAGCTACTTTTGAGTACCCTAGTCTAAAGAAACCTTTTTTATCTGGCATTAACACATCCAGTCTGGCATTGAAAAGACTTGAATCCAATGAACCGTTTACACTTGGATCATAGCCTATAAGTGATGCACCCAGTGCATTACTGTCTCCCGCAACAGCTCCACCACCATCATCAAACTGCATAAAGTGACGAATACCCGGTCTTACTGCCCATCCAGTATCCGAAAGTGGTATCTTATAATGTGCTTCAATAACAAAATCCTTTACTACACCAGGAATCTGAAGATAACTTCCTGTAAGTTTCAGGTTTTTAATATATTTTGTTGTGATATCTGCAAGATACATATCGTGATCTGGATCTTCACCCGCAGCAATAAAGTTGTCATAACTTAATCCTCTATGTTTACCCGCATCATCATTGTTATTCCAAGATTCACCATTAACATCTTTAAAAGTAATAACATCATGAGCATCTTCGTGGTCTCTTAGCTTTTGCTTACCAAACCAAGCAACTCTTGCTTTTGTTTTAGGAGCAATCTTTACTGCAGCAGAAACACCATCAAAAGTATTCGGGATCATTTTTGTATCATTTGATTTTGTAAAAACCGATTCGTATAGCTGACGACCTGCTTTTATATTTACAGTACCATTATTATATTGCAAATATGCCTGGCCCAGTACACCCATCCCAAAGTGTCCTGTCTGAGATACTTTATATCGGCTAAATGTATCTTTCCCTGCTTTGGTCAAGCCTACATCTGCTTCATCAGGTCTCCAAAAAGTTGGATTCAAAGAACCATAATATCCCATTGTAAAACTAAAATGATTCAAGGAAGCAGATTTATAAATCAGGCTTCCTCCCATCCCCATAGCTTTATCTGCAGAATTCGATAATCCATTTGCCGCAGAAGTGTCTTTCCATCCCCAATAAAATGTATTGGATCTCAAACGACCATAAAAAATACCTTCTGAAAAAAGGTCATGTATATTATCTACTTCCCCTGGTAAAACATGGTAATTCAATGTCATGTTACCATTCAATGTTCTTTTAACCACATTTTCTTTTACTGGTTCTTCTGCAGGCACAATATCCCCACCTGCCATCAAAGCTGTACTTCCAAGTAGTAACGTTGCCGTCACTAACCCTAATTTAATTTTTCCTTCTTTCATTTCTCTTCCTTTTATTTGTTCATCTTCTTAAAAAGATAAGTTAGCTATAATTAAAAGGTGATATTTACTATCACAACCATGGGTGCCCCGTCTACTTTAAAGGAGACAGGCAATGTTCTTTGGACAAAAGAGTCGAGGCACGGTTTTTAATTTTTGATTAGCACTTGGCACCTTTAGCCGGACATCCACAATCATAATCCAATACTTTCACATTGGATTTCATTGGAATATCTATTACCTTTTGTTTACGAATATAATCACTGACTACTTCATAAACTGCTCGTATTTTTTTCTCATCAAGATTCTCTCCTGCATTTTGCAGATTTCCTCCCCATGATGACACTTTGTAGGTCTTGTTTAAGTTAATAGGCTTACCACCAATCATGAAATTTGAAATTCTCTCTCCAGATTTGGCTGCTACTTTAATACTATAACTGGCTCCTGTTAAACGACTCATATCACCACCCTGCTGAAGCAAAGGGTTTTCATTGAATACATTATCGGCAATATCTTCCATAAGATTGGCAATGACTTTACCTTTAAGATCAAACGTATAGACTTCAGGATAGGTAATTGCTGTCATTTCATAGACATTGTCTTTCAATATCTTATCTCCTGGAATAAGGGTTGTTCCCCATCTATATCCCGGTGTAAATACAATATCTGACCCCATCTCTTCCTGAATCGCTTGGCCGATCAATGCATCAAACGTTGAATAGAAAGTATCTCTTTTATAGAGAAGCCCTTTGGTTGTACCCAGTACTTCATTCAATTCATCATCAAATGGTTTATATGACTTGGCTACAAGATCTTCACCTGCTTTATCTGCCGGAATCAAGTTTGAAGCAACCGGCATTAACTTAAAGTTGTATCCTGCAACTTTTTTATCTTTAATATCAATATCAAGTCTACCGACATATTTACCATGACTTCCAGAAATCAAAATTACTGTATCATCCACAATAATTGGTTTTGGACTAGGGTCATGTGTATGCCCGGATAAAATGAAATCAACACCTTTTACTTTTTTTGCCAACTCCTGGTCTACAGAGAAACCATCATGACTTAAAACAACAATACAATCTACTTTCTTCTCGTTACGCAGTTCATTAATGAACTCTTGAAGAGATTCATGTCTAAGTGCAAAACTCCAACCTTCTGTAAACTTCTTAGGATTAGCTGTAGAAGTGAATGGGAAGGATTGACCAATTATACCTATCTTTGCACCACCTATTTCCTTGATCGTATAAGGAGGGAAGATCAGCTCTTCAAAGTCATCAGAGAATGGGTCATTATCGATAACATTTTGAGAAATAAACTCTCCGTCAAGCATCTTGATAAGCTCCATCACTCTCTCTTTACCATAAGTAAATTCCCAGTGTCCGACCATCACATCAACACCCAGATAATTCTGTGCTTCTACTATAGCTGCACCGTCTGTTTTAAGAGCAACTGCTGTTCCCTGCCATGTATCACCAGAGTCTAAAAGGAGAACATTTTTCTCACCTCTCTCTTTTTTCACATGGTCAATAATAGGTTTCATATGGGCTATCCCACCCATTTTTCCAAACTTTTCAGCAAGTGTTTCAAAGTTATTGAAAGTATCAAAATACTGATCCAATGAACCAGGTTTTATACCATAATAACTTTCAAAACTGTCTCCACAAATAAACCCTGGTGTTCCAACCAGGTTTTTAGCAGAGATCAGAGTAGAAGGTTCTCTCCAGTATAAAGGTTTGATATGTGCATGTAGATCACAAATATGTAAGATCGTTGCCTTACCCTTTGCTTCAAAATCAACTACGTCAGAAAAACTCAGTTTCTTGATACGCTCTTTACCTAATTCACCCGCAAATAAATTTGTTCCGCCTGTTGCACCCAGCAAACCAAGCGCAGCAGCAATTTGAAGGAAATCTCGTCTATTAATATCCATTATATCCCCTTATCTTTTTAAACCAGGAATAGCAATGGCTTTTTTCTTCTCTTGCGACAAAGTTGAAACATACACTTCAAGACCAACCATCTCTTTAGAACCAATCGGTATTACTTTAAGCAATGCATTTTTCATACATCCCTGAAACCTTCTTTGAAGTGTTCTTAGACTTGACTTTGTCATACGGTATGCCGGCCAGGTTGCACCTGCACCTGCTTCACCTAGATCAGGAAGCGGTTGTGTTCTGAGTACCTGCCCGACAATATCTTTACTGTGACAAGACAAACATGACAATCCTCTACCACCTCTGGCAGTTTCAAATGTTTCTTTACCAAGATCATATGAAGCTTTGATATGTTTATCTGCATTAATATCGATTGTGAATTGTTCGTCATTTGCCAATGATTTCACATAAGCCAGCATAGAAAACATTTTGCCGCTTTTAAGTTTGTACTTTTTTTTACCCTGTTCAACCTGCATTGCCTGAAGTACCTGATCTATACCGACAACATTGTCGAGTTTTTTGATATATCTTGGAAAACCTGCAATATACTTAGGTAGCTCTTTTTCACTGATACCTAAAAATTTTGCCAAGGCTTCTTCTCCGCCAAGATTCTCCTCAAATAATTCCCCACCCTCTTCAACATAGATATCGGCAGGATTGTTCTCTAACATCTCTTTGTACATTGCTCTGTCAGCATCACTCATAGCAAACTGCTCACCTGCAGTTGCAAAAGTCACCAAAAGAGCAATGGGAAGTAAGACTCTTTTCATCATTAATCCTTCGGCTTAAGTTTTTTACTCTTAGAGTTTTTCTCACCAGTATTGTCTGTATAGTCGACTGTAATCTTTCCTTTTCCCGGAACTTTGAAGTTTACAGAAAAATAAGGATTTGTAGATACTGTCTCCCATACTTTCATCGTGGTGAACGGTTTACCATCAAAACTGAATGTTATATTGTCAATATAATGTGCCGGCTTAATCTTGCCTGTTTTTTTATCTTTAACCAAACCTGTATCCATAGGATGAATAACGATAAAATCTACTTTTACGATATCTCCTGTTTTATACTTTTTAGGTTTGATCTTCACCATTGATTTTCTTGCTTCTGCCATCTCTTATCCTTTATAAAATTTAAAAATTATTTGTATTTTTTGTCTCTTGAAGTTGAAAATATCAACCACATCCACCAATCGTTACTTTAACGCTTTTACTGGTCTTGATAAATGTTCCATCACTTAATTCCACCAAGGCTACGATATCCTGTGTACTACCAAGCTTTACTCTGGTTGCAAAATAACCCTTTCCATTTGCCGGTGTCAACATGACATCTACACATCTTGCATTACCATTTTTTGTATTGAGTACATGAATTGCTTTCACATAGTTCGACTCTTCCATCGGGTGATCTACTTGTACTTTCACAGGAACAACTGCACCGTTCTCTGCTATCTCGGGTACTGTCAGTTTAATTTTGTCACTCTCTTTTGCCTCTTTCCCACCTGTAATAGCATTCATGGCAGCTTCCACTGTAAGATCGTTCGGGCCTTTCTTTTTCGCTTTTGCTTCCTCTTTTGCCATCAGTACAACTGGGGTAACAGCAACTGCAGATACAACCATCATACTTTTAATAAAATTTCTTCTTTTCATTCTCTATTTTCCTTTTAATTTTTACTTTTTTTCGGCAACAACATATGATGCAAGATCACAAATCTCTTGCTCAGTAAAGAGTTTTGTTGTCAAATTCACTGTCATGTGTGTGTTGGGATTATCTATACGCGGATCTGCGATCTTTTGAAATACAAAAGCATTATCTCTAACTTTAGAATCCATAAATGTTGCTTTATAGTTAGTCAAGTCAGGACCAATGTTTCCTCCGCCTTTTGCACCCTCGATATTATGACAGGCAACACAGTTACCATACTGTTTTGCTTTCTTTTTTACTTTACCGTCTTTACCTTTTTTCTCAACAAACTTCACAAGGCCTTTAGGTGGTGTTCCTTTGGCTTTTTTTCCATTTAAATTATGAAAAATGAATTCTCCTCTTGCAATAGATGCGGCATCTGTACTCACACAGCCTTTAGGCATGGTGTACTTTGTTGCTTTAGCAAGTTTGTCTTTCTCTATCAATTTACTTGCATCTGGCATCTCGTATGCTTTTGTCAAATCAGCTGCAACCACAAATGATGTTGATGAGATCAATATTGCAGCGATGGTGACAAGTTTGATTTTTCTTTGCATTTATACTCCTTTTAATATTGTTATGAAGGCATCATATCCTAGAAGTGTAAAAGAAGTGTAAAAATTTTAATTTTGTTTTATAAAAAAATTATTTATTGGGAAAAGTGTAGGTAAATGTCGTTCCTTTATCCAATAATGAGGATACGTTGATGGTAATATTCTCTTCTTCAGTAATCTGTTTAACAATATTAAGACCAATACCAAAACCCCCTTTAGCCTCATTTTCCCTGTAGTATCGAGAAAAAATCTTTTCAGTGCTTTCTATACCTACACCATGGTCCTCAACAGAAAATATAATACGGCCATCAGAAAGACATTTTAAAAAGATATTGACATTTGTATTGTCATGACTGTATTTGATTGCATTGGAGATTGTATTGTCTACAATACGCTGTAGTTTTGTTTTCGAACAGGTATAGTACACATCAGAAGCAATATCGATATGTAAAGTAATACTTTTAAGATTGGCAACTTCCTGAAAATAGTCTGTTCTCTCCTGGATAAATTTACTCATATCAATATATTTCTTCTTATGTTCAACTCGCCCCTGCTTGATCAAATATTCCATATCATTATAAATGGTCGCCAAAGTTTTTGAAGCAGCTTTAATACGCCAGAGGTATTTGTTTTCACCATATTTGTTGGCAAAGAGATCTGCATTGAGGTTAATGATACTCAAGGGTGTATTGATCTCATGCATCGAATCCTTAATAAAATCATCCAGTTGATTATTCAAACGTTCAAAGGGCGCAGAAAAATTTTTCAGTAGCAAAAGAGAAAAAATGAAAAGTGCAATGACAATAGCGATCATTACGGAAAAAGCAAAAAGATAAATGCTATTTGCAGTATGTTGGGTTGCGACCAGTAGCCCTTTTGCTCCAAAATAGTATCCATCAGGTAACGGATAGATATAATAGTAATGGTCTCCCTGATGATGAAAACCTTCTACAAAACTCTCCGGTTCAAAATCAAGGTCTGTATAGATATTTTGTTTAGCATCTGTATAAAGTGCAGATTTGTACTCTTTGTATTTTGGGAAATGATACACCCTCTCACTGTTTTTATAATGCTGCATGGAAACAATGATCTTTTGTGCCTGAGATTCAAGATCCAGTTTTACTTTTGCTTCATCTATCTGTAAAAGAATCGATACATAGGTGAGTAGAGGGACTATAAGTAACACAGCCAGTAAAGCAGTATAGATCAATGCATACTTATGTGCAAATTTTTTAGCATCAAAGAGCAATGCTATATCCTACACCACGTACATTTTTTACAAAATCTTCTTTAAGCTTCTTTCGTAGCGTACCGACCTGAACACGTATATTGGTAGGATCAACCCACTCTCCCCAGACCTCTTCCCAGAACATTTCATAACTCACTACATTGCCCCGCTGTTTAATAAGCAGTTCCAGGATTTTAGCTTCAGTTTTGGCAAGTTGTATACTTTCTTCTCCAATATAAAGTTTCATATTTTTAACATTATATGTATATCCATATGGCAAATCTATGATTTCTTCAGAAGATGAAAAACAATACATTTTAATCACCTGTTCTACACGTAACCTGAGTTCTGCCAAATCAAAAGGCTTCCTGATATAATCACAGGCTCCACACTCATAACCACGACTGAGGTCATCTATATCTGTCAGTGAAGTAATAAAGATCGCAGGTATAGAGATACCCTCATCTCTCATCATCTTTAACATTTCAAATCCATTTTTTTCACCCATAACCTTTACATCAAGCAATAAAAGATCATACACTTTATCATATACTGCATCATGGGCATCTTCTGAATGGGAAAAACAGTCTACTTCATAGCCACTGTCTTCCAAAAATTCTTGCATACTTAATGCAAGCATAGACTCATCTTCCAAGATAAGAATTTTCATTTCACAACTCCGGTCTTTTTTTCATTATATTTATTTTGAAGGATAACATCTATCAGCTCCTCTTTACTGTACTCTCGAAGTATCTCTTTTGCTTCAGCTTCTAATGCCGTTTTATCTTTTTTATTGAGTTTTGGAAGTAAAGCAATAAGGTCTTTGTCATATCCGCTTTTAAAACTACCATAAGGATGCTTCCAATTTGCTACTACCTGTTCTATATCTTCATCTGAAAATTGTGTAAAGAATGATCTTCTGTGGTTACTTTTTTCATACTCATCCAAAGCTTCTTTTGAAAGAGTAAGCAGATATACCCCTATCTTTTCCCCTGCACCATTATACATAGGCTCCAGGATATAGAGCCTCTTTTTTATATAAATATAATTTTTTTCTTCCAGCTTCTTCCAGTCCAACATAGTGATTTCTTGCTTTAAGTAAGGACTAAATGCCTGATTAGCGATCACATAACCATGCAAGTAAGGAAAGTTTTGCATTAGCTCTGCCTGTTTCAAATACTTTTCATCCATAAGGACAAAGAGGTCTATCCCTCTTTTATTCAATTTTTCAGCAAACTCATCCACAAATTTAATAACTTCCAGATAACCCAATAGTTTTTTACCGCTATAGATAGGGATAGTCGCTTTAAAAGTAAGCAACCTTCCCACCTCCATACCTACTTTGGGTTTTTTATTGGTCTCCAATTTTCTAAGGTCATCACGGAACCACCAGATAGGCATCCCTTCATATCCCTCATCCCAGCTTCGTGAAAAAATAAAGAAGTCCAATGTCAATACCTGTATACGTAAGGATTTAAGATGTGTATATTTTTTAAAACGCTGTGTAATACGTGTCAATATTTCATGACCTTTGATTTCATTACCTGAACTCAGAGCATTCTTCAGTCCACCATCTTCAGCCAATGCCAAAGAGAAGGAAAGAAGGTCAGACATTTCATAAGCAAGACCAGCTTCAAAATTACTTGTCACATGATCACTCAATCGTGCCAACCGGTCTTTTTCACTTTTTGTAAAAAAGAAAAAAACCGATGCCAAAAGTATGACCAGGACAAAGAAGATAAGCCACAAAGAGATTTTATTTAATTGTTTCATCAAGCTAATGCTACGAAACAAACACTATATTTGTGCTTAAGGTCACTTCAAATATTTTTACACTTCTTTTACACACTACTGCTACTATAGTGTCAATTACATATCATATATTATAAAAGGATATAAAATGAGAAAGATGTTTCTGTTACTACTCATTATGAGTATGCATCTGCTTCAGGCAGAAGAAAATACGGTAAAAGTGGTGTATGACCTTACAACAAAAAATCTTGAGAAATTTGAGCGCAACATACTCAAAGGAATCGTTGTTAACAAAGCACATTATGAAAGTACTTTAAAAGAACTTGATGTTACCGTCGTGATTCATGGTGATGCCTACAGGTTTTTTACAAAAGACCCCAAACACAGTATATTTAAAAATGATCTTACACTCATAAAGAGACATAAAGATCTGGCTAAGCGTATAGCATCTATGGTCAAAAATTATGATGTTGAGTTCCTAATGTGTGGTGCGGCTATGCCAAGAAACAAGCTTAAGACAAAAGATATATATAATTTTGTCAAAATTATCCCCAACTCGACTATTGGACTGATTGACAGACAAAATACTGGGTATGCATATATACCTGTAGAGTAGAAAATACGCTAAATTCTAAACTTTCGATGAGCCATTATCTGAACGTGAAGAAGGAAGAGCAAAAGAGAAAGTTGAGCCCACATCAAGCTCTGAGTTGATTTCAAGTTTACTCTGATGCAAAGAGAGTATTGTTTTAACAATAGAGAGTCCAAGTCCCATGGAATTATCCCAGGAGTGCGTACCGGATCGGTAGAATTTTTTGGTCACATTACTGACATCATTTTTGCCAATACCTACTCCTTTGTCTGTTACAGAAACAATTCCCTCAGAGATCTCAACCAAAATCTCCTCTTTGGAATATTTCAATGCATTTTCTATAAGGTTCTTCAGTACAACATCCATCAGTGTACGATCTGCATAGATCATAGTGGATTCCCCTCTTACTACAATTTCTCTCTCTTTGTACTTCTCTTCAATAACACGTTTTACCTCTTCAATGAGGCTGTAAATATCAAAACTGCTTTTATGCAGTGTCGCTTCACCACTCTCAAATTTATTCCACAAGATAAGACGTGAAAGCAAAGCCTCTATTTTGTTACCATTATTATAAATTTTTGTTAAAAATTTCTCTTGTAATGGCTTGGGAATATGAGGGTCTTCCTGCAATGTTTGAGAGTACCCCATAATAGATGCAATGGGGTTTCGGAACTCATGTGCAATAGCCGAGATCATATCAGCACGCTGTCTGTTTTTCAATTTTAGTTTGGCATTGTAACGCTGCTTTATCTCTTCTCTTTTTTTCGCAGAATTCAGCACTTCAATAAGGTTTTTATTGATATCTTCAAACTCTTGTGTAAAAAAATGTGCATCATAATCGATTTTATCGGTACTTTCAAGATTTTTCAAATAAGTAGAGATGATAATGAGTTCACTCTGCATACGTGCTGTCACTCGGTAAATAGCAAAAACAAACACAGAAAAAGCCAATGCCAAAAGAAAGATGGCCATCCATGAAGCTTTATTGTCATCTATGAGCGCCAGAAGAAGAAAAGAGAAAAGTAGAAATATGCTGACCGATATAGTCACCAGTCTTGCCATAGCATACTCTTTCAGGGATGGTCTAGAGAACACTGAAATTTACTTTTTTACTTTTTTTTCTACACTGTCAATATAGGAGATAAAATCATCCACATCAAAATATCCTATGACCTCTTGCAAAATATTTTTCTCTGCATCCATAAAGAAAATAGTAGGTACTCCCTGTATTTCA
The DNA here is from genome assembly GCA_027081115.1 of Sulfurovum sp. Lineage (GTDB taxonomy): Bacteria > Campylobacterota > Campylobacteria > Campylobacterales > Sulfurovaceae > Sulfurovum. The sequence continues at coordinate 24,815 of JALWLD010000127.1, forward strand.
GGCAGAAGTTTTGCTGCTTCTTTATTTTCACGCATTACTTTAAGCAGGGTATAGGGTTGTAATCTCTTCTCAACCTTTTCATCACTCAAGATACGATGCTTCATCTTTTTACACCATCGACAGTTTTCACCTTCAATAAAAACCATTACTATTTTATGCTCTTTTTTGGCAAGGTCAAATGCAACTGGAACCTCTTTTTGCCATGTAACCTCAGCAGTAAGTATGACTGTGATAAACAGTAGGAATATTAATATTTTTTTCAAATGGACTCCTTTTATCTGGAAAAATGTGTCACAGTATCTTTAAAAACCCAATAGAGTAATTCTACCTCTTTTATCGTTGTAGATTCATTGGGTGCATGAATTGTATCGTTAATCACACCAAACTCCACAACATCAATACCAAAAGCACCCATAAATCTTGCATCTGAAGTGCCACCCGCAGTAGAGAGCTTTGTATTACAGCCAGTAATATCCTCAATACTCTTAGAGAGTTTTTTCACTATTTTAGAATCTCTTTTAGTTACAAATGGGTAGGAACCTTGTGTAAGCCTCAAGCTATAGTTCAAGCCTTCAAATATCTTTGCAATATGTAGTTTAATCTCTTCTTGTGTAGTTTTAGTGGAGTTTCTCACATTAAACATGATCTTCAGTTCACCCGGTGTCACATTAGTTACTTCCATACCACCACGAATATCGGTAATCACCATTTGACTAGGAGCAAAGTCATCATCCCCATTGTCAAGATTCACTCCGGCGATTTTATCGAGTAGCGGTGCTATCTGATGAACCGGGTTGATCGCTTTTTCAGGATAAGCCGCATGTCCCTGTCTCCCCTGAATGGTCAAAAATCCGTTAATGGACCCTCTACGACCTATCTTAATAGCATCCCCAAATTCAGTTTCACACGTTGGCTCGGCTACAATACAATAATCAGGAAGTAATCCTATATCTTTAAGGTGTTCCAGCATAATCACTGTACCAAACTCTGCATCACCCTCTTCATCGGAAGTTAAAAGTACGGAGAGTCTACCTTGAAAGTTTTCTGTATCTTTGAGTACCTGTACAAAAGCAGCCACACCAGACTTCATATCTTGTGTACCCCGTGCATAAATACGCCCCTCTTTAATAAGCGGCACAAAAGGATTGCTTTCCCAGGAAGAGCCTGCAGGTACCACATCAACATGTCCGGCAAAACAGAGATGTTCACCTTCAGAGAATTTTTTAGTAAGAAAAAGGTTTTTAACCCCTTCTTTATTGATATATATCGCTTCATAACCTTCAAGATAAGACTCAATATAAGCTAATGAGCCTGCATCGTCCGGTGTAATGGACTCAAAACTGAGTAGTTTTAAAAGAAGGTCAACAACGTTCATATTATCTTTCTGTTTCGCCACTATATGTTACGATCCCACCATAGTGATTGATCGCTTTGTTGTGTCCGTTGCTTCTAAATACATTTTGCACCTGTCCGCTTCTAGAACCTGTACGACAGGTAAAGATAATGTTCTTATCTTGATGGTCATTAAATATCTCTTCTGCCCAAGTCTGAAAACTTGACGTAGGTTTCAACATATCCACCCCTTTAATATGACCTGCATCATATTCATACTGTTCACGTACATCGATTAAGATAAAATCTACATCACCTTTGGCTCTAGCATCCAGTAACTCTGATAACTCTTGTGAATTGACATCTGCCTGATCTAATAATTTTTGCATTTTTCTCCCCTTTGAGTAAAATAATCGCGTATTATACCGAGTTTATTTTATAGAGATTCCATCGTTTTTTGTGCCTGCTCAGCAACATATTCTGGTGTACAGAAAATACCACAGTGACATTTACCCTCTTCAGGGATCTCTTTTTCAATAGCAGGTGGGCATGGACATACACGATCATCAGCAGAAACAAACTTACCTTCATTTACCGGATCAGGGTCTACCATAAAACATGGACAGAATCTTTTGCCATACAATACCTTATGTCTTGCAAGACCCATGATAACACCTTCATTTACATCTTCCATCGGGTGATATTCCCAACCAAACTGCTTGATCACTTTATCGGTAAATTTTTTGGTTTTTTCCAACTCTTTTAAAAATTCCGGAGAACTCATATCTAATTTTTGCATCATTGTATTATCCTTGTAACTATTTCTATATGTAGTTATATCTTAAACCAAATTAATATATAATGATACAAGTAACAACTTAAGCATATAAAGGTAAAACGTGCAAATAGATAACACCCTTTTAGAAAAACTCGAAAAACTTTCTCATCTACGTATTGATGATTCAAAAAAAGAAGAAGTCATGGGACAACTGACTGACATTCTTGGGTATATTGACAACCTGAATGAACTTGATACGGAAAATCTTTCAGCTTCTTTTTCAACACTAGAAGGTGGTACACCCCTTCGAGAAGACAAACCACGTGAAGCCAACACTATTGCAAAAGAGATTCTTTCACACGCACCTCAAACAAAAGATGACTTCTTTATTGTGCCTGCGATCATTGAGTAAACCTGTTACTTAATGCTTAAGATAATTATAAAATCAAAAGAACGGTCGTTACATTTGAAAATAATATGATAGTTGGTTATAATGAAAGTGAATATTTAGAAAAATCAACAAGGTAACAAAGGAAAACCATGGCAAACTTCGACATTAAAAAACTTCTTCAAAGTGTGGTCACACACGGCGCATCAGACTTGCACCTTGTAAGCCGAACCGAACCCCAAATCAGACTGGATGGTGCACTCAAACCTGTCAATCTTCCTCAACTTACGGGAGATGATATTGAAGAGATGTGTTACTCTTTGATTACAGAAAAACAAAAACAGCAGTTTGAAGAGAATGATGAACTTGACTTTGCACTTTTACTTCCTGGAATCGGACGATTCAGAGCCAACTACTACCGTACTTTAGGCGAGACGGCAGCGGCATTCAGAACCATTCCTATTGATGTCCCCTCACTGGATGACCTTGGTGCACCGGAAGTCTACAAAAAACTTATCAAAAGAGAAAAAGGGCTTATTTTGGTTACAGGGCCTACAGGTTCAGGTAAATCAACCACACTGGCTGCCATGCTCAATGAGATCAACCTGCATGAACAAAAACACGTAGTAACAGTTGAGGATCCTGTGGAATTCATTCACCGTAATAAAAAGTGTGTCTTTTCACACAGAGGGGTAGGAGAGGACACAAAAAGCTTTGCTATCGCACTCAAGTATGCTATGAGACAGGATCCGGACATCATCTTGATCGGGGAGATGAGAGATAAAGAGACCATTGAGGCTGCATTGACTGCAGCTGAGACAGGTCACCTTGTATTTGGAACCTTGCACACCTCTTCTGCACCAGGTACTATCAACCGTATTATTGATGTATTTACCGGAGATGAACAACCACAGATTAGAGCCATGATCTCTACTTCACTGGTTGCAGTCATTGCACAGGCACTCCTTCCAAAACTTGGTGGTGGACGTGTGGCTGCGTCAGAGATACTCGTAACCAACCACGCTATTGCAAACCTTATCCGTGAAGATAAAGTACACCAGATCTATTCTCAAATGCAATTGGGTCAAGAAGGTACAGGTATGACTACACAGACACAGGCACTGGTTAAATTCATTAGAGATGGTAAAATATCACGTGATGTTGCACTACAATATGCAAACAAGCCAGAAGAGCTTTCAAAAGCTGTCGTAAAGTAATACAAGCATTTTTATGACTATTTATAGATACAATACGAAAAAATTATAGAATCAAGAGGGAACTATGGAAAACTTTTCAATGGTCGACTTTAACTATTTTGATGTCACTATTGCTTCAATAGTACTAATATTAGCTATAAAAGGCTTCATGAATGGGTTCATTAAAGAGGTATTTGGACTTGTAGGTCTTGTAGGGGGTGTCTACTTTGCTTCACGACTATACACTGATGCTGCAGACTTTATAAACAATACCTTTATGCACATTGAAAATGCTGCACTTCTTAAACTTATTGGTTTTCTCTCTATTCTCATTATCGTATGGTTGGGTGCTACCATACTGGGTTCCATTTTTTCCAAACTCACTTCTGCCAGTGGACTTGGCTTTTTAAATCGTTTTCTTGGTTTTGTTGCAGGAGGAGGAAAATACTTCCTCATTTTCGCACTCATTGTCACTGCACTTTCCAATGTCAATCTTGTCAAAGATAATTTTGAAAAATATGTTCAAAGTTCTGTACTTTACCCTTACCTCAAAGCAGTAGGATCAAGTATTATTCATCTCAACCCGAAAGACTTGGGTTTTGAAAACAGCAATGCCACCGATGTATTAAAAAGTGTAGCCAATTTAGAGAGTAAAGAGGATGTCAATACATCAATAAGTCTTTCTGAGCAAAACAGCAGTATCCAAACAGACTAAGGCACCGTATGATTACCTATCCACTCCTCTTAGAAAAATTTAAAGCCCTGCTTAAAAATAACACGCTTAAATTTACCAAACAGCGTGAACTCATCTTGCAGTTTCTTTATGAAAACAATGAGCACTATACCCCGGAAGATATCTATATGCTTCTCAAAAAAGAGAATCCCAATATCAATATAGGTATTGCCACTGTATACAGGACCTTATCACTTCTCGAGAATGAAGGTATCGCTTCATCCATCTCATTTGGAGCACAAGGAAAAAAATATGAGCTTGGACTTAAAACTCACCATGATCATCTTATCTGTACGGTCTGTGGAGACATTATTGAATTTTTTGATGAAACCATAGAAAAACAACAAGAAGAGATTGCTGCCAAGTTCAACTTTAAAATGACAGACCATACCATGAAGATCGTTGGTTTGTGTGAAAAATGCCAAAACCAATAATACAGTACAGGAGAGACCTTGATATTTGAAAATCAATATATTCAAGAACGAATCAAAAAGACAGAAAAACTAAGAGAAGAGGGAATCAACCCTTACCCAAACCAGATCAAAAAAGGGACACCTTCCACACAATTTTTAACAGAGTGTGAAGATATTAAGTCTCAAGATGCTCTAGAGAAAAAAGATGAAAACAGAAGCTACTCACTTACAGGTAGGCTAAAATTTATCCGTATTATGGGAAAAGCTGCTTTTGCCAAAATTGAAGATGCAGACGGCCTGGTACAGATCTACTATAACAGAGATGACTTAGCAGAAGGCTTTTACAACAATGTTGCTAAAAAGCTTTTTGAAGTGGGTGATATCATTGAAGCAACAGGGTATCCTTTTGTAACACAGACAGGGGAGCTTACTTTACACTGTAAAGAGATGAGAATCATCTCCAAAGCAATTTCTCCTCTGCCTGAGAAGTTCCATGGTTTAACAGACCATGAGATGCGATATCGTCAGCGTTACCTTGACATGATTATGAACCCTGAAGTAAAAAAGAACTTTGAGATGCGTTCAAGGATCGTCTCTATGGTAAGAAGATTCTTTGAAGATAAAATGTTCCTAGAAGTAGAAACACCTATGATGCATCCCATCCCTGGTGGAGCCAATGCCAAACCATTTGTTACACATCACAATGCACTAGATGTAGAACGCTATTTGCGTATTGCACCTGAGCTTTATCTCAAACGTCTTATTGTCGGTGGGATGGAAGCTGTTTTTGAAATAAACAGAAACTTCCGAAACGAAGGAATGGACCATACCCATAACCCTGAATTCACCATGATTGAATTCTACTGGGCATATAAAACCTATCTGGATCTTATGAAAATCACGGAAGAGCTTTTTGACTACCTCTTTGACAAC
>JALWLD010000128.1 GCA_027081115.1 Sulfurovum sp.
GATTATAACACAATGAGAAAAAGTTTACTACTTTCTGTTTTATTGACACTTAGTGCCTGTGCACAGATACCTGATACGAAACAACTCATAGTAGTGAGTACTAAAAACTGGTCTACACCAAACGGTTCTCTACAACGCTACAAAAACGAAGGTGACCACTGGCATAAAGTAGGTAAGCAAATAGATATCAAGTTAGGACGTAATGGCTTAGGCTGGGGTATAGGACTACACACCATCCCCAAAGATGCCAAAATCATTAAAAAAGAGGGAGATGGTAAAGCACCTGCAGGCATTTTCTCTCTCAAGCAAGCTTTTGGGTACTTCCCTTTTGTCGTGGACTACCCTTATGAAGTCTACAAAAGTACAGACCACTGTGTAGACGATGTTAAGTCAAAATTTTACAACAAGATAGTAGAGAGTAAAAAAGTAAAAGTAGACTACAAAAGTTTTGAGCACATGCGTTTTGCCAAAGACTACTACAAGTACGGCATAGTGGTAAACCACAACCACATAGATGAAGCAGGGGCAGTGAGGGGTGCAGGGTCATGTATCTTTATACACATCAAAAAAGTACCCACAGCAGGCTGTACAGTAATGCGTGAAGATGAGATGAAAGAGATAATCCAATGGCTAGATGTAGAACGCAATCCATTACTCATACAGGGGACGGTTGAGGTGGTAGAGGAGCTAATGAAAAACGAAATGTAACTATTTTCTAGTTCTTAAGTTTGATGTTTTTTTAGAAAATAGTATAGATTGGTTTTTACCTGTAATTTTTGCTTGATATAAGGCACTATCAGCTTGTGATAATGCTTCATCAAAACTCAGTACATCAGGTGTTTTATTTTCAAATATACCGATACTCAGTGTATACTCAATATACTTATCTTGATAAGGTATTTTAGATTTTACAAGTGCATGATGTAATTTTTCCATTTCTTTTTCCATCGTCTGTATATTTATATGAGATAAGACAGCAAACTCTTCTCCTCCAATACGTCCTATAATATAGTTAGAATCAAGTGTACTAGATATAAGTGCACCAAAATGAATCAATACTTTATCTCCATCGGCATGCCCATAGGTATCATTGATAGATTTAAAGTTATCAATATCAATTATAGCTACAGAATAAGGTTTAAGAGGATTTTTGAAGCTATCATGCAAGGCGAGAGAGCGCTTGAAAAATGCCTGCCTACTTAGTAATTTGGTCATAGAATCATAGGTTGCCAAATCATTCATTTTTTGTTCCATTTTATCAAGAGAAAAGAGTAATTCAAGAATAGGCCATGAGATAAAGGGTGCTGATATAACAGTGACTAAAAAAGTCACTACAGGTGTTGCAGGGATAAGATAAGGGAACGAAAAAATTTTAATAACAATATAAGCAAGCACTTCGGCAGAGATAACAGCAGATAGCGTTATAAGCAACATAAGCTGAAAGTGTCCTAGTTTACGCACGAGATGTCTCATTTTAAACCTTATAGATGATGGGTATTATACTAAAGGAATATTTAGAATAGACTATATTCCACATAAAAAGTTATTTTTGTTTTTGTCTTAGGACGAGGGTAGTCTTTGTAGGCGATGCGTATGACTTTTAATGTGTTCTTATCTAAGGATGCATAGCCTACACGTTTTTTGAGTTTTAGCCCTGTAATCTTCCCATTTGGGTGTAAGTAAAAGGTGACTATCTGTGTACCTTGTTGTTGGGTTCTGGCTGCGACACTTGGGTAGCCGTTACGTGTGAGTGTACGTTGGGTAATTTGATAGATACTTCCTAGGTTTTTTTCTATAAATTTTTTTTGTGTTTTGGTAAAGGAGTTAAACTCAGAGCCATAGAACTGCTTTATCATGCGCATGGCTGGGCGTTTAGGACCTCTAGGTTGCATAGAGGTACTTGCTGACATAATGGCATTGGCAAGAGG
>JALWLD010000129.1 GCA_027081115.1 Sulfurovum sp.
TTTTTAGATTGCTGAAATTGTATAGGTCATTGGGCTTGTGGGGGAAGGCTGTTATTACTGAGCCTGCTGAGAGAAAGAGGAGTGCTTTGAAAAAGGCGTGTGTTGTTAGATGATACATTGCGCCTGCTTGGTCGCCTACGCCGAGGGCAAGGAACATGTACCCGAGCTGGGACATTGTTGAAAAGGCGATTATTTTCTGGATGTCTGTGTGGCTTGTTGCTGTGAGGGCTGATATGAGGGCTGTTATTCCGCCTATTAGGGCTACTGCTTTGAGTGTTGTTGGGGCGCTTTCAAAGAGGGGATAGAGCCGCGCTACCATGTACACGCCTGCTGCTACCATGGTGGCTGCGTGGAGGAGGGCTGAGACTGGTGTTGGCCCTGCCATGGCGTTTGGTAGCCAGGTGTGGAGGGGATACTGCCCTGATTTTCCTACTGGCCCGCCAAAGAGCAGGAGTGTGGGGATGGCTAATAGTTTTGGGGCTGTATTGCTTGCTTGCTGGTTGATGCTGATTATGTCTAGGGTGCTGAATATTAAGTAGGTGCTTATGATTCCGATTATGAGAAACATTCAGGGTTAAGGCATTATAAAAAGTTTCTGGATTCAAAGATAGATGAAGAGAAGTGCCACTTGATGCATTTTGATTGTACCGAGAGTGTTGTGGATAAGTTGAATAAGAATGAAATTGTGTGTGGATGATACTTGGCAAGATGAAAATGGTGCTTGGACTGCCAATAGTATGTTAGCAATACCATATTTATTGAAAGAAAATTGGCATATATTAGAGCAAAAAGATAATGCAGTTTTAATAGAGGAGATATAATTTATGAAAGTTAGTTTAATTATACCAGCATATAATGTAGAAAAATTGATCGGAATGACCTTAGAAAGTGTTAAAAATCAAACATTAAAGGATTTTGAGTGCATTGTAGTTAATGATTGTTCTACCGATAAAACAGAACAAGTTATAAAATCGTTTATAAAAATGGATAAAAGGTTTAGGCTTGTTAACCATAGAGCAAATGCTGGACTTAGTGCTGCACGAAATACAGGTCTTAGATTTGCAAAGGGGAAATATATTGCTTTTTTGGATTCAGATGATTTGATAATGCCAGAATCACTACAAGCAAGGGCGAAAACTCTTGATAATACTAATGATGAAAAAGTAATTGGCACTTATGCTGGCTCTGTTTCCATTGATATGGATTGTAAAGTTCCACCTGCTTCGAAGCCAGTAAAGCTCAAAAATATTGATTTTATTACAGCAGGTGGAAATTGTCCATTTAATGCAAATCAACCAATGTTTATTAGGGAAATATTTAAAAAAGCTGGTGGTTTTGATCAATCATTGAAACAAGCAGAAGATTATGATATGTGGATGCGAGTATTGCGTTATGGATATAAAATAATTTGTACCCATCAACAACTTGTAACTTATAGGCAGACAGAAGGGAGTATGATTAAAAATAATCCTCTATTGCATTTAGAAGTTTCTTATAAAAGATTTATGGATTGTTACACTAAGTACCCAGAGATTATGTTTAACAGTAAATTTGACACATGTCTTCGTGAAGGACTAGCTGATTATACTGCACAGTTAAATATAGCCAATAGAGTATTGGAATTTGTGGGATTAGGATTAGCTAAAGGAGATAAGAAAGACTTATTGGTTAGCAGGTTAAATGAGTATTTACCGAATTATTTTGATATTATAGAGTTCCATAGACAATTTAAGAATAGGGTTAAAAAAGGTATAGACAGGTATTATGGTTATGATGTAGATTTAAATTCTAATGAATTTTCTAAACTAGCACAACTTTTAGATGACATATATAAAGAGTTTAAAGTTATAAATAGTATTAATGATGTAAGTGATGAAGGATTATTAATTAACAAAAAATATACGTTTGAAGAT
>JALWLD010000130.1 GCA_027081115.1 Sulfurovum sp.
GTGCATGATACACAAGAAACAGATGAGAAGATAATGGGTTTTATAAGGCCTGTAAATGAGGGTAAATTAAAATAATAAAAGAGGGAATATCTCGAATTTAGGAGTCAGAAACTAAATTTTAAATTAATTACAAAATTGAGATACAGTCATCTCATCCTCAAACAAAAAATCTTAAAAAAATCCCATCTCAACATAAAACCAACATCCTTTACGCTATAATACAACAATATAATATAGAGAATATCAGAGGATTTTTATGTCAAGTGAAGCAATAAAACGCGTAGAAAAAGCGATAGAAGAGACCAAAAGAGGTCGTATGGTCATTATGATGGATGATGAGGACAGAGAAAACGAGGGTGACCTTGTCTATGCTGCGACATTTTCTACCCCAGATATGGTTAACTTTATGGCAAAAGAAGCCAGAGGACTCATCTGTACTCCTGTGACTAAAGAGATAGCTACAAAATTAGACCTACTTCCTATGGTAAGTAATAATGTTTCAAACCATGAAACAGCGTTTACAGTATCGATAGACTCTACCAATGCAGAGACAGGTATCTCTGCAGCAGAGCGTGATGACTGTATAAGCAAGCTTGCGAGTCCTCAAACGGTGGCTTCTGACTTTGTACGTCCTGGGCATATTTTCCCACTCATCGCTAAAGATGGGGGAGTACTTGTTCGTACTGGGCATACAGAAGGCTCTGTAGATCTTTGTAAACTTGCTGGTCTTGCACCTGCAGCGGTGATTTGTGAAATTATCAAAGATGACGGGACTATGGCACGTATGGATGATCTGGAAGTCTTTGCAAAAAAGCATGACCTTTGCATCGTCTACATCTCTGACATTGTAGAGTACAGACTTGCCAATGAACAGCTTGTTAAACGTATAGACGAAGAAGAGACGGAACTTCGTGGTATAAAAGTAGAGAAAATCACCTACTGTGACCACCTAGACCGTAAACATACAGTCATTCAGTTCTACAAAAACAGAGAGACTGCCAATGTGAAGTTTCATAACATCGGTACAGACATCTGCTTGGTGCTTGATGACAAACGCTTTTCAGCACTTAACAACTCCATAGAGTACCTTAAAAACAACGGTGGTACACTCATCTTCCTAGATACCAAAGTCATCTCTCACGAACAAGCCAAAGAGTTTGGGGTAGGGGCTCAGATACTTAAAGATTTGGGTATCAAAAACATTAACCTGCTTACGACAAATGTAGATACCGAATTTGTTGGACTTGCTGGATTTGGCTTGGATGTAGTTTCTAAAATAGAGGTGAGCTAAGTCACCTCTGTTGATTGTCACTAGATGGGTATAACCCTAATTTGCTCATCTAGTTCTTCTTTGAGTGCAGTTTCTATGGCAAAGAGTGTCCCTGTGCTTGAACTTGCACAGCCGCTACATGCGCCTAAGTAACGCACATATACATCTATTTGATTGCCATTCTCTTTGACATCAAGTATCTCTATATCTCCCCCATCCATAATGAGGAATTGACGTACTGATTTGTCTATGGCTTTGTTGATAGCGACTATTTTCTGTTTGGCATCCATCTGCCTAAATGGTATGTCTGGCAGTTCAGATACACTCTCTTTCTCAACTTCGAGTTCTTTTTGATGCACCATAAGCAGTTCACTCAGTGCCTCATGACAAGAGCTATCTTGGTAGCCTGCTTTGGTGTAGTGGGTGAGGGCTTTGAGTGTCTGTATGTTATGCAGAGCAATACTCTCTTTTATAGACGAAAGACTCATCGGTGTATCGGCACAAGGGTACGTAATATCTTCTCTTCCCAAGGCATCTTTATAGTAGGCTTTAGACGCCTGCTTGACAGCATCGAGTGCTAGCGTAACAACATACTGTTCACACTCAGCAAGTGCAGGAGTACTTGGATTGTCTCGG
>JALWLD010000131.1 GCA_027081115.1 Sulfurovum sp.
GTGAAAAACCAAACTTCTAACACACAAAAATTTATACTCAAACTCTTTCCTGAAATTATGGTTAAAGGTTCTTCTGCTAAACGTCAGATGGTAGGGCAACTCTATAACAATCTTTTAAAAATGTTAGAACGTTTTTCTAACGATATCAATGTACGAAAGTTTTCAGACAAGATAGAAGTAGTCACTCCCCTAGAGTTTATAGTAGAAGTTAGGCAACTCCTCTTAGATACTCCAGGTATAGAACAAGTCCTTGAAGCCTTACAGTTTGACCAGATGAATACCCTCGATGAGATTAAAGTCAAAGTAGGAGAAGTGATGCATCATAAGATAAAGGGTAAAACTTTTGTCGTACGTGCGAAACGTTCGGGGACACATGACTTTCGCTCAACCCATCTAGAACAAACAGTGGGAGGATACATGCTCGCTACCTACCCTAGTAATGGTGTAGATCTTCATAACCCTGAAGTAACCATACGTATAGAGCTACTTAACAACCAACTAAATATAATCACCACCAAATACGTAGGACTTGCTGGCTTTCCTTTAGGTACACAAGGTGACATACTCTCTTTGATGTCAGGTGGTTTTGACTCTACTATTGCCTCTTACCTTACTATGAAACGAGGTATAAAAACACACTTCATCTTCTTCAACCTTGGAGGTGTGGCACATGAGATAGGGGTAAAGCAAGTAGCCCTTTACCTTTGGAGCAAGTTTGGCTCTTCACATAAAGTAAGGTTTATCTCTATACCTTTTGATGATGTACTCACTGAAATCTTTGCTTCTACACATGAGACTTACATGGGAGTAACCCTTAAACGGCTTATGCTTTTAGCTGCTGAGAAAGTAGCCGATGAGATGGAGATAGATGCCCTACTCACAGGTGAGTCAGTCGCACAGGTATCTAGCCAGACACTGCGTAACCTTGCACTCATAGACCAAGTGACCAATAAACTCATCTTACGTCCATTGGCAACGATGAATAAACCCGAGATTATCGATATGGCAAATGCCATAGGAACACGTAGATTTGCAGAGAGTATGCCTGAGTACTGTGGTGTTATCTCTAAAAACCCCATTACCCATGGGTCATACAAACGCATGGAACGTGAAGCAAAACGTTTTGACTATACAGTTTTAGACAAAGCTGTTGAAGATGCTGTAAGTATAAATGTAGATGACATCCTTGATGATGTGACAAATAACACAGTCATAGAAGTCGTCAGTGAACTTGATGATACGATGGTAGTGATAGATATACGCACAGAAGATGAATGTATAGAAACAAGTTGTAAAAGCATAAAGATACCCTTTCATAGACTCAAATCTGAGTTTATAAAGTTACCAAAAGAAAAAGAGTACCTACTCTACTGTGAAAAGGGGATAATGTCTCAGCTACATGCACAGTATTTACGTGATGCCCAAGATGCGAAGAATGTGAGGGTTTACAGACCGTAAACCCTTTATTTATTTAGCTGTGACTTTTTTTTCCACAGTATTTATTTTCAATTCTTACATAGTTTGCAAGTGTTGCTTGTGCAAAGTCATCATGTCTCATATTTGCTTTATATTTTTCTGTTTTTTCTGTATAAATTTTACAAAGTCTTGATGCTTCTTCTTTTTGTGCTTTCTCTTTAGCCATTTCTTCACCATTAAAAAAACCACTCATTGCAAATGTACTTACCAATGTTAAAAGTATTAATTTTTTCATATAATTATTCCTTAATCAATTATTTCAAGTTATATACCTGATAATATGAAATTATACGATACTTAACTTAAAATAATATTAACTACTACTTATAACTAATATAAAATTAAATTATATGTATAATACACTTTTATTACTATATAAGTAAAAGGAGAGAAAATTATAAGAAAAAGTAAATAACCCTATCTTTAT
>JALWLD010000132.1 GCA_027081115.1 Sulfurovum sp.
ATAAAAAGGAAAGAAAAATGAAAAGCATCACTGCCGTACTCTTACCTATAGGTTTATCTTTTATATTACTGACAGGGTGTACAGAAGATAGTAAGAATGATACCAATAGTAACATAGACATCACTACCCTAGAGTCCAATCTAGCAAGAAATCTTGCACCTGAAGTGAGTGATAACGAGTTGCTAACTCTCGCAGACAATAACAACCAATTTGCCTTTACTCTATTTGACAAACTTTATGATGACGAGACGGGCAATATATTTTTCTCTCCTTATAGTATCTCTGAAGCTTTAGCAGTGGTTTATGCCGGGGCAAATGGACAGACTAAAACAGAGATGGCTTCTGTGTTAAACTTTGAGATTGAGCATGAAGAACAACTCCATAACAGTTTCAATGGTTTAGACCTGCACTTAAAGCAAGATAATGAAAACTACACTTTTGAAGTAGCAAACGCAATGTGGCCACGAAAAAATTTTCCTGTTTTAGATAGCTACCTCGATACCATCAAAATCAACTATGGCGCTAAAGTCAGAACATTAGACTATATTAACCAAACAGAAGCATCAAGAGTCGCTATAAATAATTGGGTAGAAGAAAAAACCCATGAACGCATTAAAGATATAATCCCTAAAGGAGAAATTGATGACACAACACTCCTTGTACTTACCAATGCGGTTTATTTTAAAGGACAATGGTTATCTGAGTTTTATGAAGGTGATACCAAAAATGCTACGTTTACAGCAGAAGATGGTTCTACTAGTGAGATCGCTTTTATGAATCAAAGAGAGTTATACTATAAATACTTAAAGACAGACAACTACCAAGCAATAAATTTGCCTTACAGAACAAACAGAAGCTCAATGCTCATTATACTTCCGGATGAAGGAGCGTTTAGCAATACCATACATAACATAGAGAGCATCTATCAACAGACTCAAGAGAGTATGACCTCTAAAAACATAGTACTAAAAATGCCAAAGTTTGAGTTTAGTACCCCTCTTTACAATATCAAGAAGTATCTAAAAATGCTGGGGATGAACCAACCTTTTTTAGATAATGCGGACTTTAGCAACCTGTCAAATACTACACTAAAAATAGATTCTGTTTTACACAAAGCTTCTATTAAAGTTGATGAAAAAGGGACTGAAGCGGTTGCTGCTACGGTTGTCATAGATGCTAATGTCACAAAACCTCCAGAAGAACCTATTGTTTTTAATATCAACAGACCGTTTATCTTTTTTATCAAAGATACTATGAGTGGACAGATTCTCTTTATGGGAGTAATGAGAACCCCTACTACTTAATACGTTTAGCCAATTGCTCTGGAAGCAGCCCTAGTGACTCTTCAACTAACGCTGTATTTCCATGGGTAATGAATGCATCAATATACTCAAAGGTCACCACGTTAACATCAGTAATATTTTCATCACTTAAAAACTCTAAAATGGCGCTTCCAACGCCACCCATTTTAGCAGAATCACTAAAAATGTACCACTGTTTATGATGCCGACTCATCTGCAAAAGCATCTCACGATCGAGTGGTTTTACAAAACGCAAATCTAAGAGTGAAATCTTTTTATCAATTAGCTCCATCGTCTCTTTGGCACGTCCCACACCATTACCATAACCAATGAAAAGTGTATTACTCTCATGTGATATTAGCAATTGTGATTTTCCTAAACTAAAGGGCTGTGACTCAGGAAGTTCAACATCACTAAAACTACCACGCGGATAACGCAGGGCACATGGCGTAGCAAATTCAGCAGCAAAACCGACGGCCTGATGCATCGACTTTTCATCACGCGGTGCAAGAAGCGTCATATTGGGTATGGCACGTAAAAAACTGATATCAAAAACCCCTTGATGGGTCTCACCGTCCTCTCCGACAATTCCGGCACGATC
>JALWLD010000133.1 GCA_027081115.1 Sulfurovum sp.
GCTTCTAATACCTTCTGCCTAAGTTCATCAGGCAAGCTGTCAATAGCTACCAATCGTTTTGAATCGTCCCTGCCTTTGCGGTATGGATTCTCTATGTTGAAAAACTTTATCCCCTTTAAATCACGTTCAAAATCCCCACTTATACGCTTGCGCGCTCTCGCAAGCCTTTGCCTTAATGTTGCATCATTTACAAACTCTTTTAATACTTCGGCAGGCACAAAGTCATAACCGTTTATGTTGTATAGCTTGATTTCCATTGTTTAATTATCCTTTATCAATGCTTTGTGAAAATTGAATGTTTTATTAGTTGCGCAGCCGGGATTCGAACCCGGACCTCAGGCTTATGAGACCTGCGTGCTACCATTACACTACCGCGCAATATCGCCCGGGACTCAGCCCGGGATTCTCAAATATACCAGCGGCGGGGACCTGATTACAGAGTCCAATTCTCTGCCAGCTTAATGCTGCCTTTCAGAACCTTTGTTAGAACTGTTTGAATTATAATTCCGGGCAGCATCTCCCCGCCGCCAATCAGCTCAATTACTACCAGGTCAAGCACTAACTTGATACCAAGTAACCAGCTTAACCACGCTGCCCATTCTAACATCTAACAGAACGTTTTAGATTTTACCAGAAAAGCTCTTTGTATATCTCAAATAGCTTAACTCTTACCTTCTTTGGCTCTGCCTCCAGAATAACATCCAGAAGCTTATCTGTCAAACCGCCTCGCCCATCCAGCGGATTACGGAAACTAAACAGCGCCGTACGTTCCCACTGCTTCAAAGTCTGCACAGATACACCCACTATCCGGCTTATCCGGCTCAGTTCAACCCCGGCATTATACAACCGGCGCGCTAACTCTCGCCGCTCTGCCGGTCGCATTACACCAATTATTACCTTTACATCATCTCCCCCTTCATTTAGCCCCTGCGAAATCTCATAATACCCCTGCTTACGCAACGCCGGTAATACCTCATTCGTGACCCACTTGCGAAACTTCTTTGCCTCTGGCTTATTGCTTCTCAATATCAAGGCATACAAGCCACTCTCATTAATCATCCAAACATCCCTTCTCTGACCTGATACAAATATTTTTTGTATCAGCTTTTCGTCATCATCTAATTTTTTTAGGGACATTGAAACATCGGAAAGTCCTAAAGCATTGCAGACATCTTTTGCAACAAACCAGATACTACCATCTGGTTTTATCTCTGCCCTTATTGTCCCGAACTGTTTGTGTACAAGTTCCATTGTTGATATTTTTTTATTGGTTTTCGCTAATAAGTTCTTCAGGCTGTAAGTAAAGTACATTTACAAGCCCGCGCTTTTTATTCTCTCTGGCAAGACGCAAAGCCGCCTTGACTATCTTTTCATTCCTTCTATAGCCTCTCAAAACATCCCGCACTGTCTTCACAGCATAACCTGTCTCAGCAGCTATTATCCGCATTGACCCCATCGGCAAGTAATATTTTATCACATCCCATCTTGTCTTTATCTCTTTGATCTTTTTCATAATTTTTCCATATCTCTTTTTTATCTCGCATGAGTTTCACTACTAGATATTTCACCCGTGCTGGCTGAATGATGAGAGGATGTCCCATCTTGTTATCCAATGCTATCATGATAGTCTCTTTGTTGACACTAATATTGATATCAACACCTGTTTGCCTAAAATCCTTATCATGTATACCTAAAAAACGATGACTTGCATGATGCCCACGTGTACGCTTGTCCATCTTCTCTACCCCGCCTTCTACTTCAGACATGTGACAGTGGATACACCCAAGAGAGTCTTGATCTTTTTTCATGGCATGAAAGATGGTGACATTGTTCTCATTTAGCTTATGTGAATGGCACCCTAGGCAAGCATTTTTAGCATAGACTGGATTTTGGACACTGGAG